>NZ_CP110128.1:5235000-6435000 GCF_028471945.1 Pseudomonas sp. WJP1
TCCTTGATTCCGATCGCCATCGGTGTCGCCGTACTGTCCACGGCCCTCCCCTACACACTGGAAATGGTCGCCCTCACGCGCATGCCGGCCAAGACCTTCGGCACACTGATGAGCATCGAACCCGCGGTGGGCGCCTTGTCCGGTTTGTTGTTCCTGCAAGAGTTCCTGTCTTTGTCACAATGGATGGCCATCCTGTGCATCATCCTGGCTTCCGTGGGTGCCACCATGACCATGGGCAGTGCCGCCAAGCCCGCCGTTGCAGCCGATTGACGACCGGTTTTGCACAGGCTCTGGTATTTGCCGCTCAATTAGGCCATGTTTAGGCCCGCAACCCAGTGTCAGAAATGGACTTTTTCAGGACAGGGACTTCAAAACGCTTCATGCGCAAGCGAATACTGCAGACCGGGCGACAGATCCGGGAACGCTACAAGGATAGCAATGAAACGAATTTTGATACTGATCGCCGTTCTTGCCGTTGCGGGCTGCGCGGCGACCTCCAAATCCCAGACCAAACACGGCAGGAAAGGCATCCATATCAACTGTTCGGGGCTGTCGTCCTCATGGGACCAGTGCTACGCCAGCGCCGCCAACTCGTGCGCCCCAAAGAACTACAAGGTCATCGCCAAATCCGGCGATGCCGTGGAAGAGCCAGGTGATTATCCGTTCGGACTCAACCCCGCGGGCTATACCAGCCGCAGCATGATCGTCATCTGCAAATGATCTGAAGCCATTGTCAGGCCCGCGGGCCTGACAGCTGGCGGCCTATCTCCTCATGGCTGGACTTCAGCACCCTGCGCTGCAGATCCGGCGTGACCAGCATTCGCGCCACCACCAAGGCTCCGATGCATTGCGACAGAATCGCCCAGGCCAGGCTGTCGCTCTCCAGCACCCGCGCCCAACTCTCCTGAAGCTGGCAGATCCAGTGCTCGGCCTGCTGTCGAATCAGCGGATCGGAGCGAGCAATCTCGGCGCCCAACGCCGGTAATGCACAACCGGTTTCCGGGTGCTCGACGTGGGACATGCTCAAGTAGAGCTTGAGGCAACGCTCGAATTTGTCGCGATCCTGATCAGCCCCCAAGCGTTCCAGGCTTTGCCGCAACTCGCGCTCGACAATGGACGCGAACAACTCATCCTTCGACGCGAAGTGACTGTAGAACGCGCCACCACTCAAGCCGATGGCTTTCATCAAACCGTCGACCCCCACCGTGGAAAAACCGGATTGCTTGGCCGACACCGCGCTGCTTTGCAGCAGTTTCTCTCGGGTTTCCAGTTTGTGACTGGCTGAATAACGCATTGCCCTTCCCTCAAGTTCGATCATCTTGACGCCTGCCAAATCGTAGCATAACGTTCGTTTAGTTAACGATCGTTTACTAAAGGGGTCCAGGCAATGAATAACAAAAAGGTCGTACTGGTTGTCGGTGCGGGAGATGCCACGGGTGGCGCCATTGCCAAGCGGTTTGCACAGGAGGGATTCGTGGCCTGCGTGACCCGTCGCAGCGCGGACAAGCTCCAGCCTCTGGTCGATACCATCAGGGCCAGCGGCGGTGAAGCCCACGGCTTCGCCTGCGATGCCCGCAAAGAAGACGATGTGGTTGCACTGGTCGAGCAAATCGAAAGCGACATCGGCCCGATCGAAGCGTTCGTGTTCAACATTGGCGCCAACGTGCCCTGCAGCATTCTCGAAGAGACGGCCCGCAAGTACTTCAAGATCTGGGAAATGGCCTGTTTCTCAGGCTTTCTCAATGGCAGGGAAGTGGCCAAGCGCATGGCCAAGCGGCAACGGGGCACTATCTTGTTCACCGGCGCCACTGCCGGCTTACGCGGTGCTGCAGGCTTTGCCGCGTTCGCCGGGGCCAAGCACGGGATCCGTGCGCTGGCGCAAAGCATGGCTCGGGAACTGGGGCCGATGAATATTCACGTCGCCCACGTCGTGGTCGACGGCGCCATCGACACCGATTTCATTCGTGACAGCTTCCCCGAGAAGTACGCAACCAAGGACCAGGACGGCATTCTCAACCCCGAGCACATCGCCGAGAACTATTGGTACCTGCACAGCCAGCCGCGCGACGCCTGGACCTTCGAGCTGGACCTGCGCCCCTGGAGCGAACGCTGGTAATCCTTCCTTACGACAACAAGAAGAGTGCATCGACCATGAGCAAAACCGTGGAGTTCTATTTCGACCTGGGCAGTCCCGCCACCTACCTGGCGTACACCCAGCTACCGAAGATCTGTGAGCAGACCGACAGCCAGCTGATCTACGTGCCAATCCTGCTCGGCGGGGTGTTCAAAGCCACCGGCAACGCTTCCCCGGCGACTATCCCTGCCAAGGGCCGCTACATGTTCATAGACCTGGATCGGTATGCCAAACGCTACGGTGTGCCACTGAAAATCAACCCGCACTTCCCGATCAACACACTGCTGCTCATGCGTGCCGTGACAGGCATGCAGATGCGTCACCCTGAGCGCTTTGCCGCATTCATCGATTGCCTGTTCAAGGCGCTTTGGATCGAAGGTCGCAACCTTAATGATCCGGCCACTGTCGGGGCAGTACTGAGGGAAAACAGTTTCGACCCGGAAGAAATCCTGGCCCTGACCGTCGACGAGGATGTCAAAAACGAGCTCAAGGAAACCACCGAAAAAGCCGTGCAACGCGGCGTATTCGGTGCACCGAGCATGTTTGTCGGCGATCAGCTGTACTTCGGCCAGGATCGACTGGACTTTGTCATCGAAGCCCTGGGTTAAAAACCCGAGGACCCGATCGACTACGTGAACCGGGCGCTGGAGACAGCGCCCGGCTACATCCGTCAAATAGCCGCAGTGCGAGTGTTCAACCACTCCAGTGCAGCGCCGTCGAGCAACGGGCTTAAACGCTCGCGCACTTCGGCATGGTAAGCGTTCAACCACTGCTTTTCCTCTTCGCTCAGCAGCGAGGTTTCCAGGCAGCGCGTGTCGATCGGGCACAGGGTCAGGGTTTCGAACTTGAGGAATTCGCCGAATTCGCTGCTGCCTGCCTCGCGGTTCATCGCCAGGTTCTCGATGCGCACACCCCAACGGCCTGGACGGTAAGTGCCTGGCTCGATCGAGGTGATCATGCCTGGCAGCATGGCGGTTTGCGGCGCGGGCGCGGCCTGGTAGGCAATGACCTGGGGACCTTCGTGAACGTTGAGGAAGTAGCCGACGCCGTGACCGGTACCGTGACCATAATCGACGCTTTCGGCCCAGATCGGCGCCCGGGCGATGGCGTCAAGCAGTGGCGACAGGATACCTTTGGGGAATTGCGCACGGGACAGGGCAATCACGCCCTTGAGCACGCGGGTGCAATCGCGTTTCTGCTCGCTGGTCGGCGTGCCGACCGGCACCATCCGTGTGATGTCGGTGGTGCCGCCCAGGTACTGGCCACCGGAATCGATCAGCAACAAGCCGTCACCTTCGATCACCGCGTGCTCTTCTTCGGTGGCGTGGTAATGGGGCATGGCGCCGTTGGCGTTGAAGGCGGCAATGGTGTTGAAGCTCAGCGACACATAGCCCGGCCGACGTTCACGCGCTGCGGTCAGTTTTTCGTCGATAGTCAGTTCGGTAATACGCTCTTGGCCCCAGGCCGATTCGAGCCAGGTGAAGAATTCGCACAGCGCTGCACCGTCCTGCTCCATGGCCTGGCGGATGTATTCGGCGTCAGCCAGGCTCTTCTGCGACTTGGCAAGGGTGGTCGGATTCAGGCCTTCGAGCAGTTTGACACCGCTGTCGAGGTTATCCAGCAAACCTGCCGTTACCCGCGCCGGATCGACCAGCAGGCTAGTGCCCGTCGGCACCGCGCGCAGGGCGTCGGCCACTTCGCTGTAATCGCGCAGGGTCACGCCGTCCTGTTCCAGGACCGCACGCAACTGCGCATCGACCTTGCTCAGCGCGACGAACAGGGTTGCCTGTTGCTGGCTGATCAAGGCGAAAGAAACGAACACCGGGTTGAACGACACATCGCCGCCGCGCAGGTTGAACAGCCAGGCGATGTCATCCAGGGTGGCGATGAAATGCCAGTCGGCACCCCGTGCCTGCAGGGTTTCGCGCAGTTTGGCGAGTTTTTCGCCACGGCTGACGGTGGCTTGTGGCGGCAGGTGCTGATAGATCGGTTCGTTCGGCAGGCTTGGGCGGTTGCTCCAGACTTCGCTCAACAGGTCGATGTCGGTGCGCAGGCGTGCGCCCCGCTCCTCAAGCTTGCCGCCCAGCGTGCGTGCGGAAGCCACCGCCATCACCGCGCCATCGACCGCGACCACACCACCCTGCGGGGTTTGCTCGGCCAACCAGTCCAGCGGTCCGGGTTGGCCGGGTTGCAGCTTGACCAACTCGATGCCACTGCCCTTGAGTTCCTTGCTCGCTTGCTCCCAGTAACGGCTGTCAGCCCAAACACCGGCGAAATCCGCGGTAACGATCAAGGTGCCGACCGAACCGTGGAAACCCGACAACCATTGACGCCCTTGCCAGTAACCCGGCAGGTATTCGGACAGGTGGGGATCGGCCGACGGCACCAGCAAGGCATGGATACCTTCCCGGCTCATCAGCTCGCGGGTTTGCGCCAGGCGCTGGGGCACTGACCCGGTGATCGTAAACTGCGTATTCATCGTGACTCCTGCTAACCACTCGTCATTATTGTTCGGTGCCGATCGAAGTCGGCACTTTGTTGCCCTATTGCCAGAATGCCGGAGCACTGGCGCAGGCGGTTTTAATCAGCTGTACCGCTTGATCGATATCCTGTTCGGTGGTGAAACGCCCCAGGCTCAAGCGAATGGTGCGACTCGCCGTACGGGCATCATGCCCCAGGGCCAGCAGCACATGGGATGGCGCATTGCTTGCAGAATTACAGGCCGAGGTCGCGGAAAAAGCCATCGAGGCGAGCAATGCCGCCGAATTGAACTCGCCTTCACTGAAGGTCAGGCTCAATGTATGCGGGATGCGTTGAGTGGGGCTGCCATTGAGCCGCACGCCAGGAATGTTCAGCACTTGATCAAGCAGGCGCTCGCGCAGGTGCACGATCAAGGCTTTTTCTTCATCGAACGAGGCCGCCGCCAAGGCAAAGGCCGCGCCCATCGCGGCAATCTGGTGGGTCGCCAGGGTACCGGAACGCAGGCCGCCTTCGTGACCGCCGCCGTGGATCTGCGCCAGCAGGCGCTGCTGCGCACGCGGGCCAACATACAGCGCGCCAATGCCTTTGGGACCATAGAGCTTGTGTGCCGAGAAGGACATCAGGTCCACCGGCCACTGCGCCAGGTCGATCGCAACCTTGCCCGCGCCTTGCGCCGCGTCGACATGAAACAACGCATTGCGCTCACGCACCACTTGGCCGATGGCCGGGATGTCGTTGACCGTGCCCAGTTCATTGTTGACCAGCATCAGCGACACCAGGAAGGTGTCCTCGCGCATGGCTTCGCTGACCGCTTGCGCGGTGATCAGGCCATCGGCGTCCGGCACCAGGTACGTCACCGCTACGCCGCTGTCCTGCAACTGCCTGGCGGTATCGAGGATGGCCTTGTGTTCGATCTGGCTGGTGATGAGGTGGCCACCGGCGACGCCGCGTGCCTGGGCCACACCCTTGAGGGCCAGGTTGTTGGATTCGGTGGCACCGGAGGTCCAGACGATCTGTTCAGGCGTGGCACCGACCAGTTCGGCGACCTGGCGCCGCGCCTGCTCTACCGATTGCCGGGCCTGCTGGCCAAAGGCGTGGGAGCTGGAGGCCGGGTTGCCGAAGTTACCGTCGAAGCCCAGGCATTCGACCATGATCTTGATGACCCGCTCATCCACCGGCGTGGTGGCGGCGTAGTCGAAATACAGCGGACGTTTATTCATAAAGGACTCGCAGAGCGTGTTCCGGGATCAGGAAGCTCATGACTGCAAACGGCGAAACGCAGCCTTATGAGCTGCGTTCGGTTTCCAGAAGGTTACCAATACCTGATTGGATGCCGTTAAAGAAGAACAACTTCATTTAAAAGTGCGTAGGAACGCTCCTGAAAAGCCAGCTTAACAGGCATCGGGTAAGCGGTTGAAGCAATGCGTCAGCTAAAGCTCTCGAGCAATATCGGATACAGCGACGCCACCAGCAGCGCGGCCATGCCCCAGTTGAACAGGCGCAACCAGCGCCGGTCTTTTAGAACATTGCGCAACAGCGTGCCGCAAGCGGCCCACACACCGACGCTCGGCAGGTTGATCAGGGCAAACACCGCGGCAATCACAATCACATTGGTGAAATAGCCCTGCATCGGTGTGTAGGTGCTGATGGCACCGATGGCCATGATCCAGGCCTTGGGATTGACCCACTGGAACGCCGCGGCGCCCAGGTAGCTGATCGGCTTGGCCTCGCCTTTGCCGCTGTCCGAAACGGGCCCGGAATGGGCGATTTTCCACGCCAGGTACAGCAAGTACGCCGCACCGACGTAGCGCAGCACGGTGTAGAGCACAGGATACGCCTGGAACACCGCGCCCAGCCCGAACCCCACCGCCACGACCAGCACGAAGAATCCGCAGGTGATACCCAGCATATGGGGGATGGTTCGATGGAAGCCGAAGTTCACCCCGGATGCCAGCAACATGGTGTTGTTCGGACCGGGTGTGATCGAGGTGACGAGGGCGAACAGGGCAAAGCCCAGCAGCAGATCGAGTGAGAGAGTCATGGGCGACAGTCCATCGGGGTCAGTCAGGTATAGACCCTATCGCGAACGCTCCGTGAAACCCATGGACAGTTGGGCGAAAGTTCAAGCGGTACAGTTTTAGCTCAGCTCTGACGACCGTGCAGCTGTACAGCTCGCTCGGCGTTCATTTCGCCCTGCTTGTCGAAGCCAAAAGTTTTCCGTGGCTCGCCGAGCAGTTCGGCTTTTTTCGCGTGGTATTCATCGAAGGACAGGCCTCGACGATTCAGTGCTTCCAGCGCCAGTTCGCGGGTTTCTTCAGCGGTGTAGGGACGCAATTCCGGGGAAACATGGCTGGCACATCCGGCAAGTACAGAGACCGCGAGCAGCAAGAAAGTGGCGATTAGAGGTTTCATTTTCGGCGTCCTGGCATCGTGTTCGGGGCAATGAACACAGGCTACTCGCGCCTTTGTCCGAGCAGAAATCAACGCTCTCGATAGTGGCTATCGGGTTTTTCTAATGCGGCCGTTGCAGCACCTTTATATTTCTTAATGATCTATAAATATCGTTTTATTGTATTTTGAGGAATAACAGACAACCTTTATAACAATTGCATCCACTGTTGCCCAAGCAACTGTTTGCCAGGCAACAGTCATTCAACAAACAGCCCCTGAAAATCAACAGCGCGGCCCGCTCAGGGCGCTGAAAGCCCGGTAATCCTGGGCCTCAAGGGATTGGTACAGCTCTTGCTCAACTGGGTGACTACTCACTGCTCGCCGAGCAACTGTTTAAAAAGGAACTGTTCATGTCGCGTCCATTGAAAGTCGTTGCCCTCTCCGGTGGTACCTGGCGTCCGTCGCGCACCCTGGTGCTGACCCAGGCGCTGTTGGCGCAGTTGGCCGAGCAACTGCCGATCGACAGCAAGCTCATCGAACTGGGTGACATTGCCCGGCCACTGGGCGCGGCGCTGTCTCGCCAGGAACTGGCGGCGGATATCGAAGCCGAACTGCAAGCGATCGAAAACGCCGACTTGTTGATCGTCGCCGCGCCCGTTTATCGCGGTTCCTACCCGGGCCTGCTCAAGCACCTGTTCGATCTGATTGACCTGAATGCGCTGATCAACACGCCAGTACTGCTGGCCGCCACCGGAGGCAGCGAACGTCACGCGCTGGTGCTCGATCATCAACTGCGGCCTCTGTTCAGTTTCTTCCAGGCCTTGACCTTGCCGATTGGCGTGTATGCCACCGAAGCCGATTTCTCCAATTACCAAATCACCAGTGAGCCCTTGAAGGCCCGCATTCGCCTGGCTGCAGAACGCGCCGCGCCGCTGTTCGGCGTGCACCCCAACAATCTGCTGAAAATCGCTTAAGGATTTGTTCATGGATGTTTTCTGGTTCCTGCCGACCCACGGCGACGGTCACTACCTGGGCACCACCCAGGGCGCACGCCCGGTAACGCTGAATTATCTGAAACAGGTGGCCCAGGCGGCGGACAGCCTCGGTTACCACGGTGTATTGATCCCGACCGGGCGCTCCTGCGAAGACTCGTGGGTCATCGCTTCGGCGCTGGTGCCGCTGACCGAACGCTTGCGGTACCTGGTGGCGATCCGGCCGGGGATCATTTCGCCAACAGTTTCGGCGCGCATGGCCGCCACCCTGGATCGACTGTCCGGTGGCCGTTTACTGATCAATGTGGTGACCGGCGGCGACCCGGATGAAAACCGTGGCGACGGCAGTTTCCTCGATCACAGCGAGCGCTACGAAGTCACTGACGAATTCCTGAAGATCTGGCGTCGCGTACTGCAAGGCGAATCGGTGGATTTCGAAGGTAAACACCTGCGGGTACAGAACGCCAAGGCTCTGTATCCGCCGGTGCAGAAACCCTATCCGCCGCTGTACTTCGGCGGTTCGTCCGATGCTGCCCATGACCTGGCCGCCGAACAGGTCGATGTCTACCTGACCTGGGGCGAACCTCCGGCGGCCGTGGCGCAAAAACTCGCCGATGTCCGTGAACGTGCTGCACGCAATGGACGTACGGTGAAGTTCGGGATTCGATTGCATGTGATCGTGCGTGAAACCGCCGAAGAAGCCTGGAAAGCCGCTGACAAATTGATCGAACACATCAGCGACGAGACCATCGCCGCCGCACAGAAGTCTTTCTCGCGCTTCGACTCGGAAGGTCAGCGGCGCATGGCCGCCCTGCATGACGGGCGTCGTGACAACCTGGAGATCTCGCCCAACCTGTGGGCCGGTGTCGGGCTGGTGCGCGGCGGTGCCGGGACGGCGCTGGTGGGCGATCCGCAGCAGGTGGCGGCGCGGATCAAGGAGTACGCGGACCTGGGCATCGAGAGTTTCATCTTCTCCGGCTATCCGCACCTTGAGGAGGCTTATCGCTTTGCCGAACTGGTGTTCCCGCTGTTGTCCGAGCCGTATGCCAGCCTGGCCGGTCGCGGCGTCACCAACCTCACCGGGCCGTTTGGCGAAATGATCGCCAATGACGTGTTGCCAGCCAAAGCCTGACGCGACCTCTGTAGGAGCCAGCGGTGCGGCGTTCCGACTTGCCGGCGAACCATACGACTCGGTGCATCAGATGCACCGCGTTATCGTTCTTCGCGGGCAAGCCTCGCTCCTACAGGGCCGTGTCGATTTCAAAAGGAAAACAGCGTGACCGCCAAACCGCAAAGCGCCCTGATATCCCCGTTGCAGACCGCCCGCCAATTGGCCGCCGAGTTTGCCTTGACCGCCGTCGAGCGCGACGAGCGCGGCGGTACGCCCAAGGCCGAGCGTGATGCCCTGCGCCACAGCGGCCTGCTCGCGTTAAGTATTCCCACCCAGTTCGGCGGCCTCGGCGCCCACTGGAGTGAAACCCTGGCCATCGTGCGCGAGTTCGCCAAGGTCGACAGTTCGATTGCCCATGTTTTCGGTTTCCATCACCTGATGCTCGCCACCGTGCGCCTGTTCGCCCGGCCCGAGCAATGGCAGCCGTGGTTTGAACAAACCGCACGCAAGAACTGGTTCTGGGGCAATGCCCTCAACCCGCTCGACACCCGCACCGTGGTGAAAAACCTTGGCGGCTGGCGTGAGTTTTCCGGCAAGAAGAGTTTTTGCTCCGGCGCCAGCGATTCAGAAATGCTGATCGCCTCGGCGGTGGACGAAAACGCCGGCGGCAAGCTGTTGATCGCCGCCATTCCCAGCGGTCGCAGCGGCATCAGCCTGCACAACGACTGGAACAACATCGGTCAGCGCCAGACCGACAGCGGCAGCGCAACCTTTGAACGGGTGCGGGTCGAAGAGTCGGAACTGCTGCTTGATCCGGGGCCGTTGAGTACGCCGTTCGCCTGCCTGCGCCCGCTGATCGCCCAGTTGACCTTCACTCACATGTTCCTCGGCATCGCCGAAGGCGCCTTTGAAGAGGCGCGGCAATACACCCTCACCGAAACCCGGCCGTGGCATAAATCCACCACTCAGGATGTGCGCCAGGACCCTTATGTGCTCGGTCACTACGGCGAGTTCTGGGTGGCCCTCGAAGGCGTGCGGTTGCTGGTGGAACGTGCCGCCAACTTGCTCGACAAGGCCTGGGCCAAAGGTCCGAACCTGAGTGCCGAAGAACGCGGGCATCTCGCCACCGCCATCGCCACGGCCAAGGTCGCGGCGACGCGCAATGGCCTGGAACTGTGCAGCCGCTTGTTCGAAGTGACCGGCGCGCGTTCGACCCATGCCTCGCTGCGCCTGGACCGCCATTGGCGCAACCTGCGCACGCAAACCCTGCACGACCCGGTGGATTACAAACTCCAGGAACTGGGTGACTGGGCGCTGAACCAGGCCCTGCCGATTCCGACTTTCTATTCATAGCTTGCCCATCAAGGAGCGTGCCCCATGCAACTGCTGACCTTACCGCCCTCGCCCGCTCTGGCCACGTCGATCCGCGCCACGGCACAGGTCTTCGAAGACCCGAAGTCCCAGGCCTTGCTGGCGCATCTGCAACAAGTCGCCCCCAGTGACGCCAGCGTGCTGATCATTGGCGAAACCGGCACCGGCAAAGAGTTGGTGGCGCGACATATCCACAACCTCAGCGCCCGGCGCAACCGGCCATTCGTGGCGGTGAACTGCGGTGCGTTCTCCGAATCCCTGGTCGAAGCCGAATTGTTCGGCCATGAAAAAGGTGCGTTCACCGGCGCCCTGAGCGCCAAGGCCGGCTGGTTCGAGGAAGCCAACGGGGGCACCTTGTTCCTCGACGAAATCGGCGATTTGCCGATGGCGATCCAGGTCAAATTGTTGCGCGTGTTGCAGGAGCGCGAAGTGGTGCGCCTGGGTTCGCGCAAGAGCATTCCCATCGATGTGCGCGTACTCGCGGCCACCAACGTGCAACTGGAAAAAGCCATCAACGCCGGGCACTTTCGCGAAGACCTGTATTACCGGCTCGACGTCGTCAGCCTGGACCTGAGCCCGCTGCGCGATCGCCCGGGCGACATCCTGCCGCTGACGCGTCACTTCATCAACGCCTACAGCCAGCGCCTTGGCTACGGCACCATCACCATCAGCAAAGAGGCCGAACTGAAACTGCGCAGCTACAGTTGGCCGGGCAATATCCGCGAACTGGAAAACGTGATTCACCACACCCTGTTGATTTGCCGCAACGGCGTGATCGAACGCGATGACCTGCGCCTGTCGAACATGCGCATCGAGCGTCAGGACGACTACCACACCCAGGTCGACGACAGCGCCGAAGCCCTGCTCGACCGGGCCTTCCAGAAGCTCTTCGAACAACAGGCCGGCGCGCTGCATGAGAAAGTCGAAGACGCCTTGATGCGCGCCGCCTACCGTTTCAGCCACTACAACCAGGTGCACACCGCCGCCCTGCTGGGGCTGAGCCGTAACGTGACCCGCACGCGCCTGATAAAGATCGGTGAACTGGCGGTGAACAAACGCCGGCCCACGGAAAACATTCAGGGCGAGCGCTTGATGCAGCTGTCGATCTAACCCACCAGATTGCAGTGCAACCCGTGGTCGTGGCTGCGTTCCAGGCTGTGCAGCACCTGGAACGAGCCGAAGGTCACGGTCTTTGCCTGATGGGCGCGGATCAGTTGCCTGTGGCCTTCGCGAGCAAGCCCGCTCCCACATTCGACTAGGTTCCACCTGAAGAACTCGGTCGAAATGTGGGAGCGGGCTTGCTCGCGAAGACGTATTGCCAGACGACGAAGATTTAGAACCCCGGCGCGATCTGGCCTTTGTAGCGGGTCAGGATGAACTGCCGCACCTCATCGGAGTTCAACGCCTTGGCCAGTTTCTGCAGGCCCGGGTCGTTGATATTGTCCGGCCGTGCCACCAGGAACTCGATGTAGAGGCTCTTGCCCTTCTCCACGATCAAGGCACTGTTGGTATCGATCCCGGCCTCCAGGGCGTAGTTGGCGAAAACGAACGCCAGGTCGACCTGACTCACCGAACGCGCCAGCAGTGCGCCCTCCAGTTCACGGATTTTCAGGTGCTTGGGGTTTTCGACGATGTCCCGTTGGGTCGCCAGGGTGTTGCTCGGGTCCTTGAGCTTGATCAGACCCGCTTCGTGCAAGAGCACCAGGGCGCGACCGGTGTTGACCGGGTCGTTGGGGATCGAAACGGTGGCGCCGTCCTTGAGCTCGGCGATGTTTTTGATTTTGGTCGAATATGCGCCGAACGGCTCGATGTGCACGCCCACCACCGGCACCAGGTCGGTGTGACGGGTCTTGTTGTAGTCATCGAGAAACGGCCGGTACTGGTAATAGTTGGCGTCGAGATTCTTCAGCGCCAGCTGCTGGTTGGGCTGGATGAAATCGGTGAACACCTTGATGTCCAGGTCCACGCCTTCCTTGGCCAGTGTCGGTTTGACGAATTCGAGGATTTCCGCGTGCGGCACCGGGGTGGCGCCGACGGTGAGTTTTTCGTTGGCGTGGGCGCTCAACGAGATCAGGGCAGCCAGTATGGCCAGGGTCTTTTTCATGCGGTGCTCCAAGGCAGATTTAAATGGCCGTCGTAGGGCGGACGTGGGGCCGGTTTTTTTGATTTGAATCGTCAGCGGTGGCTGTAACGTGCCACCAGTCGGTCGCCGCTCATTTGCAGGGCCTGGACCAGGATCAGCAACAGCACCACGGTGACCACCATCACATCGGTCTGGAACCGCTGGTAGCCGTAGCGGATGGCCAGGTCGCCCAGGCCGCCACCGCCGATCACCCCGGCCATCGCCGTGTAATCGACCAGCACGATCGCGGTGACCGTGACCGCTGCCAGCAGCCCTCCCCGGGCTTCCGGCAACAAGGTGTAGCGAATGATTTGCCAGGTGTTGGCGCCCATGGCCTGGGTCGCCTCCACCACCCCGCGATCGACTTCGCGCAACGCGGTTTCCACCAACCGCGCGAAGAACGGCGTGCAACCGACCACCAACGGTGGAATGGTCCCCGGCACGCCCAGCGAAGTGCCCACCAACAGGGTCGTCAGTGGGATCAGCACAATCAGCAGAATGATGAACGGCAGCGAACGCAGCATGTTCACGATCACCGACAGCACCCGGTAGACACCGACCGCTTCATGCAATTGGCGCTTGCCGGTGAGGAACAGCAGCACCCCCAGCGGCAAACCCAACAGCACGGTAAAACCCAGTGCCGCGCCGAGCATGCTCAAGGTGTCGAGGCAGGCCTGGCCGATATCGGCCCAATAAATGTTCTTGAACAATTCGGCCATGGTCACGACCAGTCATGACGTGGCGGTTTCACGCCATTGAGCAACCAGTTGCCGACCACGTGGTACTTCCAGCGCACCGGGTCGTGCAGGGTGTGGACCCGGGCGTTGCGCCAGTGCCGATCGAATTTGTGTTTTTTCAGGGTCGAACGGGTGCCACCGAGCTCGAACAGTTTGTTGGTGGCTTCAATGGCGATTTCAGTGGTCAGCACCTTGGCCTTGGCAACGGCCAGGGACGCACGGGCAACGTTGTCTTCATCGGGTGCCGGACGCGCCGCATCCAGTGCACGACCAGCCCGTTCCAGCAAGGCTTCGGCGGCTTCCAGGCGAATCTCCAGCCCCCCGACCTGAATGATGGTCAGCGGGTCTTCGCTGGCTTTTTCCACGCCGGCGTCAATCCATGGCCGGGCGGAGTGCCGGACGAACGCGATGGTGTCGCGCAGGGCCGCACGGGCGATGCCGGCATCGATGGCAGCGGTGGTCAACTGGGCGAACGGGCCGGCCAAGGTCGGGCATTCGTAGGAGCGGTACGTCGGAAACAGGTTGAACGCCGCGACGTGCAGATCCTCGGCCAAGACGGTGCCGCTGGAGGTAGTGCGCTGACCGATGCTGTCCCAGTCGTCGACAATCACCAGCCCTTTCGTGCCGCGTTCGACGAAAGCCAGCTGACCCTTCTGTTCTTCATCCAGCGCCAGCACCGCCAGCCAGTGGGCATACAGCGACCCGGTGCAGTAACCCTTGCGTCCATTGATCACATGACCGTCGCCGTAACGACGGATGGTTGCCTGGATGTCTTGCACGTTTTTGCCGCCGGTTTCCGACAAGGCATTGGCGAACCGGTGGCCTTGCAAAGCCAGGCCAAAGAAATGCGCCTGCTGCTGCGGGGTGCCTTGCAGGCGAATGTCTTCGAGCAGGCAATAGTGGTTTTGCGGGATCTGTCCCAGGGACGGATCGGCTGCCGAAATGATCGCAATGACTTGCGCCAGTACCGCACTGGACACCTGCGCACCGCCGAACTCCCTGGGCACGGTGATGCCCCACAGGCCACTGTTGGAATACAGGTCGACGATCTCGGCGGGCACCTGGCGTGTGCGGTCGCGCTCGGCATCCTGCTCCAGCAGGATCGCGGCGACCTGCTCGGCCACCTGCAGCGCTTGGGCTTCGTCGACGATCCGGTGGGCGGCCGGCGGGTTGATCGGATAAACGGCAGATTGGGACATACAAGACTCTCGATACAGGTGTTTATCGAAGGTCATTGCAGCTTCTGTGCCTGACGGCGCGAGTCAGTGTTTGAAGGGGTTTCAGGGCATTTTCGAGGGGTTTTACATCACGAAGGCAAGCAATCTGTTGCTTCACTGTTGATGGCTGAACAGTGCCGATGAACTCTGTAGAACGTGCCGCAGGCTGAAATCTTTTTGGAAACTTGAAACATGCTGAAGATCAAAACAACAGATCGCAGCCTTCGGCAACTCCTACAATTGTTCGGCTGGAGAGCGATCTTCAATCCGCAACAAAAAAAGGGAGAACATCATGAGCGTTAAACCGATTCCAGAGGGTTATCACAGCATCACCCCGTACCTGGGCATTCAAAAAGCCGCCGAAGCCATCGACTTCTACAAAAAAGCCTTCGGCGCCATCGAAGTCATGCGCCTGAGCATGCCCGACGGTGGCATCGGCCACGCCGAACTGCGCATTGGCGATTGCCCGATCATGCTCGGCACTCCGTGCGATCAAGGGCCGTTGAGCAATCCAGACAACTCGCCGTCGGTGGGCCTGCATCTGTACGTGACCGATGTGGACAAGTCCTACAAACAGGCCATCGATGCTGGCGGCATCGTGGTTTCAGAGGTCAAGGATCAATTTTACGGCGACCGTTCCGGGACCTTGAGGGATCCCTATGGGCATCTGTGGTTCATGGCCACGCGTAAAGAGGACCTGACCCAGGAGCAGATCGAGCAGCGGGCGAAGGAGATGTTCCAGCAAGGGTGAAATCTGCGAGGCCTGCGCGGCCTCGTCGTCGGAACGCCGGGTGGCGTTCCGACGATGGTCTGGCGAAACACGAAACATTTTCTTTCATATCACCCTTCGGGATTTCGGGTGCTCATTCGTCCTATATAGATGCAGTCCTTTCGCGTAGGAAAAACCGCGACCGGACCGTCCATTGACCTCATCGCTGCGAAGCCCGTAGCAGAGGCCTTTCATCGATATAAGACGCCTTAATCATGTCGAAGAAATCCCGTTCAAAAATCTGGTTCCTGGTCCACAGCTGGCTGGCACTGCCGATCTGGTTTTTCGTGTTGATCGTCTGTGTGACCGGCACGCTGGCAGTGGTCAGCCAGGAAATCGTCTGGCTGGCTAATCCGCAAATGCGCGCCAGCCAACCTGCGGATGACGCGCCACGGCTCAATTACGACCAGATCGTCGCCGCGATCAAGCAAGCCGAGCCCGACATCATCGTCGACAGCATCAGCCGCCCCGACGAAGCGCATTTCGCCCTGGACGTGCGCGTCAACTACCCCGACGGGCGAGAGTTGACGGTGTACGTCAACCCATACACCGGTGCCATCCAGGGCCCCGCTCCGCAATTCAACTTCCAGGCGTTCACCCGTGCCCTGCATGGCTGGTGGCTGGTGCCGTTCACCAACGGCTACAGCTGGGGCTGGTACCTGGTATCGTTCCTCAGCCTGCCGATGCTGGCCTCCCTGGTGACGGGTCTCGTGGTGTACAAGCGCTTCTGGAAAGGCTTTTTCCGGCCAACCCTGCGCATTCGCCATGGCGCACGGATTTTTTGGGGCGACTTCCACCGCCTCAGCGGCATCTGGTCGATCTGGTTCATCGCGGTGATTTCCGTCACCAGCACCTGGTTCCTGATCGAAGCGTTCATGTTCGATAACCAGATTTCCATCTCCACCGCGCCGGTGGCGGCCGTGGTCCCGCGGGAAAGCGTGCCGCTCACCACCGATGGCGCGCCGGCACCGATGATCAGCCTGGAAGCGGCAATCCGCGAGGCCAAAGAGCGTATTCCGGGGCTCGACGAGAGCTTTGTCAGTATGCCGGCCAACGCCTACAGCTACCTGTCGGTAGGCGGGCGCAGCTGGTACCCGCTGATGTTCCAGACCGCCGACATCAACCCGTACACCGGTGAAGTCGCCGCCACGCGCCTGCTGTCGGACCGCTCGGGCCTGGAGTTCGTGACCGAATCCATGCGTCCGCTGCACACCGGTGATTTCGGCGGGATCTGGATCAAGCTGATCTGGTGCTTCTTCGGCCTGCTGCTGAGCATGATGGTGCTCAGCGGCCTGTTGATCTGGACCAAGCGCACCGCCCTGGCCACGGCCAACGCGCTCAAGCGCAGCACCAAACGCCCACGCAACGAGCTTGCCACGGCCAGTAGCGCTGAAACCACGGAGGTCAGCCAATGAGCCAGGTCGCCACTCAAGCACCCCGTTCGACGCTGAGCCGCTTCTGGCACAAATGGCGTTTCCACATCAACGTTCTGCTGTTGCTGGTGCCGCTGGGTTTCATGCCCAAGTACTTCGCCGATGCCGCGCTGTTTCGCGGTGACACGGGCCTGGGCGAGCGGGAGATCGGCGAAGTGCAGGTCGGGCCCTGGAGCCTGCGCCTGGCCGAACTTCGTAACGAAGCACCACGGCCCGACGGCCCGGCCGGCTACATGAAAAGCTTCAACGCCGCGCTGTGCGACAGCTGCCGCGAGCAGGTCAAGGCGACCTACCTGCGCATCGGCAAGCCACGCAGCCTGCGCGCCGCCGGGGTGATTTTCTTCGGCACGCCCTACCGCATGGGCGCCATGCTGCCGGTGCCGACAAAAACCAAGGCCGACGCCGAACTGTGGATCACCATGGAAGGTTGGGACGGTTCCATGCACCAGGCATCCATTCCTCTGAGCCAGGCCTCCCCCGCCACCCTCGCCTGGCTATCCACCCAAGGAGGCAAACCATGATCAAACCTATTCGCCATTTGCGCGCCGCGTTGCTGGTGCTCTGTGCCGGCTTCAGCGCCAGCGCACTGGCCCACAACCCGATGTGCGAATGCAAGGCCATCGACGCCGAGCAGATCCAGTGCACAGGCGGTTTTTCCGACGGCAGCGGTGCTCCGGGCGTGACCCTGGACGTGATCGGCTACGACGAAACCATCCTGGTGCCGGGCAAGCTCGGGGCCGATTCGACCTTGACCTTCAAGAAGCCCGGGGCTGAGTTCTATGTGCTGTTCGACGCAGGCCCCGGCCATGTGGTCGAGATCGACCAGGCGGACATCGAAAGCCCATGAGTACGCCCACCACGCACATCGTCCGCCCGGCCGGCGCCGGCCATGAAACCCTCTATGTCTTGCTGTTGTGCCTGATGATCCTGGCGGTGGCAGGTTCGGTGGTCGCCTGGCGCGGCGAGTCGCAGCCAGTGAGCAGCGTCAACAGTCATCAACTGGATGCCCGCCGCGATCTGAGCGCTTCCGAACAAGGCATCTACGCCGATTTACGCGTGACGCTGGATGAGATTCACTTGCTGCGCCAGGAACAACAGAGCCTGCCGACACCTGAAACCCTCGCCGATGAAGGCTTTGCCCCCTTTGCCCAGGACGCCAGCTCGGTCAGCCGCGGCGGCCATGCCTGGCAGTTGCTCGACGCCAGGGCGTACTTCGGGCAGAGCCAGAACGTCACCGTGGCCGGCTCGTTCCTGATGCGCCTGAGTGCAGACGCCGACGCCCCGGACATCTGGCTCAACCGCGCCACCGACCTCAAGGCCCCTGTCGACCTCAGCGACGCCACGCTCGAAGGCGCCGGCTGGCAGCAGGTCGTCGCGCAATTCGATGCCGGCGTGACCCGCCAGCACCGGCACTGAACCCTCGCCTTCCTCCGAGAGAAGACCGCTTTCCCATGCCTATTTCATCGCTACGTTCTTTCCTGCGCCTGTCACTGGTCGGCCTGCTGGCCTGCCTGCTGACACCCCTGGCCAGTGCCGATGAGGCCAAGCGCCTGCGCATCGGCATCACCCTGCACCCGTATTACAGCTACGTGGCCAACATTGTCGGCGACAAGGCCGAAGTGGTGCCGCTGATTCCCGCCGGCTTCAACCCCCACGCCTACGAGCCGCGGGCCGAGGACATCAAGCGCATCAGCGGGCTCGACGTGATCGTGCTCAACGGCGTCGGCCATGACGACTTCGCCGACCGCATGATCGCCGCCAGCGAAACGCCGAACGTGCCGGTGATCGAGGCCAACGAAAACGTGCCGCTGCTGGCCGCCACCGGCGTCGCCGCCCGGGGCGCGGGCAAAGTGGTCAACCCACACACGTTCCTGTCGATCAGCGCCTCGATCGCCCAGGTCAACAACATCGCCCGCGAACTGGGAAAACTCGACCCGGCCAATGCCAAGACCTACACCGACAACGCCCGTGCCTACGGCAAGCGCTTGCGCAAGATGCGCGCCGACGCCCTGGCCAAATTGACCGCGGCGCCCAACGCCGAACTGCGCGTGGCCACGGTTCACGCCGCCTACGACTACCTGCTGCGCGAATTCGGCCTGGAAGTGACGGCGGTGGTCGAGCCGGCCCACGGCATCGAACCCAGCCCCAGCCAGCTGAAAAAGACCATCGACCAATTGCGTGAGCTGGACGTGAAAGTCATCTTCTCGGAGATGGATTTCCCCTCCACCTATGTCGACACCATCCAGCGCGAATCCGGGGTGAAGCTGTACCCGCTGTCGCATATCTCCTACGGCGAATACACCGCCGACAAGTACGAAAAGGAAATGACCGGCAACCTCAACACCGTGGTGCGGGCGATTCAGGAGTCCGGGGCATGACATCGAAAGAAACCATCCTGGCCGATGCACAATCCCCTGTGGGAGCGAGCCTGCTCGCGAAGGCGTCCAGCCAGGCGACATTATCATCGAATGACGCACCGCAATCGCGAGCAGGCTCACTCCCACAGGTTTCGGGGCCGACCCTGGATTTCGCCGACGTCAGCCTGACCCTCGGTCGCACGACGATCCTCGACAACGTCACTTTCCAGGTTCGGCCCGGCAGCGTGCATGCGCTGGTCGGCCCTAACGGTGGCGGCAAAAGTTCGCTGATCAAGACCCTGCTCGGGCAGATGCCGCACCAGGGCCGCTTGAGCCTGCAATGGCCGGGCGAACCGGGGACGATCGGCTACGTGCCCCAGGCACTGGAATTCGATCGCGGCCTGCCAATGACCGTCGACGATTTCATGGCTGCGATGTGCCAGCGGCGCCCGGCGTTCCTCGGCTTGAGCAAGCACTACACGAAGGCGATTGGCGAGGCGCTGGAACGGGTCGGCATGCAGGACAAGCGCAAGCGGCGCATGGGGGCGCTGTCGGGTGGCGAACGCCAGCGGGTACTGTTGGCGCAAGGGCTGATTCCGGCACCACAACTGCTGGTGCTCGACGAACCGATGTCGGCCCTCGATGAAGCCGGCATCCGGGTGTTCGAACGCTTGCTAGGCGACTGGCGCGCGGCGGGCATCACCGTGCTGTGGATCGAGCACGATCTGGAAGCGGTTGGACGCCTGGCCGATCACGTCACCGGGCTCAACCGCCGCGTGCTGTTCGACGCCACGCCGCAACAGGCGCTGACCCCCGATCGCCTGCTGACCTTGTTCTCGACCCATCCACGGAGCCTAGCCTGATGAGTTACGAAGCTTTTCGATTGATGGTCCAGGGCTGGGCCTCGTCGGGTTATCTGCCTGAGGCGCTGGCCTATGGATTTGTGGTCAATGCCTTGCTCGCCGGCCTGTTGATCGGCCCGGTGCTGGGCGGCCTGGGCACCCTGGTGGTGGTCAAGCGCTTCGCGTTTTTCTCCGAAGCGGTGGGCCACGCGGCGCTGACCGGCGTGGCCATCGGCATCCTGCTGGGCGAACCCTATACCGGTCCCTACGGCAGCCTGTTCGGCTACTGCCTGCTGTTCGGCATCTTGCTCAACTACCTGCGCAACCGCACGGGCCTGGCGCCGGATACCTTGATCGGAGTGTTCCTGTCGGTGTCGTTGGCGCTGGGCGCCAGCCTGCTGCTGATCCTGGCGGGCAAGATCAACGTGCACATCCTGGAAAACGTACTGTTCGGCTCGGTGCTGACGGTCAACGGCAATGACCTGCTGGTACTGGCCATCGTCGGTTCGCTGGTCATGGCCCTGGCCTTGCCGCTGTACAACCGCATCATGCTCGCCAGCTTCAACCCGCAATTGGCGGCGGTGCGCGGGGTGGCGGTGAAGTCCCTGGATTACCTGTTCGTGATCCTGGTGACGCTGATCACCGTCGCCGCCGTGAAAGTCATCGGCGCCATCCTCGTCGGTGCGCTGCTGGTGATACCGGCCGCGGCGGCGCGTCTGCTCAGCCAGTCACTGAAGGGCTTCTTCTGGTGCTCGGTGCTGATCGCCACGGTGAGTACGCTGTGCGGGATTCTCGCGCCGATCGTATTTGACCTGCCGATCCCGTCCGGTGCCGCGATCATCCTGGTGGCCGGCATCGCCTTCGCCCTGGCCGCCATCGCGCGCGGCGTCGTCCCCAGCCTCAAAGGGAACCTTGGATAAATGTCATTTTCTCTGCGACAACTGACCCTGGCCCTCGCCCTGTGCGGGCTGGCCACTACAACCTTCGGCGCTGACGGCGGCAAACCGCTGCGGGTGCTGGCTTCACTGCCAATCACCTACGGCCTGGGCGAAGTGCTGCTCAAAGGCACCGATGTCAGCCTTGAGCGCGCGGCGCCAGCCAACCTGCCCGGCAGCCGCCAGACTGCCTACTTCACCGGCCGTGGCGCACCGGCGCTGGCCAAGCTGGCGAACGGCGCCGATGCGGTGATCGGCGTGCGCTCGCTGTGGCCGGACGATCCGCTGTACCCGATCTCCCGGCGCAGCAACATCCGCATCATCGAAGTCGACGCCGCCCGTCCGGTGGATGGCGCCCTGCCCGGCATCGCGGTGCAGCCGGGGAGCAAGGTCGATGGCTTGAACAGCCAGCCCTGGCTGGCCAGCAACAACATGGGACGCATGGCCGACGTGATGGCCGCGGACCTGGTACGCCTGGCCCCCACGGCCAAGCCTGCGATCGAGGCGAACTTGGCGGCACTGAAACAGCGCTTGCTCAAACTCAGCGCCGACAGCGAAGCGCGCCTGGCCGCTGCGGACAACCTCAGCGTGGTGAGCCTTAGCGATCACTTTGGCTACCTGATCGGCGGGCTCAATCTGGAGTTGGTTGGGCAGGATGCGCGGCCGGATGCCGAATGGACGCCGGAGGCGTTGAAGACATTGGCGGTGACACTCAAGGAAAATGACGTGGCGGTGGTGTTGCACCATCGGCAGCCCTCAGACGCGGTGAAAGCGGTGATTGCCGAGGCCGGGAGTCGGTTGGTGGTGCTGAGTGTCGATGCCGCCGATCCGGTGGCCGAGCTGGAAGGGGATGTGGATCTTTTGATCAAGGGGTTGAGCTCTGGCGCGTAGCGCCAGATACCGCAGCGCTTGGCTCGCCTGTACCCGTAGGAGCCAGGCTTGCCGGCGAACCAGACACCGCGGTGTATCTGTACACCCGCGTTATCGTTCTTCGCCGGCAAGTCGGATCGCCGCACCGCTGGCTCCTACAGGCGAAGAACGATAAAGCGGTGTGAGAGATCTACCGACGAATACAGGAATGAAAAAGCCCGCTGACCTGACCGGTTCAGCGGGTTTTTCGTTTGCCGGTGCTGACTCAGTGCGCCACAGCCGCCTGCTCGTCCATCTTCTGGCGCAGACTCAGCGGACGCATATCGGTCCAGGTCTCTTCGATATAGGCCAGGCATTCCTTTTTCAGCCCGCTTTTGCCCACGGTACGCCAGCCCTCGGGCACGGCTTTGTAGTCGGGCCAGATCGAGTATTGCTCTTCGTGATTGACCACGACCTGAAAGAGGATGTCCTCGCGGTCGAATACTGACGTCATGCTGTCTCTCCATCGCTGTAGGGTGGGCTGCACGCTGTGTGCAGCCGCTATGTAGAAGGAACGTTCCAGGGCTCGGGAAATTTAGAGGCTGGCGGTGGCAGCGGCCAAGGCCCTGCCGAAAATCTCGGCCACCCGGTCGATTTCCGCGGTGGTGATTACCAGCGGTGGCAGGAAGCGCACCACGGCACCCTGGCGGCCGCCCAGTTCAAGGATCAAGCCGCGCTTGAGGCATTCGCGCTGCACCAGCGGCGCCAGCTGCACAAACGCCGGCGGATGACCCAGGGCATCCGGCACGCCGGCCGGATCGACCAGTTCCACACCGAGCATCAGGCCTCGACCACGAATATCACCCAGCTGCGGGTAATCGCGCTGCAGGATGCGCAGGTGCTCGCCCAGGCGTTCGCCCATGGCGGCGGCATGCTCGCAAACCTTGTGTTCGACCAGGTAACGCATCACGGCAGACCCGGCGGCCATCGCCATCTGATTGCCGCGAAAAGTCCCGGCATGGGCGCCCGGCAGCCAAGTGTCGAGCCAGTCGCGATAGACCACCACGGCCAATGGCAGGCTGCCGCCGATGGCCTTGGACATCACCACCACGTCCGGAATGATCCCGGCGTGCTCGAAGGCGAACATCTTGCCGGTGCGGGCAAAGCCGCTCTGAATTTCGTCGACGATCAATGCCACGCCGGCTTTTTCGGTGATCCGGCGCAAGCCGCGCAACCAGTCGAGATCGGCCGGGATCACCCCGCCCTCTCCCTGCACCACTTCAACGATCACGGCCGCCGGCAGTTGCACGCCGGCCTCGGGGTCGTTCAACAGGTTTTCCAGGTAGTTGAGGTTGGCCTTCACCCCCTGCGCACCACCCAGGCCGAACGGGCAACGGTAATCGTAAGGGTACGGCATGAACTGCACGCCGTTGCTGAGCAAGGCGCCCAAAGGCTTTTTCGGCCCCAGGCTGCCCATCAAACTCAGCGCACCCTGGCTCATGCCGTGGTAGCCACCCTGGAACGACAGCACGGTGCTGCGGCCGGTGGCCGTACGCACCAATTTCAGCGCGGCTTCCACCGCATCGGTGCCGGTGGGCCCGCAAAACTGGATCTTCGCTTGCGCAGCCAAGGCTGTCGGTAACAAGCCAAACAGGTCCTGGACGAACTGATCCTTGACCGGCGTGGTCAGGTCCAGGGTGTGCAGCGGCAGTTCGTCGCTCAGCACGCGCTGGATCGCTTCGATCACCACCGGGTGGTTGTGCCCCAGGGCGAGTGTGCCGGCGCCGGCCAGGCAATCGATGAACGTGCGGCCTTCGACGTCTTCGACATACAGGCCCTTGGCGCGCTTGAGTGCCAGGGGAATTCGCCGCGGGTAACTGCGGGCGTTGGACTCCTGCTGGCTTTGACGCGCCAGCAACGGCGATTCGTTGAACTGATAAAGCGTCTCGGCCGGCACCGGAGTGATCCGGGCCGACTGGTCTTGCACAAGCCTGGTAGCGACTGACATTTCTCGACCCCTCAATAAGGTTTTCCTGTTGTGGAAACGCATCAGGAGTCCGAGGATTTAGACCTCAGGCAACGCTTTGTGCATGGGGATGGCATACAGGCCCGCTACCGCGAACGCCTGGGCATACGCCTGATAACCCAGGCGCCGGTAAAAGGCTTCGCCGGTGCGGGTGCTGTTGAGTCGTGAATGGCGCAGCCCCTGTTCGATCAACCAGCCTTCAAGATCACGCACCAGTGCTTGCCCGACCCCGCGACGAAACCATTCCGGCAGTACGTAACAGAACGCCACCTTGCCGCTGCTGGCGGCCATGGCGACACCCACTGGTTTGTCTTGCAACAATCCGATGTTCAAGTACAACCGCCGGTCGGTGAACCAGGGAAGAATGTGATCGGTGGTCTTGTTGTGGGTCCAGTTGGCCACGGTTCGCAGGTTGTTGCGGTGGTCTTGCACGCAACCGACCCGGATGGAGCGCTCGATGATGCGACTGATGATGCCGGCGTCGGCCGGGGTTGCCTTGCAGGTGTGTACGGATGCTTCCATGGTGCGCTCCCCTCAATCCATTGAGTAAGAGCAACGATAGTCCTGCGGGATCCCGGCGGCCAATCGACAGGAGTTACATTTGATGTGCGCCAGGGATCTCACAGGTTTTAGGTTGTTCGTTACACCGGTTGCAACGGCATCGTCAGCTCCACCCGCAAGCCATCCGGCCGACTGTCGAAACGCAGGGTACAACCACACCGCTGCACGATCGCCTGGACAATCGCCAGGCCGAGGCCGCAGCCGTTGCTCTGGCCGTTACGCCAGAAGCGTTGGGTCAGGTGTTGCAGGTCGTCATCGGCAATGCCCGGGCCGTGGTCGCGCACCACGAACTGCACGCGGTTACCGGTGGTTTGCAGGCTCAACTCCACCGGCCCATCGCCGGGTGTATGGCGCAAGGCGTTGTCCAGGAGGTTGCGCAGTGCGGCAATCGACAGCACCGAGGGCATTTTCACCGGGGCGTGGGAAACCCTGGTCGGCAGCTGGAGCCTGATGCGCTGGCGATCACCACCGGCCGTGTCCTGGATCGCCAGTTTCGCCACCTGCTCGGCGCTGCACTGCACGCCATCGTCAAACGACAGGCTGCCCTCGACCCGCGCCAGCAACAGCAGTTGCTCGAGGGTGCGATGCAAGCGGTCGGCGCCCTCTTCGGCCCGGGCCAGGGATTGATCCCGGGCCGCGCCTTCGGTCATGCGTGCCACCTGCAGGTGAGTCTTGATCGCGGTCAGCGGGCTGCGCAATTCATGGGCCGCGTCACCGGTCAGCCGACGTTCGCGTTCGATGGTCTTGCCGATGCGCTGGAACAACTGGTTCTGCGTGTCGAGCAGGGGTTGCAGCTCGCTGGGCAACGGCTGGACCTGCAACGGTTCGAGCGAGTCGGGGCTGCGACGCATCAAGGCGTCGCGCATGCGGTTGAGCGGCGCCAGGCCCTGGCCGATGCCGAGCCAGAGCAGACACAGGCAACCGAGCAGCGCCACGCCCACCGGTACCGATGCGGCCAGCAGGATCGACATGTTCAGCGCCTCGCGTTCGATCTGCCGGTCAGCAGTGGTGATCCGCAGGTCGCCACGGGCCAGGGTGAAACTGCGCCACGGCGCGCCGTCGATGATCTGGTCGTGGAAGCCCATTTTCTCGGCTTCCAGGGTTTGCCCCGGATCACTGTGGCTGCGGGCGAGGATTTCACCGCGCAACGAACTGACCTGGCACGCCATGCCGCCGGGAATGTTCAGTTGCTCGGCACTGAAATGGGTGCCCTCGCCCTTGCTCGGCAACGGCGGCAATTGCTCCATGAGCCCGGCGACCATGCGCGCCGAGGCCACCAGGCGCTGGTCGAGGGAAAACATCATCTGGTTGCGCAGGTCGCTGAGCATCCAGGCTGCGGCCAGCGCCCAGATCAGGGCAAAAGCGCCACCGAGCGTCAGGCTCAGGCGCAAACGCAGGCTCATCACTTTTTCAGTTCCTCTGCGCCATCAGCCGGTCCCAGGCGATAACCCAAGCCGCGCACTGTTTCGACAATGCCGTTGCCGAGCTTGCGCCGCAGGTGATGGATATGGACGTTCAGGGCGTTGCTTTCCAGTTCATCGTTGAATCCATAGACGCTGTCTTTCAACTGCTCGGTCGACAGCACCCGGCCACGGTTATGCAGCAGCGCCTGCAACAGCGATTGCTCGCGGCGCGACAGGTCCACCGGCTGGCCGCCAAGCGTGGTTTCGCGGCTGCTCGGGTCGTAAGTCAGGGCACCGTGCTCGATCAGGTTGACGCTGCGCCCCGCCACCCGCCGCAATAACGTGTGCAGACGCGCAGCGAGTTCGCGCAGGTCGAATGGCTTGAGCAGGTAATCATCAGCGCCCGCTTGCAGGCCGTCGACACGGTCAGTCACCGAATCCCGGGCGGTGAGGATCAGCACCGGAATCTCCAGGCCATGATGGCGCAACTGCTGCAACAACTTCAGCCCATCTTCATCCGGCAAACCGAGGTCGAGCACCATGACGTCGAATTCGGCCACCTTGAGCATCGCCCGCGCCGCCGACGCAGTGGCAACGTGCTCCACGGTCAGGCCCTGGGCTGTCAGGCCGGCAACGATGCCGCTGGCAATCAACTCATCGTCTTCGCAAACCAGTACGTGCATGGAAAGTCTCGTGTAAATAACGCTATTAGGCCGGTGACCGATTAAGCGGACATTATGCCGCAAGTGCCCCAGCCACAAGGCGGCCAGGGTTAATCATCGGTTAATCGCCGCCACCCATTGTGCAGCTCACTTGCTAAAGGATAAGGCTTTTCCATGCGCCAGCTGTTTCTACTCGTCGCCCTGCTGTTTTCCGGCCTGACCCAGGCTGGCAGCAATCCGTTCGAGACAAAACCCGATTTTCTCCCCGTCGACAAAGCGTTCGTTTTCACTTCTGAACGCCTTGAGTCCGGCGAAACCCAGTTGTTCTGGCAGATTGCCGATGGCTATTACCTGTATCAGAAACGCTTGAAGTTCGACGGCTTGCCTGTCGACCAGCATCCCGCACTGCCCGAGGGTGAATCCCACAGCGATGAATTCTTCGGCGAACAGCAGGTTTATCGCCAAGGCCTTGAGCTGAAGATCCCGGCAGGCGCGACCGGCCAGATCAAGGTCGGCTTCCAGGGCTGTGCCGATGCCGGATTGTGTTATCCGCCACAAACCCAGGTCGTGGATCTGGGCGGTAAATCCCTGGCTGGCGCGGCAGGCGAAGCGCCGGACCAGGCCCTGGCCAGTAATTTGCAGCAACGCGCATTGGGTTGGAGCCTGTTGGTGTTCTTCGGGCTGGGCCTGCTGTTGGCGTTCACCCCGTGTTCGCTGCCGATGTTGCCCATTCTGGCCGGGTTGATCGTCGGCAGCGGCGCTACGCCGAGGCGCGGCGTGGCCCTGGCCAGCAGTTATGTGGTGAGCATGGCGTTGGTGTATGCGGCGATGGGCGTGTTGGCGGCCTCCCTCGGGGCGAACCTGCAAGCCTGGTTGCAAAACCCTTGGTTGCTGGGCAGTTTCGCAGCGATTTTCGTGCTGCTGGCATTGCCGATGTTCGGCTTCTTCGAGCTGCAACTGCCAATAGCCGTGCGTGACCGGCTGGAAAACGTTTCACGCAATCAGCGTGGTGGCAGCCTGGTCGGCGCCGGTGCGCTGGGCGCGTTGTCCGGTCTGCTGGTCGGCCCGTGCATGACCGCGCCCCTGGCCGGCGCGCTGCTCTATATCGCGCAGAGCGGCAACGCGCTACACGGTGGCTTGATTCTGTTTGCCATGGGCATCGGCATCGGTGTGCCGTTGTTGTTGCTGGTGACGGTCGGCAATCGCTTCCTGCCCAAACCTGGCGCCTGGATGAACTTGCTCAAGGGCATCTTCGGCTTCCTGTTCCTCGCCACGGCGTTGCTGATGCTGCGCCCGGTGCTGGATGAATCGCTGTGGGTTGGCTTGTGCGGTGCGTTGCTGGTGGTCGCGGCTTATAGCGCGTGGAAGCAGTCGGACGGTTTTGGCCGCATCGCTCACCTGTTCGGGGCCACCTCGCTCCTGCTGGGTTTGTGGGGCAGCCTGTTGCTGATCGGCGCGGCGGGGGGCAGTGATGATCTGTTCAAGCCGTTGCAGGTCTTTCGCGCTTCCAGCTCGGCCGTCGCCGCCGTGCAAAGCGGCCACGACGCCTTCACCACGATCAAGGACCCGGCGGCCCTGCAACGGGAACTCGACGCGGCGCAAGCGCAGGGCCAGTGGGTGCTGCTGGACTACTATGCCGACTGGTGTGTGTCGTGCAAGGTCATGGAAAAACAGGTGTTCGGCAAGGCTAAGGTACTGCAAGCCTTGAGTGACGTGCGCTTGCTCCGACTGGATGTCACCGCCGACAATGCCGCCAGCCGCGAACTGCTCGGCCGTTACAAGGTGCCAGGCCCACCGAGCCTTCTATGGATAGGCACCGACGGCATCGAGCGACGCAGCCAGCGCATCACCGGCGAGGTCGATGCCGACACTTTCCTGCAACGCTGGACCACCACCCGAGACGCCCGTTAATGCTGACTTTTACCCTCGGCACCTTTGCCATCGCGCTTAACCATCTGCTGCTGATCAGTGCCTTGGTGCTGGCGACGTTCGTCGGCTGGCGAGTGGCCAAGCGCGGTGGCGAGAACCCCGAGTCGGTGCTGTTCGGCCTGTTCCTGATCGGCATGCTCGCGGCGCGGATCGGCTTCGTCGCCGTTTACTGGACGCACTATCGCAGTGATCCCTGGCAGGTCATCGACCTGCGCGACGGCGGTTTCCTCGCCTGGCCTGGGGTCATCGCGCTGGTGCTCGCCACGCTTTACCGTGGCTGGCGTCGCCCGGGCCTGCGCCGTCCACTGGGCTTCGGCGTCGCCAGCGGCCTGGCGTTCTGGTTGCTGGCGACCTTCTCGCTGAGCATTTTTGAACAGGGCACGCGCCTGCCGGACATCAGCCTGCGTAATTCCGCCGGTGAAACCGTGCAATTGGCGGACTACAAGGGCGGCCCGCTGGTGATCAATCTCTGGGCCACCTGGTGCCCGCCCTGCCGCCGGGAAATGCCGGTGCTGGAACACGCCCAGCAACAGCGCCCCGACCTGACCTTCCTGTTCGTCAATCAGGCCGAAAGCATGCAAAGCGTCAGCACGTTCCTGGAAACCCAGGGCCTGAGCCTGTCCAACGTGCTGTTCGACGGAGGCGGTCGCCTGGGCCAGGCCGTCGGCTCCATGGCATTGCCAACTACGCTGTTCTATAGCCCCGACGGTCGCCTGTTGGGCAGTCATCTGGGCGAGCTGTCGCAAGCCAGCCTGGCTCGCGCCCTGGAAAACTTCGATTCCGTACCTGCCACTTCTTCAAGGAAACTGCCATGCCCCGCCTCCGCCACCTGCTGACCCTGAGCCTGGGTGCCGCCCTGCTGCACCTGCCATCGGTGCAGGCCGAAGAGCTGCCCGAGGCGATCAAGAAGATCGAAGCCAAGGGCGCGAAAATCGTCGGTCAATTCGACGCCCCCGATGGCTTGCGCGGCTACGCGGCGCAATACCAGAACCGCGGCATGGCGCTGTACCTGACGCCTGATGGCAAGCACGTTTTGCTGGGCAATCTGTACGACGCCGAAGGCAATGACCTGAGCAGCGCGCCGTTGCAGAAACTGGTGTACGCGCCAATGTCCAAGGAAGTCTGGGCCAAGATGGAAACAAGCAACTGGATAGCCGACGGCAAGAAGGATGCACCACGGATCGTCTACATGTTCAGCGATCCGAACTGCCCTTACTGCAGCATGTTCTGGGAACAGGCGCGGCCATGGGTCAAGGCCGGCAAGGTACAGTTGCGGCACATCATGGTCGGGATCATTCGTGAGGACAGCCCGGGCAAATCCGCGGCGCTGCTCGCCGCCAAGGATCCGCAAAAGGCCCTGTACGACCACGAAGCCGCGGGCAAAAGCAGCTCGCTCAAGGCCTTGAAGGACGTGCCGCCGGCGATCCAGGCGAAACTCGCGGCGAATATGAAACTGATGGAAGACCTGGAGCTGCAAGCCACTCCGGCGATCTTCTACATGGATGACAAGGGCGAGTTGCAGCAACAGCAAGGGGCGCCGGCGCCGGACAAGCTGGTGAAGATTCTTGGGCCGAAATAGCTTTCCGATGACACTTTAGTGAACCTACTGACGCCTTCGCGGGCAAGCCTCGCTCCTACAGGGGTATCGCGTGCTCCTGTAGGAGCGAGGCTTGCCCGCGAAGAACGATTACGCGGTCTCCCGAGTTCTCTGGGCTAAAAACTCGAGCAGCGCCTCGGTCACAAACCCCGGATTCTCCAGATTGGAAATATGCCCCGCCTCCGGCACCAGCACATACGGGCATCCAATCAACCCGGCCATTTCCATCGTTTCGCTGGGCGGACGTGGCTTGTCCTGATCGCCACACATCAACAACGTGGTTGCGGCATCCAACTCGCCCAGACACGGCAACAGATCATCCCGGCCAAAGGTGATCCGCCCCATCGGCACGATGCTTTCACGCAACCGCTCAGGCGGCAACGCGGCGAGCTTGGCGCGAAACTCCTGGTACAGCGCCGACTGCGGATCGATGCCTGGACGGAAGAAGATCGGCACCACGATATCCAGCAATTGCTCGGAAATGACGCCGGATTCTTCAATCATCTTGAACAGCGAAAAGTAGTATTGCCGAGTCGCTTCCGGCTCGACACCGACGTAGGTGTCCATCAGCACCAGACCGTTGAGCCGTTGTGGTGCCGACAGCGCCAGACGCACACCCCACATGCCACCCACCGACAGGCCGACCAGGGTCACGCAATCGATGTCCAGATGATCGAGCAGGGCCAAGGCCTGTCGTGCGATGTCATTTAGCGAGGTTGTGTTGGCAGGCAGCGGTCCGGATTCACCATGGCCCCAGAGGTCCAGGGCGATCACCCGATATTGTTGAGACAACGCGGCAATCTGCGGCGCCCACATGGCCTGGTCCCACAGGTAGCTGCCGGCCAGCAGGACCGCCGGGCCGGTGCCTTGATCGATGTAGTGGAGGGGTTGGCCGTCGATGGTTACGAAAGGCATCGGAGTAGCTCCGTTTGAAAAAAGGAGCCAGAAGGTTGAGCGGCTGACGGTTTGCGGTCAATCACACAATTGTATGCGCCTGTACCGCCCTCATCGCGGGCAAGCCCGCTCCCACAGGTTCGTTGGTGAACACACAATGTGTGAACACCGCAAAACCTTGTGGGAGCTGGCTTGCCAGCGATTGGGGCCGGTACAGACACTAGGGAATCAAAGCCCCTCCAGCTCCGCCATCAAGTCATTCAACCGATCCACCTTCTCCTCGGTGATGTCGCTGGCCGCCAACCCATCGATGTACCCGGCCAGTTCCTCCACCGTGCTGCATTCGAACATCGCCCGCAGCGGCACATCGCGCTGCAGGGTTTTCTGCACCCGCGAGGCGATCTGCGTGGCCAGCAGCGAATGCCCGCCCAGCTCGAAGAAGTTGTCGCGGACGCCGACTTTCTCGACCTTCAGCACCTCGGCCCAGATGTCCGCCAACGTCCGCTCCAGGTCGTTGCGCGGCGCCTGGTAGTCCTGGCTTTGCAGCTGGCCGATCTCCAGCGCCGGCAGGGCCTTGCGATCCAGTTTGCCGTTGGCGTTGAGCGGCAGCTTGTCGAGCCACAGCCAATGCAGCGGCACCATGTATTCCGGCAGTTCGGCGCGCAGGCGTTGCTTGATGCGCTCCAGGCGTTCAGCCGGATTCAGTGTTGAATCCGCCGCCACCAGATAGCCCACCAGGTGCTTGCCATTGGCCCCTTCCTGCACACCGACCGCCGCGTCGCGGACCTCCGATTGTTCATGCAGACGCGCTTCGATTTCACCCAGTTCGATGCGGTAGCCGCGAATCTTCACCTGATGGTCGATACGCCCGACGTATTCCAGCACGCCGTCACTGCGACGGCGGGCCAGGTCGCCGGTGCGATACAGGCGATCGCCCGGTGCACCGAACGGGTTCGGCACAAACACCTGGGCCGTGCGCAGCGGATCGCTGACGTAGCCGCGCCCGACCCCGGTGCCAGCGACGCACAACTCGCCCACTGCACCCAGCGGCACCAGCTCCAGCGCGCCGTCGAGCAGGTAGAGGCGGTTGTTGTCGGTCGGCGTACCGATGGGCAGATAGCTGCCGCGGGTGGAGGCCATGTCGACGCGGAAGAACGCCACGTCATCCGAGCATTCCGCCGGGCCATAGGCATTCACCAGCCCGATCTGCGGGTAGCGCAACAGCCATTGGTGCGCCAGTTCCGGCGGCATCGCCTCCCCCGTCGGCAACATCCAGCGCAGGCCATCGAGGCTCATGCGTTCCTGGGCGAGCATGCCCTGGATCAACGACGGCACGCTTTCCAGCACGGTGATGCCCTGGCTTTGGACGTGGGCAAGCAAACCTTGCGGGTCATGAGCGATGGTGTTCGGCACGATGTCCACCCGCGCGCCGAACAGCGGCGCGGCGAGGAACTGCCAGACCGAAATATCGAAGCTTTGCGAAGCGGTCTGGGCAATCACGTCTGCTTCGCTCAGGCTCAGGTATGGCACCTTGCTCAACTGGTTATTGAGCATGCCGCGCTGTTCGACCATCACACCCTTGGGCAAACCGGTGGAGCCGGAGGTGTAGATCACGTAGGCCAGGTTGTCCGGCCCGCTGTGGATGTCCGGGTTGGCCACCGATATATCGCTCGCCTGCACGTCTTCCCACACCAGCAACCGCGGGCGACTGGCGCAACCGAACTCATCCAGCAACGTCAGCGCTTGTGCGTGACAGGCGCGGGTGCACAGCAGCAACGGCGTGCGACTCAAGTCGATGATGCGACTCAGGCGCTGGCTCGGCAGCCCCGGGTCCAGCGGCAGATAACCCGCCCCCGCCTTGAAGCTGCCGATGATCATGCCGAGCAAATCGAGGCTGCGTTCGGCCAGCAGCGCCACCGGTTGATCCAGCCCGACGCCAGCGGCAATCAGCGCATGGCCGAGGCGGTTACTGCGCTGGTTCAATTCCAGGTAGCTGTAGTGCTGATCCAGGCAACTGGCGGCAATCCGCTGCGGATGCGCCGCCACTTGCGCTTCAAACAAGGCAACGTAGCTCTGCTCCAGGGGGTAAACGTGCTCGCTCTGGTTGCAGCCGTGGATCAGGAAGTCCTGCTCTTGCGCACCCAGCAGCGGCAGGTCTGCCATGTCGCCATGGAAGCCTTCGACCAACGCCAGCAGCAGGCGCTTGAACTCGCCGAGCATGCGCTCGACGGTGGACTCATCGAAATAACGCTGGTCATAGGACAGGTGCAAGCCCAGGTCATCACCTGGATAACACACCGCCGTCAGCGGGAAGTTTGTGTGGGTGCGGCCCGAATCCGAGGTCGCCTTCAGGCTTTGCGCACGGTCCAGCACCGAGACTTCCACCGGGGCGTTTTCAAACACGAACAGGCTGTCGAACAGCGGCTGGCCCTTGGGCAGTTCGCTGTTTTCCTGGATGCTCACCAGCGGCAGGTACTCGTACTCACGCAGCTGCATGTTGCTGTCGAGCAAACCGCCCAGCCATTCGCGCACGCTGCAACGCTGATCGTCGTCAGGCATTTTCACCCGCAGCGCGATGCTGTTGATGAACAGGCCGACGGTGCGTTGCATCTCTGGCATCTCGACCGGACGTCCGGCCACCGTGACCCCGAACAGCACGTCGCGATCACCACTCAACCGGCGCAATACCAACGCCCAAGCCGCTTGGGCAAAGGTGTTGATGGTCAGCTGATGCGCCTGGGCCAGTTCACGCAGCCGCGCACCGTCATGGGCATCGAGGCGGGTGTAGCGGTCGCCGACGATCATGCCGCCGCTGTCGCCGGCATGTTCGCGCAGGAACGGCCGGTCGCTCGGGATCGGCGTGGTCCGCTCAAAGCCTTGCAGATTGGTTTTCCACCATTGCCGCGCTTCGGCCAGGCTCTGGTGTTGCAGCCAGGCGATGTAGTCGCGGTAACGCGGCGGCAAGGCCAACTGCGCTTCCCGGCCTTCGCCGAGGGCGGTGTAGATCTCGAAGAAGTCGTTCATCAGCAGCGAGCGGCACCAGGCATCGATCAGGATGTGGTGGTTGCTCATCATGAACCAGTAACGTGCGGCGCCCACCCGGATCAAGCGCAGGTGGAACGGTGCCTGGTTGAGCAGATCGAACCCCGCCTCGCGCTCGGACTTGAGCAAGGCCTGCAGCTTCGGCTCCTGTTCGGCGGCGGCGATCTCGCTCCAGTCCAGGTACTCGATCGGCGTGCTGCCCGGCTTGTGGATGACCTGCAGCATGTCTTCGCCGACGTTCCAGCAGAACGAGGCGCGCAAGGCTTCGTGACGGGCGATCACCGCTTGCCAGGCCTGGGCGAAACGCTGCGCATCGAGCTCGCTGTTGATGCGGTAGCGATCCTGCATGTAGTACAGGCCCGTGCCGGGTTCCAGCAGGGTGTGCAGCAGCATGCCTTCCTGCATCGGCGTCAGCGGGTAGACGTCTTCGATCTGCGCCGCGGCAATCGGTAGCGCATCCAGTTGCGCCTGGTTCAGTTTCGCCAGCGGGAAGTCCGACGGTGTCAGGCCGCCCGCGTCATCGCGCAGGCAGTGCTCGATCAGGCTGCGCAATTCACCCAGGTAGGCATCTGCCAGCTCGCTGATGGTCTGAGGCTCATACCGTTCGGCGCTGAAGGTCCAGCGCAGCACCAGTTCGCCGCCGTAGACCTGACTGTCGACGCTCAATTCATTCGGCAGCGGTGCCTGCGCATCGTGCGCCGCGCCAATGGCTTCATCCAATGGATGGAATAGCGCATCGGCCGCAAAGCTCTGGTCGAACTGCCCCAGGTAGTTGAAAGTGATCGGCGCTGCCGGCAGCTCGGCCATGCGCTGGCGGCTCGGCTCATCCGCCAGATAACGCAGCACGCCATATCCCAGGCCTTTGTGCGGCACGGCGCGCAGTTGCTCCTTGATCGCCTTGATCGATGCGCCCTGCCCGGCCGCCTCCTCGATGTTCGAGGGCGTCAGGCGCAGCGGGTAGGCGCTGGTGAACCAGCCGACGGTGCGGGTCAGGTCGATGTCGTCGAACAGCGCCTCGCGGCCATGGCCTTCGAGTTGGATCAGTGCCGACTCGTGACCGCTCCAACGGCACAGCACACGGGCCAACGCGGTCAGCAACAGGTCATTGACCTGGGTGCGATAAGCACTCGGCGCCTGTTGCAGCAATTGCCGGGTGCGCTCGCTGTCGAGGCGCACGCTGACGGTTTGCGCATGCCGCTGCTGACGACCACCTTCCGGTCGATCGCAGGGCAATTCGGCGCTCGGCCCGGCCAATTGCGCCTGCCACCAACCCAGTTCTTCACGCAGGGATTCGCTGCCGGCATAGGCCTGCAAGCGTGCGGCCCAGTCCTTGAAGGCGCTGGTCTTGGCCGGCAGTTTCACCGGCTGTTGCGCATCGAGTTGGCGATAGACGTTTTGCAGATCGTCCAGCAGCACGCGCCATGAAACGCCGTCGATCACCAGGTGGTGAATCGCGATGAACAAGCGTTGCTGACCCTGGGGACCATCGACCAGCAACACCCGCAGCAACGGTCCCTCTTCGAGATCGAGGCTGCGCTGGGCGTCGGCGAACAGGGCGGCGCATTTGTCCATGGACGCGACACGGACTTGCCACAGTACCGGCATGTCGGAAAGCGCCTGGTGCTGCGCGTGCCATTGACCGCCCACCTGGTTGAAGCGCAAGCGCAACGCATCGTGCTGTTCAATCACCGCCAGCAACGCTTGCTCCAGGCGATGGGGTTCCAGGGCCTCGCTCGGTTGCAACAGCAACGCCTGGTTCCAGTGTTGGCGCTGGGGAATGGCGGTGTCGAAGAACCAGTGCTGGATCGGCGTCAGGCGCGACTCGCCGCTGAGCAAACCTTGCTCGGCAGTGACCTGCTCGGTGCGGGTCGCCACGGCGGCGAGAGTCTGTACGGTCTGATGCTGGAACAGGTCGCGGGGGCTGAAGTGAATGCCCTGCTGGCGCGCGCGGCTGACCACCTGAATCGACAGGATCGAGTCGCCACCGAGCTCGAAGAAGTTATCGTTGAGCCCGACCTGTTCGACGTTCAGCACTTCGCACCAGATCTGCGCCAACGTCAGCTCCAGCGCGTTGCTGGGTGCCACATAGTGCTGGCGGTTCAGCTCCGGGTCTGGCGCCGGCAGTGCGCGGCGGTCGAGCTTGCCGTTGGCGGTCAGCGGCATGCTGGCCAGCAGGATCAGGTGCGTGGGCACCATGTAATCCGGCAGCTGGGACTTGAGGTGCGACTTGAGTGATTCACGCAGGGCGGTTTGTTGCGACGGGCCCTGTTCGGCAACGTCGGTGACCAGATAGCCGACCAGTTGCTTGCCGCTCGGTGCATCGAGCGCCAACACCACCGCTTCACGCACCGATTCATGTTCCAGCAAACGGGTTTCGATCTCGCCCAGCTCGATGCGGAAACCACGAATTTTCACTTGATGGTCAATTCGCCCGAGGTATTCCACCAGACCATCGGCGCGCTGGCGCACCAGGTCGCCAGTGCGGTAGATACGCCCGCCGTTGCCGGCAAACGGATCGGCGACAAAGCGCTCAGCGGTCATGCCCGCACGCTGGTGATAACCCTGGGCCAGGCCGGCACCTCCGACGTACAACTCGCCGGTCGCGCCCTGCGGCACCAACGCCAGGTCGGCATCGAGAATGTACGCCACGCGGTCTCCGATCACACTGCCGATCGGCACGCTGCCTGCGCCTTCTTCCAACACCTCGGGGGCCAGGCTGGCCAGAGGCATGACTACGGTTTCCGTCGGGCCGTAGGCATTGAAGAACAGGTTCGGATTGAACGCCGCACGAATCCGCGCCAGGTGTTCACCGGTCAGCGCCTCGCCGCCGGTGATGATCATGCGCACCGGCAGGGTTGCGTTCTGCGTTGCCAGCCACTGCGCCAACTGGCTGCCATAGCTCGGGGTGAAACCGAGGATGTTGATGTGGTGGCGACGGATCAGTTCGCAGATCTCTTGCGCGTCCCATTGGCCCTGGGCGCGCAGCACAACTTGGGCACCGCTCAATAGCGGCACTAATAGACGCTCGGTGGCGGCGTCGAAGTTGATCGAATAGAAGTGCAACTCGCAGTCGTCCGGGCGCATGCCGAAACGCTCGATCACCGCGCGGCAATGCATGGCGATTTCGCCGTGGGACACCACCACGCCTTTCGGTTTACCGGTGGAACCCGAGGTGTAGATCAGGTAGGCCTGATGTTGTGGCAGGCTGATGGATGGCAGTTCGGACACTGGATAATTGGCAAGCGCCGCCGTGTCTTCCTCCAGGCACCAGCGGCCGACGCCCACGGGCAAATCGCCAAGGGCCTGGAACATCGCCGCGTCACTGAGCAGCAGACCGACGCCGCTGTCTTCGATCATGTAGTGCAGGCGATCCAGCGGGTATTCCGGGTCCAGCGGCACGTAGGCGCCACCGGCCTTGAGGATCGCCAGCAGGCCGACGACCATCTCCAGCGACCGCTCCAGCGCCAGGCCCACCCGCACCTGCGGGCCGACGCCACGCTCGCGCAGCATCCAGGCCAGGCGATTGGCGCGGCTGTCGAGTTCGGCGTAGCTCAGGGTTTGCCCGGCGAAGGTCAGGGCCGGCGCATCGGGGCGCGCCAGGGCCTGTTCGCTGAACAGCTGATGGATGCACTGGTCGAGTCGATGCTCGCCCGGCTCGACGCCAAGGCTGTCGAGCAGCTGTTGCTGTTCACCGGCCTCGAGCAACGGCAACTCACTGAGGCGCTGCTGCGGATCGGTAATCAGCGCCTCCAGCAGGTTGCGCCAATGGGCGGCCATGCGCGCAATGCGCGGCTCGTCGAACAGATCGGTGCTGTAGGTCAGGCAGCAACCGAGGCGATGGTCGAGGTCGGTGACTTCCAGGTTGAGGTCGAACTTGGTCGCGCGGGCATCGTTGGCCAGGTATTGCACGGTCATGCCGGCCAGGGTGCGGCTCTGCTGGAACTCCCAGCGCTGCACGTTGCACATCACCTGGAACAATGGGTTGTAGGCGGCGCTGCGCGGTGGCTGCAAGGCTTCGACCAGATGATCGAACGGCAGGTCCTGATGGGACTGGCCCTCGATCACGGTGTGGCGAACCTGCTCGAACAACTCGCCGACGGACATCTGCCCATCGAGCTGGCAACGCAGCACCTGGGTGTTGAGGAACGCACCGATCAGCCCTTCGCTTTCCGGGCGAATCCGGTTGGCCACCGGCGCGCCGATGCGCAGGTCAGTCTGGCCGCTATAGCGATACAGCAGCGTGGCCAGGGCGGCGGTCATGGTCATGAACAGGGTCAGGCCGTTTTGCGCATTGAAGGCACGCACCCGTGCCGCCAGCTCATCGCTGAGGTCGAAACGGTACAACTCGCCCTGGTGGCTTTGCACCGGTGGGCGCGGACGGTCGGCCGGCAATTCCAGCAGCGGATGCTCACGGCCCAGTTGCGCCGTCCAGTAGTCGAGCTGGCGCTGGCGCTCACCGGACTCCAGCCATTGGCGCTGCCAGACGCTGTAATCCAGGTACTGCACCGGCAACGGTGCCAGCGGTGATTCACGATCCTCGACGAAGGCCTCGTAGAGCGCACTGAGTTCCCGGGCAAAGATGTCCATCGCCCAGCCTTCGGTGACGATGTGGTGCAGGGTCAGCACCAGGTAATGTTCCTGCTCGGCGGTCTTGACCAGGCAGGCGCGCAGCAGCGGACCGGTTTCCAGATCGAAGGGTTTGTGCGCTTCATCGTCGGCCAGTTGCTGCACTTGCCACTCGCGGCCATCGGCATCCAGCGCGGTGAAGTCCTTGCAGTCCATGCGCACTGAAGTTGAGGCATGCACCCGCTGGCGCGCGACGCCATCGACGCTCGGAAAGGTGGTGCGCAGAGTTTCGTGACGCATGATCAAGGCATGCAACGCGGCCTCGAATCGCCCGACATCCAGCACCCCGCGCAAGCGCGCCATGCCGCCGACGTTGTAGGCCGGGCTGTCCGGCTCCATCTGCCAGAGGAACCACATGCGCTGCTGGGAATAGGACAGCGGCACCGCTTGGCTGCGGTCGACCTTGGCGATCGGCGGCTGTTCGTTGGTACGGCCGCTGGCCAGGATCAGGCGCACCTGTTCGGCAAAGGCGCCAAGCTCGCTGTTTTCGAACAGCGCGCGCAGCGGCAACTCGACGTCGCAGGCCTGGCGCGTGCGGGAAATGATTTGCGTGGCCAGCAGCGAATGGCCGCCGAGGGCGAAGAAATCGTCGCGCAGGCCGACTTGCCCCAGGCCAAGCACGGCACGCCAGATGCCGGCGATCTGTTGTTCCAGCTCCGTAACCGGCTCGACGTGTTCGCGAACCTGCCACTGCGGCTCCGGCAAGGCACGGCGGTCGAGTTTGCCACTCGGGCTGAGGGGCATCTGGTCCAGGCGCATCAACTGTGCCGGGACCATGTATTCCGGCAGTTCCGCCGCCAGTGCGCTTTTCAGGCGGGTGGTTTGGGTTTCTGCAGATTCAGTGGAATCGGCGGTGTAGTAGCCGATCAACTGGCCACCGGCCGACGTTTCTCGCACCAGCACCACGGCTTGGGCGACACCGACTTGCGCCAACAGCCGCGCTTCGATTTCTTCCGGCTCGACGCGAAAGCCGCGCAACTTGACCTGCTGATCGAGACGTCCGAGGTATTCGATCACGCCATCGGTGGACCAGCGCGCACGGTCACCGGTGCGGTACAGGCGCGCGCCCTGCTCGCCCAAGGGATCGACCACAAAACGCTCGGCGGTCAGGCCCGGGCGACCCAGATAACCACGGGCCAAGCCGATGCCGCTGATGCACAGTTCGCCCGGCACACTGGCCGGTACGGGATTCAGATCACTGTCGAGTACGCGGCAGATCACGTTGCCCAGCGGCCGGCCAATCGGCGAGCGCTCGCCATCGGCACGGGAGCAGTGCCAATGGGTCACGTTGATCGCGGTTTCGGTCGGGCCGTAGCGGTTGTGCAACTGCACGGCCGGCAGTTGCTGCAGCACGCGGTTGCGCAGCTCGGACGGCAGCGCTTCGCCACCGGAGAACAGCCGACGCAGGCTGGTGCATTCGGCGCTCAGCGGCTCGTCGATGAACAACGCCAGCAGCGGCGGCACGAAGTGCAGCGTGGTCACGCCGTAGGCTTGGACCAGTTGCGCGATGCGATGCGGATCGCGGTGTTCACCCGGCCCGGCAAGCAGCAGCCGGGCCCCGGTGATCAGCGGCCAGAAGCACTCCCACACCGACACGTCGAAACTGATCGGCGCCTTCTGCATCAGCACATCGGTTTCATTCAGGCGGTAAGTGTCCTGCATCCATTGCAGGCGTTCGGCGAGGGCCGCGTGAGTGTTGCCGACGCCTTTCGGTTGCCCGGTCGAGCCGGAGGTGTAGATCACGTACGCCAGGTTGTCGCCGTGCAGGTGCAGGCCCGGCGTGTGGCTTGGCCAGTTTTCCAGATGCAGGGCGTCCATCGCGATCACGCTGACGCCGTCGGTCGCTGGCAAGCGCTCGAGCAATTGAGTTTGCGTCAGCAGCAACTCGACGCCGCTGTCGCTGAGCATGTAGGCCAGGCGTTCGGCCGGGTAATCCGGATCGAGTGGCACGTAGGCGCCACCGGCCTTGATGATCGCCAGCAGGCCGATCAGCAGTTGCGGTGAACGCTCGGCGGCAATGGCCACACACACATCCGGGCCGACGCCTTTGTCGCGCAGATAATGGGCCAGGCGATTGGCCTGGGTGTGCAGCTCGGCGAAATCCAGGCTGCCGCCGTCCCACAGCAGCGCGGTGCGTTCCGGGCTCAGGCGTGCCTGTTCGTTGAGCAGCTCCGGAATCCAGCGGCGGGCAGGCGGGCACGGGGCAACGGCCCACTGCGCTTGCTGATCAGACTCAGGCCCGGTCAGCAATGGCAGGTCGCCGATGGCGGTGTGCGGTTGCTCACTGATGGTGCGCAACAGGTTGCTGTAATGCTCGGCCAGACGCTCGATGGTCGCGGCATCGAACAGCTCGCTGGCGTAGTCGAAGGACAGGCTCAAGCGCCCGTTGCGGTCTTCTTCGCTGTGCAACTGCAGGTCGAACTTGGCCTCGCGACTGTGCCACGGCAGCTCTTCGGCGAGCAGCCCCGGCAAGCGTTTCAAGGCACTGAGATCCCGTTGCTGGTGGTTGAACATGACCTGGAACAGGCCCTGTTCACGCGCATGCGGGAACGCCTCTAACAGTTGCTCGAACGGCAGGTCCTGATGCGCCTGTGCACCCAACGCGGCCTGTCGGGTTTGCGCCAGCAGCTCAACGAACGGCAAGCGCGAATCCACCTCGGCACGCAGCACCTGGGTGTTGATGAAGAAGCCGATCAGGCCCTGGGTTTCCAGGCGCGGACGGTTGGCATTGGGCACGCCGATGCGGATATCGCGCGCACCGCTGTAGCGATGCAACAGGCTCTGGAACGCGGCGAGCAACAGCATGTACGGCGTGGCCTGATGGGCCTGGGCAGTCTGGCGCAGGGCATCGCTCAAGGCCGCGTCCAAACGCACGGTGTGGCGGGCGGCGCTGTGCAACTGTTGCGCCGAGCGCGGGTGGTCGCAGGCCAGGTCCAGGGTTGGATGCTCCTCACCCAACTGCGCTTTCCAGTAAGCCAGTTGGCGCTCGCCCTCCCCTTGCGCCAGCCATTGGCGCTGCCAGCTGCCGTAGTCGGCGTACTGGGTGGGCAATGGCGCGAGCGTGGCCTGTTGTCCTTGCGCGGCCGCCGCGTACAGCCGGGAAAACTCGTCGATCAACACATTCATCGACCAACCGTCGGCGATGATGTGGTGCAGCGTCACCAGCAACTGGTGATCTTCGTCGTCGAGGCGCACCAGCGTCACCCAGAGCAACGGACCTTTCTCCAGGTCGAACTGAGTGCGCGCTTCGTCCTCGCGGATTTGCTGCGCCCGGGCTTCACGCTCGGCCACCGGCAGATCGCTGATGTCGATGCGTTGCAGATTGAATTCAGCGGCCGCATCCACCTGCTGCAACGCCACCCCGTCACGCTCGAAGAAGCGCGTACGCAGGGATTCGTGGCGTTCGATCAACTGCTGGAAACTGCTGCGCAGAGCGTCTTCGTCCAGCTCACCGCGCAGGCGCAAGGCACCGGGAATGTTGTAGGCGCTGCTCTGCGGGTCGAGTTGCCAGGTGATCCACAGGCGATTCTGCGCCAGGGATTGCGGCATGGCTTCGTTGCGCGCCAGAGAGGTGATTGCGCCCTGGGCGAGACCACCGTCCTGCTGTTGCCGGGCCACCGCGTCGGCGAAGGCGCCAAGGGTCGGTGCTTCGAACAGCAGGCGCAGGTTCAGCTCCAAGCCGAGTGTTTCCCGCAGGCGCGCCACCACTTGCGTGGCCGCGATGGAGTTACCGCCGAGCAGGAAGAAGTGATCGTCGGCAGCGACCTGCTTGACCTGCAATTGCTCGCACCAGATCTGGCCGATCAGGCTTTGCAGCTCCGAGGCGGACTCGCCATTGCCTGCGCTTTCTGTGACCGCCGAAGGGAACAGCGCATAACTGTCGAGGCTGCCATCGGCCAGGCGATTGCGGCACGCCGAGCGTTGCAGCTTGCCGCTGGAGGTCTTGGGCAAGGCGCCCGGATTGAGCAGCACCACCACGCTCGGCGCTTGCTGATACGCCTCGGCCACGGCCTGGCGGATGGCCTTGATCAAGGCATCGGGCGGGAGGATTTTTTGCACGCTGCGGCTGATCTCCGCGGCAATGCCAATGCCTTCCTGGCCGTCGATATTCACCGCAAAGGCCGCGACGCGCCCCTTGCGCACCACCTCCACTTCACGCTCGACGGTCTGCTCGATGTCCTGCGGATACAGGTTGTGGCCGCGAACGATCAGCATGTCCTTCAGGCGCCCGGTGATGAACAGTTCACCGGCGCGCATGAAACCCAGGTCTCCGGTGCGCAGCCATTTTTTATCTGCGTGCTGGACGAAGGTCTTGGCCGAGGCCTCGGGGTTACGCCAGTAGCCGTGGGCGATACTCGGCCCAGCGGCCCAGACTTCACCGACCGCGTTGTCTGCCAGTTCGCTGAGCGACACCGGGTCCATGATCAACACCGCATGATCCGGCTGGCTGATGCCACAGTTCATGATCGCGCTGCCCTCGCCGGCCTCGGCACGGTTTTGCGCCAGGGCCTGATCGTCCACCCGCAGATTTCCGATGCCTTGGCCACGCGGGGTACCGGCAACGAACAGCGTGGCTTCCGCCAGACCGTAGGAGGCCATGAAACTCTCTTCGCTGAAACCGCAGCTGGTGAACTTCTCGGCGAAGCGTTCCAGGGTGTCGAGGCGAATCGGTTCCGACCCGGAATACGCCACGCGCCAGCCGCTCAGGTCGAGGCGCTCAAGGGCCGACTCACTGATCCGTTCGCTGCACAGGCGATAGGCAAAATCCGGCCCGCCACTAATAGTCCCGCCGTATTCACTGATCGCTTCGAGCCAGCGCAGCGGCCGACCGAGGAAGTACGCCGGCGACATCAACACGCAAGGCACACCGCTGAAAATCGGCTGCAACAGGCCGCCGATCAGGCCCATGTCGTGGTACAGCGGCAGCCAGCTGACAATCACGTCGTCGGGGTTCAGGTCGATACCGAAACCATGACGGATCAGCAACTCGTTGGCCACCAGGTTGCCGTGGCTGACCTGTACGCCCTTGGGCAACGCAGTGGAACCAGAGGTGTATTGCAGGAAGGCGATGTCATCGTCTGCCAGGGCAGGCGCGACCCAGCGTTCGGCGTGGGCGCGGTCGAGGGTGTCGACACACAACAGCGGCGGCGCCCCCTCGATCTGCAGCAGTGAATCGCGCAGGCTGGCACTGGTCAGCAACAGGCGCGGCTCGGCATCGCCGATGATCGACAGCAGCCGCTCCTGATGATGCCGACGCGCCGACTCCGGCGGATAGGCCGGCACCGCGATCACCCCGGCATACAGGCAGCCGAAGAACGCCGCGACATAATCAGGGCCACTGGGAAACAGCAGCACCGCGCGCTCGCCAAAACCGGCCTCGGCCTGCAGCGCGCCGGCAATCGTCCGCGCCCGCTGATCCAGCTCGCGATAACTGAGCACCACAGCCTGGTCCTGGGTTTCGGCGAGAAAACGCAAGGCCACCCGATCCGGCGTCAGGGCCGCGCGGCGCTGGAGGGCTTGGACCAGTGTGCTGGGGAGTTCGAACGCGTCGGTCATGAGGTTTCCTGCCTGAATTCGGCTTGCAATTGGAATCGGTGTCGTAACGTCACGCCCCATTCGGGGGCATGCAGGACGCGGTCTTCGCCGACCGCGCAAGGCATTGGCAATGCTGTGGTGTCCGGGGCTGCAGCCCGGAGCCATTCACCAATGAGAACGGATGACCCTGGCAAATAATTAGTCGACAGCCTTGCGCACCAAGCAGGCCGTGGCGCGACAGCGTGTCGCAGTTCTCACTCTGCACCTTCAAGGAGCATTACTTCTCTTTCTCAATTGACAATCATTATCATTCAACATAATTTGTCGCTCGATGTGTAGGGCGGCCCCGGCCTTCTTGTCGTCCCACTAACCTATTGGCAGCAAGGTGATCTCCAATGACGGAACAAGCGTCCACAAGCAGGTGCGATTCGCCACTACTTCAGGCATTCGTCGACAATCGACTGATACTGGTCAAGATTGCAGCCCGCATCACCGGCTGCCGCTCGCGCGCTGAAGATGTGGTGCAAGACGCGTTCTTCCGCCTGCAATCGGCGCCGAACATCACCTCCTCGTTCAAGGCGCAGCTCAGCTACCTGTTCCAGATCGTGCGCAACCTGGCGATCGACCACTACCGCAAGCAGGCCCTGGAGCAGAAATACTCCGGCCCTGAAGAAGAAGGCCTCAACGTGGTCATCCAGGGCGCCTCCCCGGAAACCTCGCACATCAACTTCTCCACCCTTGAAAACATCGCCGACGCCCTGACCGAACTGCCAAGCCGCACGCGTTATGCCTTTGAGATGTACCGCTTGCATGGCGTGCCGCAGAAGGACATTGCCAAGGAGTTGGGGGTGTCACCGACGTTGGTGAACTTCATGATTCGGGATGCGTTGGTGCATTGCAGGAAGGTGTCGGGGAGTCGCGCGGATACGTTTGCCCAGCGTTGAGGCTTGTTCGTTGGATCAAGAAGGCCGTTCTGAGATTTGCGACGAATCAGTCGTCATGTAGTAAACCTGAGCTGTATTCGCTGAAGCTGCTGCCAAGTGCGCTGCCCTGGAAATTCAGTTTGGTGGGGTTGTTGCTGTGGCTTGGGGTAAAGCCAGCAGACGGCTGGCAGTCTTCGGAACAACCGCTGTGGCTGCTCCCCCCCGAACAGGCGCTCAACAGCAAAGCGCTGGCGATTAGCGCGATTTTGACTGTGCTTGAGATCATTTTTCTGATTCCTGTGGGGAGGCGCAGCGGTTTGAGCTGATGCCTTCATCCTAGGCCGTCGACCTGCCGTTCATGATGAAACCTTGATGAGTGACAGCGTTGGTTCAGGATCGGTGGTATCTCAAGCAAAAAAGGACGTCACTCAGGGACGTCCTTCTGTTTATCACCACTCACTTCCGGTTACCGACCGTACACTCATACACTACCGGGCGGATCTACGTTATCCAGTGCCCGATTCACCAACAACTCGCCAACTACCGCCAACTGCTGAATCGACAACGCCGAACTGCGCGGTGAACCTTCGAGTTTACAAGCCAAATCGGTGGTAAGGACGTTCAGCGACGCTAGAGTTTCGCAGGCGTTGTAGTGGTCAACTAATCCAGGACAGGACGTTAAGTTTTTCCTCGGCCCGAGCTGGCGCCAGCCCACCGTTGAATTGGATCGATGAAGTGCACAAACTGTGGCAGCGCGCTCACCAGCAGTTCGCCTAAACACAGAAAGGGAAAAAGGGGACAATCAAAAGAAACCTGTCCCCTTTTCCTCTAGTCCCCTTTTCCCCTGATTGCCAGAACAGGCTAAAGTGGTCAGCCAGTATCGGCTTAACCGGCTAGATGCGAAGCCCGTCTATTTCGCGAAAACGGAGATTTTTACCATGGACAACTTCTTTACCAGCGGCATCCCGCCGGCGCCGGTCACGCTGACCGCGACCCTAGCGCCGGCCGCGCCTACCGTGCTCGATGCGTTGCGCCTGCCTGAGACGCTACACAGTGCGGCACTGATGCTGCTGGAAATCATCGAGAGCGCCGAGACCCGCAGTGCCCTGGATCAGGCGTTGCATCGCGCCGAAGGCTTCCTGTATGGAATCACAACGGTGAGTGCGCTGTATGCCGTCGAGGCAGCCGACCTTGAGAAGATCTACCGGCGCACCCGTGACTCCCGCTTGGTGGCAGTGACGCCGTGACCGTCCTGCCGTTGCTGCCTAGCCTGTTCTAGACTAGGCCCTTCGCCCCCCATGACGGCACTCTGGCGGCCCGCTGACGTGATGACTTCATGAGGGGTGCCGCTCAGCGCCTCGAGGCGACGCTGTCGCAGCCCGTAGTGACGCTCAATGCCCAAGCGAAAAAGGATACCGAAAAACGAACAGATGTTTTGCGCACCTGCATTTAAATAATAAATCCGTCCCCTTTTTTACACTTCTCTCAAAATAAATCTGTCCCCTTTTCTCTTCTTTTCTCTTCTTAACTTCTTGATTTGTCGTAAGAAAGATCGGGGATTTCTCAGAACCTGCCCCCTTTTCTGTCCCCTTTTCTCTCTTTTCTCTTTTCTCTTTTCTCTTTTCTTAGTCCCCTTTTCTTGCAGCACACCTATCAGTTCTGCTAGTTCCCATCTTTTGCAATGGCGCCAATACTGACCTCCCGCATCTCGGACTTGGGGGTAACCACCCATGACATCATCACCGCGCGAAACCGTACTCTGCCATTACCACTACGACCCCCTCGATCGCCTGATCAATCATGCTCTGCCAGATACCCCCGAGCGCCAGCGCTTCTACTGCAAAAGCAGGCTGGCCACCGAGATACAGGGTGCGATGCGCTATTCGATTGTCCAGCAGGCTGACCAGTTGTTGGCGCAACATCGAAGTGAGGGTGATGCGCGTGAAATCACGCTGCTGGTCACCGATCAGCAGCGTTCGGTGTTGCAGACGGTCAAGGCCAATCATCCACCGCAGTCCATCACTTATTCGCCCTATGGCCACCGATCTGTTGAAAGTGGGTTACTCAGCTTGCTCGGTTTTACCGGCGAACGGCCGGATCCGGTGACAGGGTGTTATTTATTGGGGAATGGGTATCGGGCGTTTAATTCGGTATTGATGCGATTTAATAGTCCAGACAGTTTAAGTCCGTTTGGAAAAGGTGGAGTGAATTCGTACGCATATTGCTTCGGAGACCCGATTAATTTATACGACCAAAATGGTCACTTTCCCCTTATCACCAATGCATCAAGCTTTATGGGAAGTTTGCTCAAGCGCTCGACCAAAACCCCAAAATCATTTCAACCAATCACAACCGCACGATATACCCATAAATTGAGAATACTGAACCCCGTCACCAGGGAGGGAACTACCGATATCGCAATCACCCTTGCGCCGCCAATTATTGGCCGCAGATACAGCGTTCATCCGATTAGCCAACCAGTTGAGCAGTTCAACATACATACTCTTCATTCAGACTCTATTTCTAGCTTAGCTACTCCAAGGCACTCTCTATCGCCAACATCGTCTCGAGCTTCAACAAACATTGATTCCACATCAGTTTTTTCTACCGCCCGCGAAAGACGCCCTTCTTTAGATACTGCGCACAGAACTTATATGGAGGGGTTAACGCTTAGATTGCGGCTATCCGAACGTCTATACGAAGTTGCGCCGGTAAATTCAGGACTGCACATCTCATTAGAAAATAATATTAACGAACTTCAAGAACGCATCAGAGACACAACACACGATTACAATATTGCCAACTCCTGGCGAACTTAAATATCGGGATAACGGGAAAGATTTATTTTTTGATAGAACACCATTGGCGTAAGAATGAGCGTCTACACCGATGGTGCTTTTATAACTAAGGGGCAAGCCCCCTCGCCCCAAGGATCGTGGCTACTCAGATGGTTCGAGTCGATCCAGTGCCCGGTTCACCGCCAGTTCACCTAACATAATGACTTGCGCAATACCTAACAGGGAATTGCGCCTGGGCCCCTCCATATGATCCGCCAGATCCATGGTCATGACATTGGCCGACGCCAGCGACTCACAAGCATGGGCCAGCAGGGTTTCGGTATCGAGCTCTGGGTTGACGATAAACATGGTGCTGGGTGTGCAGGGGGTGTCCATGATGGGGACGTCCGGCTTCAGGTGATAGTCGAGGGCGCGTTCGGCGGCTTCGTGGAGTTTTTTTGAATCGAGGGTTTCGTACGGGGATGCCGGATCGGTGTCCGGCGGGTTGGGTGTGACCTTGAACATGGATGGAACTCCGATGCTATTTAGAAAGGAGCCATCACCGCCTCGCTACCAAACGAAGGGTGGCGACCATACGAAGGTTGGTAGACCGGGCATCGTAACCGGCGCTCCCGAAGGAGCCCTGCGCATGGCCACCATAAAAACACCGCCCAAAGATTGGACAGTTAAAGGTGACGCCAGGCGTCGATGCTACGGGCCTACCAAACCCGATCACTGGTTTTTTCAGTGACCGGCAAACGATAGAACCCATGCCCTGGACGCACAAGCCGGCGGATTCTGTCTCAGCTGTAGGCAACGACGCAAGGTGTTGTAGCCGGTGCGAAGTAACACCCAGTGTTTTTAAACACGCGCTCTACAACCGTTGAAAACATCACTTATTGCGGCGTTTCCGATAGCTGTAGAAGGCACAAGACTCACCCAACCCCCAATCCTGATAAACTCCCCCACCTCCCAGCCTCACCGATTCCAGATCCCCAATGTCCGTATCCAACGCCACACCCGCCCCGCTCTCCCGCCGTTTCTCCGTCGCCCCAATGATGGATTGGACCGACCGTCACTGCCGTTTCTTCCTGCGCCTGCTATCGAAGAACGCCCTCCTCTACACCGAAATGGTCACCACCGGCGCCCTGCTCAACGGCGATCACGAGCGGTTTCTGCGGCATAACGAAGCCGAGCATCCGTTGGCGTTGCAGTTGGGCGGCAGTGTGCCGCTGGACTTGGCGGCGTGTGCGCGGATGGCGCAGGAGCATGGGTACGATGAGGTGAATCTGAATGTGGGCTGCCCCAGTGACCGGGTGCAGAACAATATGATCGGGGCGTGCCTGATGGGGCATCCGCAGTTGGTGGCCGATTGTGTGAAGGCGATGCGCGATGCGGTGTCGATTCCGGTGACGGTGAAGCATCGGATCGGGATCAACGGGCGTGACAGTTATGAAGAGCTGTGCGATTTCGTCGGTACGGTGCGTGATGCCGGTTGCACCAGTTTTACCGTGCATGCGCGGATTGCGATTCTGGAGGGGTTGTCGCCGAAGGAGAATCGCGATATTCCGCCGCTGCGGTATGACGTGGCCGCGCGGTTGAAGGCGGATTTTCCGGAGTTGGAGATTATTCTCAACGGCGGGATCAAGAGCCTGGAAGCCTGTCATGAGCATTTGCAGACGTTCGACGGGGTGATGCTCGGGCGTGAGGCTTATCACAACCCCTACGTGATGGCGGAGGTGGATCAGCAGTTGTTTGGCAGCACGGCGCCGGTGATCACGCGCGCCGAGGCGTTGGCGCAGTTGCGGCCATATATCGCCGCGCACCTGGACGCCGGTGGGGCGATGCACCATATCACCCGGCATGTGCTGGGGCTGGGCACCGGGTTTCCGGGGGCGCGCAAGTTTCGCCAGTTGCTGTCGGTGGATATCCACAAGGCGAAGGAGCCTTTGGCCTTGCTGGATCAGGCGGCCGGGTTGCTCGAGGGGCGTTGAGCGCCCCGCTGTTTCAGCGTTTGGGCAGTTCGATGGAGACTTTCAGGCCGCCCCACTCGCTTTCGCGCAGCTGCAGCACCCCGCCCCAGGTGTCGACGATATCGCGCACGATGCCCAGGCCCAGGCCATGTCCGTCGGTCTGTTCATCGAGGCGCGTGCCGCGGCTGAACACCTGGTCGCGCTGGTCCTGGGGAATCCCCGGGCCGTCGTCTTCCACGTTTAGCTCAAAGGCTTGGGCGGTTTCGACCACGCTCAGGCGCACTTCGGCGTCCGCCCATTTGCAGGCGTTGTCCAACAGGTTGCCGAGCAGTTCCAGCAGGTCTTCGCGGTCCCAGGGCAGTTGCAGGCCGGTGGGCGCGACATAGCTGAGGTGCAGGTGTTCGCCGTGGATCATGTTCAGGGTGGCGAGCAATCCCGGCAGTTCGGCATCACAATCGAACAAGGCCCCCGGCAAGGCGTCGCCAGCCAGGCGGGCGCGGTTGAGTTCGCGATTGAGTCGCAGGCGGACCTGTTCCAGTTGCTCCTTGAGCACCTGGCGCAGTTGCGGGTGCGCATCGAGTTGTTCGCTGGAGGCCAGGCTCAATAACACTGCCAACGGGGTTTTCAGGGCATGGCCGAGGTTGCCCAAGGCATTGCGCGAACGCTTGAGGCTGTCTTCGGTGTGGGCCAGCAGGTGGTTGATCTGGGTCACCAGCGGTTCCAGTTCGATCGGCACCTGATCGTCGAGTTGTGAGCGCTGGCCCTGTTGCAATTGCGCGATCTGCTCACGGGCTTTTTCCAGCGGGCGCAAGGCGCGTCGCACGGTGAGACGTTGCAGCAGCAGGATCAGCAGCAGGCCCGCCAGCCCCAGCCCGAGGCCGATCTGCTGCATGCGCTGGAAGCTCTCGCGCACCGGGGTATAGTCCTGCGCCACGCTGATGGAAATCGACTGGCCCAGGCGCCGATAGTCGGAACGTAGCACCAGCAATTGCTGGCCTTCCGGACCCAGTTGCAGGTTGCTCTCCAGGCCCGGGCGCTCGAGACGTGGCAGTTCCTGGTCCCAGAGCGAGCGGGAACGCCAGTGGCTGTCGGCAAAATCGATGCGGAAATAGTGGCCGGAAAACGGCCGCTGATACGCCGGCGACAACAGCCGCTCATCCAGCTGCAAGCCCTGGGGGCCGCGCACCAGCGCTATCAACAGGTTTTCGCTGTCATTGCGCAACCCGGCTTCGAGGTAGCGCTGCAATCCCACTTCGAACAGCCACAGGCTGGTTTGCGCCAGGACCAGGCCGACGATCACCATCACGCTGATCAGGCCCAGGCTCAAACGGCGCTGGATCGACTTCACCGGGCTTGTCCACCGAGCAGGTAACCCTGACCGCGACGGGTTTCGATCACGTTGCGCCCGAGTTTGCGCCGCAGGTGATTGACGTGGACCTCCAGCACATTCGAGTCGCGCTCGGTTTCGCCGTCGTAGAGGTGTTCGGCCAAGTGGCTTTTGGACAGGATCTGTTCCGGGTGCAGCATGAAGTAACGCAACAGGCGAAACTCGGCGGCCGTGAGCTGGATGTCGGCGCCGTCGCGGGTCACGCACTGGCGCCCTTCGTCCAGTTGCAGTCCGCCCGCCTTCAGGGTCGGTTGATTGACCTGGCCGTGGGAGCGGCGCAACAGCGCCTGGATGCGCAGGTGCAGTTCTTCGGGGTGGAACGGCTTGGTCAGGTAGTCGTCGGCGCCGGCCTTGAGGCCTTCGATGCGCTCGGCCCAGGAACCGCGGGCGGTGAGGATCAGCACCGGCGTCGTGAGACCTCCAGCGCGCCACTGGGTCAATACCTCAAGCCCGGGAACCCCCGGCAGGCCGAGGTCGAGGATGATCAAGTCGTAGGGCTCGGTGCTGCCCTGGTACACCGCGTCGCGACCGTCGGCCAGCCAGTCCACGGCATACCCTTGGCGATTGAGGCCGGCCACCAGTTCGTCGGCCAGGGGCACGTGGTCTTCCACCAGGAGCAAGCGCATCGGTCAATCTTCCTTGTCTTTGAGTAAACGGCCGGTGGTGGCGTCGATGTCCAGTTCGCGAACCACGCCTTCGCGGGTCAGCAATTCGACTTCATAAATGTAGACGTCGTGCTTCTCTTCGAGCTCGGCTTCCAGCAGCTTGGCCCCCGGATAACGATCAAGGGCCTGCTGCAACAGTTGCTCGAGCGGCAGGATCACACCCTGTTGGCGCAGGCGCAGGGCCTCGTCCTGGTCAAGGTCGCGGGCCACCGCCAACGAGCAAAAAACCAGCAGCGCCAGCGCCAGGCGGCCGCTGACGCGTCGATGGGAAAAGGATTGCAGCGTCATTACGTGTCCTGATGATCCTTGAGAATCTTCCCGTTGACCGCGTCCAACTCCAGGTCCCACTCGGTGCCCTGCGGATCGCGCAGTTCAACCTGGTAGATGTATTTGCCGTACTCTTCTTCCAGTTCGGTTTCGGTGACGGTGGAACCGGGGTGCTTGGCTAACGCGGTGGCATTGAGCTTCTCGAAAGACACAATGGTACCAGCGTCGCGCAGCCTCAGGGCTTCGTCGGGGCCGAGGTCGCGCGCATGGGCGAGGCTGGCGGTCAGGCCGATGAGGGATGCGATGGACAGGGCAGTGAAGGATTTCATGGGGTGTCTCCGTATTCTTTTATGTGTTGCCTACGGGGTCACCTTAGCGGAACCAACTTAACTGAAACTGAATTGCCATCATGTACAACTATTGCGCCAGTACCTCATCCGCCCTGCCGCCCTCGCGCTGGATCACCAGGTGGATGAAATGCAGCTTGGCGATCACCGCTGGCGGTAGCACGAAGGGGTAGAAATCCGGCTGGCCCATGCTGCGCGACAGTTCATTGAGCATGCCGGCCAGTTCGATCCACGCATTGACGAATGACAGGAACGCGGTGCCGCCGGGATGCTGCGGATCGTAGAGGGTGCTAGGGGGAAAGGGCTGATAGTCGAGGTCCATTTCCCGTGCGCTCATGCCAAACCCGAGCGCGGTGTCGACGGCGTCCATCATGTGCAGGTAGTGAGCCCAGGTTTCGGCCCAGTCTTCCCAGGGGTGCATGGTGGCGTAGGCGCTGACGTAGTGCTGCTGCCAGTCGAGCGGTGCGCCTTGTTGATAATGCCGTTCCAGGGCCTCGGCGTAGCTGGCGCGTTCATCGCCGAACAGGCCGCGAAAGGGTTCCAGCCAATCGCTGTTGGCAATCAGGCGATCCCAGTAGTAATGCCCGACTTCGTGACGGAAATGCCCGAGCAAGGTGCGATAGGGTTCGTGCATTTGCACCCGCACCTGTTCGCGGTGGGCGTCGTCGGCTTCCTTGATGTCGAGGGTGATCAGGCCGTTGGCGTGGCCGGTGGTGGGTGCCTTGCCTTCGAGATCGACGCCGATGAAATCGAAGGCCAGGCCGGTTTCTTCGTCCTGGGTTTTCGGAACCACCTGCAACCCGAGGCTGACCAATTGCGCGATCAACCGGCGCTTGGCGGTTTCCACCTTGCGCCAGCGCTCGTGGTTTTCGGCGATGGATAAGTCGGGGATGGTGCGGTTCAGGCTACAGGCGATGCACAGTGAATCGTGGTCATTGGCCGGCAGCAACCAGTTGCATGCGGCTGGGGAATCGAGGTTGGCGCAGCGACGGAACACGCCCGCGCCGAGATCTGCATCGAGCAGCCAGGTGTCGGGTTGTTCGCCCGGTTGCAAGGAGGACAAGCGACTTTGCTGCGGTTGGTAACCCAAGGCTGCCGAACAGGCCAGGCACTGGCTGTTGCGAAAGAACAGCGACTGCCCGCAACGACAGGGCCAGATCTTGCTGTTGCGCGAGCTTTCGCCGATGAAGGGGGCAGCGATGCGCGAGGTGAGCTGTTCGAAGAAGCGGTACATGAGCGATCTCTCCCTGGGGCTTGCCAAGACTAGATCATTCTCCGGCGAAGATCGTTCCCACGCTCTGCGTTCGGCTGTGGAAGGGACGCGGAGCGTCCCGGGCTGCATTCCCAAGCAGAGCGTGGGAACGATCAATTAGACCGCAATACCGTGGGTTTTCAGAAACTCGACGAACGCTTCTTCATCCAGCACCTTCAACCCCAGCTCATTGGCCTTGGTCAACTTCGACCCCGCCCCCGGTCCTGCGACCACGCAGTGGGTCTTGGCCGATACGGAACCGGCGACCTTGGCGCCCAGGCTTTCGAGTTTGTCCTTGGCCACATCGCGGCTCATCAGTTCCAGCGAACCGGTGAGCACCCAGGTCTGGCCGGCCAAAGGGAGGCCTTCGACGACTTTCTTCTCGCTAAGCCAGTGCATGCCGAAATCGGCCAGTTGCTTTTCGGCGGCTTCAGCCAGTTGGCGATTGGCCTCGACGGCGAAAAACTCGCGCACCGAGGTGGCCTGCTTCTCCGGCAGCGCCTGGCGCATGTCCAGCCAGTCGGCGCTGATCACCGCTTGCAGCGAGCCGAACTTGTCGGCCAGTTTCTGTGCCCCGCCCGGTCCTACCGAAGGGATGTGCAGCTTGTCGAGGAAACCGCCCAGGGTGGTGCTGGCGGCAAACTCGGCGCCCAGTTCGCCCTGGTCCTGAATCTGCAAACCGTGGTTGAGCAGCTCGGTAATCACCTGCTGGTTGTGCGCGTCTTCGAAGAAGCTGTGGATTTCGTGGGCCACTTCCAGGCCGACGTCCGGCAGGTAGGTCAGCACTTGCGGCAGGGCCTGCTGGACCCGTTCCAGCGAACCCAGGGAACGCGCCAGCACCTTGGCCGTTTCTTCGCCGACATCGGGAATCCCCAGGGCGTAGATGAAGCGTGCCAGGCCCGGCTTCTTGCTGTCGGCGATGGCGCTGAGCAGCTTGTTGCTCGACAGTTCAGCGAAGCCTTCGAGGTCGACGATGTCTTCGAACTTCAGGGCGTAAAGATCGGCCGGCGAACTCACCAGCCCTTCATCGACCAGTTGTTCTACGCTCTTGTCGCCCAGGCCTTCGATGTCCATGGCTCGACGGGAGACGAAGTGAATGATCGCCTGCTTGAGCTGTGCGCCGCAGGCCAGGCGACCGACACAGCGATACACCGCGCCCTCGCTGACGGTCTCGCGGCCCTTGCTGCGCTTGACCAGTTGCGTGCGCTCGACGTGGGAGCCGCACACCGGACACTGCTGCGGGATCTGCACCGGCCGGGCGTCTTCCGGGCGACGCTCGGTAACCACTTGCACCACTTGCGGAATCACGTCGCCAGCGCGGCGGATGATCACGGTGTCGCCGATCATCAGGCCCAGGCGCGCGACTTCGTCCATGTTGTGCAGCGTCGCGTTGGCCACGGTAACCCCGGCCACCTTGACCGGCCTGAGGCGCGCCACCGGCGTCACCGCGCCGGTGCGACCGACCTGGAATTCCACGTCGAGCAACTCGGTGAGTTCTTCCATGGCCGGGAATTTGTGGGCGATGGCCCAGCGCGGTTCGCGGGCGCGGAAGCCCAGTTCACGCTGGGACGCGATGCTGTTGACCTTGAACACCACGCCGTCGATTTCATAGGGCAAGGCATTGCGGCGCTCGCCGATGTCGCGGTAGTAATCCAGGCATTCATCAATGCCGTTCGCCAGCTTCAGCTCGTGGCTGATCGGCATGCCCCAGGCCTTGAGCTGCTGCAGATTGCCGATGTGCGTGTCGGCGATGTCCGCAGACACCTGGCCGATGCCGTAGCAGCAGAATTCCAGTGGACGGTTGGCGGTGATCTTCGAATCCAGCTGGCGCAGGCTGCCTGCCGCGGCGTTGCGCGGGTTGGCGAAGGTCTTGCCGCCAACTTCCAGTTGCGTGGCGTTGAGCCGTTCGAAACCGGCCTTGGACATGAACACTTCGCCGCGCACTTCCAGGGTCGCCGGCCAGCCGGTGCCGTGCAGCTTGAGCGGGATGTTGCGCACGGTGCGCACGTTGACACTGATGTCTTCGCCGGTGGTGCCGTCGCCACGGGTGGCCCCGCGCACCAGCATGCCGTCCTGATAGAGCAGGCTGACCGCCAGGCCATCGAGCTTGGGTTCGCAGCTGTATTCCACCCCCGCGCCCGCGCCGAACAGATCACCGGCCGGCAGGTCCAGGCCTTCGGTCACCCGACGGTCGAACTCGCGCATGTCGGTTTCTTCGAAGGCGTTGCCCAGGCTGAGCATCGGCACTTCGTGGCGCACCTGGGTGAACGCCGACAGTGCCGCGCTGCCGACCCGCTGGGTGGGCGAATCGCTGGTAACCAGGTCGGGATGGGCCGCTTCGAGGGCCTTGAGCTCGTTGAACAACCGGTCGTACTCGGCGTCCGGGATGCTCGGCTCGTCCAGTACGTGATAGCGATAGTTGTGCAGATCCAGCTCGGCACGTAGCTCTAGAATGCGGTCTTGGGCGGCAGTCATGGGTGGTCTCTCATAAAGCAAAAGAGCAGCCGAGGCTGCTCAATTTTCGATGCGATGCAGAACTATTGTAGGAGCCAGGCTTGCCGGCGAAGGCGTATTTGAAATCGCCTTCGCCGGCAAGCCTGGCTCCTACGGGGTATGGGAGTGGCCATACCCCGCTAATTTCAACGTTTTTGGGTCAGTGCGCGACGTTCGAATTCAACGATGCGCTGACGGTAGTGCTCGATCGTCTGGGCGGTCAGTACGCTACGCTGGTCGTCCTTCAACTCGCCGTTCAACTCTTGCGACAATTTACGCGCCGCAGCCACCATCACGTCGAAGGCCTGCTTGGGATGACGCGGGCCTGGCAAACCGAGGAAGAAGCTCACGGCCGGGGTGCTGAAGTGGTCGATGTCGTCCAGGTCGAAGACGCCAGGCTTGACCGCGTTGGCCATGGAGAACAGTACTTCGCCATTGCCCGCCATGCTTTCGTGGCGGTGGAAGATGTCCATTTCGCCGAAACGCAGGCCGCTTTCGAGAATGTTCTGCAGCAGCGCCGGGCCTTTGAAGCCGGCAGGGTCGCGGCAGATCACGCTGATCACCAGCACTTCTTCGGCTTGCGGCTGTTCCTTGTCGCTGACCGCAGGCGCTGCCTTGGTGTCATCCGGGAAATCGTCGTCACGGCTGCTGAAGCTCGGGCCGCCGTCCAGGTCGAGGCTTAGGTTCATGTCGCCCTGGGAAGGCTCGCCATGGCCACGCTTGCCGCGCTTGGAGCCCGATTCGCGGGCGGGCATGCTCACCGACGGCAGGTCTTGCTCGTCCAGTTGCGGTTCCTTGTGCGCATCCAGGACGCGAGACGGGCCCAACAGCTCGGGGCTTGTATCCTCGTCAGGCAGGTTGGACAGGCTCCGGTCGAGACGGAATTTCAGTTTTCCCTTGCCGCCGCGCATACGGCGCCAGCCATCGAAAAGAATACCGGCAATGACAATAATGCCGATGACGATCAGCCACTCGCGCAGACCGATTTCCATGTAATCCCGTGCCTCTATAAAAAATGCTGAAAAATAAGGGGCTTACATTCTGTAAACCGCTTTAAAACGTGGCGCCAACTCTATGTTCTGACAGGCGTTTTACCCACGTATACGAAAAATTGACATTAAACTAGCACGACCAAAGGCAACTTTACACCGTCTGGCACGCTGGTCCCTCGAATATGTCGATTGGCCAGCAAGTCGGCATGGCATTTTGCACCCCATCGCTAAAAAATCCCCCCTGAAACTCCTGTTTCAGGCGTCCACCATCGCCATGGCCTCCTCGACATCCACCGCCACCAGACGCGAGCATCCCGGTTCGTGCATCGTCACCCCCATCAGTTGTTCGGCCATTTCCATGGCGATCTTGTTGTGGGTGATATAGATGAACTGCACGGTCTGCGACATCTCCTTGACCAGTCGTGCATAGCGTCCAACGTTGGCGTCATCCAATGGCGCGTCCACTTCATCGAGCATGCAGAACGGCGCCGGGTTCAACTTGAAGATCGCAAAAACCAGGGCCAATGCGGTCAGGGCTTTTTCGCCCCCGGAGAGCAAATGGATGGTGCTGTTCTTCTTTCCGGGCGGCTGCGCCATGATCGTCACCCCTGTATCGAGTAGATCTTCGCCCGTCAGTTCCAAATACGCGCGCCCTCCACCGAAAACTTTTGGGAAAAGGGCCTGTAAACCGCCATTGATCTGATCAAAGGTATCCTTGAAGCGGTTCCGGGTTTCCTTGTCGATCTTGCGGATCACGTTCTCGAGCGTGTCGAGCGCTTCGACCAGATCGTCGTTCTGCGCGTCCAGATAACGTTTACGCTCCGATTGTTGCTGGTATTCATCGATGGCCGCGAGGTTGATCGCGCCCAGGCGCTGGATCCGTGCGCCAATGCGCTCGAGTTCTTCCTCGGCGGCTTTCTCGCTGGCCTCGGCGGTCAGTGTGGCCAGCACGCCGTGCAGGTCGTAGCCGTCTTCGAGCAACTGGTCCTGCAACGCCTTGCGCCGCACGGTCAGGGCTTGCCATTCCATGCGCTGGTTTTCGAGCTGGCCGCGAATCAGCTGGGACTGCTGTTCGGCCTGGTTGCGGCGCTTTTCAGCATCACGCAGTTCGCGGTCGGCGTCTTCCAGGGCGATCTGCGCGGTCTTGAGTTCTTCGTCGACGGTCATGCGCTTGTCGAGCAGTTCTTCGAGCTTGAGGCGCAACTCTTCCAGGGGCGCCTCGCCCTCCTCCAGGTTGAGGCTCAGTTGCTCGCGTTTTTCCGTCAGGCGTTCGGCCTGCATTTCCAGGCGTTCCAGGGCCTGGCGCGTCGAGTCATGCTGGGCCCGCAGCGAGCCCAGGCGCACCGCCAGTTGATGGGCGTGATCCTTGTGCTGGCGGGCTTCCTGGCGCACCCGGTCAAGCCGTTCGCGCAAGCTGTCACGCTGGGCCAGCAGCAGCTCGCGCTGCTCGGTGTCCAGCGCCATGCTGTCGAGCGCTTCCTGCAATTGCAGGCGGGCTTCGCCGATGTGTTCATGTTCCAGGGCCCGCTGTTCGGCCAACTCCTGGAGTTCTTCATCGAGGCGCGTGCGCCGCAGGTTCAACTGCTCGGCCTTGGCTTTGCCGGCCGACAGCTGGGCCTTGAGCTCACCTTGCTGACGGGCTTCGTCCTGCAGCAGGCGGCGCAAATGTTCACGGCCGTTTTCCTGCTGGCGCTGTTGCGCCCGCAGGTTTTGCAATTCGGTTTCGAGGGCTTCGACGGCCGCTTCACGCTCTTCGCGTTCAAGACCCAGTTGCTGGATTTCCTGACCACGGGCGAGCATCCCGCTTTCCGCTTCGCTGGCACGGCGCACGCGCAAAAAGTGCCGGCCGACCCAGTATCCGTCGCGACTGATCAGGCTCTGGCCCGCGGCCAATTGCCCACGCAAGGCCAGCGCCTGTTCGAGGCTTTCGACCGGTTTGACCTGCCCCAGCCATGGCGACAGATCGATCTGCGCTTCGACTTTATCGAGCAGGCTGCCGGGCACGCGCGCGCCGTCGGTGGCGGGGCTGAGCAAGCGCAAATCGCCTTGAGTAAACCCGGACAAATCGAAATCGCCGAAGTCATCCACCAGCACCGCTTGCAGGTCGGCGCCCAGTACGGTTTCCACCGCCAGCTCCCAACCGGCCTCGACTTTCAGGCCTTCGGCCAGGCGCGGGCGGTCCGCCAGCTGCTGCTCGCGCAGCCATTGCGCGGTGCCGGTACCCGGGTCGAGCGCCGCTTGCTGCAAGGCTTCGAGCGAAGCCAGGCGACCATTGAGGCGCTGCAGATCGCCCTGGGCCTGTTGTTGCGCCGACAGTGCGTGCTGCAATTGCTGGCGCAGTTGCTCGAGCTTTTCAACCTGAGCTTCTTCACTGGTCTGCAAATCCTCGAGGGTCGCCTCGGATTCAGCGAGCTGTTCGTTGAGCGCCATGATCGCCGCGTCTTCCGGGTCCGCCGACAACAAGGCGCGTTCTTCACCCAGGCGCCGGTGCCGATCGGCCAGGCGCTCCAGGCTGGTTTCCAGCTGCTGGATCCGCGATTGCTGGACTTCCGACTGGCGCCGTGGCTCGGCGGCGCTGAGGTTGAACGTGTCCCACTGCTCCTGCCAGCCGTGCATGGTGGTTTCGGATTCTTCCAGCGCGGCGGCGGCTTCTTCGGCGGCGGCGCTGGTGACTTCCTGCTCCGGCGTGAGCATGTCCAGCTCTTCGCCGAGGGTCAGCAGCAACGTGCGGTCGTGGCCCAGGTGCGACTCGGTCTCCAGGCGCGCGCGCTCGGCTTCCTTCAAATCGTCCTGCAATTGGCGCAAGCGCTGCTGGCCGTGCTGGATGCTCTGTTCGACCCGGGCGATGTCGCCGCCGACCGAATAGAAGCGCCCCTGCACCAGATTGAAGCGCTCGGAGAGGTCGTGATGGCCATCGCGCAAGCGTTCGATGCTGGCGTCGGCGTTGCGTTGTTCGGCCACCAGGGCTTCGAAACTGACTTCCTGGGTGCCGATGATCGCTTCGCGCTGGCCGACCTGATCGTTCAGGTCTTGCCAGCGCAGGGCCGACAATTGCGCCTTGAGCTGGCGCTCCTCGGCTTTGAATTCCTGGTACTTCTTGGCCGCTTCGGCCTGGCGGTGCAAGCGTTCGAGCTGACGTTCGAGCTCTTCGCGCAGGTCAGTCAGGCGCTCCAGGTTTTCGTGGGTACGGCGGATGCGGTTTTCGGTTTCGCGCCGACGCTCCTTGTACTTGGAGATCCCCGCGGCTTCTTCGATGAAGTTGCGCAAATCTTCGGGCTTGGACTCGATCAGCTTGGAGATCATCCCCTGTTCGATGATCGAGTAGCTGCGCGGGCCCAGGCCGGTGCCGAGGAAGATATCGGTGATGTCACGGCGACGGCACTTGGTGCCGTTGAGGTAATAAGTGGTCTGGCTGTCGCGGGTCACTTTGCGGCGAATGGAAATTTCCGCATAGGCGGCGTATTCACCGAGCAAGGTGCCATCGGAGTTATCGAACACCAACTCGATGCTCGCCTGGCTCACCGGCTTGCGGCTGGTGGAGCCATTGAAGATGACGTCGGTCATCGACTCGCCGCGCAGGTTCTTCGCCGAACTCTCGCCCATCACCCAGCGTACGGCGTCGATGATGTTCGACTTGCCGCAACCATTGGGCCCGACCACCGCCGCCATGTTGCTGGGGAAGTTCACCGTGGTCGGGTCGACGAAGGACTTGAACCCCGCCAGCTTGATGCACTTTAGCCGCACGCTTATGCGTCCGTCAGGGCAGAGATCACCAGATCGCAACTGCGCTGGCCATAAGCGGTCAGCACTTCGCGGATCAGTGGGAAATCACGGGCGATCACGGCAGCAAGCAGGCGTTCGAACAGCTCCAGGTACTCGCTCATCGAGGCCTTGCGTTGCTCCAGGGCGAGAAAGTACGCACGGCTCATGGCCGGTTGCAGGTTCTCGACGGTTTCCTGCAGGTACGGATTGTTGGCGAACGGGTACGTGGCGCGCATCACGTTGAAACTGTCGTCGACGAAGGCATGGATGTCCTGGCGCTCGTAGCTGGCGGTCAGGCGCTGCTGGATCTGCACGAACGGCGCCAGGTCGGCCTGGACTTTCCAGCCAGTGGCCACGGCATTGGCGAGCAGGATGTACATCTCGCTCATCAGCGTGCACAGGCTCTTGACCTTGTGCGCGGTGAGTTCGGTGACGTGGGCGCCACGGCGCGGCAGGATGGCGATCAGGTGCCGGCGCTCGAGAATCAGCAAAGCCTCGCGAACCGAGCCGCGGCTGACGTCAAGTGCCTGCGTGACCTTCTGTTCCTGGATGCGCTCCCCGGGCTTCATTTCGCCGCGAATGATGCGTTCGGCGAGGTGATGCGCGATTTGCTCGGCGAGGCTGTCCGGCGCCTTGAACGTCATGGTTGTCCTTCAAACTCTTCGATTTGCACAAGCGGCGCAGTGTAGCGCAATTGATACGTCATGGCGCAGGGCCCACCGGGTGGTTTTTGGCACGATTCAAGCAAAAAGCAGGCTGTTGATCGAGGGTCAATAATGAAGAAATGGAGCGTTAGTCGACAAAATGCATTTTCCTGACCTTTAAGTCAGAAAATCATTGACCGAAAAGTCAGACCTGCTAAATTCGGTTCATATCGGTTAACAACAATAATGAGTCTGCGAGGCCTTCCGTGATCCAGTTTTTACTAAACCAGGAACTCCGTAGCGAGCACGCCCTGGACCCGAACCTGACCGTGCTCAATTATCTGCGCGACCATGTGGGCAAACCCGGTACCAAAGAAGGCTGCGCCAGCGGCGACTGTGGCGCGTGCACCGTGGTCGTCGGCGAATTGCAGACCGATGACGCAGGCCGCGAACACATTCGCTACCGCAGCCTCAACTCGTGCCTGACCTTCGTGTCGTCCTTGCATGGCAAGCAACTGATCAGCGTTGAAGACCTCAAGCACAAGGGTGAGCTGCACAGCGTGCAGAAGGCCATGGTCGAGTGCCACGGCTCGCAATGCGGGTTCTGCACCCCTGGTTTCGTGATGTCGTTGTTTGCCCTGCAAAAGAACAGCGATGCACCGGATCAGCACAAGGCCCACGAAGCCCTGGCCGGCAACCTCTGCCGCTGCACCGGTTATCGCCCAATCCTGGAAGCCGCCGAGCAGTCCTGCTGCGCTAAAAAGCCGGACCAGTTCGATGCCAACGAAACCCAGACCATTGCCCGGCTCAAGGCCATTGCGCCGACCGCTATCGGCGAACTCAACAGCGGCGACAAGCGCTGCCTGGTGCCCCTGACCGTGGCCGACTTGGCCGACCTCTACGATGCTTACCCACAGGCCCGCCTGCTGGCCGGCGGCACTGACCTGGCGCTGGAAGTAACGCAGTTCCACCGCACGCTGCCGGTGATGATCTACGTCGGCAACGTCGCCGAAATGAAGCGTATCGACCGTTTCGACGACCGCCTGGAAATCGGCGCCGCCACCGCCCTCTCCGACTGCTACGAGGCCCTGAAGGCCGAGTACCCGGACTTCGGCGAACTGCTGCAGCGCTTCGCCTCATTGCAGATTCGCAACCAGGGCACCCTGGGTGGCAACATCGGCAACGCCTCGCCCATCGGTGACTCGCCTCCCCTGCTGATTGCCCTGGGCGCGCAGATTGTCCTGTGCAAGGGCGAGACCCGCCGCACCCTGGCCCTGGAAGATTACTTCATCGACTACCGCGTCACCGCGCGCCAGGAAAGCGAGTTCATCGAGAAGATCATCGTGCCGCGTGCCAGCGTCGAACAGCTGTTCCGCGCCTACAAGGTCTCCAAGCGCCTGGACGATGACATTTCTGCCGTGTGCGCGGCATTCAACCTGCGCCTGGAAAACGGTGTGATCGCCGACGCCCGCGTGGCCTTCGGTGGCATGGCGGCCATTCCAAAACGCGCCAACAGTTGCGAAACCGCGTTGATCGGTTCGCCCTTCAACAGCGCCACCGTTGAACGCGCCTGCGCTGCCCTGGCCGAAGATTTCACACCGCTGTCGGACTTCCGCGCCAGCAAGGAATATCGCCTGCTCAGCGCGCAGAACCTGCTGCGCAAATACTTCATCGAACTGCAAACGCCGCACATCGAGACTCGGGTGACCGCTTATGTCTAACCATCACGCCGTAGAGAAGACCCAGGCCGAACTGGCTGAACTGTTCGCCAAGGACCTGACCACCGGTGTCGGCCGCAGCGTCAAGCACGACAGCGCCGCCAAGCATGTGTCCGGTGAAGCGCAGTACATCGACGATCGCCTGGAGTTTCCGAACCAGCTGCACGTGTACGCCCGCATGTCGGACCGCGCCCACGCCCGGATCATCAGCATCGACACCTCGCCCTGCTATGCCTTCGAAGGTGTGCGCATCGCCATTACCCACGAAGACGTGCCGGGCCTGAAGGACATTGGTCCGTTGCTGCCGGGCGATCCGCTGCTGGCGATCGATACCGTGCAGTTCGTCGGTCAACCGGTGGTGGCCGTCGCCGCCAAGGATCTGGAAACCGCACGCAAGGCGGCAATGGCCGCGATCATCGAATACGAAGACCTGGAGCCGGTGCTGGACGTGGTCGAAGCCCTGCGCAAGCGCCATTTTGTGCTCGACAGCCACACGCACCAGCGTGGCGATTCGGTCACGGCGCTGGCCACTGCCGAGCACCGCATTCAAGGCACCCTGCACATCGGCGGCCAGGAACACTTCTACCTGGAAACCCAGATTTCCTCGGTGATGCCTACCGAAGATGGCGGCATGATCGTCTACTGCTCCACCCAGAACCCCACCGAAGTGCAGAAGCTGGTGGCCGAAGTGCTGGACGTGTCGATGAACAAGATCGTCGTTGACATGCGCCGCATGGGTGGCGGTTTTGGCGGCAAGGAAACCCAGGCAGCGAGCCCGGCGTGCCTCTGTGCAGTCATCGCGCACCTCACCGGCCAGCCAACCAAGATGCGCCTGCCGCGCGTCGAAGACATGCTGATGACCGGCAAGCGTCACCCGTTCTATGTCGAATACGACGTGGGCTTCGACAGCACCGGCCGCCTGCACGGCATCAACCTGGAACTGGCCGGCAACTGCGGCTGTTCGCCTGACCTGTCGGCGTCGATCGTCGACCGCGCGATGTTCCACTCGGACAACTCGTATTACCTGGGCGACGCGACCGTCAACGGTCATCGCTGCAAGACCAACACCGCGTCGAATACCGCCTACCGTGGTTTCGGTGGCCCGCAAGGCATGGTCGCCATCGAAGAAGTGATGGACGCCATCGCCCGGCATCTGGCCCTCGATCCACTGGCGGTGCGCAAGGCCAACTACTACGGCAAGACCGAGCGCAACGTTACCCATTACTATCAGACCGTCGAGCACAACATGCTCGAGGAGATGACCGCCGAACTGGAAGAAAGCTGCCAGTACGCCGAGCGCCGCGAAGCGATCCGTCGCTACAACGCCAACAGCCCGATCCTGAAAAAGGGCCTGGCGCTGACCCCGGTGAAATTCGGCATTTCCTTCACCGCCAGCTTCCTCAACCAGGCCGGTGCCCTGGTACACGTCTACACCGACGGCAGCATCCACCTCAACCACGGCGGCACCGAGATGGGCCAGGGCCTGAACACCAAGGTCGCGCAGGTCGTGGCCGAGGTGTTCCAGGTGGAAATGGACCGCGTGCAGATCACCGCGACCAACACCGACAAGGTGCCGAACACCTCGCCGACAGCCGCTTCCAGCGGTGCCGATCTGAACGGTAAAGCCGCGCAGAACGCCGCGGAAACCATCAAGAAACGCCTGGTCGAATTCGCCGCACGGCAATACAAGGTCAGCGAAGAAGACGTGGAGTTCCACAACGGCCACGTGCGGGTTCGCGATCACATCCTGACCTTCGAAGCACTGATCCAGCAGGCCTACTTCGCCCAGGTATCACTGTCGAGCACCGGGTTCTACAAGACCCCGAAAATCTACTACGACCGCAGCCAGGCCCGCGGACGTCCGTTCTACTACTTCGCCTTCGGTGCTGCCTGCTGCGAGGTGATCATCGACACCCTGACCGGCGAGTACAAAATGCTGCGCACCGACATCCTCCACGACGTCGGCGCCTCGCTGAACCCGGCCATCGACATCGGCCAGGTCGAGGGTGGTTTCATCCAGGGCATGGGTTGGCTGACCATGGAAGAGTTGGTGTGGAACAACAAGGGCAAGCTGATGACCAACGGCCCGGCCAGCTACAAGATCCCGGCCGTGGCGGACATGCCGCTGGACCTGCGGGTGAAGTTGGTGGAAAACCGCAAGAACCCGGAAGACACGGTGTTCCATTCCAAGGCCGTGGGCGAGCCGCCGTTCATGCTCGGTATCGCCGCCTGGTGCGCGATCAAGGACGCAGTGGCCAGCCTGGGCGACTACAAGCATCAACCGAAAATCGACGCACCGGCGACCCCGGAGCGGGTGTTGTGGGGCTGTGAGCAGATGCGCCAGTTGAAGGTGGCGAAGGCCGTTGAAGCCGAAACCGAGTTGGCTTCGCTCTAAGATCGAGGTGCGCCTATCGCGAGCAGGCTCACTCCTACATGGGAATGCATTCCAAAAGTAGGAGTGAGCCCTGCTCGCGATGAGGCCAGACAAGACAATAAAGATGTCGAGGTGAACATGTACAACTGGATCGACGCCCTCGCCGACCTGCAGAACCAGGGTGAACCCTGCGTGCTGGTGACCATCATCGAAGAGCTCGGCTCGACGCCGCGCAATGCCGGCTCGAAGATGGTCATCAGCGCCAACCAGACCTTCGACACCATCGGTGGCGGACACCTGGAATACAAAGCCATGCAGATCGCCCGCGAGATGCTCGCCAGCGGCAAGCAGGACACCCATCTTGAACGCTTCAGCCTCGGCGCCAGCCTGGGCCAGTGCTGCGGTGGTGCGACCGTGCTGCTGTTCGAACCGATGGGCCAGGTCCAGGCGCAGATCGCCGTGTTTGGCGCCGGCCACGTCGGCCGCGCGCTGGTTCCGCTGCTGGCCAGCCTGCCCTGCCGGGTGCGCTGGATCGACTCGCGGGAAGACGAATTCCCGGAACAGATTCCCCATGGCGTGCGCAAGATCGTCAGCGAAGAACCGGTGGATGAAATCGACGACCTGCCCGCCGGCAGCTACTGCATCGTCATGACCCACAACCATCAGCTCGACCTCGAACTCACCGCCGCGATTCTCAAGCGCAACGACTTCGCCTATTTCGGCCTGATCGGTTCGAAGACCAAGCGCGTGAAGTTCGAACACCGCCTACGCGACCGCGGCTTCGACAGCAGCGTCGTGCAACGCATGCGCTGCCCGATGGGCATCGGCGAAGTCAAAGGCAAGTTGCCTGTGGAAATCGCCATCTCCATCGCCGGCGAGATCATCGCCACCTATAACGCCAATTTCGGCCAGCAAACGTCGTCCCGCGCCGAACCGATTGCCAAACTGCTGCCCGCTTCACGCCGCAGTCAGGCCGCAAACCTGAAAGCCTCAAATTGAGAACTGACATGCCTCTGACTCGCAAAGCTTACCGCGCCGCCATCCTGCACAGCATTGCCGACCCTGCCGAAGTGGGTATCGAAGCCTCCTACGAGTACTTCGAAGACGGCCTGCTGGTGGTCGACAACGGAAAAATCAGCGCCCTCGGCCACGCCAGTGAATTGCTGCCAACCCTGCCCGCCGATATCGATATCACCCATTACCAGGATGCGCTGATCACTCCCGGCTTCATCGATACCCACATCCACCTGCCGCAAACCGGCATGGTCGGCGCCTATGGCGAGCAACTGCTGGACTGGCTCAACACCTACACCTTCCCCTGTGAAAGCCAGTTCGCCGACAAGGGCCACGCTGACCAGGTGGCGGACATTTTCATCAAGGAACTGCTGCGCAACGGCACCACCACCGCGCTGGTGTTCGGCAGCGTGCACCCGCAATCGGTGAACTCGTTCTTCGAGGCCGCCGAGCAGCTGGACCTGCGCATGATCGCCGGCAAGGTGATGATGGACCGCAACGCTCCGGACTACCTGACCGACACCGCCGAATCCAGCTACCTGGAAAGCAAGGCGCTGATCGAGCGCTGGCACGGCAAGGGTCGCCTGCACTATGCCGTCACCCCGCGTTTTGCCCCGACCAGCACCCCGGAACAGTTGACCCTGGCCGGCCAGTTGCTGACCGAATACCCGGATCTGTACATGCAGACCCACATCAGTGAAAACCTCAAGGAAATCGAGTGGGTCAAGGAACTGTTCCCGGAGCGCAAAGGCTACCTGGATGTATACGACCACTACCAGTTGCTCGGCGAGCGGTCGGTCTTCGCCCACGGTGTGCACCTGTGCGATGACGAATGCGCGCGACTGGCAGAAACCGGTTCGGCCATCTCGTTCTGCCCGACGTCGAACTTCTTCCTCGGCAGCGGCCTGTTCAACCTGCCGATGGCCGAGAAACACAAACTCAATGTCGGCATCGGCACCGATGTGGGCGGCGGCACCAGTTTCTCGCTGCTGCAAACGCTGAACGAAGCGTACAAGGTCATGCAGCTGCAAGGCGCACGCCTGAGCCCGTTCAAGTCGCTGTACCTGGCCACCCTCGGCGGCGCCCGTGCGCTGCGCCTGGAAGACAAGATCGGCAACCTGCAGCCGGGCACCGACGCCGACTTCCTGGTACTCGACTACAACGCCACCCCGTTGCTGGGCTACCGCCTGCAGCAGGCCAATAACATTGCCGAGACGTTGTTTGTGTTGATGACGCTGGGGGATGACCGGACTGTGCTGCAGACTTATGCGGCGGGGAATCTGGTGCATCAGCGGTAATTTTTTCAGGCATAAAAAATCCCCCGTCGCTGTGCAGCCCGGGGGATTTTTATTGCCTATGCGATCGCTATCGCGAGCAGGCTCGCTCCCACAGTTGATCTTCAGTGATCACAGAATTTGCGTTCAACACAAAACCTGTGGGAGCCAGCCTGCTGGCGATAGGCGCGACGCGGTCTATCAGATTTTCGCTGGCGAACGCCCAGGCTTCTTGGTCTGCAGCAAATGCGAGAACACCGCGTGCAAATCATCCGACGCACTTTCTTCATCGAGATTGAGTTTGCTGTCGATGTGATCCATGTGGTGCATCATCAGGTTCACCGCCAGCTCAGCATCGCGCTTTTCAATGGCGTCGATCAACTGGGTGTGCTCGTCGTAGGAGCAGTGCGAGCGGTTACCGCTTTCGTACTGGGCGATGATCAGCGAAGTCTGGGACACCAGGCTGCGCTGGAAGCTGATCAGCGGGGCGTTTTTCGCCGCCTCGGCCAGTTTCAGGTGGAATTCGCCCGACAGGCGAATGCCGGCACCGCGGTCGCCACGGGAGAAGCTGTCACGCTCGTCGTTGACCATCTGCCGCAATTCGGCAATTTGCTCGGCGGTGGCATGTTGCACCGCCAATTCAGTGATCGCACGCTCCACCAGACGCCGGGCCATGAACACCTGGCGCGCCTCTTCGACGCTCGGGCTGGCAACCACGGCGCCGCGATTCGGACGCAGCAATACCACGCCTTCATGGGCCAGGCGCGACAGCGCGCGGCGAATGATGGTGCGGCTGACCCCGAAAATTTCCCCCAGCGCTTCTTCGCTCAACTTGGTGCCGGGCGCCAGGCGCTGTTCGAGGATGGCCTCGAAGATATGCGCGTAGACAATATCGTCCTGGGTTCCGCTGCGGCCGGCTTTGCCTGCTCGCGGCTGTTTCTTTAGGGGTTGCAACTGTTCGTTCATGGGCACTCGAGTCGGGAGAACTGCGGCGAATTGACGGTGACTGTAATACGGCACAGTGGGTCGCTGGCAAGTATCGCGTAAAAAACACTGCGATTGTACACAATGGTTAGTGCCAACACGACTGTACGGCTGTTTGTCACTTCCGCTGTATCGCAACGATCCATTACGTTTGAGTTTAGGCTTTAAAGCAGAATCCGCCGCCTGAACAAGGAACACCGCTGTCATGACAGACGCCACGCACACGCAACTGCGCCCCTTGGCCGACACTTCGCCGTCGGCCATCGTCGCCGGGTTCATCGCCATGATGACCGGCTACACCAGTTCCCTGGTGCTGATGTTCCAGGCCGGGCAAGCGGCCGGGCTGACCAGCGGGCAGATTTCGTCGTGGATCTGGGCGATTTCCATCGGCATGGCGGTGTGCTCGATCGGCCTGTCGTTGCGCTATCGCACCCCCATCACCATCGCCTGGTCCACCCCGGGCGCGGCCTTGCTGATCACAAGCCTGGGTGGCGTGACCTACGGCGAAGCCATCGGTGCCTATATCACCTGCGCGGTGCTGGTGACCATTTGCGGGCTGACTGGCAGTTTCGAACGCCTGGTGAAAAAGATTCCCGCGTCCCTGGCGGCAGCGTTGCTGGCGGGGATCCTGTTCAAGATCGGCAGCGAGATTTTCGTCGCGGCCCAGCACCGCACCGCGCTGGTGCTGGGCATGTTCCTGACCTACCTGGTGGTCAAGCGCCTGTCGCCGCGCTACGCCGTGCTGGGCGCCTTGCTGATCGGCACGGCCTTGTCCGGCGTCATGGGGCTGCTGGACTTCAGCGCGTTCCACCTGGAAGTGGCCACGCCTGTGTGGACCACTCCGCATTTCTCCCTCGCCGCGACCATCAGCATCGGCATCCCGTTGTTCGTGGTGGCGATGACTTCGCAAAACATGCCGGGCATCGCCGTGCTACGCGCCGACGGCTACAACGTGCCGGCCTCGCCGCTGATCACCACCACCGGCATCGCCTCGTTGTTGCTGGCGCCATTTGGTTCCCACGGGATCAACCTGGCAGCCATCAGCGCGGCGATCTGCACCGGGCCACATGCCCATGAAGATCGCAACAAACGCTACACGGCGGCGGTCTGGTGCGGGATTTTCTATGGCATCGCCGGAGTGTTCGGCGCGACGCTGGCAGCGTTGTTTGCCGCACTGCCCAAGGAGCTGGTGCTGTCGATTGCTGCACTGGCGTTGTTCGGTTCGATCATCAACGGCTTGAGCATCGCCATGAGCGAAGCGAAGGAGCGTGAAGCGGCGCTGATCACCTTCATGGTCACGGCATCGGGGTTGACGCTGTTTTCCATCGGTTCGGCGTTCTGGGGGATTGTGGCGGGGGTTGTGACGCTGGTGATTCTGAATTGGGGTAAACGTTAATATCAAAAAAACGGCGACCCTCGGGTCGCCGTTTTTTAGAACATCAAGCTACCGGATTGATCGGCTTTTCCGGGTACCAGACGTCCAGCAGCGGGCTGACTTCAACGCTGGTCAGCTCGGTGCGGCCTTTGAGCCAGGCTTCAACGGCAGCGCGTTGTTCAGCGCTGACCGAGCCACGCTTGATCAGGCAAACCAGACCGTAGTCATCACCGCCGACATAGCCCAGACCGTTGGCTTCCATGGCTTCTTTGAGGAACGCCTCGAGGAAGGCATCAATGGCTTCTTCGGACAGATCTTCCTTGAAATCCAGGTTCAGTTCGAAACCCAGCTCTTGAAATTCATCGACGCACAGTTTTTTGCGCAGACGCTGGGAACGGTTAGTCGCCATTGGAACAATCCTCTTAAGTAATAACGGGCCGCACTTTAGCAGTTTAAGCCGCCAATTGCCCGACTCTCTGGGCCGCCACGCCTACCGTCGGTAAAAAATAGCCGATTGGAAGGCCCTGTACGGCACACGCTGTAGCACCTTGGGGCATAATGCCGACACTTTCATGACCACTGAGGGAAATTATCTCCATGCCCTCGTCTTTTTCCCCCTCGGCTGTAGGGTTTTATCTACATGATCAAATCGTTGCGTCCATTGCTCCTGGCCGGCCTGCTTTTGCCCCTGGCCCTTCCGGTTTCCGCTGACCCGATCAATACCAGCCTGTCGCCCAATGTCGAAAAAGCCCTCAAGGCCAGCAAGTTGCAGGACAACGCCCTGTCGCTGGTGATGATTCCGCTGAACGGCCCCGGCACCCCGACCATTTTCAACGCCGACGTATCGGTCAACCCGGCCTCGACCATGAAGCTGGTCACCACCTACGCGGCCCTGGAAATGCTCGGCCCCAATCACCAGTGGAAAACCGAGTTCTATACCGATGGCACCCTCAGCGGTGGCATCCTCAACGGCAACCTCTACCTCAAGGGTGGCGGCGATCCGAAGCTGAACATGGAAAAACTCTGGCTGCTGATGCGCGACCTGCGCGCCAACGGCGTGACCCAGGTGACCGGCGACCTGGTCCTGGACAAAAATTTCTTCGTGCAACCGCAACTGCCCGAGTTCAACGACGACGGCAACGACGAAAACAAGCCCTTCCTGGTCAAGCCCGATGCATTGTTGGTCAACCTCAAGGCCCTGCGCTTCGTGGCGCGCAACGACGGCGGGCGTGTGCTGGTCTCCGTGGAACCGCCTATTGCCAGTATCCGCATCGAAAACCAGGTCAAGGCGATCAACTCCAAGCAATGCACCGGTGGTGTGCGTTACAACCCGGTACCCCAGGCCGATGGCAGCGTGACCGTGACGGTCGGCGGGCAGTTGGGTGAAGGCTGCAGCTCTCAGACTTACCTGTCGTTGCTCGACCACGCCACCTACACCGCCGGTGCCGTACGCGCGATCTGGAAAGAACTGGGTGGCAGCATCCAGGGCCGGGATGTGCTGGCGCCAACGCCCAAAGACGCCAAGGTACTGGCGCGGGCGTTCTCGCCGGACCTGGCGGAAATCATCCGCGACATCAACAAATACAGTAACAACACCATGGCCCAGCAGCTGTTCCTGAGCCTGGGGCAGAAGTTCCGCACCGATGCCGACGCCGACGACGCCAAGGCCGCCCAGCGCGTGGTCCGTCAGTGGCTGGCGAAGAAAGGCATCACCGCGCCGCACCTGGTAATGGAGAATGGCTCCGGCCTGTCCCGCTCCGAACGCGTCAGTGCCCGGGAAATGGCGTCGATGCTGCAGGCCGCCTGGCGCAGCCCTTACGCCGCCGAGTACATCAGCTCGATGCCGATTGCCGGCACCGACGGCACCATGCGCAAACGCCTGAAGACCACCGCGATGCGCGGTGAAGCCCACGTCAAGACCGGCACCCTGAACACCGTGCGGGCGATCGCCGGCTTCAGCCGCGACGTCAACGGCAACACCTGGGCAGTGGTGGCGATCCTCAACGACAAGGCACCGTTTGGCGCGTCGTCGGTGCTCGACCAGGTGCTGCTGGACCTGTATCGCCAGCCGAAACTGGCGCAGACGGCTTCGGTGTTGTAAGCAACTCCGACCCCATGTGGGAGCGAGCCTGCTCGCGATGATGGCGGCACATCCAACAATGATGTGACTGAAAGACCGCTATCGCGAGCAGGCTCACTCCTACAGGTTTTGCGTCCAGCCAAGCTAGTTCATCTCCCCCTGCACCCGATCCCTGCCCTCCTGCTTCGCCACATAAACCCCCGAGTCCGCCCGTAGCAACAGCGCATCTGCGCCCTCGCCAACCCGCCAGCTGGCAATACCGAAACTCGCCGTGACGACGCCTACTTCATCGATCGGCGCGCTGCGCAGGCTTTGCCACAACTCCAGTGCCAGCAGATGGGCCTGCTCGCCGCCGATGTCCGGGCAAAGGACCATGAACTCCTCGCCGCCCAGGCGGCAGAACACATCCGTGCGCCGCAGCCGATGGCCGATGCGCTCGCACACGGCCTGCAACACCCGATCACCCACGGCATGGCCATACTGGTCATTGATGCGCTTGAAGTGGTCGATGTCGAGCATGATCACCGACAGTTCGCCACCGCCGCGCTCCACCCGGGCCATTTCGGTGGTCAGGCGTTCCTGGAAATAGCGGCGGTTGTGGATGCCGGTCAGGGCGTCGGTGACCGACTGCGCCCGCAGTTCTTCTTCCACCCGCTTGGTGTCGGTGATGTCGGAGATGTAGCCATGCCAGAGCACTCCGCCGCCCGGCAGTTCTTCCGGGGTCGCCTCGCCGCGGACCCAGCGCAGGCCGCGTTGGGGCAATTGCACGCGGTATTCCTCGCGCCAGTGGCTGAGGGCGTTGGCCGAGGCACGGATCGAGGCGCGCACGCGGGTGGTGTCCTGAGGATGAATCCGCGTGAAAATCGCTTCGGCGTTGAGCAGCAGCACGTCCGGCTCCAACTCATAGATCTCGCGAATGCCGTCGCTGGCGTAGATCACGCTGAAACGCCCGTCGAACTCCATCTTGAACTGGTAGATGCCGCCGGGCACATGGGCACTGAGTTTCTTCAGCAACAGGTCCCGTGCGGCCAGGGCCTCATGCACGCGCTTGCGTTCGGTGATGTCGATGCAGATCGCCAGGTGCCCGACCCACAGCCCCTGTTCGTCGAGAACCGGAGTCGCCAGCATGTTGACGATCAGGTGGCTGCCATCGCTGCGCACCAGCGTCCACTCCCGCGCCTCATCGCCACCCTCGACCAGCATCGCATGACAGGCCGGGACCGGCTTGCCGTAACGCGCCGTCAATTCTGCCGAGCGTGCCGCGAGTTCCCGGGGCAAGTGCAGGTTTTCCAGGGTCATGTGCCCGACCACTTCGGCGACGGTGTAACCGAGCATCTGCTCGGCGCCAGCATTGAAGGTGCTGATCACTCCGCGCAGGTCCGTGGCAATGATCGCCACCTGGGTCGCGGCATCCAGCACCCCGCGCAACTGGCCATGGGTGCCACGCAGCTCCTGTTCGCGGGCGCGCAGTTCCCCGGTCCTTTGCTCGACCATTTTCAGCGCCCGCTGCCGCTGACTGGCCAGCACATAGAGCAAGGCGCTGAGCAACACACTGAGCAGGCCACCGAGCACCACCAGCGTGGTCACTGAAGAATGGTTGGCCTTGAGGAAAGCCGCGCTGGGGCGGATATCGACCTGGTAATCGTGATCGGCAAGACGCAACAACCGCGTCGCGGACAAGTCACTGGACGCTGGCGCATTGGGCGATTCGAACAGCACCTCGTGCTGCTCATCGGTGGACAGGTCGAGGATGCGCACCGAAAGATAATCACGGCCCGCCTCCGGCAACCCGTCCGCCAGCAACTGGCGCATGCTGATCACCGCCATGACATACCCGAACGGTTTGCCGGTTGCGCCACCGACGCTGCCGCGCAGCATGACCGGCGCCACCAACAGCACGCCGCGGGCATAAGCCGGCTCGATATTGACCAGATGCATCGGCTGCGACACGGCCATGCCCTGGTGCCGGTCGGCCCGTTCCAGCGTGGCGCGACGCAAGGGCTGGGCCAGCAAGTCATAGCCCAGGGGCGCACCGAGCTTGCTTTGCGTCTGGCTATACAGCACCGCCACGTACTCATCCCGCTCGCCGGCCGATTGCAGTTGTCCGGCGGCATTGAGCTCGCGCAGGGTGAATTCGCCCAGGCCCTCCTCGCGCGCCCGACGCTCGAAGGCTTGCCGCTGCTCCCGGCTGACCCGTTCGGCGAACGAATAGGCCTGGGTGCGGTGCAACAGGGGTTGGGTGTAGCCGTTGAATTCTGCGCGCGAGACCGTATCGGAGTTGGCAAAGAACCGGCGCAGGCCATCGAGGCGCTGCTCCTGATCCTGGAAGCGTTCTTCGATACGGCTGTAGCGTTCGCTGGCCAGCAACTGGAAGCGTTGCCGCAATTGATGTTGAAACAGGTTCAGCGTCGACCAGGCGAGCAATGCCGTGAGAATCCCGCCGACGAGCAAGACCATGAGCGCGACCAGCCCGGCCGGGACATCTTCGCTGATAAAACCCAGGATCTTGGGGCGCACGGCGTGCAACGACATAGACGCAACTCAAAACGCCATGTGCGGGAAAGCTCATTGGCCGTGGGTTGAGTTATAGCTATTAGCCACTAATTTGACCAGCATTGTCGCGGCGCATGTTTCGCCTGTAGGAGCGAGCGGTGCGGCGATCCGACTTGCCCGCGAAGAACGGTGACACGGTACGGCAGGTACACCGCAGCGTCTGGTTCGCCTGTAGGAGCGAGGCTTGCCCGCGAAGAACGATAACACGGTGCGACAGATGCACCGCAGCGTCTGGTTCGCCGGCAAGCCTGGCTCCTACAACGATTTATCAGCGAGCAGTGATTTTCCACGCGCGATGGATCTTGGCGTTACGGGAAAAATCCGCATCGATGGTCTGGGCGGTGATCTCTTCGATCGCGTAGCGCTCGCTGAGGTTGGGCTCGAGCTCGAACTTGCGGAAGTTGTTGGAGAAGTACAACACCCCGCCCGGTGCTAGGCGCGCCATGGCCAGGTCGATCAGTTGCACCTGGTCACGTTGCACGTCGAAGACGCCTTCCATGCGCTTGGAGTTGGAGAACGTCGGCGGGTCGATGAAGATCAGGTCGTACTCTTCACGGCAGGCGTCCAGCCAGACCATCACATCACTCTGCTCCAGGCGGTTCTTGTCGGAGAAACCGTTCAGCGACAGGTTGCGACGCGCCCAGTCCAGGTAGGTTTTCGACAGGTCGACGCTGGTGGTGCTGCGCGCGCCGCCCTTGGCCGCGTGGACACTGGCGGTGGCGGTGTAGCAATACAGATTGAGGAAGCGCTTGCCGGCGGCCTCTTTCTGGATGCGCATGCGCATTGGCCGGTGGTCGAGGAACAACCCGGTATCGAGGTAATCGGTGAGGTTGACCAGCAGTTTCACGCCGCCTTCGTTGACCTCGACGAACTTGCCCTGGGCCGCTTGGCGCTCGTATTGCTTGGTACCGCTCTGACGCTCGCGACGCTTGACCACCACCCGGTTCTTGTCGATGTTCAGCGCCTGCGGGATCGCCGCCAGGGCATCGAACATGCGCGCCGAGGCTTTCTGCGGATCGATGGATTTCGGTGCGGCGTATTCCTGGACGTGTACCCAATCCTGGTACAGATCGATGGCCATGGAGTATTCCGGCATGTCGGCATCGTAGACACGATAGCAATCGATGCCTTCACGCTTGACCCACTTGCCCAGCGCCTTGAGGTTTTTCTGCAGGCGGTTGGCAAACATCTGCCCGCCTTCGCTCAGGCGCGGTTGCTCGATCACCGGCGCCGGTGCTGGCGTCGGCTTGATCGGGTTGCCGTTCTTGTTGTACTGGCGCTCTTGCGGCTCGTTCGGCGCCTGTTCGTAGGCCGCCTCTTCACGCTCGGCCTGACGCTGCTCCGGGGTACGACGCTCGCCGGTGACGAATTGATCCGGCAACACCTTGATCAGCAACAGCTTGCACGGCAAGGCGCCGTTCCAGAACGAATACTGCTTGTGGCTGCGGATGCCCATGCGCTTGCCCAGGTCCGGGGCGCCGGTGAACACCGCGGCTTCCCAGTTGAGGCAAGCCTGACGCAGGCGTTCGCCAAGGTTCTGGTAGAGGTAGAGCAGGCTCGCCTCGTCGCCCAGACGCTCGCCGTACGGTGGGTTGCAGATCACCAGGCCTTTCTGGTTCTGGTCCGGACGCGGCTCGAAGGTCGCGACTTCGCCCTGGTAGATCTTGATCCACTCGCTCAGGCCGGCACGCTCGACGTTGTTGCGGCCTGGTTGAATCAGGCGCGGATCGGCTTCGTAACCGCGAATCCACAGCGGTGGCTTGGCCAGGCCGGCAGCCGCACGCTCGGAAGCTTCTTCATGCAGTTTTTTCCACAGCGCCGGTACGTGACCGAGCCAGGCGGTGAAACCCCATTGCTCGCGACGCAGGTTCGGCGCGATGTCGGCAGCGATCATCGCCGCTTCGACCAGGAAGGTGCCGACGCCGCACATCGGGTCCGCCAGCGCGCCGCCTTCAGCCGCGATACGCGGCCAACCGGAGCGGATCAGGATCGCAGCCGCCAGGTTTTCCTTCAGCGGCGCCGCACCTTGCTGCAGGCGATAACCGCGCTGGTGCAGGCTATGGCCGGACAGGTCGAGGGAGAGGATCGCTTCGCCGCGATCCAGGCGCAGGTGGATGCGCAGGTCCGGGTTGAGCTTGTCGATGGACGGACGGTCGCCCTGCGGGGTGCGCAGTTTGTCGACGATGGCGTCCTTGACCTTCAAGGCGCCGAAGTGAGTGTTGTCGATGCCCGAGCCGTGGCCGCTGAATTCGACGGCCAGGGTGCCGTCATTGAGCATGTGGTCTTGCCACTCGATGTCCAGCACACCGTGGTAGAGGTCTTCGGCGTCTTTCATCGGGAAACGCTTGAGCACCAGCAGCACCCGGTTGGCCAGGCGCGACCACAGGCACAGGCGATAAGCGGTTTCCATGGTGGCCATGCCACGCACGGCAGAAGTGTGCTCACGCGCTTCCTCAAGGCCAAGCCCGACGGCTTCCTCGATGAGCAGGCCTTCAAGGCCTTTTGGGCAAGTGAGGAAGAGTTCGAAACGATCGGACATGAGGATTCGCAGCCTTTGCTGAGTGAACCGGCAACGCATTGCCGGCCCGGTTTTCAATCAGGCGCTTTTCTCGAAGAGCGCCCGCGTGGCACGAAGGTGTGCCGTTCCACCCTTGCTGCCCGGGTTAAATGAGCTTAGATGCAAGGACAGATAAAAAAGTTAATGCAACAAAATGACATAAGTCGACCCTTCGTCGAATAGTCCGTCCCGGCAACGGGAGGCATTCTCAGCAAGGGATTAACCTGATCATCCAACGCAGGGCCGATCATACCGGGGTTTGATCAATAAATACGCCACAAACATCATGTTACTTAGTGCCATAGCACATTAATAGTTACGTCCTTATGACAAAACGATCATTCCCTCGATGTGACGCATTGGTTAGAACTCAATACAGGTTGGCGCCGCAATGACGCCAACACCTTGGCTCGTCACGCCGGCAACGAGCCCCCAACGGCAGAGTTTTTCTGCCAGACCTCGATTGAGGTCGACGCGATACCTACAGTCAACAAGTGAGGGCAACACCCTATGAGAAGACTTAAGCGTGATCCGTTGGAAAGAGCATTTTTGCGCGGATATCAATATGGCGTTGGTGGCAAATCCCGTGAGCTTTGCCCATTTACTCTACCGTCGGTACGCCAAGCCTGGATTAACGGCTGGCGAGAAGGACGCGGCGACAACTGGGACGGTATGACCGGCACTGCGGGAATCCACAGACTCAACGAACTTCACGCCGTCGGCTAACACAGGGCACACACTCCGACACACAATCTGATCATGTAGCGAATTAACCACGCACGTCCCATCCGGACGGCGGGCTGCGGCCCAAGGGCTCCTTTGAAGGGGCCCTTTTTTATGCCTCGGTCAGCACAATCGCTGTAGGAGCGAGCATGTCGAATCGTCGCACCGTCGCGATGGTCGTTAACGATAACGCTGGAAACCTGACACCCCGCGGCGCTTTCAGGCTCATCGCGAGCATGCTCGCTCCTACAGGGGGACGGGTTATCTGAGGGCGGCGATGGCGTCTACCGACTCACGAATCAGCGCCGGGCCCTTGTAGATGAAGCCCGAGTAGATCTGCACCAGGCTCGCGCCCGCGCTGATTTTCTCCGCCGCGTGTCGGCCTTCGGTAATGCCACCCGCCGCGATGATCGGCAAGCGACCGCCCAGTTCCGCAGCCAGCACCTTCACGGTGTGCGTGCTCTTGTCACGCACCGGAGCGCCGGACAGGCCGCCCGCCTCGTCACCATGCTCCATGCCTTCGACGCCCACGCGGCTCAGGGTGGTGTTGGTGGCGATGACCGCGTCCATACCGGTTTCGATCAACGCCTGTGCTACCTGCGCAGTTTCTTCGTCGGTCATGTCCGGCGCGATCTTGATCGCCAGCGGCACGTGCCTGCCGTGACGCAGCGCCAGTTCCGCGCGACGCGTGGCGAGGTCTGCCAGCAATTGCTTGAGCGAATCACCGAATTGCAGGCTGCGCAGGCCCGGGGTATTGGGCGAGCTGACGTTGACCGTCACATAGCTGGCGTGGGCGTAGACCTTGTCCAGGCAGATCAGGTAGTCGTCGACCGCACGTTCGACCGGGGTGTCGAAGTTCTTGCCGATGTTGATGCCCAGCACGCCCTTGTACTTGGCGGCCGCCACGCGGGCCAGCAAGTGATCGACACCGAGGTTGTTGAAGCCCATGCGATTGATGATCGCCTCGGCCTCCGGCAAGCGGAACAACCGGGGTTTCGGATTGCCCGGTTGCGCACGCGGGGTAATGGTGCCGATTTCGACAAAACCAAAACCCAGCTGCGCAAAGCCGTCGATGGCCGCGCCATTCTTGTCCAGGCCGGCGGCCAGGCCCACCGGGTTCGGGAAGTCCAGGCCCATGACATTCACCGGCAGTTTTGCCGGGGCCTTGCACAGCAAGCCGTTGAGCCCCAGACGCCCACCCGCGCCGATCAGGTCCAGGGACAGATCGTGGGAGGTTTCCGGAGAAAGTTTGAACAACAGCTGACGGGCCAGGGTGTACATGGGCGGGCTTGACTCGATTGGCGGCGAAATGAGGCGGCGATTATACCCGCGCATCGGGGTCGCAAGCGAGGCGCGCGACAAAAACAGCGGGCGATGGCATATGCCTTGCACCGGCACAGGCATCAGCACGCAGGCCAACGGCGGAATGCGTGCCAGGACAATGGCGTCGTCAGCCGGCCCTGCTCATACGGGGCCCGGGACGACGTTTTTTTTGGAAGGTGCGAAATCGATGAACGAACCCTCAACCACCCCCCTGGCCTGGGTCAATGGCAGCGATGCCCCGGAAAAGACCGAAATCAACCTCGGCTTCATGGCCCTGAGCGACTGCGCTTCGGTGGTGGTCGCCGCCACCCAGGGCTTCGCCCAGCCCTACGGACTGACCCTGAATCTCAAGCGCCAGTCGTCCTGGGCCAACCTGCGGGACAAACTGGTGAGCGGCGAACTCGACGCCGCCCACAGTCTCTACGGCCTGATCTACGCCGTGCACCTGGGCATCGGCGGCGTGGCCCCCACCGACATGGCGGTGCTCATGGGCCTGAACCAGAACGGCCAGAGCATCAACCTCTCCCACGGCTTGCAGGCCGCCGGCGTGACCAGTCCTGAAGCACTGGACCGTCACGTGCACCAAACTCGCCCAAAACTGACCTTCGCCCAGACCTTTCCCACCGGCACCCATGCCATGTGGTTGTATTACTGGCTGGCGAGCCAGGGCATTCATCCGCTGCACGATGTCGACAGCGTCGTGGTGCCGCCGCCGCAAATGGTGGCGCACCTGCAAGCCGGGCGTATCGACGGTTTCTGCGTCGGCGAGCCCTGGGCCGACAGCGCGGTGAAGCAGAATCTCGGTTTTACCCTGGCCACCTCCCAGGCCATCTGGCCCGACCACCCGGAAAAAGTCCTCGGTTGTACGCGCGCCTTCGTCGAGCAATACCCCAACACCGCCCGCGCCCTGGTGATGGCGATCCTCGAAGCCAGCCGTTTCATCGACGACAGCGTCGAGAATCGCCGCAGTACCGCGCAATTGCTCAGTGCACCGCAATACCTCGATGCGCCGCTGCCGTGCATCGAACCACGACTGCTGGGCGACTATGCCGACGGCCTGGGCAACGAATGGCAAGACCCGCACGCGCTGCGTTTCCATGGGCAGGGGGAGGTCAACCTGCCCTACCTGTCCGATGGCATGTGGTTCATGACTCAGTTTCGCCGCTGGGGCCTGTTGCGCGACGACCCCGATTACCTCGCCGTAGCCCGTCAGGTGCAACAACTAGACTTATACCGTGAGGCCGCCAACGCTGTCGGTGTCGCCGCCCCGGGCAATGAAATGCGCAGCAGCCAGTTGATCGACGGCAAGGTCTGGGACGGTGCGGACCCGGCCGGTTATGCCCGCAGCTTCAGGCTGCACGCCATGAGCGACAGCTCGCCACTTCTCGCCAGCCGCTGACAGGAGACTGCAAACATGCTGCGTATCCTGCTGATCAACGACACAGCGAAAAAAGTCGGGCGCCTGAAGGCCGCCCTGACCGAGGCCGGCTTCGAGGTCATCGACGAATCCGGGCTGACCATCGACTTGCCCGAACGCGTCGAAACGGTGCGCCCGGACGTGATCCTGATCGATACCGAGTCACCGAGCCGCGATGTCATGGAGCAAGTGGTGCTGGTCAGCCGCGACCAGCCACGGCCGATTGTGATGTTTACCGACGAACACGACCCCGATGTGATGCGCCAGGCGATCAAGTCCGGGGTCAGTGCCTACATCGTCGAAGGCATCCACGCACAGCGCCTGCAACCGATTCTCGACGTGGCCATGGCGCGCTTCGAAAGCGACCAGGCCCTGCGCGCCCAACTGCACGCCCGTGACCAGCAACTGGCCGAGCGCAAGCGCATCGAGCTGGCCAAGGGGCTGCTGATGAAGATGAAGGACTGCAACGAAGAAGAGGCCTACACCCTGATGCGTCGCCAGGCGATGAGCCGCCAGCAGAAGCTGATCCAGGTGGCGGAGCAGATTATTGCCATGAGTGAGTTGTTGGGCTGAAGGACGCCTTCGCGGGCAAGCCTCGCTCCTACAGGGTCAGTGCCTGTGGGAGCGAGGCTTGCCCGCGAATGGCCGTAACACGGACTCAGACTGTTGGCACAAATCTCGCTAGGTAATCACCACAGGTAACCAACGGCGGTTGCCCCACCTACGACAAAGACGTCGCTCACCTCATTTGCCCCATGGCGAATCAGGTGGCGGCGTTTTTTTTGTTTTGGCTCCCGTTCGAGACTCCTATCAGCTGAGGTGCGCGATGAATTCAAGCTTCTGGAAATCCGGCCATACCCCGACACTGTTCGCAGCCTTCCTCTATTTCGACCTGAGTTTCATGGTGTGGTACCTGCTCGGCCCGCTGGCCGTACAGATCGCTGGCGACCTGCACCTGACCACGCAACAACGCGGGCTGGTGGTGGCCACGCCGATTCTGGCCGGGGCGGTACTTCGTTTCGCAATGGGCATGCTGGCTGATCGCCTGTCACCCAAGACCGCCGGCCTGATCGGCCAGGTGATCGTCATCTGTGCGCTGTTCGGTGCCTGGAAACTCGGCATCCACACCTACGAGCAAGCATTGCTGCTGGGGCTGTTCCTGGGCATGGCCGGCGCCTCCTTCGCCGTCGCCCTGCCCCTGGCATCGCAGTGGTATCCGCCGCAGCACCAGGGCAAGGCCATGGGCATCGCCGGGGCCGGAAACTCCGGCACCGTACTGGCGGCGCTGATTGCGCCGGTTCTGGCGGCTGCCTTTGGCTGGAGCAATGTGTTCGGCTTCGCGCTGATCCCGCTGATCCTGACGCTGATCGTTTTCGCCTGGTTGGCCAAGAACGCACCTGAGCGGCCGAAAGCCAAGTCCATGGCCGACTACTTCAAGGCCCTGGGCGACCGCGACAGCTGGTGGTTCATGTTTTTCTACAGCGTGACCTTCGGTGGCTTCATCGGCCTGGCCAGCGCCCTGCCCGGTTACTTCAATGACCAGTACGGCCTGAGCCCGGTGACCGCCGGCTACTACACGGCAGCCTGCGTGTTCGGCGGTAGCCTGATGCGTCCGCTGGGCGGCGCCCTGGCCGATCGTTTCGGCGGCATTCGCACCCTGCTCGCGATGTACACCGTGGCGGCCATCTGTATCGCTGCCGTCGGTTTCAACCTGCCCAGCTCCTATGCCGCGCTGGCCCTGTTCGTGTGCACCATGCTCGGTTTGGGTGCAGGCAACGGTGCGGTGTTCCAGTTGGTGCCGCAGCGGTTCCGTCGCGAAATCGGCGTCATGACCGGCCTGATCGGCATGGCCGGCGGCATCGGTGGCTTTGCCCTGGCGGCAGGCATGGGTGCGATCAAGCAGAGCACCGGCAGCTACCAGATGGCATTGTGGTTGTTCGCCAGCCTGGGCGTGCTCGCCTGGTTCGGCCTGCATGGCGTAAAACGCCGCTGGAGAACCACCTGGGGTTCGGCCGCCGTGACGGCTGCACGGGTCTGACGCCGCCATGAGCCTGCAATTGAGTTTCGCGCAAGCCAGCGCCATCGGTCCGCGCGATGAGAATCAGGATGCCTTGCGCCTCGTCACGCCGGCCCCGGCGCTGGCAGCCAGCAAAGGCTACCTGTTCGCCATCGCCGATGGCGTCAGCCAGTGTGCCGACGGCGGCCTGGCAGCTCGCTCGACCTTGCAGGCCCTGGCACTGGATTACTACGCCACGCCGGAAACCTGGGGCGTTGCCCAGGCGCTGGATCGCCTGCTGCTGGCGCAAAATCGCTGGCTGCAGGCCAACGGCGCAGGCCAACCACTGCTGACCACCGTCAGCGCCCTGGTCCTGCGCGGCCGGCGCTTTACCCTGGCCCATGTCGGCGATTGCCGGGTGTATCGCTGGCACGCCGAGCAGTTGCAGCGAGTCAGCGAAGATCACGTCTGGGACCAACCGGGCATGCAGCATGTACTCAAGCGCGCACTGGGTCTGGACCAGCACCTGGTGCTGGACTTTCTCGATGGCGAATTGCGCACCGACGAAAGCTTTGTGCTGCTCAGCGACGGTGTCTGGGCGGTCCTGGGCGACACCGCCATTGCGGCGATCCTGCGTGACCAACCGGACCTGGACAGCGCCGCGCAAACCCTGGTCAACGCCGCCCACCTGGCGGGCAGCCAGGATAACGCCAGCGCCCTGCTGGTGCGGGTCGATGCCCTGGGTGAAGCGAACATCGGCGATGCATTGATCCATCTACAGCAATGGCCGCTGCCACCGGCACTGAAACCGGGCCAGGTGTTCGAGGGCTGGCAGATTGAAGGGATTCTCGGCCAGAGCCAGCAGTCGTTGCTCTATCGGGTACGCGACAGCCAGCAGCAACCCTGGTTGCTGAAAACCCTGCCCCCTCGCCTGCATGACGATCATCAGGCCGGGCAAGCGTTGCTGTCCGAAGAATGGTTCCTCAAACGCGTGGCCGGGCGGCACTTTCCTGAGGTGCATGCGGCCAGCCAGCGTCAGCATTTGTACTACGTGATGCGTGAGTATTCGGGCTCGACACTGGCGCAACTGCATGAACAAACCGGCCCCATGCCCCTGGCGCAATGGCAGGACGTGGCTGAACGCCTGCTGCGAGCGGTCGGCATGCTCCATCGACGGCAGATCCTGCATCGCGATATCAAACCGCAGAACCTGCTGGCAGGGGACGACGGCGAGTTGCGCCTGCTGGATTTCGGCCTCGCCTACTGCCCGGGCCTGTCTGAAGACCAACCCAGCACCCTGCCCGGAACCCCCAGCTATATCGCCCCGGAAGCCTTCCGCGGCGATGCACCGACGCCACAACAGGACCTGTATGCGGTGGGAGTGACTTTGTATTTTCTGCTCACCGGGCAATTTCCCTATGGTGAAATCGAAGCCTTCCAACGCCCTCGATTCGGCGTTCCGGTCAGCGCCAGTCGCTACCGCCCCGACCTGCCGGAATGGATTGCACAAAGCCTGGAACGCGCGGTGGCCGCAGACCCGGCGCAACGCTTTGAAACTGCCGAGGAATGGTTGCGGCTGTTGGAACAGGGGGAGCGAAGCAGCTTAAGCGTACGCCCCAGGCCTTTGCTGGAGCGCGAACCGCTGAAGGTATGGCGGACATTGGCCCTGCTGTCGCTGCTGGCGAACCTGGTGTTGCTGTTCCTGGTGTTCCATGGCTGAGCCTGCATTGCCTTTAAAACCGATCATCGTCATTTCGTGAGGAACAACACTATGAACGCAAAAGTCTGGCTGGTAGGTGCGGGTCCCGGTGACCCTGAATTGCTGACCCTCAAGGCCGTGCGCGCATTGAAGGAAGCGGACGTGGTGCTGATCGATGACCTGGTCAATGGCGCGATTCTCGAACACTGCCCCGAGGCACGGGTCATTGCGGTGGGCAAACGCGGTGGTTGCCGCTCCACGCCGCAAGCGTTCATCCATCGCCTGATGTTGCGTTACGCCCGGCAGGGCAAATGCGTGGTGCGGCTCAAAGGGGGCGACCCGTGCATTTTCGGGCGCGGTGGCGAAGAGGCCCAGTGGTTGCGCGAGCGTGGGGTCGAAGCCGAGCTGGTCAATGGCATCACGGCCGGGCTCGCCGGCGCCACCCAATGCGATATTCCGTTGACCCTGCGCGGTGTGGCGCGCGGCGTGACACTGGTTACCGCCCATACCCAGGACGGCAGCAGCCTGAACTGGCAGGCACTGGCCCAGGGTGGTACGACCCTGGTGATCTACATGGGTGTGGCCAAGCTCAGCGAAATCCGCGAGCAGCTGTTGGCCGGAGGGATGGCAGAAGATACGCCGGTGGCGATGATCGAAAACGCTTCACTGCCCCATCAGCGCGAATGCAGGAGCGATCTGACAGCCATGGAGGAAGATGCCTACGCCTTTGAGCTGAAAAGCCCGGCCATATTGGTGATCGGTGCGGTTGCGGCTGGTGAACAGATCAAACGATCGGAGCTTTTGCAGAATTCTGCTGAAACTGCGGCCTAGGCACACCGTGGCGCCAGGGTCACCTGTAGGAGCCAGGCTTGCCGGCGAAGAACGATGACGCGGTATTACAGATGCACCGCGGCGTCTGCTTCGCCTGTAGGAGCCACGCTTGCCGGCGAAGAACGATGACGCGGTGCAGCAGATATACCGCGGCGCCTGGTTCGCCTGTAGGAGCGAGGCTGCCCGCGAAGAACGATGACGCGGTATGACAGTTACACCGCGGCGCCTGGTTCGCTGGCAAGTCGGGTCGCCGCATCGCTGGCTCCTACAGGCGAAGAACGATGACGCGGTGCAGCAGATACAGAACCCAAATCGCAGGCAAAGAAAAGCCCGGCATGAGCCGGGCTTTTCTCAGAGCTGCGGGCTAATTACTTAGCTTGAGCTTCAACCTGCGCTTCTACGCGACGGTTTACAGCACGGCCAGCTTCAGTGGCGTTGTCAGCAACTGGGCGGGATTCGCCGTAGCCAACAGACTGAACGCGGGACGATTCAACACCGTACTGGTTGGTCAGAACTTGCTTAACGGCGTTTGCACGACGCTCGGACAGTTTCTGGTTGTAAGCGTCAGGACCGACGGAGTCAGTGTGACCTTCAACAGTGGTGCTGGTGGATGGGTACTGCTTCATGAAGTCAGCCAGGTTCTTGATGTCGCCGTAGCTGTTAGGCTTGACTACCGACTTGTCGAAGTCGAACTTCACGTCCAGCTCAACACGAACAACTTCAGCAACTGCTGGGCAGCCATCAGCATCAACGGTTACGTTGGCTGGGGTGTCCGGGCACTTGTCAACGTTGTCGCACACGCCATCGTTGTCGCTGTCGGAGCAGACTTCTGGTGCTGCAACTGGAGCAGGAGCTGGCTTGGAGCCGCCACCGAAGTTCACACCGATACCGACGCTAGGAGCCCACTCGGTGTTGCCCTGGTCGATGTTGTACTGAGCTTCAACGCCAGCACGGGCGTAGAAGTTGTCGGTGAAGTACAGCTTGGCGCCGCCACCAACGTTGGCGAAGGTGGAACGGTTACGACCGTTCGAACCGTTCTGGTCGATGCTCTGGTCGGAGAAACCGGCCGAGACGTACGGACGCAGCATGTCGCCCGGGTTGTTGAAGTGGTACAGAGCATCCAGAGCGGTGTCCGCGCCTTTGATGTTCTGGCCAGAGTCGGAACGTACGTTGTGCACTTCGTCGTAAGCCAGACGCAGTTCAACGTCGTCGGTCAGGAAGTAACCAACAGAACCACCGAACAGATTGCCGTCGTTTTTGAAGTTACGGTCGCTGTCATAGTACTCTTTCTTTGCGAAGCCTTCGATTTCAACTGCGCCTTGGCCCTGTGCCAGAGCGCCGATTGAAGTGGCGGCAATAAGAGAACCAATGGCCAAGCCCAAGGTGTTTTTCAGTTTCATCCGTTAAATCCCCATCTGGTGATTGTGAAGCAGTCCCGCAAACCGGGGGACAACTCGGCGGCAAGTCTATCAGAACTTGCCTACACGTAAGAGATATTTGCGCCGAACTAAGTTTCAGCAATGCCTGCAAATTTCTCACGCAATTTATCTAGAGCGCGTTTGTACCGCATTTTTGTGGCGCTCAAGCCCATGTGCATGATGTCTGCGATCTCCTGAAACTCCAGCTCTGCGACAAATCGTAGCACCAGAATTTCGCGGTCAATCGGGTTCACATACACTAACCAGCGATCAAGTCCACCCTTCTCCTCGGGTTTCGGCGCCTTTTCTTCAGACGCTTCCTCGAGGGGGTCAAGACTCAAGGCGTCCATCAAGCGACGCTTTCGCCGTTCCTTCCGATACTGCGTAATGCACTCGTTGTACGTGATGCTATATAGCCATGTCTTGAACTTCGATTTGCCCTCGAAGTTCTTCAGGCCGTACAGCACCTTCAACATGACCTCCTGACAGACATCATCAGCGTCGCGATCGTTCCCGAGATACCGTGCACACACGTTAAATAATGTTCGCTGGTAACGCCGCATCAGTTCTTCATAGGCGCGCGTTACGTGAAACAGCTCGGTATGCGAGCGCGCGACCAACTCCTCATCAGAGAGCTCGCGGGGGTCGTAGCGCATGGATAGCGATTGGGCTTTATTCAAAACAAGTCGTGCCGACAGTCAGGTCAATGTCCGCCGCAGCCAGCATCAGGCGGCATTTTACGGCGGCATACATTAGCAGGGTTTGCCGGGTTAGCGGCTACTCACATGCTGCTCGAGGAGGATCCGATTGGAAAGAGAGACTAGCTCACCCTCATCGGTCAGCAATGTAGTTTTAACCGTGCCGATCTCTTCGATCTGCCCTTCGACCTCTCCAACTCGCACTTGTTGCCCAACCTGGTACAACTCACGCACATAGATTCCCGCAAGAATCTGACCGGCAATTTCCCGGCTTCCCAACCCCATGGCCAGCGCAACCGCCAGACCAACGGTAATCAATACGATCACGATCACGTGATTGAGCAGGTCAGTCTTGACCTCCAACTGACTGATCGCGACCGAGATACTGATGATGATCACCAGGCCCTGGGCAATTCTCCCAAGCCCCGAAGCGTAGTCCAGGCCTACGCCTTCTGCCGCACCGCGCACCAGCCCATTGGCCAATTGTGCCAGCAAGACACCCACCAGCAGCACCAGCGCCGCGCCGAATACTTTCGGCAAATACAACGCAAGCATATCCAGCGTAGCTGAAACTCGCTCAAGTCCAAGGGATTCTGCGGCAGAAACCAGAAAAATCAGCAGAACGAACCAGTAGACGATTTTACCGATCAGCGTCGAGATAGGGACCTGCAGTCCGGCGCGGGACAACAACTTGGTCAAGCCGGTACCGCCCATCAGGCGATCCAGACCCAGTTTGGCGAGCAATTTCGACAGCAGGGTGTCCAGCAACTTGGCCACGACAAAGCCGAGCAGGAGCACGACCAGTGCGCCAAACAGGTTCGGAATGAAGTTCGCAACCTTGGTCCATAACGCAGTCATTGCAGTGACGAGGCTCTGTGTCCAGAGATCAAGTTCCATATTCAATCAGCCTTATCAGCGGTGCGAGCGGTAGGTTTACGCAGACGGGAGACCGGCGCGACATGGGCCGAGCCGTTATTGAGGGCGATCATCAGGGCGGGCAACCAGCGGCCCAGCAGGCTGAACAAATCACCGGCGCCAACCTGGCGATTGGCGGTTTTCAGGACACGTCCCAGGCACGCATCGTCGTCCCGGGTGGACGGTGATGCCTTGAGCATGTCGCGCAAAGACTGTTCAAACGGATCGTGCATACGCACCTCTCGTGATGTCTGTGAAAGACGCGGTCAAATTTACCCGGGTCACATGGCGCACATTCAAACCCAGCGCAAACGTCGGAATAACCACCACTGCCCGAGCGCCACCGAGATCATCAGCAGGCAGGCGACGAGGAAGCCATAGGGGCTTTCTGAAAATGGAATGCCCCCGACGTTGATCCCCAAAAGACCGGTCAAAAAACTCATCGGCAAAAAAATCCCGGTGATGATGCCGAAGCGATACATGGTGCGGTTCATGCGCACGCTCAATCGTCGGTCTTCGGTCTCCAGGACCAGCCCCACGCGCTCTCGGGTTAATTCCAGCTCTTCGAGATAGCGGGTCAGGCTGTTGTTCAATTCGTTCCAGTAATCCCCGTCGTCCTCGACGAACCAGGGCAATTTGATTCGTGTCAGTTGACCAAAAATGTCCCGCTGCGGAGCGAGAAAGCGCTTCAACGCAGCAGCCCGGCGACGGATCTGCAAAACAGCACCGTGCTCAGGAGTATACCGTTCGTCTGAATCCAGTCTTTCTTCTTCCTCATCGACCACTTCCGAGAGGCAACTGACCAGGTCCTGTACCTTGTTGGTGAGGTACTGGGCCATGTAGAGAATGAGTTCGGAGGCGGTTTTCGGCCCCTTCCCGGCCTCCAGCTGCACCAGCAGTTCCTCGGTGGCGCGCAACGGACGCAAACGCAGGGAAATCACCCGCTGGGCAGAGCCGAAGATGCGCACCGACACCATATCCTCAGGCTCGGCACCCGGATTGAGGTTTACCCCGCGCAAAAATAGCAGCAGCTCGCTGTCGGAAAGCTGTAGAAGACGCGGACGGGTGTTTTCTTCCAGCAAGAGGTCGCAGCTGAACTCACTCAGTCCGCTGGACTTGCGCAGCCAGGTCTGGGTTTGCGGGTGACTGCGATCCCAGTGCAGCCACAGGCTTTCGTGGGCCTGCAGCTGCAATTCGTCGAGTTCTGTCCGGGCTATCGAACGCGCACCGCCTTTACCGTCCAGCACCAGGGCATGTACCAGCCCCCATTGCGCGTTTTCTTCCTCGAACATCCGCATTCCATTCTTCAAAAAAATCGGCTGAATCTTACTCAGGCATCTTCAGTGGGCTCGGCGAGACGATCACGCCGTTGTTGTCCGCATAAATGTAATGGCCGGGATGAAAGGTCACGCCGGCGAAGGTCACCGCAACATTCAGGTCGCCGATTCCGCGCTTGTCGGTTTTCATCGGGTGGCTGGCCAATGCCTGAACCCCCAGGTCGGTTTGCGCGATGACGTCGACGTCACGGATGCAACCGTAGATCACCAGCCCTTCCCAGCCGTTTTTTGCGGCTTTCTCGGCGATCATATCGCCCAGCAACGCCCGGCGCAGGGAGCCACCACCATCGACTACCAATACCTTGCCATTACCCTTGAGCTCGGCTTGCTCCTTGACCAGCGAGTTGTCTTCGAAGCACTTGATGGTCACGATCTCGCCGCCGAAGGAGTCCCGGCCACCGAAATTGCTGAACATCGGTTCCAGCACCTGCACCAGTTCCGGGTAGGCGTCGCACAGGTCAGGGGTGAGGTAATGGTTCATCGAGAAACTCCTGTAAAGAGGAAGAAAGCACGAACATCACTACTGATTCAGTCACGGAAAATGACCAGAACAGCTCAATGCGTCATATCTTAGCCGCAACCCGACCAGAGCGAAATGCCCTTGATAGAGCGTCCAGCTTAGATCGCCGCGGCCAAATCCGCTTGATCACCGAGCAACGGCGTTTGCTGATCCACCAGCCAGCGAGCGACCAACGGCCAGACTTCAGCCTGGGCGGCTTTGCTGACCAACATTTCCACATGACCGAAATTATCGGTAAAACCCTGCTCGCGCCCCAGGTTGATGAATTGCTTGTGCTCGGAACCCAGCTGGTCGAACAACTTGCGACAAGCCCAGGCCGGGTCCTGATGATCGCCCGCGGCGCTCACCGCCAGCGCCGGCATCCCGACCTCGGCAAGGCCCGCCCACCAGTCCTTGTCGGCATCGCCAAAGCGTCCGAACAGACCGTACCAGCGCATGCTTTCCAGGGCCAAGCCAATCGGCTCGTCCTCCGGGCCACGCTTGAGCCGTGAACCGGACAGCTGGGCAAAGCGCTTGAGGATGAAACGACCGCTCCACTCCACCGGTGGAATCTTCAGCGGCCAGTAGGTGCGGCTGACTTGCGTGCCAAAAAACGCCGCGGACGCGACCACGGGCTCGCCAATGTATTGGCCGCCCAACGCCGCCGCCAGGGTGATGCCGCCCAGCGAATGGCCGATCCAGTGCGGGACTTGGCCGCTTTGCTCGCGCACGAACGCGCCAATGGCTGGCAGATCGTAACGCGCGTAGTCGGCAACACGATTCTTGCGATAGTTCTGGTTGCGCCGGGACAAGCCGTGACCGCGCATTTCCGCGATCCAGACATCGAACCCCAGGCGCGTCAGATAGGCCCCCAGGCCCAGCCCCTTGGGGGAGAACCAGAAACGCCGATTGGAAAAACTGCCGTGCAACAGGATCACCGGCACGCCACGGGAGGCCGACTCATCGGCCATGCCAAGGCGCGTCACCGCCAATTCTACGGTGCCGTCGGGGCTGTTACCGGGCTTCAACCGGTAGACATCTTCGCTCAGATCACCGCGCCGCTCGGCGCTGATCAGGGCGACAGGAAACAGGTTGCTGCTGCTTTGCATAATCTCTTGCACAAAAAAGGGCGGCATCCGAAGGAGCCCGCCCTGCTTGAATCTCCAAGAACAGCCGCTCCATCCCTGTAGGAGCGAGCATGCTCGCGAAAAACTTCTAGACACCACGTTCATCCAGGACAAACGCGTTATCGTTGACGTCCATCGCGAGCAGGCTCGCTCCTACAGGGAGGAGCGGCCCGTTCACACCATCAAGCCGAAGCTTGACCTTCCGCCAGGAAGAACCAGGTTTCCAGTACGGAATCGGGGTTCAACGAAACGCTTTCGATGCCCTGCTCCATCAGCCACTTGGCCAGGTCCGGGTGGTCCGAAGGGCCCTGACCGCAAATGCCGATGTACTTGCCAGCCTTGTTACAGGCGGCAATGGCGTTGGCCAGCAGCTTCTTGACCGCAGGATTTCGCTCGTCGAACAGGTGCGCGATGATCCCGGAGTCACGGTCCAGGCCCAGGGTGAGCTGGGTCAGGTCGTTGGAACCGATGGAGAAACCGTCGAAGAATTCGAGGAATTCTTCCGCCAGGATCGCGTTGGACGGCAGTTCGCACATCATGATGACGCGCAGGCCGTTGTCGCCACGGGCCAAGCCGTTTTCGGCCAGCAGGTCCACCACCTGGCTCGCTTCGCCCAGGGTACGGACGAACGGCACCATGATTTCAACGTTGGTCAGGCCCATCTCGTTGCGCACGCGCTTGAGAGCACGGCACTCGAGCTCGAAGCAGTCGCGGAACGACTCGCTGATGTAACGCGAGGCGCCACGGAAGCCCAGCATCGGGTTCTCTTCTTCCGGCTCGTAGAGCTTGCCGCCGATCAGGTTGGCGTATTCGTTGGACTTGAAGTCCGACAGACGCACGATGACCTTTTTCGGATAGAACGCAGCCGCCAGGGTGCTGATGCCTTCGACCAGTTTCTCGACGTAGAAGCCGACCGGGTCGTTGTAGCCGGCAATGCGCTTGTCGACGCTTTCCTTGATGTCCTGCGGCAGGCCGTCGTAATTCAGCAGCGCTTTAGGGTGCACGCCGATCATGCGGTTGATGATGAACTCCAGGCGGGCCAGGCCCACACCGGCGTTCGGCAGCTGTGCGAAGTCGAAGGCGCGGTCCGGGTTGCCGACGTTCATCATGATCTTGAACGGCAGCTCCGGCATGGCGTCTACGGAGTTCTTCTTGATGTCGAAGCCCAGTTCGCCTTCGAAGATGAAACCGGTGTCGCCTTCAGCGCAGGAAACGGTCACGCCCTGGCCGTCTTTCAACAGCTGGGTGGCATTGCCGCAACCGACCACGGCCGGGATGCCCAGCTCACGGGCGATGATCGCCGCGTGGCAGGTACGGCCGCCACGGTTGGTGACGATGGCGCTGGCGCGCTTCATGACCGGTTCCCAGTCCGGGTCGGTCATGTCGGAGACCAGTACGTCGCCTGGCTGGACCTTGTCCATCTCGGACACGTCCTTGATGATGCGCACCTTGCCGGCGCCGATGCGCTGGCCGATGGCACGACCTTCGACCAGCACGGTGCCGGTTTCCTTCAACAGGTACCGTTCCATGACGTTGGCCTGGGTGCGGCTCTTCACGGTTTCCGGACGGGCCTGCACGATGTACAGCTTGCCGTCGTCACCGTCCTTGGCCCACTCGATGTCCATCGGGCACTGGTAGTGCTTCTCGATGATCATCGCCTGCTTGGCCAGCTCGCTGACTTCGGCGTCGGTCAGGCAGAAACGCGCACGTTCGGCCTTGTCGACGTCGACGGTCTTGACCGAACGACCGGCCTTGGCCTCGTCGCCGTAGATCATCTTGATGGCCTTGCTGCCCAGGTTGCGGCGCAGGATCGCCGGGCGACCGGCGGCCAGCGTGCCTTTGTGGACGTAGAATTCATCCGGGTTCACCGCGCCTTGTACGACGGTTTCACCCAGGCCGTAGGCGCCGGTGATGAACACCACGTCACGGAAGCCCGATTCGGTATCGAGGGTGAACATAACGCCAGCGGTGCCGGTTTCGGAGCGGACCATGCGCTGTACGCCGGCCGACAGGGCTACCAACTTGTGGTCGAAGCCCTGGTGCACGCGATAGGAAATCGCGCGATCGTTGAAAAGGGAGGCAAACACTTCCTTGGCGGCGCGAATGACGTTTTCGACACCACGGATGTTCAGGAAGGTTTCCTGCTGACCGGCGAAGGACGCATCGGGCAAGTCTTCGGCGGTAGCGGAAGAACGCACGGCCACGGCCACGTCGGGGTTACCGGCGGACAGCGCGGCGAACGCGGTGCGGATCTCGGTGTTCAGTTTTTCCGGGAACTCGGCTTCCATGATCCATTGGCGGATCTGGGCGCCGGTCTTGGCCAGGGCATTCACGTCGTCGACGTCCAGGGCATCCAGGGCGTCATGAATCTGCTGGTTCAGGCCGCTCAGTTCCAGGAAATCACGATATGCCTGAGCGGTCGTGGCGAAGCCACCGGGTACCGATACACCGGCACCCGCAAGATTGCTGATCATCTCGCCCAGGGATGCGTTCTTGCCCCCCACATGCTCAACATCGTGTTTGCCGAGCTTATCGAGGGAAACTACGTACTCTACCAAGGTGATCTCTCCACTAACTGTGTTGGAAAAGCTCAGAAGCCGGCTGCTCGGGGGAGCGTTTGCCAGCTGTATGGCCTGGACCTGGAAAATAAGTGAGAATGCGGGCCATTGGCGGCCGGCAAATCGCGCCTATCATATCCAAGAATCGTCACTAGCTTAAGGCCCAAGGTGCAAATGAAACGATCTGCTTTCTTTATCTCCGATGGCACCGGCATTACCGCCGAAACCCTCGGCCAAAGCCTTTTGGCGCAGTTCGAAAACATTACCTTCAGCAAATTCACGCGGCCGTACATCGACAGCGTGGATAAAGCGCGGGCCATGGTACAACAAATCAACAAAGCCGCCGAAACCGACGGCTTCCGTCCGATTATCTTCGATACCATCGTCAATCAGGACATTCGTGAGATCCTCGCGACTTCCAATGGTTTCATGATCGACATTTTCTCGACCTTCCTGGCGCCACTTGAACAGGAACTGACCGAGCATTCCTCCTATACCGTGGGCAAATCCCACTCCATCGGTGCCAACACCAATTACATGGAGCGTATCGAGGCGGTGAACTTCGCCCTCGACAACGACGACGGTGCCCGCACGCATTATTACGACAAGGCCGACCTGATCCTGGTGGGCGTATCGCGCTGCGGCAAGACCCCGACCTGCCTGTACATGGCCATGCAATTCGGCATCCGCGCGGCCAACTACCCGCTGACCGAAGACGACATGGAGCGCCTGCAACTGCCCAGCGCCCTGCGCGCCCACCAGCACAAGCTGTTCGGCCTGACCATCGACCCGGACCGCCTCACCGCGATTCGCAACGAGCGTAAGCCCAACAGCCGCTATTCGAGCTACGCCCAGTGCGAATTCGAAGTGCGCGAGGTGGAAAACCTGTTTCGCCGCGAGAACATTCCGAATATCAACTCCACGCATTTTTCGGTGGAAGAGATTTCCGCGAAAATCCTGGTGGAGAAAGGTGTGGAGCGGCGCTTCAAATAAATCTCTATCGCCTGTTCCGGCCTCATCGCCAGCAGGCTGGCTCCCACAGTTGATTTGTGTTCACCGCATATCCCCTGTGGGAGCCAGCCTGCTGGCGATTGAACGATAACGCGGTCTCCTAGATAACAAACAAATCCACAAACCGATTAACAGGCGTCGCTTCAAGCGCTGCCTGGTCCTTGCACAACGCAAAAATCTCCTCGCTACGCTGCCCGGTAAATCGTGTCAGCAGGTTCGCCCTGAACTTGTCCTCCAACAATGGGATACCCTCGGCACGGCGCCGACGGTGACCAATCGGGTACTCCACAATCGCGTTCCCGGTGCTGGTGCCGTCCTTGAAAAACACCTGGATGGCATTGGCGATCGAGCGCTTGTCGGCTTCCAGGTATTCACGGGTGTAATCCGGGTTTTCGACGATGACCATCTTGTCGCGCAGCACATCGATGATCGGATGCGCCTTGTGAAAATCATCTTCGTAGTACTCGGCCACCAGATTACCGAAGGCCAGTGGCACCGCCGTCATGTACTGGATGCAGTGATCGCGGTCGGCGGCATTGGCCAGCGGGCCGACCTTGGAAATGATGCGGATCGCCGATTGATGAGTGGTGATGACGATCCGATCGATCTCGTGCAGGCGGTTGCGCACTTGCGGGTGCAGGGCCACCGCCGCTTCACAGGCGGTTTGCGCGTGGAATTCGGCGGGAAAACTGATCTTGAACAGCACGTTTTCCATCACATAACTGCCGTATGGCCGCGAGAAGCTGAACTGGCGCCTGTCTTGCGGCTTGAGCGCCAGGTCGTTGTTGGTGTGGCTGAACAGCACGTCGTAAAAGCCCCATTGCTTGGCACTCAACACCCCGGGAATGCCCATCTCGCCGCGCATGGCGATGTCCGCCAGGCGCACACCACGACTGGAGGCGTCGCCCGCCGCCCAGGACTTTCGCGACCCGGCATTCGGCGCATGGCGGTAGGTGCGCAATGCCTGGCCATCGGCAAAAGCGTGGGACAACGCCGAGAGCATCTGCTCACGATTGGCGCCCATGAGCTTGGCGGTGACCGCGGTCGAGGCGACTTTCACCAGGATGACGTGATCGAGGCCGACGCGGTTGAACGAGTTTTCCAGCGCGATCACGCCCTGGATTTCGTGGGCCATGATCATCGCTTCGAGCACCGTACGAACCGTCAGCGGCGCCTCGCCATTGGCCAGGCGCTTTTGCGACAGGTGGTCAGCCACCGCCAGAATGCCGCCAAGGTTATCCGACGGATGGCCCCACTCGGCGGCGAGCCAGGTGTCGTTGTAGTCGAGCCAGCGCACGATGCAACCGATGTCCCACGCGGCCTTGACCGGATCGAGTCGATAACTGGTGCCGGGGACCCGGGCGCCGAATGGCACGACGGTGCCTTCAACCACAGGCCCGAGGTGCTTGGTGCATTCGGGAAAACGCAGGGCCAGCAGGCCGCAGCCCAAGGTATCGATCAGGCAGTTGCGCGCGGTATTTAGCGCCTCTTCGGATTCGATCCTGTAATTGAGGACGTAGTCGGCAATGTCCTGCAGGACCTGGTCGTAGTCGGGGCGGTTGTTGAGGTCGACGTTGGCGCTCATGTTCGATTCACTCTGCGGTGGTTCGTTGATGGGACCTCGGTACAGGGCAATCTCGGCGGGTGACTACGTTCTTATTTTGTAATGCGATCCCCTGTAGGAGCCAGGCTTGCCGGCGATAGCGATTTCAATGACGCCATCGCCGGCAAGTCGGATCGCCGCACCGCTGGCTCCTACAGGGGCGGTGTCGCTTAGAACGAATCGCCCGGCACGCGGACGAAACCTTCCATCAACACCCGTGCACTGCGGCTCATGATGGCCTTGTTCACGGTCCATTCACCGTTCACCTGGCTGGCTTCAGCGCCAACGCGCAAGGTGCCGGACGGGTGACCGAAGCGCACCGCGTTGCGTTCAACACCGCCCGCCGCGAGGTTCACCAGAGTCCCGGAAATCGCCGCAGCAGTGCCGATGGCGACTGCCGCCGTGCCCATCATCGCGTGGTGCAGCTTGCCCATGGACAGCGCGCGCACCAGCAGGTCGACATCGCCCGCCGCCACCGCTTTGCCGCTGGACGACACGTAGTCCGAAGGCTTGGCGACGAACGCCACCTTCGGCGTGTGCTGTCGCTTGGCCGCTTCGTCGATGTTGGAAATCAGGCCCATGTGCAGAGCGCCGTAGGCACGGATGGTTTCGAACATCTGCAGTGCTTTCGGATCGCCGTTGATCGCGCCTTGCAGCTCGGTGCCCTTGTAGCCGATGTCTTCGGCATTGACGAAGATGGTCGGGATGCCGGCGTTGATCATGGTTGCCTTGAAGGTCCCGACGCCGGGCACTTCCAGGTCATCCACGAGGTTGCCGGTAGGGAACATCGAACCGCCACCGCCCTCCTCTTCCGCTGCCGGATCGAGGAATTCGACCTGCACTTCCGCCGCCGGGAAGGTCACGCCGTCGAGTTCGAAATCACCGGTTTCCTGCACTTCGCCGTTGGTGATCGGCACGTGGGCGATGATGGTCTTGCCGATGTTGGCCTGCCATACGCGCACCACGGCGATGCCGTTGTGCGGGATGCGGCTGGCGTCCACCAGGCCGTTGCTGATGGCGAACGAGCCGACTGCCGCGGTCAGGTTGCCGCAGTTGCCGCTCCAGTCGACGAATGGCTTGTCGATCGACACCTGGCCGAACAGGTAATCGACGTCGTGATCGGCCTTGATGCTTTTCGACAGGATCACGGTTTTGCTGGTGCTGGACGTCGCGCCGCCCATGCCGTCGATTTGCTTGTCGTAGGGGTCGGGGCTGCCGATCACGCGCAGCAACAGGGCGTCGCGGGCCGGGCCTGGTACCTGCGCTACTTCTGGCAGGTCTTTCAGGCTGAAGAACACGCCTTTGCTGGTGCCGCCGCGCATGTAGGTAGCGGGAATCTTGATTTGCGGTGCGTGAGACATGAATGCTCCTTCAAAACGGACACGGGACTCAAAGTCCCGTGTCCGTGCTGCGTGTGTTAAACGGCAACCGCCGATTCTTCGAGGAAGTCCTGGGCGAAACGTTGCAGCACGCCACCGGCTTCGTAGATCGACACTTCTTCAGCGGTGTCGAGGCGGCAGGTTACCGGCACATCGACGCGCTCGCCGTTCTTGCGATGGATCACCAGCGTCAGCTCGGCACGCGGCGTGCGATCGCCGATCACGTCGTAGGTTTCGCTGCCGTCGATGGCCAGGGTGTGACGGTTGGTGCCCGGCTTGAACTCCAGCGGCAACACGCCCATGCCCACCAGGTTGGTGCGGTGAATGCGCTCGAAACCTTCGGCGGCAATCGCTTCCACACCCGCCAGGCGCACGCCTTTGGCTGCCCAGTCGCGGGACGAACCCTGACCGTAGTCGGCACCGGCGATGATGATCAGCGGCTGCTTGCGATCCATGTAGGTCTCGATGGCTTCCCACATGCGCATCACTTTGCCTTCCGGCTCGACACGGGCCAGGGAGCCCTGCTTGACCTTGCCGTTTTCCACAACCATTTCGTTGAACAGTTTCGGGTTGGCGAAGGTTGCACGCTGCGCGGTCAGGTGGTCACCTCGATGCGTTGCGTAAGAGTTGAAGTCCTCTTCCGGCAGGCCCATCTTCGCCAAGTACTCACCCGCCGCACTATCAAGCATGATCGCGTTGGATGGCGACAGGTGATCGGTGGTGATGTTGTCCGGCAGCACCGCCAGCGGGCGCATGCCCTTGAGCGGACGCGCGCCGGCCAGTGCGCCTTCCCAGTACGGCGGACGGCGGATGTAGGTGCTCATTTCGCGCCAGTCATACAGCGGCGCCACTTTCGGGCCGGTGTCTTCGTGGATGGCGAACATCGGGATGTAGACCTGGCGGAACTGCTCCGGCTTCACCGAGGCTTTCACCACGGCGTCGATTTCTTCGTCGCTCGGCCAGATGTCCTTCAGGCGGATTTCCTTGCCGTCGACCACACCCAGCACGTCTTTTTCGATGTCGAAACGAATGGTGCCGGCAATGGCGTAAGCGACCACCAGTGGCGGCGAGGCCAGGAACGCTTGCTTGGCGTACGGGTGAATCCGCCCGTCGAAGTTGCGGTTGCCGGACAACACAGCGGTGGCGTACAGGTCACGGTCGATGATCTCTTGCTGGATCACCGGGTCCAGTGCACCGGACATGCCGTTGCAGGTGGTGCAGGCAAAGGCCACGACGCCGAAACCGAGTTGCTCCAACTCATCGGTCAGGCCGGCTTCGTCGAGGTACAGGGCCACGGTTTTCGAGCCTGGTGCCAGGGACGACTTGACCCATGGCTTGCGGGTCAGGCCCAGCTTGTTGGCGTTGCGCGCCAGCAGGCCGGCGGCAATCACGTTGCGCGGGTTGCTGGTGTTGGTGCAGCTGGTGATGGCGGCGATGATCACCGCGCCGTCCGGCATTTGGCCGGGCACATCTTCCCACTGGCCGGAGATGCCTTTGGCGGCCAGATCCGACACCGCCACACGGGCGTGCGGGTTGCTCGGGCCGGCCATGTTGCGTACCACCGAGGACAGATCGAAAGTCAGGCCGCGCTCGTATTGCGCGCCCTTCAGGCTGTCGGCCCACAGGCCCGTGGTCTTGGCGTAGTTCTCGACCAGCTGCACCTGCTCGTCTTCACGGCCGGTGAGTTTGAGGTAGTCGATGGTTTGCTGGTCGATGTAGAACATCGCCGCGGTGGCGCCGTATTCCGGGGCCATGTTGGAGATGGTCGCGCGGTCGCCCAGGGTCAGGGCCGCGGCGCCTTCGCCGAAGAACTCCAGCCAGGCACCGACGACTTTTTGCTTGCGCAGGAACTCGGTCAGCGCCAGCACCATGTCGGTGGCGGTGATGCCCGGTTGCAGCTTGCCGGTGAGCTCGACACCGACGCTTTCCGGCAGACGCATCCAGGATGCGCGGCCAAGCATCACGCTTTCGGCTTCCAGGCCACCGACACCGATGGCGATCACGCCCAGCGCATCGACGTGCGGGGTGTGGCTGTCGGTGCCGACGCAGGTATCAGGGAACGCCACGCCGTCGCGCACCTGGATCACCGGAGACATTTTCTCCAGGTTGATCTGGTGCATGATGCCGTTGCCCGGCGGGATCACGTCGACGTTCTTGAACGCCTTCTTGGTCCAGTTGATGAAGTGGAAACGGTCTTCGTTGCGACGGTCTTCGATGGCGCGGTTCTTCTCGAACGCCTCCGGATCGAAGCCACCGCGCTCGACGGCCAGGGAGTGGTCGACGATCAGTTGCGTCGGCACCACCGGGTTGACTTGCGCAGGGTCGCCGCCTTGCAGGGCGATGGCGTCACGCAGGCCGGCGAGGTCCACCAGCGCGGTCTGGCCGAGAATGTCGTGGCACACCACACGGGCCGGGAACCACGGGAAGTCGAGGTCGCGCTTGCGTTCGATGAATTGCTTCAGGGATTCGGTCAGCGTGGCCGGGTCACAGCGACGCACCAGGTTTTCCGCCAGCACGCGGGAGGTGTACGGCAGGGTGTCATAGGCGCCGGGCTGGATGGCCTCGACCGCCGCGCGGACGTCGAAGTAATCCAGGTGGCTGCCGGGCAGCGGTTTACGGAATTCTGTGTTCATCGGTCAGGACTCGGTCACGGTAGTTTCAAAGGGTGGGGCCTGGCACAGCTTCTGAAATGATCTCGATCCCCTGTAGGAGCGAAGCTTGCTCGCGAAAGCGATCTGTCAGCCGACATCAATGTTGAATGTCATTGCCTCTTCGCGAGCAAGCTTCGCTCCTACAGGTTTGCGGTGATCAGGCCTCCACCATTCAGCGTTGTTCGATTGGCACGAACTTGCGCTGTTCGACGCCGGTGTACTCGGCGCTCGGGCGGATGATGCGGTTGTTGGCACGCTGTTCGTACACGTGGGCCGCCCAGCCGGTCAGGCGCGAGCAGACGAAGATCGGTGTGAACAACTTGGTCGGGATGCCCATGAAGTGGTACGCCGAGGCATGGTAGAAGTCGGCGTTCGGGAACAGTTTCTTCTGTTCCCACATGGTCTTGTCGATGGCTTCGGAGACCGGGAACAGCACTTTGTCGCCCACTTCGTCGGCGAGCTTTTTCGACCAGCCCTTGATCACCTCGTTGCGCGGATCGCTGTCCTTATAGATCGCGTGGCCGAAGCCCATGATCTTGTCCTTGCGCTCGAGCATGCCGAGGGTGCCCTTGATCGCGTCTTCCGGCGAGCTGAAGCGTTCGATCATTTCCATCGCCGCTTCGTTGGCGCCGCCGTGCAGCGGACCGCGCAGCGAGCCGATGGCCGCGGTGATGCAGGAGAACAGGTCGGACAGGGTCGAGGCACACACACGCGCGGTGAAGGTCGAGGCGTTGAATTCGTGCTCCGCGTAGAGGATCAGCGAAACGTTCATCACCTTGACGTGCAGCTCGCTCGGCTTCTTGCCATGCAGCAGGTGCAGGAAGTGACCACCGATGGACTGCTCGTCGCTCACGCATTCGATGCGCTTGCCTTCGTGGCTGAAGCGGTACCAGTAGGTCATGATCGCCGGGAAAGCAGCCAGCAGGCGATCGGTCTTGTCGTGCTGCTCGGAGAAGTCGTTCTCCGGCTCCAGGTTGCCCAGGAACGAGCAGCCGGTGCGCATCACGTCCATCGGGTGGGCGTCGGCGGGGATGCGTTCCAGCACTTCCTTGAGCGCTTGCGGCAGGTCACGCAGCTTGCTCAGTTTGCTGATGTAAGCGGCCAGTTGTGCCTTGGTCGGCAGTTCGCCGTACAGCAGCAGGTAAGCGACTTCTTCGAATTGTGCGTCAGCCGCCAGTTCGCGGACGTCGTAGCCGCGATAGGTCAGGCCTGCGCCCGACTGGCCCACGGTGGACAGTGCGGTTTGCCCGGCAACCTGGCCACGGAGCCCGGCGCCACTGAGTACTTTTGCTTCGGCCATTTCTGCCTCCAATTTTTAATTTTGTTAGGGAGTTATCCGACTTACTTCTTCGCCGCAAACAACGCATCGAGCTTCTGCTCGAAGGTGTGGTAGTCGATGCGTTCGTAAAGTTCCATGCGGGTCTGCATGGTGTCGATGACGTTCTGTTGCGTGCCGTCGCGGCGGATCGCGGTGTAGACATTTTCCGCGGCCTTGTTCATGGCGCGGAAGGCCGACAGCGGGTACAGCACCAGGGACACGTCGGCAGCGGCGAGTTGCTCGGTGGTGTACAGCGGCGTCGCGCCGAATTCGGTGATGTTGGCCAGGATCGGCGCTTTCACTCGGCTGGCGAACAGTTTGTACATCTCAAGTTCGGTGATGGCTTCCGGGAACACCATGTCGGCGCCGGCCTCGATGCACGCCGCGGCGCGATCCAGTGCCGATTCCAGGCCTTCCACCGCCAGGGCGTCGGTACGGGCCATGATCACGAAGCTGTCATCGGTACGGGCATCGACCGCGGCCTTGATGCGATCGACCATTTCCTGCTGGGTCACGATTTCCTTGTTAGGACGGTGACCGCAACGCTTGGCGCCCACCTGGTCTTCGATGTGAATCGCCGCCGCGCCGAACTTGATCATCGACTTGACGGTACGGGCGACGTTGAACGCCGAGGAGCCGAAACCGGTGTCCACGTCCACCAGCAGTGGCAGGTCGCAGACGTCGGTGATGCGGCGCACGTCGGTCAGCACGTCATCCAGGCCGGTGATGCCCAGGTCCGGTACGCCGAGGGAGCCTGCAGCCACCCCGCCACCGGACAGGTAGATCGCCTTGAAACCGGCGCGCTTGGCCAGCAGTGCGTGGTTGGCGTTGATCGCGCCGACCACTTGCAATGGATGCTCGCTGGCGACCGCATCGCGGAAACGCTGGCCTGGTGTGCTCTTGTTCAAACTCATGACTCACCTCGTTTGGCTGTCGGGTTAGCGCCGTCCTGGTAATGACGGGCGATATTGCGTTTGGAGGCGCCGATGTGACGGCGCATCAACAACTCGGCCAGTTCACCGTCACGGTCGGCGATGGCATCGAGAATTCGGTGGTGTTCGGCAAAGGCCTGGTGCGGGCGATTGGGCGTGGTGGAAAACTGGATGCGGTACATGCGCACCAATTGATAGAGCTCGCCGCAAAGCATTTGCGTCAGGGTGCGGTTACCGCTGCCCTGGATAATCCGGTAGTGGAAGTCGAAATCGCCTTCCTGTTGGTAGTAGCCGCGGCCAGCCTGGAAGGCTTCGTCGCGCTCGTGGGTTTCAAGGACCCGGCGCAGTTCGTCGATTTCCTCGACGCTCATGCGCTCGGCGGCCAGGCGACAGGCCATGCCTTCGAGGGATTCGCGAATTTCGTAGAGCTCCAGCAGCTCGGCATGGTTGAGCGACACCACCCGCGCACCGACGTGCGGCACGCGCACCAGCAGGCGCTGGCCTTCCAGGCGGTGGATGGCTTCGCGCAACGGGCCACGGCTGATGCCGTAGGTACGGGCCAGCTCCGGCTCGGAAATTTTGCTGCCCGGGGCGATCTCACCCTTGACGATGGCCGCCTGAATGCGCCGGAAGACGTTTTCGGAAAGGGTTTCCGAGTCGTCTTGGGCAGTAAGCGGGGGAGCCAGTTGATCCAGCATATTGTCGACACCTTGAAAGCTAGTGCGGCAAAAACTAACCAAAACTGCCGCCGCAGTCAAAGGATAATTAGATATTGTCGACAATCGTCTAATAACCACCCGCACCATAACCAAGCAGAGCCCTCTGCCCATCGCCGCCCGGCAGCGCTGGCACCATCAACCTGCCGTGCTAGAATGCCGCCCGCATTTGTTTGTCACATCTGCACTGTCTGTCATAAATAGCTGATAGGCATACGAGGAGCTTGCGCAGCGATGCCAGGGTCTTGAATCAAAGAACAGACCGCTGCGCACCAGGATTTATGAGACTCAAGCCCTTCCCGATCTTTCTTTTTCTTCTTTGCCTGTCCGGTTTCGCCGCCGCAGGGGAAAAGACCGTGTACGGTCTCAATGAATACGCATCGCTGGGCGGCATCGACCTTGAAGTGGCCGCCAAACTCGATACCGGGGCGAAAACCGCATCCCTGAGTGCCCGCGACATCAAGCGTTTCAAACGCAATGGCGAGTCCTGGGTGCGCTTCTACCTGGCTATCGACGCCGCCCATTCGCACCCGATCGAACGACCGCTGGCCCGCGTCAGCAAGATCAAGCGCCGGGCTGGCGACTACGATCCGGAAGAGGGCAAGAAGTACACCGCCCGTCCGGTGATCGAGCTGGATATCTGCATGGGCTCAGCTTTACGCAGCATCGAAGTGAACCTGACCGACCGTAGTGCGTTCCAATACCCGCTCCTGATCGGCTCCGAAGCGCTCAAACGCTTCGATGCGCAGGTCGACCCCAGTCTTAAATACGCTGCTGGCAAACCCGCCTGCGCCGCCGACGCTCATACCGCCGAGTAATTTAAATGCGCTCTCTTACCCTTCATCTGAAAATGCTGATCGCCATCCTGGTGGTGTTGGGCATTTCAGTCACGGCCTACCAGATCTTCGTACTCGGCATTCCCGTGACGGAAGACGCCACCGACGACTTGTGGAACATCGACGCCAAGGTCGAGTTCGTCGCCAGTGCCAAGGACCCGGTAAAGATCCAGATGTTCGTGCCGCCCTTGAGCCGCGACTACGTGAGCCTCAACGAAAGCTTCATCTCCAATAACTACGGCGTGGCCGTGAACCGTGTCGATGGCAACCGCAAGGTCACCTGGTCGGCGCGCCGGGCCAAGGGCAACCAGACACTTTATTACCGCCTGGTGCTGACCAAGCGCTACACCGCCGAAAAAGCCAAGATCAAGGGCCCGACCTTCCGCGACAGCATTGCCGTGGAAGGCCCTGAGAAACTCGCCGCCGAAGCGTTGCTGGCGCCGATTCGCCAGCACTCGGCCGACGTCGAGACTTTCATCAGCGAAGCGATCAAGCGGGTCAACAACAGCAACGACGACAACGCCAAGATGCTCCTGGCCGGCGACCCGACACCGGCGCACAAGGCCAAGATCGTCGAACTGCTGCTGTCCATCGCCCACGTGCCGGTGGAAAAGGTCCATACCATTCGCCTGGTGGCCGACCAGCCGCAAACCCCGGAACTCTGGCTGCGCAGCTTCAACGGCACCGACTGGCTGTACTTCAACCCGGAAACCGGCGAACAGGGCCTGCCGACCGACCGCTTGCTGTGGTGGACCGGCGATGAAAACCTGATCACCGTCGATGGCGGCAAGAAGGCCACTGTGACCTTCAGCATGAACAACAGCGAAATGAACGCCATTCGCCTGGCCAAGCTGACCGACGAAAACACCGACGCCAACTTCCTCGAATACTCGCTGTACGGCCTGCCGCTGCAAACCCAGCAGACCTTCATGATCATGGTGATGATCCCGATCGGCGTGCTGGTGATCCTGGTCCTGCGCAACCTGATCGGCCTGCAGACCCTCGGCACCTTTACGCCGGTACTGATCGCCCTGGCCTTTCGCGAGACCCAGCTGGGCTTCGGTATCGTGCTGTTTACCATCATCACGGCGCTGGGGCTGTCGCTGCGCTCCTACCTTGAGCACCTGAAACTGCAGATGCTGCCGAGGCTGTCGGTGGTGCTGACGTTCGTGGTGGTGTTGATCGCGGCCATCAGCCTGTTCAGCCATAAACTCGGCCTGGAGCGCGGACTGTCGGTGGCGTTGTTCCCGATGGTGATCCTGACCATGACCATCGAACGCCTGTCGATCACCTGGGAAGAACGTGGCGGCGGCCATGCCATGAAAGTGGCGATCGGCACCCTGTTCGCCGCGACGCTGGCGCACCTGATCATGACCATTCCGGAGCTGGTGTACTTCGTGTTCACCTTCCCGGCGATCCTGCTGATCATGGTGGGCTTCATGCTGGCCATGGGTCGCTATCGCGGCTACCGCCTGACCGAGCTGGTGCGCTTCAAGGCCTTCCTGAAGAAGGCTGACGCCTGATGTTCGGCTTCTGGAAGACCTGGAAAGCCCTGGAGGCCCGGGGCATCATGGGCATCAACCGGCGTAACGCGGACTACGTGCTCAAGTACAACAAGCGCAGCCTGTACCCGATCGTCGACGACAAGATCATCACCAAGGAACGCGCGATCAGCGCCGGCATCCATGTGCCGCAGCTATATGGGGTGATCTCCACCGAAAAGGAAATCGACAAGCTCGGCGAGATCATCGACGGGCGCATCGACTTCGTGATCAAGCCTGCCCAGGGCGCTGGCGGCGACGGCATCATCGTCATCGCCGACCGCTTCGAGGGACGTTATCGCACGGTGTCCGGCAAGATCGTCGACCACGAAGAGCTCGAACACCATATCTCCAGCATCCTGACCGGCCTGTATTCCCTGGGCGGGCATCGCGACCGTGCGCTGATCGAATACCGGGTGATCCCGGACCAGATCTTCAAGAGCATCAGCTACGAAGGTGTGCCGGACATCCGCATCATCGTGTTGATGGGCTATCCGGTCATGGCCATGCTGCGCTTGCCCACCCGCCAGTCCGGCGGCAAGGCCAACCTGCACCAGGGCGCCATCGGCGTCGGCGTCGACCTGGCCACCGGCCTGACCCTGCGCGGCACCTGGCTGAACAACATCATCGCCAAGCACCCGGACACCACCAACGCGGTGGATGGCGTGCAGCTGCCCTACTGGGACGGCTTCATGAAGCTCGCGGCGGGTTGCTACGAGCTGTGCGGCCTGGGCTACATCGGTGTCGACATGGTGCTGGACCAGGAGAAAGGCCCCTTGATCCTCGAGCTCAACGCCCGACCTGGCCTGAATATCCAGATCGCCAATGATTGCGGCCTGACGTTGCGCACCCATGCGGTCGAGGCGCGGCTGGAAGACTTGAAGGCACGTGGCGTGACTGAAACCGTCGAAGAACGCATGGCGTTTGTGCAGGAGATGTTCGGGCATATTCCGCCGGTTGAAGGCTGATCCAAGACCGCGTCGCGCCTTTCGCGGGCAAGCCTCGCTCCTACAGGTCATCACCGAACTCCGTAGGAGCGAGGCTTGCCCGCGAAGACTGACTAACAATCACTACCGCACTCAGCCCTGCCCCAATCTACCATTCCTCAATATCCCCTCTAGGAGCAATTCCCCGAGGGGACTACAATCGCCACCCCGCCTCGATGGCTGATCCAACCCGCCCATGCTGACCTGTTCCGTACATCCGCTGCCCTATCGCGCCAACCCTGCCGACTACTTCGCGGCCATTCGTCATGCCCCTGGTGCCGTGCTGCTCGACAGCGGCCGCCCCAGTGCCGAACGCGGGCGCTTTGACCTGCTCAGCGCCTGGCCGCTGGAACAACTGGCGGTAGCGCCTGACGAACGTGGCAGCGATTTCCTGCAACGCCTTCGGGATAATCTGACGCGACTGGGCGAAGCATCGCTGCCCGCACCTTATGAGTTGCCGTTCGCCGGCGGCTTGATTGGTTACCTGAGCTACGACTTCGGACGCCACCTGGAAAACCTGCCGAGCCAGGCCCGGGATGACCTGCAGTTGCCGGACGCGCGTTTCGGCCTGTACGACTGGGCGCTGATCAGCGATCACCACCAGGCCACCAGCCAATTGGTGTTTCACCCGACGCTGGCCGACAGCGAGCGCCAGCGCCTGATCCAGCTGTTCAGCCAGCCCGCCGCTGAAGCGCTCGAGCCGTTCAAGCTGCAAGCGCCGATGAATGCCGACCTGAACGCTGACCAGTATCGCGAGGCGATCGAGCGCATTCAGCAATACATCCAGGCTGGTGACTGCTACCAGGTCAACTTCGCCCAACGCTTCCGCGCGCCCTGCCAGGGTGATCCATGGACGGCGTACTGCGCGTTGCGATTGGCGTGCCCAACACCGTTTTCCGGTTTCCAGAGCCTGCCCGACGGTGGCGCGGTGCTGAGCCTGTCACCGGAACGCTTCGTCAAAGTCAGCGAGCGTCATGTGGAAACCCGCCCGATCAAAGGCACGCGCCCACGCGGCCTTACCGCTGCCGAGGACGCGGCAAACGCCGCCGAACTGCTGGCCAGCCCCAAGGACCGCGCAGAAAACCTGATGATCGTCGACCTGCTGCGCAACGACCTCGGTCGCACCTGCCGCACCGGTTCGGTTCGTGTGCCTGAGTTGTTCAGCCTGGAAAGCTACCCGAATGTGCATCACCTGGTGAGCAGCGTGACCGGCGAACTGGCGGATGATCGGGATGCGCTGGACCTGATCGCCGGCAGCTTCCCGGGTGGCTCGATTACCGGCGCGCCGAAAATTCGCTCGATGCAGATCATCGACGAGCTGGAGCCCACGCGACGCGGCCTGTATTGCGGTTCACTGTTGTACCTGGACGTGCGCGGCGAGATGGACAGCTCCATCGCCATCCGCAGCCTGCTGGTCAAGGATGGGCAGGTGTGTTGCTGGGGCGGTGGCGGGATCGTCGCCGATTCGGAGTGGCAGGCCGAGTATCAGGAGTCGATCACCAAGGTGAAGGTGCTGCTCGATACCCTGCAAAACCTCTAAAAGCTTCGCGGGCAAGCCTCGCTCCTACAGGTGATCACCGTTCCTGTAGGAGCGAGGCTTGCCCGCGAAGGCGTCCTCGAAAACGACTACAAACTCAACGCCCGATTCGAAGCCTTGATGAATTCCTGCTTCAACTCTTCAAACGTATGCACCGCCGGGAACTGCGGGAACTCGGCGATCACGTTGTCCGGCGCATGGAACAGAATCCCCGCATCCGCCTCGCCCAGCATGGTGGTGTCGTTGTAGGAATCCCCTGCGGCGATCACCCGGTAGTACAGACTCTTGAAGGCCAGCACCGACTGACGCTTCGGATCTTTCTGACGCAACTGATAGCCGGTCACCCGACCGGTATCGTCAGTAACCAGACGATGGCAGAGCAAGGTCGGGAAGCCCAATTGACGCATCAGCGGCTGGGAAAACTCGTAGAAGGTGTCCGACAGAATCACCACCTGGAAGCGCTCGCGCAGCCAATCGACGAACTCGACGGCACCGTCCAGCGGCTTGAGCGTGGCGATCACTTCCTGGATGTCGGCGAGCTTCAGGCCGTGCTCGTCGAGAATCCGCAAGCGCTGCTTCATCAGCACGTCATAGTCGGGAATGTCCCGGGTGGTGGCCCTGAGGGATTCGATCCCGGTTTTTTCGGCGAACGCGATCCAGATTTCCGGGACCAGCACACCTTCAAGATCCAGACAGGCAATTTCCACAAGACACTCCCATTGGTATTGTTTATTGAGTCGAGCGAGCCCGAACTCTAGCGACAACTCCCCCACCACGCAACGCACAGGACGCCCCGGCCAGTGCTGCTTTTTGTTAACATCGGCCCCATATAGAGCGCCCAGCGCCACCGACCTGTAGGAAGCCGCCCTGATGAGCCCAACGTTCGACGTCGTGGAACTCGCCACGACCTATGCCAACAAATCCGCCCAGGACATCCTGAAACTCGCTTTTGCCGAGTTCGGCGATGATCTGTGGATATCTTTCAGCGGTGCCGAAGACGTGGTGCTGGTGGACATGGCCTGGAAGCTGAACAAGAACGTCAAGGTGTTCAGCCTCGACACCGGCCGCTTGCACCCCGAGACCTACCGCTTCATCGATCAGGTGCGCGAGCACTACAAGATCGATATCGAACTGGTGTCGCCGGACCACACCAAACTCGAACCGTTCGTGAAAGAAAAAGGCCTGTTCAGTTTCTACAAGGACGGTCATGGCGAATGCTGCGGCATCCGCAAGATCGAACCGCTGCGTCGCAAGCTGTCTGGCGTGAAGGCCTGGGCCACCGGCCAGCGCCGTGACCAGAGCCCGGGCACGCGCAGCGCCGTGGCGGTGATGGAAATCGACACCGCGTTCTCCACCCCGGAACGCACCCTGTACAAGTTCAACCCGCTGGCACAGATGACCAGCGAAGAGATCTGGGGTTACATCCGCATGCTGGAGCTGCCGTACAACAGCCTGCACGAACGCGGCTTCATCAGTATCGGCTGTGAGCCGTGCACCCGCCCGGTATTGCCGAACCAGCACGAGCGCGAAGGCCGCTGGTGGTGGGAAGAAGCCACGCAGAAGGAATGCGGGCTGCACGCCGGCAATATCATCAGCAAGTCATAACAGCGCCCCTACAGAAAATATGTACACACAACTGTCACCATCGGTGCCATTTGTGTGTGCACTTTTTGTTTCTCCGCCCCAAAAAGTTACATTCCCCCGCTTGAAACGCCCCGCCACACCCCTTTGAAAAACCACCCGTAAAAATAAATAACTGCTCGATCGGTCAGCTTATATCGCCCGTTTTTCAGCGGTTTGCCGCCCATTGATAACAAAACGAAATCAGCCGCACATTCCATATATTCAGGACTGGCACGCATCTCGCTTAAGTGCATACATGTTTTGTATACAATCAATCCAAAACATACACACTCAGATCCGCAAGCCTGAAGCGCCCTATCCCGTACAGGCTGCAGATGCCCCGTAACCAATGATATTCGCTACCCCGCGACGAAGATTTGTCGAGCTATTGCGCTCATGCACAGTCATCGCGGCGTCGAGCATCAGGAGCCTGCCGGAATGCGTACAAGTCTTTCCAATAACAATATCGCGCTGGATCTACCCTCCTCCCCCCAGACTGCGTTTGATCAAACGCTGCAACCCCCTGTCGTGCTCAGTCCCCGCCTCCACAACAAAGACCTGGCGCCGACCAAGGCCGAAGGCAGGCGCTGGGGTCGCTACAGCATCTTCGCGTTGTGGACCAACGATGTGCACAACATCGCCAACTACTCGTTTGCCATCGGCCTTTACGCCCTGGGCCTGGGCGGCTGGCAGATTCTCCTGTCCCTGGGCATCGGCGCGGCGCTGGTGTACTGCTTCATGAACCTGTCGGGCTACATGGGCCAGAAGACCGGTGTGCCGTTTCCGGTCATCAGCCGGATCAGTTTCGGCATCCACGGCGCGCAGATTCCTGCCTTGATCCGCGCCGTGATCGCCATCGCCTGGTTCGGCATCCAGACGTACCTGGCCTCGGTCGTGTTCCGCGTCTTGCTGACCGCCATCCACCCCGGATTCGCCGAGTACGACCAGGATTCGATCCTCGGCCTGTCGAGCCTGGGCTGGGTGTGTTTCGTGGCGATTTGGCTGGTGCAGCTGGCGATCCTTGCCTACGGCATGGAAATGGTACGGCGCTACGAAGCCTTTGCCGGACCGGTGATCCTGCTGACCGTCGCTGCCCTCGCCGCGTGGATGTACTTCCAGGCCAATGCAACCATCGCCTGGTCGATCCGCGAGCCGCTGAGCGGTGGCGAGATGTGGCGCAACATTTTTGCCGGCGGTGCGTTGTGGCTGGCGATCTACGGCACGCTGATCCTCAATTTCTGCGACTTCGCCCGCTCGTCGCCGTGCCGCAAGACCATCAAGGTCGGAAACTTCTGGGGCCTGCCGGTGAACATCCTGGTATTCGCTGCCATTACCGTTCTGCTGTGTGGCGCGCAATTCCAGATCAATGGCCACATCATTGAAAGCCCTACCGAGATCATCGCCTCGATCCCCAATACCTTCTTTCTGGTCCTGGGTTGCCTGGCGTTCCTGATCGTCACCGTGGCGGTCAACATCATGGCCAACTTCGTCGCCCCGGCCTTTGTCCTCAGCAACCTGGCGCCCAAATACCTGACGTTCCGTCGTGCCGGGCTGATCAGCGCGACCATCGCCGTGCTGATCCTGCCGTGGAACCTATACAACAGCCCGCTGGTGATCGTCTACTTCCTCTCCGGCCTTGGCGCCCTGCTCGGCCCGCTGTATGGCGTGATCATGGTCGACTACTGGCTCGTACGAAAAGGCCAGGTCAACGTGCCGCAGTTGTACAGCGAAGACCCGAACGGCGCCTACTACTACAGCCGCGGGGTCAACCTGCGCGCCGTGGCGGTCTTCATTCCTGCGGCACTGATCGCCATCGTCCTGGCGCTGGTACCGGGTTTCCACCTGGTGTCGCCGTTCTCCTGGCTGATCGGTGCCGGGATTGCCGGAATGCTCTACCTGATCATCGCCAAGCGCCAACCTCACTACGCCGACGTCAGCGGTGAAGCCATCGCCGTGGACAACGTCAGCCATTGACTCCATCGCGGCCCGGCAGTGTCGGGCCGCTGAACCACCCGCTATAAGGAATTCCCATGCGTATTCTCGTGGTCAACGTCAACACCACCGAATCCATCACCCAGGCCATCGCCCGCTCGGCCCAGGCCGTGGCCGCGCCCGGCACGGAAATCGTTGGCCTGACGCCCTACTTCGGCGCCGACTCGGTCGAAGGCAACTTCGAAAGCTACCTGGCCGCCATTGCGGTGATGGATCGGGTCATGGCCTACGACCAGCCCTTCGATGCGGTGATCCAGGCCGGCTACGGCGAACACGGCCGTGAAGGCCTGCAGGAATTGCTCAACGTACCGGTGGTCGACATCACCGACGCGGCAGCGAGCACCGCGATGTTTCTCGGCCATGCCTACTCGGTCGTCACCACCCTGGACCGTACCGTTCCGCTGATCGAAGATCGCCTGAAACTGTCCGGGCTCTGGGACCGTTGTGCCTCGGTACGAGCCAGCGGCTTGGCGGTGCTGGAACTGGAACACGAGCCGCAACGCGCGCTCGAGGCCATCGTGCATCAGGCTGAACTGGCGGTGACCCAGGACAAGGCCGAGGTGATTTGCCTGGGTTGCGGCGGCATGGCGGGGCTGGATGAGCAGATTCGCCTGCGCACCGGCGTACCTGTAATCGATGGTGTGACGGCGGCGGTGACTATCGCCGAATCGTTGGTGCGGTTGGGGTTGTCGACGTCCAAGGTGCGGACTTATGCGACACCGCGGCCGAAGCACATTATTGGCTGGCCGGGGCGGTTTGGCAGGTAGACCGAGTTATCGTTCATCGCGAGCAGGCTCACTCCTACAGGGGATCTGTGTCGTTCACAAATCCCTTGTAGGAGTGAGCCTGCTCGCGATGGCAACACCTCGGTTTCAAGCCTGACTCAAACGGCACTGAACCTCTGCCCCAACCCCTGCCCGGCAAACTGCTCGATAATGAAATCCACAAACGCCCGGGTCTTGCCCGGCAGCAGCTTGTGCTCGGCGTAATAGATGGAAATATTGCCATCGTCGACATACCAGTCCGGCAGCACCCGCTCCAACGTCCCTGCCTCCAGATAACCCACGGCAAACGGCATGCTCACCAGCGCAATGCCTAAACCCTGTACTGCCGTGGCACAGGCCGCCTCCGAATCGCTCATGGTCATCCGCGCCTTGAGCGTCAGCGGGCTGTGTTGCCGGGTGCGGCTGGTCAATTGCCAGGAACGCACGCGGCCGGTCTGGGGCGAGCGAATGAGGATGCCGTCGTGACGCTTGAGATCATCGGGTTCAAGGATCGCTTCGTGCGCCGCCAGGTAACCGGCCGAGGCCACCAACACGCGATGGGCCGGGGTCAGCTTGCGCGCCACCACCCCTTGGGGCAGCTCGAAGCCGCCACCAATCGCGGCGTCGAAACCCTGGGCGATCAGGTCGACCTGGCGGTTATCGAAATGCCAGTCCGGGTTGATCGCCGGAAAGCGCCGCAAAAACTCCCCCAGCAGCGGCACGATGTACAAACGCCCGAACACGGTACCCATGCTCACCTTCAATGTGCCCGCTGGACGCCCCTCGGCGCTGGCGAGATTGGCCACGGCATTCTGGATCGTGTGCAGGCTGGCACTGACTTCGCTTAAAAACAGCTGCCCGGCTTCGGTCAGCGTCAGGCTGCGGGTGCTGCGCTGAAACAACCGTACCCCCAGCCGAGCTTCCAGCTTGGCTACGCTCTTGCCCACGGCCGCCGGCGTCAGGCTCAAGCGTCGCGCGGCCTCGGCAAAGCTGCCGACCTCGGCACTGCGTACAAAGCATTCGATACTACTGAAGGTTTCCATAGGCGCCATTATAAACCGTTGGTTTACACAGACTATCGCAATTGCCGTCTACACAGCGTGTAATCCTGAATCGATACTAGGCTCCATCAACCGGGACATCTCGCCTCGGGACTTTGGAGATCGATATGACTACTCAGAACCTCAGCGGCAAAGTGGCTTTGATCCAGGGCGGTTCCCGCGGCATCGGCGCTGCCATCGTCAAACGCCTGGCCGCTGAAGGCGCGACAGTCGCCTTTACCTACGTCAGCTCCACGGCCAAGGCCGAAGAATTGCAAAACAGCATCACCCAGGGCGGCGGCAAAGCCCTGGCCATCAAGGCTGACAGCGCTGACGCCGAGGCCATTCGCGCCGCCGTAACGACCACCGTAGAAGCGTTAGGCCAGCTGGATATCCTGGTCAATAACGCAGGCGTGCTGGCCGTTGCACCGTTGGAAGATTTCAAACTCGAAGACTTCGACCAGACCCTGGCGATCAACGTACGCAGCGTGTTCATCGCCACCCAGGCTGCCGCCAGGCACATGACCGAAGGGGGTCGAATCATCAATATCGGCAGCACCAATGCCGACCGCATGCCCTTTGCCGGTGGTGGCCCGTACGCCATGAGCAAAGCGGCGCTGGTTGGCCTGACCAAGGGTCTGGCCCGCGACCTCGGCCCCAAAGGCATCACCATCAACAATGTGCAGCCGGGCCCGGTCGATACCGACATGAACCCGGCCCACGGCGACTTCGCCGACAGCCTGATTCCGTTGATGGCAGTGGGGCGTTACGGCAAAGCCGAAGAGATCGCCAGTTTCGTCGCGTACCTGGTCGGCCCCGAAGCCGGCTACATCACCGGCGCGAGCCTGACCATCGACGGTGGTTTCGGCGCCTGATGCAGGTGACTCACCGTGGGGGCGAGCAAGCTCGCTCCCGCAGTTTTGATCGTCAGGCCCAATCGAGCGCCGGCAAGCCACAGGCACTCGGTACGAACGCCTTCAGCGTACGAAGAATGCCATCGGCGTGTGCGTACTTTTCGTCCGCCATCGCCGCATCCGGAATCGCAATCGCCGTCATCCCCGCCGCCTTGGCCGCCGTGACACCGAACGGCGAATCCTCGAACACCAGGCAATCCTGCGGCTCGACACCCAGGCGTCGCGCCGCCGTCAGGAAGATATCCGGCGCCGGCTTGGCCGCGCCGACCTCCGGGTCATCGGCCGTGACGATGAAATCGAACAAGGCGAACCAGTCGCGATGCAAGGTGGTTTTCTGGCCGAATGACTGGCTCGAGGAACTGGTCCCCACCGCAATGGGAATGTTGTGTGCCTTCAAGTGCCGGACCAGCTGTTCCGCACCCGGCATTGCCTGCGCCTCAGGAAAACGCTCGCGCATCAGCGGCTCGCGAATCACCAGGAACTCTTCGGCGCTGATCGGCAAGTCCAGCGCCTGCACCACATAACGCGCCAGGTCACCTGCACCACGGCCGATGATGTTCTGTTTGACGCTCCAGTCGAACGTACGGCCATAGCGCGCGGCAATCGTCGCCGTGACTTCGGTGTAAATCCCCTCGGTGTCCAGCAGCAAGCCGTCCATATCGAAAATCACGGCCTTGATGGGGCCGAACTCCTTGAGCGGTGAATTCATCGCATCTGATCCGTTTTCATGGCATCCCAGGCGGCTCAGCGATGGCCGGTCCGTGACAGATTAAAGGTTTCAGCAGCATAACGAGCCGCCGTGGCCGAGAGCAACGGGAGCGTGACGCAAAAAGCACCCTACGGGTATCAGCTTGGTTCGCCTGACCCATCTTCCCCGGCAATGTCCGTATCGTCCGGATCTGCTTCGACATCCGTGCGCTTGAGGTCATCGTTGGGCACCTGCTCGACACCGGGCTCGTCATCGGGCTCGTCATCGGGCGGCCGCTGATCGCGACTCAGGGAGTCGGTCGGCGAAGGCAGGGGGTATTCAGGGGTGTCGTCGATATCATCGGCGACTTTCGGATCAGTGTTCATGGGGCACCTCTCAACGGACCTGTAAAGGCAGGTCCTGACCGTTGGAGGGAGAGTCGATCGTCAGGTTCGATCAGGGAGACCATCGGCCATGTTGCCGAGCGAATCCGTCAGTGATGTTTGTTCTTGTGTTTGTGCTTATGCTTGTGACCGCCACCGGAATGGGATCCCCCATCGTCGCTGCCCAGATTGTTGCCGACCGCACCACCGGCTGCGCCACCCAGGCCTGCGCCAATGGTCGAACCGGTTCTGCCACCCAGGCTGTTACCGATCACCGAACCACCTGCTGAACCCAATCCGCCGCCCACCGCTGCTTCGGTGCGGCTGCCCTTGGGTGCGCCGATCGCGCTACCGGCGGCGCCACCGACACCGGCACCGATCGCGGCGCCCGTGCTGCCGCCCATTTGTCCGCCTACCACGTTGCCCAACGCACCACCAATACCACCGCCAACGGCCGCGGTACCGTCTCCTGCAGCCAGCACGAACGGTGTAAACAACAATCCAAAAACAAACGCCGGCAACGTCAAGCGTCGAGCACCTGGGTATCGCACTTCCTTGCCTTTGGTTTTCGGGGTCATGGCACGCCTCGTCTTCTATCGGGGGGTATGGAGCATTTGAGGCGCCAATGGCAAAAACGTTCAATAACGCAAAAGCCCGGCATATAGCCGGGCTTTTGTTGTCGACCCCTGGGGATCAGTGACGCTTGTGACCGTTGGCCAGGTTGCTGCCTACGCCGCCGCCCAAGGCGCCGCCCAGGCCTGCGCCGATGGTCGAACCGGTCTTGCCGCCCAGGCTGTTGCCGATCACCGAACCACCGGCAGCACCCACGCCGCCACCGATGGCCGCGCTGGTACGGTGGCCTTTCTTGGCGGCAACCGCGCTGCCCGCCGCGCCCGCGACACCCGCACCAATTGCGGCACCGGTGCTGCCACCCATGCTCCGGCCAACGACGTTACCCAGCGCACCACCCAGGCCGCCACCAAGGGCGGCAGTACCGTCGCCGGCGATTGCACCTTGAGCAACCAGAAGACCCAGAACCAGAGCAGGCAGTGTGAAACGCATGACAGAAACCTCAAAAATAGGGGGTGAACTTCAAAAGGGTCGAGATTGAATGCTTTAGAGGGAACAAAGTCCAGACATGCGCGCGCTCAACCTCGTTGTTGGCGACGATTGGACAGCATTTTTGGAAAAGGTTTTATCGCAGGCAAAAAAAAGCCCGCTGGGGAACGGGCAGGGTGTTGCTTCTAACGGATGAGTTGAGCCTACGTACGGCCTTGTGAAAAGTTTGTGAAAACTTTCCAGATTAAACATTCGTTCACACTTGTCCCTGCACGCACAAAAAACCCCGTTCGATGACGGGGTTTGCTCGCGGGTCATTTACTTGCTGGCCGGTTCTGTAAGCTTGGGCAGGAATTTTCCCTTCAGCGTTCGACAAGCCTTGGTCTTGATCTTGAGGACCTTGGCCTGATCTTCGCCAAAGCTGGCCACATACTCCGTCTGGCCGCATTGAACGTAGTTGTTGATCGGATATTCTGCGCCGTCGTCTTCGATATACGGTTCAGTCATCGCTTCACCCCTCTCAAAAATACGGGATCGACACCGGCAAGCCCTTTGCCCGAAAAATATCGATCACCAAGGATTTTGAGACTAGCCGGTCATTAACGGACCTGTGGTTCAGACAACCGAATGCCCGACGAATGGGCGAAGTCTGTCAGAGCAGTTTCACCAACACCGCAGTGTCATTGGAGTGGCCGTGCCCAGAGTAGGATAAGATGCCAACTAACCAGGCTCGCTGTGAGTAGCCCCGCATGACAGAAAACAGTCGGAACACCCCCCGTCTGATCAAGAAATACCCGAATCGCCGTCTGTATGACACGCACACCAGCAGTCATTTGACCCTTGCGGATATTCGCCAATTGGTCGTCGATAGAATTCCGTTCGAGGTGGTCGACGCCAAGACTGGCGAGAACCTGACCCGGAGTATCTTGCTGCAGGTCATTCTGGAAGCCGAAAGCGGCGGTCAGCCGATATTCTCCAGCGAGATGCTGATGGGGATCATCCAGTTCTACGGCCCCTACCAGAGCGTCCTCGGCAGCTATCTGGATAAAAGCATCCAGACGGTCATCGACATCCAGTCCCAGACCGGCGCCCAGTCCTCCGAAACCTGGAGCGCGTTCATGCACCAGCAGGCACCGGTCATGCAGGACCTGATGCGCCAGTATGTCGACCAGTCAAAAGCGCTCTACATGAATACCCAGAACCTCTTCGGAATGTTCGGCGCGGTGCCACCCGGCAAGCCAGGCGCCGATGGCGGGCCGAAAAAAAATGGCGATGGGGAGTAAACCCATCGCCATCCTGTAACCAGCCTGCTCAGACTTACTTGCTATCAGCCTTGCCACCAGCAGCGGTTTTGCCAGCTGCAGCGGTCGCTGCGTCAAAATTGCTCTGGGCAGCGTCAGTAGCCTGTTTTACAGCTTTCTGTGCACTTTCAAAAACGGCACCGGCATTGGCCAGCGACGATTTGAACCCGGCCACGACTGGCTCGGAGCCAGCCGGTGCATTCTTGCTGATCACTTCAACGAACTCACGCACCTGCTGGGTGCCCGCCTCGACCTGACGCGAGGCCAGCTTGGCGATTTCCGAGTGAGTGTCGACAATCAACGCTTGCACTTGGCGATTGTAATCAGCCAGGCGTTCGGCTTGCACATTAGGCTGGGTCAAAGAAGCCTGGAGCTCAGCGAAACCTTGTGGATCACGTACCGAAAGCAGCTTGCGAAAGCCGTCGAACTGCTCTTCGGTGGTGGCCTGCAGGGTCTTGAACTGCAACTGGCTCAGCTGCTCAACACTGGAGAAGATTTTGCCGCTGATTTGCTGCAGGAGGTCGAGGTTGGCTTTCTGAGCGTCTTGAAATTTTTCCGCGTTGAAAAAAGACATGCTTGAATCTCCTGGTTAGAAGGCCGACTCGGGCCTGAGGACGCGATAGCGATCCTGCCGGTCATCGCGTTAGGCTTTATATTGCAGTGCACAATTTCTTTTGGCAACGATTTTTTGTGCGCCGCACAAAAGACTTTTCCTTCCTGTGGATATTCGCTATAGACTCCTGACATGCAGATCGTCAGGAGATCCCCATGGACCAGAAAGACATTAGTGCATCGCAACATGAACAGCCCTCCTCACAACGCGGCCTGTGGGAACACCTGAGTCACCTGCAGCGCCTCAATGCGCTGAACGTCCTTGAGGCTGTGCGCCAGCGCCAGAAAAAAACCCTCGCCCCCCTCAAACGAGGTCAACTCAGACAACCTACACCTGCTCAATGGCAGGAATATGTCATCGACTTCGGCCAACGCTGCCTGCTGTTCTGGGACACCCTGCGCCAACGCGGGGACAACAGGCTGGCCCATGAAAGCGCCGGGTATCCGCTGCTGCTCAAGTTCGATCATGAAACCCTGATCGCAGGCCCTGATCTTCCACGCCCGGTCAACTTTTCGCTGCTGCGGATCCTCCCCGGCCCCGAGCAAAAAATCGACGGCAACAGCCAGGCGGTGATCATCATTGACCCGCGCGGCGGACATGGTTCGGGAATCGGCGGCTTCAAGCAGGATTCGATCATAGGTGAGAGCCTCAGGGCCGGGCACCCCACCTACTTCATCTCTTTCAGTCACTCGCCACAGCCTGGGCAAACCCTGGACGATATCGTCCAGGCCCAGGCCCGGTTCATCGAAGCCGTGAGCGCCCTGCACCCGGCCAACAGCAAGCCGATCATCATCGGTAACTGTCAGGCGGGCTGGGCCTTGATGGGACTGGCGGCCACACGACCGGAACTGCCGGGACTGATCATTATCAACGGCGCCCCCTTGTCCTACTGGGCAGGCGTCAATGGACGCAATCCAATGCGCTATACCGGCGGCCTGCTGGGTGGCGGCTGGATGGCTCGCCTTGGCAGCGACTTGGGCAATGGCCGATTTGACGGTACCTGGCTGGTCAGCAACTTCGAAAACCTCGACCCGGCCAACACCTATTGGGGCAAGTACTACCAGCTGTTCAGCCAGGTCGACAATGAGGCCGGGCGCTTCCTCGACTTCGAACGCTGGTGGGGCAGCCCGACCCTGCTCAATGGTGAAGAGATCGAGATGATTGTCGATGATCTGTTCATCGGCAACCAACTGTCGGGCGGTCCCGACCGCAAGAGCAACGGTATCGACCTGAAACGGATCGAAGTGCCGGTGGTGGTGTTCTGCTCCTATGGCGACAACATCACCCCTCCCCAGCAGGCATTGAACTGGATCGCCGATGTCTATTCCAGCGATCTCGCCTTGCAGGAGGCAGGCCGCACCATCGTCTACCTGCGGCATGCCAGCATCGGCCATTTGGGGATCTTTGTTTCCGGCCAGGTCGCGCGACGCGAACACCGCGGGCTGCTCGGCGCGGTCGAAGCCATCTATGCGCTGCCGCCGGGGCTGCATGAAATGCTGATCGACGATCTGCCGGCCCCTTCAGGCAGCGATGACGTGCATTACCAAGTGCGTTTCGAATCAAGGCGAATTGCCGATATCCACGATGACGTCGAGCCGGCCCGTGATGACGATCGCGAATTCTCTACCGTAGTGCGCGCCTCTGAAATCAACAGCGCGTTTTACGACGGATCGATACGCCCGTGGCTGCGTCAGATCGTCAACGAGCCCATGGCCGAATGGATGCGCAGGACACACCCCTTCCATCAGCAGCAATTGTTTTGGAGCAGCCTGAATCCGGCGCTGTGGTGGTTACCCGGGACAATTTCCACGGTCAACCGTCATCGTCGTCCCGTACACCAGGACAACCCGTTGCTGGCATGGCAGGAGCTGTTCTCCGACCAGATGCAAGACACCCTGAATGCGTACCGCGATGTGCGTGACGCCACTCAGGAGATCTGTTTTTACAGTATTTACGGCGCACTGGGCGCCTTCACCAGCACCCAGCCTGCGCGAAATGTCCAGGCACCTGAGCCGAACGCCCGGTGAATCGGTTGTCATCCTGCAGGAGGCCCTCGTGGAGCCCCATCTCTCAATGAACCTTCACAGGAAATTAGCGGTGCATCCGTTCGACGTAGTCGCTGGCGAAGCCTGGGATCTTGTGATCCCCGCACCGACCAATAGCGCTCAGGGGTCGCACCGGCAAGGGGTCCTTGAGCACAGGCAATGTCTCATGGGCACGATATTGTCCGGGGGTCATGCCAAACCAGCGGGTGCATGCCTTATGGAAGCTGCTGTGATCATGAAATCCGAGCAGGTGGGTCACATGCTTGAGGTTGTAATGAGAGTGGCGCAAATAGAATTCGGCCATCTGCCGCCGCACATCGTTGAGCACATCCTTGAATTGCGTGCCGTCCTTCTCAAGGCCTCGTTGCAACGTGCGCTTGCTGATGTTCAGAGCTGCCGCAATCGACTCCATGTCACATTGCCCTTGGCCTTGCCCCTGACTCAAGCGTTCGGTCACCAGGCCGCGAATCCTGCCAACGATCGAGTAACCGGACAACAGGTCCAATTGAGCCACGGCAAAACTGTCATGCAGCGTGGCCAGCGCCTCGTTGGCCATGCTCAATGGCGTCAGGAGCTCCTGGCCATCGAACAGGATGCTGTCATAGGCCGCGCCGAAACTCAGCGGACAGCCAAAAAGCCGCTGATGCTGCGACGTGTCTTCAGGCTCGGGATAAGTGAACTCCACACTCAAGGGTTGCGGCGACTTGCCACCTGCCAGCCAACGGCAGAAACCCAGCAGCGACGCCAGGGCTGCATCTGTGTATTGCCGGGGTTTGACCGAGCCATGTTGCTGATGATCGAGACTGGCCAATCGATAATGCTGCTCCTCCTGGACCAGAAAAAGGCTGAACCCGGTACCGATCAACGGGCTGAACCGAACCAGGCGCTCAAGCGCCCTTTTCAGGTTCGAACTGGACATCATCGTGTAACCCACGATCTGGAAACTGCTGGGGTGGAATTCCCCGTAGGCTTTCAAACCGATATTGGGATCATTCGAAGCCTCGGCCGCCAGCTCCCAAAGACGATAGATAACGCTTCGCTCGCAGAATGCTCCTGGTTTATTCACGAACCCGACATCCAGTCCCGCCTCCTCGCACAAACCGGCGAGGTCGAGGCCCTGGGCCAAAAACGTATTCGCCAGCATGCTGGCATAACCTGAACTAATCCTATACATGGCGTCCTCAATGACCAGTGGAACCGAACGTCCTGTCCGGAGCCGATGCTGACACGTGTAGAACATATTTCAACTCTGTTGCAGAAATATTAACTATCCATTCAGTTCTAAGTATTGATCCAGTATAGGTACTCCTCGCTTTTTGCCACCCCCCTCCCTTCCCGCGTGGCACCGAAGGACAGGAGAACGTCACCTTCAAACACTTCCCGCACGACCCGTCGATAACCAACAATCCCCACTCCTGCAGCGCAAAAGAAATGGAGTAGATGTATGGAATCGCGTAGTCGTATTGCTTTGGTAACGGGTGGTATGGGCGGTATTGGTACGGCAATCAGCCAGCGTCTGTACAAGGAAGGATTCAAGGTAATCGTCGGCTGCAGTTCTGATTCCAGCCGCAAGAACGACTGGGCTGCCAGCCAGCGCGAGGCGGGTTATGAGTTCGAGTTCATCTATGGCGACGTCACCGACTGGGAGACAACCCGCAAGGCTTTCGAGATGGCTCGTGAACAATTCGGCCAGATCGATGTGCTGGTCAACAACGCCGGCATCACCCGCGATGCGTCCTTTCGCAAGCTCACTCCAGAAGACTGGAACAGCGTGATCGGGACCAACCTGACAGGCCTGTTCAACACCACCAAGCAGGTCATTGAAGGCATGCTCTCCAAGGGTTGGGGACGGGTCATCAATATCTCCTCGATCAACGGTCAGCGTGGCCAGTTCGGCCAGACCAACTACTCCGCCGCCAAGGCTGGCATCCATGGTTTCACCATGGCACTGGCCCGGGAAGTCTCCGGCAAGGGCGTGACCGTCAACACCGTATCCCCAGGCTACATCCAGACCTCCATGACCGCGGCCATTCGGCCGGACATTCTCGAAGGCATGATCTCGGGCATCCCGGTGGGTCGCCTTGGCCTGCCGGAAGAGATCGCCTCGATCGTGGCCTGGCTGGCGTCCGATGAGTCTGCCTACAGCACCGGTGCCGACTTCTCGGTAAACGGCGGCATGAACATGCAGTAACCCTGACCAGGGCATGAATGCCCTGGTTTGCTCGTCGAATTTTGTCTTTTCCATGAGGTCATGCATGAACGAAGTCGTAATCGTTGCCGCTACTCGTACCGCCATTGGCAGTTTCCAGGGTGCTTTGTCTGCAATTCCCGCGACCGAACTGGGTGCCGCAGTGATTCGCCGCCTGCTGGAGCAGACGGGTGTCGAAGCTGCGCAAATTGATGAAGTGATCCTCGGCCAGGTACTCACTGCCGGTGCCGGGCAAAACCCGGCGCGCCAGACCGCAATCAAGGCAGGCTTGCCCCACACCACCCCAGCCCTGACCTTGAACAAGGTCTGCGGCTCCGGCCTCAAGGCGGTCCACCTCGCCGTCCAGGCCATCCGTTGCGGCGACGCGGAACTGATCATTGCTGGCGGCCAGGAAAACATGAGCCTGGCCCCCTATGTCCTGCCCAAGGCTCGCACCGGCCTGCGCATGGGCCATGCGCAATTGCAGGACAGCATGATCCAGGATGGTCTGTGGGACGCCTTCAACGACTACCACATGGGTATCACCGCCGAGAACCTGGCGCAGAAGTACGAAATCTCCCGTGAAGCACAGGATGCCTTCGCTGCCGCTTCGCAACAGAAGGCCGCCGCCGCCATCGAGGGCGGGCGTTTCCAGAGCGAAATCACCCCGATCCTGATCCCTCAGCGCAAGGGTGAACCGCTGGCCTTCGACACCGACGAACAGCCGCGTGTCGACAGCACCGCGCAAGCCTTGGCAAAACTCAAGCCGGCCTTCCAGAAAGACGGCAGCGTGACCGCCGGCAACGCCTCGACCCTCAACGATGGTGCGGCCGTGCTGTTGCTGGCCAGCGCCGCCAAAGCCCAAGAGCTGGGCCTCCCGGTACTGGCCAAGATCAAAGCGTATGCCAGCGCCGGTGTAGACCCGTCGATCATGGGCATCGGCCCGGTCCCGGCGACACGCCTGACCCTGCAAAAGGCCGGCTGGAACGTCGAGGACCTGGACCTGATCGAAGCCAACGAAGCCTTCGCCGCCCAGGCGCTGGCGGTTGGCAAAGAGATGGGCTGGGACACCAGCAAAGTCAACGTCAACGGCGGCGCGATCGCCCTTGGCCATCCGATCGGCGCGTCGGGGGCACGGATCCTGGTGTCGCTGGTGCACGAACTGATCCGTCGCGATGGCAAGAAAGGACTGGCCACCTTGTGCATCGGTGGCGGACAAGGCGTCGGCCTGGCTATCGAACGCTAACCACCGGCATCCGAATAGCCAATGCGCGGACCTGGTCCCCTGGCTCCGCGCATCAGGCTGGCATCAGACAACGTTGCCCGCCTCCCTTGCCGTCGCTACGCCGCAATCCGGTATAGCGCGGCTTTTTTCTGCCCGGCACATCGGTATGAAATTTATGGACAACAACGCGCATACATTCAAAACCTTCTGGTCAGGACAGGTTCCGTTCATCGCCTCTTTTGCAGTGCAACAACTGCGCCTGTGGGTGAACAGCAATCCCTGGTTTTCCGGGCATGACCACGACACCTGGTTCGACCTGCCTCGCGAAACCCTGGACAGCCTTCAAGCGGACTACCAGGTTGAATGGGCTCAACTCGGCCAAAAACTGCTGACCGGCCAGCCCTTCAGTTTCGATGATCGACGTTTCACCAGCGGCAACTGGAGCGCACCACTGTTCGGCTCGCTCGCCGCGTTTTACCTGCTCAACTCCAGCTTCCTGCTGAAACTGCTCGACAAGCTGCTGATCGACGAAAAGAAAGCACGCCAACGCCTGCGCTATCTGGTGGAGCAAGCCATTGCCGCCAGCGCACCGAGCAATTTCCTGGCCAGTAACCCTGATGCATTGCAGCGTGCGGTCGAGACCCAAGGCGCCAGCCTGATCACAGGGATGCAGCATCTGGCCAGCGACATGAATGAAGGCAAGATGCGCCAGTGCGATAGCGGCGCCTTCAAGGTTGGCGTCGACCTGGCCAATACCCCGGGCGAAGTCGTCTTCGAGAATCAGATCTTCCAACTCATCCAGTACTACCCGCAAAGCGAAACCCAGTACAAGCAGCCGGTGCTCGTCGTACCGCCGTCGATCAACAAGTACTACATCCTCGATCTGCGCCCGGACAACTCGATGGTCCGCCACCTGCTGGAAAAGGGGCACCCCGTATTCCTGGTCTCCTGGCGCAATTTTGACCAGGAACACGCCGGCACCACCTGGGATGACCTGATCGAGCACGGGGTAATCAACGCCCTGCAAGTCACCCGCGAGATCAGTGGCCAGCAGCGAATCAATTGCGTGGGCTTCTGCATCGGCGGCACCTTGTTGAGCACCGCGTTGGCCGTACTGGCGGCACGTGGCGACCGCGAGATCGCCAGCCTGAGCCTGTTCGCCACGTTCCTGGATTATCTGGATACCGGCCCGATCGACATCTTCGTCGATGAAGAACTGGTGGCCTACCGCGAGCGCACCATTGGTGGTGTGAACGGCCCCATCGGTCTGTTCCGTGGCGAGGACATGGGCAATACCTTTTCCCTGCTGCGCCCCAACGAGCTGTGGTGGAACTACAACGTCGACAAATACCTCAAGGGGCAGAAGCCGATTCCACTGGATCTGCTGTTCTGGAACAACGACAGCACCAACCTTCCAGGGCCGATGTACTGCTGGTACCTGCGCCACACCTACCTGCAGAATGATTTGAAATCAGGCGAGCTGGAGTGCTGCGGGACCAAGCTGGATTTGCGTGCAATCGACGCTCCCGCCTACATCCTGGCGACCCATGACGATCACATCGTGCCGTGGAAGAGCGCCTACGCCAGCACCCACCTGCTCTCCGGGCCCAAGCGTTTCGTACTGGGCGCTTCCGGGCATATCGCTGGCGTCGTCAATCCGCCGGCCAAGCAGAAGCGTCATTACTGGACCAACAATCGGGTCACCAAAAACCCGGAGACCTGGTTCAAGAATGCCGAGCAGCAACCTGGTAGCTGGTGGAATGACTGGTTCAACTGGCTGGAGGGACACTCCGGCGAGCGCCAACCTGCGGTTGCGCACACCGGCAATGACAAATACCCGCCTCTGGAGCCGGCTCCAGGCAGTTTTGTGAAGCAATGAAAGACTGCTGTGGAGCAGAGCGGAACATTGCCTGCAACACCGCAGCTTGATCGCACAGACGAAGATCAAGTCACGCAAACGCAATAGATAGCCGCCGGTAAGCCCAACCGGCGGCACGTCATTTGTTTGGGTACAAGGAGAGAGGCTCCATGAGCACCCCGTTTCGCATCAACGAAGCACTCTTGATTGCCGGCCAGGCATTCGAACCATTTCAATGCGTCGCCTGGGCTCCGCAAGACGGCAATGGCGAACTGAGCCTGTCCGTCCTGGACCGGGCCAGCACGCGTATTTGTCGCAAACAAGTTCCAAGCAGTACCTATTCGGACCCGGCGCAGCTGGAAAGCCTGCTGCAAGAAGTGCGCGCCGAGTTGAGCCAGGGAGGCTACACGCTGCAATCCTGGGCGATGCCAGGGTAAGCATTCTCGCTGGCTGGAATTTTTTCCCGAAACGCAGAAACGAAAAAGCCCTGAATAATCAGGGCTTTTTCGTATAAATGTGGCGGTGAAGGAGAGATTCGAACTCTCGATACAGTTTCCTGTATACACACTTTCCAGGCGTGCTCCTTAAGCCACTCGGACACTTCACCGTATCTCTTCAAACAAGTTCTGTCTGTCGAGGCGCGCTAATGTAGTCGAAAGCTTTTCTGATGGCAAACATTTTTTTCAGAATTTTCATGCGCTTAACTCGCTTAGCTGTTTCTGGTTGTCCTGGGTCATGGCAAACCGGCCAATCTCCGGCCTGGCATCCCCTTCTATATAGCTGGCGATGCACAGCTGGCGGGCCGGGTGGCGCATGCCGAAGGCCTGGAGCGTGACTGGCGAGTCAGTCACGGCGCTTTACCTGGATGGTGGCGGTGAGTAACGTCTGCCCTACTTTACTGAAAGGATTAGCGTCATGAGTGAGTTGATTTCCTACCACCTCGAAGACGGTATCGCGACCCTGACCTTGAGCAACGGCAAGGTCAATGCCATCTCTCCGGACGTGATTGCGGCGTTCAACGCTGCGCTGGATCAGGCAGTGACTGATCGCGCGGTGGTGATCATTACCGGTCAGCCAGGGATTCTGTCGGGCGGGTACGATCTGAAGGTCATGACGTCCGGCCCTAAAGAAGCCGTGGCGCTGGTGACAGCCGGCTCGACGCTGGCCCGTCGCCTGTTGTCGCACCCGTTCCCGGTGATCGTGGCCTGCCCTGGCCATGCCGTGGCCAAGGGCGCGTTTCTGCTGCTGTCCGCCGACTATCGCATCGGTGTCGACGGTCCGTTCAGCATCGGCCTGAACGAAGTACAGATCGGCATGACCATGCACCACGCCGGTATCGAGCTGGCCCGAGATCGCCTGCGCAAATCGGCGTTCCACCGCTCGGTGATCAACGGTGAAATGTTCAATCCGCAGTCTGCCGTGGATGCCGGTTTCCTTGACGTGGTGGTGTCGGCCGAGGAGCTGCAAGGTGCAGCACTGGCGGCGGCGCGTCAGTTGAAGAAGATCAACATGACCGCGCACAAGAACACCAAGCTCAAAGTACGCAAGGCACTGCTGGACACCCTGGACAACGCAATCATGCTGGATCAGGAGCATATGGGCTAAGCCCCAACCTGCAGCAACGAAAAGCCCGACCGTCGTGTCGGGCTTTTCGTAAGCGCCGCGCTGAAAACCCCTACAACCGCTCTAGAACACGTCTGACCCATCAGTCGGAAACATGTACTCAAACATCGTCTATCTCCCGCCTCTATAGCGGCAATTGCCGAAAACAGTGCACATCCGTACACTGCGCCACCTTTTGTCCCGGTGGGGCCTGCAAATGCTGTTCGCTTTACGTATGTCATTGATGGGCCTGCACTTTATTGTGGCGGGTGTGCTGGGCGTGGTGCTTGGCCTGTGTCGCCCGTTCAATCCGGACAACAGTCGCCTGTGCGCGCGCCTCTATGCGTGGCCAGCGATGTGCATTCTGCGACTGCGGGTGAAGGCCGACGTCGGGCCGTTGATGGATAAACCCGAGAGTTGCGTGATCATCGCCAACCACCAGTCCAACTACGATCTGTTTGTATTCGGCAACGTGGTGCCCCGCCGCACGGTGTGCATCGGTAAAAAGAGCCTGAAATGGGTGCCATTGTTCGGGCAGTTGTTCTGGCTGGCCGGCAATGTGTTGATCGACCGCGGCAATGCGCAGAAGGCGCGCCAGTCGATGTTGACCACCACCCACACCCTGCAAAACGAAGACACTTCGATCTGGGTGTTCCCGGAGGGCACGCGCAATCTGGGCGAAGAACTGTTGCCGTTCAAGAAAGGCGCCTTCCAGATGGCCATCGCGGCCGGGGTGCCCATCGTACCGGTGTGTGTCAGCAGTTACGTCAAACACATGCGCTTGAACCGCTGGCGCAGTGGGAAAATTCTCATCCGTTCCCTGCCGGCCATTCCTACCGCGGGATTGAGCCTGGATGACATGCCCATGCTAATGGCCCAGTGTCGCGATCAGATGCGCGAATGCATCGATTCGATGGATCGACAACTGCAAGCCGCTTGAAAGAAACCCGCCTTGTGCGGGTTTTCTTTTGCCTGCGAACTTTCGCCTGCGAACTCAGCAGATTTCACTGACTCTCAAGTAACAGACAAGGCTAAGCTGAACGCTGCCTGCCAAGGTCATTTGCCATAGAAAGCTGCCAAGAAGAAGTGAATCAACATCATGGGTAGAGTTGTTGCTGCTGCGGTTTACAGTGCTGGCAAGAGAGTCACCAATATCACCCTCGACGAAGGCGCGGCCTGGGCTGCAAAGCCTGGTCACTTTGTCTGGATCGGCCTTGAAGAGCCGAGCGCCGAGGAACTGTACAACCTGCAACGCCAGTTCAACCTGCATGAACTGGCCATTGAAGACGCCCTGGAAAAACACAGCCGTCCCAAGCTGGAAACCTTCGGCGATGCGCTGTTCATCGTCACGTATTCGCCCATCATGGAAGAGGGCAAACTCAAGTTCATCGAGACCCATATTTTTGCCGGCAATGGCTACATCATTACCGCGCGCAACGGCCATTCGGCGTCCTACGCTCATGTCCGCCAGCGTTGTGAGGCGCGTCCGTTGTTGTTGGAGCATGGGGAAGATTTCGTACTCTATGCCATCCTCGATTTCGTCATTGAAAACTACCAGCCGATGGGCGAAGCCATTCATGCGCAAATCGATGAGTTGGAGCGCAATGTCATGTGCAGCTCGCTGAACGAGCGCGACATTCAAAAACTTCACAGCCTGCGCCGCGATGTACTGCGCTTGCGCCGGTTCGCGGCGCCGATGGTGGAGATTGGCGAGGAACTGCAAAAGCTGAGCTTCCCCTTCATCGACAAGAACATGCGCCCGTACTTTCGCGATGTGCAGATTCACGTAACGCGGCAGATGGAAGACCTGACGACCCTGGCCGATATCGCCAGCCAGACCATCGAGGTCGGGGTGTTGCTGGAGGCGTCACGCCAGAGCGTGGTGCAGCGCAAGTTTGCCGCTTGGGCGGCGATCCTGGCGTTCCCGACAGCGGTGGCGGGGATTTACGGGATGAACTTCCAGAACATGCCGGAGTTGACCTGGCATTACGGGTATTTCGGGGTTCTGGCGTTTATCACGGTGGGGTGTGTGGGGTTGTGGGCGAGCTTCAAGAAGTCGGGGTGGTTGTAGGATAAACCGAGTCGTCTGTGAGATTCGCTGTAGGAGCTGGCTTGCCAGCGAAGGCGTCCCGCCTGGCATACCGCGTTGCCCGGTTCGCCGGCAAGCCTGGCTCCTACACGGCTTCGGGTTTGTGCGCCACAAAGCGCATCATCCACTCGGCAACCGTAGTGCCGTGGTGTTCACTTTCCAGGCTTGCGATTCCTTTCGAATACACCTGCTCGCCCAGCGCCTGCTGGCGAATTTCCAGCAACGCCCGGGAATAGTCGTGGATGAATTCCGGGTGTCCCTGGAAGCACAGCACCTGATCGTTGATGTGGTAGGCGGCAAACGGGCAGAAATCGCTGGAGGCGATCACCGTGGCGTTTTCCGGTAGCGAGGTGACCTGATCCTGGTGGCTGATCAACAGGGTCAACTCTTCCTTCACCGGGCTCATCCATGGCGCCTTGGCGGCGAGTTTGTATTTATGGGTGCCAACGCCCCAGCCTTGCGTCGCCCGTTCGCTTTTGCCACCCAGCAGCAGCGCCAGCAACTGATGGCCGAAGCACACGCCCAGCAGCTTGTCGCCGCGCTCGTAGCGCTTGAGCAAGTAGGTCTTGAGCGTTTCGATCCACGGGTCGGTGCCGAAGGAATCGGCCTTGCTGCCGGTCACCAGGTAGGCGTCGAACGTCAGGTCATCGCTGGGGTACTCGCCCTGCATCACGTTGTAGACGGTGAATTCGGCGGCGATAGGTTGCTGCGAAAACAGGTGTTTAAACATCTGCCCGTAGCCCTGATATTGGTCAACCAACTCCGGACGCAGGATGTCGGTTTCCAGAATGCAGATGCGTAACGACATAAAAAATACCTGACACGTGATGGGAATAATGCACACCCCAGAGCCTGCCTTGAAACACCGTGACAAGGCAAGCCCCGCAGTGTGTTACCGATCCCTAAAACGCCTCGCCCTTGGCGGCTTTTTCCAGCAGCAGGGCCGGCGGTGCAAAGCGCTCGCCGTATTGCCCGGCCAGGTACTGGGCGCGGGCGACGAAGTCCTTGACCCCGTATTGATTGATGAACTGCAGTGCACCGCCGGTCCAGGCAGCGAAGCCGATGCCGAAGATCGAGCCGACGTTGGCATCCGCCGTCGACGTCAGCACGCCCTCCTCCACACAACGCACGGTTTCGATGGCTTGCACGAACAGCAGGCGATCGCGTACATCCTTTGGCGAAATCTGCCCGTCAGCCTTTTCGAAGCGGGTTTTCAGTTCCGGCCATAAGTGTTTTTGCCCACCCGCCGGGTATTCATAGAAACCACCCCCGGCAGCCTTGCCCGCACGCTTGTATTCGCTGAGCAGCAAGTCAATCACGGCGTATGCCGGGTGCTCGACCAGCGCCTTGCCTTCTGCCTGCAGGTCCTTGGCGGTTTGCTGGCGGATATGGCTCATGAGGCTCAGGGAAACTTCATCGGAAATCGCCAGAGGCCCGACCGGCATGCCGGCCTTGCGCGCCTCGGTCTCGATCATCGCCGCGCAGACGCCTTCACCCAGCATGGCAATGCCTTCATTGGTGAACGTGCCGAACACCCGGGACGTGAAGAAACCACGGCTGTCGTTGACCACGATCGGGGTTTTGCGGATTTGCAGGACGAAATCGAACCCGCGGGCCAGGGTTTCGTCGCTGGTGCCGGTGCCCTTGATGATTTCCACCAACGGCATTTTTTCCACGGGGCTGAAGAAATGCAGGCCGATGAACTTGCTCGGGTCCGACACCGCCGTGGCCAGGCCACTGATCGGCAGGGTCGAGGTGTTGGAGGCGATCACTGCATCGGCGCCCACCACTTTTTGTGCGGCCGAGGAGACCCTGGCCTTCAACTCACGGTCCTCGAAGACTGCTTCGATGATCAGGTCGCAACCCGCCAGGTCGGCATCGTTGTCCGTGGTATGGATGCGCGCCAGCAAGGCTTCACGTTGCTCGACGCTGATCTGCCGGCGCGCCACTTTCTTGTCCAGCAATGCCGCCGAGTGCGCCTTGCCCTTCTCGGCCGCCGCCAGATTGACGTCCTTTAGCACCACGTCGATACCGGCCGACGCGCTGACAAAAGCGATGCCCGCGCCCATCATCCCGGCGCCGAGTACGCCGACTTTTTTCGTCACGTAAGGTGCGAAGCCTTGAGGACGCGAACCTCCGGCATTGATCTGGTTGAGCTGGAACCAGAAGGTGCCGATCAGGTTTTTCGAGACCTGGCCGGTGACCAACTCCGTGAAGTAACGGGTTTCGATCAGGTGCGCGGTGTCGAAATCCACCTGGGCACCCTCCACCGCGGCACACAGGATCTTCTCCGGTGCAGGCAGCGTGCCCTGGGTTTTACTGCGCAGGATCGACGGCGCAATCGCCAGCATCTGCGCGACTTTAGGGTTCGACGGCGTGCCACCGGGAATCTGATAACCCTTCACGTCCCAACGCTGAACCGCCGTCGGGTTGGCCAAAATCCAGGTGCGCGCCTTGCTCAGCAGCGCCTCGCGATCAGTCGCCAGGTCATCGATCAACCCCGCCTGCAAGGCCTGCTGCGGGCGGATTTTCTTGCCTTCGAGCAGGTACGGCAGGGCTTTTTCAATTCCCAGCATGCGCACCATGCGCACCACCCCGCCGCCACCCGGCAGCAGGCCGAGGGTCACTTCCGGCAGGCCGAGTTGCACGGAGGGATCGTCCAACGCTATGCGGTACTGGCAGGCCAGGCAGATTTCCCAGCCACCGCCCAACGCCGCGCCATTGATCGCGGCGACCACGGGTTTACCGAGGGTTTCCAGGGTGCGCAGTTGGCCCTTGAGGCTCAGCACCATATCGTAGAAAGCCTTGGCCTGGGGCTTGTCGACCTTGATCAGCTCCTTGAGGTCGCCGCCGGCAAAGAAGGTTTTCTTGGCCGAGGTGATGATCACGCCGGCGATGCTGTCCTTGTCGGCCAGCAGACGGGCGACACAGTCGGCCATGGCTTCGCGGTACAGCGCATTCATGGTGTTGGCGCTCTGGCCCGGCAGGTCGATGGTCAGGACGACGATCCGGTCCTGGCCCTTTTCGTAGCGAATGGCTTGGCTCATAAACAGGTTCCTTGCAGTCGGGGCTCAGAGACGTTCGATGATGGTGGCAATGCCCATGCCGCCGCCGACACACAAGGTCGCCAGGCCATAGCGCAGGCTCCGGCTCTCCAGTTCATCGAGCAGCGTGCCGAGAATGGCGCAGCCTGTGGCGCCCAACGGGTGGCCCATGGCAATGGAGCCGCCGTTGACATTGACCTTGCCAGGGTCGACGGCCATGTCCCTGATGAATTTCAACACCACCGAGGCAAACGCCTCGTTGACCTCGAACAGATCAATGTCTTCGACCCGCAGCCCGGCCTTGGCCAACGCCTTGCGGGTGGCCGGCGCGGGGCCGGTGAGCATGAGGGTCGGGTCGGTGCTGGTGACTGCCGTGGCGACGATCCGCGCCCGTGGCTGCAAGCCCAGCGCCCGGCCCTTGGCTTCGGAGCCGATCAACATCAACGCCGCGCCGTCGACGATCCCGGAACTGTTGCCGGGGGTGTGCACATGATTGATCCGCTCCACCTGGCTGAAGACCCGCAGCGCAGTGGCGTCAAAACCCATTTGCCCGATCATTTCGAAACTCGGCTTGAGCTTGCCAAGGCCCTCCAGGGTCGATTCGGCGCGGATGAACTCGTCATGATCGAGCAGGATGATGCCGTTCTGGTCCTGCACCGGCACCAATGAGCGTTTGAACGACCCGTCGACCCGCGCCCGTGCGGCTTTTTGTTGCGAGTGCAAGGCGTAGGCATCGACGTCCTGGCGGGTGAAACCTTCAAGCGTGGCGATCAGGTCGGCGCTCACACCCTGCGGGATGAAATGGCCGTGCAGGTTGGTTTGCGGGTCCAGCGCCCACGCCCCACCATCGCTGCCCATGGGCACGCGCGACATTGACTCGACGCCGCCGACCACCACCAGGTCCTCGAAACCGGAACGGACTTTCATCGCCCCCAGGTTCACCGCCTCCAGCCCCGAGGCGCAGAACCGATTGATCTGCACACCGCCCACGCTGACGTCCCACTCCGCCACCTGGACCGCGGTCTTGGCAATGTCGGAGCCTTGATCACCGATGGGCGTCACGCAACCGAGCACCACGTCATCGACCTGGCTGGTGTCAAGGTCGGTTCGCTCTTGCAGCGCCGTGAGCAAGCCGGCCACCAGGCTCACCGGCTTGACGCTGTGCAAGGCACCGTTGGCCTTGCCTTTGCCCCGGGGCGTACGTAACGCGTCGAAAATCAAAGCTTGGGTCATGACGTCCTCGAACCGCAATGCAGGTGAGTAAAAACACAGCCCTCACTCTTGGCCCATGGCGCGACGGATTCAATGACCGCAGCGCTCAAGGGCATTGACGCGCACGCTCAGACGGACGGTCATCCAGCAGGCGGTGAACCGGTTCAGGACACGCAGGTGTCTAGCAAAAGGCCGCCCAAGAAGCTGGCAATAGGCCTCATTCCTTTTTAATAGGACTTTGTGAGAACACCATACTAAATGGATCTAAACCAAGCGTGACGCGGGCTCTAAGGTGAAGGAGTACGAAGTTGTCGTCGGGTTTTGCCGAGGCGCTCGTCCTACAGGAAGTGCAACGTTTGCCGTCACGGAGATGTCCAGGCAGGCATCAGGAAATAACAAAAAAAAGGCGGTCAGCCATGTTCAAACAATCGAAAGTTCGTCAAGCCGGGCTCATTCTTTTCGCCACCACTCTGTTGTTGATTTTGCCGAACCTGACCAAGGTGATCGGTTAGTCGATCCTTAAAAAGACGACGGCAGATTTTTAATCGCCACGTAAAAATGTGGCTGGCTCGCTTCCCGGGCCAGCGTGGCTGTGCCAACCTTTGCGGCATTTCCACGACATGGATGGCGATCATTTGAAAACGCTCATTGTGTTCGGGGCCTTGCTGCTCAGCACGCCTCTCCATGCCGCACAGCTGAACCTGGAGCTGGGCGCGAACAGTCGCACGTGGCAAACCGAGGAGCTGCTCAAGCACCCTCAGGTCCAGACCATCAACATCAGCAATGACGTGTCCTACAAGCGTGACATGACCTATCGCGCCGTGCCGCTCGCCGCGCTATTGACCGACATCAAGCCCGACGACCACCTGCAAGCCGTGGCGCTGGACGGCTTTGCCGCCGAATTGTCGGCAGGGCCGCTGCTCAACACCCAGGGCGCGCGAGCCTGGCTGGCGATCGAGGATCCGGCTCAACCGTGGCCGCCGCTGGCAGAAGGTAAACACAGCGCCGGGCCGTTCTACCTGGTCTGGACCGATCCGCGGGCAGGCAACATCAGCCCGGAACAATGGCCGTTCGAGGTCGCCAGCATCAAGCGCATGGCCCCGGTGGCGGCGCGCTTCCCTGCCCTGCTGCCAGATCCTGCGTTGAAGGCCGATGACCCGGTGAACAAGGGCTTTGCGCTGTTTCAGAAGAACTGCCTGGCGTGCCATCGACTCAACGGTGCCGGGGATTCGCAGTTCGGCCCGGACCTGAATGTTCCGTACAACCCGACCGAGTACTTCGGCGCGGATTTCCTCCAGCGCTATATCCGCGATCCGCAGAGTTTGCGCCAGTGGCCGCAGGCGAAGATGCCGGGGTTCTCGGCCGAGGTGTTGCCGGATGAGGATCTGCGGATGCTGGTGGGGTATTTGCAGCATATGGTGGGGCGCAAGGTTAAACCCTGAACACACGACCCACGCCCAACGCCCCTGTAGGAGCCAGCGGTGCGGCGATCCGACTTGCCGGCGAAGGCGCCCGCAAGACTGGCGCAATGTTCAAGGGCGCCTTCGCCGGCAGCCTGGCTCCTACAAGGGGATGTGCAGTGCTGCAGGTTATTGTTGTTGCACGGAGATAACAGGCGTCGGCGATACGAACACCTTGGCATGCATCTGCTCACACCCACCCCCACGACGCATGCCACGTACCGGGCAGGCGTCCAGGTAATCCAGGCCCACCGCCAGTTTCAAGTGCCGCTCCGGCCGCGCCAGTTCATTGGTCACATCGAAGCTGTACCAGGCGTCATCGAGCCAGGCTTCGGCCCAGGCATGGCTGGCAAGGTGTTCGCTGTTTTCGCTGTACAGATACCCCGACACATAACGCGCCGGCACGCCCAGGCTGCGGGCACAGGCGAGGAACGCATGGGTGTGGTCCTGGCACACGCCCGAACGCCCGGCGAAAGCCTGGGCGGCGCTGGTGTCCACTTCGGTGGCGCCCGGCGTGTAGGTCATGTGCTGGTTCAGGCCATGCATCAGGTCGATCAGCGCCGTACGATCGCGGCGCTGCTTGCAGGCCTTGTCGGCGAACGCGCGTAGCGCCGGGTCGGCCTCGGTCAGCCGGGTGAAACGCAGGAACGGCAATGCCGACTGGCTCTCGTGCTCGGCTTCGCGCAACTCGTCGATATCGACCTGGCCGCGGGCACCGATGATGATCGCCTCGTGGGGCTCGTCCAGGGTCAGCACATGCAGGATGTTGCCGAACGGATCCAGTTGCGCGCGCACCGGCCGCGGCAGATCAAGCTGCCAGCTGAGCACGTGCTGGCGCTCGCTGTCGTGGGGGGTCAGCCGCAGGTACTGGATGCTCGCCCGCACCTGATCCTCGTAGTGATAGGTGGTCTCGTGGCTTATGGAAAGTCTCATGCAGCCTCCAGGTAGGAACTGTGAATGGCGTTACCCAACTGGCGCACCAGCGGGATGAACTCGGTCAGCCAGGCATGCAGGCCTTCGTCGAGGATTTCGTTGATGCCGGTGTAGCGCAAACGCGCGTCCATCTCTGCAGCCAGGCGCTGTGCGGGGCGGCCATTGGCCCCTGGTAGTTGCGCGAGGATCTGGTCGATTTCTTCGGTGCAGGCCCGCAAGGAGCGCGGCACATCGGCCCGCAGCAACAGCAACTCGGCCACATGCCGGGCACCGGGGGCGTCACGGTAGATCTCGGTGTACGCCTCGAAAGACGACAAGGCGCGCAGCAACGCACTCCACTGGTAGTAGGCGTGGGCCGTGCCGTCGCTGACCGCTTCGGCCTGATCGCCGGCCATTTCGTAGCGGGCATCGAGCAGGCGCAACGTGTTGTCGGCCCTTTCGATGAACGTCCCCAGGCGTATGAAGCGGAACGCGTCATTGCGCATGATGGTGCCGTAGGACGCGCCACGGAACAGGTGGGAACGCTCCTTGATCCACTCGCAGAAACGGCTCATGCCATAGCGGCTCAGGCCCTGTTCGGCGATGCCGCGAATCTCAAGCCAAGTGGCGTTGATGTTTTCCCACATGTCGGCGGTGATACGGCCACGCACCGCGTGGGCACTGGCCCGGGCGGCGCCGAGGCAGCTGTAGATGCTGGCCGGGTTGGCCGCGTCCAGGGCAAAGAAATGCAACAGCCGTTCGGCATGCAGCTCGCCGTGGCGTTCGAGGTAATCGTCCAGGGTGCCGGTAATCAGCAACGGCATGGCCAATTCGTGCAGGCCGTTACCGCGGCCATCCTGGGGCATCAGCGACAGCGAATAACTGATGTCGAGCATCCGTGCGAGGTTTTCCGCCCGCTCCAGGTAACGCGACATCCAATACAGATCCGAGGCAGTTCTACTTAACATGTCAGGCTTCCTTCAATCCTCGACCACCCAGGTGTCCTTGGTTCCGCCGCCCTGGGAGGAGTTCACCACCAGGGAGCCTTCGCGCAGGGCGACACGGGTCAAACCGCCGGGCACGACCCGGGTTTCACGGCCAGACAATACAAACGGACGCAGGTCGATGTGGCGTGGCGCGATGCCGCTTTCGACAAAGGTCGGACAGGTCGACAGCGACAGTGTCGGCTGTGCGATGTAGGCATGGGGCTTGGCGATGATGCGCGCGCGGAAGGCTTCGATTTCCGCCGCCGTCGCCGCTGGCCCCACCAGCATTCCGTAACCGCCGGAGCCCTGGGTTTCCTTGACCACCAGCTCTGGCAGATTGGCCAGGACGTGGGACAGTTCAGAAGGGTTGCGACACTGCCACGTGGGCACGTTTTTCAGGATCGGTTCTTCATCCAGATAGAAACGGATCATGTCGGTGACGAACGGGTACACCGATTTGTCGTCCGCCACCCCGGTACCGATGGCGTTCGCCAACACGACATTGCCGGAACGATAGGACGACAACAGCCCCGGCACGCCCAGCATCGAGTCGGGATTGAACGCCAGCGGGTCGAGGAAGGCATCGTCGAGACGGCGGTAGATCACGTCGACTGCTTTCGGCCCGTCGGTCGTGCGCATGAACACCTTGTCGTCCCGCACGAACAGGTCCGCGCCCTCCACCAACTCCACACCCATTTCCCGCGCCAGGAACGCATGCTCGAAGAAGGCACTGTTGAAGCGCCCCGGCGTGAGCACCACGACACTCGGATTATCGATGGGGCTTGAGCTTTTCAGGGTGTCGAGCAGCAGGTTCGGGTAATGGTCGATCGGGGCAATGCGCTGGGCCGCAAACAGCTCGGGAAACAGGCGCATCATCATCTTGCGGTCTTCGAGCATGTAGCTGACGCCGCTCGGTGTACGAAGATTGTCCTCGAGCACGTAGTAGGTGCCGTCGCCGTCGCGCACCAGGTCGACGCCGGAAATGTGCGAATAGATATCGCGGTGCAGGTCCAGCCCCTGCATTGCCAACTGGTATTGCTCGTTGGCCAGCACCTGCTCGGCCGGAATGATCCCGGCCTTGATGATGCGCTGCTCGTGGTACAGGTCGGCGAGGAACATGTTCAACGCCTTGACCCGCTGGATACAGCCGCGCTCGACCACGCGCCATTCACTGGCGGGGATGCTGCGCGGGATGGTGTCGAAGGGAATCAGGCGCTCTGTCCCCTGCTCATCACCGTAGAGCGTGAAGGTAATCCCGGCGCGATGAAATAACAGATCGGCCTCGCGTCGCCGTTGTGCCAGAAGCTCGTCAGGCGTCTCGGCCAGCCAACGGGCAAACTCCCGATAATGCGGGCGGACCTGGCCGCCGGCATCGTACATCTCATCAAAATAGGTGCGGATCATGCCGTACTCCTTGTCACCCGGACATCCAGGCCTTCGCAAGGCCCGTGCCATCGGCAGAAACGCTTAGATTTCAATCGGTTGGATAATCACCCCGCGAGCGCCGCACCAATCCTGTGCGGCAAATGCCCCAACCTGACTGCCCCCGCTTCATTGCAAGGCGTTGTTGTCGCCCATCACCAGCATAGACGCTGGGCGCCGGCTTGCCGGTGAAGGAGCGGCCGTGTTCGATTGCCTTCGGCAAAAACGAAAACGGCCAACCCGAAGGTCAGCCGTCATTGCTGGTTGTCACTGTTCATAGGTTTATGCGAGTCGCCCTCGTACCTCCTGTTTCACACCCCAGCCTTCAATGATGCCGCCCAGTGGCTCGACCACGGCCTCGAAACCCTGCTCGAAATCGCCAATGTCGTCGTAGGTGGCATACATGACTTTGCACAATTCCAGCGCCCAGGCGCCATCGTCACGCACACTGACTTGCGCATCCAGGGATTCACCACGGTGGAAATGACCTGCCGCCCTGCGTGCCCGCTCCTCGTCCGGGAAAATGGCGTAGAACTCGATGGGATGGAACCGGGAAAAGTCGAAACCGCCTTCTTTCATGCGGCGCAGCACACTGCTGCTGATGTCTTCTTGATAGGCTGTGCTCATGAAACGTCCTCCTCAAACTGATGGATAGACTTTCCGTACTCCCAATGTGCGAACCCAAAGGTGCGCACCAATCGACAACCCGATGTCGACGGGAAACAAGCATGGAGCTGACAAGACCAGACCTTAGCGATCCATTCGCTGATCTCGATTGCAGAGTAGCCCCAAGATAGAGCCGCTGCCAAGGCCTGGTTCTGTTGTAGTCGATAACGAGAAGAGGTTCAGACGGGGGTGATGCTGCGAATTTCAATACTGTTCTGGGCTTTCAGGCTTTTGACGCCTGCATCGGAGGTGCGCCCCTCCAGATCGTTCAGATCCAGTTCGGCGGCCACGGGAAGGAACCGTTCCTTGATGAGTTTGGCGGCCTTTTCGTGACTCGGGCACTCCTCGCACTCGAAGACTTCGTCGATCAATTCACCATGATCATCCACGAAAGTGACTTTCCACTTTTGCATCGGTGCCTCCTCGATAAAACCCATGGATGGGCTTACACCTATCTCGACCCTGGACGCGGGGTAAATGTTCCGGCGAATCAACAATAGCAGGCGTCAGCAAAGGCTGCCTGACGCCCGGTACAGACGGTGTTCCCCGGTCAGACGCGCACGTTCCCCCGGGGACCGGCAATCGCCCAAATGATCAGGCCCAGAACCGGCAGCAACAGGATCAACAGCACCCAGAAGATTTTCATCCCGGTTTCGGCACCGCTTTTTAACACGTTGATGATTGCCCAGATGTCCAAGGCAAGAATGATCAAGCCAACCAGGCTGTTGAACGTGGAACCCATGATAACGCTCCCGAAGAGTGATATGCCCCTCTTAGGATAGCCGGCCCTGACCAGGGTTCCGTTTTTTTGACAGCTTTAACGGTTCAGACGTGGATCGCCACTTTCAAGGCTTCCAGCGAGGGCGCGGCGGCGATGCCGACTTCGGCGCACAGCTCGAGTACCCGTGGCACGGCATTGCCGTAGACCAGTACCACTTGCAGTTCATCGTCCAGCAACTGGCTGAAGTTCATCAGCGTGTAACCGCCGTTTTCCTTGTTCAGGCTGCTCATCTGCACCTGGATGCGATTCAGCGCGGTCAGGGCTTCGGTCTTGGCCAGCTGCTTGGGTTTGAGATTGAACTCCACTCCCGGGCCGAACGAGGCGACGATCTGGGCGAACAGGTCCACATAGGTGTCGGCCTGGAACAGCACGGTCTCGGGCAGGCTGCCCACCACTACCCACTCACCCAGCGGGATCGGGAAGCTGTCGTCGTAGTTGATGTCCGGGTTGGCGCCGAGGAAAGCCACAGGATCTGCGTAAGCCTGGGCCGCTTCGTCAGCGACTTTCTCGATTTCGTCATCGGCCATGCACCCGGAGCTGATGTTGCTGATGAGTTCGATGAGGGCGGCTTTCATGGGGGCGGATCCTGTAGCAAGTAAATTTTCAGGGCGCGCAGGATAACGCATTACGCCCGGCGATGGCGGCTTGCAGGCAGGGCTCGCAATCTTGACCTGCATCAAGCGTTCAGCCCAACAATAGCGGCACAATAATGGCACCTTGCCAAAACTGTTTCCGCTATCAGAGAAGACCTCCATGGGTGCCTGGCTTAGCAATATCTCACTGAAGTACAAATTCTGGGCGGTGAATGCCGTCGCCTTCGTCACCACGCTGCTGCTGGTGTTTTATGCCGTGCACCTCGAACAACAGGCCCGCAGCCATGCCGCCCAGGCATCGGCCCGGGCCCAGGCGCGACTGCTCGCAGCCTGGCCTGCCGGGCAGCCGCTGCCCAGGGCCGAGAACCTGCTGACGTTCGATCGCGGCCAGGTACCGCGGTTGAACGGACAGCCGTTGCAGGCACTGGCCGACGCCAACGGCTGGGTCGAGATCAATGCGTTGCCGTATTTCGGTGACGACCTGCCGATCGGCGCCGAAGTCTTCACCCACACGGATGGCCAGCGGGTCGCGCTGATTGCCCATGGCCCAAGCCTGGGCCAGGTGTTCGGCGAGCGTGCTGCCAACTATGCCCTGGCGGTGTTCATCCTGATGCTGGCGATGCTCGGCGCCTCACAGTTGTTGATCCGCTTTTTGCTCAGTCAGCTCAATACCCTCAAAGACGTGATGCTCCACGTTGAAAAAACCGGCGACCTGTCGGCCCGTGTCCCGCTGACCTGTAGCGACGAAGTCGGGCAGATGGCCAACGCTTTCAACGCCATGCAGGCCGGTTACCAGGGCGTGGTCAGTACCGTTGCCAGCACGGTCCGGCAACTGGACGAAGGCGCCGCACGCCTGGCCTCAAGCATGAACGAAGTGCGTCACGGCATGCTCGGCCAGCAGAGCGAAACCGATCAGGCGGCAACGGCCATCAATGAAATGACCGCCACCGTCTATCACATCGCCCAGCACGCCGGTGCCACCCGCGACCTGTCGCAATCTGCAGACACCCTGGCCGGCAGCGGGCAGGAAGTGGTCATGCGCGTACAGCGATCGATTGCCGGACTGTCCACCGGGGTGCAGCAGACCGCCGAGATGATCCAGCGCCTGGCCGAGGACAGCCAGAAGATCAACGGCGTGGTCAATGTGATCCACAGCATTGCCGAGCAGACTAATCTGCTGGCGCTGAACGCAGCGATCGAAGCAGCCCGGGCCGGTGAAATGGGCCGTGGTTTTGCGGTGGTCGCCGATGAAGTGCGCAACCTGGCCAAGCGCGTACAAACCTCCACCGATGAAATCACCGTGATGGTCTCCGCCTTGCAATCAGGCACTCGCGATGCGGTGGACTTCATGCAGGAGAGTTCATACAAGGCCGACGAATGCGTACAGCAAGCCCAGGAGGCCGGGGCCGCGTTGGCGCAGATCACCGGGGCGGTGGCGCAGATGCGCGAAAGCAACACCCAGATCGCCGTGGCGGCCGAGCAACAAAGCCAAGTGGCCGAAGAGATGAACCGGGCGGTGGTGAGCATTCGCGACGTGACCGAGAATACGGTGCGCCAGACAGTCAGCTCGGCAACCACCAGCGATGAGCTGGCGGTGTTGGCCGGTCAATTGAGCAAGGCGATCGGGCAGCTCAAACTGTAGTGGCGCTTCGCCTGTAGGAGCCAGGCTTGCCGACGAAGAACGATGACGCGGTGAGACAGTTACACCGAGGTGTCCGGTTCGCCGGCAAGCCTGGCTCCTACGGGTGAAGAGATAATGACCATGATCCCTATCGCTTCGATAGCCAAGCTTGATTCGCCTCCTGCATTTACCGGGCCTATCCTTGATTCATGAGTTCAACATGGATCGAGGATCGGCATCATGGGTAAACGTCACCCCAACCTTCCCGCCTGGCAATGGCGTGCGTACCCGAACAATCACCAGCACCCGGCCAATCTGGTGTTGCACCTGATTGCCGTGCCGTTGTTCATCGTCGCCTTCCTGCTGATCGCCTGCGGGGTGTTCAGCCTGAACCTGGCCAATTTCGCCATCGGCATCATCGGTGTGATTGCCGCCCTGGGCTTGCAACGCCATGGCCATACCCTGGAGGCGCAAGCGGCCGAGCCATTTAGCGATCGCAAGGACGCGGTGTCACGCTTGCTGGTCGAGCAATTCCTGACCTTCCCGCGATATTTCCTCAGCGGCGGCTGGTGGCGCGCCTGGAAGGAGCGCCACCGTCGTCATTGATCAGCCGAACACCGTCACCGTCTGCCGGCTCATGGCGATCAACCGCCCTTCCACGTCCCACAACTTCGCGGCGGCATGGCCGTAGCCGTCGGCGGCATGCTCGGTTTCGACCAGGTATTTGCACCAGTCCAGGGTGCTCAGCTCCAGCAACGGCTGGACGAATTCGATGGTCCAGGTCAGCGTGCTGCCCATCGCCGGCTTCTTCAGGAACGGCATCAGGGCCGGCGGCCAGGCATCCACCAGCGCCAGGATGTGCGCCTCGGTGACCGGCTCCTCCTTCACATCACCCCGCAGGCGCACCCAGCCGCCCATTTGACGGGAGGTGTTGCCGGTGAACGGCAACCCGCCAACACTCCAGCGCATTGCCAGATGCTGCATGAATTGCGGGAGCACGCCCTCGATGTAGGGCAGTTCCTGGCAGTCGTCCCAATGCTTCATCGCTGGCGCCGGCACAGCTTGCACCGCTACTTCCGACGGACGCGAGGCGCCGAAGCTGCCCTGGACCAAAGTGACCACCTGGCCGCCCTGCATCGCCCGGCCCAGCACCTGGCTGACCGCTTTGCCCTCGCGCAATACCTCGACTTCAAAACTGACCGGCACGTCGGGTTCGACCGGGCCGACAAAGGTGATCGCCAGCGAGCGCACCGGCCGGTCCGCCGGCACCTTGGCGCGCATGGCTTCGTATTGCAAGGCAACCACCAGGCCGCCGAAACTGGCGCGGCCTTGCGCCCATCCGGCCGGGATCGACAGTTCCAGTGGCTGACGGCGGACAGCGTCGAGCAGATCGCAAAAGCGCATGAAGACCTCAAGGCAGGAAAAGGATGATGGGATCTTAACCAGCTCACCAAGGCTGTACAGTGCCTATTCCGGTCAAATTGACTGACAGATGAGCCGCCTGTGTCCCCCCTGTAGGAGCCGTGATGGGTTCAGGATTTGAAACAGGCCTTGCTGAGCTTGTCCAGCACCCGGTCGGCGCGCTGTTCGGCCTCGGCCATGGTGGCTTGCCAAACGGCGACACAAGGCTGCAAATCGGCTTCCTGCTCGGCCATGGCCAGCCATTGCACACAGTCGTGCCAGTCCCCCAGGGCTCCCTGGGCCGCTTTCAACCTGGGCATGGCGGCCTTGGGCAGGCGATCCAGCTCGGGGTAGGCGTCGATGCCATACCGCACGCGCTTGATCAGCAGGCGCAAGCGATGACGGTCATGGGCCGGATCGTGCAGGGCGGTGTCGAGTTTCTTCCACTGTTTGCCCAGGCGCTTTTCGATGCGCTTACCGATCCCCTTGAGCAACCCTTGGCGCTGGGCAGCGCGCAGGAATCGCGGGAAGGCATCGAGGATCATCAGCAGCTGCGCAAGCTCGGTACTGGTCGCCACTGCGGGATACGCCTTGGCCATTTGCACCATGCGCCGCTGCGCGGCTTGCGCTTGATCGTGCTCGAGCAAGTAGGCGGCCAACACCTCGCGATCGCGCAATGGCGTGGTCAAGTCGCCCACCCCGGACGCCGCCACCTCCAGCTGTTCGACCCCGGGCAAGCCCCGCAACGGCCGCAACAGGCTGCGCAACCGGCGCACCGTGGTGCGCAAGTCGTGCAGTGCCTCTGGGTCGGTGTGGGCACTCAAGCGTGCCTGGCAGGCCAGCAGACGAACTTCCAGGCCCAGGACCCGGGCCACCAACCTATCGATCATGGAGTGCACTCCGTAAACAGCTGCCGTTTTTTAGCTTGCAGCTTATTACTTGTAGCTGCTTCTATCGCCCTGCGCGCGATTCACGAATATAGAAGCGCGCCTTCTCGGCCTTCTTCGAGCAGCCCTCGAAACCTTCGAATTGCTGCTGGGTCTTGGCCGCAGTCAGCAGCGACAACGCCTTGGAGTAGCTGACGGTCCCGGCGAAGCCTTCGGCCTTGGCCAGGTCCAGCTCACGCCATGCGGCATCGAGCTGGCTGCCGCAGCTGTCGCGGTAAGCGGTTTTGCCGGCACAACCGGCCAGTGCCAGGGCAATCAGTGGCACGCAGATCCAGGCTTTCATTTCTTACACCTCAAGATAGGTAAACAGTCATGCAGGTAGGACGGTCTGGCGGGCAAAAAGTGCCGTTCATCGCCAACGCAAATCCCGCGAGGCGAGAATACCCATCTGCCGCCAGGGAGTGTCGAAAAAACGACCCATTCGCGCGGCCGAACGACCTGACGATTGAAGCGCGCCCCTCGTTGGGTGCATTGTTGAACCATTCAGACGAGGGCGATCAATGAAAAAGCGTGTCGCACTGGTGTTGGGCTCGGGTGGAGCCCGGGGCTATGCCCATATCGGCGTCATCCAGGAAATCGAACGGCGTGGCTACGATATCGCCTGTATCGCCGGTTGTTCCATGGGGGCGGTGGTCGGCGGGATCTACGCCGCCGGCAAACTCGATGATTATCGCGACTGGATCGAGAGCCTGGATTACCTCGATGTGTTGCGCCTGGTGGACGTCAGTTTTCGCCTGGGGGCCATCCGCGGTGAAAAGGTCTTCGGGCAGATCCGCAAGATCGTTGGCGAAATCAATATCGAAGATCTACGCATCCCCTACACGGCGGTGGCCACCGACCTGACCAACCAGCAGGAAATCTGGTTCCAGGAGGGCTGCCTGCACCAGGCCATGCGTGCCTCGGCGGCGATTCCCAGCCTGTTTACACCGGTGATGCAGGGCAATCGCATGCTGGTCGATGGCGGCATCCTCAACCCCTTGCCGATCGTGCCGGTGGTGTCGAGCCATTGCGACCTGATCATCGCGGTCAACCTCAACTCCACCAACCAGCGTCACTACAAGATGCCTGTCATCCAGCGGCCCGCCGCATTCAAGACCCGATTCGACAGCCTGATCAGCTCGCTTGGCTCAAAGATGCCGTTCCGGCGCACACAGGCCGAGCAGTTACTGCGGCTGGAGAAAGAAGCCTTGATGGCCGAAGCGGCGGAGATCAACCCCTGGGTCGAGTCGGCCGACCCCGAAGCCCAACAACCGGCGGCCGCGCCTGAACGGGACGGTGCGCCGAAGTCCGCCACCGGGTCGTTCATCATCGACAACGTGGGGCCGGCGTCCCTGCTGGATTTGATCAACCAGAGTTTCGAGGTGATGCAGACATCGCTCGCGCAATACAAGATTGCCGGGTATCCGCCGGACATCCTGATCAACGTGCCGAAGCGGGTGTGCCGGTTTTTCGAGTTCTACAAGGCGCCGGAGTTGATCGCGCTGGGGCGCGAGATTGCGCGCGATACGCTGGATCGCTACGAGAATGAGCGCGATTCCTGAAATTATCGATTGAATGTCAGGGCCTCTTCGCTGGCAAGCCAGCTCCCACAGGATTTGCGTGAAATCCAGACTCGTGGACACCACAAAACACTGTGGGAGCTGGCTTGCCAGCGATGGGGCCGGTACAGACAACACAGATTTAAAGGCTGCCCTCACTCAACAATCGATAACCCACCCCCGCCTCGGTGACGATAAACCGCGGCTGCGTCGGGTCGTCCGCCAGTTTCTGGCGCAGGTGCCCAACCACGATCCGCAAGTAATGCGTGTCTTCGGTATGAGTCGGCCCCCAGATGTCCTTGAGCAGTTGCTGCTGGGTGATGACCCGTCCGGGGTGCCGTGCAAGCTGCGCCAGCACCGCGTACTCCTTGCGGGTCAGCGCGACCTCGCTGCCATCGAGCAATACCCGGCGATAGGCCAGGTCGACCGTCAGCGGGCCGAAGGTCAGCGCCGCTTGCTGGGCCTCGCCCACCGGTGCCTGACGCAATAGCGCGCGAATCCGCGCGAGGAATTCCTGGATGCCAAAGGGTTTGGTCACGTAGTCATTGGCGCCGCCGTCCAGCGCCTCGACTTTCTGCCCTTCACCGGCACGCACCGAGAGCACCAGCACCGGCACTGTCGACCACTCGCGAAACTCGCGCAGCACCTGCTGGCCGTCCATGTCCGGCAGGCCGAGGTCGAGCACCAGCAGGTCCGGTTTGTTCAACGCCGCTTGCGCCAGCCCTTCGGTGCCGGTGCCGGCCTCCAGCACTTTATAGCCCTGGGAAGCGAGGCTGATGCGCAGGAATTTGCGGATTTGCGGTTCGTCGTCGATGACCAGGATGGTCGCGGTCTGGCTCATGGATTCACATCAACACAAAGAAGTGGCAAGAGAGTAACGCAAGCACGATCAGGCTTCACTTTCATAGCCTGGCTGCGCCTGCAACGGCAAATGCAAGGTGATGCAGGTGCCGTGCCCTTCGATACCGTCGGCAACGCTGATCCGCCCGCCATGGGCACCGACCATGCCCTGACAGATCGCCAACCCCAGCCCGGTGCCCTGCCCGCCACGGTCGCCGCGGGCAGCGGTGTAGAACATGTCGAAAATCTTCTCCCGTTCCGCTTCCGGAATCCCCGGTCCTTCGTCGCTGACTGAGAAAAACAGCTCCGTGTCATCAGCCCCCGCGCGCACTTGCAGGCGCCCGTGGGAGGGCGAGAAGCGCGCAGCGTTTTCCATCACGTTGACCAAGGCCTGCTCGATCAGTGCGGCGTGGACGAACAGCAGCGGCAGTTGCGCCGGCACCTCGGTAGTGACCTGCAACGGGGCCAATACCGCGCGCAGGCGATTGAGCGCACTGCCGACGATGTCCGCCGGCGATACCCAGTCCCGCGCCAGCTTCAACGCACCGTGACCGAGGCGGGTCATGTCCAGCAGGTTTTGAATGTAGCGGTCGAGGCGTTCGGCCTCATCGCGGGTGCCTTCGAGCAACTCGCGGCGATCCTCCAGGGGAATGGCTTCGCCGAGGGCCAGCAGGCTGTCGATACTGCCGCGCATGGACGTCAGTGGCGTGCGCAGATCATGGGACACCGACGCCAGCAAGGCACTGCGCAGTTGCTCGGTTTCGCCGTGCAACCGCGCGGCTTCCAGGTCATCGGCCAGTTGTGCGCGGGCCAGTGCCTGGGCCAGCGGCTGGCTCAACGCGGTCAACAAACGCCGACGCTGGCCGCTCAAGGTCTGGCCTTCTTTCGCACACACGCCGAGCAGCGCCAGCGGCCCCTCCTCCACCGACAATGGCCACCACCACCAACGACCGAACGGCAACGTCCCGGTGCCCGCGCCCGCCGGTTGATCGTGTTGCCAGGCCCAATCGGCGGCGGCGCGTTCGGCTTCGGTGAACTCCAGCGGGCCACCGGTTTCGACTTTCCAGCCGCTCTGGCCGTCGCGGTCGAGCAGGCACAGTTGCACATCGCTCCAGCCGTTGAGGTGCTGGGCCGCCGCGCTGACCACAGCCTGACGATCGGTGGCGGCGGTGAGTTTGCGCGACAGGTCGAGCAGTTCGCTGGTCTCTTCCTGGGTATCGCGCAGGGCCTGTAATTGCCGGCGCTGGCGTGCCGCGAGGTTGCCGGTGAGGGCCGCCATCAGCAGGAAGAACAGCAAGGTCAGCACGTCTTCTTCGCGCTGGATGCTGAAGGAAAAATTCGGCGGGATGAACAGAAAATCGTAGGTCAGGAACGACAGCGCCGCACAGGCCAGTGCCGGGCCAAGGCTGCTGCGCACCGCCACCAGCAACACGGCGGCGAGGAACACCAGCGAGATGTTCGGCAACGGCAGCACACTCGCCACCGCCCAGGCCAGGGCGCTGGCCAACAACGTCGCCACCACGGCCAGTGCGTAGTCGAACCCTACCTGCGACTGCATCGAGCGCTGGCGTGGCTGATGCTGTTCATGCTCGGTGTCGAGCACGTTGATTTCCAACCCGCGGGCATTGCGCAGCAGGCGCGCCGCCAGGCCGCCACCGAACAATCGACGACGCAGGCGCGGCCGCGACTGGCCGACCAGCACCAGGCTGGCGCGGCGTTCGGCGGCGTGCTGGATCAGGGTTTTGGCCACCTCGCCGGCCCGCAGCAGCACCACTTCACCGCCGAGGCGTTCGGCCAGTTGCTGGGCACTCTGCAGACGCAGCCGCGACTGCTCGTCACGCGCGCTGCCGTTATCCACATGTACAAGGCTCCACGGCAGATGCCGACGCTGGGCAACGCGGCTGGCATGCCGCACCAGGCGTTCGGCCTGGGCATCGCCATCGACGCCGACCAACAAGCGACCGCGCACCGTGGGCGCCGCTTGCCCCATCTGCCGATAGCCCTGGGTCAGGTCGTTATCGACCTGGGCGGCGGCGGTTTGCATCGCCAGTTCGCGCAGGGCGGTAAGGTTGGTCTGGGAGAAAAACGCATCGATCGCCGCCCGTGCCTGCTCGGGCACGTAGACCTTGCCGTCGCGCAGACGCTCGAGCAACTCCCGTGGTGGCAGGTCGATCAGCAGCAGTTCATACGCTTCCTGCAACACCCAGTCCGGCAGGGTTTCGCGCACCTGCACGCCGGTGATGCCGCGCACCTGATCATTCAGGCTTTCCAGGTGCTGGACGTTGACCGTGGTGTATACGTCGATGCCCGCGGCGAGCAGCTCCTGGATGTCCTGCCAGCGTTTTTCGTGACGGCTGCCGGGGGCGTTGGTGTGGGCCAGTTCGTCCACCAGCACCAGCCGGGGCTTGGCCGCGAGCAGACCGTCGAGGTCCATTTCCTCCAGCTCCACGCCACGGTACATCGAGCGCACCAAGGGCAGTTGCGGCAAGCCGCCAAGCAACGCTTCGGTCTCGAAGCGGCCATGGGTCTCGACCACGCCGGCGATGACTTTCACACCTTGGCGCAGCTGGGTGTGAGCTGCCTGCAGCATGGCGTAGGTCTTGCCGACGCCGGGCGCGGCGCCGAGGAAGACCTTGAGCCGGCCACGGCCATTGCGGGGCAGGTCTGCTAACAGCGCGTCGGCGCGGCCGGAGTCGCTCATGCTTTAAGTTCTCTTTATTCAGGTATTCATGTGGTGCCTGGGAGGCCGTCTTCGCGAGCAGGCTCGCTCCCACATTTGGAATGCATTCTCCTGTGGGAGCGAGCCTGCTCGCGATTGGCATCACCGCCGATCTACAGTTTTTCCAGCGCCAGATTCAACTCAAGCACATTCACTACCGGCGGACCTACCAACGGCTGCTCGATGTGTGCATCCAACAGGTTCTGAAGCGCCGCAACCGGCACGTTGCGCGCCGCCGCAACACGCGCCAGTTGATAGGCAATCGCCGCCGGTGGCAAGTGCGGATCGAGGCCGCTGCCGGAGGTGGTGAGCAGTGCCAGCGGTACCGGTCCCTGCCCTGGCACCTGCAGTTTGTTGGCCTCATCGATCACCCGAGTGGCCAGGGCCGGGTTGCTCGGCGACAGGTTGCTGGCGCTGCTCGAAACGGTGGCAAACGCACCGGCCGATGGCCGCGGGTGGAACCAGGCGTCGCCGACGAAATCCTGGGCAATCAGCGATGAGCCGCGGACCTTGCCGTCGACATCGCGCACCAGGCTGCCATTGGCCTGGTCCGGGAAGGCGACTTGGGCCACGCCGGTGACCACCAGGGGATAGGCGACACCGGTGACCAGGGTCATCAGGACCAGCAGGCTCAGGGCCGGACGTATCATTGTGGACATTTCAAATCCTCGAATTCGGTAAAGCGGTGTGCCCGGCACACCGTCCCAGGGTCAAACCAGATGCAACGCCGTCAACAACATGTCGATGGCCTTGATGCCCACGAACGGCACCGCAATCCCGCCCAGGCCATAGATCAGCAAATTGCGCCGCAACAACGCCGCCGCGCTCGCCGCCTGTACGCGCACACCCCGCAGCGCCAGGGGAATCAGCACCACGATGATCAGGGCGTTGAACACGATCGCCGAGAGAATCGCGCTTTGCGGGCTGTGCAGCTGCATGACGTTCAATACGCCCAGTTGCGGGTAGATCGCGGCAAACAGGGCCGGCAGGATGGCGAAATACTTGGCCACGTCGTTGGCGATGGAAAAGGTCGTCAGCGCGCCACGGGTCACCAACAGTTCCTTGCCGATCTGAACCACGTCCAGCAGCTTGGTCGGGTCGCTGTCGAGGTCGACCATGTTCGCCGCCTCGCGCGCCGCCTGGGTGCCGTCGTTCATCGCCATGCCCACATCTGCCTGGGCCAGGGCCGGGGCGTCGTTGGCACCGTCGCCGCACATGGCAACCAGGCGACCGTCGTTCTGCTCGTGACGAATGCGCGCCAGTTTTTTCTCCGGCGTGGCTTCGGCCAGCACGTCGTCCACGCCCGCTTCAGCGGCAATCGCCGCAGCGGTCAGCGGGTTGTCGCCGGTCACCATGACCGTGCGGATCCCCAGCTTGCGCAGCTCGGCGAAACGCTCGCGGATGCCGGGCTTGACCACGTCCTTGAGGTGGATCGCGCCCAGCAATTTACCGTCGACGCAGACCAGCAACGGCGTACCGCCGCTTTGCGCAATCCGGTCGACTTCCCGTGACAGGGCCGAGGGCAGGTCAGCACGCTGTTTGCCAACGAACGCCAGCAACGAATCCACCGCGCCCTTGCGGTACACGCGCCCCTGACAGTCAACACCGGACAAGCGGGTTTCGGCACTGAATGGAACCGCTGTCAGCGCTTCGGCAGCCGGTTCCGGTTGCGGGTGAGTGCCGCGCAGGTATTCGACGATCGACTTGCCTTCGGCGGTGTCGTCGGCCAGCGAAGCCAGCAAAGCGCCTTCGGCCAGCTCCCTGGCGGTGATGCCAGGCGCTGCATGCACCGCCGAGCAACGACGGTTGCCGAAGGTGATGGTGCCGGTCTTGTCCAGCAGCAGGACGTGCACGTCCCCCGCCGCCTCCACGGCGCGACCGGACTTGGCGATCACGTTCAGGCGCACCAGGCGATCCATGCCAGCGATACCGATGGCCGACAGCAAGCCGCCAATGGTGGTCGGGATCAGCGTGACCAATAACGCCACCAGGAACACCAGCGGCAGGCTGCCATTGGCGAAGTGGGCGAACGGCTGCAGCGTGACCACCACCAGCAGGAAGATCAGGGTAAGGCCGATCAACAGGATGTCGAGCGCCACTTCGTTCGGGGTTTTCTGGCGTTTGGCGCCTTCGACCAGGGCGATCATGCGGTCCAGGGTCGACTCGCCGGGGTTGGTGGTGATCTTCACCAACAGCCAGTCCGACACCAGCCGGGTATTGCCGGTGACCGCCGAGCGGTCGCCGCCGGACTCACGAATCACCGGCGCCGACTCACCGGTGATCGCCGCTTCGTTGACCGCCGCGATGCCTTCGATTACTTCGCCGTCCCCGGGGATCATCTCCCCCGCTTCGACGCGCACCACATCGCCTTTGCGCAGGTTGGCGGCCGGCACCACTTGAAACCTGCCGCTGCTGGTTTTGCGCCGGGCGCTCAAGCCCTCGCTGCCGGCCTTGAGGCTGTCGGCGCGGGCCTTGCCGCGACCTTCGGCCAGGGCTTCGGCGAAGTTGGCGAACAGCACGGTAAACCACAGCCATACCGCGATTTGCGCGGCGACGAAGGTGGGTACCGCCGTGTCCGGCACGAAGCACAGCACGGTGGTGAGGATCGCGGTCAGCTCAACCACCAGCATCACCGGCGCTCGCTGCAATTGCCGGGGGTCGAGCTTGACGAAGGCTTGCACCAGCGCCGGGCGCCACAGGGCCGAGATAGCGGTTTTCGGTTGTTCCGGTGCCTTCGCGGCAACCGGTTTAACGGCAGGCATATTCATCAAATAGTCCCTCAGAAGCCCATGCTCAAATGTTCAGCGACAGGGCCCAACGCCAGCGCCGGCAGGAAGGTCAAACCACCCACCAGCAAAATGGTCACGGTCAACAGGGTCACGAACAGCGGACCATGGGTCGGGAAGCTGTTCTGCCCGATCGGCGCGGTTTTCTTCGCCGCCAGACTGCCGGCCAAGGCCAGTACCGGGAGGATGTAGCCGAAGCGGCCGATCAACATGCCCAGGCCCAGCATCAGGTTGTGGAACGGTGTGTTGGCGCCGAAGCCACCGAACGCGGAACCGTTGTTGGCACTGGCCGAGGTGTAGGCGTAGAGCAATTGGCTGAAGCCATGGGCGCCGGGGTTGCTCACCGAGGCCACAGGCCCTGGCAGGCTGGCGGCGATCGCACCGAGGACCAGCACGCCGATCGGCATCACCAGCAAGGTCACCACCAACAGCTGCACCTCCCGGGCCTGCAGTTTCTTGCCCAGGTATTCCGGTGTCCGGCCGATCATCAGGCCGGCGAGAAACACGGCGATCAGCACGTTGAGCAACATGCCATAGAGCCCGGCGCCGACGCCGCCGAAGATCACTTCGCCGACCATCATGTTCACCAGCGCGACCATGCCGCTGAGCGGGTTGAGGCTGTCATGCATGCCATTGACCGAACCGTTCGACGCCGCCGTGGTGGTCACCGACCACAGCACCGTGGCGGTGGTACCGAAACGTGCCTCCTTGCCTTCCAGCGGTGCGGCCTGTTCGACGGCGACGTTGGCCAGGGCCGGATTGGGTTGGTATTCAGCCCACAGCGACGTCGCGCCGCCGATCAGGAACAGCGCCAGCATACAGGCGATGATCGCGCGGCTCTGGCGCAGGTCCTTCACGTAATGGCCGAAAGTGAACACCAGCGCCACCGGGATCAGGATGATCGAGGCGACTTCGAACAGGTTGCTCCACGCCGTCGGGTTCTCGAATGGATGCGCCGAGTTGACGCCGAAGAAGCCACCGCCGTTGGTGCCCAATTGCTTGATCGCAATCTGGCTGGCGGCCGGCCCCAGCGGGATCACCTGATCGACGCCCTGCACGGTCACGGCATTCACGTATTGCGCGAAGGTTTGCGGCACGCCCTGCCAGACCAGGTACAACGCCAGCAACAGGCACAGCGGCAACAAGCCGTAGAGGGTGGCACGGGTCATGTCGACCCAGAAGTTGCCGAGCGATGCGGTGGATTTGCGCCCGATGCCGCGACACAACGCAACCAACACCGCCAGACCGGTGGCGGCGCTGACAAAGTTCTGCACGGTAAGGCCGACCATCTGGCTCAGGTAGCTCAGGGTCACTTCGCCGCTGTAGGACTGCCAGTTGGTATTGGTCATGAAGCTGACGGCGGTATTGAATGCTTGCGTCCACTCCTGGCCCGGCAGGTTTTGCGGGTTCAGCGGCAAGTGGTCCTGGAACAACAGGATCGCGAACAACAGCACAAAACCCGCCAGGTTGAAGGCGAGCAAGGCCAGGGTGTACTTCTGCCAGCTCTGTTCGACCTGCGGATCGACGCCGGCCAGGCGATAACAACCGCGTTCGACGGGACCGAGGATCGGCGTCAGCCAGGTGCGCTGGCCTTCCATGACCTTGTAGTAGAAACGCCCGAGAAACGGCGCCGGGAGCAGTACCAGGGCGAAAAACCCCAGGATCAGCCAATAGTCATAACTGTGCATAGCCGCTCCTAGTTCCGGTCCGCGCGCAACAGCGCAACCAACAGATAAATGAACAGTCCCACTGCCAGCAGCAGCGACACTCCGTTCAGAACGCTCATGGAAGTTCTCCGTGTTACGGCGTATTGCCGCGTGTGGAGGTATTGTCGGCAGGGAGGCTGTAAAGGAACGAGACCGAGGGGTGTGGCGGGGCATAAAGAAAGCGTAAAGAGTGGGTTTATACCGGCGTTACAGCGATGTCCGGACTGGCCCCATCACGCTGAGCCTGTCCGTCAAAGTCAACACCTGTGGGCGATTGTTGTCTGAGTACATATCCGTTGCTGCGGTAACGGCGTCTTATGGTTTCGCCCTTACGGCGAGTCCCTTTTTCAAACGCCAAAAAGGAACCAAAAGGCTTTGCCCCACCACTCGGTGCCTCGCTTAGGCTCGGCATGCCCTCGCTCCGGCATTGCTCCGTGGGTCGCCGCGATGGGCCATCCCTGGCCCAGCGCGGCTAAACCGGCGTCCTGCCGGTTTCCCCACTGCGCAATGCCTGCGTTCGGCCATCGTGGTTAACGGGGCACCCAGATCAAAAGCCAAAGCGAGGCGGCCTTAAAGCCGACCTGGCTTTTACGGGTGTACCTGATCCCCTGTGGGAGCCAGCCTGCTGGCGATGGACGTCAACGATAACGCGCCCTATCTGGATGAGCTCATTGCCTGGGAGTCCATCGCCAGCAGGCTGGCTCCCACAGTTGGATCGCGGACAGATCTGCAATCAGGTCGGCTTTAAGGCCGCCTCGTTTTTGCTGTTGCTTTGGCTTTTGATTTTCTTGCCATCGCGGGCAAGCCCGCTCCCACAGTTTTTTGCAGCGTCTGGGCGAACGCATACCCCTGTGGGAGCAGGCTTGCTCCGGGCGGCATGGCAGAAAACAAAGCAAGGGTGAACGACGCCGAACAGGCATAGAATGGAACCACTGCGAAGTCCAATCGCTCAAAGTGGTATGCACGTTCGACAGGCGAAGCCCTCGCCCGCCGACCGGCTTTCAAGGAGGTCCCATGCCCTGGTATGCCTGGTTGATTCTGGTGGTTGCCATTGGCTCTATCGTTGGCGGTCTGATGTTGCTGCGCGACACCGCCCACAAGGTTGAGCTGACCGATGAACAGCGCAAACGCGTCGCCGAACGCAATGCGGAAATGGACGCCAAGGAAGCGCAGGACCGCTAGCTGAAAAATCGTCCGAAGCCTTGCACGGCATTCGGACGATTATCCAGCGGGCTCTTGGGTTCAGGCCAACGAGCAGCGATCGAAAAACCGCTCGCGCCCCAGCGCCATCAATGCTGCGCGCTTGTGTGGAAAGTCAAATTCCTTCTCGCAATGAAACCCCTGCCCTTGCATGTGCCCGATCATCTTCGCGTTGTCGGCACGGGGCTCGGCGACCACCCGCCGGGTCCGTGGATCATCGAGAAACAGGTAGTGCACCAGCGCCGACAGCCAGCTCGCCACCTTGTGCGGACCCCGGTGATGTTCTTCCCCCACCAGCATATGGATGCCACGGTCGTAATCATCCGCGTCATAGAAGGGTGCGATGCGATCTTCCTTGGCCCAGTAGGCTTCGAAATAGGCAAAGGGTTGATCGTCGAAACAACCGATCAACGTCAGGGTATGCGGATCGGCCTGGAGTTTGCCCAGGTACTCGCGATGCTGTTCCAGACCGCCCTGCTCCTGCCAGAAACTCGCCACCCGAGGGCTGTTCTGCCAGCGATTGAAACGCGCAAGATCCTCGTCGATATCCACCGTGCGCAGGGAAATCCAGGCCCCCAGCCTCGCATCGAAACGCCGATACACCTCGCCACGCGGTTTTGGCGGACGCAGCGGGTGACGCTTGCCGCCGCTGATGACCATCTGCTGTGGGTAACAACCCGTCAACGAGTGACCCACCCACGGCTGCGGCAACTGCCAGAACAGCGTGCGTTCGCTACGGTATTGACCAACCGTTTCGGTAGGCACCAGCAATGCGCTGAGCAAGGCTGCAGGCGGAACTTCATGCAGTTGCCAGAACACTCGCTGGCAAGCAGGGTCACGGGCGAATAACCAATAGCAAGCGGCCCAGACGCCTCGATTGTCGAGGATTGCTGCGCCCTCGTGCAGCTGCAGCAACAACTCGGGCTCGCGCGTCAGCTGCAACTGGATCAGCGGCAGGCCTTCAAGACTGAGGCTCAGCCCGGTTGCAGTTTCATCGGCTACAAGATTGCTGCCGGTGGGTAAAGGCAGCGCAGTCAGCACATTCGGATTGGACATGGGTCGGGCTCACGATATTCGTCGACAGGTCAACGGTTGACGTGAGCCGAGCCTGGAAATTTAAGCGATACGCGACCTGCGGTGTTCGCTCAGTTACCCGGCACCGGCAATACCGCGATTTTATAGGGGTCGAAAATCTTCAGCATCTGGCCATTATCGCGCAACCCTTGCAGCAACTTGCCGAAGGCCTCGCCGCTGATCGGCGCGGTCGGGCGCAGAATGGCGTAGTGATGATAGATCTGGTCAACCCGCTCGGACACCAGCAACTCATTGGCGACTTTCTCGTTGCGCAGAAAGTAATCGCTCAGGTAGGACCGGGTGACCAGGGCGACATCAGCGCGACCACGCAGCACCATCAGCAGGTTGCTGTCATGGGAATAGGTCAAGGTGGCGTTATGGTGAGTGGCGAGGAACTTGGGATCGGCATTGAAGTGGGCGAATTCGTAGTGGTACCCGCTGAACAATGCCAGGCGCTTGCCGGATAGCTCACTGAAGTAGCCTTGCTGGCGCTGGGGCAGGCGTTGCGCGACGAAGATTTCGGCATCTTCCAGGCCCATGTCGACGCTGCTGTGAGGTATGTCCCTCCAGCCCCAGTCGGGGTTTTCGAAAATCGCCATGTCCACCCGGCCTTGCTTGAAGTCGCCGAAGCGACGGGGAATGGAGGTGGGTACCAACACGAACCGATAGTCGCTTTGCAGGGTGTTGAGGGCCTCGACCAATTGTGGCAACAGGCCGGTGTCGGCACCGGACTCCGGGCGCACCGTATAGGGCGGAAAGTGTGCGGCACCGATGCGCACCAGTTGCGCGGCCTGGGTCGGCATGACTGATAACGCCGCGAGTACTGCCAGTAAAAATCGCGAAGCCGTCCGTATTGGCGAAGACATCAAAACAACCCACTCCCCCGAAATACTGCATCAATGCATTGAAGCTAGGCGGTTTCGCCCAGTTAGCCAGTTTCCTTACGACCCGCACACACGCCTTATTTGCCCGCCAGCACCAGTATCAAGGCCTCCTCGGCCAGTTGATCCAGGCTCATGCTGCCATCGGCACGGAACCAGGTGGTGGTCCAGGACAACGCCCCGGTCAGGAAGCGCCGGGTGATAAACACATCGCCGCGGATAAAACCGGCGTTCTTGGCCTCACCCAGCACCTGCAGCCAGATGTCTTCATAGATATCGCGCAACGCCAAGACCCTGGCCTGCCCCTCATCGGACAGTGACCGCCATTCGTAGACCAGCACCGCCATGGCCTCGCCACTGCCGCCCATGATGGACTGCAATTCGCAGCGGATCAGCGCCAGCACCCGCTCGCGCACGTCGCCGGCCTCGGCGATGGCCGCCCGCATCAACGCAGTGTTGTAGAGAATGGTCTCCTCCATCACCGCCCGCAGGATCTCGTCCTTGCTTTTGAAGTGATGAAAAATACTCCCCGACTGGATGCCCACGGCACCGGCCAGGTCGCGCACGGTTGTACGCTCATAACCCTTGTTGCGAAACAGGTGGGCCGCCACTTGCAGCAACTTGCCCCGGGCGCTGTCCGGGTCGGTCAATTGCCCGCTGTCGACCAACTCGCGCATGACGCTCAAGGCTTTTTGCTCATCCACCCGTTCTCTCCTACAGTCGATCAGTCCAATGCCACGCTCCCCGCGAAAACATTGGGGCTGCGCTGGCAATTTAAGCAACTGGCGAGGACCAAGCAAGCGCTCGGGAAGAAGATAGTTCAGTCGTTTACAAACCAAGCGCTTGCTTGGTAGTCTCGAAGCATTGCTGCTGGAGGTGGTTATGGAATTGACTGCGCCAAGAACAATTCGCATCGGTTGCGCCAGTGCCTTCTGGGGCGACACCTCGACCGCCGCCGCGCAACTGGTGGAAGGCGGGCGCCTGGACTACCTGGTCTTCGATTATCTGGCCGAAATCACCCTGTCGATCATGGCTGGCGCACGGATGAAAGATCCCCAGGCCGGCTACGCCAGCGACTTCATCGAAGTCCTCGCTCCCCTGCTCTCTCAACTGGCCGAACAAAAGATCCGCGTCATCAGCAATGCTGGCGGGGTCAACCCACAGGCCTGTGCCGCGGCCCTTCAGGCAGCCTGCGACAAGGCTGGCGTTGCACTGAAGATCGCCGTGCTGTTGGGCGATGACCTGCAACCGCAGTTCAAACAGCTGGCCAGCCTTGGCATTCATGAAATGTTCAGCGCCGCCCCCCTGCCGCCGATGTGTGTCTCGACCAACGCTTATCTTGGCGCGCCGGGCATCGTCGAAGCCCTGCGCCTGGGCGCGGACATCGTGATCACCGGGCGCGTGGTCGACAGCGCCGTGGTCAGCGGCGCGCTGGTGCATGAGTTCGGCTGGTCGTGGCACGACTACGACAAACTGGCCCAGGCGGCGCTGGCCGGGCACATCATCGAATGTGGCGCCCAATGCACCGGCGGCAACTTCACCGACTGGCGCGATGTACCCGATTACGAGCACATCGGTTTCCCCATCGTCGAAGTCAGCGCCGACAGCCAGTTCATCGTCAGCAAACCCGAAGGCACGGGCGGCCTGGTCACACCCTTGACCGTGGGCGAACAGATGCTCTACGAAATCGGTGACCCGCGGGCCTATCTGCTGCCCGACGTGGTCTGCGATTTCACCCAGGTCAAACTCGTGCAGCAAGGCAGGAATGCGGTCCGGGTGCATGGCGCAAAAGGCTTGCCGCCCACCGCCCAGTACAAGGTTAGCGCCACGTACCCGGACGGTTTCCGCTGCACCGCCAGTTGCCTGATCGCCGGGATCGATGCGGTCGACAAGGCCCGCAGGGTCAGCGCAGCGATCATCGACAAGACTTCGCAGATGTTCAGCCAACGCGGCTGGGCGCCCTACAGCGAGGTGAACATTGAACTGCTCGGCAGCGAAGCCACGTACGGCCCCCACGGCCAGCGCCAGGACAGTCGCGAAGTGGTGATCAAGCTCGCGGTGCGCCATCCGCACAAGCAGGCGTTGATCCTGTTCTCCCGGGAAATCGCCCAGGCCGCCACCGGGATGGCGCCGGGGCTCACAGGCATCGTCGGCGGCCGGCCGACGGTGTATCCGCTGATCCGCTTGTTTTCGTTCCTGATCGACAAAACCGCCTGCACGCTGGAAATTGATCTCATGGGCCAGCGCCACCCGTGCGCCCTGCCCGCCCTCGATGTGCTCGACAGCGCCGACCTGCCCGTGCCATTTGAGCCACCCCGACCCACGGGACCGGCTGACGCCAGCGTCGCCCTGGTCAAGCTTGCGGTCGCCCGCTCCGGTGACAAGGGCAACCACAGCAACATCGGCGTCATGGCTCGCGAGCCGCAGTACCTGCCGTGGATCGCCGAAGCCTTGACCCCGGCAGTGATCGTCGACTGGATGAGCCATGTCCTCGACCCGATCCACGGGCGTGTCGAGCGTTGGTACCTGCCCGCCACCCACAGCCTGAATTTCCTCCTGGAAAACGCTTTGGGTGGCGGCGGCGTGGCCAGCCTGCGGATCGATCCGCAGGGCAAGGCCTTCGCCCAGCAACTGCTGGAGATCCAGATTCCGGTGCCGCAGCGCATCGCCGACCAGGTCAACTAGAGGATTGCCGCCATGGCCTACGATTCGATTTTCAAAGCCGATCTGTTTGCCGGCCAGACCATCATCGTCACCGGTGGCGGCAGTGGCATTGGCCGCTGCACCGCCCACGAGCTGGCGGCCCTCGGTGCGCATGTGCTGCTGGTGGGGCGCAAGGCCGACAAGTTGAAAAGCGTCGCCGCCGAAATTGCCGAAGATGGCGGCAAGGCCGACTGGAGCACCTGCGATATCCGTGAGGAAGAAGCGGTCACGCACCTTGTCAGCGAATTTATCCGCAAGCACGGCCCGATTCACGGCCTGGTCAACAACGCCGGCGGCCAGTACCCATCGCCACTGGCCTCGATCAATCTGAAGGGTTTCGAAACGGTGATGCGCACCAACCTGCTGGGCGGATTCCTGATGGCCCGGGAAGTGTTCAACCAGTCCATGAGCAAGCACGGCGGCGCCATCGTCAACATGCTCGCCGACATGTGGGGCGGCATGCCCGGCATGGGCCACTCGGGCGCGGCGCGCTCAGGCATGGACAACCTGACCAAGACCGCCGCCTTCGAATGGGGGCACGCCGGGGTCCGGGTCAACGCCGTGGCGCCGGGCTGGATCGCGTCCAGCGGCATGGACACCTACGAAGGGGCGTTCAAGGCGGTGATTCCGACCCTGCGTGAACACGTGCCGCTCAAGCGCATCGGCACCGAATCGGAAGTCAGCGCGGCGATCGTCTTCCTGCTCAGCCCGGCCGCGGCGTTCATCAGCGGCAGCACCTTGCGCATCGACGGCGCGGCCAGCCTCGGCGGACGGGCATGGCCGATTCACAAGGCGACCCACAGCGAGTCGTACAACGGTTTCCACCGCGCGTACTTGCCTGACGTCCTCAAGGACAAGGAATAACCCATGCCGGTGATTGAGTCGCAACTGGACCCCCACAGTGAACAGTTCGCCCGTCATCGCGCGGCCATGCTCGACGCCGTCGAACAGGTCAGCAGACTTGAACAGAACCTGCTGGACAAGGCTGCCGAGGCCAGGCCCAGGTTCGAAAAACGCGGTCAGTTGCTGCCCCGCGAACGCCTCAACCTGTTGCTCGACCCGGGTGCGCCGTTTCTCGAACTGGCCAGCCTGGCCGGCTACAAGTTGCACGACGACAAGGACGGCAGCTCGGCCGGCGGCGGCTTGATCGCCGGGATCGGCTACGTGTCGGGCGTGCGGGTGCTGGTGGTGGCCAACAACAGTGCGATCAAGGGCGGCACCATTTCCCCCTCGGGCCTGAAAAAGTCCCTGCGCCTGCAACAGATCGCCATGGAAAACAAACTTCCGGTGATTACCCTCGCCGAAAGTGGCGGCGCCAACCTCAATTACGCGGCGGAGATTTTCGTCGAAGGCGCGCGCAGCTTTGCCAACCAGGCACGGATGTCGGCCATGGGCCTGCCGCAGATTACCGTGGTCCATGGGTCGGCGACGGCAGGCGGCGCCTATCAGCCGGGGCTGTCGGACTATGTGGTGGTGGTACGTGGCAAGGCCAAGCTGTTCCTGGCGGGCCCGCCGCTTTTGAAAGCGGCAACCGGAGAAGTCGCCACCGACGAGGAACTGGGCGGCGCCGAAATGCACGCGCAAACCGCCGGCACCGCCGAATACCTGGCCGAGAACGACGCCGACGGCGTGCGCCAGGTGCGCGAGATCGTCAGCCTGCTGCCCTGGAATGCGCGCCTGCCGGTATTGCCTGCCAGGCAATGGCAGGAGCCGCTCTACCCCATCGACCAATTGCTGGGCCTGATCCCGGATGACCCGAAAAAACCCTACGACGTGCGCGAGATCATCGCCCGTATCGCCGATGGCTCGAACTTCCTCGAATTCAAGGCCGAGTTCGATCAGCAGACCGTTTGCGGCCAACTGAAAATCCAGGGCCGCGCCTGCGGATTCATCGGCAACAACGGGCCGATCACACCCAAGGGCGCGAGCAAGGCGGCGCAATTCATTCAACTGTGCGACCAGAGCCAGACACCGCTGCTGTTTTTCCACAACACCACCGGATTCATGGTCGGCACCGAATCGGAGCAGCAAGGGGTGATCAAGCATGGCGCCAAGATGATCCAGGCGGTGGCCAATGCCCGGGTGCCGAAGCTGACCATCGTGGTGGGCGGCTCCTATGGCGCCGGCAACTACGCAATGTGCGGCCGTGGCCTGGACCCGCGTTTCATCTTCGCCTGGCCCAACAGCCGCACCGCCGTCATGGGCGGCGCCCAGGCCGGCAAGGTGCTGCGCATCGTCACCGAGGCCAAGCAGGCCAAGGACGGCCTGGTGCCCGACCCGAAAATGCTCGACATGCTCGAACAGGTCACCGCACAGAAGCTCGACAGCCAGTCCACGGCGCTGTATGGCAGCGCCAATCTGTGGGACGACGGCCTGATCGATCCACGTGATACCCGGATCTTGCTCGGTTACTTGCTGGATATTTGTCATGAGGCCGAAGTGCGGCCGCTGCAAGCCAACAGTTTTGGGGTCGCCCGGTTCTAGTCAGGAGAACAACAAGAATGATCTTCACCCAGGAACACGAAGCACTGCGTCGCACCGTTCGCCAATTCGTCGATCACGAGATCAACCCCTACGTTGAGGAATGGGAAAAGGCCGGGCGCTTTCCCATCCACGAGATCTTTCGCAAGGCCGGCGACCTCGGCCTGCTGGGCATCAGCAAACCGGAAAAATTCGGTGGCATGGGCCTGGACTACAGCTATTCGATCGTCGCCGCCGAAGAGTTCGGCACCATCCATTGCGGCGGGATTCCCATGTCGATCGGCGTGCAGACCGACATGTGCACCCCCGCCCTGGCGCGTTTCGGTTCCGATGAATTGCGCGAAGAGTTTCTGCGTCCGGCCATCAGCGGCGAGCAGGTCGGCTGCATCGGCGTCTCCGAAGTCGGCGCGGGCTCCGACGTGGCCGGCCTGAAAACCACCGCGCGCAAGGACGGCGACGATTACGTGATCAACGGCAGCAAGATGTGGATCACCAACTCGCCGAGCGCCGACTTCATCTGCCTGCTGGCCAACACCTCGGACGACAAACCGCACATCAACAAGTCGCTGATCATGGTGCCGATGAACACCCCGGGCATCAGCCTCAGTTCGCACCTGGACAAACTGGGCATGCGCAGCTCGGAAACTGCCCAGGTGTTTTTCGACAACGTGCGGGTGCCACAGCGCAATCGCATCGGCCATGAAGGCGCGGGGTTCATGATGCAGATGCTGCAGTTCCAGGAGGAACGCCTGTTCGGTGCGGCCAACATGATCAAGGGCCTGGAGTATTGCGTCGACAGCACCATCGAGTATTGCAAGGAGCGCAAGACCTTCGGTAGCGCGCTGATCGACAACCAGGTCATTCACTTTCGCCTGGCCGAGCTGCAAACCGAGATCGAATGCCTGCGGGCGCTGGTCTATCAAGCCACCGAGCAATACATCAAGGGCCAGGACGTCACGCGCCTGGCGTCCATGGCCAAGCTCAAGGCCGGTCGCCTGGGCCGCGAGGTCAGCGACAGTTGCCTGCAATACTGGGGTGGCATGGGCTTCATGTGGGACAACCCGGTGGCCCGCGCCTACCGCGATGTGCGCCTGGTGTCGATCGGCGGCGGTGCCGACGAAATCATGCTGGGGATCATCTGCAAGCTCATGGGCATCCTGCCGGGGAAACACAAATGAGTACCCTGCCGGTTTGCCAGACGCTGCTGCTCGAACTGCACAACGGTGTGCTGCACATCACCCTCAACCGACCGGACAGCCGTAACGCCATGAGTTTGCAGATGGTCAGCGAACTGCGTGCGGTGCTGGCGGCGGTGCACGATGACCGCGGGATCAGGGCCTTGGTGATCGGCGGTGCCGGTGGGCATTTCTGTGCCGGCGGCGACATCAAGGACATGGCCAACGCTCGTGCTCAAGGTCCGGGCGCGCACCGTGATTTGAATCGATTGTTCGGTGCGTTGCTGCAAGAGGTGCAGCACGCGCCGCAGGTGGTGATCACCGTCCTGCAGGGCGCGGTGCTCGGTGGTGGCTTCGGCCTGGCCTGTGTCAGCGATATCGCCCTGGCCGATCACCAGGCGCAGTTCGGCCTGCCGGAAACCAGCCTCGGCCTGTTGCCAGCGCAGATCGCGCCGTTCGTGGTGCAGCGCATCGGCCTGACCCAGGCCCGCCGCCTGGCCCTGACCGCGGCACGTTTCGACGGCACCCAGGCACGGCGGATGGGGCTGGTGCATTTTGTCGAGCACGATGCCCAGGCGTTGGCCGAGCGCCTCGATGAAGTGCTGGCCCATGTGCTGTGTTGTGCGCCCGGGGCGAATGCGGCGACCAAGAAACTGTTGCTGGCCAGTGCCGGACAACCGTCCGACGCCCTGCTGGATCAGGCAGCCGAATGGTTCAGCGAAGCGGTGACCGGGGCAGAAGGGATCGAAGGCACCATGGCCTTCGTGCAAAAGCGGAAACCGGGGTGGGCCCTTTAAGAGCTTCGCGGGCAAGCCTCGCTCCTACGGGATATCACGAGATCTGTAGGAGCGAGGCTTGCCCGCGAAGAGGCCATCACATTCACCACCTATCAAAGGGAATGAACCATGCCCGGATTCAGCAAAATCCTGATCGCCAACCGCGGTGAAATCGCCTGCCGCATTCAGCGCACCGCCCAGGCCCTGGGCTACCGCACCGTCGCCATATTCAGCGATGCCGACGCCGATGCCCTGCACGTGCAAATGGCCGACGAAGCGGTAAACATCGGCCCGGCCCCGGTGCAACAGTCCTATCTGAACAGCCAGGCAATCATCGACGCCGCCCGGCGTACCGGGGCTGACGCCATTCATCCGGGCTACGGTTTCCTTTCGGAAAATACCGCTTTCGCCCGCGCCTGCCAGGACGCCGGCATCACCTTCATCGGGCCCAGCCCCGAAGCAATCGAACTGATGGGCAGCAAACGCCGCTCGAAAATCGCCATGCTCGCTGCCGGCGTGCCCTGCATCGAGGGTTATCAGGGTGCCGAACAGGACGATGCCACCCTCATCCGCGAAGCCAACCGCATCGGCTACCCGCTGATGATCAAGGCCAGCGCCGGCGGCGGTGGGCGTGGCATGCGCCTGGTGCAGGGGGCCAGCGATCTGGCGCAACAGTTGCGCAGCGCTCGCTCCGAAGCCATGCACGGCTTTGGTAGTGACGAACTGATCCTCGAGCAGGCCTTGATCGAGCCGCGCCATGTCGAGGTGCAACTGTTCGGCGACTCGCACGGCAACCTGATCTACCTTGGCGAGCGCGATTGCTCTATCCAGCGTCGCCACCAGAAAGTCATCGAAGAAGCCCCCTGCCCGGTGATGACGAGTCAGTTGCGCCAGGCCATGGGCGAAGCGGCGCTCAAGGCCGGGCGCGCGATCAACTATGTGGGCGCGGGCACGGTGGAATTCCTGCTGGATGCGCGCGGACAGTTTTACTTCCTGGAAATGAACACCCGGCTGCAAGTGGAACATCCGGTGACCGAACTCATCACCGGACTGGACCTGGTGGCCTGGCAGTTGAACATCGCCCAGGGGCAAGCGCTGCCGCTGCGTCAGGAGGACGTGCAACTCAAGGGACATGCCATGGAGGTGCGCTTGTACGCCGAGGACCCGGCACAAGGTTTCCTGCCACAAACCGGACGCATCGCGGCATGGGAACCGCGCTTGCAGGACGGTGTGCGGGTCGACCATGGGCTGGTCGAAGGCCAGGACATCAGCCCGTTCTACGACCCGATGCTGGGCAAAATCATCGCCCACGGCCAGACCCGCGAAGAGGCCCGGCGCAAGTTGCTGCGGGCCGTACAGGACTGCGTGCTGCTGGGGGTACAGAGCAACCAGCGCTTGCTCGCCAGCCTGCTGCAACATCCACAATTCATCGGCGGCGAATTCAGCACCGGCCTCATCGAGCAGCATTTCGCCGAGCATCCCTGTTTGCAGCGCCAGGTGCCGAGTGCCGAACAACTGGCGATTGCCGCGGCGCTGTTCTATCAGGCATCCGCACAGGCACATCCGGTGGCGTTGGCGGGTTGGCGTAACAACGCCAGCGTGCCCCTGCACTATCGCCTCGCACTGGACGATCAGGACTGGCCGGTGGCGTTGCATGCGGTTCCCGGCGAGCCGCTGCGGATAGAAGTCGCCAGTCGCCACCTGGAACTGAAGATCATCCAGAGCGACGGCCGCTGGGCCACCCTGCAAATCGACGGCATCCGGCAACGGCATGCCTACCGCTTGGAGGCCGGGCACCTCTGGTTGTACGCAGATTCAGGCAGCCTGCGCCTGGTGGATCGCACTCAAGCGCCAGTCCGCAGCCAGGCCAGTGTCAGCTGCGGCACCCTCAAGGCGCCTATGGACGGTGCGGTCATCGACGTGCTGGTCAGTGAAGGCAGCAAGGTCAGCAAAGGCCAACTGCTGGTGGTGCTGGAAGCCATGAAAATGGAGCACCCGCTCAAGTCAGGCATCGACGGCGTGCTCAAGCGCTTGCAGGTGCAGGTCGGCGACCAGGTGAAAAACCGGCAGATTCTGCTGGAGGTCGAATAAGCCGCTAGGCGTATCCGTCGGCTTTGGCTACGCTCAAGCCCTATCAGCATGCGGATACCGGGAACCCTGCGATGCCTCACTGGTTGGTCATTGATCTGGAAGCCACCACCGATGAGGGTGGTTGGCCCATTACGGAAATGGAAATCATCGAAATCGGTGCCACCCTGGTGGATCACAAAGGCCGCGAGCTGGATTTCTTCCAGCGATTCGTGCGCCCGTTGCGGCGCCCCTTGTTGACGCCGTTTTGCCGGGAATTGACGCACATCACCCAGGCCAACATCGATGCCGCACAGCCCCTGGGCGAAGTCTGGGCGGCGTTCGAGCGCTGGTTGGGCCAACATCACCCGCGGCTTGAAGGCTGGGTCAGCTGGGGCGACTACGATCGCAAACAGTTGCTCCAGGATTGGCAACGCCTGGCACTCGATAGCGCCTTGAGCCAGGTGCCGCACATGAATCTCAAGCAGCGCTTTGCCAAGGCCCGGCGCCTGGAACGACCGTTGGGGCTCAACGGCGCCCTGCAACTGGCGGGACTGCAGTTCAGCGGCCAGCAACACCGGGCGCTGGAAGACGCACGCAATACCGCACGCCTGTTGCCCCTTGTCCTTGCGCTTTAGAGAGGTGACTAGGTCTTGGGCCTTGTGCATACTGGCCAGCCCTTTTTAGCCCTTTTCGAGGAATCGCCCATGTTTAAAGTCAACGAGTACTTCGACGGCACCGTCAAGTCGATCGCCTTTGGCACCGCTGAAGGTCCAGCGACCATCGGCGTCATGGCTCCGGGCGAATACGAGTTTGGCACCAGCCAGCGTGAAATCATGCACGTGGTGTCCGGCGCCCTGACCGTCAAGCTCCCGGACAGCAGCGACTGGGAAACCTTCGCCGCCGGCAGCCAGTTCAACGTGCCAGCCAACAGCAAGTTCCAGCTCAAAGTGGCCGTCGACACGGCCTACCTGTGCGAATACCGCGGCTAAAACCGCCGGGTTCACCGTGATAAAAAATGCCCGTGTCCAGCGACACGGGCATTTTTCGTTGAAGGGCGTTTATTCGAGCACGGTGACAGGCATGCCGACTTCGAGCCGGCCATTGCCGTCGTTGACCAGATTCTGCCCAAACATCGCACCCTCGGCCTGGGCACGGTACTGCTGCAAGGTGGCGAAGGGTTCGCGGTCAGCGCTACGCTCGCCGGTTTGCGGGTCGATGGTGGTCAGGATGCAGCGTGAACAGGACTTGACCACGCGGAACTCGACGTCGCCAATGCGCAGGCGCTTCCAGCCATCCTCGGCAAACGCTTCGCTGCCCTCGATCACCAGATTTGGCCGGAAACGCAGCATCTCCATTGGGCGCCCGACCCGTTGCGATAAATCCTCAAGCGATGCCTGGCCGATCAGCAACAACGGGAAGCCATCGGCGAAGGCAACCTGATCGTCGTCCTTGCCATAGCCCGATTCGGTGCTGCGTGCACGGTCCAGCGGCACCTGCACCAGGCGCGTCGGCTTGCCGATGAACCGGCTGACCCAGGCGGCGGCCGCATCGCCGGCATCGGGCACGCGCAAGCTGTCACGCCAGATGGTCACGCCACGCAATTGGGCATCACTGGCGGGCAAGGCGACATCGATCGGCGCATGGCCGGGGGCGCTGAGGGTCAATCCACCCTCGGCATTCCACAACGCCGACAACTGGCTCATCTGCGCCACCGCGCGCTGGGTCAAAAAGCGTCCGCTGGCTTCATCCACCAACATCCAGCGTCGATCGCCGTCCAGCCCCAGCTTGTCGAGGCGGACCTGTTGCAGGATCTCCCCTTTGCCGGATTTCAACGGATAACGATACAGCGCGCTCAGACGCAACATGGCCAGCTCCCTGATGGACAAAACGCCACCCTATACGAGCTTGATCATCGAATCAAAGGTCCCCAACTTTGTAGGAGCGAAGGCGGCCTGACAGCCGACCTGGATTTTGTTTACTGTGTACATATCCATTCCTGCGGTAACGGCCACCTATGGTTTCGCCCTTACGGCGAGTCACTTGGAAAAGCCCCAAGTAACCAAGGGCCCTTGCCCCTGGCGTTCGGTGCCTCGCTAATGCTCGGCATACCCTCGCTCCGGTCCTGCTCCGTGGGCCCGCCGCGATGGGCCATCCCTGGCCCAGCGCGGCTAAACCGGCATCCTTGCCGGTTTACCCACTGCGCAGAACCTCCACTCGGCCTCTCGATGGGGCAAGAAAATCAAAAGCCAGAGCAAGATCAAAAGCCAAAGCCAAAGCCAAGGCGAGGCGGCCTTAAAGCCGACCTGATTTTGCGGGTGTACCCGACCCCCCGTAGGAGCCAGGCTTGCCGGCGAAGAACGATGACGCGGTACAAAAGATACACCGCAGCGTCTGGTTCGCCGGCAAGCCTGGCTCCTACAGAGGATTGGGGGGTATCTGCAAAGATCAGGTCGGCTTTAAGGCCGCCTCGCTTTGCTTTGGATTTGGGTGCCCCGTTAACCACGATGGCCGAAAGTAGGCATTGCGCAGTGGGGAAACCGGCAGGACGCCGGTTTAGCCGCGCTGGGCCAAGGATGGCCCATCGCGGCGACCCACGGAGCAATGCCGGAGAGAGGGCATGCCGAGCCTAGGCGAGGCACCGAGTGGTGGGGCAAAGCCTTTTGCTTACTTTTTGGCGTTTGAAAAAGTGAGTCGCCGTAAGGGCGAAACCCTAAGTGGCCGTTACCGCAGCAATGGATATGTACTCCGACCCACATCCCAATCAGGCCGGCACCACATCCAGCATCAAACGCTCACGCACCACGTCGACAAGCTTGTCCGGCTGAAATTTGGAGAGAAAGTTGTCGCAGCCGACCTTCTTGACCATCGACTCGTTGAAACTGCCGGACAGCGACGTGTGCAGCACCACATAAAGGCCGCGCAACCGTGGATCGTTGCGGATTTCGGTGGTCAGGCGATAGCCATCCATTTCCGGCATTTCCGCGTCGGTGAACACCATTAGCAGCTTGTCGGTCATGTTGACGCCGGTGTCCGCCCAGGCCTTGAGCATATTCAATGCCTTCAGGCCGTCGCTGGCGATGTGCATCTTCACACCCAACTGCCCCAGGGTATCGCGCAATTGCGCCAGGGCCACATTCGAGTCGTCCACCAGCAGCACCTCGCGGCCACGGGCGCGTGCCAACAGCGGATCTTCGAGCTTTTCCCGGGAAACCTTGGCGCTGTAAGGCACGATTTCTGCGAGGACTTTCTCGACGTCGATGATCTCCACCAACTGGTCATCGACCTTGCTGATGGCGGTCAGGTAATGTTGCCGGCCGGCACTGCTGGGCGGCGGCAAAATCGCTTCCCAGTTCATGTTGACGATACGGTCGACCCCACCCACCAGGAAGGCCTGCACCGAGCGGTTGTACTCGGTGACGATGATCGTGCTGCCAGGTCCTGGCACCAAGGGGCGCATGCCAATGGCCTGGGACAGGTCGATGACCGGCAGGGTCTGGCCGCGCAGGTTGACCACGCCGCAAACGAACGGGTGACGCTGGGGCATCAGTGTCAGCTTCGGCAGTTGCAGGACTTCCTGGACTTTAAACACGTTGATCGCGAACAGTTGCCGCCCGGCAAGCCGGAACATGAGAATTTCCAGGCGATTCTCACCCACAAGTTGCGTACGCTGATCTACCGTATCGAGAATGCCGGCCATCGATGACTCCTGGGCTTGTTCGGTTGAATTCACTGGATAGAGGGTTATCGGCTGTTGTTGCCGGACCTTGACCCCTTGGCAAATGCCGTGCTCGGACATTGATGTCACATTAACATCATGCTTTACTGGCGCTGTTATTTCATCTATCGCATTTTTCGCCACGACCCCGATTCGTGCAATTGGTTCCCCTATGTAAGGGATTCCCCTAGCAACAGTCAGGTGCAACCTGATGTTCGCAATATCCAATAGCCATTAATGTGACGCCATTCTCATTGCATGAAATGGAGTAGGGCATTTGTGCGCGATTGAAAACCGATGGCCAGCCACCCTCTCAAGCGTTCATCGCGCCCTTGAGCCGTCCAGAGCAGGAACTCGAGATATCAGGTTTACATTGCCCTCGTCGACACACACGACGCCCTCCTCATTTGATATGACGTTGTGGAGATAAGCATGCCGAACAATCGTAAAGAGTGGGCAAAGCGTATTCCGGAGTTTATCGTCGAGGCTGAAACGCTCCTGGCCAGAACCGAGGAATGCCTGAGTCATCTGCAATTGATCAGCAATGACCCGGACGCCATTGACTGCATGCTCAGCACACTGCTCAAACTGGCCACCAAGGCCGATGCCCTGGCTCTCGCCGCCGTGTCGGAATTTTCATTACATATCCATGTCTTGCTCAATCACGCCCAGAGCCACATGGAGCTGCACGACGAGGCCCTTGATGCACTTCAGGACTGCCTGACGCTGATCGCCTGGCAACTTGAACTGATCGACCAGAACACCGGTCAGCTCAGCCTCGATGAAACGGAACAGACCACCCTGATCGAAGCCTTTGCGCTCCAGGTCGGCCAGGGCCAGTTTCGCCCCCCGGTTAATTCCAGGCCGTTCACACTCCTTTCTTATTCAGAACACCAGGCTTAACTTCCCCCCAATTACGTCCAGTTGCGAGATGACTGCATCACAAGATTCATGTCGCAATTGAATACCGCATATCTGCCAGCGACATCTCGCAACAAGTAACTATTGCTTGTACAAGAGTTCGCCTGCCTGATTCGATTTTCGGGTATGTATCGACCCGCAATAATCGAAACCAGCGCGACGCTATCCACATTCCCGCGTGTTTATTTCCCTGCCTCTCGGTCATTTATCACGGGCGCGACCAACGGTATCCGAAGTGGTATTATGCCGCCCATTAGTTGACGTCAATTAACGGCAACGATGGCAGCCAACAAGTTCCAGGGCTAATTTCTTATACAAAACCCTGTTTTTCTTATACAAAATTCCGTTGAAGTCGAAGGCTGACAATAAAATCATCGATCTGTCAGCGCGCATGACCGATCGGCCCGCAACGAACATCCATTGGCTCCATCCGCTATGTACGCCAGCCTCAAGTCAATCGCCAAATGGCCACCCTCCCGAGAAAACGCACGCAGGTTCACGCTGTTGCTGTGCGCCGGCTCGACGCTCGGCAGCCTGCTGGTATTTAGCCTGTCTGCGCAGTTGCCACTGAGCCTGCTGGTGCTCAATATGGCGGCTCTGGGTTGCGTTTGGGTGCAGTACCGCCTGTCGCGCAAGTCGATCAAGTTCCAGCCCCAGGAGCTGGCCGACCGGTTGCTGCAAGTCCAGGAAAACGAACGCCATCGCCTCAGTCGGGAATTGCACGACGACATCGGCCAGTTGTTGACCGCGGCAAAACTCCAGAGTGACTGGCTCAAGCGCAGGATGCCCGAAGACCTCCAGGGGCAATGCTCGGTGCTGTGCGACACGCTGGAGGAAACCCTCGCCAAGGTTCGCGATGTTTCGGCCATCCTAAACCCCCGGCAACTGACCAGCCTTGGGCTGGAAGCCAGCCTGCGGGCGCATTTGCTCAAGACCCTGGGCAACACCCCGGTGCACTGGAGCCTGGAGTGCCATCAACGGCTGACCGGGATCCCGGAAGAAATGGCAGTGGCAGCCTTTCGTATCACTCAGGAGGCCGTCACCAACATGCTGCGCCATGCCCAGGCGCAAAACCTGCTGGTCTGCCTGCAGCGTTTGCCCCAGGGCCTGGCATTGATGATCAGTGACGATGGCCTGGGTTTCGCGCCCGCCACCGACCCGGGGCGTGAAGGACAGCGCGGAATGGCCGGGATGTCGGAACGGATCAAGCAACTGGGCGGCACGCTGACCGTGACCAGCGAGCCAGGCAAAGGCACTCAAATCGAAGCCCTCTTCCCATGGGCGCCGCGTGCGTTCGAACGGGCCAGTACGAATAAGGTTATGCATTGACTTGTAACTTACTCCTGGTGGATGACCACTCGCTGATCAGGGCTGGCGTGCGCGCCCTGGTGCTGGACCTTCCTGGCTATGCGGTGATCGGCGAGGCAAACGATGGCTCGCAGTTGCTCGAGATGGTCCAGCAACTGTCCCCGGATATCGTGCTGCTGGATATTTCAATGAAGCAGACAGGCGGCCTCGAAGCCTTGCAACGGCTCAAACGGGTTCGTCCGCAGAGCAAGGTGCTGATCCTGTCGATGCACACCGATCCGGCACTGATCATGCAGGCCCTGGAATCGGGCGCCCATGGGTATCTGCTCAAGGACACCACGGCCACCGAACTGGAACACGCGCTGCACGCCTTGCGTAACAATGAGCGCTACCTGAGCCCGGCCATCGCCCATACCGTGATTACCCAGGCATTGACCCGGACCCAGAAAAACCAGGTGGCCCCGGCAGACTCCCACAACCTGACAGCTCGCCAACTGGAAATCCTGCGGCTGATCGTGCGTGGAAAATCCACCCGGGAAATCGCCAACGGCCTGGGCCTGAGCGTCAAGACGGTCGAAACCCATCGCTCGCAAGTCATGAAGCGCTTGCAGATCTTCGATGTGGCCGGCCTGGTACTGTTCGCCGTGCGAGAGCAGATCATCAGTCTGGACGACTGACCGCTTCTGTCCCACTCAACAAGGGTGATTGCTCGGGCAAATGCACCCGCAACGCTGCCGGCCGGGCCGAGAAGCGCAGGCTGTCACCCTCGAGTGGCTCGCCATCGAGGTTGATGCAAAGTCCCTCCGAGACCTTGATCTCAACCCATGGCAGACGGGCGCGAACGAACATGCTATCGATTCCGAAGCCATCGGCCAGCAGGTCTTTCAAAGTGCTGACCAGCTCCTGGGGTGCCGGCAGTATGCTGATGTCGAGCATCCCGTCATCTACCAACGCCTGCGGGCAGAGCACATGCCCACCTCCCGCCTGCCGGCCATTGCCGATCCCCAGGGCCAGCAACTCGCCGCTCCAGTGGAAATCCGGTCCCTGCAGCTCGCCATACGCCGCATGCAACTCACTGAAACGCGATAAGCCGGTGAACAGATACGCCGCACCGCCCAAAACCTTTTTCAGTTCCTCGGAGGTATTGGCCGTGACCTGACTGCCAAAGCCACCGGTGGCCATGTTCAGGAACACCTGTCCCCCGACTTCACCCAGGTCGATGGCACTGGGGGCAACGTCCAGCAGCGCCAGTGCCTGATCCGGCTCCAGCGGAACGCCCGCGGCACGGGCAAAATCGTTGGCGGTACCCAGCGGCATCAGCACCAGGCTGGCCTGCTGCGACTGCCCGGCCATGGCCTCGGCAATATCGCGCAACGTGCCATCGCCGCCACCGGCGATGATCTGCCGGTACCCTGCCTCCAGCGCTTCGCCCACCAGCCGCTGCGCATCCCCGGCCTCCCAGGTCAACCGAACGGCCAGCTCCCAGCCTTGTTCACGCTTGCTGTCGACGGCGGCCCGAACCGCTTCGTTGAGCGCCTGCTTGCCATGCAAGATCAACAGCGCCTTGCGTTCGCTCATTGTTGTCACTCCCATGATTGAAGACGTATGGGACATGTGACCTTGCCACCCTGCGGAAAAGTCGAAAAAAACTGAATTATTTACACCTGAGCCCAATAAGGAGATTTTTCTTACAAAACGTGAGGAATCGGCTCAATTGACCAGAAATGGCGATTGGTACACTTTTGTGTCAGCGGTTTTCAGTCATCAGCAGGACAGACACAAGGACGTGCAATGCAAAAACAAGACATCAGGTCACCGGCGATTTCGGTGGTGCCGCTCGCAATGAAACGGGCCGATCATCAAGCCGAACTCGTCAGCCATGCAAAATCCAGCGGAGAAGTTGATATGCCACCTCGCGTCAACGAGCTTGAGACACACCTCGACACCCTGCGCAGCGATCTGGAAAAGATTCGCAGTGACATCAAGTCCATCAGGTACAGGCTTGCCTATTCGGCGGGCGGAACGGCCGTTGTCCTGGGGCTGATGGGCTGGATCGCCAACAGCCGTTTTGATCAGGTCGTATCACTGCTGGCTCCTTGAGCCGTCATGCCTGCAAACCCGGCCGATGGACCGGGCTTGCCAACCTGGCGGCGGCCAGACTCAGCCCAACACTTCGCTCAGCGGGATGAAGTACACGTAATCGCCTGTCACCAGCGTTCGCTCCTCCATGACCTCGACCAGTCCATCGGCCCAGGCCGCGCTGCGCAGCACACCGGAACTCTGATTACGGTAAATGATGGCCCGGCCGTTCTCCAGGCGACCGCGCAGGTACTCGCGTCGGTTGCCGGCCTTGGGCCAGTCGAACCCTGCCTGCACTTGTACCTTGAGTGGCTCCACCTCGAGGACACCCATGCGCCGCAACAGATAAGGCCTTGCCAGCAAGGCAAAGGTCACCAGGGTCGAGGCTGGATTGCCCGGCAAGCCGATCACCGGCACGCCACGAAAATGCCCGAAAGTCAGGGGTTTTCCCGGCTTGATCGCGAGTTTCCACAGCGCCAACTCGCCCTCTTCTCTCAGGGCGATGCCCAGAAAGTCGGCCTCCCCCACCGATACGCCACCGGTCGAGAGAATCAGGTCGACATCCCCCAACTCGCCCAGGCGCGCGCGCGTGGTGGCCAGGTCATCCGGCAGGATCCCGGCGTCTATCACCTCGCAACCCAGGCGCTGCAACCAGCTGCAGAGCAACACACGGTTGCTGTTGTAGATCTGCCCTGGCCCCAGCACCTGCCCCGGCTCGATCAGTTCATCCCCGGTGGACAGCACCGCCACGCGCACCTTGCGAATCACTTCCAGCTCGGCACACCCCAGCGAGGCTGCCAGGCCTTGTTCGATCGGGCCCAACCGCGTGCCCGCCGGCAGGACCTGTTCGCCAACGGTGGTTTCCTGGCCTTGCGGACGAATGTTCTGCCCGAGAACCAGGCCTTCGGTGAAACGTACACGTCCATCCGCCAGGACTTCGGCATTCTCCTGCATCTCGACGCAATCTGCGCCCGGTGGCACAGGAGCCCCGGTGAAGATTCGTGCACAGGTGCCCGGCGTCAACGCAACAGGGGCCTGGCCAGCAAAGACTTTCTGACTGACGACCAGCGGTTCTGCGCTCCAGTCGGCCACGCGCAAGGCATAACCATCCATCGCGCTATTGGGCCACGGCGGCAGATCGAGGGTCGACAGCAGATCATCGGCCAGCACCCGGCCCTGGACCTGCGCCAACGGCAAACGTTCGCGCTCGACAATCCGTGAGGCGTCGGCCATTTCCAGCAAACGTGCCAGGGCCACCTCGACCGGCATCAGGGTACCGGTCTTGCCCGGCTTACCCGCGGGATTCACAGGGTGCCGCCTGTTTCAGGTGAGTCACGAAATTGCACGGCCGATGCCGCGAATCCAGCTGCTCGCCAAGAATGCCATCCCAACCTGTGCGCACGGCATTGGTCGACCCCGGCAGGCAGCACACCAGCGTGCCGTTGGCCAGGCCGGCCAAGGCGCGGGACTGGACGGTCGAGGTGCCGATGTCCGCCACCGATATCTGGCGGAACAATTCACCAAAACCATCGACTTGCTTGTCGAGCAGGCAGCTCACCGCTTCCGGTGTGCTGTCGCGACCAGTGAAGCCGGTGCCGCCAGTGATCAGCACCACCTGTACGACTTCGTCGGCGATCCAGTTGGCAACTTGCGCGCGAATCTTGTAGAGGTCATCTTTGAGCAAGACCCGGCAGGCCAGGTTGTGTCCGGCAGCCGTCAGGCGGTCAACGAAGAGCTGGCCTGAGGTATCGGTTTCCAGGGTACGGGTATCGCTGACCGTCAGCACCGCGATGTTCAGCGGCGCGAAAGGTACATCAGCCTTGGCTTTCATAGGCTCGTCCAGTTGTAGGAGAAACAGCCCGGTGTTATATCACAGCGCCCCCATTTTTCGCCGCCCCCATGGAGACCTGTCATGACTTCGAACCCAGCGTTGCCACCCTGCTCCATTTTGCTCCTGGCAGGCGGCCGTGGCCAACGCATGGGCGGCCGGGACAAAGGATTGCTGGAATGGCACGGCGAGCCGCTGATTGCGCATTTGCACCGCAAGACGCGCCCTCTGACTGATGACCTGATCATTTCGTGCAACAGGAACCTGGACAAGTACGCGCCCTACGCCGATCAATTGGTCCATGACGACGAAGGCGACTTTCCGGGCCCCTTGGCGGGTATTCGTGCAGGTCTGAAGGCTGCTCGGCATACACACCTGCTAATCTTGCCTTGTGATGTCCCGCGTATCGACAACGCACTGCTCACCCGCATGCGCGAAGCCGCCGCCGAGCATCCCGACAAACCGCTGATGCTGCGCCATGACGGCCACTGGGAGCCCCTGCTGTGCATCATTCCCGTGGCCCTGCGTGCTGATTTCGAAAGCGCCTGGAGGGAGGGTGAGCGCAGTCCGGGTCGGCTCATGCGCCAGTTGGGCGTGACTGCATTGCAGTGCCCCGACAACGATCCACGCCTGGCGAACCTCAACACGCCAGAACTGTTAAGCACGCCGGACGCTGTGTCAGACTGAGTACCAAGGAACTTGCACACGCTGTTTACGTCTCAATCCCAGCAACCAAAAGAATTCATTTACGGAGACACTTCCATGACTCAACGGACCCTGGCCACTTTCATGCTTGCACTGGGCCTCGCTACCCTCGCCGGTTGCGCATCGCCTACCGTGATCACCTTGAATGACGGTCGCGAAATCCAGGCCGTCGACACGCCAAACTACGACAAGGATTCGGGCTTCTACGAATTCGAACAGCTGGATGGCAAGCAGACCCGCATCAACAAGGATCAGGTTCGTACCGTCAAAGAGTTGTAATCTTCGCGGCGACTACCGGATACATGAAAATGCCCCGACTTGTCGGGGCATTTTTGTTTGCATCTGAAAAAACCCGGTGTCATGGGTTCGGCTCATTGTTCAGTTTATCCACCCGGGCCAGTGCCTGGGTGGCTTCGGTGATGCATTTCTTGTCATCCTTGGCGGCCCGGGCCGCCTCTGCGCTGGCCTGCATCCGCTTGATTTCCATGGTGGTGTTTTCGGACGTGGCAGGCAGGCTGGTGACTTTGTCCTTGAGTTCCTGCAACTTGATGGTGCACAGGTCGTTGTCCGCGGCAAATACGGGAGAGGCCAACAGGGCGGTGCAAATCAACATTCCAGCGAAAACGGTGCGTTTCATGAAAATCTCCTTGCATGGGAGGTCTCGGGCGCCTGAAGTCGTTGCGGCTGTACCGAGTTCATAAAGCACCACACGCGTGGCGCCTGATCAAAAGACTCCAGACCTGCGCATAAATTCGATTTTATTGAATCCCTTGCTCACCATTGCAGCGTGATTGCGCTCTCGAATTCCCTGTTCTCGCCAGTAACCGGGTCTACAAACTTCAGCCCCTGGGCCAGCAGTTTCAGCGGGTTGGCGTAGTCATCTTCCACGTCCTTGAGCACCCGAGGATAAAACGGGTCGTTGCAGATACTGGCGCCCAGGGCTGTCATGTGCACCCGCAACTGATGCTTCTTGCCCGTTACCGGATACAGCCCATAACGCCACAGATCACCGTTCTTTTCCCTGACGTCGACAGCCGTCTCGGTATTGCTCGCGCCCGGACCTTCCTGCATGCGGAAGAAAGGCTCGCCATCAATGAGCCGGCTCTTGTGCACCAGCGGGAAGGTCAGCTCAGGCAACGCCCGGGCAATAGCCTCGTAGCGCTTTTCGATTTGCCGCGTTGGAAACAACGACTGATACGCCGCACGGCTTTGCGGGTTGGCGGAAAACAGCACAAGCCCCGCCGTATGTCGGTCGATGCGATGCAAGGGCACCAGATGCGGGTTATCCAGTCGACGGATAAGGCGGCGCAACAAGGTCTGTTCGACGTATTCACCCGCCGGGGTCACGGGTAGGAAATGTGGTTTGTCCGCCACGACCAGATGCTCGTCCGCGTAGAGGATCGACTCGACCACCGGGATCGCTTTTTCGTCCGGCACTTCGCGAAAATAGTGAATCCGCAGGCCTTCCTTGTAAGGCAGGTCCAGGGCAATGGGCGCGCCCTGCCCATCAAGGACACGGCCGCGTGCGATTCTGTCCAGCCACTGTTCACGACCGATGGCGCTGAAGTGCTCGCACAGGCAATCGAAAACGGTCTGCCACGGGCCAGGCGGCAAGTACAGCGTGCTGGCCTGGCTGTGTGCAGCAGAAAATGATGAAGTGGACATACAAACGCTCTTACCTTGAATGCAGGGCGGCATTATCCAACAGCAGCGCAAACGAACCTAGCGCAGAATCCTCAAGCCGGTATCTGCGCACGCCCGGCGGCCTCGGTGTACTCCTTGAGCCAGCGCAGCACGTCGACCGCCTCCCAGCGACCCGGGTCATACAATGCGTACAGCAAACCCTGATAACCCACGACATCCAGCTGCCGGTGATAGCCAGCGCGCTGAAACAAGGCTTCGATTTCAGCAAAACAGGTATTGAAATGCAGCTTGTTGAAGGGCGTTTTGCCTTCCGTCACTAAACCGTCCAAGCGCAATTCGGCGACGGCTTCACGTACCACATCCACCGACATGCGGTTAACGCTGCTCTTCAATTGTTCGACATTGACCACGACTGACCCTCTCACGCCCGGCTTTGCCCCGCTGAACGCCGAAATCAGCGGCGGCAAGGCAACAACCCGAATTACTGTATGCGTATACAGTATCCGAATCGCGTCAGTTTAGCCAAGGGGTTTGTTCGACGGGCGGAACACGCCCTCAAACGTTTAACGCAGAAAGGCAACGACCTCGTCGGCACTGAAGGGCCAACCCAGTTCCGCGCCGTTATCGACCCGACGCAGCACCGGAATCCGCAGGCTGTAGGCCTGGAACCATCTTTCGTCGTCAGCAATGTCCACCAGCTCCACCAGCAAGCCACGCTCGACAAACTCCATCAACATGGCTTCGGCCACTTCGCAGAGATGGCACCCGAGGGTGCCGAACAGCTGACATTCAGGAAGCATGAGCGCTCTACCAGAAAATTAAGTGCTTATTCTAGGCCTGCCCCGAAATGCCGTCGAGCCAATGAACCCCAAGCTAATCCTGGCTGACGGCGCCGATCTTGTGCACCGACAAGTCCGCGCCGTAATACTCTTCTTCCTGGCTCAGGCGCAAACCATGGAACGCCTTGATCACGCCATACACCGCAAAACCACCGGCCAGTGCCACCACCACACCCAGTGCAGTGCCGATCAATTGGCTGACCATGCTCACACCGCCCAACCCACCCAAGGCCGTCTTGCCGAAAATACCGCAGGCAATCCCGCCCCAGGCGCCGCACAGACCATGCAGTGGCCACACACCCAGCACATCATCGATATGCCATTTGCCTTGTGCGGCGGTAAAGCACCAGACAAACAGCGCCCCGGCGATGGCACCGGTGAGCAGCGCGCCCACCGGGTGCATCAGGTCGGAACCGGCACAGATCGCCACCAGGCCGGCCAGTGGGCCGTTGTGCAGAAAGCCCGGGTCATTGCGACCGACGATCAGCGCCGCCACCGTACCGCCGACCATGGCCATCAGCGAGTTCACCGCGACCAGCCCGCTGACCCCTTGCAGGGTTTGCGCGCTCATCACGTTGAAGCCGAACCAGCCGACAATCAGAATCCACGAGCCCAATGCCAGGAACGGGATGCTCGATGGCGCGAACGCCACCAGCTTCCCTTCGCGATAACGCCCATTGCGCGGTCCCAGCAACAGCACCGCGGCAAGCGCCAGCCAACCGCCCATGGCGTGCACCACCACGGAACCGGCGAAATCATGGAAGCTGGCGCCGAAGCGCTCCAGCAGCCAGGCCTGCAGGCCCAGGTTGCCGTTCCAAATCATGCCCTCGAAGAAGGGATAGATGAACGCCACGATCAGCGCTGTCGCGCACAATTGCGGGACGAACCGGGCACGCTCGGCGATGCCCCCGGAAATGATCGCCGGGATCGCCGCGGCGAAGGTCAGCAGGAAGAAAAACTTCACCAGGCCATAGCCGTGATCGGCACTGATCACGGCCGCCGGTTGCATGAAGGTGACCCCATAGGAGATCCAATAGCCTATAAAGAAGTAGGCCAGGGTCGAAACGGCGAAGTCGCTGAGGATTTTCGACAAGGCGTTGACCTGGTTTTTTTGCCGGACCGTCCCGACCTCGAGAAAGGCGAAGCCGGCGTGCATGGCCAGGACCATGACCGCACCGATCAGGATGAACAACGTATTGGAGCTATGGACCAGGGTGTCCACAGCGCTTTGCAGATTTTCCATGGATTGGGCAGACCTTAAGGCTGAAAAAAGCACCAAAGCAGTTCGCGCGGGCAATCCATGCACCAAGTTGAGACTTGTCGATTCGACCAAATCTCTCCCAATGAACCGTTTTGGAGCACAAGGTTCATCAAGGCCAATCACGACCGGGACATTTGCGCGGGTTTAGATTGTTTGAGTCAGGGTTTTACGGGAATCTTGCCCAGCAACAGCGCAACGGCGCAGGCTGACGCACCACGACACAGCAAAAGTTGTACCAGTCATTTGTACTGAACCTTCGCACAAGGCTCATACTCGAACGTTTCAGACGCCACTTATGGAGATCACCAATGGCCAGCATCAAGGCAAAGACTGCTCAAGAAATCCTGATGAGCGATTTTCAGACACTGGTCAGCGATACCGAACGGTTGCTGGAACACACCGCCTCCCTGGCCGGTGACCAGGCCGATGAATTGCGCGACCAGATCCACGACAGTCTGCTGCGTGCCCGTGAAACCCTGAAGCTGACCGAAGACTCCCTGCGCGAACGCGGCAAGGCTGCCGTGACCGCCACCGAAGACTATGTCCAGGCCAACCCATGGCAAGCGGTTGGCATCGCGGCCGGCGTGGGCTTCCTGATTGGCCTGCTGGCCACTCGGCGCTGATATGGCGATCGATGAATCCGGCTCGTCCGGAACAGGCCCAAGTTCCTCACCGCGGCGCCTGGGTGCCGCTTTTCTTGGACTGCTGCACAGCCATGTCGAATTGTTCGGCATCGAATTGCAGGAACAAAAAGCCCGCACCGTGAGCCTGTTGCTGTTTGCAGGCCTGGCGCTGGTGTTTGCCTTGCTGTTGCTGGTGGGGTTGTCAACCCTGGTACTGATCCTGTTCTGGGACACTTACCGCCTGGCCGCCATCATCTCGCTCTGCGTGTTCTACAGCCTTGCCTGCGTCTTCTGCGCGATGCGCCTGCGAGCCGCGATCTTCGATGAATCCTCGCCCTTCCATGGCACGTTGGAAGAGCTGGCCAACGATCGGGAGCGCCTGCTGCCATGAACCTGCCTGAACTGCCTCGAAACAGCTCGCGCACGGAAATGCGCAAGGCACTGATCCGCCTGCGCATGGAAATGCATCGCCAGGAGATCCGCCACGAATCCGCGCAACTGCTGCAACCTTTGCAGCGAGTGCGTGGCATGACCCAGAACCTGCAGGACGGGTTCGGCATCAAGCATGCTCCGCTGTGGGGCGTGGCCGCCGTCACCCTGCTGGGTTTTCTGAGCGGAAAGGGCGCCAAGAATGGCACCGGCCTGGGCAGCCTGGCCCGACTGGTCCGCTTGGGCACTACCCTGGTGCCCCTGGTCAAACTGCTCTTGCAAGGCTCTTCGCGCAAACACTGACCCTGTCAGATCTGGCTACATTCTTGCAGTACCCACCGGATTGAACCTCTTCATCGAGGGGTTCAATCCTGCGTGCCTACCCGGTGACCAGGCTTTATCCAAAAACAAGATCCATCAAGGAGGCCTTGTGATCCACGGGCAACCGCTCGCCTGCTTTCAGCCGTTCATCGATACCGCCACCGGCCGTATCGCCGGTGTGGAAGCCTTGGGTCGACTGCGCCAGGCCGACGGCCAACTGGCTTCGGTGGGACCGCTGTTCGCCGATTCCCGAACCAACGCCGTTGCCCTGCGTCGGCTGGACCGCCAGCTGCGCGACAACGCACTGAGCCGCCTGCATGAGGCACCCGGCGACTGGTTTCTCAGCCTGAACATTTCCCCACGCTGGATCAGTCGACTGCGCCCGGGCCAACCGTTGCCGAGCCTCGCACAACTGCAAAAACACGGTGTCGACCCGCAGCGCATCGTTTTCGAAATCACTGAACTGGGTGGCGACATCCAGCGCCTGGCACAAGTGGTGGCACGCTATCGGCAAGCCGGCGCACGGATCGCCATCGATGATTTCGGCGCCGGGTACTCTCAGCTCGATCGGGTACTGGCGTTGCAACCGGACATCCTCAAGCTCGATATGCGCCTGTTCCAGGCAGCGGCGCTGGGCGGGCCCAGCAGCGATGTGGTCAAGGCCCTGGCGCAAATGGCAGAAAAAACCGGTTGCTGGATCATCGCCGAAGGCGTGGAAACCGAAGCACAACTGAATTTTGCCCTGGAGTGCGGTTCACGTTACGTCCAGGGGTTTCTGTTTGCCGGGGCACAAGCGCAGTTCTTTGCCGCTGACGCCTTCGTCGAGCGCTTTGCACACTTGCGCCAGTGCTATGTGCAGCAAAAGCTGGCCGAACGCGGTCGCCTGAAGATCATGCGCCAGCAACTGAGCGAACTGATGGCGATCCTGCAGGCCTGGGCACAGGCTTGCGCGCCCTTGAGTGCCCTGCCACAACTGGATGCCTTTCCCTGGCTGCTGCGTTTCTACCAGTGCGACCGTCACGGTACGCAACTGACGCCCAACCTGGAATGGCGCAATAACGGCTGGGTCGCCGACAACCGCTACCTGGGCCATAACTGGTCGTGGCGTCCGTATTTCTATCACCTGCTGGCGCAGGGTTGGGAAGAACGTCAGCTGACCCTTTCAAATACCTATCGCGATGCCACCAGCAATCAGTACTGCCTCACCGCCGGGCAATTTTTCGACAACGGCGAACGCCTGCTGCTCATCGACATCGATGCGGTCGGGCTGTCGTGACACTTGCAGGTACCGATGCGAACCGGGAAGCTAGTCCATCAGTCACCTGACGGAGAGAACCAGCCTTGGATTGGCCTACCCTGCTTACCCGCGAACGCCTCGGAAAGCCCCTGCACAGCCCGGAAGAAGTGGGCCGCAGTCCTTTTCACAAAGACCATGACCGAATCATTTTCTCGGGGGCGTTCCGCCGTCTCGGGCGCAAGACTCAAGTTCATCCGGTGCACAGCAACGACCATATCCACACGCGCCTGACCCACTCGCTGGAAGTCAGTTGCGTCGGCCGCTCACTGGGTATGCGCGTCGGCGATACCCTGCGCAGCGCCCTGCCCGACTGGTGTGAACCCAGTGATCTGGGGATGGTGGTGCAATCAGCCTGCCTGGCCCATGACATTGGCAATCCACCTTTCGGCCATTCCGGCGAAGACGCGATTCGGCACTGGTTCCAGCAAGCCGCCGGGCGGGGCTGGCTGGATGCGATGAGTGAAGCGCAGCGCAATGACTTCCTCAATTTCGAAGGTAACGCCCAAGGCTTCCGGGTACTGACCCAGCTTGAATATCACCAGTTCGACGGCGGCACCCGGCTGACCTATGCCACCCTGGGCACTTACCTGAAATACCCATGGACCGCCCGGCACGCCGACTCCCTGGGGTACAAGAAACACAAGTTCGGTTGCTACCAGAGCGAACTGCCGTTGCTGGAGCAGATCGCGCAAAAACTTGGCCTGCCGCAGCTCGAGGAACAACGCTGGGCACGCCATCCGCTGGTGTACCTGATGGAAGCCGCCGATGACATCTGCTATGCGTTGATCGACCTGGAAGACGGCCTGGAAATGGAGTTGCTGGAGTACGCCGAAGTCGAATCCCTGCTACTGGACCTGGTGGGCGACGATTTACCGCAAACCTATCGCCTGCTCGGCCCCGAGGATTCGCGTCGGCGCAAACTGGCGATCCTGCGGGGCAAGGCCATCGAACACCTGACCAACGCAGCAGCCCGCGCCTTTGTCGAGCAACAGGACGCGCTGTTGGCTGGTACCCTGACTGGCGACCTGGTGGAGCACATGCACGGCCCGGCCAAACGTTGCGTCCTCAACGCAAAGGACATGGCTCGGCAGAAGATCTTCCAGGATAAACGCAAGACCCTGCACGAGATTGGTGCCTACACCACCCTGGAAATTCTCCTCAACGCTTTCTGCGGTGCCGCACTGGAGCAACACAACGGTCGAACGCCGTCCTTCAAGAGCCGGCGGGTTCTCGACCTGCTGGGCAACAATGCGCCCGATCCGAACGGCCCCCTGCACAACTCGTTCCTGCGCATGATCGACTTCATCGCCGGCATGACCGACAGCTACGCCAGCCACATGGCCCTCGAGATGACGGGGCGCTCCAGCCACTGACGATAAACGGCCGATCAGCCATTACCCCCTCCGGTAATGGCCGATCAGTCCTGAAAATCCAAAAACATTCAACAAACAGCGAATCCCCCTACAGCCTCTGTCGAGTGCGCTGATCGAAGGCGCGGTTGTGACGGGAAACAATCACGCCTATCGGTTCCAATAGAAGAAGCGTGAATAATATGATCAACGACAATCTGCGCATCATGCTGGTGGAAGACCATCCGTTTCAGCTCAGGGCGACTCAATGCCTGCTTGAGAGTTACGGCTTCACTCACTTATCCACCAGCGACTGTGCCAGAGGCGCGTTGCAACACATGCTCAAGGCAGAGCAGCCGTTCGATATCCTGTTATGTGATCAATGCCTGCCCGAAGTATCCGGCATTGACCTGATAAAAATCGCCAGCCATCAGGGGATGATCAAGCAGGCAATACTTTTAAGCAGTCTGACATCCACCGAATTGAGCGAACTTGAGAGCCTGGCCATCCTCAACGGACTGCCATTACTGGGTTATTTGATAAAACCTTTGAAACAGTGCGAGCTGAGGCAATTACTGAAATTGATTCCCTGACCCTGCAACCAGGCGCTGATAAAAATTTGGCGCCCCACAAAACAGCACCCTTCGCCACACAATTAAACAGCAACACTATTTGTGAAAACCTGCCAAAAAACCGTTTGACTCGTAAGCCAATTCCTTTTCGCATGTAGGAACATTCCTATATTGCCACGACGGCCCCGTCAGTTCATACGTCGCCTCAACTATCTGAGCTAAGGTGCGCGCTTTATCTGAGCTCGCATGGGATTTGATTATGAACTCCGTTTTTATCGTCGACGATCACCCAGTCATCCGGCTTGCCGTTCGTATGTTGCTTGAACACGAGGGCTTCAAGGTCGTCGGTGAAACCGATAATGGTGTCGATGCCATGCAGATGGTGCGCGAATGCATGCCCGACCTGGTAATTCTCGATATCAGCATTCCCAAGCTGGATGGCCTGGAAGTGCTGACCCGTTTCAACGCCATGCATACGCCTCCAAGAACCCTGGTATTGACTGCACAATGTCCGACGCTGTTCGGTATACGCTGCATGCAATCCGGCGCCTCGGGATATGTTTGCAAACAGGAAGAACTAAGCGAACTGGTAAGCGCCATCAAAGCAGTACTCTCAGGTTATAACTATTTTCCCAGTGAAGCCTTGAACCCTGCTCGTGGTGATGAAGCGCGCTGCGCCGAACTTGAACTGTTCAAGTCAGTCAATGACAGGGAGCTCATGGTCATGCAACTTTTTGCACAAGGTCGCAATAACAAGGAAATTGCCAAAGGCATGTTCCTGAGCAACAAAACGGTCAGCACTTATAAAAAGCGACTGATGCAAAAACTCAAGGCCAAATCACTGGTTGAACTCATCGAGATGGCAAAACGTAATGCATTAGTGTGAGACACAGGATGCCCAGCCGCTTGAAGGACTACCTGCTGATCATGACCACAGGCTTGTGCCTGTGCACCTCGTTGCACGCAGCGCAACCCCCTGAACAATTCACTTTGCTCAGTCGTTCAGCGCCCCTGCATCTGGAAGTCGAGCTGGATCAATCACAACGACATTGGGCCCGGGGAAAAGAGCAACTGATCCTGGGTACTTCAGCGCCAGACTATCCCCCCTTCGACCTGACCAGCAGCGGTCATGACTACGAAGGTTTTACCGCCGATTACGCGGGCATTCTTGGCGAGGTCCTTGGCCTGCCCATCAAGGTTCAGCGCTTCAGCTCCCGGGGAGCTGCGATCGAAGCGCTCGAAAATGGTGAGGTAGACCTGTTGGGCAGCGCCAACGGATTCGAGGCGAGCAACGACCACATCGCGCTCTCCAGGCCCTATGCGGTCGATCAACCGGTCCTGGTGACACGTGAAGGCGAAACCCGGCCGCTCAATGATGGGCTTTCCGGGTTGCGGCTCAGCATGCTGTACCACTACTTGCCCCTGAAAGAGGTGAAGGCCCTGTATCCGAAGGCAATCATCACGTCCTACCCCTCCTACCAGAACGCGATCAATGCCGTTGCTTTCGGCCAGGCAGATGTTTTTCTGGGTGACACCCTTTCAACCCATTACATGATCAACAAGGGCTATCTGAACAACATTCGCATGGCCAGTTTCGGCAAGCACGAAGCCCATGGTTTCAGCTTTGCCGTGCACAAGACCAATCCACAACTGCTCGACATCATCAACACGACGCTCGCGGCCATCCCCGCCAGCGAACGGGAAAACATCGCCAAACGCTGGAGCGCCGGGAGCGATATCCTGCTCACCGATCAAAAACTGCAGCTCAGTCACAGTGAGGAGCGCTGGCTGGCGCAACACCCAGTGGTCCGGGTGGTCGTCAATGAGGCCTATGCGCCGCTGACGTTTTTCGACAGTGCCGGCAACTTTCGCGGGATTGCCGCGGACCTGCTTGAGTTGATCAGGTTGCGTACCGGCCTGCGCTTCGACATTCAGCGCAGTCGCAGCGACGCAGACATGATCGAGCGAATCAAAACCGATCAGGCTGACCTGATCGCCGCGCTGCTCCCCAGCGCGCGACGGGATACCTTGCTCAACTTTACCCGCCCGTACCTGCAGAACTCCTTCGTGCTGTTGACACGCAAGGCGCACGACAGTCCGACAAATCTTGCACAACTTCAGGGCAAGAGCCTGGCCATTGCCCGTGGGAACCCCTTGATCGACTATCTGCGCAGCGAATTCCCGCAGATCCGGCTGATCAAGACCGCGGACACCTTCAGCGCCGTGGAAATGCTTGCCGAAGGCCGGGTGGAAGGCGCGGTGAACTCGCTGGTGATCGCCAACTACTTCATCGCCTCGCAACTGTTCGAAACCGATCTGCAGATCAGTACCACCATCGGCACCCAGCAAGCGGCGTTCTCCCTGGCAACCGGGCGCGACGCCAAGGAACTCAATGACATCCTCAACAAGGCACTGTTGAGCATCGCCCCGCAGGAGCTGGGCGTCATCAACAGTCGTTGGCGCGGCTATTCGGCCTCCTCGCAAAACACCTGGCGCAATTATCAACGGGTTTTCTATCAAGTCCTCATCGGTGCGGGTTTGCTGTTGATGATCTCCGGGACCTGGAACGCCTACATGCGGCGCCAGATCAATCAACGCCGGGCGGCCGAGCGCGCGCTGAACGATCAACTGGAGTTCATGGGTTCCTTGGTAAACGGCACGCCCCACCCGATTTATGTGCGTGATCGCCAGGGGTTGCTGCAAAGTTGCAACGACAGTTACCTGCAAGCCTTCAACGCCAAACGCGAGGACGTGATTGGTAAAAGCGTGATTCAGGGCAGCCTGGGCAACGCCTTCGAAGCTCTGGAGTACCAGGCCGATTACCAGCGTGTCGTAGCCGAGGGCACGCCCATGATCCTTGACCGTGCGATGCATATCGGCAGCCGCCGGTTGACGATCTATCACTGGATTCTTCCCTACCGCGACTCGAGCGGTGAAGTGCAAGGCATCATTGGTGGCTGGGTCGACATCAGCGAACGGCGGCAATTGCTGGATGACCTGCGTTGCGCCAAAGAGCGTGCCGATGAAGCCAACCGGGCCAAGAGCACGTTCCTGGCAACCATGAGCCATGAAATTCGCACCCCGATGAATGCCGTCATCGGCATGCTCGAACTGACGCTCAAGCGCATCGAACTCCACCACCCGGATCGTCCAGCCATCGATGTGGCCTACCACTCGGCGAAGGACCTGCTGGAACTGATCGGGGACATCCTCGATATTGCCCGCATCGAGTCCGGGCACCTGAGCCTGAACCCGGAACGGGTCAATCCAGAGGAAATCGTGGCCTCGGTCACGCGTATCTTCGACGGGCTGGCCAGGCAGAAGGGACTCGAACTGCAACTGGAACTCAACCCGGCCAACCCGACGATCGACGTGTTGCTCGATCCCCTGCGCTTCAAGCAGGTGTTGTCGAACCTGGTCAGCAATGCCATCAAGTTCACCGAGCACGGCCAGGTCCGGATTATTGTCGCGTTGCACGAGACCTGCGAACCCGACCAGGTTCAAATGCTGCTGCTGGTCGAAGACAGTGGCCCGGGGATTAGCCATGAGGATCAGCAACGCCTGTTCGAACCTTTCGCCCAGGCCGGTCATGCCGGGCAGTCGGCCAGGGGCGGTGCAGGGCTTGGCCTGGTAATCAGTCGCAGCCTGTGCGAAATGATGAACGGCAGCCTGCAGTTGAGCAGCCAGCCGGGCGTCGGTACCCGGGTGAGGATTTCCTTGCCATTATCCACACTGCCTCGCGAATCCAGGGAACAAGCAGCTGAGTCCCCCATCCACTGCGCCACTGCACCATTGAATGTGCTGGTGGTGGACGATCACGCAGCCAATCGCTTGCTGATGTGCCAGCAGCTGGAGTTCTTGGGACATCGATTCAGCGTCGCGGCAGATGGCCAGGCGGGCCTGGACGCGTGGAAAAGCGACGCATTCGACCTGGTGATCGCCGATTGCAACATGCCGGTCATGAACGGATACGAACTGGCCCAAGCCATCCGTCGACATGAACAGCACACGCAACAGCCGCGCTGCACCCTCCTGGGCTTTACCGCCAACGCTCAGCCGGAGGAAATTCAGCGTTGCAAACAGGCCGGGATGGACGACTGCCTGTTCAAGCCACTGTCCCTGGTCGCCTTGAGTCAATGGGTCAAGGGTATCCAGCCCACGGTCGTCACCCCGGCCTTCAGCCTGCAAGGTTTGCATGTGTTGACCGGCGGCAACCCGACGATGAACCTGCGTCTGCTGACCGAACTGTTGAACAGCAACCGCCTGGATCGACTGAGCCTGCAGGCACTGTCCGGCACGCAGGACCCACAGGCATTTCTCGATATTGCCCACAGAATCAAAGGCGCTGCCCGAATCGTCCAGGCCACCCGGTTGATCGACAGCTGCGAGGCGCTCGAAGCCATCTGCCATACCGGCTTATCCAGCGAGAAAGTGAGCGAATGCTGCAGCGCCGTGGAGCGCGCACTGCTCGAACTGGAGCAGGCATTACTGCAACAAATCGAGCAAAACGACCGCTGTACACTGAGCGAGCCTTAACTATGCTTGGACGCGGAGCAGTGCGTTAACCATCACGGAGTGACCTGCATGCCCAGCCCACTGCGCCCGGATCAGCGGCGGTTTCCCCTGCACGTGCATATCAGCGTGATGTTCACTTGCCTGCTGTTGTTGACCGGGATCGTGCTGGGCATTTTCCACTACCGGCAAACCACCCAGATCATCCTGTCGAGCAGTGAAAAGCTGTTCAGCCGAATTGAACAGGACGTGCGCCTGGACCTGCACGCCACCTATCAGCCGATTCGCCGGCTGCTGAGCCTGTTGATGCACAACCCCGCAGCCCTGGCCCCCGATCTGCAACAGCGCCTGACACTGCTCAAGCCCTTCAGTCAGGCGCTCCAGGACAACCCCAACCTGGCTTCGCTGTACCTGGGGTACGACACCGGTGACTTTTTCATGGTTCGCCCGCTGCGCACGCCAGACCTGAAAACGCTGCTCAAGGCCCCGGATACCGCCGCCTACCAGGTCTGGAGCATCGAGCACAACAGCAGTGGCCAGGCGCACTCGCAGTACCTGTTTTTCGATCGGGACCTGACGCTCGTCAGCCGTCAGGACAACCCCGGTGACACCTATGATCCCCGTGGCCGCGCCTGGTTTACCAGCGCCAGCCAGGATGTTGACCAGATCACCACCTCGCCTTACGTTTTTTTCTCGACGCACAACGTCGGTACCACCCTGGCGCGGCGCAGCGGCGAGCATGCCGTGCTCGCGGCCGACCTGACCCTGGCCGAACTCTCGGCCACCCTGGCCAAGCATGTGGTAACGCCCGCGACCGAGATCGTGCTGTTCGATGCCCAAGGCAATGCCATCGCTTATCCCGACAGCCGTCGCCTGATCGTGGACGATCAAACCGCCCGCCTGAGCAAGGCCGCCGACCTGAGTCCCGCCCTGGCAGCACTGCTCGACAAACCTGCGCGGGGCAATCGCCTGACGGCCATGGGTCGCCAATGGATCGTTGCTCGCAGCAGCATGCAGGAAGGCGGCCCCCAGGGGCTGCAACTGGCGATGTTGGTACCCGAGGATGAATTGCTCGTCGACGCCTACCGCATGCGCTGGCAAGGCGCGCTGATTACCCTGGCGACCTTGCTGTTGTGCGTGCCACTGGGGTGGCTGACGTCCAGGATCCTGGTCAAGCCCCTGCGCGCCCTGGTGCAGGAAGCGGATGCCATCCGCAGTTTCGATTTCAACTTTGCGGCCACGCGCCGCTCTCCGGTGCTCGAGGTCGACCAACTGAGCCAGTCCATGGGGCGCATGAAAGACACCTTGGCGAGCTTCTTCCAGATCACTGACAGCCTGAGCGCCGAGACCCGGTTTGCCCCATTGCTGGAGCGGGTGCTGTTTGAAACGGTCAGGATCGGCCAGGCCCAGGCCGGCCTGATCTACCTGCGCGAAGGGGATGGCGATCTGATGGAACCCCAGGGCCTGGTGATCAACGACACGGCACAAGCCCTGTCTTCATTCGACCTTTGCGCACACGGGTTCCAGGACGCGCACAGCCCCGCCTGGCTGCAGCAGCTGGCGACAGACGACAACGTCGTCACCCACCTGGGCTTCGAACAGGCGGGGGATCTGCAGAAAGTCCTATTGGCAATGGCCTGTCCCCGGGTTCACCTGATCGGCATCCGCTTGCACAATCGTCACAACGAAACCGTCGGCCTGCTGGTGTTTCTGCTGGCTGACAGCGGTCACCAGAGCGACCTGGACAAACTGCGTCCCGACCGCATCGCGTTCTTGCAGGCGGTGTCCGGTGCGGCCGCTGTGAGTATCGAAAGCCAGCGCTTGCAAGACCGGCAAAAACAGCTGCTGGACGCCTTCATCAAACTGCTGGCAGGTGCAATAGATGCCAAGAGCCCCTACACCGGTGGCCATTGCCAACGCGTACCGGCCCTGACGCTGATGCTCGCCCAGGCCGCGGCGACCAGCCAGGACCCGGCCTTACGCGACTATCAGCCCACGGACGATGAGTGGGAGGCGCTGCACATCGCCGCCTGGCTGCATGACTGCGGCAAGGTGACGACCCCGGAATACGTGGTCGACAAAGCCACCAAACTCGAAACCCTGTACGACCGCATCCACGAAATACGCACCCGCTTCGAAGTGCTCAAGCGCGATGCCTGGGTCAACTATTGGCAAGCCGTTGCCCAAGGTGGCGACGAGCAACATCTGGCGCAACAGCGCGATGCCAGCCTGGCGGAACTCGATGATGATTTCGCCTTCATCGCCCGCTGCAACCTCGGTGGCGAGGCCATGGCCGAAGCCGACCTGCAACGCCTGCGCAGTATCGGTCAACGCACCTGGACGCGGACCCTGGATGACCGGTTGGGTGTTTCCTGGGAAGAAAACCAGCGCCAGGCACGCACGCCGGCACCGCCACTGCCCGTTTGCGAAGCGTTGCTGGCGGACCGGCCGGAGCATCTGTTCGAGCGTGCCGAAGCCGAATTGATTGCCGAGGACAATCCCTGGGGGTTCAAGCTCGATGTCCCGCGTTACAAGTACAACCGCGGCGAGCTCTACAACTTGAGCATTGCCCGGGGCACCCTGACCGCTGAGGAGCGCTACATCATCAACCACCACATGGTGCAGACGATCATGATGCTCAGCCACCTGCCCTTCCCCGAGCACCTGGGCAACGTCGCGGAAATTGCCGGCGGCCACCACGAAAAAATGGACGGCACCGGTTATCCGAAACGCTTGAAGCGTGAGCAGATGAGCCTGCCGGCGCGGATGATGGCAATTGCCGATATCTTCGAAGCGCTGACTGCCGCCGACCGCCCCTACAAGAAGGCCAAGACCCTGAGTGAAGCGCTGGGCATCATGGCCAACATGTGCCGGGATGCCCACATCGACCCGCAGCTGTTCGAGCTGTTCATCAACGCACAGATTTACCTGCAGTATGCCCGGCGCTTCCTCGACCCACAGCAGATCGATGCGGTAGACGCGTCAAGCCTGCTGGTCAAGGCAGGCTTGAAAGTGTGATCAGCAGTCGGTCAGGCGCAGGAAAATGGCGGCCAGTTGCTCGATACCCGCTTGATCCTGCACCGTGAAACGCGCCAGTTGCGGGCTGTCTAGGTCGAGCACGCCGATCAGGCGACCGTCCTTGACCAGGGGCACGACCAGCTCGCTGTTCGACGCACTGTCGCAGGCGATATGTCCGGCAAACGCGTGCACGTCTTCGACCCGCTGAGTCTGCAAGGTCGCCGCCGCCGTCCCGCACACGCCGCGACCGAATGGAATCCGCACGCAGGCGATTTGCCCTTGAAACGGACCCAGCACCAGCTCTTCATTGCGATTGAGGTAGAACCCGGCCCAGTTCAAGCCCTCGAGCTGGTTGAACAGGAACGCCGAAAACTGAGCGGCGTTGGCAATGAAATCGCGCTCGTCCGCCAGCAAGGATTCCAGCTGCGCGTGCAGCATGCCGTAGCCCTCGAGGCCCTGGCCGCTCTTTTGTAAATCGATCATGCCTTGTGCTCCAACAGTTTCAGCCCAACCCAATAGCGGGCAAATTGATACGCGCAACGTCCGTTGCGATTGCCACGTCCCGTGGCCCAACGCACCGCCAGGATGTCCAGCTCTTCCGTGCGTTGCCACGGCAGGCCTGCCTTGTCGGCCAATTGACCGATCCAGTGTTCGACCACGTCGAGGAAGTGTTCCTGGGTGAACGGATAGAACGACAGCCACAAACCGAAGCGATCCGACAGGGCGATCTTGTCTTCCACTGCCTCGCTGGGGTGCAATTCGCCATCGACCCGTTTCCAGTTTTCGTTATCGCTTTCCTTTTCCGGCACCAGGTGGCGACGGTTGGAGGTGGCGTACAGCAACACGTTGTCCGGTGCCTGTTCGAGCGAACCGTCGAGAACGCTTTTGAGCACGCGATAATCGCCCTCGCCCGACTCGAACGACAGATCATCGCAGAACAGCACGAAACGCTGCGGTAGCTTGGCGATCTGCTCGACTACCCGCGGCAGGTCCGCCAGGTGATCGCGCTCGATTTCGATCAGGCGCAGCCCGGCCTCGGCGTGCTCGGCCAGCAAGGCGCGCACCAGCGACGATTTGCCGGTGCCACGCGAGCCCCAGAGCAGGGCGTGGTTAGCCGGCATGCCATCGAGGAACTGGCGGGTATTTCGCCCCAGTTGCTCCACTTGGCGATCGACGCCGATCAGGTCGCTCAGGCGCATGTCCAGGCTGACCTGCAGCGGCAGCAGAAAACCGCTGCGCCCCTCGCGCTGCCAGCGCGCGGCCAGGCAATGGTTCCAGTCGATGGCTTGCCGAGGGGTGGGCAGCAGCGGTTCGATACGGGCCAGAACGGCATCGGCACGTTCAAGAAAAGCATTCAATCGGGAATCCACGTCTTCTCCTCGGACACGTTCACAGTAATGATGGCGATACAGCGACGAAATACAGCGTTCGATGAACGGTCAACCGCCCTGCAGCAGGGCTCGCGGGATCAGCCTGCATGATCGACTATGCTTGAGCAGCGAAGGAAAACGGAAGTGGTTCAACACCCCATGGACATCAAGTTCACCAACCGGCTGTCTTACAAACAGGCACGGCTTACCGTGCTGGTCGGTTTCGTTCTGGGTATGCTGCTCAGCGTGCTGCAAATAGGCATCGATTATGCCAGTGAAGACGCCTCCATCAACCGTGAAATCCTGTCTTTGCTCGAAATCAGTCACAACCCCGCCTCGCGCATCGCCTACAACATCGACGCCGAACTCGCCCAGGAACTGACCCTGGGCCTGCTGCGCTCGCCCGCGATCATCGGGGCGAAACTGACCGACAACAACGGTAATGTCCTGGCCAACGTCACGCGTCCCGGCCTGCAAAGCGGCTATCGAGTATTGAGTGACCTACTGTTCGGGGCCCGTCGGCAGTTCGAAGACCGCTTGTACCTGAATCATTTGCCAAGCGAATCCCTGGGTACCCTGCGACTGGACGTCGACACCTACTCCTTCGGCTACCGGTTCCTGCGGCGGGCCGAGGTAACCCTGATCAATGGTTTCGCCCGCAGCCTGCTCCTGAGCGGTATCCTCCTGGCGCTGTTCTACGTGATGCTGACCAAGCCGCTGGTGCGGGTCATCCGTGAGCTCAGTGGCCGCGATCCGCGTAGCGCCGAGCCGACCACGCTGGAATGCCCGGCGGGACATGCCAAGGATGAAATCGGCGTGCTGGTGAAAGTCGCCAACCAGCAATTCGAAAACATCGCCACCGAAATCCAGCAGCGGCGCAACGCCGAAAACCGCCTGACCGACTACCTCGGCCAGCTGGAAAACATCGTTTCGGCGCGCACGACCGAACTCAAGGCCATCAACGCCCGGCTCAGCCAATCCAACCAGGAACTTGAAGTCGCCCGCAGTACCGCCCTGGACATGGCCGAAGCGCGTTCAGTGTTCCTGGCCAACATGAGCCACGAAATCCGCACCCCCCTCAATGGCCTGCTGGGCATGATCGCGCTGTCGCTGGACGGCCCACTGAGCGCCGAGCAACAGCAACAGCTGGCCATCGCCCATGACTCGGGCAAAGTGCTGGTGGAGTTGCTCAACGATATTCTCGATCTGTCGAAATTCGATGCCGGCCAGCTCGAACTCGAGCACATCCCGTTCGACCTCGGCTCGCTGATCGAAGACACCGCCAACCTGCTGTCGCAGAACGCCGCGCCGAGTGTCGAACTGACCTGCCTGATCGATCCGGACTTTCCTGCGCTGGTGCTCGGCGATCCGACACGGGTCCGGCAGATCGTCAGCAACCTGCTGTCCAATGCGCTCAAGTTCACCCGGTTCGGCCGGGTCGATGTGCGTCTGTCGACCAGCCACGATGGCGTCAGCATCGAAGTCTGCGACACCGGCATCGGTATCCCCCGGGATGCCCAGGTCAAGATTTTCCAGCCTTTCACCCAGGCCGGTGCCGGGATCACTCGTCAGTTCGGCGGTACCGGACTGGGCCTGGCCCTGACCCACAACCTGTGCGAAGCCATGCAAGGCCGGCTCACCATCAGCTCTGAACCTGGGTTCGGCAGCCAGTTCTGCGCGCAACTGCCACTGCCCAGTCACACCAGGGCACTGGCCCCGGCGCCCCTGCAGGGCAAGGTCATTGCGATTACCGCCGCCAGCAGCGGTCTGGCGGAACTGTTGAGCAGTGTGTTGCCCGGTTGGGGGCTTGATTATCAGCAGCGCTCGATCGATGACCCGTTGCTCGGCCTGAACCCCGATGTCCTGATCACCGATTGCCCCGAATGCCTGTTCAACCTGCGCCCCACCCTCGGCGCACCGATCCTGCTGGTGACCGCTTACGGCAGCTTCATGCCCAGCGAACAAGCCAGCGCCCTCGCCCCCTTGCAGCAACAGGCACGACCCCTCGCCCGCAATGCGCTGTATCAGGCTTTGCGGCGAATCCTGCTGGCGCAAACCGACACGCACAACGATACGAAGGTTGACGCCCACGTCCCGCCGCGACGTGCGCGGGTGCTGCTGGTCGAGGACAACCCGGTCAACCAACTGGTGGCCAAGGGCATGTTGGGTAAACTCGGTTGCGACGTGGTCGTCGCCGCGCACGGCGCCGAGGCGCTGGACCAATTGGAGAGCCGCGACTTCGATCTGGTACTGATGGATTGCAACATGCCGGTCATGGACGGTTATGAAGCCAGCCGGCAGATCCGTCGCAGTGGGCGATGGCCGCAACTGCCGATCGTCGCCCTGACCGCCAACGCCATGTCCGAAGAGCGCGAACGCTGCCGTGCGGCGGGCATGAGCGACTATCTGGCCAAACCGTTCCGGCGGGAAGAACTCGCCTCCCTGCTGGACGTGTGGATACCCGTTACGACAGTGCCTTGATCTGCCCCAGCAAGTGGTCAAGGCCGTCGCGCAGGTCATTCAGGCGATCCAGGTCCACGCCGCTGTCACACAACAGGCGGGCCTTGAGCGGCCCGACCTGATCACGTAGCGCGGAGCCCTTGGGCGACAGGCTCAGGTGCACCTCCCGCTCATCGCGCGCCGAGCGCTGACGCTGAACCAGTTGCAATTGTTCAAGACGCTTGAGCAAGGGCGTCAGCGTGCCGGAGTCCAACGCCAGGCGCTCACCCAGGGCCTTGACCGTCGGTTGCTCCGGGGCGGCCGCCTGCCATTCCCACAACACCAGCATCGCCAGGTACTGCGGGTACGTCAGGCCCAACTGATCGAGCATCGGCTTGTAGGCGCGAATCACCGCGCGGGAGGCGGCGTACAGCTTGAAGCAGAGCTGGCTGTCGAGGCTCAGCGAGTCGACGGACAAGCTGTTCATTTGAGCAGTGCTTCGATCTCGGCGCTCAAGTCCTGCGGCTTGGTCGCCGGGGCGAAGCGCTTGACCAGCTGGCCGTCCTTGCCGATCAGGAATTTGGTGAAATTCCACTTGATGCCCTGGGAACCGAGCACACCCGGTGCACGTTTTTTCAACTGCACGAACAAGGGATGGGCGCCGTCGCCATTGACTTCAATTTTTTTGAACAGCGGGAAACTGACTCCGTAGTTCAGCTCGCAGAACTCGCTGATCGCCCCTTCGTTGCCCGGTTCCTGCTTGCCGAATTGATTGCAGGGGAAGCCGAGCACCACCAGGCCTTGATCCTTGTAGGTCTGCCACAGCTCCTCAAGGCCTTTGTATTGCGGGGTGAAGCCGCACTTGCTGGCGGTGTTGACCACCAGCACGGCCTTGCCGGCGTAGTCCGCCAGGGTCTTTTGTTCGCCCTTGATGGTGGTGCAAGGGATGCTTAGGAGGTTGTCGCTCATGATTGAGGCTCTGGATTCTGGAAGATGAGCTAAACATAGCGAGCAATTGAATTGCGTGCAATGTAATTAGTTAATTGTGCGCTCTTGTAGGAGCACGGCTTGCCGGCGATGGCGTCCTTGAGATTGTCATCGCGAGCAAGCCTTGCTCCTACAGGGCCCGCATTACGAGCGTGGCTTCAGGTCCAGGCACACCGAGTTGATGCAGTAACGCAGGCCGGTGGGCGGTGGGCCATCCGGGAACACGTGGCCCAAATGCGCGTCACATTTGGCGCAGACCACTTCGGTGCGGATCATGCCGTGGCTGACATCACGAATCTCGGTCATGGCACTGTCGCCGATCGGCGCATAAAAGCTTGGCCAGCCGCAGCCGGAATCAAATTTGGTCCTGGAGTCGAACAGCGGCTCGTTGCAGCAGATGCAGTGGTAGATACCGTCGGTCTTGGTGCCGTTGTACTTGCCGGAAAACGGCCGTTCGGTGCCCTTGAGGCGGCAAACGTTGTACTGCTCCGGATCGAGCATGGCCTTCCATTCTTCCAGGGTTTTTTCCAACTTTTCCATCATCACACCTCAGCAGCTGAAAAAGCCCGATCTGTACCTTTTCCACGGATCGGGCGGCACGTATGATTGCGCCTCGTCAAACGCCAGTCTGGCAGCCAGACCACGCGCATTCAAACGGATTTATGGGTGCTGCCTCTCATGGCGTCAGGCCTGTGTGATAACGCAGGATTCCCAGCACGGTTGTTCACACGCCGCCTGGATCGTTCATTTTCGGGAACACATCGCCATGCAGGTCAGCAAATCGAACAAGCTCGCCAACGTCTGCTACGACATTCGCGGCCCAGTGCTCAAGCACGCCAAACGCCTGGAAGAGGAAGGCCATCGCATCCTCAAGCTGAACATCGGCAACCCGGCTCCCTTTGGTTTCGAAGCGCCGGACGAAATCCTCCAGGACGTGATCCGCAACCTGCCGACCGCCCAGGGTTACAGTGACTCCAAGGGCCTGTTCAGCGCCCGCAAGGCCGTGATGCAGTACTACCAGCAAAAGCAGGTGGAAGGTGTCGGCATCGAGGACATCTACCTGGGCAACGGCGTTTCCGAACTGATCGTGATGTCGATGCAGGCCCTGCTCAACAACGGCGACGAAGTGCTGGTACCGGCGCCCGACTACCCGTTGTGGACCGCCGCGGTGAGCCTGTCGGGCGGTAACCCGGTGCATTACCTGTGCGACGAGCAGGCCAACTGGTGGCCGGACCTTGCCGACATCAAGGCCAAGATCACCCCGAATACCAAGGCATTGGTGATCATCAACCCGAACAACCCGACCGGTGCGGTGTATTCGAAGGAAGTCCTGCTGGGCATGCTGGAACTGGCACGCCAACACAACCTGGTGGTGTTTTCCGACGAGATCTACGACAAGATCCTGTACGACGATGCCGTGCACATCTGCACTGCGTCCCTGGCGCCGGACCTGCTGTGCCTGACCTTCAACGGCCTGTCCAAGTCCTATCGAGTGGCTGGTTTCCGTTCCGGCTGGATCGCCATTTCCGGACCGAAACACCACGCCCAGAGCTACATCGAAGGCATCGACATGCTGGCCAACATGCGCCTGTGCGCCAACGTGCCGAGTCAGCACGCGATCCAGACCGCGCTGGGTGGCTATCAAAGCATCAACGACCTGGTGCTGCCACAAGGGCGCCTGCTGGAACAGCGTAACCGCACGTGGGAACTGCTCAACGACATTCCTGGCGTGAGCTGCGTCAAACCGATGGGCGCGCTGTACGCGTTCCCGCGGATCGACCCGAAGGTCTGCCCGATCCACAACGACGAAAAATTCGTCCTCGACCTGTTGCTCTCGGAAAAGCTGCTGATCGTGCAAGGCACGGCCTTCAACTGGCCATGGCCGGACCACTTCCGCGTCGTGACCCTGCCGCGCGTCGATGACCTGGACATGGCCATCGGACGCATTGGCAATTTCCTCAAGTCCTATCGCCAGTAAGCGGCCTGACACCGTGCGATGGCAGAAACATCGCACGGTGATTCATTCTGCAACACATGCTCGCGCCCTGCCCATGACCTCAGTCTTGATGCTTGTGCAATGACCCATTGCCGAGTCATGTCGAGTAACGGCGGGCACTCGGTTGCCAGTTGGCTGGCAAATCACTTTGCCATCCCCTGTCGGAAATGCCCTGCAAACAGCTACGCTAATGCTGTAGGACACAGTTTGAAATAGTCACTCGGTTGAATACCCCGTTGCAGCACCTTATATACCCCGCAGTACGCTACATCTTTAGCATGAGGAGATTTCTACAACCATGATGCGCATCCTGCTGTTCTTGGCCACTAACCTGGCGGTCGTGCTGATTGCCAGCATCACCCTGAGCCTTTTCGGCTTCAACGGGTTCATGGCGGCCAATGGGGTTGATCTCAACCTCAATCAGCTGCTGATTTTCTGTGCGGTCTTCGGTTTCGCCGGTTCCCTGTTCTCGCTGTTCATCTCCAAGTGGATGGCGAAGATGAGCACCAGCACCCAAATCATCAGCCAGCCGCGCACGCGTCACGAGCAATGGCTGCTGCAAACGGTCGAGCAACTGTCCCGCGAAGCCGGGATCAAGATGCCCGAAGTCGGGATCTTCCCAGCCTATGAGGCGAACGCCTTCGCCACCGGCTGGAACAAGAACGACGCACTGGTCGCGGTCAGCCAGGGCCTGCTGGAGCGTTTCTCGCCGGATGAAGTGAAAGCCGTCCTGGCCCACGAAATCGGCCACGTGGCCAATGGCGACATGGTCACCCTGGCCTTGATCCAGGGCGTGGTGAACACCTTCGTGATGTTCTTTGCACGGATTATCGGCAACTTTGTCGACAAGGTGATCTTCAAGAACGAAGAAGGCCAGGGCATTGCCTACTACGTGGCGACCATCTTCGCCGAACTGGTCCTGGGTATCCTGGCCAGCGCCATCGTCATGTGGTTCTCGCGCAAGCGCGAATTCCGCGCCGACGAAGCCGGTGCCAACCTGGCCGGCACCGCCGCGATGATTGGCGCGCTGCAACGCCTGCGTGCGGAACAGGGCCTGCCGGTGCATATGCCTGACACCCTGAACGCCTTCGGCATCAACGGTGGCATCAAACAGGGCTTCGCCCGCATGTTCATGAGCCACCCGCCGCTGGAAGAGCGCATCGACGCACTGGCGCGTCGTCGCGGCTGAGAGAGGCCGCAATAAACAAGAAGGCCCGCAGCGATGCGGGCCTTTTTTTGTCTGCTCAAGCGTTTACCGGCTGGAAACCCGATACACCCGCTCTTCAAGCCGCGTGACACCCGCCTCCAGAAACTTGCCGCTCTCGCTCAGCACATCCTGGTCTTCCAGGATCTTCAGCGTCCACGAAGCACCCAACAACCGTTGCACTTCTTCATCGAGCACGGCAAACGGCGGCCCCTCCATTTGCGCCTGGTCGTAGTCCAGGGTAATCAACAACCCGTTGGAGTCCTTGGGCAGGATCCGCGTCAAATGCGCGGCATAGCGCTGACGCATTGGCGTCGGCAGGGCAATCAATGCGGCTCGATCATAGAGGGCCGAGCAGTCGGCGACATCGCCTGGCGTCAGATCGAAGAAGTCGCCGCACCACAGTTCGATGGACCCAGCCCGATAAACCTTGAAAGGCCCCTGATCGTCGACCGCTGGGTCAAAATGATGCTCGCTGAAGAAATCCTCGACTGCCTTTTCCGACAGTTCAATCCCCAGCACCTCATGACCCTGCTGCGCCAGCCACAGCAGATCCAGGCTCTTGCCGCACAACGGCACCAGCACGCGAGCGCCCTCTTCCAGGCCCAGCGCTGGCCAGAATCGCTGCAGATATGGGTTCACTTGCGGCAAGTGAAAACCGATCTGGTTCGATTTCCATTTTTTGTGCCAAAATTCCGGCTGCATAAATAACCCCGAAAATTCGATCAAAACACCCTAAAACTTATATTAGATTTAGATCAATGATCTGACAGAAGATGGCTCTATCTTAACTCTCAGGAGCTCATCCATGTTCCCCAGCCTGTACATATCCCATGGTTCGCCAATGCTGGCCCTGGAACCTGGCGCCAGTGGGCCGGCCCTCGCTCGCCTGGCGACAGAGATGCCCAGGCCAGACGCCATCGTGATTGTCTCCGCCCACTGGGAAAGCGATGAGCTGCTGGTTGGTGGCAACCCGCAACCGGACACCTGGCATGACTTCGGCGGCTTTCCCCGGGCACTGTTCGAGGTGCAATACCCGGCTCCTGGTAACCCCGGGTTGGCCGAACAGGTGGTCAATCTGTTGCACGCCAACGCCCTTCCCGCCCGCATCGACGGCACACGACCGTTCGACCATGGCGTCTGGGTGCCACTGTCGTTGATGTACCCGCACGCCGATATCCCGATCGTGCAGGTTTCACTGCCCACCCGAGGCGGCCCGGCGCTGCAGGCCCGCGTTGGCCAGGCGCTGAGCAGCTTGCGCGAACAGGGCATTCTGTTGATCGGTTCCGGCAGCATTACCCACAACCTGCGAGAGCTGGACTGGCATGCCGGCCCCGAGAGCGTGCAACCCTGGGCCCAGGTATTTCGCGACTGGATGATCGATAAGCTGGCGGCCAACGATGAAGCCGCCTTGCACGACTATCGCCGGCAAGCACCGAACGCGGTGCGTAACCATCCCAGCGACGAACATCTGTTGCCGTTGTACTTTGCCCGCAGTGCCGGGGGCCCGTTCAGCATTGCCCACCAGGGATTCACAATGGGTGCACTGGGCATGGACATCTACCGTTTCGGATAAGGGTCACACGCCTGCAGCGGCCAGGCTCAAGCCACATCGACGCCCACATCGACCCCAACATGGATCGCATCGTGGCGCCAAAACTCCAGGTCACAATCGATCAGCCGCCCATGCTGATCGTAGTTGACCCGGGCGATGCGCAGTCCAGGACTGCCCACCGACACCCGCAAGGCAGCCGCCGCGTCTGCCGACAACGCCGTCGGCACGATCTCGAAGCGCACCCGCCCGTAGTGCAAGTCGTAGTGCCGCGCATACAGCTCGGTGATCGACTGATTCAGGTCGAAATCCAGAATGCCCGGAAAATACTGCGGATTCAGGTAGTGCTCCACGTACAACACCAGTCGCCCATCGATACGCCGCGAACGACAGACCTGGATCACGCTCGACAACGCCGGCAACTGTAACCAGGCACAGACCGCCGCCGATGCCGGCTGCAAACGCGCCGAAATGACTTCGGTGGACGGCACCCGCCCCTGGGCGCTGACCATGGCGTGAAAGTGGCTGCGCTGCATCAGGTTATAGGCCAGGCGCGGCGGCGACACGAACCAGCCGCGACGCTCTTCGCGGTAGATCTGGCCCTGGGCTTCGAGCTGCAGCAACGCCTCGCGCACGGTAATGCGCGTGGTACCAAACAATTCACTGAGCTTGCGTTCGGCTGGCAACTTGCTCCCTGGCGCCAGCAGCCCGTGATCGAGCTGTTCCTGAAGCACCTGGCCAATGGCCGTCACCGCTTTTGTTGCCTCATCGCGCATCAACGTTACCTATCTGGACTAGACCAGCACTCTTTCAGGGCAATACCTGCGAGAAAATCGGCTGTTTGGAGATCCTGCAAGCGTAGGCAATGCAGATGACCGAGAGATGACAAAGCCGCCCGACGGTCACCCCAACACTGTGCAAAACATCGGCCAAATCCCTTGCGCAATGGGGCTTCGCCCATGGTCTACGCTTACTTGGCACCCGCCAATACCGGGCAAGTAAACGTCCACCGGGGCGACGAACGACATCAAAGTGTCATCGAGCCGCCTTAGATTGGCTCAGGTATTGCTGACCTAGACCAACACAACCGCAATCGCAGCGTTGAAAACGCCCATAGGAGCTTCGGAATGAAACAGCTTTTCCTGGCATCACTGTTAGGCTCGACCATTGCCATGTGCACCGCCGCCATGGCGGCTGATGATTTGAAAACCCTTGAAGCCGCTGCGAAAGCGGAAGGCGCCGTCAACAGTGTCGGCATGCCCGATGACTGGGCCAACTGGAAAGGCACCTGGGAAGACCTGGCGAAGAACTACGGCCTCAAGCACATCGACACCGACATGAGCTCGGCCCAGGAAATCGCCAAGTTTGCCGCCGAGAAAGACAACGCCAGTGCCGACATCGGCGACGTGGGCGCAGCCTTCGGCCCGATCGCGGTGAAACAGAACGTTACCCAGCCCTACAAGCCATCCACCTGGGACCAGGTACCGACCTGGGCCAAGGACAAGGACGGTCACTGGGCACTGGCCTATACCGGCACCATCGCCTTCATCGTCAACAAGAAGCTGCTGCACGGTTCCGAAGTGCCGACCAAATGGGCTGACCTCAAAACCGGTAAATACAAAGTGTCGATCGGTGACGTGAGCACCGCCGCCCAGGCTGCCAACGGCGTTCTGGCCGCCGCCTACGCCAACGGTGGCGACGAGAAAAACCTGCAACCGGCACTGCTGCTGTTTGCCGACCTTGCTAAACAAGGTCGCCTGTCGATGTCCAACCCGGTCATAGGCGCCATGGAAAAAGGCGAGATCGAAGTCGGCGTGGTCTGGGACTTCAACGGCCTGAGCTACAAGGCCAAGATGGCCAATCCGGATGACTACGTGGTGCTGATCCCGTCCGATGGCTCGGTGATTTCCGGCTACACCACCATCATCAACAAATACGCCAAGAACCCGAACGCCGCCAAGCTGACCCGCGAATACATCTTCAGCGATGCCGGCCAGATCAACCTGGCCAAGGGTAACGCCCGTCCGATCCGCGCCGAGCACATCACGCTGCCGGAAGATGTGAAGGCCAAGCTGCTGCCGAACGAGCAGTACAAGAAGGTCACGCCGATCAAGGACGCGGATGCATGGGAGAAAACCTCCAAGGCACTGCCGCAGAAGTGGAACGAAGAAGTCATCGTAGAAATGAAATAACGCGGTAGATCCCTGTGGGAGCGAGCCTGCTCGCGATAGCGATCTGACCTTCAACATTGATGTTGACTGACAGTCCCTCATCGCGAGCAGGCTCGCTCCCACAGTGGGTTGAGTGAATTTCAAATTCCTGTTCCACGGAGTTTTTGCCCCTATGAAGCACAACGTCATCCTTGTCGTGCTCGACGGCCTCAACCATGAGGTCGCCCGCCACGCCATGGGGCACCTGCAGGCCTACGTCGGCGCAGGACGCGCCGCGCTCTACAAACTGGAGTGCGAGCTGCCGGCCCTGTCCCGACCGCTTTACGAATGCATCCTGACCGGTGTCACGCCAATCGACAGCGGCATCGTTCACAACAACGTCTCGCGCCTGTCCAACCAGCGCAGCATTTATCACTATGCCACTGCTGCCGGCCTGAAAACCGCGGCGGCGGCCTATCACTGGGTCAGTGAGCTGTATAACCGTTCGCCGTTCGTGGCGGCGCGGGATCGCCATACCGACGACCCCAACCTGCCGATCCAGCACGGACATTTCTACTGGAACGACCATTACCCCGATTCCCACCTGTTCGCCGACGCCGAAAACCTGCGCCTGCGCCATGGGCCGAATTTCCTGCTGGTGCACCCGATGAACATCGACGACGCCGGGCACAAGCACGGCCTCGACACCCCGCAATACCGCAACAGCGCGCGCTCGGCGGACATCATCATCGCCGACTACCTGCAAGGCTGGCTCGACGCTGGCTACCAGGTGCTGGTGACCGCCGACCACGGCATGAACAACGACCGCTCCCACAACGGCCTGCTGCCCGAAGAGCGCGAAGTGCCGCTGTTCGTGTTCGGCGATGCCTTCAGCTTCGATGCCGCTGCCGCGCCGAAACAGACCGAAATTTGCGGCACCGTCTGTGAACTGTTGGGCGTACCCCACGACAAACCCGTGTGCCGGGAGCTGCTCAAGTGAATGCCATGACTCGCGGCAAATGGCTGGCGGCCCTGTGCCTGGTGCCTTTCACCCTGTTCTTCATCGTGTTCGAAATCGCCCCGCTGGTGTGGGTGATGACCAACAGCCTGGAGTCGGAAGAGTTCGGCTGGGGCCTGGCCAACTTCACCAGGATCTTCAGTTCCAAGTTCTATATGCAGGCGATCCAGTACAGCCTGGAGATCAGTTTTTGGTCCAGCGTGTTCGGCATCATCATCGCCGTGCTTGGCGCCTATTCCCTGCGCCGGGTCGACTCGAAGCTGCGCAACTTCGTCAACGCCTTCGCCAACATGACCAGCAACTTCTCCGGCGTGCCCCTGGCGTTCGCGTTCATCATCCTGCTGGGTTTCAACGGCAGCTTCACCATCCTGCTCAAGCAGGCCGGGATCATTCAGGACTTCAACCTGTATTCGAAAACCGGGGTGATCATTCTCTACACCTACTTCCAGATCCCCCTTGGTGTGCTGCTGCTCTACCCGGCCTTCGATGCCTTGCGCGAAGACTGGCGCGAGTCCGCCGCGCTGCTCGGCGCCAGCGGCTGGCAGTTCTGGCGCCATATCGGCCTGCCGGTGCTGACCCCGGCGCTGCTTGGCACCTTCGTGATCCTGCTGGCCAACGCCCTCGGCGCCTACGCCACGGTGTACGCACTGACCACCGGCAACTTCAACGTGATGCCGATCCGCATCGCGGCGATGGTCTCGGGCGATATTTCCCTCGATCCGAACCTGGCCAGCGCCCTGGCCGTGGTGCTGGTGGCCTTGATGACCCTGGTGACCATCGTGCATCAGTTGCTGTTGAAGAGGAGCTACCATGTCTCGCGCTGAACTGGGCCCTGTCGGCATCTACCACCGGGTCGTGGTCTACCTGCTGTTCGCCATCCTGTTGCTGCCGCTGCTCGGCACCTTCATCTATTCGATTTCCAGCAGTTGGTCGGCCACCATCCTGCCCAGCGGTTTCAGCATCAAATGGTACGCGCAGCTGTGGAGCGACCCACGCTTCCTGAGCGCTTTCGGCCAGTCGCTGCTGGTGTGCGTCGGTGCTCTGATTCTCTCGGTGGTGCTGATCCTGCCGCTGCTGTTCGTGGTGCATTACCACTTCCCGAAACTCGATGCGCTGATGAACATCCTCATCCTGCTGCCCTTCGCCGTGCCGCCGGTGGTGTCCTCGGTGGGGCTGTTGCAGCTCTACGGTTCCGGGCCGTTCGCCATGGTCGGCACGCCGTGGATCCTCATCGGTTGCTACTTCACCGTGGCCCTGCCGTTCATGTACCGGGCGATCACCAACAACCTGCAGGCAATCAACCTGCGCGACCTGATGGACGCCGCCCAACTGCTCGGCGCCAGCACCTTCCAGGCGGCGATCCTGGTGGTGCTGCCGAACCTGCGCAAGGGCTTGATGGTGGCGTTGCTGCTGTCGTTCTCGTTCCTGTTCGGCGAGTTCGTGTTCGCCAACATCCTCGTCGGCACCCGTTACGAAACCCTGCAGGTCTACCTCAACAACATGCGCAACAGCAGCGGCCACTTCACCAGTGCGCTGGTGATTTCCTATTTCTTCTTCGTGCTGGTTCTGACCTGGGCGGCCAATATCTTGAACAAGGACAAAAGCGAATGAGCTATGTCAGCGTCCAACATCTGCAAAAGAATTACTCTGGCACCACAGTGTTCAACGACATCAACTGCGAAATCCAGAAAGGTGAGTTCGTCACCCTGCTCGGACCGTCCGGTTGCGGCAAATCCACCCTGCTGCGCTGCATTGCCGGCCTGACTTCGGTGGATGGCGGCAAGATCCTGCTCGATGGCGTCGATATCGTGCCTTTGAGCCCGCAAAAACGCGGGATCGGCATGGTGTTCCAGAGTTATGCGCTGTTCCCAAATATGACCGCCGAGCAGAACGTCGCCTTCGGTTTGCGCATGCAAAAGGTCAACGCTGACGACAGCCAGAAGCGCGTCGCTGAAGTATTGAAACTGGTGGAGCTGCAGGATTTTGCCGCCCGTTACCCGCATCAGTTGTCCGGCGGCCAATGCCAGCGCGTCGCCCTCGCCCGCTCCCTGGTGACCCGGCCCCGGCTGTTGCTGCTGGATGAACCGCTGTCGGCCCTCGACGCTCGGATTCGCAAGCACCTGCGCGAACAGATCCGTGCGATCCAGCGCGAGCTGGGCCTGACCACGATCTTCGTCACACACGATCAGGAAGAAGCGCTGACAATGTCCGATCGCATTTTCCTGATGAACCAGGGAAAGATCGTACAAAGCGGTGACGCTGAAACCCTGTACACGGCACCGGTGGATGTCTTCGCCGCCGGCTTTATCGGCAACTACAACCTGCTGGATGCCGACAGCGCGTCGAAGCTGTTGCAACGCCCGATCAACCACCGCATCGCCATTCGCCCGGAGGCCATCGAACTGAGCCTCGACGGCGATCTCGACGCCCAGGTGCGCAGCCACAGCCTGCTCGGCAACGTGATTCGCTACCGCATCGAAGCCCGCGGCGTGGAACTGGTGGTGGATGTGCTCAACCGCTCGGCGTCCGACCTGCATCCCGATGGTCAGCGCCTGGCGCTTTCCATCGATCCGACGGCCCTGTGTGAGGTAGCCTGATGCCCTTGCTGACGTTGAAGAGAGAACTGCACTGATGGCCCTGGCAATTTTTGATCTGGACGAAACCCTGATCCACGGCGACTGCGCCTCGTTGTGGAGTGAGCAAATGGTCCGCCTCGGCTGGGTCGACGGCGAATCCTTCCTGCGTCGCGACAAGGAATTGATGGACGCCTACGGCAGGGGCCACCTGGCCATGGAGGACTACATGGCCTTCAGCCTGGAGCCCTTGATCGGCCGCACGCCCGCCGAAGTCGAGCACCTGGTCGGCCCCTGGGTGGAAGACTTCATCGAACCGATCATCTTCAGCGACGCCACCAAAACCATCGCCGCCCACCGCAAGGCCGGCGACCGGATCCTGGTGATCTCGGCCTCGGGCGTCCATTTGGTCAAGCCGATTGCCGATCGCCTGGGTATCGATGAAATTCTGGGTATCGAGCTGGAAGTGGCGCACGGAGCCTATACCGGCAAGACCGTCGGCACCCTGACGTACCGTGAAGGCAAGATCACCCGGTTGCTGGAATGGCTGGATGCCGAAGAGGAGAACCTGGAAGGTGCAAGTTTCTATTCCGACTCACGCAATGATTTGCCGTTGTTGCTGAAGGTCGATTACCCGCACGTGGTCAATCCGGACCCGGTACTGCGTGAACAGGCCGAGAAATCCAACTGGCCGATCCACATCTGGAAATAACCGAGCCCCCTGTGGGAGCGTGGCTTGCCCGCGATGAACGATAACGCGGTCTGTCAGTTAGACCGCGTCGCCTGAATCGCGGGCAAGCCCGCTCCCACAGGTTCGGGTTATTAGCTCAGGCTTTCGTCAATCACCAGCACCAACTTCCCCGCCACCGTGTTACTCGCCAACTCGGCAAACGCCGCTTCGGCGTCCTTGATCGGGAAAGCCCTGGCCAGTTGCGGGCTCAAGCGTTTATCCGCAAACAGCGGCCAGACATGCTGGCGCAAATCGCTGAACAAATCCGCCTTGAACTGATCATCGCGGCTGCGCAGGGTCGAGCCCAGCAGTTGCACGCGCTTGGCCAGCACCTGCGCCAGGTCCAGCTTCGCCTCGCGCCCTCCCATCAGGCCAATCAACACCCAGCGGCCATCCGTCGCCATCAGTTTCAGGTTCAGCGCTGCGTAGTTGCCGCCTACCGGGTCGAGAATGACATCGAACGGCCCGAGGTCGCGCAAGCTGTCCAGATCATCAGTGCGCACAACACCGCCCTGGGCACCGAGCGCTTCGCAGTAGGCCAGGCGCTCGGCCGACCCGACACTGACCCAGCACGGGTTACCAAATGCCTTGCACAGCTGAATGGCAGCTGAACCAATTCCACTTGCTCCCGCGTGCAGCAGCACTTTTTCGCCTGGTTTCAGCGCAGCCAGTTGAAACAGATTCAACCAGACAGTTGCATACACTTCAGGCAATGCCGCCGCCTCGGCCAGCGACATTTCGTCGGGAACCGGCAGCACGTGCCGCCCGTCGACCACCACTTCCTGAGCCATCCCGCCCCCGGCCAGCAAGGCGCAAACCCGATCGCCCACCTGCCAGGACGAACCCGGCCCGACCTCGCTGATCACTCCCGAGCACTCTAGACCAAGCACTTGGCTGGCACCCGGTGGTGGCGGATAAAGGCCAGCCTTCTGCAACAAATCGGCACGATTGAGACCCGCTGCCGCCACTCGAATGCGAACTTGCCCTACATCACACGCAGGACGAGGCTCTTCAACCCACTCCACTTGACCGTCAACGCCTTGCAATGCTTTCACAGTGCCTCCATAGTGAGTCTGGACTGAGCCCGAAGCTGTAGCGCCGGGCTTTTTGCATTATGCGGCCGGTCCTTGTGGAACCGGCGACTTCAAAGACGGCCTAATATGCGTTATCAATTGTCCCCGCGTCGAATCAACATGAAGAGTTTGTTCCCCAGCACTGCCCTCGCCCTTTTTATCGGTATCGGCCTGCTGCCGATGTCGAACAGTTCTTTTGCAGCCAATAGCTGGGACAAACTTCAGCCCGACCGTGACGAAGTCATCGCCAGTCTGAACGTCGTGGAGTTGCTCAAGCGCCACCACTACAGCAAGCCGCCGCTCGATGACGCGCGCTCGGTGATCATCTACGACAGCTACCTGAAGTTGCTCGACCCGTCGCGCAGCTACTTCATGGCCAGCGACATTGCCGAATTCGATAAGTGGAAGACCCAGTTCGACGACTTCCTCAAGAGCGGCGACCTCAACGCCGGGTTCACCATCTACAAGCGCTACCTGGACCGGGTCAAATCGCGTCTGGACTTCGCCCTTGCCGAACTGAACAAGGGCGTCGACAAGATCGACTTCACCACCAAGGAAACCTTGCTGATCGACCGCAAGGATGCCCCTTGGCTCAAATCCACCGCGGAACTCGACGACCTGTGGCGCAAGCGCGTCAAGGACGAAGTGCTGCGGCAGAAGATCGCCGGCAAGGATTCCAAACAAATCCAGGAAACTTTGACCAAGCGCTACAAGAACCAGCTGGCGCGCCTGGACCAGACCCGCGCGGAAGACATCTTCCAGGCGTACATCAACACCTTCGCCATGTCCTACGACCCGCACACCAACTATCTGTCGCCGGATAACGCGGAAAACTTCGACATCAACATGAGCCTGTCCCTGGAGGGCATCGGCGCCGTGTTGCAAAGCGATAACGATCAAGTGAAGATCGTGCGCCTGGTACCGGCAGGCCCTGCCGACAAGACCAAGCAAGTCGCTCCTGCCGACAAGATCATCGGTGTTGCCCAAGGCAACAAAGAGATGGTCGACGTGGTGGGCTGGCGCCTGGACGAAGTGGTCAAGCTGATCCGCGGCCCCAAAGGCACCATCGTGCGCCTGGAAGTGATCCCGGCCAGCAACGCGCCGAACGACCAGACCAGCAAGATCGTGCCGATCACCCGCGAGGCGGTGAAGCTCGAAGACCAGGCCGTGAAGAAGTCGGTGCTCAACCTCAAGCAGGATGGCAAGGACTACAAGCTCGGCGTCATCGAGATCCCGGCCTTCTACCTGGACTTCAAGGCCTTCCGTGCCGGCGATCCGGACTACAAGAGCACCACCCGTGACGTCAAGAAGCTGCTGACCGAGTTGCAGAAAGACAAGGTCGACGGCGTGGTCATCGACCTGCGCAACAACGGCGGCGGTTCCTTGCAGGAAGCCACCGAGCTGACCAGCCTGTTCATCGACAAGGGCCCGACCGTACTCGTGCGTAACGCCGATGGCCGCGTCGATGTGCTCGAAGATGAGAACCCGGGCGCCTTCTACAAAGGCCCGATGGCGTTGCTGGTCAACCGCCTGTCCGCCTCGGCTTCGGAGATTTTCGCCGGCGCCATGCAGGACTACCACCGCGCACTGATCATCGGCGGCCAGACCTTCGGCAAAGGCACCGTGCAGACCATCCAGCCGCTGAACCATGGCGAGCTCAAGCTGACGTTGGCCAAGTTCTACCGGGTTTCCGGGCAGAGCACCCAGCATCAGGGCGTACTGCCGGACATCGATTACCCGTCGATCATCGACACCAAGGAAATCGGCGAAAGCGCCCTGCCGGAAGCCATGCCGTGGGACACCATCCGCGCGGCGATCAAACCTGCGGTAGACCCGTTCAAACCGTACATCACCCAGCTCAAGTCCGAGCACGACGTGCGTACGAACAAAGACGCGGAGTTCGTGTTCATTCGCGACAAACTGGCCCTGGCGCAGAAACTGATGGCAGAAAAAACCGTCAGCCTCAATGAGGCCGAGCGTCGTGCCCAGCACGCCGATATCGAAGCCAAGCAGCTCGCCATGGAGAATATCCGTCGCAAAGCCAAGGGCGAAGAGCCGCTCAAGGAACTGAAGAAAGAAGACGAAGACGCTATCGCGGCCGAGGACGACAAGACCAAGCCGGAAGACGATGCCTACCTGAGCGAGACCGGGCGCATCCTCCTGGATTACTTGAAGCTCAATACGGCGGTAGCCAAGCACTAAGCTGATGGCAATTTAATGCTGACGCTCCCCCGGAGCGTCATCAAATAGTCATCATTCTGTCGTGAAATAACGGACCGGTAGCGCCTCTTAACCTAGAGCACGCCCGGTCCTTTTTTTTCGCCAGAGATCGCCATGACCACAACCGAACAGCTGAGTGCCTTGAGTTCAATCCTGGCTCAAAGCGGTTTGCACAGCCTGTTCCAACCCATCATCAGCCTCTCCGAGCGGCGCATCCTGGGCTACGAAGCCCTGAGCCGCGGCCCTTCCAACAGTCCGTTGCACTCCCCTGTCGCCCTGTTCGCCGTCGCCCGCCAGGCGGGTCGCCTGAGCGAACTGGAAATCGCCTGCCGGCAGAGCGCGTGCCGACGCTTCAACGAGCAACAACTGCCCGGCAAACTGTTCCTCAACGTCTCCCCGGAATCCTTGCTCGAAGCGGCCCACCAGCCCGGTCGCACCTTGCAGTTGCTGCAGGACTTCGGCATTGAACCGAACCAGGTGGTGATCGAACTCACCGAGCAGACCCCCACCGACGACTTCCAGCTGCTGCATACCGCCCTGCATCATTACCGGGCCATGGGGTTTTCCATTGCGCTGGACGATCTGGGCGCGGGTTACTCAAGCTTGCGCCTGTGGTCCGAATTACGCCCCGACTACGTGAAGATCGACCGCCACTTCATCGACGGCATTCACCTGGATGCCCTCAAGCGTGAGTTCGTTGGCTCGATCCTGCAAATTGCCAACGCCTCGCGGGCACAGGTGATCGCCGAAGGCATCGAATTGCCGGAAGAACTGGCGGTATTGACCGAAATGGGCATCGACCTGGTCCAGGGCTATCTGCTTTGTCGGCCACAGGAGCATCCACCGCGCGATGCCCGCGCCTTGATGCCCAGGCGCGACAGCAATGCCGTGGCGCTGGGCGAGGACGGCAGCGACCTGAGTGCCCTGCTCAACGACCAGCCCGCGGTAGCCCGCCACACCCCGACCGCCACCGTGCTCGAAGCCTTCCGCCGCCAGGCCAACCTCAACTCGCTGGCGGTGCTGGATGAGCAAGGCCAGCCGTGCGGGATCGTGCATCGGCATTCGCTCTCGGATGCCCTGCTCAAACCGTTCGCCACCGACCTGTTCGCCCGCAAACCGATCAGCCGCCTGATGAGCGACGACTTTCTCGCTGTCGAGATAGGCCAGTCGCTGCAGCAGGTCAGCCGGCTGATCACCAGCCGCGCCCGACAACGCATCGAAGAAGACTTCATCATCACCCTCGATGGCAATTACCTGGGCCTGGGCCGAGTGATTGACGTGCTCAAGCTGATCACCGAACTGAAAATCCAGCAAGCACGCTACGCCAACCCCCTGACCCTGCTGCCGGGCAACGTACCGATCCAGCAATGCCTGACCCGACTGCTGCAACAGCAACGCGAATCGCTGATCTGCTATGTGGACATCGACAGCTTCAAACCCTTCAACGACATCTACGGCTACGGCCGCGGCGATGAAGTCCTGCTGTGCCTGGCGCAATGCCTGAACGAGCGCATCGACCCGTCCCGCGACTTCGTCGGCCATATCGGCGGCGATGACTTCCTGCTGGTCCTGGGCCCGGACGACTGGCGCAAACGTTTGAACCAGCTGCTCGACGACTTCCACAGCCAATGCCGACGCTTCTACCGCAGCGAGCACCTCGAAGCCGGCTGCTTCACCGCCCCCAACCGCCAGGGCATGCGCCAGGAGTTCCCCTTGTTGTCACTGTCGATCGGCGTGGTGCATCTACACCCACAGGCCTGCGGGCAACTCGATGCCAGCCAGCTGGCGGAAATGGCTTCGCAAGCCAAGCATCACGCGAAGAATGTGCCGGGGTATAGCGTGCATGTGATTGATAGTTTGGCGGGGATGGGGGAGAGAGTGGATTGTTGATTGGGTAATTCACTCCACTTGAGCAGCGGATTGCATCGATGCTGACCACTCGTTTAAATTGCACTTGACGAGGCATTTGCATTCGATCTGAGCACCGGTGTCATTGGTTTTTTCCAGTATGCTTAGTCAACATGATCGGCAGAGAGCTGCCCATTGCTGCTGGTGGCGACAGGCAGATATCGGCCAAAAGCAGCCGCTCAAAGCGTCTATTGAATCTCGCCACTTGGATGAGTGCGCATGCGCTAGACCGTCTGAAACGGCTCTCCCCGGAATATTTTTTGAGATAACCAATTCATGCAACCTTGAAAGCTTCCCGTTTTATCAATGGTTGATTTATGAGTTACGGATCGAAAGTCAAGCGAATGCGGGCGAGATGTCTTTAGGTAGCATGCCATTGATTTAAAAGGATTATAAAATTATTCTGAAATTCACAGGGCGGTGTTATCAACAATTCTCTACTATTACGTTATCGCCGAGTTCGGCCTAACTACTCAACCTAAAACAATGACTAAGCCATATCATCTTTTCATTTCGTATGCCTCAGAGGATGAGGCATATGTCACTGAGTTGTCCAAGTCACTGACATTTCTTGGGCTTCAAGTCTGGTTCGCTCCTTTGTCGTTGAAAATTGGCGACAAATTACTTGATTCCATAAATGCAGGCTTAATGGCTTCGGAGTATGGTTTGATCGTCCTTTCGCCGATCTACATATCCAAGTCCTGGACAAGTTATGAGCTGGACGTGCTGCATAGACAGCATATCGAGAACGACAAAAAGCTTTTTCCGCTATGGCATGGCGTTGATAAAAAGCAAATAGATGAATGGAATCCCGGTTTATCAGGAATTGTCGCATTAAGAAGTTCCGAAGGTGCAGGTTCGATTTCTCGAAAAATCGCAGATGTTGTCTATCAAGGATGTCCAGTCCGAGGAATTACTCCGTGTTACGAAAATCCTCAATGGCGTTTCTTGCAAGGTCGTGGAGAGCTTTTTGCGAACACGGAAAATGGCGGGGCATTTAACCTATTTGAGGCGGCGGAGTTTCCAGATATTCATTATCCTCTGTTCGTCTACGACAAACCGCATACTAGAAGAGAAATTATTCTAGAGGTCGCAAAAGCGTTGTACTACGGGAGTCATGATGAGATCCGCCTAGCCACTGGACAGCGCGAAAGGATGATAGAGCTATGCAAGGCGTATGGGTATGACATTGAAGCCCCCGGCTTCGATCCGGCAATTTACGACTAACGATGCCGTCAACTTGGACGTTTTTTTCGCTGGCTACAAATGCGCCGGTTACGGCTGGCGTTGAGGGTAGAGCGGTAAGAGGTAAGAGGTAAGAGGTAAGAGGTAGCGAGAAAAAAACAATAAAAGCAAAAAATTTAGCAAAAAAATTGACGGATTTATTTTACGCGCCCTTTTTCAAATAATAAATCCATCCCCTTTTTTCCGCCGCAAAAACGCTTGATGCCGGCGCTGTTCAAATACGCAAGATATGGGTGGATAGCGGGCCACGGAATGGCAGAAAAGCATCTACTCAATTCAATACAGAATCACGCAGATACTCAGGATGAACTTCAAAAAAGCGAGTTTGTGTTTCTATAAGATCAGAAGGAATGTCGCACCTTGAAACAATGCTGAATGTACTTCTTTCAAAGTCGGTGCCGTTGTAATTAATGAAGGCAAAACGATTCCATTCTTCGCCGTTTGAGCAGAGAAGATCGAATAATACAATTTCCTTGCCAGTGTGACTTGTATTCCGCATCATACTAGCAATTGCAGAAAGACTAGATAAGGGGTTCTCATAACTGGTAGCGGTCACTACCGTCATGGCTCCCACCTTAGTTTCTAGTCTTCTTATCTCAAACATTTAGTGCACCAATATTTAACCATACAGAGTCTTGAGGTGGGCGTAAGCTTCATCACACAATGCCACAGCTTGAGTGATGCTGCTAATCATACGGCTTGCGGAAGGCATCTCTTCCATGTGGAACAAACCGTGTCGATGCTTATTGAAGAACGTGTAAGCATCGCCCAAAACACTCTGAAGTTTAGCATCGTTGACGTCAGCCTGATATTGCTGCTTAAGATTGAACTGACCACTGGTCTTGGTAAAAAAGCCGCCGAAGCTATCCTCCTGATTCGAAAGATTTTTTTCAGACAGCTTATGTTTGATTGCGCCCTCGAGGGAGCGGAGCTCTGGGTAAACGAGCATGCAGTAGTCAGGCAGCGCCGGGCTTGCCAGTCTAACGCAGAGGCTTGCCAGAAGCAGCTTTCGGGTTGCCACCGGTAGATTTTCGAAGCAGGTTCCAAACCTATCCTTGAGAACGCTCTCGGCGACCTCGGTACAGACGAACTCGGAACGATTTTCTTCCTTTTTAAATAGGATACACTCGAGTGCGTTGACCTCCAGGATCTCGGTGAGCAGGTAGCTCAACTCCCGATAGCAACTGAGTGGGCGGCCTTGGAGCTGTAGCTTGTTGGTGGTCTCGTGTTGAGTAACGGTCAACTCGTCAGAATTTTTCTTAGACTTGAGTTTCCAGATATTCCGTCGCTCACCCTTGGTGTACGAAGCCACCTCAATGTCTGCATTGACTGACTCGGTGAGCTCTTTGATCAGTGCTTGGGCATCAGATAGATCTATTCCTTTGATGCCAAGATTGATCGTTACAAAGTCATCTGGGTGGATCGTTTCATAGAGAGCATCGGCTAGCTTCTGTCCAAGCTCTTGGTTCTTCCCCAGCTTGTAGTGGAGAGTGGACGTACCTGTGTTGTTGAAGAAAATTTCAACCGTTGCATCCTCAATACCTGCACTCCCAATACCTACACGAATGCCAGGGCTGCCCGGCTTTTCGCCAATTCCCCTCAGCTTGATTCCATTGACATCGACAAAGCGGACAATCGTTTCCTCGATGATGGCTCGGTTCAGGTTGATGTCTTTGTAGGTGCGGTCAGTCACTTTTCAGTCCTTTGAGGGGGCTCAGGCAGGGAAGGTCGGGAATATGGCATGGCGAGAACCAGGTATTCAATAGGTTCCAGCTGTTGGATCGAAGGCTCGCTTTAGCCGTCATCAGATGCGATGAATCCGTAAACGAATAGGGCCGTCAGTAACATGGCTGATCAGCTCAATTACAAATAGGTGGTCAAGTCAGTCCTATTACCCAATTTATGGGAAGCGGTGATTGGAAAGGACGCCTTCGCGGGCAAGTCGAATCGTCGCCCACGAAGAGGCCAGCTCAAAACACTACAACTCTCTGAGCTGATCCGCCCCTGACTGAGCCCGTAACCGCCGCCCAATCACATCCAGCACATCACAGCCATCGCGAAGCGGGATGGCGCTTAGCAAGGCAAAGTCGCTGAGGATGAAGGATTCGCATTCGATTGAGCCGCGCATGGACAGGTTCTCCAGCACTTGGGTTACAGCGCGAATTCGATAGCCGGCCGCGTCATGCAAAGCATCAAGAGGCGCTTGGGTGTCAACGAACAGGGTGGGTATGTCGGTGCAGTTGCTGGTGAGCGCCATGAAGCGGTTTTTGGGGTGGGGAACTGGTTTTTCGTAAGGTGGGTCGGGATGCAGTGATGTCATTTGGAAACCCTAAGAGTCTGATAGGAACTGCCATTCACCTTAAAAGTCTTGAAGGGTTCCTACACCCTGTCACTGAATATGCAGCGACTCCCAAAGCCTATCGATTCAACTCCCTGCGCACCAGTTCACGAAAACCGCCACAGTTTGAAGGAAATTTCCGAGGACCTTGCCCGGAAATTTCGCCCAACAAAAAGCAACGTGGCACAGGTTTTTCACGCCGCGTTTGCTTATCGAGTAATAAAGAAATTACTGCGAAGAATCGCCGGCCGCCAACTCTTTGAGTTTGATCTCGGCCATTGGATGCCCTGCCTTGGCTGCCATTGCCCAGAACCGCGCCGCTTCTGCCGGGTCCGGCGCCTTGCTCGGGCTACCGGCGAGGCTTATCACACCCACCTGATAAGCCGCCTTGCCATCACCGGCCAATGCCGCCAGGCGCAACAGCCGAATACCCTCTTCCCGCGCACCCAAGCCGACGCCACGAAAGGTCAGGATGTGCCCATAGAAACTCTGCGCGCCGACATCGCCCAGGTTCGCCATGCGTGCGAACTGACCCTCCATCCAGCTCCAGCCGCGGGGCTGGCGCACGAACCATGGCCAATGAAACAACCGGCGGGCCAGCCAGTAACCGGCCCGCGCCTTGAGCTGCAGGAACACTCAGGCTTCCGCCGATTCGGGGTACTCGTATTCAAATACGCGAACCACTTCCGAGGCGTGCCACGAGGCGGCGGCGACGCCGTCGGACGGGCCGGTGAAACGTCCCAGGCGCTCGACGCATTCGAAGAATCCGGTACGCGGCAAGCGGCTGGCGCCCTGGCTGATCACCAGTGAGCTGCGCAGCGGCTGTTCGGCCTTGGCATCCAGTGCGGCCAGATGTTCAAGTGCGGCGGTCAGGGTTTGCATGGCGGGCGTAGGAAGCTGCAAACGCTCCAGCAATGCTCGATAAGTCAGGAGATGACGCTGACGGCGCGCCTGATCCAGCTCGCCCAGCAATCCGTCCCAATGGTGACGACTGATACGTACGCTCACGATTCATCCCTCCACCCTGGCACCGTCAGTTCCCAGGCCAGGCTGCGGCGAATCGCGGCGTCGGGCAGACGCTCGCCACTTTCGATCATGGCCAGGTAAGACGGGCTGATGCCTACCGTGCGGGCGAGCGCCTCGATGGCGATGCCCTTCCCTTCGCGCAAACTGCGTAGTTGATCCAGACCCGGAAGAATGGCGTCTGGTGTGGTCGCGAGCGGCGCCGGGGCCGGACGTGACGGTGCTTCGTTGATGCCTGCTGCTTTCAGTAGAGCCTGATACTGAGCCCATGGCAGAACCGCGTATTCGGGCTCGCCTTCGCGTGTAATTATCTGAATATCCATGACTACCCCGTAGGACAACAACACTTAGCGAGTCAGCACTTTTCCCTAGAAGTGTAATCCTAACAGCGGCCAAGGTCGCGGGGGCTATCTATCTGAAGCACAGACGGGATCGAATCAGGTTTTTTTCGGCTTCTGCAGCTTAAGTTGCTCAGGGGTGTCGGGCAGGCGCTCGACCACGGCGAGCTTTTCCGGGACCTGGCGTTTGCGCCAGGTGCGGAAGGCGTTGAGTTCATCGTCGAGGACTTTCATCAGCCAGGCCAGCACGGCGATGTCATCGATCATGCCGAACAGCGGAAGAAAATCCGGAATGGCATCGACCGGACTGAGGAAATACATCAGGCCGGCGACCACCGATAGCAGCGCCTTGGGACTGATGGCACGGTATTCCCCGCGCCAGTACGCCAGGCACAGCGCCTGCAACAGGCGCAGATCATCCTTGAGCTTGCCCAGCCGGTTACCCTGGCTGGCACTTTTGCTGGCCACCGCAAACAGCAAGGTCGGCAAGCGCCCACGGGCGAGCAGGCGTCCGGCCAGGGGCAGGAAACGAGCAAAATTCCAGGGTGCTTTCATGACGCCTCCGACAGGAATGTTATCCACACAAATTGTGGATAACCTTGTGAACAGAGCCCCTTTTCATGGCTGAAAGGCCCGCTGCATAAGGGCTGAACTCAGATCGGGCGTTTTTTACCCATCTAAAAAAACCCCAATATTTCATTGACTTGGAGGTCTGCCGAAGGTTAGGCACGGCCCCCACACTGTCTATGACTTCAGTGTACGGCAACTGTTCGCTTTGTTTACCCATTCAGAAGGCCAGATGCAACAACGCCCCGCATGAGCGAGGCGTTGTCGTTAAAGCAGACGCGGATTACTTGGCGGCGTCTTCTTTGGCTGGATCCTTGATGGCCAGCAGTTCCAGGTCGAACACCAGGACCGAGTTGGCCGGGATCGCCGGGCTTGGGCTTTGCGCGCCGTAAGCCAGTTCGCTTGGAATGTACAGCTTGTACTTCTCGCCGACGTGCATCAGTTGCAGGCCTTCGACCCAACCCGGGATCACACCGCTGACCGGCAGATCGATCGGGCTGCCGCGCTCGACGGAGCTGTCGAAAACGGTGCCATTGGTCAGCTTGCCGGTGTAGTGGACGGTCACTACGTCAGTCGGCTTCGGCTGGGCGCCATCGGCTTTCTTTTCCACTTCGTATTGCAGGCCGGAAGCTGTGGTCACGACGCCAGCTTTCTTGGCGTTTTCTTCGAGGAATTTCTTGCCGGCGGCTGCCGACTCTTCGCTCATCTTGGCCATGCGCTCTTCGGCACGCTTTTGCAGCGCGGCGAAGGCTTCTACCAATTCTTCATCCTTGAGTTTCTGTTCTTTCTTGCCGACCGCATCTTCGATGCCCTGGGCAACGGCTTTGGAGTCCAGATCATCCATGCCTTCCTGAGCCAGGCTCTTGCCCATGTTCAGGCCAATTCCGTAGGAAGCTTTCTGCGCCGGGGTTTTCAGCTCTACGCTGGTTTGCGAGTCGCAACCCGCAAGTACCAGGCTAACCAGGGCCACCGCCGCCGCCAACCGATGCTGTTTCATGCTATTTCCTTGTTCATGCGCCTAAAGGGCAATCGAGTAAAGTCGCGAGCTTATCAGGCGGCCACGACCAATGGCTACCGGCATGAGAGCCGCAAACTGGCGATAAGTTCAGGTGTTTAAACGCATTTCGCCATGTTGGTGATGAAACTTCTGTCATCTTGCACGCCGGGAGGCTGAACATCTGGCGTAATGGCCTCTTGCCGCCCCCCTGGCCCTGAGGCATAACGGTAGAAAACTCGACACGGATGGTCAACATGCGCCTCTTGCTCCGCTTGCTGGGCCTGATCGTTGCCCTTGTGGCCATCGCCCTGGCCGTGATCCTGTACTACGTCGCCAACCCGAAACTGCCGCGCCACGCGGCCGCGCAACAGGTGCATTACCTGGACCAATGGAGCAGCGACGACCGCCAGCGTTACTATTTCACGCCCCAGGGCACCCAGGTCAAGGGCTTGCACTACGACTGGTTCACCGCCCTGGAGCTGCCCTTTTCGCAACAACGCTTCGCCGATCCGCAATACCTCGCGCGCTTCGGTTTCCTGATCGACCCCGAGCAGAAACCCACGCCGAACAACCCCGGCAACCTGCCCGTGGGCTTCGCCCGGCATCAGAATCCCGGCAGTGCGGATACATTTCTGGATATTACCTGCGCCGCCTGCCACACCGGTGAACTGCGCCTGAACGGCCAAGCCGTGCGCATCGACGGCGGTTCCGCGCAGCATGTGTTGCCTTCCAGCGTGCCCACCCTGCAGGGCGGCAGTTTTGGCCAGGCGCTGGTGGCAAGCCTGGCTTCCACTTACTACAATCCCTGGAAGTTCGAACGCTTCGCGCGCAAGGTCCTGGGCCCTGACTACGAGACCGGACACCAGGCGCTGCGCGCGGCCTTCAAGGGCTCCCTCGACACCTTCCTCAAGGTGGCCTGGAACGACACCCATCGCGGGCTTTACCCCACCGAAGAAGGTCCCGGACGTGCCGACGCGTTCGGACGCATCGCCAACGCCAGCTTCGGCGACGCGATTTCCCCCGCCAACTACCGCGTGGCCAACGCCCCCGTCGACTACCCACAGTTGTGGGACATGTGGACCTTCGACTGGGTGCAGTGGAATGGCTCGGCGCAGCAGCCCATGGCGCGCAATATCGGTGAAGCCTTGGGGGTGGGCGCCACGCTGAACTTTTTCGATGCCGACGGGCAACCACTCAAGGGCGACAATCGTTACCCATCCAGCGTCCGGGTGCGCGATCTGCACCTGATCGAACAAACCCTGCAAGGCCTCAAGCCGCCCGCCTGGCCGGAAGAAAGGCTGGGCGCGGTCGACAAACCGCTGGCCGCCAAAGGCCGCGCGTTGTTCAGCGAGAACTGCGCAGGCTGCCACGTACCGCGGGTCAGCCTCAGCGCAGGGCGCCCGGTGCAACAGCTGAAAATGCTGCCCGTGGAGGTGATCGGCACCGACCCGGGCGCCGCCAACAATATCGCCGATCACCGCTTCGACCTGACGGCCTTGCAGTGGGACCCGGCCGAACTGGCGCAACTGGACGTACAACTGCACCCAGCGCCCACCGAACCGCTGGACCTGAGCCAGCTGTCGGTCGCCAAGGGGCTGGCCTACGTCACGGCATTCGTCGGCAACCGCGCCTATCGCGAGGCCGCCGTCACGCCGACCGAGCGTGCGGACATGGATGGCTTCGGCCTGCCGATCGGGGTCCAGGAGTTGCGCGCCTACAAGGCCCGCCCCCTGGCCGGCGTATGGGCGACGCCGCCCTTCCTGCACAACGGTTCGGTGCCGAGCATTTATCAATTGCTGTCGCCCCAAGACGAACGCGCCACCACCTTTTACAAAGGCACCTTCGAGTACGACCCAAGGCATTTGGGCTATCGCACCGAAGCCTTTACCAATGGCTTTGTGTTCGACACACGCATTACCGGCAATCACAACAGCGGCCACGAATTCCGCGCCGGCAAGCGTGGCAGCGGCGTGATCGGCCGCTTGTTGCAACCCGAAGAGCGCTGGGCACTGCTGGAGTATTTGAAAGTGCTGGGCGGCCCCTTGGAGGCGCAACTGCCATGAATCGCCTGTGGACGCGACTGGGCGCCTTTCTCGGCAAGACCCTGCTCTGGTTGTTGGGCCTGGGGTTGCTCGGCTGGGCAGTGGCCACGGCGTGGTTCGCCTGGCAGCACCGTGGATCGGTGTCAGCGCAAGAGTTGATCCCCGACGGCGAAGCCGCGATGACCCAGGACATCATCCAGACGGCGGTGCGTATCGTCGACCAGCACCGTGAAAACACCCGCTACCTGCGCGATGCCCACGCCAAGGCCCACGGCTGCGTGAAGGCCGAGGTGCAGGTGCTGCCGGAACTGGCGGGAGAACTGCGCCAGGGTGTGTTCAGCGAGCCGGGCAAAACCTGGCAGGCGACGATGCGCCTGTCCAACGGCAACGCCTACCCTCAATTCGACAGTATCCGCGATGCACGGGGCATGGCGATCAAGCTGCACGATGTGCCGGGAAAACAGCTGCTGGGCAATCAAGCGGGTCGCGATGAACAGGACTTCGTGATGTTCAGCCATCCGAACTTCTTTGTCAGCGATGTCGCCGAGTATCGTCAGAATGTGGCCGCCCAGGCGGACGGCAAAAAGGTGTTGGCGTTCTTCCCGAACTGGGACCCGCGCACCTGGCAGGTCCGCCATCTGCTTATCGCCCTGGCGACACTCTCCCCGGCCCCGGAAAGCCCGACGCGCACGACTTACTTTTCGGTGTCGCCCTACAAGTTCGGTGAGGCCAATGCCAAGTTTCGGGTGATGCCGGATCCTGGCAATTGCCCGGCCTACAGCCTGCCGGCGCAGAATCACAAGCTGCCGAATTTTCTGCGCAATGCGCTGTACCAGCAGTTATCGACCGACCGGATGCCCGCGTGTTTTGTCTTGCAGATACAGCGGCAGGACCCTGGCAAGTACATGCCAATCGAGGACACCAGTATTGAGTGGCAAGAGAGCGATGCGCCGTTCCAGACGGTGGCGCGGATCACCCTGCCCGCCCAGGATTTCGACACCCCGGCGTTGAACCTGCAATGCGATAACCAGTCGTTCAACCCTTGGTTCGGGCTTGAGGCGCATCGCCCCATCGGCGGGATCAACCGGTTGCGCAAAGCGGTTTATGAAGCTGTCAGCGATTACCGCCACGCCCGTAATCAAGATATGTAGGAGCAGCCGGTCGACGCTCGAATGCTCGCGAAGAACCTGAGGGCGCCGCGTTTATTCAGGACGCACGCGTTATCGTTAGCGTCCATCGCGAGCAGGCTCGCTCCTACAGGAAAAGCCAAAACCCAGACAGCAAAAAGCCCGCATTTAGCGGGCTTTCTGTGGTGACCTGGCGTTCAGTGTTCCAGGTTACCGAATATGGCGCAGCGGACGGGACTCGAACCCGCGACCCCCGGCGTGACAGGCCGGTATTCTAACCGACTGAACTACCGCTGCGCGAAACGCTTGAAACGAATGGTGGGTGATGACGGGATCGAACCGCCGACATTCTGCTTGTAAGGCAGACGCTCTCCCAGCTGAGCTAATCACCCTTCGCTTCGTTACGGGACGCATTATGCCACAAGTTTTCATAAAGTGTTGATTTATTTGAAGTTTTTTCAAAAAAATCTGAAAACCGGTGAAACGACACACCCCGCGGGTACAACGTACAAACTTGAGACAGAAAAAAACCCGCCTTGGCGGGTTTTTCCGTGGTGACCTGGCGTTCAGTGGTCCAGGTTACCGAATATGGCGCAGCGGACGGGACTCGAACCCGCGACCCCCGGCGTGACAGGCCGGTATTCTAACCGACTGAACTACCGCTGCGCTAAACACTTGAAACGAATGGTGGGTGATGACGGGATCGAACCGCCGACATTCTGCTTGTAAGGCAGACGCTCTCCCAGCTGAGCTAATCACCCTTCGCTTCGGTGTGGCGCGCATTCTACGGAGCGACCCCACCTCTGGCAAGCACTTTTTTAATTAATTTTTTCATGCCTTCCAAAGGCTTAGAGAAGGGTTGGCCTATGGCACACGGAAGACAATAATGCCCCCCTTTGTATAAAGGAGAGACTCACCCCATGTGGTTCAAAAACCTGCTTATCTATCGCCTGACCCAAGATCTGCCTGTTGATGCCGAGGCGTTGGAGACTGCACTGGCCACCAAGCTGGCGCGTCCATGTGCAAGCCAGGAGTTGACCACCTACGGTTTCGTCGCGCCGTTCGGCAAGGGCGAAGATGCCCCGCTGGTGCACGTCAGCGGTGATTTCCTGCTGATCAGCGCGCGCAAGGAAGAACGCATCCTGCCGGGCAGCGTCGTGCGTGACGCGGTAAAGGAAAAGGTCGAAGAGATCGAAGCCGAGCAAATGCGCAAGGTCTATAAGAAGGAACGCGACCAGATCAAGGATGAAATCATCCAGGCCTTCCTGCCGCGCGCCTTTATCCGCCGCTCCTCGACCTTCGCCGCCATCGCGCCGAAACAGGGCCTGATCCTGGTCAACTCGGCCAGCCCGAAACGCGCCGAGGACCTGTTGTCCACCCTGCGTGAAGTGATCGGCACCCTGCCGGTGCGGCCGCTGACCGTGAAAATGTCCCCGACCGCGACCATGACCGAGTGGGTCACCACCCAAAAAGCCGCGGACGACTTTTTCGTGCTGGACGAGTGCGAACTGCGCGACACCCACGAAGACGGCGGCATCGTGCGTTGCAAGCGCCAGGACCTGACCAGCGAAGAAATCCAGCTGCACCTGAGCACTGGCAAAGTGGTCACTCAGCTGTCGCTGGCCTGGCAGGACAAACTGTCTTTCGTACTCGACGACAAGATGGTGGTCAAGCGCCTGAAGTTCGAAGACCTGCTGCAAGACCAGGCGGAACAGGACGGTGGCGATGAAGCCCTCGGCCAACTGGATGCCAGCTTCACCCTGATGATGCTGACCTTCGGTGATTTCCTGCCGGCATTGGTTGAAGCGTTGGGTGGGGAAGAGACACCTCAGGGCATCTGATTATCTGAATCGGCGGCGCCTGTAAAAGATCGCAGCCTGCGGCAGCTCCTACATTAGGAGCTGTCGCAAGCTGCGATCTTTTTTTGCGAGCAGCGTATGCTTAGCTCCCTAACGCTTTCTTACAATAAGGATCTGGCCATGCGTGCACTGGCTGCATTAAGTCGTTTTGTCGGTAACACCTTCGCCTACTGGGTACTGATTTTCGCCGTCGTGGCGTTCCTGCAACCGGCCTGGTTCATTGGCCTCAAGGGTGCCATCGTGCCGTTGCTGGGGCTGGTGATGTTCGGCATGGGCCTGACCCTCAAGCTCGAAGACTTCGCTGAAGTCGCCCGCCACCCGTGGCGCGTGGCCTTGGGCGTGGTGGCACATTTCGTGATCATGCCTGGTGTGGCGTGGTTGCTCTGCCAGGCGTTCCATTTGCCGCCAGAGATCGCCGTCGGGGTGATTCTGGTCGGCTGCTGCCCAAGCGGCACCTCGTCGAACGTGATGACCTGGCTGGCCCGCGGCGACCTGGCGTTGTCGGTGGCCATCGCTGCCGTGACCACCCTCCTCGCACCACTGCTGACCCCGGCCCTGATCTGGCTGCTGGCGTCGGCCTGGTTGCCGGTGTCGTTCATGGAGCTGTTCTGGTCGATCCTCCAAGTGGTGCTGCTGCCGATCGTGCTGGGTGTGGTTGCCCAACGTGTGCTCGGCGACAAGGTTCGCCACGCGGTGGACGTGTTGCCGCTGGTTTCGGTGGTGAGCATCGTGATCATCGTCACCGCTGTAGTGGCCGCCAGCCAGGCGAAAATTGCCGAGTCGGGATTGTTGATCATGGCAGTGGTCATGCTGCACAACAGCTTCGGTTACCTGCTGGGTTACTTCACCGGACGCCTGTTCAAACTGCCATTGGCCCAGCGTAAATCCCTGGCGCTGGAAGTCGGCATGCAGAACTCCGGGCTGGGCGCGGCCCTGGCCAGCGCGCACTTCTCACCGCTGGCGGCGGTGCCAAGCGCACTGTTCAGTGTGTGGCACAACATTTCCGGGGCGTTGCTCTCGACGTACTTCCGTCGCATGAGCGAGAAGGAAGATCGCCAGGTCGCGGCTCAGCAGGCAGCTGACTGATCAGGAAAACTTGATCCCCCGGTTAATGCTGGGCACTATATTGCGCAACGCGAGGACGACCTCGCGGCTCGATCGAGTCATTAACCTGGGGACGACCCCGTCAATCGATGGAGGTCTTCCTTGTCCTGGATCATTCTGTTTTTCGCCGGCCTGTTCGAAGTCGGCTGGGCCGTTGGCCTCAAGTACACCGATGGTTTCAGCCGCCCGTTGCCCACTGCGCTCACGGTAGCGGCCATGGCCGTCAGCCTTGGCTTGCTGGGCCTGGCCATGAAGGAATTGCCGCTGGGCACGGCCTATGCGATCTGGACTGGAGTGGGTGCCGTCGGCACCGTGATCGCCGGCATCATTTTGTTTGGCGAATCCATGGCGCTGGTTCGCCTCGCCAGCGTGGCGTTGATCATCACCGGGCTGGTGGGGCTTAAAGTCAGCGCCTGACACTTGTAAAAAAGCCCGCCCCTGTCACCAGGGGCGGGCTTTTTCATGGGCGTTTTACGATCAGCTTTCGGCCATCTCCAATCGCTCACGCATCACCGGGGCCTTTTCCGAATGCTCCAGCTGCATGCAACGTTCCAGGAACAGGAACATGTAGTCGTAGCTTTTGCACACGGCTTGGCGCAATTCCACCTGCAATGACTTGCTCGGGTTCATGCCGGCCAGGGTGCAGATGATTTCCAGCGCTTCCCACGGGTGGGCATCATCGTACTGGGCATGCATCTTCAGCCACTTCATGGCCCGCTTGCGATCCTCCTCGGGGAAGGCTGCCGCGTATAGACCATTGGAACAGACCACCGCCGACCACTCACCGGTCGCGCCTTCGATGGCGTAATTGGTGGCGGCAATGCCAACGATCAGCGAGTCGGCGGAACTGGTGTGCCAGCACCAATGGCTCAACGCATGAAGTTCAGAGGCTACCTGCTGCGCCTGCAGATCTTCCAGGCTGACGCCGTGGGCACGGCTCCAGTTCACCCAGTAGTCGGCATGGTTGAGTTCGACACGAATGTTGCGCATCAACCAGCGACGCGCCATGTCTTCGCCCGGGTGGCGGGCAAAACGGGTCTTGGTCAGGTTCTGTGCCATGTATAACGCAAACTGTTCGACCACGGGCCAGCCCCCGATCAGGTACTGGCGCATCGTCTTGGCGCTGAGTCGGTTATCTCGCATGCGCTGATACAGCTCGTGTTCTACAACCCGGCGCTTACTCGCGCTGCAATCCTGAATCAGGCGCTGGGCCCAGTCGGGATAACTTGCAGCTTCCATGAGTGGTCCGGTTCGGTTGAATGTCTCGATCACTGTCGGGCTCCTTTTGATTGTGATTGTTCCGATCAACGAGAGACTTCAACGGAACGTGCCGGGCGCCTTGAACAACAGGGGCTGCGGCCTGGCTGGACGACTTTTCAAACTGTCGCAGGTAAACAGATGCGGGCGTTCAATGACATACCCTTGAGCGTAATCAACCCCGATCTCCAGCAATGCCTGCTCGATCTGGGGCGTTTCAACAAACTCGGCAATCGTACGCTTACCCATGACATGACCGATGTGATTGATCACTTCGACCATGGCGCGGTTAATCGGGTCGTCCAGCATATCCTTTACGAAACTCCCGTCGATCTTCAGGAAGTCTACAGGCAAATGTTTCAAGTAGGCGAACGAGGACATACCGGCACAAAAGTCATCCAGGGAAAACAGGCACCCTAAGCCTTTGAGTTCATTGATGAATTTAATTGCACTGGCAAGATTTGAAATAGCACTGGTTTCAGTGATTTCAAAACAAATTATTTCAGGTGGTATGGCGTAACTAATGAACTGTTGACGCAGGAAGTCCAGGAACGCTTCATCTCCTATAGTTGTGCCTGACAGATTAATCGCACACATCGCCAAAGGCTCTTTGTGCTTCTCGGCTATACATTGGGCAATGATCTTGAATACATTCTGTACAACCCAACGATCCAGAGAAGTCATCAGGCCATAACGTTCGGCTGCCGGAATAAAACTGTCGGGCAATATCATGCGCCCGGCTTCGTCATGCAGGCGCAGCAGAATTTCGATATGCCCACCACCCTGTTCGACATGACCAAGCGGGGCGATTTCCTGGGCGTACAGGCAAAAACGATCTTCTTCCAGGGCCATGTGCAAGCGCTGCACCCAGGCCATTTCGCCAAAGCGCAGGGACAACTCCGAGTCGTCGGCGTGATACACCTGGACCCGGTTGCGGCCCTTTTCCTTGGCCATGTAGCAGGCCATGTCAGCCGCGCGCAGCGAGACTTCCAGGGTGGTCGGATGCGCATTGATATGCACCAGCCCGATGCTCACGGTGGTCACGAACGGCCGCCCCTTCCACACGAAGTGCAGGTTCTGCACGGTCTGGCGCAAGCCCTCGGCAATTTTTTCGGCCGCCTCCGGTGCACAATTTTCCAGCAGGATGCCGAACTCGTCACCGCCCAACCGGGCCAGGGTGTCGCTCTCGCGCAGTCCGGATTGCAACAGCGCACAGATATGCCGCAGCAACTCGTCACCCGCCGCGTGTCCGCACGTATCGTTGACCAACTTGAACTGGTCCAGATCGAGGAACATCAAGGCGTGACGTCCAGGCATTCGCGTAAGGCCCTGCAGCGCCTGTTCCAGACGGAACTCGAACTCACGGCGATTGGCGAGCCCGGTCAGCGCATCATGGCTCGCCTGCCAGGACAGATTGGCAATGTATTGCCGCTCCTGGGTCATGTCATGCAGCACCAGCACGGCACCGCTGACCTTACCGGCATTGCGGATCGGCGCCCCCACCAGCGTGACCGACACCGTGCTGCCATCGAGGCGCTGAATGAGCTTGGAATGTTCGCTGCCGCCACTGAGCTGACCGCTCAGGATGTGCTCGATCAAGGTAAAGCCATCGGCCTGGGCATTGTCGTCCAGCAGGTTGAACAGCGCCGCCAGTGGCAAACCGGTCGCCTGTTCGGCTTTCCAGTGGGTCAAGGCTTCGGCGGCCGGATTCATATAGGCGATCGCGCCCTCGACATTGGTGGTGATCACCGCGTCGCCAATCGATTGCAGGGTGATTTGCGCCCGCTCCTTCTCCAGTTGCAGGGCGTCGGCAAACGCGTGTCGCTGCTTGAGTAGTTTATGCGTGCGCAGCAACGCCAGGGCGATCAGGCCGAGGGCGGTGGCCAGGTTCGTCGCCAGCAGCAGGCGCAGGATCATCCGCGAGCCTTCGCCCAGGGCATCGCTGAAGGCCTTCGCCGCTGGCGTCACCTCGTTGTTGATGGCGAAAATCTGCTCCTTCCAGCGATGGATGTCAGCGGGGTCGGCTGGCTTGACGCTGATGTGCCGGTGCATGTCCCTGGCGACATCATCGAGTTGATCAAGGTGCACGTCACCCACGGTCCAGCGATCGATGGCTTTTTCGAGGTAGCTGAAATGGCGGAAATTGAGGTACAGCCAGATCAGGCTGGGGACGTCATCGGGATGGTTGCCACCCTTGAGAATCGCCACCCTGGCCGCCTCGATATCGGGTGGCTGCTGGTCAAGTGCCAGGCGCAGCTCATGCCCTCCCTGAGGGACGGCAATGGCCTCCTGGTACTTGAGGAATTTGCTCTCGTCGCGACTGTCGGCATACAGATTGAGGTAATAGATGGCGTCCTTCTGGCCCTTGGACCACAGGCTTTCACCGGCAACATAACCACGGACCGCCGACAATACATAAAGACTGACGCCCCCCAACAGGGCCTGAAATAACACAACGGCGATAAATGGCCAGACGATGCCCAGCAACCGTGGCGTTCCGAGAGTCCGCGCTTGATTCATGAGGTCCCTTGTTTTAGCACTACCAGATCATCATCCACGTGATCGCTACAGCTAGCCTAGGGTGCCTTCCGCATCCCGGCAAGCGAGAAGCGCTTTCTATGGACAAGGGCCTGCCAATAACTGCTTTGCGTGAGGTGCGAGTACGACGCGCGAATCAGTTTCCTCAAAAAAACGCCATCACCTAACTATGTACCGCTCTCCTGCTCTTGTTTTCGCTTGAAATCGGACCTCGACGCCATCGCGCTTGAGCGATGCGCAGCTCAACCGACAATCAAGAGAGTCCCGTATATGCGATGGAACGCTTCAAACCCGCCGTCACCCTCCGACGCTCAGTTACACGCAGGCCAGTTGGAGGATTACGAGCTTATGCTTGCGACCCTGCGCGAAACGCCGGTCAATATCGCATGGCCCGCTTTGCCGCTAAAACCTTTTTCACCGCTTACCCAGGTGAGCGCAGATGGATTGAAAGCGTTATGGCAAATGTTGCGCGATCGAGATTTCATCAATATGTGCACAAAGCTTGAATTAAAGCACGGCGATCTTTCCGTCGCGTTCAAGCAGGGCAAATATGTCTACCAGGCTTGGAAGAACACAGGGCATAAAGTCACGCTGGAATTGACCGAACACGCCAAGTGGCAGCCACTGAAACTGCGGATTGAACAGGCAGCGGCATTACTGGGCGGAGTGTTGAAATCCAACCGCACCATTGGCTTCGACAAGATGTGTGTCTTTTACGGTTTTGCGTTGACGTCGAGAGATCCGCAAAAAGTTGAGGCCACGATAAAAGCCGTTGAGGACAGGATCGCCAGCCATCGTTTGAGACTGGAGAATGATTTTGACATCCTCGATCTGGCGCCCCCGACAGGAGAAAAGGACCTGGAGGAGGTACGGGATATCCAACAAGACAGTCCTGACATTCCGCCCGATACGCTGTCACTCCATAGTGTCCAGGCCCGCGCCAAAGTAATCGATGCGGTTAATCAATTTCTGCCAGAAAACATTACTTCAGCGTTTACCCACCTTGCCAAAGACGTTCTTTCTACCGCAACGATTGAACAGTTACGCGCAACGCCGAGCGTTTATCTCGAAAAAATCCTGCAGAGCGCGCAAGCCCAAAAGTTGGGAAATACCTTACTGACGACAATGGATTGGTACGGCGGCAAAACCGGTGAAGAGACTTCGCCTTACATCCGGACCAGACTAATAGCCAGCGCGCTGCAACATTGGCTTAGCGCACAGACCCAGGCCCCCACCGACTTTATCGCCGGTTATGACTGGCAGAGTCGCTCGAATTGGGGGAAGAGCTATCAGGCTATCCGTGAAGCTTTTGAAGCCCATTTACTCACATCAAAACTGGCTGCATCGGACAAAGAGGCCGTGGTCATTGTGCGGTTGTTTTGGTGCCGATTCCCCTTTGAGTTTCGTGTTCGGGACATACCGGCAGATCTTGCTTACCGGAGCACGGTTGTCTGGGTCAACTTTCTCAACGGAGTCAATTTCATCAAATCCGTCTCACCCCAATTGTTGGACAGGTTGAGCTTCCAACAGTTGGTCAACTTGCCCATGCACCGGGCCGAAGTTGCAACAACGGAAGAATTGAACCTCCTCAGTCTCACCAGGTTGCTTCCAACCCTGGATTGGGCCATCACCCATGGTTTTATCCCGCAAAAACACCTCGCAGAGTACACGCAAGCCGACATCGAACGTGCCTGCTCCGAACTGGAAAAACACGCGAACGAGGTCAATCAAGCGGCTATCCAGATCAATCAGGAGCCACCCAAACGGCTGGCCATCGCCAAGGCTGAAATACAAACGCTGTTCGCAAGCGAAGCGTTCAATACCGACGGACGCAAACTGGCCAGGTATGACGAGTTGGCTTCGATCGGCTTTCGCGACGCTCCACCACTCAGGGGTAAGGGATACAAGTATTACTCGTTCGCCGATGTATTGGCGTCCGGCAAGTTCGACGATCAGAAAAGATGGTTTGTGACTGAGGCCGATGGCGTGACCTTGAGCAACCAATGGATCAGGATGGACCAGGATCGGCATGTAGAAACCGATGCGCCTTGGCCGGTGCCCGGTAACATCTGGGAAGGCCGCCTTCGGCCAGTCCTCTCACCGAATGCCAAAATCCCCAATGTCCCTGCGCTGTTTGACAACGCCTTCAAGCGGCATCTGGTATCGATCACAGCTGCCTATCAAACATTGATCAGAACGCTATTAACCTCACTTCCCTATGCCGACCGCCTGGCGCTGGAGGTGGGCGAAGTCAAGATTTACAGCCTGCGCAAAGAAACCAGTAAAGTCGCCGCCAAAGACGAAACGCCCGACATAACGTTGCCGCTCAGAACACGTAACGGCGTGATCCTGAAAGCGACCCAAGTACAAGAACCCATCGGGGATGAAGCCGCGGTATCCGTCAGCACTTTTTACGAGCTTCTCCCTAAAGCCGGCGTGATACGTCGCATTGAAAATTTTGATGCGACGTTGTTGATTCCCCGGATCGGGGCGATGGCAACCACTTCCAATGGAGCCTATGTCGATGTCATCCGCGACAGGCATTTACCCTTCGACTGGGACGCGCATTCGAACGGCACCCCGCCCAAGGCAACGGTTTTCTGCGAGGCAATCATCGATCAGTTGCCACCGGCTTTCAGCGCCAGTACCGAGGTCACGGAGCAGCATCAACGTGCCCCATTGTCCCTGTCGTCCAGCCGTTCAATGGCGATCAGCCAACACATAGCCACCGAACTCCTGTTCGTTGACCCGCAAGCGTTGCGCACCTTTGCCAAAGGGCAGACCCGGTTTGAACTCGAAGAAGCAAAACGCAAAGAGGTATTTGAGATCGCAAAGTTGTTTGTGCCGTTCTGGGGCCCTGTCGAAGATCTGATTTCAGACGATAAAAACCGCATCGCCTTAGGAATAGTAGGCCTGTTTTTTGATGTGATTTCGTTTGCGATCCCGATTGGAAAATTCGCCTCGGGCTCGATAAGACTGATTGGCAACGCAGGTCGGTTGGCCACACGCACCACGCTTCCTTCATTCGCAACGCTGACAAAAACGCTGCTGGTATCGACGTTGCGAGCGTTGAACCCGCTTGAAATTATCCCCGCGCTGCTCAAAGGGTTGGGAAAAGCGGTGCGTTACATTTACAAAGCCGTCACGTTCAGGTTCAACGAGCTCATGGGGAAAATCCGCTACTACGACTACGTGCGCAGCTTGCCGCAGTTGAGCGATGCCGGACGTTGGATACCTGCAACGCGGGTAGATCACTTAGCCAGCATCAAAGGTCTGCACGATGTGCCAATACGCAATATCGGCACCTCTGGCAAGCTCGACTTGCGCCTGGTCGACCCATTGTCCTCCAAGCCCTATGGCCCGTCGCTAACCACCCGCTCCAGTGACTTCTCGCCTGGGCAATCGCACTACAGCACCCTGGAAAGCCGCCACCAGCACTCGTTTGTGGAGCTATCCAAGACTCGCCACGTACGCGAAGTGCTTGAAGTGGACGGCCGAACCACACTGTTCATTGATGACGTACCGTACCGGCTGAAGAGCGACACACTACGTCGCGCTGACTTGATTGACGAGAGTGATTCGCTGAAGCCAATACCCTGCCGACCGGCGCGCGCCCCAGGGACGGACGTATGCAAGACTCGTTATGTGAAGCGAGACCTGGCCCCGACACCAGCAGTCGGCACGTTCGATGAAACCAAGGGATGGGCCCCCTGGTTTGGGGACAGCATTTACACACCAGGCACTGCCGGCGCTCCCATGACAAGGGCTTCATTGGCCACTCACACAACGCTCGACGCGACGATGGAGCTGCGCAAAGGCATTTACGGACGAGTGAAAGTCAATGTGACGGAAAAGGGCGTAACCGATACCTTCCACTGCGGAGCCATCATCGCGGACTCGATCGACGGTTCGAAACAGTACGTTTTCACACGCATTGATGCCGGGGATTTTTACGTCACCGAACTGACGAAAGGGCAAAGCCTGCGTGAGGCACTGGTCTTCAAGCAAGCGTCCACCTTGCCCACCGGACTGAGGCGCGAGTTGATGGTGGTGTACACCGGTTCCTTGAATGCCAACAACATGGCGAGGATTTATGGTGTAGGTCGGGTTCAACGTGCTCTTGACGCAATGGAAGACATCGCCATACCGATCGGCGGCCATAGCAATCCGCCCGAGACGCTCAGATTGATCAAGGTCGATACCAGCCCAGGCGAGGCTGTGCTATTCGATCACTCGACCAGGATGATCGTCAGGCACTCCAACGATGGCGCAACGACCTGGTCGCTGTCCAGGGCTGCACCGAACAGTGTTCGCGAAACGACCGCAGAAATCCTCAACAATTTGTTTGGCAAGGCTGTCGTAACTGTGGAGTCATCCGCTCAGGGCCGGCCCATGGCTTTAAAAATCGACAACGCGATGCAGGAACTGGAAACCCTTATTAGCGAGGCAAAGAGAAGGCATTCAGACACCCTCAGAAACGTCGCGTTTGCCGAGATCAAGACGAAGACTGGATTGCGGGAAGTGTATGTCAGCGTTTCCGGTAGCGGGAACAACACGAGTTTCCTGCCTTTGTTTTCTGCCAACAGAAGAACGAACGAGGTGAGGGTCGGCCGTACGAGTTACTTCAATGTTGATCACGGTGCCAATGTTGACCGTACATCACTCAGTGTCTCGCACTCCGGCCAGATTCGGGCTGTCCCCCACACGATCGCCAATATCGAAACTTATACGCCTCAGTTCACTCTGCGACCCACTTCGCTGGACAGCGAGAGCAAGCTCATCAGGGTCATACGTGGCAAATACCCGGATCCAAACGAGCTTGATTCGATCACAATCGCGACCACCATGGCGCCATGCGATTCATGCGCCGTCGTCATGAAGCAATTTGGCTATGAGGGTGGCCCTGAGGCGCTGAACGTGACATGGGGGTAACAGCACACCCCATCAATGCTGCTGCAAATGCCCATACAACTTGGCGTACAGACCACCATCGGCAATCAGCTGCTGGTGGTCGCCATCCTCGGCGATCTGCCCACCGTCAAACACCAGCACCCGATCGGCCTGTTTCACCGCGGACAAGCGGTGGGCAATGATCAGGGTGGTGCGATGGCTGAGGAACCGCGCCAGGGCCTGGTGCAGGTTGTATTCGGTGGCGGCATCCAGCGCCGAGGTGGCCTCGTCGAGAATCACCACCTTGGGATCGGCCAGCACCATCCGCGCAATGGCCAGGCGTTGGCGCTGGCCGCCGGACAAGCGCACGCCGGAACGCCCAACGATGCTGTCCAAGCCATTGGGCAACTCGTGCACGGTGTTGTGCAATTGCGCGATTTCCAGCGCATTCCAGCACGCCTCGTCGCTGCGCTCACGCCCCATGGTCAGGTTCGCGCGAATGGTGTCATTGAACAGCGCCGGGTGTTGCAGGACCACCGCGACATTTTCCCGCACGGTTTCCAGGCCGATTTCCTGCTGGGTCGAACCACCGAAGCGGATGGTCCCGGCCAGCGGCGTATACAAGCCCAGCAGCAACTGCACCAGGGTGCTCTTGCCGCCACCGCTGGCACCGACGATCGCGACCTTTTCGCCGGGCGCAATCGACAGGTCCATCTGGTTCAATACCAGCTCGTCGCCGTAGCCGAAACTCAATCCCTGGACTTCGATGCCAACGGTTTCACGACCTTTGAACGGGTCGACACCGCCCGGGTGTTGCGGCTCATCGGCCCGGGCAAGCAGCTCGTTGATCCGCGATAGTGCGCCGCCGGCAGCGTAATACGCGTACTGCAGGTTCAGCAGTTGTTCGACCGGGCCGATCATGAACCACAGGTAGCTGAACACCGCGAGCATCTGGCCGATGGACAGGTCGGAAAACAGCACGGTGAGCATGGCGGCGGCACGGAAAATATCGATGCCGAACTGGAACAGCAAACCGCTGGCCCGGTTCGAGGCATCGGTTTTCCATTGCGAGTTCACCGCGTAATCACGAACGTCCCGGGCGCGTTGCCCCAAACGGCCGAGGAAAAAGCCCTGGCGGTTACCGGCCCGCACTTCCTGGATCGCGTCCAGGGTTTCGGTCAACGCCTGGGTGAAGCGCGAGGTGCTGTCGTTCTCGAGTTTCTTCAGGTGCTTGACCCGCTTGCCCAACTGCACCGTGGCGTAGATCACCAGCGGATTGAACAACAGGATCAGCAGCGCCAGTTGCCAGTGCATCCACACCAGGATGCCCGCGGTGCCCACCAGCGTCAGCATGGCCACCAGGAAACGACTGAGGGTTTCGCCGACGAATTTGTCCAGGGTGTCGAGATCGGTCACCAGGTGCGTGGTCACCGTGCCGCTGCCCAGGCTTTCGTATTCCCCCAGCGAAATACGCTTGAGGCGTTCGATCAGGCGGATGCGAATGCGGTAGACGATGTCCTTGGCCAAGGCGGCGAACAGGCGCGCCTGCACCACGTTGAACAGCAATGCCGCGCAACGCAGGGCCAGGGTCACCACCAGCATCAGGCCGATGTAGCCCGCGGCTTTCTGCCAGGCCTGCGGCAGTGCGAGGTTCATGATTTTCAGCGCGGCGTCGCCGTGCCCCAGCAACACTTCGTCTACCAGCAACGGCAGGAGCAAGGGAATCGGTACGCTGCACAGGGTCGCCAACACGGCCACGCCGTTGGCGATCCACAGGGATTTCTTGTGATGAAGGGCCAGGCGACGGATTTCTGCCCAGCTCAACCGGTCGACACGTTTAACGGTTGGGGTGTCGTTGGCCGGATCATGCACAGGCAGCACGCTCCAGCCAGCGGCCGAGCAAGGGGGACAGGACACTGAGGGGCTGATAGCCATTGGTCAGCAACGCCAACTGGCCATTGCGTTCAGCCAGCAACGTCGGGAAACCGGCAATGCCCAGGTCCTGGACCCAGGTGAAATCGGCGGCCGTCGCGGCGTGCGTATCGGCACGGTCGAAAGCGGCGGCGAACTCGATGCGCGGCAGCCCGGCCTGTTCCGCCAACTCCACCAGAACGCTGGCGCGGGTGACATCGCGACCTTCGGCGTAAAACGCGTGCTGGATCAACCCCAGCAGCTTCCACGCGCAATCCGGTGCCAGGCCCCGTGCAGTCACCAGCGCCCGGCAGGCCGGTTCGGTGTCATACACGAAGCCGTCGGGCAACGCGCCCTCGAGCTTGAAGGGTTGCCCCGTGGCCTCGGTGACCGCCTGCCAGTGCTCGAGTATGTAGCGACGAGTGCTCGGCTCCAGCGCCGAGCCACTGCCGGTACGCAAACCACCTACTACCAGGTGCACGTCCACGCCTGCGGCTTGCGCCTGCTCGACCAACGCGTTGGCCACCGGGGCAAAGCCCCAGCACCAGGAACACATCGGGTCCATCACATAGAGCAGGCGTGCAGACATGGTTCAGGCCTCGGTGGATGCTTGCTTGTAGTTGTAGCCGATCGGGTGCGGCAGGTTGCGAGCCTTGGCCAGTTCGATCTGCTTTTGCCGGTCGATGGCGCTGCGACGGGTTTTCTCGCTCAGCGTATCCCAGCAATGCGGGCAACTGATCCCGGCCACATAATGCTCGCTGGCCCGGTCGTCGACGCTGACCGGTGTGCGGCAGGCATGACATTGATCGTAGTCGCCTTCGCTCAGGTCGTGGCGAACCGTCACGCGGTTGTCGAACACAAAGCAGTCGCCCTGCCACTTGGTTTCTTCCTGAGGCACCTCTTCGAGGTATTTCAGGATGCCACCCTTGAGGTGATAGACCTCATCGAAGCCTTCGCTGAGCATGTAGCTCGAGGCCTTTTCACAACGAATGCCGCCGGTGCAGAACATCGCCACCTTCTTGTGCACGGACGGGTCGAAGTTGGCTTTGATGTAGTCGGGAAATTCGCGAAAACTGGTGGTTTTCGGGTCGATAGCGCCTTCAAAGGTGCCGATCGAGACTTCGTAGTCGTTGCGGGTATCGATCAACAGGACCTCAGGGTCGCTGATCAGCGCGTTCCAGTCCTGCGGGTCGACGTAGGTGCCGACCTTCCTGTTCGGGTCCACGCCTTCGACGCCCAGGGTCACGATCTCTTTCTTGAGCTTGACCTTGGTGCGGTAGAACGGCTGCTCGTCGCAGTACGACTCTTTATGGTCGATGTCGTCCATGCGCGGGTCGTTCTTGAGCCAGGCCATCAGCCCGTCAATGCCTTCGCGGCTGCCGGACACGGTGCCGTTGATGCCTTCTTCGGCGATCAGCAGCGTGCCTTTGATGCCGTTGTCGACCATGGCCTTGAGCAGGGGCTCGCGCAGGGCGACGTAATCTTGCAGGGTGACGAACTTATACAGTGCCGCCACGACAATCTGTTGTGTCATGGGTAAATCTCCAGGTGGCTACCCTCGTAAGGGGTGAACCGGATGCGAAAAAAAAACGCGCCGGGTGAGCGGCGCGTTTCATAGTCTAACAAAAATAACGCATCCCTTGTAGGAGCGAGGCTTGCCCGCGAAGAACGATTACGCGTTACATCAGATACATCGCGGTGTCTGGTTCGCGGGCAAGCCTCGCTCCTACAGAGGGAGGGGTGTATCAGTGCTTGCTGCCACCGGCACAAGTCGGCGAGGCCGGGGCCGCGTCGATTTGTGCCCATTCCTCAGGCGTGTAGGTGTGCAGCGCCAAGGCATGGAACTCGCCCATCAGCTCGCCAAGCGTGCCGTAGACCTTCTGGTGGCGCTTGACCCGGTTCAGGCCTTCGAACTGTGCACTGACCACCACGGCCTTGTAGTGGGTTTGCAACCCACGGCTGTGCATGTGGCTTTCGTCCAGCACCTGCAAATGCTCGGGCTGAAGCAAACCCAGCGTCGATTCAATGCGTTGTTGCATGGTCATGCCCAACTCCGGCTCAAGGCTTTTTCTTGGCTGGAGCGGCGGCTTTAGGCTCCAGTTCGGCGGTCATGTCAGCCAGCAGCTTGTTGACCACAGGCACCGCGCTTTCCAGCTTGGCCTGGGTCATCTGGGCCGATTGCTGGGTCAGCTGCGGCATTTTTTCCAGGACTTTCTTGCCCAGTGGCGACTGGTAGAACGCGACCAGGTCCTTGAGCTCAGACTCGGTGAAGTTGGTGGTGTAGAGCTTGACCATGTCCGGCTTCAGCTTGTTCCAGCCAATGGCCTGGTCCAGGGCGGCGTTGGCCTTGGCCTGGTAGGTTTCGAGTACGGCTTTTTTCGACTCGGGGGCTTTGGTTTGCTGGAAGCGCTGGGCGAACATCTGCTGTACTTGCATGTACACCGGAGTACCCAGTTTGTCAGCATGCGCCAGGGTCAGGAAAGCCTCGGCACTGGCGTTGTGGCTGGCGGTATCGGCAAAAACAGGGCCGCTGGCGCAGACCAGTGCAACCGCGGTACAGATGGCACGAAGACGAGTCATCGAGTTTCCTTTTCTAGCAGGCGAGGTAAAACCCCAAGGACGACCATTCTGCGCCTAAAAAACTCTGTCGCTCAACCCCAAGCCTTGTCGCGCCTGATTTAGAGGGGTTGAATGGGCAGAATCCAGACTGATGGAACCACGGCCGCCGATCACGGCCTAAACTGCGCAATCAGACCTACAGGAGTGTGCACGATGAGCCGAATCGAAACCGACAGCCTGGGCCAGGTGGAAGTCCCGGATGAGGCCTATTGGGGGGCTCAGACACAACGCTCGCTGGTCAACTTTGCCATCGGCGACGAACGCATGCCGCTGGCGGTACTGCACGCCCTGACGCTGATCAAGAAAGCGGCGGCGCGGGTCAACGACCGTAACGGCGATTTGCCCGCCGACATCGCCAGGCTGATTGAGCAGGCGGCCGATGAAGTGCTCGACGGCGAGCATGACGATCAGTTTCCGCTGGTGGTCTGGCAGACCGGCAGCGGCACCCAGAGCAACATGAACGTCAACGAAGTGATCGCCGGACGTGCCAACGAACTGGCCGGCAACCCGCGTGGCGGCAAGTCCCCGGTGCACCCCAACGATCACGTCAACCGCTCCCAGAGCTCCAACGACTGTTTCCCCACGGCCATGCACATCGCCGCCGCACAGGCAGTGCAACAGCACTTGCTGCCGGCGATCAGCGAACTCTCTGGTGGCCTGGCCGAGCTGTCGGCCCGCCACATGAAACTGGTCAAGACCGGCCGCACCCACATGATGGACGCCACGCCGATCACCTTTGGCCAGGAGATCTCGGCGTTCATCGCCCAGCTCGATTACGCCGAACGGGCGATCCGCAGCGCGCTGCCGGCGGTCTGTGAACTGGCCCAGGGCGGTACGGCGGTCGGCACCGGGCTGAACTCGCCCCACGGCTTCGGTGAAGCCATTGCCGCGGAACTGGCCGCCCTGTCCGGCTTGCCGTTCATCACCGCACCGAACAAGTTTGCGGCGCTGGCCGGACACGAGCCGCTGACCACGTTGTCTGGCGCGCTGAAAACCCTCGCCGTGACCCTGATGAAAATTGCCAATGACCTGCGCTTGCTCGGCTCCGGCCCGCGCGCCGGCTTCGCCGAAGTCAAACTGCCGGCCAACGAGCCGGGCAGTTCGATCATGCCGGGCAAGGTCAACCCGACCCAGTGCGAAGCGCTGTCGATGCTGGCCTGCCAGGTCCTGGGCAACGACGTGACCATCGGCTTCGCGGCGAGCCAGGGTCACCTGCAGCTGAATGTGTTCAAGCCGGTGATCATCCACAACCTGCTGCAATCGATCCGCCTGCTGGCCGATGGCTGCAGCAACTTCCAGGAGCATTGCATCGCTGGCCTGGAGCCGGACGCCGGGCAAATGGCTGAGCATCTGGAACGCGGCTTGATGTTGGTGACGGCCTTGAACCCGCATATTGGTTATGACAAATCGGCGGAGATCGCCAAGAAGGCTTACAGCGAAGGGCTGACGTTGCGTGCGGCGGCGTTGCAGCTGGGGTATCTGACGGATGAGCAGTTTGATGCCTGGGTGAGGCCGGAGAATATGCTGGAGGCTGGGGCCAAGGGCTGAGACTTGTAGGCACCTGACAGTCAGTCTTCGCGAGCAGGCTCGCTCCCACAATGAACGGTGCACTCGGTCAATGTGGGAGCGGGCTTGCCCGCGAAGAACGATAACGCGGTCTAACTGGCCGCTATCCGCACCTTGCGCGCCTTGAGCCCGGCAATCAATGACGGCCCCAACGCCACCAACGCCGACCCCAGCACCACCAGCACCGCCCCGCCATAACCCAAACCATTGATGGTCTCGGCATGCACATACTCCGGCCACCACCAGGCAGCCAGTGCAACAGCGCCAAAAGTCACCAAGGGCGTAATGGCCAGCGTCGCACTGACCCGCGAAGCCTCCCAATGCGCCAGCGCCTCGGCAAATGCGCCATAGGCAATCAGGGTGTTCATGCAGCACGCCAGCAACAGCCAGCCTTGCAACGGGTTCAGTTGCAGGGCTTCAAGCGGATGCACCCAAGGTGTCAGCAACAGCCCGCAAAACAGGTAGATCACCATCATCACCTGCAGCGAATTCCACACCGTCAGCAACTGCTTCTGCCCCAGCGCATAAAAGGTCCAGACCGTGGACGCCAGCAACACCAGCAACACACCGGCGGTGTAGTCGCTCAACGAGGTCAACAGTTCACTCAGGCGCTGGTTGAAAAACAGCGCGAAGCCGATCAGCAATACCAGCAAGCCAATCCCCTGCCCCAGGCTGAAACGCTCCTTGAACACGAAGACACTGGCGATCAGCAGCATGATCGGGCCCATCTGCACCACCAGTTGTGCGGTACCGGGGCTGAGCAGGTTCAACCCCATCAGGTACAGCACGTAGTTGCCCACCAGGCCGAGCACCGCCATCAGCACCAGCCAGCCACCCCGTGGCCCGAGCACCTTGCGGCTCGGCAGGCGCCGGGTCGCCGCCAGGTAGATGAACAGGCAGCCACCGGACACCATCAGGCGAAACCAGGTCACCGTGACCGGGTCCATCACCAGCAGTACCTGCTTGAGTTTGATCGGCAGGATTCCCCACAACAGCGCGGTCAGCAAGGCCAGCAACAGCCCATAAACCCAGCGACCCGATGAAACGTGCATGCGAACCCCAATCCGGAAAACAAGTCGCGTCATTCTAGGCGCTAAGCCGGGTGGCACACAGGGACAGTTAACGCCTGGCCGCGAATGAAACTGTGCGGGTCGCAACATGGTTCTGGACAGAGGGGTTCCTGCACAAGCGTCGGATCAGCGCACAGCCTCGAACAACCCGGTAGCCCCCATCCCGCCGCCCACGCACATGGTGACGATGCCGTAACGCAGATTGCGCCGCTGCAACTCGCGAACGATGTGCCCGACCTGACGCGAACCGGTCATGCCGAACGGGTGGCCGATGGAGATCGAGCCGCCGTTGACGTTGTACCTGTCGTTGTCGATCTCCAGCCGGTTACGCGCGTACAGGCACTGCGACGCGAAGGCTTCGTTCAGTTCCCACAAATCGATGTCGCCCAGGTGCAAGCCCTTGGCCTTGAGCAACTTGGGCACCGAGAACACCGGGCCGATGCCCATCTCGTCCGGTTCGCAGCCCGCCACGGTAAAACCGCGGAAGAACGCCTTGGGTTTCAAGCCCAGCGCCAGGGCTTTTTCCAGGCTCATCACCAGGGTCATGGAGGCGCCGTCGGACAACTGCGACGAGTTACCGGCGGTGACCGAGCCATCTTCGAGGAACACCGGTTTCAACCCGGCCAGGCTTTGCAGGGTGGTATCCGGGCGGTTGCAGTCATCGTGATCCACGACGCCTTCGAGAATCTGCACCTGGCCGCTGACCTTGTCTTCCACCCGGTACTTCACCGCCATCGGCACGATTTCATCGTCGAACAACCCCGCCGCTTGTGCCTTGGCAGTACGCTGCTGGCTTTGCAGGGCGTACAGGTCCTGTTCTTCGCGGCTGACGTCGTAACGTCGAGCGACGATTTCGGCGGTCTGGCCCATCGGGAAGTAGATCCCCGGTACCTGCTCCTTGAGCAGCGGGTTGATCAGGTGATCGGTGTTGATGCTTTTCATCGTCAGGCTGATGGATTCGACACCACCGGCAACGATGATGTCGCTGCAACCGGATGCGATCTGGTTGGCGGCAATGGCGATCGCCTGCAAGCCCGACGAGCAGAAGCGGTTGAGGGTCATGCCGGCCACGCCAATGCCCAGGCGCGACAATACCGCGACGTTGCGCCCGATGTTATAGCCCTGGGAACCTTCGTTGGAGCCGGCACCGACGATGCAGTCCTCGACGCTGGCCGGGTCGATCCCGGTGCGCGCCAGCAAGGCGTCGACACAATGCGCCGCCATGTCGTCGGGACGGGTCATGTTGAACTTGCCGCGAAAGGATTTGGCCAGGCCGGTCCGCACGCTGTCGACGATCACCACTTCACGCATGGCATACCTCATTGTTGTTGTCGGTTGAGAGTGGACCGAGCATAAGCCCACCCAATAACCGACCGCGACAATCATTCACCCCGCGTATGCGTAACCATCGCCTGGCTACTTGCCCTTGCGCTTGTCCGACTTTTCGAACGCCTCTTCCAGTGCGCGGTTGATGGTGCGCAGCACCTTGACCCGGGCCCAGCGCTTGTCATTGGCCTCCACCAGGGTCCAGGGCGAGATCTCCGTGCTGGTGCGGTCAACCATGTCGCCGACGGCGGTGCGATAGTCATCCCACTTGTCGCGGTTGCGCCAATCGTCTTCGGTGATCTTGAAGCGCTTGAACGGAATCTCTTCGCGCTCCTGGAAGCGCTCCAGTTGCGTCTGTTTGTCGATGGCCAGCCAGAACTTGACCACGATCACCCCGGCATCGGTGAGCTGTTCCTCAAAATCGTTGATTTCACCGTAGGCACGCAGCCAGTCCGCCGGGGTGCAGAAGCCTTCGACGCGCTCAACCAACACCCGGCCATACCAGGAACGGTCGAACACGGTGAATTTGCCCCGCGCGGGAACATGCCGCCAAAAACGCCACAGATATGGCTGCGCCCGTTCATCCTCGGTGGGCGCGGCAATCGGCACGATGTTGTACTGGCGCGGGTCCAGTGCCGCGGCTACTCGACGAATCGCCCCGCCCTTGCCCGCCGCGTCATTGCCCTCGAACACTGCCATCAACGCGTGGCGGCGCATGCGTTTGTCGCGCATCAACCCGGAAAATCTCGCCTGCTCGGTAATCAGCTGCTCTTCATAATCGCCCTTGGCCAGATTCAGGGTCAGGTCGAGGCTGTCCAGCAGGTTCAATTGATCGACGCTTGGGAACACCGGTGCGGCGTTGACTTTTTCCGGGTGGATTTTCGGCCGTTTCAGGGCGCCCTGCAGGCCTTCGAGCAAAATCTTCCCCACCACCAGGCTGCGATAATGCGCATCCTTTCCGGCGATCACATGCCACGGCGCATAGTCACGGCTGGTACGGCGCAAGACGCGTTCACCGTACTTCACAAAGCGGTCGTAGGTTTCGGACTGCTGCCAGTCCAGCGGGCTGATGCGCCAGCTGTGCAACGGGTCATCAGCCAGCGCCTTGAGGCGTGCCTTCATTTGTTTCTTGGAGAGGTGAAACCAGAACTTGAAGATCAGGGCGCCTTCGTCACACAGCATTTTTTCCAGGCGTTCGGCGCCGTTGATGCTTTGATCGAACCTTGGGTCCTTGATAACGCCGTGCACCCGGGCCTGCAGCATCTGGCTGTACCAGTTGCCGAAGAAGATGCCCATGCGGCCCTGGGCCGGAAGCATTCGCCAATAGCGCCAGGCCGGTGGTCGCGCCAGCTCTTCGTCGGTTTGCTGATCGAAGGTGCGGACCTCGATCAGGCGCGGGTCCATCCATTCATTGAGCAACTTGACCGTCTCGCCCTTGCCGGCGCCTTCGATGCCGTTGATCAGGATGATCACCGGGAAGCGGCTCTGCTGGCGCAATTCGAATTGCGCTTCAAGCAAGGCTTCACGCAGGGCCGGTACCTCGGCGTCGTAGGTTTCTTTGTCGATGGCGTGATCGATTTCAGCGGATTCGAACATGGGCGGCTCCCTGGCAGATGTGAGCAAGACTAGTGGATTGACCGCTCCCGCGGGGCAGAAATCCCATTTTCATCGCGTTGGCCGATGCAGGCCTTGCCATGGATCATGCCCCCTTGCCGCGATCGGATAGAATGGCGACCTTGCCGTTGCCGAGCCTGCCATGAAACCTGTAATGCCCCACGCCCAGATCGACTGGGACGACCAAGGGCTCCCGCGCTCGCGGGTGTTCGATGATGTGTATTTTTCCGACCTGTCGGGGCTGGACGAAACCCGCTATGTGTTCCTGGAACAGAACGCTTTGCGTGAGCGTTTCGCCGCGCTGCCGGCGGGTGGGCAATTGGTGATTGGCGAAACCGGGTTCGGTACCGGGTTGAATTTCCTGTGCGCCTGGCAGTTGTTCGAGCAGCACGCTGTGGCCGGTGCGCGACTGCATTTTGTCAGTGTCGAAAAATACCCGCTGAGTCTGCCCGACCTGCAGCGAGCGCTGGCGTTGTGGCCGGAACTCAAACCGTTCGCCGATCAACTGCTGGCGCAATACAGGGCGATCCACCAGGGCTTCCAGCGCCTGGTCCTGGATAGCGGCCGCGTCACGCTCACCTTGCTGATCGGCGATGCACTGGAGCAACTGCCGCAACTGGACGCGCAGATCGACGCCTGGTTTCTCGACGGTTTCGCACCGGCGAAAAACCCCGACATGTGGACCGCCGAACTGTTTGCCGAACTGGCTCGCCTGGCAGCGCCCGGCTCGACCATCAGCACTTTCACCAGCACCGGTTGGGTGCGCCGTCTGCTCAATGCCGCTGGCTTCAAGATGAAACGCACACCCGGCATCGGCCACAAATGGGAAATCCTGCGCGGCACCTTCCTCGGCTGGCCAGCAGAAACCCCGAAGCCCGCAGTGGCGAAGCCCTGGTTTGCCCGCCCGACCCCGCTCAGCGGTGAACGTCGCGCGCTGGTGATCGGTGCCGGGCTGGCCGGTTGTGCGACGGCCGCCAGCCTGGCTGCACGCGGTTGGCAGGTGAGTCTGCTGGAGCGTCATGCTGCGCTGGCGCAGGAGGCCTCGGGCAATCCACAAGGCGTGCTGTACCTCAAGCTGTCCGCCCACGGCACAGCGTTGTCGCAATTGATTGTCAGTGGGTTCGGTTACACCCGACGCTTGCTGGAGCATTTGCAACGAGGCGTTGACTGGGACGATTGCGGGGTCTTGCAACTGGCTTTCAATGCCAAGGAAGTCGAGCGCCAGGCGCAGTTGGCGACGGCGTTTCCCAGTGACTTGCTGCACACACTCGACCGGGCACACGCCGAGGCTCGCGCCGGTATCGCACTGCCTGCGGGAGGCCTGTTTTACCCTGAAGGCGGTTGGGTACATCCGCCTGCGTTGTGCCAATGGCAGGCCGGGCAGTCGAACATCGAACTGCTAACCCATCACGATGTGCTGGAGTTGCGCCGTGTGGACGGCGGTTGGCAAGCATGGGATGGCGACCGCTTGCTGGCCGAAGCACCTGCGGTGGTGCTGGCCGGCGCTGCCGAGATCAAGCGATTCACTTTCAGCAGCGAGTTGCCGCTCAAGCGCATCCGCGGACAAATCACCCGCTTGGCGCAAACAGCTTCAAGCCGGGCGCTGAGTACCGTGGTGTGCGCCGAAGGCTATGTCGCGCCGGCACGCCTGGGCGAACATACCCTGGGGGCGAGTTTCGATTTCAACAGCGACGACCTTACGCCGACCACGGCCGAGAATCTGGGCAACTTGCAGATGCTCGAAGAAATCTCGCAGGACCTGGTCGCCCGGCTCGGCGCGCACACCCTGCAAGCCGATGAACTTGAAGGCCGCGCCGCGTTTCGCTGTACCAGCCCGGATTACTTGCCGATTGTCGGGCCATTGGCCGACAGCCAGGCATTCGTCGACGTCTACAGTGCACTGAGCAAGGATGCCCGGCAAATCCCGGACATCCCCTGCCCCTGGCTGGATGGCTTGTACGTCAACAGCGGCCACGGTTCCCGAGGATTGATCACAGCGCCGTTGTCAGGCGAATTGATCGCCGCGTGGCTGGATGACGAACCGCTGCCGCTGCCCAGGGCTGTGGCGGAGGCCTGTCATCCTAACCGCTTCACTTTGCGTCGGTTGATACGCGGTAAGGCCTGAGGCGATCAATCCAACGTAAAACAGGTCCTTGCCGCGTCGGCGTCCATGGCGGCCTGGGTCAGGCCCTTCAACAAATCGTGTTCAGCCGTCTTCATATCAGCGTCGATGCGGTCGAGCGTGGGGCCATAGTCCTCGCCAAGCTTTGCTTCGTTTTCAGAAGCCGTCTGCTCCCGCACTTGAAAGGGCGCGATCATTTCGGAGAATTTCTCGCCATGATGCGCTCGCAAAAAATCGCTCCAGAACGAGCGTTCAATGAGGGAGGTCAAGAGTTCAGGTGAAAGTTCTGCGGTAATGACTTTGTTGTAGGCCGCATCCAGGTCATTTGCGTTTACACCACTCACCAATTCAAATCGCATGTGCCGGGGTTGACCGATCAGTTCGAGCCTGTCGGCCAGACCGGTGCGATAAGCCAGCTCCACCTCCACATCATCGAGCGCTGGATTGGCCTCGACCCGTTCCCTGGCAATTTTGGCAAGATAATCCTGTCGGAACAGGCGGCGCCCAAGTCTCAACAGCCGAGCGGCCTTATCATGGGCATTAGCGGACAGTCGAACCTCCTTTTCGATCTCAACGGCGACCTCAATATTACTGAAGAGCGACGCCGCGTCATCAGCGCAACGGGCTGTCGCCGCCATCTTCAGCAATAGACGGCACAACGCCTCATCGCTCCGGGTCGCCTCCATGACACTCCAGACCCGCCATGTCATGTTTTCATGCACAAAGCGGCTATCGGCCGAACTTCCAAGTTGTGCCAGCAATTCAAAGAATGCTTTCGATTCGGGGTTTTCCTTTAGCGCCAGCCATACACCATTACGACGGGCATAGGTCGCTTCAGCCGGTTTGGGCATCCACAGGTCTCGAGCCCTTTGATCATGGACCACCACAGTTTCATTTTGCCACAGCCCCATCCCGATGCCCGTATTGCTATGGAAGGTCCCCAGCCTCGCTCGGCTACGTGCGGATACGGGGTTACCACTCAGGTTGATCGACAGAGCGTTTCGCTGACGGAGGTTGAACAGCCACTCCGGCAACTCCACTATGTTGTTTCCTCTCAGGTCCACGAAGTCCAGATCCAGAACGTGTTGAAGCCCGACAGGCAGTTCCGTCGCGTGAGTATCACGCAGTAACAGTTCTTTCAGATTGATCATCTTGCTGACGTCAACCGTAGCGCCCAGGTTGTTGTCGCTCAGCCCCAACGAGCGCAATTTGTGCATGTCCGCCAGTTTGCGCAAGGTGTACTCGGTCAGTTGTATCTGATTTCCCTGCAGGCTCAAATGCTCAAGATCGGCCATGTGCGACAAGGCTTCAGGCAATCGCTTGAGGTTATTGTGGTCCAGGTTCAGCGTGACAAGCCCTTTGAACGGCGCAAGGAAATACGCCAGCTCATCGCCAGCCTTCATCTCAGTGATGGAAAGGCTGCGCACATGGGCAACATCCTGCTCGGTCAGCGTCGGTAATGGGCCTACAGGGTTGCGCTCCAGCCTGAGCATTGTAGAAGTACGAGTGGACCGTGCTATCCGGCGCCAGCATTTTTCGATGGTATTGGCCACTTGACGACGGCTGACACGGATATCGTTTTCATTCCCCGGCAGCTTCTCTACTGCTTCAGCTATTGCCACTTTATCGTCACGCCAGGTGTGCAGCACACCGCGCAGTTTTTTCAGTTGCTGCTCCAGTTCCTTGATTCGATTCACCCGCTGCATCTGGGTGCTGCCGGCGCTGTCGAGAAACGCCGAAGCCTGGTCATCCGTGAACAGCGGATAAAGTTTTTTGACTTTACGAATCAAGCCCCTTGCATACGAGTTCGCAGCGGGGGAGTCCGCCTGGACACAGGCAAAAAGGTGTTTGGGTGTATCACTGCGCTCCCCTCGCAACACCCGCCCGGTACGCACCGGATCGCCAGCGGCGGCCCTCGACAGCCGTGACCGTAACGTCGGTACATCCAGCGGATCTTCGCCCGTGAGACTCATGCGGGTGCGCTGGGTCGTTGGCATTGCGTCAAGTATCGACCCAAGCAGCGTGTCGCTGGTCAGCGTGGAAGAGACATTGCCAGTGGTTTGAGTGACCTGGTAACCGGTGGGCGTCTTGACAATGATCCCGAGCGACTGCGCATCCATTTCGCCCACGCTGTCCAGCAAGGTGCCGGTCGCTGAACCCTGTCGCACTTCAAGTCGGCAGCTGTCATCCCAGCCTTGCACCCTGTCCATCAGCCCGAGCGACAGTTTGTCGGTGTCGGCATTGGCCAATCTCGGGAGGTGCAACCCGGTGAGCGCACGGTCCTGCCTGATCTGCGCCTGTGCTTCGCTGACCTGTACGGCGAGATCCATGCCGAGGATCTTGCGGTCACGCAAAAAGCTGCGATCGCTGGCAGAGGCGTTATCCAGCAATTCCTCGCATACCCTCGTGGGAAGGTCAGTGGTGTGTTCGCGCAACAGCGCCAAGTCACCGGTGGCGGTGCCGTCCCAGGCCTTATAGAGCCACTCGAACAGCGGCTGGCGATCATTCTTGAGGCTTGTCGCGATCTTCTTTGCCAACAGCTGCGATTTCGATTCAGTGGTTGTTTTGCCGATGATGCCCTCCACTTCAGTCGGGTAAAGACCATTGATGACCGTATCGAGCAGTTTTCCCGAGTCCAGTTCCGATTGAAGGACGTGCACGCTGTTGACGTCATCATCATGCGGCGCCGTCTCGGGGAAGCGGGACACGACCAGGTCTTCCCCGTCGCGCACTTCAATGAAGCGCTCCGCCGGCCAGCCGGGCAGCCTCGGCAGCGTATGCAGCTGCTCCTGGATGAAGTCCTTGTTTGTGCTCTCTCCCCCTTCCATTGCCGCGACCATCGTGGTGATGCGCCGGTCGATCCTGAAGCGCTCGACACAATCATTCAGCCGCTGCGGTAACTTGAGGTTGCTTTCATGAAGCTGGTGCAACTTGTCAGGCGTCATGTCGGTAATGTCGGCAATCGCTTCCAGGTCATCGCCCAGATCACCCAGGCGCGGATCCGTACGCTCCAATGCATAGGCACCGTCGCGCCACTCGTGCGCATGCTCATAGACATGCCGCCAGCCCCCTTCGACATTTCGCTCGACGGCAGGCGCAAAGGCGTCAGTACGCACGGGATGATTGAGGGTCCATGGCGATCCCTCTGCGCTTTGGGTGACTCGATAGGGAGCACCCTCGATGACGATCGACGTCTGCCCGGCATGCCGGTAAAGCCCTTGCGCATCAGGTTGCGCGTCAATTGGCAGAGCCGTGGTCTGTTTATAGGCGTCGAGGTTGGGCTTCCACAATTTAGCCGTACCATCTGCGTGAGTGACGGCCTCGAACTTGTCGAAGAATGCCTCCTGCTCCTTCGCGCCCCTGCCGATAGCTTTGGCGATTATTTTTCCGCCGACGGCAAACGCTGCCAGCTGCGCGACGTTTTCCACCACACTCAACAAATGCGTCAACGCCTCGGCCCGCTCGCCGTGCGTCCAGTCCACCGCGCCTTCATACACCTCACTGACGATGTCGACGACCGCCGCAGCCAGCATGAACTGGCCGATCACCGGGACGAAAAAAGCGGCTACGTTCAACAACACAAGACCACCATCGATCAATGCCTGAAGGTTTTTTTCCCGCTGCTGCTCATCGACGTCTTCAGTCGGCACGGCAAGTATTCGTGCGTCTTTTTGAGTCGTGCTGACCAACGTACTGAAGAAAAAATCGCCAAGGCAGGTGTCGGCAGGAACAGCAGCGAGCGTGCCCAAGGTTTTGCCCTTGTCAAACCCGGTAAAAAACCCGGTCTTATCATGGCCATGCAGGTACTGCCCGGCGAAAGACTTTCTGTAGCTTTTGCTTTGCAAATGGAGGGTCAGGTAGACCTTGAAGTCATCCAGAGAGGCGTATTCATACAGTGGTCGTCGAGGTTCGTTCGGCATGTAGACCACACACCGGGCCTTCGGCTCGGTATCGATGGAGACTTTGGTAAATACCAGTGCCCCACAGATGCAAGTGTCGTGAATCATCAAGCCCTGCCAATGCACCGGCCCGCCATCGAACAATGCGCCCCTGGTTTGAGCTGCCGGGAGATCCTGATCGATCACACTCAGCAGCATCGTATAGACCGCGGGAGTGATGTCCTTTTTCAGGGAGGCCATGTGCAAGGCAACCCGCATGTCCAGCACCTTCAGGCGCCGGATGTCCGCAACTCTAGCCCGATCATCGACAGGTGCATCTTTTGCGGGTTTGGCCGGCAATGCCAGGGCCTGGTCGATATGGCGCTGATAGCGAGCCCCCAGGTCGAGTTCACGACACAGTGCAGCGAATTTTACAGGGGTGATTTCAGCGTCTGATTGGGCTTGTTCATTGATGCGAATTACCGACTCTGCTGGAAAACCGCCGCTCCCCGCTTCCCCGGAAGTAAAGTTTTCCATGGCCGCCTGGAGCAGGCTGCGTGATGTCGTGGTTTTTTGATCCGGGTAACCGAGGACCGGAAGCGCGCCTGTGGACGTGTACAGAGTTTTCGTGATGTCCAGCATGTCCCGCTCGACATCGAAATCGACGGTCCATTTACCCTTGAGGAATTCGGTCAGTTGCTCTTTACAGAACTCGTCCAAGGGCTTGAGTTTCTTGAGCGCCTCCGTGACCTTGCCTTGAGTATCAAAAGACTGCTCGAACGCAGCCTTCAGAGCCTGCACCACGGTAAGATCCGCAGTCGCCAACCAGGGTGCAATGGACGCTTGCAGCACTTGCGCCTTGTCCAGGTCGCCTGTGTGTTCCAACAACGCTTCGAGGCGTTGTGCCGAGGTCAGCGGCTCCGCTGCGGTGGCGGTTTTGGAAGTCGTAGCCAGCATGAGCAATATCCTTATTGCGTGAAGAGACGCTCAGTCTAGGAAGCCCGGCAGGCAATTGATAATTCGAATACCGGGTCGGATCGCAACCCATCCCAGCAGCTACTTCTATGCATCCCAGCAATAGTTACCGCCACGGCCAACGGTGGTTCTGCCACGCCAGCCATTCGCCCTGCAATTCCTGCTTATAACTTATCGTTCTAAAACTCCCACAACCGAGGCGGGTCAGTTTTTGAGTACCTGCCCTTTTGGCACGGTATCGATTGACCCTCCCCAACGGAAAAACCGGTAAGGAATTTATGTGCGGATTAGCTGGCGAGTTACGTTTTGACAATCAACCTGCAGACCTTGCAGCCATCGAGCGAATTACCCACCACCTGGCACCTCGAGGCCCTGATGCCTGGGGTTTTCATAGCCAGGGGCCGATTGCCCTGGGCCATCGCCGCCTGAAAATCATGGACCTGTCGGACGGCTCGGCGCAGCCGATGATCGACCAGCAACTGGGCCTGTCCCTGGCCTTCAACGGCGCGATCTACAACTTCCCGGAACTGCGCAGCGAACTCGAAAGCCTTGGTTATGCCTTCTATTCCGGCGGCGACACCGAAGTGCTGCTCAAGGGCTACCACGCCTGGGGCGAAGCCCTGTTGCCCAAGCTCAACGGCATGTTTGCCTTCGCCATCTGGGAGCGCGACGCCAAGCGCCTGTTCATCGCCCGTGACCGTCTCGGTGTGAAGCCGCTGTACATGTCGCGCACCGGCCAGCGCCTGCGCTTTGCCTCGGCGTTGCCAGCATTGCTCAAGGGCGGCGACATCAACCCGATCCTCGATCCGGTGGCCCTCAATCACTATCTGAATTTCCATGCCGTGGTCCCGGCGCCACGCACCCTGCTGGCCGGCATCGAAAAGCTGCCGCCCGCCACCTGGATGCGCATCGAAGCAGACGGCAGCACCGAGCAGAAAACCTGGTGGACCCTGCCCTACGGCCCACACGAGGATGAGAAGAATCTGACCCTCGAAGACTGGCGCGACCGCGTACTCGACAGCACCCGCGAGGCGGTGGCAATTCGTCAGCGGGCGGCGGTGGACGTCGGCGTGCTGCTGTCGGGTGGTGTCGATTCGAGCATGCTCGTCGGCCTGTTGCGTGAGGTCGGCGTGGAAAACCTGTCGACCTTCTCCATCGGTTTCCAGGATGCCGGTGGCGAGCGCGGTGACGAATTTCAATATTCGGACCTGATCGCCCGGCATTACGGCACCCACCACCACCAATTGCGCATCGACGAAAAAGAGATCATCGAGCAACTGCCCGCCGCCTTCCGCGCAATGAGCGAGCCAATGGTCAGTCATGACTGCATCGCTTTCTATCTGTTGTCCCGCGAAGTGGCCAAGCATTGCAAAGTGGTGCAAAGCGGCCAGGGCGCGGACGAGCTCTTCGCCGGTTATCACTGGTATCCGCAGGTCGATGGCGCAGCCGATCCCTACGCGGCCTATCGTGAAGCGTTTTTCGACCGCAGCTACGAGGATTACGCCGCCACCGTACAGCCGAAATGGCTGACCGCGAATGATGCCGCCGGCGACTTCGTGAAGGAACATTTCGCACAGCCCGGCGCCGATGCGGCGGTGGACAAGGCCCTGCGCCTGGACAGCACGGTGATGCTGGTGGATGACCCGGTCAAGCGCGTCGACAACATGACCATGGCCTGGGGCCTGGAGGCGCGCACGCCGTTTCTCGACTATCGCCTGGTGGAATTGTCTGCCCGGGTGCCGGGTAAATTCAAACTGCCCGATGGCGGCAAGCAAGTGCTCAAGGAAGCGGCGCGCCTGGTCATTCCGAGCGAAGTCATCGACCGCAAGAAAGGCTACTTCCCGGTGCCGGGCCTCAAGCATTTGCAGGGCGACACGCTGAACTGGGTACGCGAATTGCTGCTCGACCCTAGCCAGGATCGCGGCCTGTTCAACCCGGCGATGCTCGACCGCTTGCTGACCGACCCACAAGGCCAGTTGACCCCGTTGCGCGGCTCCAAGCTGTGGCAATTGGCGGCGCTGAACCTGTGGCTCAGTGAACAAGGAATCTGACCGATGAAACCTCAAGCCACGGCGTACAGCCAACGCCTGTTGCGGGGTCAGGCGCCCTCTTACGAACGCTTGCAGGCGCGTCTGGCCGAAGACGGCAGCGAACTCGGTACCGCGCCGATTGCCGTGCATTGCGGCTGGGGACGGCTGTTAATCGGCCATACGTTCCCCGACCCGGAGAGCCTTGCCCAGGAGCTGCTCAATGAGCAACCGGGCGAGCGCGACATCGCCCTGTATGTCGCCGCACCCCAGCAAGTGCTGGGGCTGGAGCCGGCCCAGCTGTTTCTCGACCCCTCTGACACCCTGCGGTTGTGGTTCAGCGATTACCGACAGGCAACCCGTGTATTTCGCGGTTTTCGCATTCGTCGTGCGCAAGGCGATGCCGACTGGCAGGCGATCAATCAGTTGTATCAGGCGCGCGGCATGTTGCCGATCGACGCCAGTTTGCTCACTCCGCGTCATCTGGGCGGCCCGGTGTACTGGCTCGCCGAGGATGAGGACAGCGGCGCGATCATCGGCAGCGTCATGGGCCTCAATCATCACAAGGCCTTCAACGATCCGGAACACGGCAGCAGCCTGTGGTGCCTGGCGGTCGATCCGCACTGTTCGCGGCCCGGCGTCGGTGAAGTGCTGGTGCGGCATTTGATCGAACACTTCATGAGCCGTGGGCTGAGTTACCTGGACTTGTCCGTGCTGCACGACAATCGCCAGGCGAAGAACCTTTACGCCAAGCTCGGTTTTCGCAATCTCTCGACCTTCGCCATCAAGCGCAAGAACTGCATCAACCAGTCGTTGTTTCTCGGCCCCGGTCCTGAAGCCGAGTTCAACCCCTACGCGCGGATCATCGTCGAGGAAGCCCATCGCCGCGGCATCGATGTGCAGGTCGATGATGCCGAGGCCGGCATGTTCACCCTCAGCCACGGCGGACGGCGGGTACGTTGCCGCGAGTCGCTGACGGACCTGACCAGCGCCATCAGCATGAGCCTGTGCCAGGACAAAAGCCTGACCCATAAAGTGCTCGCGGCCGCCGGCCTGAACCTGCCCGCGCAGCAACTGGCGGGTAACGCCGATGACAACCTGGCGTTTCTCGACGAACACCAACGGGTGGTGGTCAAGCCGCTGGACGGTGAACAGGGGCAAGGGGTGGCCGTGGATCTACAGACCATTGAAGAGGTTCAGAACGCCATCGAAGCCGCCCGCCAGTTCGACAGTCGCGTGTTGCTGGAAAGCTTCCACGAAGGTCTCGACCTGCGGATTTTGGTGATCGGCTTTGAAGTGGTCGCCGCGGCGATTCGTCGGCCAGCCGAGGTGGTGGGCGATGGCCAGCACTCCATCGGTGCGCTGATCGAAGCCCAGAGTCGACGGCGCCAGGCGGCTACAGGCGGCGAAAGCAAGATCCCGCAGGATCCTGAGACCGAGCGCACCGTGCAAGTAGCGGGCTACGACTACGCCAGCATTCTGCCGGCGGGCGAGCACCTGTTCGTGCGGCGTACGGCGAATCTGCATACCGGTGGGATTCTCGAAGACGTCACCGCGATCCTCCATCCCACGCTGGTGGACGCCGCGGTGCGCGCGGCGCGGGCGCTGGATATTCCCGTGGTCGGCCTCGACCTGATGGTGTCTGCCGCCGATCAACCGCAATACGTGTTTATCGAAGCCAACGAGCGCGCCGGACTGGCCAACCATGAGCCGCAGCCGACAGCCGAGCGGTTTGTGGATCTGTTGTTTCCGCACAGTCAGCCGGCCGTTTAACCCTCTTCATGAGCGCGCCCACGCTCAGCGCGGGAGCGCTCAGCACCCAATTCATCAGGAGTTTCCATGACCCGCCAATACCCGGAACCGGACCTGACCTATCTGCAAAAAGTCCTGCTGGAAATGCTCGCCATTCCCAGCCCCACCGGCTTCACCGACACCATCGTGCGTTATGTCGCCGAACGCCTGGAAGAGCTGGGCATTCCCTTCGAGATGACCCGCCGCGGCACCATCCGCGCCACCCTCAAGGGCAAGAAAAACAGCCCGGACCGTGCGGTTTCCGCGCACCTGGATACCATTGGCGCCGCCGTGCGCGCCATCAAGGACAACGGCCGCCTGACGCTGGCCCCCGTGGGTTGCTGGTCCAGCCGTTTCGCCGAGGGCAGCCGCGTCAGCCTGTTTACCGACAACGGCGTGATCCGCGGCAGTGTGCTGCCCTTGATGGCCTCCGGGCACGCGTTCAACACCGCGGTCGATGAAATGCCGATCAGCTGGGATCACATCGAGTTGCGCCTGGACGCCTATTGCGCCACCCGCGCCGATTGTGACTCGCTCGGCATCAGCGTCGGTGATTTCGTAGCCTTCGACCCGTTGCCGGAATTCACCGAGAGTGGCCACATCAGCGCCCGTCACCTGGACGACAAGGCCGGCGTCGCCGCGTTGCTGGCAGCGTTGAAAGCCATCGTCGACAGCGGCGAAGAGCTGGCGATCGATTGCCATCCGCTGTTCACCATCACCGAGGAAACCGGCAGTGGAGCCGCGGCGGCGCTGCCTTGGGACGTCAGTGAATTCGTCGGCATCGACATCGCGCCCGTCGCGCCCGGCCAGCATTCCAGCGAACACGCGGTGAGCATCGCGATGCAGGATTCCGGCGGGCCGTACGACTATCATCTGTCGCGGCACCTGTTGCGCCTGGCCAGTGACAACGAATTGCCGGTACGCCGCGACCTGTTCCGCTACTACTTCAGCGACGCGCACTCGGCGGTCACCGCCGGCCATGACATCCGCACCGCCCTGCTCGCCTTCGGCTGCGACGCCACCCACGGCTACGAACGCACCCACATCGACAGTCTCGCCGCCCTCAGCCGCCTGCTCGGCGCCTACATCCTCAGCCCGCCGGTGTTCGCCAGCGACGCGCAGCCGGCCACGGGCTCGCTGGACCGCTTCAGTCATCAGATCGAACACGAGACGCAGATGGAAAGCGATACACGGGTGCCGTCGGTGGATAGCCTGGTGGGGCAGCGGTCGGATAGCTGAGCCAGGTATTTTCGTTGACTGATCAATCGCCATCGCGAGCAGGCTCGCTCCCACAGTTAACCGCGTATCCCTGTGGGAGCGAGCCTGCTCGCGATGGCGTCAGTCCAGGCAGCGCTTCAACCACAGGCTAGCGGCGACCTCCCATTCGCCGTAGCATCGCGCCATTGTTTAGCCGAGGTGCCTATGCTGATTCCCCACGACCAACTTGAAGTCGATACCCTGACCCGCCTGATCGAAGACTTCGTGACCCGCGACGGTACCGACAATGGCGATGACACGCCGCTGGAGACCCGCGTATTGCGTGTTCGCCAGGCATTGATCAAGGGCCAGGCCCTGATCGTCTTCGATCCGGAGAGCGAGCAATGCCAGTTGATGCTCAAGCATGACGTGCCCAAGCATCTATTCGACTGATTTCTTGTTGCGCGCCAGCTTGCGCTGGATTCGCTCGTAGATCTCGCTTCGGTGCACGTTGACATGGTTCGGGGCTTCGATGCCGAAGCGCACGTTACCGCCATTGACGGCGATGATGCGCACCGAAATGGTGTCGCCGATGGAAATCAATTCGCCGACTACACGACTCAATACAAGCATGGCTTTGGTCCTTCAGGGTTACCGGGCCTTGAAGATGCCCGGTGCACGCCGGGCCTACAAGACAGCCTGGGTAATCCAGACCGAACCTACAGCCACTGGGCTGCCTTGCTGAAGGAAATGCCTGACACGCACCTCAATCGAGGGCCGATTCGTCAGGAAGCCGAGAAGCGTGGGCCGAACAGGATAACGCTGGCCCCGATCACGCACAGCGCAACGCCCAACCAGTCGGAGCCCAGTGGTCGAATCCGCTCGACCACCGCCAGCCAGCCAATCGAAGCAATGATGTAGATACCGCCATAAGCGGCATAGGCACGGCCTGCGTAAGTCGCCTCTATTCGCGTGAGCAACAATGCGAACAACGTCAGGCTGAGTAACGCCGGCACCACCCACCAGACGCTTTTACCCTGGCGCAACCACATCCAGAAGGCGAAGCAGCCGGCGATTTCGAACAACGCAGCGAGGAAAAACCACAGGTAATTGAGCATGCGAACGTCTCGCGAGGATGGCCGATGGCGGCCACCCTAACGAGGCTGTTCCGTGTGGGCAAGTTCAGCTTGCCGATTGCCTGGCCTTGGCGCGCATCTTGTCGGCCATCAGGGTCATTTCGTTGTAGAGCAATTGCGGGTTCTTCTGCTTGAGCGCCCAGGCCTGGCGGCCCTGTTCGTGGGGCAGGATCATGAACTCGCCGGCGGCAACCTGCTGGTAGATATAGTCGGCAATATCGGCGGCACTGATGGGCGAGCTTTCCAGCAACTTGCCAACCTGGGCTTTCATGGCCGGCGTCGGGCCGCGGAAGGAGTCCAGCAGATTGGTCTGGAAAAACGACGGGCAAACCACATGTACGCCGACTTCCTGATGCGCCAATTCGATCAGCAGGCTTTCGGACAACGCCACTACGCCGGCCTTGGCCACGTTGTAGTTGCTCATGGCCGGGCCTTGCATTAACGCCGCCATCGACGCGATGTTGATGATCTTGCCCTTGCTCTTCTCCAGCAACGGCAGGAAAGCCTTGCAGCCCTTGACCACGCCCATGAGGTTGATTGCGATCTGCCAGTCCCAGTCTTCCAAGGACAGTTCGCTGAAAAAACCGCCCGAGGCCACGCCCGCGTTATTGACGATGACGTCGATACCGCCGAACTTCAATTCGCAGGCCTGGGCAAACGCGGTCAGCTGGCTGTAATCACGCACATCGCAACGCTGGATAAAACCGTCGCCACCGGCTTCGCGCACCTGTTTCAGGGTTTCCTGCAGGCCTGGTTCGCTGACGTCCGACAAGGCCAGCTGCCAGCCTTCGCGCGCCCAGCGCAGCGCGATTTCGCGACCCAGGCCGGAGCCCGCACCAGTGATCATCATGCGATTTTGCATAGCAAACAGCCTTGTTGTTCCGGGGAAGATGCGTCGAGTGTAGCGAAGGATATTGGCCGTCCCACGCTCTATCAGATTGCTGAATGCCCCGAGCAAACCGCAGGCGCGGCTCAACCAACTAACGCAACATCAGACGGAATAGGCAATAGTTCTAAAAACAGCAAAAAAACTTGGAATTTTTTGCCCTGAGTAGCGGTCGGATTTTTTAAGCAGCTCGAATAAATGACATTCCCGCTGACTGATAACGGCTAGGTCATTCCTGAAGACTTAAAGCAAGGAAACAGACATGGGCACAATTCTTCTGATCATTCTGATCCTGTTACTGATCGGTGGTCTACCGGTCTTCCCGCACTCCAGAAGTTGGGGTTATGGCCCGTCCGGTATCATCGGCGTGGTGTTGGTGGTGATACTGATCCTGTTGTTGCTCGGCAAGATATGAAGTTCTGACCGGCAAAAAAAGAGGCTCTACAAGAGCCTCTTTTTTATTGCATCGCTATTTGCTCGGTCTTGCCAGTTTAATCCGGCTTGCCGTCGACCACACCGGCGGTGTTATCGATCAGGCTCTTGGTCGCCGTTTGCAGGAACGCTTCGAGCTTGGTTTTAAGCTCAGCGGTACGCGGTGCATCAGGAACAACCACGGCACGAGGCGTAGCGCCCAGTTCGTACTGGTACATCTTCGGCGCCATGTCCTTGTCCTTCGGCAAGACCAGGATCTGGTCCGCGGTGATGATCGCGGTGGTCTGCTCGCTGCCCGACGGCTTGATCACACCGAAACCGGTGTCGCCTTCCGGCAAGTTGAGCAAGTCACGGCCCCAGCACTGATGACGCACTTCGCCACCGATCCGGCCCATGATGGTCGGCACGATGTCGACTTGAGTGCCAACGGTGTGGTCGAGCGTGCCGAACTTTTCCTGGATGCCCGGTGCGATCATCAGCATCGGCACGTTGAAACGGCCCAGGTCCATTTCGGTGATCTGACGCTCATTGCCGAAACCGTGGTCGCCGACGATGACAAACAGGGTTTCCTTGAAGTAGGGCTCATTGCGCGCCTTCTCGAAGAACTGGCCCAGCGCCCAATCCGAGTAGCGCATGGCGGTCAAATGTTCGTTCAGGCTGCCACGATCGGTCACGCGCTCGACCGGCAAGGGGGTCGGTAACGCATAGGGGGTGTGGTTGGACAGGGTTTGCAGCAAGGCATAGAAAGGTTTCTTGTCCTTGCCATCGCGGGCCTTGAGTTCCACCAGACCACGGTCGAACATGTCCTGGTCGGACACACCCCAGGTCGGGTCGGAGAACACCGGGTTAACGAAGTCGTTACGCCCGATGAAGTTGGTCATGCCCTGGTTGCTGAAGAAACCCGACTGGTTGTCCCAGGCGAAATCGCCGTTGTAGACATACACATCGTCGTAGTCACGGGCGCTGAGCAACTGCGGCAGGCCAGACAGTTTGTGGCTGCCTTCCGGGGTCTGCATCAGGTATTCGAAACCCGGCAGGTTCGGAAAGCAGGCCATGGTGGCGAACATGCCCTGGTGGGTGTGGGTACCGTTGGAGAAGAAGTGGTCGAACAGCAGGCCTTCCTTCGACAGTTTGTCGAGGTACGGCGTGATGTTGCCCGGTGCGCCCAGTGCACCCACCGAGTGACCGGCCATGCTTTCCATCAGGATCACGACGACGTTCTTGATCGGCAAGGTCTTGTCCGCCGGCGGCATGTAGTCACGACGCACGGCGGCGGTCTCGGCATCCACCAGTTTTTCGTCCTTCATCACCAGCAGGTCGCGCACGGTTTGCTGCGCCATCGGTTGAGGCAACGTGGCTTTCCAGATGTTGTCGCGATCTTCGGACATCCGGCTCTTCGCCGCCGCCACCAGGGACAGGGTACCGTTGAGGCCCAGTTGGTTAGCGAAGTTGGAATCGGTGGTGTAGACATCACCCCAACGCATGGGCGGGCCTTGACGCAAGGTACCGCGGGCCGCGACCACGCAGATCAGCAGGCACACCACGAACACCATCGCGCGCGAGTACCAGGGGGCAACTTGCCGGGTACTGATACTGCCGCCGCTGAAAGGGCCACGAGGACGCGTGGCACGGTCGGCACCCTTGAACGCGAGGCTCAGGATCCAGGTACCCAGGGCCCAGGCCAGCAGGTAGCGAACCACCGGAAAACCGTACCAGAGCATGCTCATCACGGTTTTCGGGTCTTCCTTCACATACTGGAAGACCAGCCCGTTGAGGCGCTGGTGGAACTCACGGTAGAAGTCCATCTCCATCAGGCCCAGGAACAGCGCGATGCTGGAGGTGACTGTCAGCCACAGGCGGAAGATTCCCCGCGCCGCCATGGCCCGGGCACTGAACAGCGCCAGCACCAGCGGAACGCTCAGGTAGACCACCAGGCGCAGGTCGAAACGCAAGCCGTTGGCGAATGCTTCGAAAAAGGTCGCGGCCGGTGTGTCGAGGATCATTTCGCGGTTGTAGACCAGCAGCGCGAGGCGCAGCACGGAAAACATCACCATCATGACCAGAGCGCACAACAGTGTGTAGGCCAGATGCGATTTGACGGTCGGTTGCAGCAAGCGACTCGATGCTCGCTTCTGACTCAGGGCGTCCGGGATTGCCATGTCGTTTTTAGGACCCATTGGAAGTTTAAGTTTCGAAAATACAGCTGCGCCCTGCCCTCTGTTGGCCAGTACTCGGCCCCGGGGTTCGCGCGGTGCGCAAATGTTGCACGATCAATCGCGGCATTGCCATTGATTACTGTTCGTCGATGGCCGCGCGGGGGGGAATTGTCTTGGAGGCTTTGTGAAAATTGTGTGCAACGAATATTCGGAAACACAATAAAGGTTTGTGTAGGAGCGATGCTTGCTCCGGGCGGCGTTCCGACTAAAAACGCCAGGACGGCACGGGCATGCAGACAGCCCGCGTTATCGTTGACGTCCATCGCGAGCAAGCTTCGCTCCTACAGGGGAATGGGTGGTACCCGCTTTTATTTCTCGGCCAGCGCTTTCAGGTTTTTCAAGGTGTTGAACGGCGCATCCACCACAAACTTGTTGGCCACCATCGATGGCACGCTACCACCTGGCTCAGTGTGTACCTGGTAGGTCACTTCAACCTGATCGCCCTTGGGGACGAACTTCCAGAAACCATCGACCTTGGCGACCCGCACAAAACCCTTTTCTTCAGGAAGGTATTTCGGCATGCCTTCGAGCTTGCGCGTCAGGCTGCCATCGGCGCCTGTGATCGTGGTGATGTGCAGCACCGAATCACGCGGCGTGACCGGCCATGGCGTATTGAACTGGGTGTAGGTCCAGCTCTGATCACCTTCGTGCTTGAGCAACTTCTGGATCTTGCACTCGTGAATCCAGGCGCAGGCGCCGACCACGTCTTCCTGCAGCGCGCGCAGTTTGGCCACGGTGGTCTTCATCAGGGTGACGCCCTGATAGGCCTTGTAGTCGGAGCCGGCCACTTCACTCAGGGAGATCTTGATGCCGTCTTCGTTCTTGGCGACTTTCCAGTCTTCGGCCTGGGCGACCGAAGTGACCAGTACAGCGGTCAAACCACACAACACAGCGATACGATGCAGCGAACCCATAATCTTATTCCTTATTGTTTAAGTTCCGTTCGTCGAACACATCACGCCGCGGTCATCTGCTCCCACCAGCCAATCAACCGGATAGCCTCTTCGCTGCTGTTGCCACACACCTCGATGTCAGCCTCGAAGGCCGAACACACCGCCGGGCGCTCGGGTTTGCCGAAAATGTTGCACAGGTTTTCAGCTGACAATTGCAGGCAACGTTCCCCGGCGGCTTTGCCATGGGGCATACCGGGAATCGGTGAACTGATGGAAGGGGCAATGCAGCAGGCGCCACAGCCCTCACGGCATTTCATGACGAAAAGCTCCTCGCGACGAGCAATGTGTTAAAGGACGGGGCACAGAGTAACCGCTAAAACAGTTGTTTTAAATTACCCTTGCCTGGGTATTTGCCTGCAAATGGGCGTGACCGGCCAGTCTCCGACCAAGCGTCTGGCTGGCGGGTCAGCTAACGGCGGAATTTAGCGCTTGAACTCGAATTCCAGCGCTGCGCCTTCGACCTCATGGCGCTCTTCGTTACGCATTTGCAGCTGCATTTCGTTGTTGATCAGCCTGCCGTTGAGCTGGAACTGGCTGCTCTTGTCACCGAACATCTGCGGCAACACCGGTTCGCGCTTGGGCAATGGAACCGTACCGACCGGTTTCAGCTCTTCGACCATATCTTTGGGCAGGCTCAAATCCAGGTCGGCTGAGGGTACCGGGGTTTTCACCACCTCGCTGGCCGGTTTTGACTTGGAGGCAATCGGTGCGCGCTTTTTTACCGTGGCGGGCTTTTTGACCGGTGCGGTTTTTTTCGGGGTTGCCTTGGCAGCGCTGGCGGCGGGTTTTTCCTGCACGGATTCGGCCTTCACGGACGCCGGCTGAACACTCACTAACAGGCAGATCAACAGCCAGACGGCAGGGAGAATCGGCTTCATGTACCCAACGACGCAAACGGCGAAAACGACAGAGGTGCCTATGCTCGCCTGTTGCACGCCCCGTGACAAGCACGGACAGAGGCCGCCCGGTCAAAAGCCGCCAGCCATCTCCTGGCAGAGCTGGGTGGCAAGCATGCCCAGGGTCATCAATGCACGTTCGGCTTCGCGGTTCCACGGGATGCCGCAATTGAGCCGGATGCAGTGGTTGAACTGCTCGGTGTTACTGAAAATCAGCCCCGGCGCGATACTGATGCCCTGCTGCAACGCTCGCACATGCAGTTCCTGGGTGTTGACCCGTCCCGGCAGGCTCACCCACAAAATGAAACCGCCGGTAGGCCGGGTCATCTGCGTGCCTTCGGGGAAATACTGCTGCACCGCCAGCTGGAAGGCGCTGAGGTTCTTGCGGTACTCCTGGCGGATGTAACGCAAATGGCGGTCGTAACCACCGTTTTCCAGATAGGCGGCAATGCCCATCTGCGTGACGCTGCAGGCCGAATGGGTACTGAAGGTTTGCAGGCGCTGGATCTCCTGCTGGTACTTGCCGGCAATCATCCAGCCGATCCGCACCCCCGGCGACAGGGTCTTGGAGAAGCTCGAGCAGTAAATCACCCGGTCCAGCCGGTCATAGGCCTTGAGCGATTTGGTGCGGCCCTGCTCGAACATCAGCTCGCCGTAGATATCGTCTTCGACGACCTGGATGTCAAAGTCCGACGCCAGGCGCAGCAGTTGCTTCTGCCGCTCTTCCGGCATGGTGCCGCCTAACGGATTGCTCAGACGAGTGGTCAGCACCAGCGCTTTGATCGACCACTGGTTGGCCGCCAATTGCAGGGCTTCGAGGCTCATGCCGGTGGACGGGTCGCTGGGGATTTCGATGACTTTGAGGCCCAAAAGATCGGCCAGCTGCAGCAACCCGTAATAGGTCGGCGACTCGGCCGCGATCAGGTCACCGGGCCGGGTCAGCACCCGCAGGGACATCTGCAAGGCGTCGACGCAGCCATGGGTGATCACCACTTCCGAAGGGTCGACCACCACGCCGGCATCGCGCATGCGGATCGCCACCTGTCGGCGCAGGGGTTCGAAACCGGGGCTGAACATGTAGCTGAACGCCCGCGGGCTATGGAACCGGGTGACTTTGGCCAATTGCTGATGCAGGGCCCGCACCGGCAAATAGTCGACGCTGGGCACCGCTGCACCCAGCGGAAAAACGCCTTCGCGACGGGATTCGACCAACACCTGCTGAATGATGCTGCTGCGGGTGACCAGGCCTGGACGTTCGACCCGGGCAATGTCCGGTGTCGGCGCGGTCAGAGCCGGAGTCTGGTGCACGTAGTAACCGGACTGCGGCCGCGCGCGGATCAGCCCCTGATCTTCGAGGTTGGCATACGCCTGCAGCACCGTGGCATGGCTGACATTGAGCTGCGAACTCATCTTGCGCACCGAAGGCACGCGCTCGCCCGGTTGATAGACACCACGGCGGATGTCTTCGGCCAGTTGCTGAGCAATACGTTGGTAGAGCAAGAGGTTGGTCATGACGCAGCACTCGATTTCACGGGCATTTTATTCTTGTGTGAAACAATACCGGAACAGTTTAGAAGTGTACGGGGACAGTTGCCACAATAGTCGACAGTACAGTGCAGTGTCAGCAAAAACTGTACTGTTTTGTGCGGTAATCGGCAGGCGAAAAAAAACCCGGCGCTGTCTGGCAGGCCGGGCTTTCCAGAGACGCTACCCTTTAGCGGGCAGCGCCGAGCTGGCCTTTTTCGTCGGAAAACACGATTTCCACCCGACGGTTCTGCGCCCGGCCCCGCTCGGAGGCGTTCGCGTCAACCGGATACTCATCGCCATAACCTTCAACCCGGATGCGCTTGTCGTCGATGCCCAGGTCCATCAGCACGTCCGCCACCGATTGCGCCCGGTCGCGGGACAGCTTGAGGTTTTCCTGCTTGCCGCCGGTACTGTCGGCGTAGCCTTCGATGCGCACCACGCGCTTGGGGTTGAGCTGCAGGAACTGCACAATCTTCAGCACCACGCGATTGGCCGAGTTTTTCAGCTCTGCTTCACCGGTGTCGAACAGCACATCGCCCAGGGTCATCACCAGGCCACGGTCGGTCTGGGTGGTCGCCAGGGCCAGGATCTGCTCTTCCAGCCATTTGCCCTGCTGCTGCACGCTGAGCAACTTGGATTCGCGCAGGGCCAGTTGCAGGCGCTGGCGTTCCAGCTCCAGCTTGGCGGCGCGCTCTTCGTTGAGCACCAGGTTGGTGTGCTCCCTGGCAATCTCGCTATAGCGCTGGCTCAGGTAAGCGTAATGCACCACATCCGAGCCGCTGCCCCAATAGGTGGACAAACGGTCGGCCCGGGCCAGGGACTCACCGGCGCGAATCACGTCCTTGGGGGCGATGCGCAGCACGTTGGAGTCTTCCTTGACCTTCTGGAAGTCGGCGCCCGCCTGTTGCAGCGCCGCTTCGCCTTGCTGGCCGGCGCAGCCGACAAGGTTCACGGTTCCTGCCAGGATCAAAATACCGAGAATGTTGGACTTGAGGCTCATTGGGCTGCTCCCAACTGCTTTTGCAGGCGGGCGATGCGGGTATTGAGCACGTTCAGCTGTTCTTCACTCTTGAGGGTCAGGACCCGGGCTTCGGCCAGGCGCGCGTCCAGCTCGGCCTGCTCGGCGCGCATCCGCGCATTCCTGAAAGACTGGTCAGCCATGCTGCCCTTGGCCCGGTTGTACTTGTCTTCGGCCAGTTTCATTTCCGGCACTTCGTCGGCAGTGGCACCTACGGCCTTGGCTTGCTCGACGGCCTGTGCGGTCAGGCGCATTTGTTCATTCGGCGCCGGATCGGCTGCACAACCCGCCAGAGCCAGAACGGCCAGGGCAGCGAAAAGAGGTCGAATACTCACTAAGAATCCCTACTGTTTTGGGGTACTGACAGGTTGTTTCTGCTGCGCATTCCAACGCTCGATGTTGCGTTGCAGTACGGCTTCCGTCAGTCCGGACGCGGGCAATTCTGTCATCTTTTTGGCCAACTGTCCGCGCAACCACGGATCGTTGCAGGCCGAGTTGTGGGAAACCGCCAGAAACAGACCCGGTTTGTCGACCGGTTGCGCGCGGGCGACCAGGTCATTGGCCATGCCCAGGGTCTGCGCCATCGCCATGCCGGAGTAGCGCCCTGCCAGGACAAACTCCACCTCGCCCAGGAGCAATTTCTGAAGGGCCTGGGTCAGGTTCGGCGTACGGGTGAGGCTCAATTGCTGTTCGGCGAAAGTGGCGAACTGCGAGGTCAATCGCGACTTTTCCGACAACGCCCCGGGATGCCCGTGCAGGTCTGCGACTGCGTTGTAGACCAGCGACGAGTCCTTGCGGGTCCACACCAGATAATCGTTCTCCAGCAACGCTGGATGAATGTAGTCCAGGGATTCCAGCTCGCTGACCGTCAACGGGGCATCGGCCAGCATGTCCATGCGCCCGCTGCGTACTTCCTCCAGCGCCTGGGCGCGTTTGCCGGCGTAGAGCAACTGGACCTTGATGCCCAACTGCCCCGCTACCTGCTGCAACAAATCGGCACTGGCGCCGATCAGGTGCTTGGGATCTTGCGGGTCTTGCCACAGGTACGGTGGCGCATCCGGGCTGCCGGTGACCACCAGGCGTTCGCATTTGCCGGCGGCGATCGACAGTGTGGGCAATAGCGCCAAACCCAGAAAACTCCACGCGAGACGCAGATCCATAGCAGCACACTCCCGTTGAGACCGTTTATATCCCTGTAGGAGCGAGCCTGCTCGCGATGGACGTCAACGATGACACGGGTATCCTGGATACACGCGGTGCATTTGAGACCATCGCGAGCAGGCTCGCTCCTACAGGTACAGAGGCAAAAAAAAGCCCGACCAAAGGGTCGGGCTCTTTATAAGTGAAGACGCCGGATTAGACCAGCTTCTCCAGCTCAGGGATGGCTTCGAACAGGTCTGCCACCAGGCCGTAATCGGCCACCTGGAAGATCGGCGCTTCTTCGTCCTTGTTGATCGCAACGATCACCTTGGAGTCTTTCATGCCGGCCAGGTGCTGGATCGCGCCGGAGATACCGACCGCGATGTACAGCTGTGGCGCAACGATCTTGCCGGTCTGACCGACCTGCATATCGTTGGGTACGAAACCTGCGTCGACCGCGGCGCGCGAAGCACCCACGGCAGCACCCAGCTTGTCGGCCAGGGCGTACAGGTGCTTGAAGTTGTCACCGTTCTGCATGCCACGACCGCCGGAAACGACGATCTTGGCAGCGGTCAGTTCCGGACGATCGGACTTGGCCAGTTCTTCGCCGACGAAGCTGGAGATGCCAGCGTCATGGGCAGCGCCAACGGCTTCAACAGCAGCCGAACCACCGGTAGCGGCAACCGGGTCGAAACCGGTAGCACGCACGGTGATCACTTTCACTGCAGCGTTCGACTGAACGGTAGCAATGGCGTTACCGGCGTAGATCGGACGCTTGAAGGTGTCAGCGCTTTCGACCGAGATGATCTCGGAGATCTGGTCAACGTCCAGTGCAGCGGCAACGCGCGGCAGGATGTTTTTACCGTTGGAAGTGGCGGCAGCCAGGATGTGGCTGTAGCCCTTGCCCAATTCAGCAACCAGAGGAGCGACGTTTTCCGGCAGTTGGTGAGCGTAGGCAGCATTGTCAGCTACCAAGACTTTGCTCACGCCAGCGACTTGCGCAGCGGCTTCAGCCACGGCGCCAGCGCCCTGGCCTGCAACCAGAACGTGGATGTCACCACCAATTTTGGCGGCGGCAGCAACAGTGTTCAGCGTGGCCGGGGCCAGCACTTTGTTGTCGTGTTCAGCAATAACCAAGATAGTCATTTAGATTACCTTCGCTTCGTTTTTCAGTTTCTCGACCAGTTCAGCCACCGACTTGACCTTGATACCCGCGCTGCGTGCAGCAGGCGCTTCGACTTTCACGGTCTTGTTGGTGGAGGCGGTGGAAACGCCCAAAGCATCCGGAGTCAGCGTCTCGAGAGGCTTCTTCTTGGCTTTCATGATGTTTGGCAGCGACGCGTAGCGCGGCTCGTTCAAACGCAGGTCGGTGGTGACGATGGCCGGCAGTTTCAGGGAAACGGTCTGCGCGCCGCCGTCGATTTCGCGGGTAACAGCTACGCTGTCGCCGCTGATTTCGACTTTGGAGGCAAACGTGCCCTGACCGTAGCCGCTCAGTGCCGCCAGCATCTGGCCAGTCTGGTTGTTGTCGCTGTCGATGGCTTGTTTGCCAAGGATCACCAGCTGAGGCTGTTCCTTGTCGACAACAGCCTTGAGCAGCTTGGCAACAGCCAGGGAAGTCAGGTCTTCGGCGGACTCGACGAGGATGGCGCGGTCGGCACCCAGAGCCAGCGCGGTGCGCAGTTGCTCTTGAGCGGTGGACGGGCCCACGGAGACGACGACGATTTCAGTCGCAACACCCTTTTCTTTCAGGCGTACGGCTTCTTCCACGGCGATCTCGCAGAACGGGTTCATCGACATCTTGACGTTGGCAAGATCGACGCCGGAATTGTCCGCCTTGACGCGAACTTTCACGTTGTAATCCACAACGCGTTTGACAGCTACAAGAACCTTCATGGATTCCTCGTTACTCTCCGGTGAAAAGAAAGTCGCCTAGGCGAACCTGGCGGTTGATGCTCATCGGGCGCAAGGGCACCTCCAAAAACGCCGGCAAACGTGTCAAGTGACCATCGCTCATGATGCTGATGACCGTTCGTCAGGAGTGACTAACGAGTCATTCAATATCGCGACGTGTAAACTGCGCGTCAAACCCGCGCGGCGCATCACTTTCCACTGCCATCGCCTGTCTTTAGAGGTGCTCTTGAAACCAACAGTCAGCCTACGGCGAGCGCAAAACCGCCCGTATCTTGACCGGAACGCCTATTCCGGTCAATACGCCAAAATGGCCGTTCATACCCCGCGTGACTTTGATTTCTCTGGCTTTGAGCCATTTCAAACAAACGTTTGTATTGGACGCTGAGAGTGGTGTAGATATAATGCGCCACCAAAGAGAAAGGTGGTTAATCGATTGTCCGCTCCCGGCGTTGCGCTGGGATTCATGGATGCGACACCCAACCTCCATATTAGAAAAAAAACTGTTGAGCCTTGAGTAGGAGATAACCTGTGGAACGCGAATACATGGAATTCGACGTGGTCATCGTCGGTGCCGGCCCCGCTGGTCTTTCCGCTGCCTGCCGATTGAAGCAGAAGGCCGCCGAAGCCGGTAAGGAAATCAGCGTCTGCGTGGTCGAAAAAGGCTCCGAAGTCGGTGCTCACATCTTGTCTGGTGCAGTGTTCGAACCCCGCGCCCTGAACGAACTGTTCCCGGACTGGAAAGAACTCGGCGCGCCGCTGAACACGCCGGTCACCCGCGATGACATCTTCGTGCTGAAAAACGCCGAAAGCGCGCAAAAAATTCCAGACTTCTTTGTGCCCAAGACCATGCACAACGAAGGCAACTACATCATTTCCCTGGGTAACCTGTGCCGCTGGCTGGCCCAGCAGGCCGAGAACCTGGGCGTGGAGATCTACCCGGGCTTCGCCGCCCAGGAAGCACTGTTCGACGAAAACGGCGTGGTCCGTGGGATCATCACCGGCGATCTGGGCGTTGACCGCGAGGGCAACCCGAAAGAAGGCCTGTACACCCCGGGCATGGAGCTGCGCGGCAAGTACACGCTGTTCGCCGAAGGTTGCCGCGGCCACATCGGCAAGCAACTGATCAAGCGCTTCAACCTCGCCAGCGATGCCGACGCCCAGCACTACGGCATCGGCCTGAAGGAAATCTGGGAAGTCGACCCGGCCAAGCACCAGCCAGGCCTGGTGGTGCACACCGCCGGTTGGCCGATGGACATCATGGGCACCGAGAACACCGGTGGCTCGTTCCTCTATCACCTGGAAAACAACCAGGTGGTCGTTGGCCTGATCGTCGACCTGTCCTACAGCAACACCTACCTGTCGCCGTTCGACGAGTTCCAGCGCCTCAAGCATCACCCGGTGCTCAAGCAGTATCTGGAAGGCGGCAAGCGCGTCAGCTACGGCGCCCGCGCCATCTGCAAAGGCGGCCTGAACTCGCTGCCGAAAATGGTTTTCAAGGGCGGCGCGCTGATCGGTTGCGACCTCGGCACCCTGAACTTCGCCAAGATCAAGGGCAGCCACACCGCGATGAAGTCCGGCATGCTGGCGGCTGACGCCGTGGCCGATCGCCTGTTCGCCGAGTCCGAAGGCGGCGACGAGCTGACCAACTACGTCGAAAGCTTCAAGAACAGCTGGCTGTACGAAGAACTGTTCGCCAGCCGCAACTTCGGCCCGGCGATCCACAAGTTCGGCGCCATCGTCGGCGGTGGTTTCAACTGGCTGGACCAGAACATCTTCGGCGGCAAACTGCCGTTCACCCTGCACGACACCAAGCCGGATTATGCGTGCCTGAAACTGGCGGCCGACTGCAAGAAGATCGACTACCCGAAACCGGATGGCAAGATCAGCTTCGACAAACTGAGTTCGGTGTTCATCTCCGGTACCAACCATGAAGAAGAGCAGCCGTGCCACCTGAAACTGGCCGACGCGAGCATCCCGATCAGCAAGAACCTGCCGCTGTACGACGAACCTGCCCAGCGCTACTGCCCGGCCGGCGTGTATGAAGTAGTGACCAAGGAAGACGGCGAGAAGCGCTTCCAGATCAACGCCCAGAACTGTGTTCACTGCAAGACCTGCGACATCAAGGACCCTGCACAGAACATCACCTGGGTGACACCGGAAGGTGCCGGCGGCCCGACTTACCCGAACATGTAAGCCGAACGCCTGAACATCAAGGCTCCCGAATGGGGGCCTTTTTGTTGCCCTCGATTTTTGTTTCACCACAAAACCAATGTAGGAGTGAGCCTGCTCGCGATAGCGGTGAATCAGGCATCGATGATGTCGACTGACACGCCCTCATCGCGAGCAGGCTCACTCCTACAGAGGGATTTACGGTGCTTCAGGCGGCGCGTTCGTCCCCGGGGTTACGCTCGAAGTAGCGCTTGTACTCGCGACTGAACTGCGACGTGCTCTGATACCCCACCCGATGCGCCACCTGCGCCACGCCCAACCCCTCGCCCAATAACAACTGCTGCGCCCTGAGCAAACGCAATCGCTTCAGGTACTGCACCGGCGACAGCAAGGTGCTGCGCTTGAAATGCTCATGAAAGGTCGACGCACTCATATTCGCGCAACTGGCCAGGGTCTCGACGTTCAACGGTTCGGTGTAATGCGCATGCAGATGACTGAGGGACGCCGCGATCCGGGCGAACTGCCCCTGCTGCTCAACCAGCGCCCGCAATACATCGGCCTGCGGACCACGGAGTGCGACAAACAGCAATTCACGCAAGCGCGCCTGCCCCATGATCTGGCATTCCAGCGGATCGTGCAGGCAACGCAGCAGTCGCTCGACACAACCGCGCATCGCATCATCGAGTACGGCCGAAGTCATGGACTCAGGTGTTTGCGCCGGGATATGCCGCCCCGGCGCCAGGCCCATCGCCAACACCAGCTCGCCCAGCATCACCCGGTCGATCGCAACCGACACCCCGAGCATCGGCCCGTCGGGCGCCGCAAAAGTTTCGCACTCGAACGGCACCGGCAGCGCCTGGATCAGATAGTGCCCTGCCCCATATTCAAGGGTGCGCGGCCCCAGGTACGCCAGTTTGCTGCCCTGGGCGATGATCACCAGGCTCGGCTCATAGATCTGCGGCCCACGGGCCACATCGCAACTGGCCCGCAGAACCTGCACGCCCGGCAAGGCGGTCGGGACGAATCCGTCGCGCGTCGATAGCGGCTCGATCAGCGAAACCAGGGTGGCATTGGCATCAAGGTGACGGGTCAACAACATCGAAGCTCTTCACAAAAAAAGTCACGGAAAAAGGGATGAAAACATCATCGCAGGTCTGATCGCCAATGCGATCGATCAAGGGCGCATGCCGGAGGAATAGGCATGACACCCGGAGGAATCGCCATGGCCGCGAGGGGGGCCGGCGCCCAGAATGCGCCGCCTCACCTGTTAACGCTTTTGCGAGGCTCACCATGTACACCGCCATCGGATATGCCGCCCAGTCGGCCACCACGCCCCTCGCCCCGATGAAATTCCAGCGTCGCAGCCCACGGCCCGACGACGTCGCGATCGAGATTCTCTACTGCGGCGTTTGCCATTCCGACATCCATCAGGCACGCAATGAATGGGGCATTGCCGTTTACCCGTTGATGCCTGGCCACGAGATCGTCGGAAAAGTTACCGCCATAGGTGCGAACGTTACTAAACATAAGGTCGGCGATCTGGTCGGCGTCGGCTGCATGGTCGACTCTTGCCGCAGTTGCGAAGCCTGCCACGCCGACCTCGAGCAATACTGCCTCGAAGGTCCGACCATGACCTACGCCACCCCCGACCGCGTCGATGGCAGCAACACCATGGGCGGTTACTCCGACAGCATCGTGGTCAGCGAGCATTTCGTGGTGCGCATTCCGGAAAAACTCGACCTGGCCAGCGCCGCACCGATCCTGTGTGCCGGCATTACCACCTACTCGCCGCTCAAGCACTACGGAGTCAAGGCGGGCGACAAGGTGGGGATTCTCGGCATGGGTGGCCTGGGCCACATGGGCATCAAGTTCGCCAAGGCCATGGGCGCCGAAGTGACGTTGTTCACCCGTTCGGCGAGCAAGGCCGAGGAAGGTCGTCGTCAGGGCGCCGATCACGTGATCGTGTCCACCGATGCCGAACAGATGAAGGCTGCGGCGGGACATTTCGACTTCCTGCTGGACACCATTCCGGTGCAGCACGATCTCAACCCGTACCTCGACACCCTGCGCTTCGACGGCGTGCACATTCTGGTGGGCCTGATCGAACCGATCGATCCGCCGGTGCATGCCGCGAAACTGGTGCTGGGCCGTCGCGTGCTGGCCGGCTCCTTGATCGGCGGAGTCGCCGAAACCCAGGAAGTGCTGGATTTCTGCGCCGAACACAACATCACTTGCGACATCGAGATGCTCGACATCCGCCAGATCAACGAGGCCTACGCGCGCATGATCGCCGGTGACGTGAAGTACCGTTTCGTCATCGACATGGCGACCCTCAAGCTTTAAACCTTGAGGCCAAGCTCCGCCGACAGCCGGGCCGTGACCCCTTTGATCAGGGGAATCAGCTCGGCCATTTTTTCCAGCGGCATGTACGGCACGGTGCTGGCGATGCTGATGGCGGCGACGATGCGTTTGCTGGCATCGCGGATCGGCGCCGCCACGCAGCGGATCGACGGTTCGTTGTCTTCCAGGTCGAAGGCATAACCGCCGTCCACGTACTCGATCATGCGCTGCTGGAACTGCTCCCAGGATTGCTCGGGATGCTGCGGCCAGAACTGGTTTTTCCCACCCACCGGCAGGCTGACTTCGTACAAGCGCTGCCACTCTTGCGGCGAGTCATCGAGCATCAGCGCCTTGCCGATCCCGGTGCGCGCCAAGGGCATGCGATGGCCGACCCGCGAGCGCATCTCCGGACCGTTGCGCCCGGGATTCTTGTGCAGGTACAGCACCTCGTCGCCTTCGCGGATGGCCAGGTGAATGGTGTCGCCGGTCAACGCCGACAACTCATCCAGGTAAGGCCCGGCCAGGGTCACCAACGGCAATTCTTCGCGCGCCTGAAACCCCAGTTCGATCAGCTTGGGCCCCAACAGATAACCGACCTGCGGCACCACCCGCAGATACCGCTCGTCCACCAGGCAACTGGCCAGGCGATGGGTGGTGCTGCGCGTGGTGCCGATCAACCGGGCGATTTCCTTGAGATCGCGGGCGCCACTGGCCACGGCCTGAACCACACCCAGGCCGCGAAGCAGTGTCTGGGTGCCGGTCGGTGCGGCGTCCTTGGCGATTTTTGGGGCGTCTTCCTGCATATCCAGCCTTTACCGTTGAGCGAGTGAACGGGCGGCATTATGGTCGCCCGCAGGTCACGACTACAACTTGATACGCTCGACCTTGCCCACCAGCAGGATGTAGGAAAGTGCACCGATCAACGCCAGCACCGAGATATAGGTGATGGCCGGGGCAAAGGAGTCACCGCTGGCCAGGAAGCCGATGACGATCGGCGTGGCGATGGCCGACAGGTTGCCGATGAAGTTGAACACCCCGCCGGTCAGCCCAAGCAAGCGCGCCGGCGCCAGGGTCGACACCAGTGACCAGGTGATCGACGCCAGGCCGTTGCCGAAAAACGCCAGCGCGAGGAAGGCAATCACCAGCGGCGTCGATTCGACGAAATTGGCGCCGATGATCGACGTGGAGATCAGCAGGCCACTGATGATCGGCAACTTGCGGGCGAAACCCACGGTGTAGCCACGACGAATCAGGAAGTCCGAGAAGAACCCGGAACACAGCACACCGACGAACGCCGCGAGAAACGGCAGCGATGCCAGCAAGCCGGACTTGATGAAGTCCATGCCGCGGTATTTCACCAGGTAGGTCGGGAACCACGTCAGGAAAAACCACAGCGTCGAGTTGAGGCAGAACTGGCCGAGGTAAATGCCCCAGAGCTTGCGCTTGGTCAGGACAATGCCCAGATCGGTCCAGCTGAATTTGGCTTTGACCTTGGCCTGTTCGGACTGGATGTCCACCAGCCCGCCGCCTTCTTTGATCAGCTCGATTTCGGCGTCGTTGGCGCCTTTGAAATCCCGTGGCTCGCGATACACCGCGTACCAGATCACCGCCCACAGAATGCCCACTGCACCGGTGGTGACGAACACCATGTGCCAGCCGAATTCATGCTGCAGCCAGGCCAGAACCGGTGTCAGGAATGCCAGGCCGACGAACTGCCCGGAGGTGTAGAAACCGATGGCCGTGGCGCGCTCACGCTCCGGGAACCAGGTGGTGACCACGCGGCTGTTGATCGGATAGGCCGGCGCTTCCAGGGCACCGACGGCCATGCGCAACACGAACAGGGCGACGAAACTGCCCGCGAAGCCAAGCATGACCGTGGCAATCGACCATAACAGCAGTGCGGCGGTATAGAGAATGCGCGGCGGTACCCGGTCCACCAGCCAGCCACCAGGAATCTGCATGGCGGCGTAGGTCCAGCCGAAGGCCGAGAAGATCAGGCCGACGTGGATTGGATCGATACCCAGGTCGCTGGTCAGCGCCGGTGCGGCGATCGACAGGTTGCTGCGGTCCAGGTAGTTGATCACCACGGTGATGAACAACAGGACCATGATGAAAAAACGCTTGCGGCTGGGCGCCGCCAACGACGCCTGCCCGGTGAGGGTTTGCGGTTGCATGAGGTGTGCCTCTTTTTATGTTTATTGAGGTCGGTGGAACGGCAGATCTCCCTGTCCATGGAGATCAAACTGTGGGAGCCAGCCTGCTGGCGATAGCGGTGTGTCAGTCACCTTAAAGGCTGGATGTGCCGGCCAGATCGCCAGCAGGCTGGCTCCCACAGGGGTTCAGTGGTGTGTCAGGCACTCACCACTCGGCAAAACTGCCGTCGGCATGGCGCCAGATCGGGTTGCGCCAGCGGTGGCCGACCGCGGCGCGTTCGATCACGTACTCCTCGTTGATCTCAATGCCCAGGCCCGGGCCGTTCGGGATCTTCACAAAGCCTTTGTCGTAGTCGAACACCCGCGGATCCTTCACATAGTCGAGCAGGTCGTTGCTCTCGTTGTAATGGATACCCAGGCTCTGCTCCTGAATGAACGCGTTGTAGCAGGCCGCGTCCAGTTGCAGGCACGCCGCCAGGGCAATCGGGCCCAGCGGGCAATGCAGTGCCAGTGCCACGTCGTAGGCTTCAGCCATGTTGGCGATCTTGCGGGTTTCGGTGATGCCACCCGCATGGGAAGCATCCGGCTGGATGATGTCGACATAGCCTTCGCTGAGCACGCGTTTGAAATCCCAGCGCGAGAACAAGCGCTCACCCAGGGCAATCGGCGTGCTGGTCAGCGGTGCCAGTTCCTTCAGCGCTTCGTAGTTTTCGCTGAGCACCGGTTCTTCGATGAACATCAGTTTGTACGGGTCGAGTTCCTTCATCAGCACCTTGGCCATGGGCTTGTGGACCCGGCCATGGAAGTCGACACCGATGCCGACGTTCGGCCCCACCGCATCACGCACGGCGGCGACGTTGGCCAGGGCCAGGTCGACCTTGTCGAAGGTATCGAGGAACTGCAGCTCTTCGGTGCCATTCATTTTCACCGCGGTGAAACCCCGGCTGACCGCTTCTTTCGCCGCGCGCGCGGTGTCTGCCGGGCGGTCGCCGCCGATCCACGAATACACGCGGATCTTGTCCCGCACCTGTCCACCCAGCAGGTCACTGACCGACACGCCCAGCGCCTTGCCCTTGATGTCCCACAACGCCTGGTCGATGCCGGCCAGGGCGCTCATATGGATCGCGCCACCACGATAGAAGCCACCGCGGTACAGCACGGTCCAGATGTCTTCGATGTTGCGTGGGTCTTTGCCGATCAGGTAGTCGGACAATTCCTCAACGGCTGCAGCGACAGTATGGGCGCGGCCTTCGACCACGGGCTCGCCCCAGCCGGTGACGCCTTCATCGGTCTCGACCTTGAGGAAGCACCAGCGTGGCGGAACGATGAAGGTGGTCAGTTTGGTGATTTTCATCTTGTTGTCTCTCTTATAGATGCAGCGCTCGCAGCGCCAAAAAGTCTTAGCGAAGGGCTTTCCAGGCAGCCACGTAAGCCTTGGCGTTAAGCGCCACTTCGTCTGGCGTCATGCCCGGTTTGAACAACCCGGAACCGAGGCCAAAGCCTTTGACGCCCGCGTCGATGAACACCTGCATGTTGTCCGGGGTGACGCCACCGACCGGCGCCAGGATCGTTCCCGCCGGCAGCACCGCGAGCCAGGCCTTGACGACCGCCGGGCCCATCTGCTCGGCCGGGAACATCTTCAGCACATCCGCGCCTTCGGCCAGTGCCGCGAAGGCTTCGGTCGGGGTGGCGACACCGGGCGACAGGTATAGGCCGGCCGCTTTCGCTGCGCGCAACACCTGCGGATCGCTGTGGGGCATGACGATCACCTGGCCGCCGGCCGCCTTCACCTGTTCAACCTGCTGCGGCGTCAGCACCGTGCCCGCGCCGATCAGGCAATCGGCGGGCAACGTGCTGCGCAGGATGCGGATGCTTTCGTACGGCTCAGGGGAATTGAGCGGCACTTCGATCACGCGAAATCCGGCGGCATACAGGACTTCACCCATGGCGGCGGCTTCTTGCGGGCGCAGGCCACGCAGGATCGCGATCAGCCCGTTTTGCGCCAGTGCTTGTTTGAGCATGTCAGGACTCCAGTCAGGTTTAACGATTTGGCGTGGACGCGATCAGGCCGGCCGCCAGTGCCAGCTGCCACAACCCGCGTTCGGTGGCCTGCTCGGCCAAGGTCACCCGCGCAAAACCGCAGGCATCGAGTGCGCGGCTGTAGCGGCTGCACAGTTGGGAATTGCCGATGAGGATGATCGAAGGCAGGTGCACGCTGTTGCGGCGACGGCGCTGCACGCAGGCCAGGGCCGACAGTTCATGGCCGATCAACAGGCCGGACAGGTAATCCGCTTGCGCCGTGGCGCTGAGTTCACCGGTGAGGCCGAGGCTGCGGGCGCTGAACAAGGTCGACAGGGGGCCGATTTCGCCGTCTGCCGACAACGCCACCTGCACGCCGCGATCGAATGCATCCGCATCGAATGACGCGCCGCGCTGTTGGGTACGCCCCAGGATGCTGTGTTCGCTGAGCACGGCGAAGACTTCGCCGGTCATGAAGGTATCGAAATGCACGATGCAGCCGTTGGCCACTTCCACCCATTTCGAATGGCTGCCCGGCAGGCCGATCAGCAGATCGCTGCCCGCCTCGCCCGCGAGGTTCTGCAAGACGCCGAGCACCTGGGTTTCTTCGCCGCGCATCACGTTCGGCAGGCGCGAACGCTGGATCACCCCCGGCACGATGTGCACATCGACACCGCGCAGGCTGCGAACGGTTTGCAGGGAAGTGCCGAGGCTGGCGACGTTCGCCGGTGTGTCGCGATAGGCCGCTTCACGCCAGCCCTGGGCGCTGCCGACCATGCCGCAGGCGATCACCGGCAAGTCGGGCTGTTCGTCGAGCCAATCGCCACAAGCCTCATCAAACGCCAGTTCAAAACCGTCGACGCATTCGCGACCGTTGATAATTCGCGCAGCCTTGGGCAACTGCATGATCCCCGACGACAACGAACGTTGTTCGAGCACCTGGCCGCCCGCGGCAAGTTTGTAAGCACGTAATGAGGTTGTCCCCCAGTCGAGCGCGATCAATTGCGCCTGCATCGCTTCACCTGTTCTGTTTTTGGCAGTGAGTGAGGCGGACTATAAACCTTGGCGCCGATAAATCTCAATATATAAATATCAATCCCACATATTGAGATAAGACAAAAAAAGATCGCAGCCTTCGGCAGCCCCTACAGGATCGGGTTTACACGCGATCCATCTAGGAGTTGCCGAAGGCTGCGATCTATTGAACGGTATTAATTACCCTCAGCAAAATCCCGCAAGACTGCCCCATCCATGCGGTATCGAACCCACTCTTCCTGCGGCTGTGCGCCCAGGGATTTGTAGAAGTCGATGGCCGGGATGTTCCACTCCAGCACGCTCCATTCAAAGCGCCCACAGTCGTTGGCACAGGCGATTTTCGCCAGATGCCGCAGCAGGGTTTTACCCGCACCGCCGCCGCGCTGCTCAGGGGTGATGTACAGGTCTTCGAGGTACAGGCAGTTGCTGCCCAGCCACGTGGAGTAGCTGAAAAAGAACACCGCAAAACCGATGGGCACACCCTCGCGCAGGCAGATCAGGCCATGGGCCGTCGCTCCTTCACTGAACAGGCTGCGCTCGATGTCGGCGACACTGGCGATGACTTCATGGCGAGCACGTTCGTAGTCGGCCAGTTCAGTGATGAACGCGAGGATTTGCGGCGCGTCACTGGGGGTCGCCGGGCGGATTTCGATCGTCATGGACGTGCCTTGTCAGAAGTTGAAAACGCCATACTAAGGCGCCGTGAGAATTGTGGCGAGGGAGCACCTTACTCCGGTTCGCACTAACCCTGGCATCGCCAAGCTCAGACCTAACATGGACACGTTGCATGATAGATAGATGACCTGCGTATTCATCGGGTCAAGGAAACCGCTTCATGTCCACTGCAACACCTCCAGTCTCCAGGAAATTGTTCGGCCTCTTTTGCCTGGCCAGCTACCTGCTCTCACTGTCCTACGGTTCGACCTTCTTGCTGTCGCTGCTGATCGGCTCGCGTGGCGGCAACGAACACGACGCCGGCAGTGTGATTTCGGCGGCGATGCTCAGCACGTTTGCGGCGGTAATTGTGTCCGGTCACTTGTCCGACCTGCTCGGTGCCGCGCGTTCGGTCGCGCTGTTCGGTCTGTTGCTGGTGGCGGCCAGCCTGGGCTTCGCCCTGACGCCGGGCGTGGGCCACCTGCTGCTGTTTTTCGGGCTGTTGCTAGGGTTGGGTTGGGGGGTGTTCTACACCCTCGGGCCGATCATCGTCGCAAGCCTGGTCACTCCCGCACAACGGGCCAAATACTTCGCGTTGCTGTCGGGCAGCATGATGACCGGGATCGGCAGCGGGCCCTTGCTGGGGCGCGCCGCAAGCGCCCTCGGCTACCCGCTGACGGCGGCGTTTTACCTCGCTGCGCTGGCCAGCCTGATCGGGGTTTTGCTGTTCTGGCAGCTCGATCGACACCTGAAAAACGCGTCGCTGCAATCGACTGCGGTGTCGCGGATTTCCTGGCGTGCAACGGCCCAAGTGCTGTCGTCCAGAGCGGTGTTTGCAATCATCATGGTCGGCCTCGGCGGTTGCGTATTCGGTGGCCTGTCGAGTTTCCAGACCAGCTACGCAGCGGCGCGCTCGCTCGATTATTCGCTGTTCTTCCTGGGCTTCATGGGCGCGGCGATCAGCAGCCGCATGCTGATCGCCGGTTTCGTGGTCAAGCGTGATCCGTTGCGCGCTTCCTGCCTGCTGTCAGGCCTGATGCTGGGCTCGATCCTGATGTTCGGTTTCGTGATCGATGATGGCTTGAGCTACGTGATCGCGGCGGTCATGCTCGGGGTCGGCTACGGGCTGACCTACTCGGTGATCAACGGCCTCGCCGCCAATGAAGCGCCGAGCGGCACCACGGCGCAGGCCTTGCTGTTGTTCAGCCTGTCGTACTTTATCGGCGTGTTCGGCTTTCCGTTGCTCGCCGGGAAAATCATCGTCGAACAAGGCATGGCCACGCTGCTGCTCACGGTAATGGCGGTCGCCCTGCTCAATTGGCTGATCACCGTGGGGCGATTGATCTGGCGTCGAGTCTGCACCACCAAGGCGTTGCAGCAGGCCTGAACCGTTCGTCGTTGATCAGGCACCAATTCGAAACGGGGGCAGACCAACATCAGGTAAGGACTCTAAATCAATGGAGACACCCCCATGATCTCGTCCAGGTTGACCGCCCTCGCCCTCGCTGTCCTGCTGTCCCCGCTCGCCATCGCTGCCACCACTGCCTCCGGTACAGGCCCGACCAATCCGGTCGAAAAGCCCAAGGCCCCCGCCATCCAGAGCTCCCCCGGAATAAACACCAATGGCACGGGCGTCGACAGCAGCCTGCCGCCGTCTACCGGCACCGATCCGCGGACCCAAGGCAACGATACGGGCCGCCAGGGCGGCTTGAACCTGCCGGACACCAAGACACCCGATAACGCCGCCCCCGGCATCGGCTCGACCACCACCGGTGGCTCGAGCTCTTCAGGGGGCGCAAGCCAATAGTTCGCCGCACTACCTACCCATCGCAATGAAGAGGTAACCATGAACGTCGATAAAAACCTGGAAAAAGAAGTCCTGACCCGCCTGCTGCACGCCCACCCGAGTGGCTTGGGCAAGGAGGTGCTCGACAATTACCGGGGGGAGAAAGTCGTGGCCAGTACCCTCGCCACACTGCAAGAGCGCGGACTGATCCAGCACGGCAACGTGGTGTGCAACGAGGCCGGCGAACACTCGCTGAACCTGCCGATCAAACTCAGCGCTGCCGGCGTTGAGGCCGCACGTAAGCTGGATGCGTGAACACCCCATGAGAAATTTGAAGGCTGGCTAGAGCCGAATCATGAATTGGATCTGAGGGCCTCATCGCTGGCAAGCCAGCTCCCACAAGTGAGCACATAGTCTGTGATCACCATAGAACCCTGTGGGAGCTGGCTTGCCAGCGATGGCGGCAGCTCAGACACCTCAGGTCTTCCTGATCAACTCATCCACCTCAGCAGTTCCCGGAGAAGTCGCCGGCCCCCAGCGAGTCACCGCCAAAGCCGCTGCCGCATTGGCCCTTTGCGCGGCATCAAGCGCAGACAACCCCTGCGCCAGCCCCGCCACGAACACCCCGGCGTGGGCATCACCGGCGCCATTGCTGTCCACCGCCTGCACCTTGAAACCTGGTACATGTCGCCGCTCGCCCTGCTGATCAATCCAGCATCCTTGGGGCCCGTCGCGCACGACCATGAGCACATCGCGCGGTAAATGCTCGACCAGCCGATCCAGCGCCTGGTCGATGTCCGTTGCGCCGGTGAACTTCAGCGCCTCGACCGCATTGCTGGTCCACACGTCAATGCGCGCCAGCAACACCCGCATCAGCGGCGCATCCGGCGAATCCACCAGCGGCCCCGGATCGAACACCACGTTGATCCCGCCCGGTAATGCCAGCACCCAATCCACCAGCGCCCGCGCCTTCCCCGCCTGCAGGAGGCTGTAGCCGCTGACGTAGACATAATCGCCCGCCTCGACCGGCACGCTGGCCAGGTCTTGCGCCGTCAATTCGCCTTCGGCGCCGATGTAGGACACGAAGCTGCGTTCGGCCGAGGCGTCGGTGATCGCCACGCAGATCCCGGTATCGCGCTCGGCGGGATGAATGATACCGATGTGGATACCTTCGGCCAGCATCGCTGCGCGGGCCAGATCGCCGAAACGCCCGGTACCATGCCGACCGAGATAAACCACCGGCAGACCGTTACGTTGCGCGGCGGCCATCACATTGAAACCGCCCCCGGCTTCGAAGCTGGCGGACTGCGCCAACACGTCGCCCCCCGCTTGCGGCAATTTATCCACGGCCATGACCAGGTCGATGATGACCTGGCCGGTGTGCAGCATCTTAGGCATGAGCGTTCTCGATCAGCGCAGCACGACGATCCTTCGCCCCGCCGAGTAGCAGGTAAATGCCACCGGCGACCACAAAGGTCACGATCCAGCCGAGGCCGTTATGCCCCAGCCACGAGTCGGACAGGAAACCCTTGAACCAGACGTTTTCTGCCGTGGTGCCGATGGTGGTAAAGCTGAAACCGAGCACGATCGCCACCGCCCAGGCACCGAACGCGCGCCACTCGACGCCGCCGCGATACCAATAGGCGCTGGTTGGGCTCACATCCAGCAAATCCTTGGGGCTGTAGTAGTGACGATGCATCAGATCGACCACGAAGATCCCGACCCACGCGGTGATCGGCACCGCCAACAGGGAAATAAAGGTGATGAACGGACCGTAGAAACTGTCGGCGATCAGCATGAAGTAAATCGAACCGGCGAAGATCGCCACGATGTCCACCACCACGGCGTAGACGCGCTTGACCTTCAGGCCTAGGGTCAGCGTGGTCAGGCCGGCGGAGTACACCGACAGGTTGTTCGACAGCAGCAGGCCACCGAAGGCGGTGATCAGGTACGGCACGGCCATCCAGGTCGGCAGCATGTCGCGGATGGCGATGATCGGATCGGTGGCCTGGGCCAGGTCGTTGTTGCCCACCGACAGCAAACCGCCGAGGGTGATCAACAGCACCAGTGGAATGCCCGCACCGAACGCCGCCGATGCCACCAGGCGCACGGCCTTGACGCTGCGGTGTTGATAGCGCGACATGTCCGCGCCGGCGTTGGCCCAACCGATCCCGGTGCCGGCCGCCATGGTGCCGATGCCGATGATCATCGCACTCATTGGCGCCGGTGTAGCGTTGAACACCGCACTCCAGTCGATGGTGGCGCAGAGGAAGCCGCCAACCAGAATGTTCAGTGCGCCGAACACGTAGGTCGCCCACTTCTGGATCACCAGCAACGTGGCGTGACCGAGGCCGGACACCGACAAGGTCAGCAGCACGAAAATCGCGATGAACACCAGGGTCAGCAACGGCGCGCTTTTGGCTTCCACCGGCGAACCGAACAGGATCGAGCACAGTGACAGCAACACGAACGCCGCGGTGGTGGTGTTCACGGTTTCCCAGCCCAGGCGCGACATCAGCGACACCAGGGTCGGGCCGATATTGCCACGCACGCCGAAGATGGCGCGGGACAGGGTCAGGCTCGGCGCGCGGCCGCGACGACCGGCGATGGAAATGATCCCGACCACCGCGAAGGAACCGGCGGCACCGAGGATCGCGACGATGACCGCCTGCCAGATCGCCAACCCGCGAAACGCCACGAGGGTCGCGCCCAGCGGCAGGCCGAGGATGGAAATGTTGGCGGCGAACCAGACCCAGAACAGCTGCAGCGGATGCCCGTTGCACTCGGCCTCCGGCACCGGCTCGATGCCGCGGGTTTCCAGTTGCCCGGCGCTCTGCCCGGCGTTCGATGAACTCATGAAAAATGCTCCTGTTGCCATTTTTGTGGTTGTGGGCAAATCAGATTTTTAGAGTCGACAATGCCCCCTGTAGGAGCGAGCCTGCTCGCGATGGACGTGAACGATAACGCGGGTTTCCTGATCAACCGCGTCGTCCTGAAGTCCATCGCGAGCAGGCTCGCTCCTACAGGGGAATGCATTGCTCGCGAAGGCGTCAGTCCTGTCAGCGCAAAGCCAACAGTCCTTTCACCAATGGCTCAAGCTCCAGATCATTGACGGCCTTGACCTTCTCGATCATCGCCAGCGGCCAACTCTGCAGCCCCAGGCAGGCCCCCAGCATCGCACCCAGAATTGCCGCAATGGTGTCGGTGTCGCCACCCAGGCTCGCCGCCATGCACAGCGCCTCAAAGGCACTCATTTCGCCGATGGCCACCTGCTGGGCCAGGGCAAACGACACCACCACCGACTCCTGCGAAGCCACCGAGGTGCCGATCACGTCGTACAGCAAATCGGCGAGCAACGCCTTGTCACTGTCGACGCTGATGCTGCGCGCCCAACTGATGCGCGAAGCGATGCGTCCGCCGGCCACCCAGTGGCCATGGCCTTCGGCTTGCTGGGCGATTTGCTGGCCGAGGTTCAGCGCCTCGCCCAGGTCCATGCCGTTGATCCCCGCGGAAACCACCGCCGCCACCGCCGCCGCACTGGAAATTCCCAACGTGGTGTTATGGGTGACTTGGCAGGCCTGCACCACGGCATAGATGAAACGCTCGGGATTGGCCACATCCGCGGCAATCCCGACCGGGGTGATCCGCATCGCCGCGCCATTGGTGGTGCCGTAGCGCCCGGCTTCTTCGGGTGAATGGCCGGCGAGGATCATTTCGATCGCGCGCTTGGTCGAAGGGCCGAGCAAGTCCTGCGAGCCCTTGGCCTGCATCACTGCTTCCCATTCGATCAAGCGTTGTGCGAGGACCGAAGGTTCGATGTTGCCTAGACCCTCGACCAGCAATTGACCGACCAGAATGGCCTGCTCGGTGTCGTCGGTGATCGAGCCCTTGGGCATATTGGCGGCGATCGGCTGATCGGGACCGGCATTTTCAAGGTCGGTGATTTCGCCGAAGCGCGCCTGGATCTGGGCGCGGCTCAGGGATTGAGTCGGCATGCCCAGTGCATCGCCCAGGGCCAGGCCATAGAACGCGCCAAGCGCACGATTGAGCGCCGTCATTTCGACGGCCCGAACTGCAGGTGCAGGCGAAAATGCACAGGGTCGAGCAGGCTTTCCACCTGTTCCATGAAGCGGTTTTGCCGGTCGTAGGTGGTGCGCAAGGCTTTGAGGAACACCGTGCCGACCGGACGGCCCAGCAATTCGGCATCTTCGGCGTTCAACGGCTCGGCGCCGATCCATTGATCGCCGCGCTCGCCGATGTAGCCATAAGCGGCCAGGGTGATGGTCAGCGAGTTATCGATCAAGCCAACCCGCGGCAGGCTTTCCAGGCCACCGGTAGCGGGCATCAAGGAGCGTTCGAGGGAGACCAGCGTGCCATCGTTGGAACGCCGGCGACGGTCCAGGGTGATGAACTGGTCGGTGCCGAAACGCGGCAGCAGGTCAGGACGGGTCACCGCCTCCAGCCGCAGCACTTCGGTATTGATCAGCGCGCCGCTGTCGGCCAGGGCCTGGGCCCAGCCGCTGCGCTGGTCGAGCGCCACACCGTCGAAGGTGACGATGGAACCGACTCCGCTTTGCGTCGCAATGTAGTTGCGCCGTTTCAACTCGGCCAGCGCTTCACGCAAGGTTCCTCGGCTGACTTTGAATTCTTGAGCCAACTGATGCTCGCCCGGCAGGTGAAAACCGTCCTCCATGAGACCGCTTTCAATGCGCCGGATGAGTTCGTCGACCACCCGTTGTTTCTTGTCGAATCGTACCTGTCTAATCATGTACAAATTGAAACCGAAACAGCCTGAGGCGGGCAAGAAATATTTACGGGAGGTGACAGAAGGAGGGAGGGTACCTACATAACCTGTGGGAGCGGGCTTGCCCGCGAAGGGGTCGGCACATCCAACATCTATGTGTCAGATAAGCCGCCATCGCGGGCAAGCCCGCTCCCACAGGTTTTGGGGCGTCAGCGTTGTTTGAGGCGGTCGATGACGACCGCCAGCAACAGGATCGAACCCCGAATCACATACTGGTAGAACGTATCGATGTTCTTCAGGTTCATCGCGTTCTCGATGATCGCCAGGATCAACACCCCGGCAATCACATGCCGGATCATGCCGATCCCGCCACTGAGCGACACGCCGCCGAGCACGCAGGCCGAGATCACCGTCAGCTCGAAACCCTGGCCGATCATCGGCTGGCCCGAGGTCATGCGCGATGCCAGGATCACCCCGGCCAGCGCGCCGATCAGGCCGTGCACGGCGAAGATGATGATCTTGGTGCGGTCAACGTTGACCCCCGCCAGCAGTGCCGCTTCCTGGTTGCCACCGATGGCCATGGTGTTGCGCCCGTAGGTGGTGTAGTTGAGCAGCCAGCCGAAGAACAGGAAGCAGACAATGGTAATCAGGATCGGCACCGGCACGCCGAATAACTGGCCGTTACCGAACACGAAGAACGACTCCTGGGACACCCCCACCGCCTTGCCGTTGGCGAAGATGTAGGCCAGGCCGCGCACGATCTGCATGGTCGCCAGCGTGGTGATCAGCGCATTGACCCGTAGCTTGGCAATCACGATACCGTTGATCAACCCGACGATCAGCCCCATCGCCAGCGCCGCGCTGACACCAAGGAAGACGCTGTCGGTGTCGCGCATCACCACGGCGGCAACCACCCCGGCGCAGGCGATCACCGACCCCACCGACAAGTCGAAATGCCCGGACGCCAGGCAGTACAACATGGTGCACGCGGCGATCCCGGTGGTGGAAATCGCCAGGCCCAGGCCGCGCATATTCAACGGCGAGAGGAAGTTGTCGATCAGCAAGGTGCACAGCACGAAGATACCGACGGCCGCCAGCAGCATCACCCAGTCGTCGAGAAAGCGCCGCAGGTCCAGGGGTTTGCGTGCACTCGGCAGGGTTTCGTTTTGGGTTGTCATCATAGTCACCTCTCAGTTCGCCACGCCGTCAGCGCGTTGGCGCGGCAAAGCCAGTTGCAGCAGGTTGGATTCATTGGCCTGTTCGCGGCTCAGTTCGCCGCGCAGCGCGCCTTCGCACAACACCAGGATGCGGTCGGAAATACCCATCACTTCCATCAGGTCGCTGGACACCACGATCACCGCAATGCCGCTGGCGGCCAGGTTATGGATGATCTGGTAGATCTCGGCCTTGGCGCCGATGTCGATGCCACGGGTGGGCTCGTCGAGCAGCAGGACTTTCATCGGCATCGACAGCCAGCGGCCGAGAATGGCCTTCTGCTGGTTGCCGCCGGACAGGAACTTGATCTGTTGCCCGGCGTGTGGTGTTTTCACCTTGAGCGCCTTGATCTGCTTGTCAGCGTTGCCTTTCTCCCACAGGCCACGCAATAGGCAACCGAAGGTCGAGTGCGCACCTCGGGCGCTGATATTGATATTCTCGGCGACGCTCGCCAGCGGCAGGATGCCCTCCTTCTTGCGGTCCTCGGGACACAGCAGGATCCCGGCGGCAATCGCATCCCGGGGCGAGCGCAATTTCAGTTCATGGCCGCGCAGTTCAAGGCGTCCGGCGCTGTTGCGCTCCAGGCCACTGAGCAGGCGAAACAATTCCGTGCGCCCTGCGCCGACCAGGCCGAACAAGCCGAGAATCTCGCCCTTGTGCGCGTCGAAACTCACCGGCTCGCGCAGGCCAGGCCCGAGCAGGCGGTCGACCCTCAATGCCACCGCGCCGCGCGGGCGCGGGCGGTAATCGTAGATGTCCTGGATGTCGCGACCGACCATGCAGGTGACCAATTGATCGTGGGTCAACTCGCTCATGTCTTCGAAGGTGCGCACGTAACGGCCGTCCTTGAACACCGTCACCGCATTGCAGATGCGGAACACTTCCTCCATGCGATGGGAGACGTAGAGCACGACTTTGCCTTCGTCGCGCAGCCGACCGATGATCGCCATCAAGCGATCGATCTCCCGCGCCGACAGGCTGCTGGTGGGCTCGTCGAAGGCGATGACATGCGCGCCACGGGACAAGGCCTTGGCAATCTCCACCAGCTGCCGCTGACCGAGGGACAGGCGCCCGACTTTCTCCTGCGGGTCGATTTCGTCGGCCAGGCCCCTGAGACAGGCCAGGGCTTGCTGGCGCAAAGTGCCGCGATTGATCAGGCCGAAACTGGCCGGCAGGTGGCCGAGAAAAAGATTCTCCGCGACCGTCATTTCCGGCACCAGGTGCAGTTCTTGATGGATAACTGCAACGCCGCTGCCGATGCTGTCGGCCGTGGATTTGAAGGCCATCGTCTGGCCGCCGATCTGCAGGTCGCCGCTGCTCGGGGTGTAGGCGCCGCCGAGGATTTTCAGCAAGGTCGACTTGCCGGCGCCGTTCTCGCCCATCAAGGCATGAACCTGCCCCGGATGGGCGACGAAGTTGATGTTGTCCAGCGCCTTCACGCCGGGAAAGGTCTTGCCGATCCCGTTGAAGCGCAAGCTGCCGCCGGCGGAGTGTTGCTGTACTTGGGTTTGCGCGTGCATAGCCACCTCATTTCACAGAGCAGGCAACCCCGCTGCCGGGGCCGCCGATGAAATCAACCGGCCTCAGTTCCACAGGCCGATCTTTTCCAGTTCCTGCTTGAAGTTGTCGCGCGTGATCAGTGTCACGTCGTCCATGGCGGTGTATTTCGCCGGTTCTTTGCCGCTGGTGACCCACTCGTACATCATGCTGGCGGTGTTGTAGCCCTCGATGTGCGGGCTTGGCAGCATCGACCCGTAGAAGCCGCTGTTGGGTTTCTTCAGCTCGCCAATGGCGTCGGTACCATTGATGCCGATACCGATCACGTTCGCCGCGGTAAAACCGGCGGCTTCAGTGGCACGTACGCCGCCCAGCACGGTGTTGTCGTTCATGCCGCCGATGATCAGGTTCTTTGCCGCGCTCGGCAGCTTCACCAACGCCGAGTTGGTGGCGTCCATGCTGCCCGGTACGTCGAGGGTTTTCAGGGCCGCGAACAGGATGTGATCCTTGGGCATGCCGGCATCTTCCAGCGCCTTGACCGAGCCGTCGGTGCGTTTCTTACCGGTGTCGAGTTCGTTGTAGGTGTTGATCACCGCGTAGGTGTCCTTCCACTCCCAACCGCGTTTTTTCGCTTCAGTGGCCATGGCGCCGCCTTGCTTCTGGCCGACTTCGAAAGCGGCCATGCCCAGGTACGGAACGTCTTCCATGAACTTGCCGTTGGCATCGACGAAGCGGTCATCGACAGCGATCACTTTCAAACCGTTGAGCTTGGCCTTGGCCATGATCGCAGGGCCCAGGGACACGTCCGGCGGACAGATCACGAAACCCTTGGCCCCGTTCGCCGCCAGGCTGTCGATGGCCGACAGGGTTTTTTCGCCGTCAGGCACGGCGATCTTGATCAGGGTAAAGCCTTTTTCCTTGCCAGCCTTTTCAGCGAAGGCCCATTCGGTCTGGAACCAGGGTTCTTCCGCTTGCTTGACCAGAAAACCGATTTTCACTTCCTCGGCCGCCAGCAGCGTGCTGCTGAGGCTGAACGCGCTGACCGCCACGGCGGCGCAGCACAGGGAACGGATGGCATGACGACGATTCATAAGCTGACTCCTTGTTGTTTTTGTTGAGCGTAGTGCCAATAGTCATATCGTATGATGATTGGATTTCAGGCGCAGTTTTGCACCTGAAATCCAATGAGTTAGTCGTGGTACATCACTGAGCGCCCGCCATCGATGGTGATGCACGACGCGTTGATGAACGGCGCTTCATCACTGGCCAGGAACACCGCGGTCATGGCCACCTCGATCGGCTGGCCGATGCGGCGCGGCGGGTGCAGGTCGAAAGCGCGCTGGCGTTCGGCATGGGGGTCGGCAAAGCCGTTCCAGTAGTCGACGTTCAATTGGGTTTCGATATAGCCCGGCGCGATGGCGTTGACGCGAATGCCCTTGGGTGCGTATTCGATACCCAGGGCGCGGGTCAGGCCGAGCAGGCCGTGCTTGGCCACAGGGTAAGGGAAGCAGCCTGGAATGATGTGGGTGGAATGGGTCGAGGCAATGTTGATGATGCTGCCGATGCCCTGCTCGATCATCTGCGGCAATACCGCCTTGCAGCCGTACCAGGCGCCATCCAGGTCGATGGCGAAGCAGCGGCGCCAGTCTTCCTCGGTCATTTCCAGCGGATCACGGAACACGTTGACCCCGGCACAGTTGACCAGCACGTCGATCCGCCCGTGACGCTCGACCGCCAACCGGGCCATCGCTTGCAGGTCCTGCGGCTGCGCAACGTCGGCCTTGATCGCCACCACGTCGGCCCCTTTGCCCCGCCACTGCGCCGCGACATTTTCGACTTTTTCGGCCTGGATATCGCTGATGACCAGCTTGGCTTGCTGGGACGCGAAGGTCGCCACTATCGCCTCGCCGATGCCTTGGGCGGCACCGGTCAACAACACGACTTTGTTTTTCAGGCGCTCGCCCTTGGGGGGTTCGGGCACCGGTGGTAACGAAAGAGGTTCAGCCATGGATCAGGACTCCTGTTCGAAAGCACGACGAAAACCGGACATCTGTGGATGTCCGGTCAAAAGGCGTTGAAGAAGAAACAGGCAGGCGCGAAAACGTTTCAGCATCGAGATGCTCTGAAACGAGGACTCCACGAGGGAGTGCGGGGGAATATCGCTGCATCACTTCACCTGTTTTGTTTTTTTAAGTGTGAGTGCGTGTAACTGATGGAGCCGACTATAAACCTGACCGGCCAATAATCTCAATATATAATTTGTAGTCCCATATTATGGGACTTATCCGGAAAATCGACTACAGACCTTTCCTGCAACGTCGACGCGAATCGACAACACGGCCCCATCCAGCGGATGTCCAAGGGGGCTCTCGGCGCTGGTGATGTACAGGGTTTTCAGGTCGGCGTCGCCGAATACGCAACTGGTCGGACGGCTGACGGGCAGTTCGATCACTCGATCGACCTTGCCTTGCGGGCTCAGCCTGAGCAGGCAACTGCCGTCCCATCGGGCATTCCAGATGAAACCCTCGGCGTCCATTGCCGAGCCGTCCGGGCCGCCGAGTGGGTGGGGGCCGAACCAGGGCTGTGGCGGTTCGAGATGGCCGTCGGTACGAATGAAGTGCCGGTACAACGTGCCGTCGAGGCTGTCGCCGAAATAAACGGTGGTGGCGTCATCGCTCCACAACAACGTGTTGGGAATGCCCAGGCCACGCAGCAGCGGCGTTACCCGTGCATCGAGATCAACCCGGAACAGCCCACCGGAACGCCGCTCGATGGGCAGGTCTTCACCCTGCTCGCCGATGTTGTTTTGCATGGTACCGAGCCACAGCCTGCCCTGGGCATCGCAGCGGGCTTCATTGGCACGGTTGCCGGGCTGCGGATCGGCGACGCAGAACAGGGTCAGTCGCGGGTCCAATCCCGGAGAATCAAGGTCAAGCCGATACACGCCGCTGCTCAGGGTCACCAGCGCATCGCCGCTCGCACAGGGGATGAACGCCGACACGTGCTCCGGCATCTGCCAGATCTGCACGTTGGCGCCGCTCAACCGCAGCGCCTGTTTGCCGGCAATGTCCACCCAGTACAGCGCCTGGGTCGGCGCATCCCAGAACGGGCCTTCGCCCAGTTGCGCCCGATGCTCGGTAACCGCAGTCCACTCCATGAAACCTCCTGCATTATTCTTTTTTTATATGTGGGGCTCAGCTGGCTTTTTTGTCGGCCATGACCTGCGGGTAGTAACGCTTGATCGCCAGGTCGGCGTTATCGATCAGGTTCATGCAGGCCCACACGCCCCGCGCGGTATCCCGGGCGGCGATGGCGTCGGCCATGTCTTTGTGAATGGGCAAGGTGCGGCGCAGTTCGTCGGGGTCGGCGGCGGATACCTCGAAACACACGGCCAACAGTGCGCCCAGGGCCGGAACCATTTGCTCGATGAATTGGTTATGGCTGGCAGCGAGGATGCACTCGTGGAAGAGCTGGTCGGCGCGGTTGTAATCGACACCGCTGTCCACCGCCCGCGCCAACGCGTTGTAGGCCAATGAAATGGCATCGAGCTGTTGGGCGGTTGCCCGTTCGCAGGCCCAGCGCACGGCCATCGGTTCGATGGTGCGGCGCAAGTCGAGCAAGTCATCGACGAAGTTTTCCGGCAAGCCGCTGCGCGACAGCCAGCCTACGACTTGCGGATCGAAGAGGTTCCAGCGCCGCACCGGCAATACCCGTGTACCGACTTTCGGCCCGACTTCGAGCATGCCCTTGGCGACCAGGGTCTTGATGGCTTCGCGAATGACAGTGCGGCTGACACCCAGTTGTTCGCCGAGGTCGGCCTCGACCTTGAGCGCCTCACCCGGCTTGACGTGCCCGGCAGCGATCCAGCAGCCCAGCCAGTCGACCGTCGACGCGTGAAAACTGCTGGACATGGACACCTCAAAGCCGTTTGCGATGGGTGTCCACGCTAATCATCATATGATTGGCTGTCAACTTGATTTTTGGAATCAGCAAACCCCTGTGGGAGCGAGCCTGCTCGCTCCCACAGGGGGATGTGTCAGGGTTCGAGACCGATGCGGAAGAACTCACCACCACTCCACACACCCAACCAGCGCTGCCCATCGATCTCGCGGGTAACGGCCAACTCCACCAACTGATAGAACACATTGCGATGGATCAGCGCTTCGAGATTGGTGCGCACATGCACGTAAGGCGCCGGCTCTTGTGTGTCGGGATCGATGACCACACGAATCGGATGCTCGGTGCCGGCTTCAGCTGTCTCATCGACATTGGTAGTAAAGCGCAGAACCTGCGACTCGCCCTCGCCTTCCACGTCCACCGCAATCGCCACGAAAGGCGCGTCATCGACCTTGATCCCGACCTTCTCGACCGGCGTGATGAGGAAGTAGTCATCACCGTCGCGGCGGATGATGGTAGAGAACAGCTTGACCATCGGCTTGCGTCCGATCGGCGTGCCCAGGTAATACCAGGTGCCGTCGCGGGCGATGCGCATGTCGATGTCGCCGCAGAAATCGGGGTTCCACAAGTGGACCGGTGGCAAGCCTTGGGTCTTGGGGATTTGCCCCAGCAGGTCGTTGGCTTTTTGCGGGCCACTCATGGCGTTCTCCTTGAAATTACTGGTCGCTGAGCCCCAGCAGGCTGCGCGCGTACTGTTGCAACGGCGGGCCCATCAGGTCTTCTGGTTTTTCGTCGTGGAATGTCAGCAGACCGCCACGACTCTTGATACGCGCAGTATCAATCAAATACTGGGTGCTGGTCTCGATCAACATGATTTGAATCACGCCGGTGTCGATGCCGAGGCGATCCACCGCTTCCTGATCCAACCATTCATCCGAGTTGCCGATGCGGTCATCGGACTTGGCGAAACGGGTATAGAGCAGGTAATGGGCACCGACGGCACGGGCTTCGCCCATGGCCTGGTCAAGGCCTTGCGGAGTGCGGGCGCGGCGGACCATCGGGAAATATTCGACAAAGCCGTCAAAGGCGACTTCGGCGATCACATTGGGGCGGGGGTAAACGACACTGCCCGGCGGCATAAAGGCACCCTGGGCAATGTAGACGAAGGAGTCCGGCTGAATGCGCAGGTTGTTCACCCGGCGGCTGTCGCTGTGGTCCAGCAGGCCGGCGTCGCTCATGTGGTAGCGAGTCCCTTCGGCCATGTCGCTGACATTCATGCAGCCACCGAGCGCCAAAATGGCCAGCAGCAAAACCAGGCTACGCATCCTATCCTCCAGGGGCCGGTGACGGAAAACCGGCGAATGGCCGTGGGATGCAGCTTTTGCGCCAGCTCCGCAATACCTGTGGGAGCGAGCCTGCTCGCGATGAGGCCCGATCAGCCGCCGATAATCTTCATGACCGTCGCACCACCGGAAAACGCCACTTCCTGCTTATCGCCCAACGCCTTGACCAGCAACCGCTGCAAGGCAGGCAACGCCTGATGACGCGGCTTATCGAGCAGGTCGCCGACATAGTGGCGATTGCTTGACGACAGGCAGCCATGCAGCCAGCCAGTGGACGACAGGCGCAACCGCGAGCAGGTGCGGCAGAACGGCACGCTTTCGTTGGCGATCACGCCGAAATGCCCCAACCCCGGAATTTCATAACGCACGGCGGTCGCATCGACAGGCGCATCGGCCTGGAGATATTCATAGCGCTCGCCGATCAGGCTCAGCAGCTGTTGCAGGCTGACAAACTGCTGCAGGAAGGCATTGGAGTCGCTGGCCAGGTGGCCCATGCGCATCAACTCGATGAAGCGCAGCTCATAGCCGCGCTCCAGGCAGTAATCGAGCAGCGGCATCACCTGATCGAGGTTCTGGCCGCGCAGTGGCACCATGTTGACCTTGACCTTCATGCCCGCCGCCCGGGCCTGGTCCATGCCGCCCAGCACGGTCGCCAGATCACCGCCACGGGCAATGCCGCGGAATGCACTGGCGTCGAGGGTATCGAGGGAAACGTTGATGCGCCGAATGCCGGCATCGACCAGGATCGGCAGCTTCTTCGCCAACAGCTGGCCATTGGTGGTCAGGCTGATGTCCTGCAGCCCCATCTGGCCGACGGCGGCCATGAAGGCTTCGAGTTTCGGGCTGACCAGCGGTTCGCCACCGGTGATGCGCAAGCGCTCGATACCCGCCGCTTCGATCAGGTAGGCCACCCCGCGCGCCATGGCTTCGGCCGACAGTTCATCCTGCGCAGCCACCAGCCGCTTGCCGTTAGGCACGCAATAGGTACACGCGTAATTGCAGGCTGAGGTCAGGCTGACTCGCAAATTGCGAAAACGCCTGCCTTGTCGGTCAACGATCATGATCACTCCGGCGCAAGAATATTCGGGCCGTTAAAACTTGACTCACAAATCAAGTTTTAGCAAGCCCTCTGCCTGAGTATATTCCTGCGGTACTGCGCCATATAGCGAAATCACGGGCAATAAGGCGGCTGAATGGCTCAGCTGCTCGGGGTATCGCTGTCGCGCTTGCGCTTGTTGCCCATGCGCACGCCGATGTCCATCAGGAACTGGAAGAAGCCTTCCTGGTCTTCCAGCACATTGCTCCAGAACGGCGAGTGATACAGCGCCACGGCACCGTGCACCAGCGCCCAGGAAGCGCAGTAATGGAAGTAAGGCGGCACATCTTCGAGCTTGCCTTCGCTGATCCGGCCCTTGATGAGCAAGGTCAGGCGTTCGAAGTTCGAGGCGCGGATCTTGTGCAGCTCCTCGACCATCTCCGGCACCTGGTTGCCCTTGACGACCTTTTCTTCCAGGCGGTCAAACAACCGGTACCGCTGTGGATCGCGCATGCGGAATTCGAAATAGGCGCGGGACAGGGCTTCCTTGTCCTTGTCGACATCGGCCGAATGCAACAGCTCGTTCAAATCGCGCTCATAGTCGAGCATCAGGCGCAGGTAGATCTCGGCCTTGGACTTGAAGTGCTTGTAGATCGTGCCTTTGCCGATACCGACAGCATCAGCAATCATCTCGACGGTGACACTGTCTTCACCCTGGTCGAGGAACAGCTTGAGCGCGGTATCGAGAATTTCTTGCTCGCGGCGACGAAACTCACGGACCTTACGAGGTTCTTTATGCATAAGAAAAGGTCTGTAGGGGTCAAAATTCGAAGCCGCGTATTATGCCTAAATTGCGCAAAAATGCACGGATCATCCGACCATATCTGTGTTTCTTGATGATTTCTCACCACATCGTCCGTTGATGAGAACTCTTCTGAAGCGCCTGTATTCCAAATATGTTTAAAAACCGCGATCTACAAACTGGACGGTACGAAATCCTGATCAATACTTGAACTGTCGGCGGGGCATCTCCCCCAAGTGTCACGCCGATATTGGTACCAACGGACCGCGTGCCATTGTTTTACTCCTAATGGTCTTAACCCGGATTCACCCCCCAGAACCCGGGTTTTTTTTGCCTGCGATTTAACCTTTTACATGCGTCAGCGGGAACAGGCGCTTGAAATTCGCCGTGGTCTGCTCGGCAAATCGCTCGTAAGGCTCACCACGCAACATTGCCAGAAATTCCGCTACTTCCCGTACGTACTGCGGCAGGTTCGGCTTGCCACGGTAGGGGATCGGCGCGAGGTATGGCGAGTCGGTTTCCACCAACAAACGGTCGGCCGGCACTTTGCTCGCCACGTCGCGCAACGCGTCGGCGTTGCGGAATGTGACAATCCCGGACAGGGAAATGTAGTAACCCATGTCCAGCGCGGCTTTCGCCATGTCCCAGTCTTCGGTGAAGCAGTGCAGCACGCCCGCCTGGGGCAGAGCGGCCTCACGCAGCAGGTTCAAGGTATCGGCGCGCGCGCCCCGGGTGTGGATGATCACCGGCTTGCCGGTCTGCTGGGCCGCTTGCAGGTGCAAACGGAAAGATTGCTGCTGCAACTCGGCCGCTTCCGGCTCGTAGTGATAATCCAGGCCGGTTTCGCCGATCGCCACCACGCGCGGATGATTGAGCTCTTGCAACAGCCAGTCCAGCGCAGGCGCCGCACCGGGCTGCACATCCAGCGGATGCACGCCGACCGAACAATCGACATCGTCATAGCGCTCGGCCAGGGCTTTGACGTCGGCCGCGTTATCAGCACTGACGCCGATACACAGGAAGTGCCCTACCCCACGCTGCCGGGCCGCATCGAGGGCGGCATCCAGCGAGCCGTCATGGGCGGCGAGGTCGAGGCGATCAAGGTGACAATGGGAATCTACGAGCATAAAAGGGCTGCAACTTACATCGTATGAGTGGGACGGCCGGATTTCAGAGCTCCGGCCGGGTGGGTTTCGATTCGACTGCGTACAGTATTATCGCCGTCAATGACGCTTGATGCCCGGAATCCAGGCGCCGACGGTCACCTCTGGGCAGGCAGCGTCGCCCATTGCACCAGCAGCGCCTCCAGCAACAACACCCGGTTGAGGTTGGCTTTGCTCAACACCTTCTGGCGCTGGGCGAGAATCCAGTCCTGGATATTCAGGACTTTGTCCTGGGCGGTTTTTTGCGCCAGGTACTGGATCACCTTGCGCATGTCCGCCAGCCCCAGCCCTTGTTCATCCTGGGTTAATTGGTAGCGCAGGATCAGGCTCGACCAATCACAGAACCAGTCGAACAGCAGCAACAACGGAATCGCATTCCAGCCCTCGGCCAGTTGTGTCGGCGATTGTTGCTGCTTGAGCAACTTCTTCACCCCTTCGACCACTTGCGCGCGCTGCTCGCGCACGCCCTGGGCGTTCAGGTTGACGGCGGCCAACGGCGAACCGGCGGCCAGGGTCAGCAACTCGATGCGTTCTTCCTGCGAACAGTCCGGCAAGGCCCTGGCCAGCCAGTCCAGGCTCATGGCCTCGCCCGGCAGCGGACAGGCCTGCTGCACACAGCGACTCTTGATGGTCGGCAACAGGCGGCTGGGCTGGTGGCTCACCAACAGCAACACGGTGTCGCCAGACGGCTCTTCGAGGCTTTTGAGCAAGGCGTTGGCGGCGTTGATGTTCATCGACTCGACCGGCTCGATCAGCACCACTTTGCGTCCACCCAGTTGCGCGGTCTGCACCACGAAACTGACCAGGTCGCGCACCTGGTCGACCTTGATGGCCTTGTCGGCTTCTTCCGGCTCCAGGATGTAGTTATCGGGATGACTGCCGGCCTTGAGCAACAGGCACGACTTGCATTCGCCACACGCGCCCTGGGCGGTCGGACGCTGGCACAGCAGGCTGGCCATCAGGCGCTCGGCCAGGGCCCGCTTGCCGATCCCGGCCGGCCCATGCAGCAAATAGGCATGGGCGTGTTGCGCACGACCCGCCAGTTGCTGCCAGAGACTGTCCTGCCATGGATAGGCTTCAGCCACGGCTCAACTCCAGCAGACGTGGCAGCAGTGTATCCAGGGATTGCTGAACCTGCGCCAAAGGCTGCGCGGCGTCGATCAACACGTAACGCGCAGGCTGCGCTGCCGCTCGCTGGAGGAAAGCACTGCGCACGGCATCGAAAAAGGTCCGGCCTTCCAGCTCAAAGCGATCCAGGCGCCCACGGGCACTGGCGCGCGCCAGGCCGACTTCCACCGGCAGGTCGAAAATCAACGTCAGGTCGGGGCGCAGGTCACCCTGGACAAAAGCTTCCAGCGTTGCAATGCGCTCCAGTGACAAACCGCGGCCGCCGCCCTGGTAGGCGTAGGTCGAATCGGTGAAACGATCACACAACACCACGGCACCACGGGCCAGCGCCGGGCGAATGACTTCGGCCAGGTGCTGGGCGCGCGCGGCGAACACCAGCAACAACTCGGTGTCCGGGTTCATGGCTTCATCGACCGGCGCCAACAGCACGTCCCGGATGCGTTCAGCCAGCGGCGTGCCGCCAGGTTCGCGGGTCAGCAGCACCTCGATACCGGCTGCGCGCAGGCGCTCGGCCAGGTATTCGCGATTGGTGCTCTTGCCGGCGCCTTCCGGGCCTTCCAGCGTAATAAACAAGCCAGTCACAGGCAGTCCTTAGTCAGATTCATTGCGGGCTTTGCGGCGTTGTTGAGTTCGGTTGCGGCTCCGGTGTGGCAGCAGGCTCAGGCACGGACTCTTGCGCTGGCTCTGCAGGTGCAGCCTCGGGCGCGGTATCGGGCGAAGCCGCCGGGACGGGGGGCTGGGCCTCGGGAGCCTGCGGTTGCGTCGTTTCGGTTGGCGCAACCTCGGATTGCGGCACCTCCGTTGGCAGTGCCTCGGTCGGCGTCGCCTGGGTATCCGGCGTCTCGGGCGTGCTCACTGGCGCCGGGCTGGAGCGGTAATCGGCGCGGCGCTTGAGCTGGAACTCTCGCACGGCATTGTTGTGCGCGTCCAGATCATCGGAGAACACATGGCTGCCGTCACCGCGCGCCACGAAGTAGAGGCTGGTGCCCTCCACCGGATTGAGCGCCGCGTGGATGGCTTCGCGGCCGACCATGGCAATCGGGGTCGGCGGCAAACCGGAAATCATATAGGTGTTGTAAGGGTTCGCTTCCTTGAGATGGGCGCGAGTCAACTTGCCATTGTAACGGTCACCCAGGCCATAGATCACCGTCGGGTCCGTTTGCAACAGCATGCCGATTTCCATGCGACGCACGAACACGCCGGCAATCTGCCCACGCTCCTGTGGCACGCCGGTTTCCTTCTCCACCAGCGAGGCCATGATCAGCGCTTGATAGGGCCCGGAGTAAGGCAGGTCGGCCGCACGCTGGTTCCACTCCTTGGCCAGCACTTCGTCGAGGCGCTGGTAAGCGGTTTTCAGCAATTCGGTGTCGGTCATGCCGCGCACGAAGCGGTAGGTATCGGGAAAGAATCGCCCCTCGGGGAAAATCCCGCTATGGCCGAGCTTGTCCATGACCTGGCTGTCACTCAGGCCGCTCAGGGTTTGCTCGAGCTTTTCTTCCTTGGCCAAGGCCGCGCGGACCTGGTGGAAATTCCAGCCTTCGACCAGGGTCAGGCTGTATTGCACCATTTCCCCGCGCTTCCACAGGTCGATCAGACCTTCGACGGTCATGCCGGGCGTCATGCGGTACTCACCGCTGTGCAATGGCTGTTTGGGTAAGTTGAAGCGCCAATAGACGCGCAGCCAGAAAGCGTCCTTGATGACGCCGTCGGCTTCCATCCGCAGGAAGGTGCGGTTCGGAGTGGTGCCCTTTGGCACCTCCAGCAGTTCTTCCTGCGTGATATTCAGCGGTTGCACCAGTGCCGAATGAATTTTCCAGGCAGAAGCACCTAACATCAGCCCCGCCAGAACCAGTCCGGTTTCCAGCAGCAGCAAGAATTTACGTCTCACGTATCAAGCATCCAGTAGCGCGCGGGCAATGGTTTGGAGTTTACGGGTGAGCGGCCCAACCGGCCAGCTCAGTGCGGCATAGGCGCGCACCGGCCAAACGCCATACACGCTATTGCAGACAAACACTTCGTCAGCGCCCTGCAGCTGCTCGAGCGTGATATCGGTGATTTGCAGGGGTATGCCCAAGGATTCGGCCTGGGACAACAACTCGGCACGCATCACACCTTCTACACCGCAGTAGGTCAAATCCGCGGTGATCAACACGCCGTCATGCACCAGGAACAGGTTGCTGAACACGCCCTCGATCACGCGACCGGCCTGATCGAGCATCAAGCCTTCGGCATGATCGGTGTCCTGCCATTCGGCGCGCGCCAACACCTGCTCGAGACGGTTCAGGTGCTTGAGACCTGCGAGCAAGGGCTGGAAGGACAGTCGGGTGGTGCACGGGAACAGGCGAATGCCCTGCTCTGCATGGGCATCCGGGTAAACCGCAGGAGGATTACCCGACAGGATACGACGGGCCTGGGCCGAAGGATCGAAAGCGTAGCCACGCTGGCCGTCGCCGCGGGTAACGATCAGCTTGAGCACGCCTTCGTTCAGTTGCTCGGCATAGGTCAACAATTCCGCGACCACGACAGCCTGGTCCAGATTGATTGCCAACCGTCGGCAGCCCCTGGCGAGGCGCACCAGATGACGGTCCAGTAGCACCGGAAAGCCATCATGCACGGCGATGGTCTCGAACAGACCGTCGCCGTAGGCCAGGCCGCGATCCTTCAGCGACAATGCGTCAGCCGGCTGACCGTCGACCCAGCTGTCCATCAGCCTGCGAACCGGCGGAACACCAGCGAGCCGTTGGTGCCGCCAAAACCGAAGGAGTTGGACACGACCACATCGATATCCATGTTGCGCGCGGTGTGCGGCACGAAGTCGAGGTCGCAACCTTCGTCCGGCTCATCGAGGTTGATGGTCGGTGGCGCCACCTGGCTGTTGATCGCCAGCACGCTGAAGATGGCTTCGACCGCGCCCGCCGCGCCCAGCAAGTGCCCGGTCATCGACTTGGTCGAACTGACGGCCAGGTTGTAGGCGTGCTCGCCAAACACCGACTTGATCGCATTGACTTCAGCGAGGTCGCCAGCCGGCGTCGAGGTGCCGTGGGCATTGATGTACTGCACTTGATCGCCATTGATCTTGGCGTCTCGCAGCGCATTGGTGATGCAGCGTGCAGCCCCCGCGCCATCAGCTGGCGGCGAAGTCATGTGGTAGGCATCGCCACTGGTGCCGAAACCGATCAGCTCGGCATAGATGGTCGCGCCACGGGCCTTGGCGTGTTCCAGCTCTTCGAGCACCAGCGCACCGGCGCCATTGGACAATACGAAGCCATCACGGCCCTTGTCCCATGGACGGCTGGCGCGGGTTGGCTCGTCGTTGCGGGTCGACAGGGCGCGGGAAGCACCGAAACCGCCCATGCCCAGGCCGCAGGCGGCCATTTCGGCGCCGCCGGCGATCATCACGTCAGCTTCGTCGTACATGATGTTGCGAGCAGCCATGCCAATGCAGTGCGTACCGGTGGTACACGCCGTGGCGATGGCATAGTTAGGCCCCTGTGCCCCCAGGTGGATGGACAGGAAACCGGAAATCATATTGATGATCGAGCCAGGCACGAAGAACGGAGAAATCCGTCGCGGACCGGTCTCATGCAAGGTGCGGCTGGTTTCTTCGATGTTGGTCAGCCCACCGATACCCGAACCCATGGCCACGCCGATGCGCTCACGGTTGGCATCGGTCACTTCCAGACCGGCATTGCGCACTGCCTGAAAACCTGCGGCCAGACCGTACTGAATGAACAGGTCGAGCTTGCGGGCTTCCTTGACCGACAGGTATTCCTCGACTTTGAAGTCCTTTACCGAGCCGCCAAAACGGGTGGAATAGGCAGAAAGGTCGGTGTGTTCGATCAGACCAATGCCACTGCGGCCAGCCAGAATGCCCTGCCAGCTGCTCGGCACATCCGTGCCCAGTGGCGACAACATACCCATACCGGTGACTACGACGCGTCTACGCGACACAGCACTCTCCTTTTTTTCAAATGACGACTTTGCATCAGGCCTAAAGAAAAAACCGCACGCCATGATGGCAGTGCGGTTTTTCCATGACAGCGAGCAACGATTACAAACTATTACGCCTGGTGGGCAGTAACGTAGTCGATTGCAGCTTGTACAGTAGTGATCTTCTCAGCTTCTTCGTCAGGGATTTCGGTCTCGAATTCCTCTTCCAGAGCCATCACCAGCTCAACGGTGTCAAGGGAGTCAGCACCCAGGTCTTCAACGAAGGAAGCAGTGTTGACCACTTCTTCTTCTTTAACGCCCAGTTGCTCGGCAACGATTTTCTTGACGCGCTCTTCGATGGTGCTCATACCTTGTTTTCACTCCTAATGGACAAATTCAGGCAGCTGGCCAGTGGGTAAGTGTATAGAAAGACTTTTCAGCTTTTCAACTGAAAGCTTCACTCCTCAAACCCGGCGACCCTCTGCCTATAAATAGATTGCAGCTTTATAACGGATTTTAGACAGCTCGTATGACATTTTTTTGAAACGATCCGTCACATTTAACTCATGTACATCCCGCCGTTCACCGGGATTGTAGCCCCAGTAACGTAAGCCGCACCGTCCGACGCAAGAAAAGCGACCACAGACGCGATCTCTTGAGCTTGCCCCAGACGACCCAGCGGAATCTGCGTCTGCAAGGCTTCACGCTGTGCCTCGGGCAGTTCGCGGGTCATATCGGTGTCGATGAACCCTGGGGTCACCGAGTTTACCGTAATCGAACGCGAACCGACTTCACGCGCCAGTGAGCGGCTGAAACCTTCCAGGCCGGCCTTGGCGGCAGCGTAGTTTACTTGGCCTGCGTTGCCCATGGCACCCACAACCGAGCCAATACTGATAATTCGTCCCCAACGGGCCTTGGTCATACCGCGCAAAACACCCTTGGACAGGCGGAACAGACTGGTCAGGTTGGTATCGACCACGTCATGCCACTCGTCGTCTTTCATGCGCATCATCAGGTTATCGCGGGTGATGCCGGCATTGTTGACCAGGATCGCCGGCGCACCGAACTGCGCCTGAATGTTCTTCAGCACCTCGGTAACGGATTCGTCGCTGGTGACATTGAGCTCAAGGCCGGTGCCCTGGATGCCGTTTTCCTTCAGGGTGGCGGCAATGCGCTCGGCACCCGAAGCTGTGGTCGCGGTGCCCACAACGATGGCGCCCTGACGACCCAGTTCCAGGGCGATGGCCTGGCCGATACCGCGGCTCGCACCGGTGACCAGTGCAACTTTACCTTGCAGACTCATGCAAGCTTCTCCTGATTCAGGCTAGCGCTGCACGGGCGGCAGCGAAAGCGTCTGGGGTATTGAGATTGGAAGTCGATACGCCTTCGGCGCAACGCTTGTTCAGACCGGCCAGTACTTTGCCCGGGCCGCATTCCACCAGATTGGTCGCGCCTTTGGCGGCCAGGGTCTGCACGGATTCTACCCAGCGTACTGGCTTGTACAGTTGCTCGAGCAGATCACGCTTGAGGGTTTCCAGATCCGCCGGCACCTGGGCACTGACGTTCTGTACCACCGGGATCTGTGGAGCCTGCCAATCGATCGCGGCGATCGATTCGGCGAAACGCTCGGCCGCCGGGCGCATCAGTTCGCAGTGCGACGGCACGCTGACCGGCAACGGCATCGCGCGCTTGGCGCCACGTGCCTTGCAGCCTTCGATGGCACGCTCGACCGCCGCCTTGGCACCGGCAATGACCACTTGCCCCGGGGAGTTGAAGTTGACCGCGCTGACCACTTCGCCTTGTGCCGCTTCGGCACAGGCAGCCAGTACGTCGGCGTCTTCCAGGCCGAGGATGGCAGCCATGCCGCCCTGCCCGGCCGGCACGGCTTCCTGCATCAGTTGGCCACGGCGCTCGACGAGCTTTACCGCGTCCGCCAGGCTCAAGCTGCCAGCCGCCACCAGGGCACTGTATTCACCCAGGCTGTGACCGGCCACATAAGCCGGGCGCGCGCCGCCTTCAGCCAGCCACAGACGCCACAGGGCGATCGAAGCGGTCAGAATCGCCGGTTGGGTTTTATCGGTCTGGTTGAGTTGTTCTTCCGGCCCTTGCTGGGTCAGCGCCCACAGGTCGTAACCCAGGGCATCGGAAGCTTCTTTGAACGTGTCGAGGACGACCGGGTGTTGCGCGCCCAACTCGGCCAGCATGCCGAGGGACTGCGAACCCTGTCCCGGAAAGACGAATGCGAGGGAAGCAGACATGTAACAAGCCCCTAATGATCTTGTCGTCGGAGAATTGACGTCCCGCTCAGGGGGACGCAAGAAACTGAGAGTTGGATGGCCATTTGAACCAAGCGGTCACATTTAAGCATTGTCCGACGAAAACGCCTAAAGCAACAAATCCTCCAGACGACCGTGGATGCGTTCCGGCAGGTTTTCCTGAATCTCGATCAGAGCACGGGAAATGGCACTTTGAAAGCCCTGGACCCCTGCAGAACCGTGACTCTTTACGACAATCCCCTGCAAACCGAGAAAGCTCGCGCCATTATGTCGCGCCGGTGCCAGGTCGGCCTTCAGGCGCTTCATCAGCGGCAAGGCCAAGGCTCCGACCATGCGCGACGGCAGGTTTTTCTGGAACAACGCCTCGATACGCCCGGCAATCATGGTGGCCAAGCCCTCGCTGGACTTGAGCAGGATGTTGCCGACAAAACCATCGCACACCACGACGTCCGCTTCGCCACGGTACAACCCGTCGCCCTCGACAAAACCTATGTAATTGATGCCACGGGCAGTTTGCAGCAAGGTTGCAGCGAGCTTGACCTGCTGATTGCCCTTGATGTCCTCGGTGCCGATGTTCAGCAATGCCACGCGCGGACGCACGATGCCCAGGGTTTCTGCAGCGACCGAACCCATCACCGCAAACTGCAACAGATGCTCGGCGCTGCAATCGACATTGGCGCCCAGGTCGAGCAACTGGCAGTAACCTTTCTGCGTCGGGATCGCCGCCACCATGGCTGGTCGATCAATGCCAGGCAAGGTCTTGAGGACAAATCGCGACAATGCCATCAGCGCCCCGGTATTACCGGCACTGACACAGGCCTGGACCTTGCCATCGCGCAGCAATTCAAGCGCCACGCGCATCGACGAATCGGGCTTTCCGCGCAGGGCCTGGGCAGGTTTTTCGTCCATGGTGATGACTTCGGACGCCGGAGCAATCGACAGGCGCGCGCGATCCACAGCCGAATGGCCAGCGATCAATTCTTCAAGGAGGGAGGGTTGACCGACGAGGGTCAGGTGCAGCGAGGGCGTAGCAGACAGGCAAGCAATACTGGCCTGGACAATGCTGCGGGGACCGAAGTCCCCGCCCATTGCGTCAATCGCGATGACTTGAGCGGACAAGTGATTACTCGTCAGCGCCCTTGTCGATCACTTTACGGCCACGGTATACGCCTTCTGGCGATACGTGGTGACGCAGGTGAACTTCACCGGTGGTTTTTTCTACAGACAGGGTGCTAGCCTCGAGAGCGTCGTGCGAACGGCGCATGTCACGGGCAGAGCGGGATTTTTTGTTCTGCTGAACAGCCATAATTGATTAACTCCTAAACGTTTGGGTCACGCTTTAACTGCGCCAATACACTGAACGGGTTGGACCGCGTTACCTCGTCCTCGCTCGGTTCGGGCTCATCTGCTCCCGCCGGCTGCTGGCATTCTTCCGGATGATGAGCAGGCACAATGGGCAAGGCGAGCAGAAGCTCCTCCTCGATCAGTGACTGCAGATCCAAAGGATCTTCGCCCAGTTCCAGCACGTCATAACCTTTCGGTAACGACTGGGTATTCGCACCCTCCTTCACCACAGCGTAACTGCATTCGCTATGGATCGGCAGGGTGACCAGCTCAAGACAACGCTGGCAAACCATTTTGACTTCAGTGTCGATAAAGCTGTGGATGACCACAGATTTACGTTCATCTCGTTCAAAAACGAATTTAGCCTGCACCGTACCGACATTGTCGGAAAGCGGGTCGCAGAGTCTCTTCAAATCGGCCAGCAGCATTTCACCTTGGAGGGTGGTGCCACGATCAGCCAATTTGCGCGGGTCAACGTGAGGTGGAATCGGGTCATTCAACATAGGCGCAGCATTATAGGGATGCACCCGCCCATGTCAAAGGAAATTCAGCCCTATCCGTCACTTGGAAGCCCCGCTAGAATTCTCGCCTGCCATTTGGAGTTGCGCATGCTGCCTTTATTACTCGCTTCAAGCTCGGTCTATCGCCGGGATTTGCTGGCCCGCCTGCAGCTGCCATTCAGCTGCAGCTCGCCGGACATCGACGAAAGCCATCGCCCTGGCGAATCCGCCATCGAGCTGGTCAAACGCCTCGCCGAAGAGAAAGCGCGCGCCCTGGCGGCCAGTCATACCGCTCATCTGATTATCGGTTCCGACCAGGTCGCGGTGCTGGGCGAACGGATCATCGGCAAGCCCCACACCTTCGAGAAAGCCCGCGAACAACTGCTGGCCGCAAGCGGCGCCAGCGTGACGTTCCTGACTGGCCTTGCCCTGCTAAACAGCCAGACCGGCCACTGCCAGGTCGACTGCGTACCTTTCACAGTGCACATGCGCACACTCGACAGCGAACGCATCGAACGCTACCTGCGCGCCGAACAACCCTACGACTGCGCTGGCAGCTTCAAGGCCGAGGGACTGGGGGTGAGCCTGTTTCAGAGCACCGAGGGCCCCGATGCCACCAGCCTTGTCGGTTTGCCGCTGATTCGCCTGGTGGATATGTTGCTGGCCGAAGGCGTGCAAATCCCCTGACGTGAAAAAACCGGCCGAAGCCGGTTTTTTGCACAATGGAAAAATCAGCGCAACGACGGACCGTTAAACCCCATCCACATCGCCAGATGCTCAGCCACGCTGGCGCCGAGCTTTTTCGAGAAGCGATCGAACGGCGATTCCTGAACGGTGAAATCCACCAGCTCTTTTTCGCCGATCACATCCCGCGCAACATAACTGGCATTACCCAGGCCATCGACCAGGCCCAGCGGCAGCGCCTGCTCACCCGACCAGACCAGCCCGGAGAACAGCTCCGGATGCTCCTTGTCCTTCAGCCGATCGCCACGACCCTGCTTGACGCTATTGATGAACTGTTTATGCGTGGTATCGAGCACGCCCTGCCAGAACGCCGTTTCTTCAGGCTTCTGCGGCTGGAACGGATCGAGGAAGGATTTGTGTTCGCCCGAGGTGTAGGTGCGACGCTCCACACCCAGCTTCTCCATGGTACCGACAAACCCGTACCCGGCCGCCGTCACCCCGATGGAACCCACCAGGCTCGCCTTGTCGGCATAGATCTGGTCCGCCGCACTGGCGATGTAATACGCACCGGAAGCGCCGAGATCGGAAATTACCGCGTAAAGCTTGGTATCCGGATGCAGGCCACGCAGTCGGCGGATCTCGTCATAGACATACCCTGACTGCACCGGACTGCCGCCCGGGCTATTGATGCGCAGGATGACGCCCTTGACCTTTTCGTCTTCGAAGGCAGCCCGCAGGCTACCGACGATGTTGTCGGCACTGGCCGGCTCCTTGTCGGCGATCATGCCGTTAACGTCGATCAACGCGGTGTAGTTGCCACTGCGGGTAGCGGCCTTCTCAATGTCCATCAGTGGCGTGAACAGCGCCAACGCGACGAACAGGTACACGAAGGTCAGCAACTTGAAGAAAATCCCCCAGCGCCGTGAGCGACGCTGCTCCTGCACACCGGCCAGCAGGGTCTTTTCCAGCAGCTTCCAGCTTTTTTCGTCACCGCTCTCTGCGCTCGCCTTGGCGGGCGCTTTCCATTTGTCGGCCATGCCATCTACCCCAGCAATAACGTATTAGGCCCGCTGACTCAGCCAGGCATGCAATTGTGAAAAACGATCGATGGCCAGTCGCGGCTCGAACAGCTTCAGCGCTTCGATCGATTGCGCGCCGTAGCTGACCGCCACCGAATCCATGCCCGCGTTGCGTGCCATCTGTAAATCGAAGGACGAGTCGCCAACCATCAGGGCCTGATCCGCACGCACATCACAATGGGCAAGTATCTGCTCAAGCATCAACGGATGGGGCTTGCTGGCCGTCTCGTCGGCGGCCCGGGTGATATCGAAGTAATCTTCCCAACCGTGAGACTTCAGCACCCGATCCAGCCCGCGACGAGCCTTGCCCGTGGCCACGGCCAGATGATAGCCCTCGGCACGAAACGCCTCGAGGGACTCGACCACGCCCTCGAACAAGGGCGAAGGCTGTGCTTCCGAAGCGATATAGTGGTCGGCGTAGTGCTGACGAAAGGCTACCAGCTCGGCATCGCCGATGTCGGGATACAGGGTCCGAATCGCCTCCGGCAGCCCCAGGCCGATGATGCCCTTGACGGCAAAGTCATCGCACTGCTCAAACCCGGAGCGCTGCGACGCCACGTGCATCGCCTCGACAATCCGGCCAATGGAATCGGCCAGCGTGCCGTCCCAATCGAAAATCAGCAGCTTGTAATCAGATGGGTGCACTCAGGCGCTCCACGGTTTTAGCCCACATTTCGTCGACAGGCGCCTGCAACTTCAGTTCGCCACCATCCGGCAGCGGCACGGTCAGCATGTAGGCATGCAGGAACAGGCGCTTGCCGCCCAGATCGCGGATTTCCTTGCTGAAACCTTCCTCGCCATACTTGGTGTCGCCAGCGATGCAATGCCCGGCGTGCAAGGTATGCACGCGGATCTGGTGAGTCCGGCCGGTAATCGGCTTGGCTTCGATCAGGGTGGCAAAGTCGCCGAAGCGGCGCAGGACCTTGAACACGGTCACGGACTCCTTGCCCTCCTCCTCGTCGACCTCGACCATGCGCTCGCCGGAGCGCAGGTTGCTCTTGCCCAGCGGCGCGCGGACTTGCTTGATCGAGCTCGCCCAATTACCGCGCACCAGCGCCATGTAGCGCTTGTCGACGCCATCACCGCGTAACGCGGTGTGCAAGTGGCGCAACATGCTGCGCTTCTTGGCGATCATCAACAGGCCGGACGTGTCACGGTCGAGACGGTGAACCAGTTCCAGTTCCTTGCAATCGGGGCGCAACTGACGAAAGGCTTCGATCACCCCGAAAGTCAGGCCGCTACCACCATGCACCGCAATGCCGGCGGGCTTGTTGATCACAATCAGGGCCTTGTCTTCGAAGACAATCGAGGCTTCCAGGCGCTGCAACAGCCCCTGGGCCAGCGGTACCGGCTCGTCGCGCTCAGGCACGCGAACCGGCGGCACGCGCACGATATCGCCCGCCTGCAGCTTGTATTCGGGCTTGATCCGGCCCTTGTTCACTCGCACTTCGCCTTTGCGCAAAATGCGGTAAATCAAGGTCTTGGGCACGCCTTTGAGCCGAGCGAGAAGGAAGTTATCAATACGTTGGCCGGCATATTCCGGCGAGACCTCAAGCAGTTGTACGCCTGGAGTCGGGGGGGTAGTCGTCGTCATGGCGCGGATGATAACAATTTTTTATGGAATTGAAGCACTTAATCATTGCTGCTATAGTCGCGAACGCCGCCAAAAGCGGCCTGGCCAGCGGACCAACGGTCAAAAACCGGCCCTGACCAACGCAATTCACCAGGACGCGAGGCCGTCCTACGGGGCTTTCGCTACGTAACGGTGGAGTTTGCAACTGTAACAAGCGCAGGTGACATGAGGCCTGAATCAAACCGCGAAGCAGAGTTTCCACTCGCTTTTCGAGCCAATATTCATGGCCAGTTCACAAAGTGCAGTCAGCTGCGGATGACCCCGAGCGAAAGGCTTCGGAAACAACGCCTAAATTAGCCATGATGCGTGACCTCCCCTTTCGGAGCTCACGGTAAATGCCAACCCGCTGCGGATTCTGCGCGCGGCAGCACCCGAATTATCAGGGATACGTGTAGGGTGGAGATGCACAACCGCTGGCCTGTGTAGCAATAGGCTTTATCAAGACGCTTCATCTCGTCCACAGCCGCCGGTTGATTCCTCCTCCTGACTGAGTGCTTAAGTAGCCACAGCAAGCAGGACGCGTACGTCGCGACAAAGGCCCACATTGGCCGGACATCGCTGGACACGGGAATGGCCAACCACTCCCGACGCACCTGACACCGACCATGAGAAGTCGTGTGTGCCGAACGCCGTTTCCGGCAGCCCGGAAACCGACGGTACTACATGAAAAGAATGCTGATTAACGCAACTCAACCCGAAGAGTTGCGTGTTGCACTGGTAGATGGCCAGCGCCTCTACGACCTGGACATCGAATCCGGTGCACGCGAGCAGAAGAAGGCCAACATCTATAAAGGCCGGATTACTCGCATCGAACCAAGCCTGGAGGCTGCCTTTGTCGATTTCGGCTCTGAGCGCCACGGCTTCCTGCCCCTCAAAGAAATCTCCCGCGAATACTTCAAGAAAACCCCTGAAGGCCGCGTCAACATCAAGGACGTCCTGAGCGAAGGCCAGGAAGTCATCGTCCAGGTCGAAAAAGAAGAGCGTGGCAACAAGGGCGCAGCCCTGACCACCTTCATCAGCCTGGCCGGTCGTTACCTGGTCCTGATGCCGAACAACCCGCGTGCCGGCGGTATTTCCCGTCGCATCGAAGGTGAAGAGCGCAACGAACTGCGTGAAGCGCTGAACGGTCTGGTCGCACCAGCCGACATGGGCCTGATCGTGCGCACTGCCGGCCTGGGCCGCAGCAGCGAAGAAATGCAGTGGGACCTCGACTACCTGCTGCAACTGTGGACCGCCATCAAAGAAGCCTCGCTGGATCGTTCCGCGCCTTTCCTGATCTACCAGGAAAGCAACGTGATCATCCGCGCGATCCGCGATTACCTGCGCCAGGACATCGGCGAAGTGCTGATCGACAGCGTTGAAGCCCAGGACGAAGCCCTGACCTTCATCCGCCAGGTGATGCCGCAGTACGCCAGCAAGATCAAGCTGTACGAAGACAGCGTACCGCTGTTCAACCGCTTCCAGATCGAAAGCCAGATCGAAACCGCTTTCCAGCGCGTCGTCGAACTGCCTTCCGGCGGCTCCATCGTGATCGATCCGACCGAAGCCCTGGTGTCCATCGACATCAACTCGGCGCGCGCCACCAAAGGCAGCGACATCGAAGAAACCGCGCTGCAGACCAACCTTGAAGCCGCCGAAGAAATCGCCCGTCAGTTGCGCCTGCGCGACATCGGCGGCCTGATCGTCATCGACTTCATCGACATGACCCCTGCCAAGAACCAGCGCGCCGTGGAAGAAAAAGTCCGCGAATGCCTGGAAGCCGACCGCGCTCGCGTGCAAGTCGGTCGCATCTCGCGCTTCGGCCTGCTGGAAATGTCCCGTCAGCGCCTGCGTCCATCCCTGGGCGAAAGCAGCGGCATCGTTTGCCCGCGCTGCAACGGCACCGGCATCATCCGTGACGTTGAATCGCTGTCCCTGGCGATCCTGCGCCTGATCGAAGAAGAAGCCCTGAAAGACCGTACCGCCGAAGTTCGTGCCCAAGTGCCGATCCCGGTGGCCGCGTTCCTGCTCAACGAAAAACGCAACTCGATCACCAAGATCGAACTGCGCACCCGTGCCCGCATCGTCATCCTGCCGAACGATCACCTCGAAACGCCGCACTTCGAAGTGCAGCGCCTGCGTGATGACAGCCCGGAAGCGGCGATCAACCAGTCCAGCTACGAAATCGCTGCTGCCGCTGCCGAAGTGGAAGAAGTGCAGCCTGCTGCCGCGACCCGCACCCTGGTTCGCCAGGAAGCCGCGGTCAAGACGGCTCCCGCCCGCGCCAACGCTCCGGTTCCGACCGAAGTCGTCGCCGCTCCGGTTGCCGCACCAGTCGCGGTACCAGAGCCAAGCCTGTTCAAAGGCCTGGTGAAGTCGCTGGTCAGCCTGTTCGCCGGCAAGGAAGAGCCTGTCGCTCCGGCCGTGGTCGAGAAACCGGCTGCCCCTGAGCGTCCAGCACGCAGCAACGAAGAACGTCGCAACGGTCGCCAGCAGAGCCGCACCCGTACCGGTCGCCGCGATGAAGAACGCAAGCCTCGTGAAGAGCGCGCCCCCCGTGAGGAACGCGCCCCACGCGAAGAGCGCCAGCCGCGCGAAGTCCGCGAGCCTCGCGAAACCCGTGAAGAAACGCCGGTCGTAGCCCGCGAAGAACGTGCCCCTCGTGAAGAACGCGCACCACGCGCGCCTCGTGAAGAACGTGCTCCACGCGCCCCACGCGAAGATCGCAAGCCACGTGGCGAGCGTGAAGAGCGTGTGCGTGAACTGCGCGAGCCTCTCGACGCCGTCGCGCCTGCCGCTGCTCCTGCCGCTGCTGTCGCTGCCGCTACCACTGAAGAACGCCCGGCCCGTCCGCCACGCGAAGAACGCGCTCCACGCCCACCGCGTGAAGAACGTCAACCACGTGCCGAACAAGCCGCTGCCGTAGCCGAAGAAGAGCTGACCGGGAACGAAGAGCAACTGCAGGAAGAGGGTCAGGAAGGCGCCGAAGGCGATCGTCCACGCCGCCGCTCCCGTGGCCAGCGTCGTCGCAGCAACCGTCGCGAGCGTCAGCGTGATGCCAACGGCAACGTGATCGAAGGTTCGGATGAGTCCGAAGCCGGCGATAACAATGAAGCGCCAAGCACTGCTGACCTGGCCGCTGGCCTGGCTGTTACCGCAGCCGTTGCCAGCAGCGTGATCAGCGCTCCGGCCGAAGCACAGGCCAACGAGCAAGCCGAACGCGCCACCGCCGCTACGCTGGAAACGGCTCCTGTCGAAGCGCCAGTCGTGGAAGCGACGACTCCGGTCGAAGCCACTGCAGCGCCGGAAATCGAAGTGGCAGCCGCTCCAGAAGCCCAGCCAGTGGTTGAAGCTGTCGCTGAGCCAGTCGTGGTTGCAGAACCGGTTAGCGAAACCGTAGCTGAAACCGTGACTGAAACTGTTCGTGAAGTTCGCGAAGAGCAAACGGCGTTCAACTGGGTTGCCGAGCCAGCCGTAGCCGAAACCCCTGCTCCAGCGCCGGTTGCTGAAGCTGAAGTGGAACAAGCGATGGTCTCCGAGCCAGTGGTTGCCGCTGCCGAGCCTGCTCCAGTGGTTGAAGCGCCGGTGGTTGCCGAAGTGCCTGCTCCGGTAGTTAAAGCGCCGGTAGTTGCCGAAGAACCTGCTCCGGTGGTTGAAGCCGCGCCTGTCAGCGCCCTGACGCCAAGTGGCCGCGCACCGAACGACCCACGTGAAGTGCGTCGCCGCAAGCGTGAAGAAGAGCGCCTGCAGAAGGAAGCCGAACTGGCGGCCGCTGCGGCTCAGGCTGAAGCAGCTGTCGCTGCCGAGCCGGTTGAGTCGGTGATTGCCGAAGCACCTCGCTCCGTTCAGGAAGCGGTTGAGCAACACGAGAAAGCCCAGGAAAAAGAGCACGAGCCTAAACCCCTCGTCTGATTCCCTCGGCAAGTGAAAAGCCTCGCCCGGTGATCCCGGGCGGGGCTTTTTTATGTCCGAAACAATCACACCGTTCCCCCTGTAGGAGCGAGCGGGCGGCGATCCGACTTGCCCGCGAAGGAGACACTGCGGTCCATCAGGCCGACCGCGTTATCGTTCTTCGCGGGCAAGTCGGATCGTCGCCCGCTCGCTCCTACAGGGGATCTATGATTATTTGAAGTTCAGCTTTTCAGGCACATCCACATCCCACAACACACCAGAATCATCCACCTTCACCTCAACCACCCGCCCCTGGGCAAACAACGCCTTGGCGCCGCGATCGCCTGATAACGTCATCAACCCCGGGCCAAAACGGCGCCCAAAGCCCACCGGATGCCCGTATTCCCCGTCCTGTACCGGCACGCTGATACAGTCATCGCCCATCTGAGCCACAACGTGTTCAATGCTCGACGGCAGGATGAATGGCATGTCCCCCAGCACCATCAGCCAACCATCAAGCTGCGCACTCGCCGAGACCCCGGCCGCAATGCTATCGCCCATCCCGGTCGATTCGATCAGGACGATCTCATAGCCATAGGCCTTGGCCATGCGGATCACTTGCGGTCGATCTGCCGTGGTCACCAAAAAGCGCTTATCCAAGGTGGGAGGCAGATTCACCAGGACGTGTTCGATAACGGATCGAACCGCGCCATCACGCCCCATGCAATCAGCCAGCAGCTTGTCCTTGTCGTCGCCCGCGACCTGGCGAAACCGACTGCCCTGCCCCGCCGCCAACACGATCACCCCGATGGATTGACTCATACACCCTCCCGCAGCGATTTCTTTTGCTTGAGCTCGACACCATTCTTGATTGCCACGATCTCAGCCATCAGCGACAAGGCGATTTCCGCCGGGTTGTGGCTGCCGATGTGCAAGCCGACCGGGCCATGCAGCCGCTCGATGGCCTGTTGCGACAGGCCGAGCTGAGCCAGGTTGTCCCGGCGCTTCTGGCTGTTGACCCGCGAACCGAGTGCGCCGACATAAAAAGCCCGGGAGTCGAGCGCTGTCAGCAGGGCCATGTCATCCAGGCGGGGGTCGTGAGTCAGTGCGACGATGGCCGTGCGCTCGTCGGTCTGGATGTTCACCACCGCCTCATCAGGCATGCCCGAGACGAATCGACCGTGCTGCTCCTCCCAGCCGTAGACGAACTCGCTGCGCGGATCGCATATCAGTACTTCGAAATCCAACAGCCGCGCCATTTCGGCGACATACCGGGACAACTGCCCGGCGCCGATCAACAACAAGCGCCAACGCGGGCCATAAATGGCCCGCAGAGTGTGACCATCGAAAACCAGCTCATCCGCCTTGGCGGCGGGCTGCAAAATGACTTCTCCGGTGGCGATATCCAGCGAACGTGCGACGATTTCATGGGCTTCGCAGCGAGCCAGCAACTCGGCCACCCACCCTGGGTCGCCAACGCGCTCCTCGGTCAAACGCAAGGTGCCGCCGCAGGGTAAACCGAAGCGCGCGGCCTCCTCACGCGTCACGCCGTAGGTGATCAGTTGCACGGGCGGCCCATCAGCCGCAATGCGACCGTCATGCAAGCGGGCAATCAGGTCGTCCTCGACACAACCGCCGGACACCGAACCAATCACCACGCCGTCCCCGCGCAACGCCAGCATGGCGCCAGGCGCCCGGGGCGCGGTGCCCCAGGTCTGCACGACGCTGTACAACATCACCCGCTGGCCGGCGCGGCACCACTCCAGCACGCTGCGCAGGACATTCAGATCGGCACTGTCCATCACGCCTCGACCTTCTGCCAACCCTGCAATTGATATCGAATCGGCAGGCTGCGGATACGCTTGCCGGTGGCCGCGAAGATCGCGTTGCACAGCGCCGGTGCAATCGGCGGCACACCCGGCTCACCGACACCGCCCAACGGCACGTTGCCCGGCGGCGTCACCAGGTGCACCGAGACTTCCTTGGGCGCCAGGGACATGCGCGCCACTTCGTACATGTGGAAGTTGTCCTGCTGGGCCTTGCCATCCTTGAAGCTGATTTCGCCCAACACCGCGTTGCCCAGGCCCATGACGCAGGCGCCTTCGAACTGCGCGCGAATCCGCTCGGGGTTGATCTGCGGCCCGCAATCCACGGCGATGTCGGCTTTGTGCACGATCAGGGTGCCATCATCCTTGACTTCGACCTCGATCACCGCCGCCACGTAGGTCACGAAACTGTAATGCACCGCCAGGCCCAGGCCTCGGCCCTTGGGCAACTCGCGGCCCCAACCGGCGGCCTTGGCGGCGGTTTCCAGTACCCTGCGCAGGCGAGCGGTGTCGATCGGATAACGCTCGGGCGATTCACCGTAGTTCCATTCTTCACTCAAGGTGCGCGGATCGATCTGACGGTCCGGGCCAAGCAATCTGACCTGATACTTGAGCGGATCCTCCCCAGCCTTGTGCGCCAGCTCATCGATGAAGCTCTGGATGGCAAAACCATGGGGGATGTTCGACACCGAGCGATACCAGCCAACCCGCGTGTGGACGGTGGCCTCGGGGTTTTCCAGGCGAATGTTGGGAATCGCGTAGGCCATGTTGGTGAAGCCCATGCCCAACTCGAAGGCAGCCTCATGGTTCATGCCCGGCGCGAACAACGCGGTGATGCTCGGCGCCACCGTGCGGTGCAGCCAGCCAGAGGGCAAGCCGTCCTTGTTCAGGCTGGCCTTGAGGTATTCGGCCGACACGGTGTGAAAATACGAACAGTGAATATCGTCTTCACGGGTCCATTGCACCCGCACCGCCTTGCCAGGGAACTCCTTGGCCAGGATGGCCGCTTCGATGATGAAGTCCGGTTTGGACTTGCGCCCGAAGCCTCCGCCCAGCAGCGTCACGTTGAAGGTGACGTTATCGAATGGCACGCCCAGGCGTTCGCCGATGCGCTCGCGGGTGACCTGTGGCGCCTGGCTTGGCCCCCAGGCCTGGCACATGCCGTCCTTGTAGCGAGCGATGGCGACCATCGGCTCCATTGGCGATTGTGACAGGTGCGGCAGATAGTAGGAGGCTTCCAGGGTGTTCACGGCATTGGCCATGGCGTCGTCGATGTTGCCGGTATTGCGTACCACTTTGCCGGGCTTGAGCGAGGCGGCCTCCAGCTCCTTGCGGTAGGCGATCGAGTCGTAGCTGGCGTTGGGGCCGTCGTCCCATTCGATTTTCAAGGCCTCACGCCCCTTGATCGCCGCCCAGGTGTTGTTGGCCACCACCGCGATGCCGCCCAGGGGTTGAAACTCCGAGGGCAAGGGCCGGCTTTCGATCTGGATGACCTTGACCACCCCCGGCACTTTCATCGCAGCACTGCCATCGAAGCTCTTGACCTTGCCGCCGTACACCGCCGGGCGGGCAATGGTGGCGAACAGCATGCCATCAAAATGCACGTCTGCGCCGTATACCGCGCGGCCATTGACGATGTCGTCACCATCGATGGCTTTGGTGCCTTCCTTGCCGATGTAGCGAAACTCCGAGGGTTGCTTGAGGCGCAGGCTGTCACGGGCCGGCACGGCCAGGGCGCTGGCAGCGGCGGCCAGCGCGCCATACTCCAATTCGCGACCGGAAGGCGTATGGATGACTTTATGCAGCTGCGCACGACATTCGCCGACCGGCACTTTCCATTGGTCGGCGGCAGCCTGCTCCAGCATGGTCCGGGCGGCGGCGCCACAGCGGCGCATCGGCTCGTACCAGTGCCGCATGCTGCGTGAGCCGTCGGTGTCCTGGTTGCCGAACCGCACTTCATCGCCCGGCGCCTGTTGCACCTTGACCCGCGCCCAATCGGCCTCCAGCTCGTCGGCCACCACCATGGTCAGGCTGGTCCGTACGCCCTGGCCCATTTCCGAACGGTTGCAGACCACCGTCACCGTGCCATCAGTGGCAATGCTCACATACACCTTGGGATCGTCGATCCAGCCATTGGGCATGCCATCGGCGCCGAACTTTTTCTGCGCCTCTTCGGCAAACGCGTCCTGCCAGCCCCAACTCGCAGCCACCACCAGTGCACTGGCGGCCCCCACGCCCTTGAGGAAGCCCCGCCGACTGAGGTTGCTCAGGGCGAAATCATTCACTAACTGGCTCATGCCTTGGCCTCCTTCAGGTGAGTGGATGCCTGGCGGATAGCGGTCTTGATACGGTTGTAGGTACCGCAGCGGCAGATATTGCCGACCATCGCCTCTTCGATCTGCTCATCGCTGGGGTCGGGATTGGTCTTGAGCAATGCGGTGGCGGACATGATCTGCCCGCCCTGGCAGTAACCGCATTGGGCCACGGCCGTATCGAGCCAGGCTTGCTGCACGACTTTGCCAACCGGGTCGGCGTGCAGGTTGTCGATGGTGGTGACGTTCTGGCCGACGACCGAGCCAATCGGCGTGATGCAACTGCGCGCCGGAGCACCTTCGATATGAATCGTGCAGGCACCGCAAAGGCCCATGCCACAGCCAAACTTGGTGCCGTTATAACCGGCCACGTCGCGAATCGCCCAGAGCAAGGGCATATCCTCGGTGACGTCGAGTGGATGGTCTTGACCATTGAGTTTCAGGGTAATCATGGGCACGCCCGCATAGTGCTTGAGTTATGGGGTCGAGCAATCTGCCGTTGGATCTTTGGTGGGTCACGCAGATCGGCTCAGGCTAATGGGCTCTCTTGTACAAACGGACACGTCTGCACCGGGCCTTTGGTGGAGCAAATGCTTGCATCGTCAGCAGACCGGGTTAAGCCTGCATTAACAAAAAAGCCCTGCACAACTTGAGTTATGCAGGGCTTTGGCAATCCATCATGAAAGCTTAGCTCAATACCTATTGGGCTCCATTTCCAGGTCGACATGGAAACGCTCTGAAATGTCTTTCTGGATGCGCTGTGCCAGGCCCAGCAGTTGCAACCCAGTGGCATTGCCGTAATTGACCAGCACCAGAGCCTGCAGTTTGTGCACGCCGGCGTCGGCATCACGGAAACCTTTCCACCCTGCCCGCTCGATCAACCAGCCGGCAGCCAGCTTCATCTGTCCGTCGGGTTGCGCGTAGGCCACCAGGTCCGGATATTCGCCCTTGAGCTGTGCGACCAGCGCCGCTGGCACCAGGGGGTTCTTGAAAAAGCTGCCGGCATTGCCGAGCACCGCTGGATCCGGAAGCTTTTCGTTGCGAATGTTGCAAATGGCCTGGCTGACGTCCGTGGCCGTCGGATGGTCGATGCCCTGCTCGGTCAGGCGCTGCCGCACAGGACCGTACTCCAGGTGCAGGTGCGCGGTGCGATCGAGGATGAAACGCACGCGCAGGATCAACCAGCGCCCAGGCTCCTGTTTGAACAGGCTGTCGCGGTAAGCGAAGTTGCACTCTTTCAGGCTGAAGTCTCGCAGTTCGCCACTCTGGCGATCCAGGGCGGTCAGGCCGGCGAACACATCCTTGATTTCCACGCCATAGGCGCCGATGTTCTGCATGGGTGCCGCGCCAACGGTGCCGGGAATCAGGCTGAGGTTTTCCAGGCCCGACAAGCCCTGCACCAGGGTGTGCTGCACGAACGGGTGCCAGGGTTCGCCCGCCTCGGCCTCGATCACGACTTTGCTACCATCGTCGCTGATCACGCGTATTCCGCGGGTGGCCATGCGCAGCACCAGCGATTCGATATCGGCCGTCAGCAGCAAGTTGCTGCCACCGCCGATCACCAGCAAGGGCACCTGGTGTTCCCGCGCATAGGCCAGGGCCTCACGCACATCCGCGTCGCTGTGGGCCTCGGCAAACAGGCGGGCCTGGACATCCACGCCAAAACTGTTGAACGGCTTGAGCGAAACCCGTGATCGCAGTTGCAAGCTCATAACCGTTCCTTCAGTTCGATCACCAACAGGTCACTGGCGCGCTCGATCAAGTCCAGCACATGTTCAAAGCCATGCTCACTGTCGTTGTACGGGTCCGGGACTTCCTCGACCTCCGAGGCGTAGCGACGCAGGAACAGGTCCAGCTCCGCCCTGCCCTTGGCCGGTTGCAGATCCATGAGGTTGCGCAGGTTGCTGTTGTCCATCGCCAAAATCAGGTCGTACTCGGAGAAATCGGCGCGGGTGACCTGCTGGGCGCGTTGGGCGGACAAATCATAACCACGGCGCTTGGCCGCTGCCTGGCTGCGCTTGTCCGGTGCACTGCCCACGTGCCAGTCGCCGGTACCGGCGGAGGCCACTTCGACTTGATCGGCCAGCCCCGCTTCGCGCAGCTTGTGCCGCAGAACGCCTTCGGCCGTGGGTGAACGGCAGATATTGCCCAGGCAGACAAACAGAACCCGCATCAGGCCTCCAGCAGGCGACGAACGCGCTCAAGGTCTTCAACGGTATCGACACCGGCAGGCGGAGCGATCAGCGCGTCGGCGACGTGAATCCGTACCCCGTGCCACAAGGCGCGCAGCTGTTCCAGGCACTCGGTGTTTTCCAGCCAGCACGGGCCCCAGCTGACGAAGTCATGCAGGAAACCGGCGCGGTAGGCGTAGATGCCGATGTGGCGGCGATACGGCACACCTTCGGGCATTTGCTCCAGGCTCTTGGCGAACGTGTCCCGTGCCCATGGCAACGTGGCGCGGCTGAAGGTCAGTGCCAGGCCATTGAGGTCGCTGACGACCTTGACCACGTTGGTGTTGAACAGGCTCTCCACGTCTTCGATCGGCTCGGCCAGCGTGGCCATGCGCGCTTCGGTGTGGGCAGCCAGGTTGACGGCCACCTGATCAATGACACTGGGCGGGATGAGCGGCTCGTCACCCTGGACGTTGACCACGATCGCGTCAGGCGACAGGCCCAGCTTCGTCGCGACCTCAGCCAGGCGATCGGTTCCGGAGTTGTGGTCTTCGCGAGTCATCACCACTTCGGCACCAAAACCTTCGCAGGCCTGGGCGATGCGTGCATCGTCCGTGGCAACCACCACGCGCTGGGCGCTGCTCTTGCACGCCTGCTCCCAGACGTGCTGGATCATCGGCTTGCCGGCGATCAACAACAGCGGCTTGCCCGGCAGGCGGGTGGAGGCGTAGCGCGCAGGAATAACGACGGTAAAGGCTGTGGTCATTTATCCAGGCGCTCGTCGGTGGTCAAGGTACGGGCTTCGGTTTCGAGCATCACCGGGATACCGTCGCGAATCGGGTACGCAAGGCCAGCGCCCTTGCTGATCAGCTCGGTCTTGTCGGCGCTGAGCTTGAGCGGGCCTTTGCAGACCGGGCAAGCGAGGATATCGAGCAATTTGGTGTCCATGATCATTCCCTGGATAGAAACGGAGTTAAGGCAAAAGACGCGCCGGCAACAGGCGCATCAACTGGGTATCGAACCAGGCCGTGAAGGCTGGCGACGGCACAGCGTCGACCGCCAGGTACCACCAGTCGGCGGCGGCGAAGGCACGGCACTTCACCGCATCCTTTTCGGTCATCACCAATGGTAATGACGGGTTGAAATTCAGGGCCTGCACGCTGTATTCAGCGTGGTCGGCGAACGCATGCGGCACTGGCTGCCAGTGTAACGTTTCGAGGGTCTTGAAGAAACGCTGCGGGTTACCGATACCGGCCACCGCGTGCAGCGCCTGGCCCGCGGGAAAGTGATCGAGCGGGCGCCGTTCGCCGCTTTGCAGGTTGACCAGCGCCGTCGGTTGCAACTGGAAGGCAAAGCCGTCGCCGCTGTCCGCCGTGGCGCCGTTGTAGAGCACCGCGTCGACACTTTGCAGACGCTCGACCGGTTCACGCAGGGGCCCGGCCGGCAAGCAGCGGCGGTTGCCCAAACCGCGGGCAGCGTCGATCAGGACCAGCTCCAGGTCCCGAGCCAGGCGGTAATGCTGCATGCCGTCATCGGACAGGATCAGGTCCAGAGGTTCACTCGCCAGCAGGGCTTTGACCGCGCGACTGCGATCCGGATCGATCATCAAGGGCACGCCGGTTCGCTGCACGATCAGCAGCGGCTCATCGCCGGCGATGTCGGCGCTTTGCTGCGCCTCGACCCGCCACGGCAATTGCGCAGGCTTGGCACCGTAACCCCGGCTGACCACACCGACCCGCAAACCACTGCGTTGACAGTGCTGGATCATCCACAGGATCAGCGGTGTCTTGCCGGTGCCGCCGACGGTGATGTTGCCCACCACGATCAGCGGCACCGGTGGCTGATAGATTTCACCCTCGCCCGCCAGAAAGCGCTTGCGCTTGTTGTTGACCACGCAGCGGTACAACCACTCCAGCGGCTGTAACAGTTTCAGGGCCGGATGACCCCGGTACCACGCAGCGAGCAAGCGATCGGACATGGTCATCAGGGCGCGGCCGGAGCCGCCTCGACCGTGGTCATGCGCAAATGGCTGAAGCCGAGCTTGCCGGCAGCGTCCATGGCGGTGATGACCGACTGATGCTGGGATTTTCCGTCGGCGCTGATGGACAGCGGCCGACTGGTGTCGCCATTGGATTGTTTCTGCAGGGCATCCATCAGCGTCGCAAGGTCGCTTTTGGGCAATACCTGGTTGTTCACCGAAAACACGCCATCGGCACTGATCGCGATGTCCAGTTGCCGGGTCTGGTCATCGGAAGGTGCACCGCTGACCGCTTCGGGCAGATCGACGCGCAACTGGGTTTCACGGGTGAACGTGGTGGTCACGACGAAAAACAGCAGCAGGATAAACACCACGTCGATCAGCGACGCGAGGTTGATGTCCACATTCTCCCGTTGCTTGCGGCGGAATTTCACGCTTTGACCCCCGCCAGATCCACGTCACGATCACCCTGCACGACTTCGACCAGCTTGATCGCTTCCTGCTCCATGCCCACCACCAGTTCATCGATCCGGCGTTGCAGGAAGCGGTGGAAGAATACCGACGGGATACCGACCATCAAACCGGCAGCCGTGGTAATCAGCGCCTTGGAGATACCCCCGGCCAGCACTGCGGCGTTGGTGGTCATGCCCGTGCCCATGAACGCGCTGAAAATATCGATCATGCCCAGCACCGTGCCCAGCAGTCCCAGCAACGGGGCCATGGCGGCGATGGTGCCGAGGGCATTGATGTAGCGCTCCAGCTCGTGGATGACCCGCGCGGCGGCCTCTTCGATACACTCCTTCATGATCTCGCGACCATGCCGGGAATTCGCCAGGCCAGCGGCCAGGATTTCACCCAACGGCGAATTGGCGCGCAGCTCCTTGAGCTTTTCCTTATTGAGTTGCTTGTCCTTGATCCAGACCCAGACCTGCCCGAGCAAATGCTCCGGGGTCACGCGACTGGCCCGCAGGGTCCACAGGCGTTCGGCAACAATTGCCATGGCCGCGATGGAACTCAGGATGATCGGCAGCATCATCCAGCCGCCGGATTTGACCAATTCCCACACAGTGACAGTCCCCTCGAAAAAGTGCGCCACTCTAACATAGGGGGTGGGCGCACCGAAGACTGTGATGTCGCATCCGGTCGGCCTTTGATAATCCCGGGTTATTTGCCCTAGGGTGGCGGATCACGCCAGAAACGACGTTCTTGACGCATTGAGCGCGGCGCTTCGAAACGCCCCAGCTGCAGATGAACGGCGCCTTGCTCCGCACTGTCGTAGATCGCCATCGCACGATGCCGATAGCGTTCGATCACCACCGGATGGGGATGGCCGAACGAGTTGCCATGACCACGGGAGATCAGTGCCGCCTTGGGCTTCAAGACGTTGAGCAGCGCCATCGAAGACGAACTGCGACTACCGTGGTGCGGTGCCTGCAACCAATCGGTAGGCACGGCCAATGCGCTGTCGAGCAACGCGCGTTCGGCGTGGGTGTCGATGTCACCGCTGAGCAACAATCGCTCGCCATTGGCTTCGATCTGCAACACGCAGGAATTCTGGTTGCTGTCCCTGGCCAGCGGCCAGTGCCACAGTTGAAAGTTCACCCCGTCCCACGTCCATTGCCGGCCGCTCTCACAGCCCCCGGCCTGCAACTCGCCAGGCAGGTCGGCAGGTTCGCCACTGAGCACCCGTTTGACCGGCAAGCCATTGGCCACTGCCCGGGCGCCACCGGAGTGATCGGCATGGGCATGGCTGATCAACATCAGGTCGACCGCCTTCACCCCCAGTTTGCGCAGTGCCGGCAGTACCACCCGCTCACCCTGGTCAAGACCACGCACACGCGGACCGGCGTCATACAACAGTGTGTGATGGCGAGTGCGCACCATGATCGCCAGCCCTTGCCCCACATCCAGTTGCCAGACCTCGGCAATGCCTTCGGGCAGCATCGGCCGCGGCGGAAAAACCAGCAATAGCAGCAAAGGCCAGCCTAACGGTCGTATCGGCACGCCGCGCGGCAGCAGCAACAAAAAGGCGCCCAGTGTGCCGATGCCCCAGACCCATAGCGGAATGGCCGCGGGCACCCACGCGGGAACCTTGCCGGCGACCAATGCCAGCCCAGTGAACAGCCAATCGATCAAGCCACCCGCCAGCCACAGCAACCCCTCGCCGATGTAGGGCACCGGCAGCAACAGTGTGCCGAGCAATGCAGGGGGCAGCACCACCAGGCTGATCCAGGGCACCGCCAGCAGGTTGACCAGTGGCCCGCTGAGGCTGATCGGCAATCCCAGGACCAGCAAGAACGGGCCAAGGCCGATAGCGATCAGCCACTGTGCACGGGTCCAGGTTTGCCACCATGGCCAAGGTCCCAGGCGCCCACCGAACGTGAAGATCAGCACCGCCACCGCCGCGAAGGACAGCCAGAAACCCGGTTGCAGACTCGCCAACGGGTCCATCAGCAAGACGCCATTGAGCGCCAGCAACAGCGGCCACCAGGCACCGAGGTGGCGAAAACGCAGGCGCCACAGCAGCACCAGGCCGATCATCAGGCAGGCCCGGCGAACCGGCACTTCGAAGCCAGCCAGCAGCCCATAGCCAAGGGCGGCAACGAAAGCCAGGCCGCAGGCCCAGGGCAACCATGGCAGACGGCCTGGCCACAAGCCGTAACGGGCAAGCCCGGCGATCAACAGATAAACCAGCCCCGCCAACAAGCCGACGTGTTGCCCGGAAATCACCAACAGGTGCACGGTGCCGGTGTCTTGCAACACCTGCCAGTCTTCGCGACTGAGCCCCGCGCCGTCTCCGAGCACCAACGCCACCAGCACGCCAGTCCGGCCCTGGGCGTCCACGGCCTGCAGCCTCTGGCGGATACCGTCGCGCCAGGCCCACCGGGCAGGCGCAAGTCGCTCCCCGGCCTTGACGGTACCGGTTGCACCAATACGTTGCGCCAACAGCCAGGCCTCGTAGTCGAAGGCATGTGGATTGAGCAACCCCACGGGTCGCTTCAGCTTGACCGCCAGCCGCCAGCGTTCACCGCTGTTGACCGGCGGGCCGTCGTACCAGGCCAAACGTAAATGTTGCGGCAGGACGGTGCGGCGTGACTGACTATCGGTCAGTTCGAAACGCACCACACCCTCGCCATTCTGTGGCAACCCGCTGACCCGCCCTTCGACCCAACGCGTTTCCCCGTCGAGGGCCGGCGACAGCCGATCATCCAGGGCCCATTGGGCATTGGCGCAGGCCCAACTCAGGCCGAACAGGAAAAACGCCGCCGGATACGTCCTGAACGGCAGCAACATCAAGCCGGCCACCGGCATCAATAACCACAACCAGACCGGCGGTAACACCGGTAAAAAACGCAAGGCCAACAGGCCCAACGCCAGCGCCATCATCCCTGTGCGCATAAGCCCGTCCTTGAGAGTCCCGTCACTAGGCATAGCCGGCCTGGCGCACGTCCGTCGTTAACAATTGTCACAAAGTCTGAATGGGCGCCTCATAGAATCCAGACATACTTGCCGCCTTGATCGACCGAGAAGCCTTATGCCCCGGCGCTTATTCAAACGCTACATGCCAGACCCGACCAGCATCAGGGAACACAAGTCCTTACGCTTTCTCGGCACCCTGCTGCATGACCCGAACCTCTGGCACCTCAATCGCCATTCCGTCGCCCGGGCCATGGCGGTCGGCCTGTTCGCGGCATTCCTGCCGATTCCGTTGCAGATGCTGGTCGCTGCGGTTCTCGCGATCATCGTGCGCGGCAACATGCCGATTGCGGTCAGCCTGGTCTGGCTGACCAACCCGATCACCATGCCGGCGGTGTTCTTCTGCACTTATCAGACCGGGGCCTGGTTGATGGATGTTCCCGCACGGCACCTGCCGGACGAGCTGACCTGGGAATGGATAAGCGGTGAGCTCTCGACCTTGTGGCAGCCATTTTTGCTGGGGTCGGTGGTGGTAGGCGTTGTGCTTGGGGCGTTGGCCTATTGTCTGGTGATGATGTATTGGCGCTGGTGGGTTGCGCGGCAGTGGCGGCGGCGTAAGCAGAGTCGTATGTGAGAGGCGGTTTGATGCGTACATATCCATTTCTGCGGTAACGGCCACTTAGGGTTTCGCCCTTACGGCGAGTCCCTTTTTCAAACGCCAAAAAGGAACCAAAAGGCTTTGCCCCACCACTCGGTGCCTCGCTAGGGCTCGGCATGCCCTCACTCCGGCATTGCTCCGTGGGTCGCCGCGATGGGCCATCCTTGGCCCAGCGCGGCTAAACCGGCGTCCTGCCGGTTTACCCACTGCGCAATGCCTGCGTTCGGCCATCGTGGTTAACGGGGCACCCAGATCAAAAACAAAAGCGAGGCGGCCTGACAGCCGACCTGACTTTTGCAGATACCCCCAATCCCGCTGTAGGAGCCAGGCTTGCCGGCGAAGCAGGCGCTGCGGTGTGTCTGTTGAACCGCATTATCGTTTTTCGCCGGCAAGCCTGGCTCCTACGGGGGGTCGGGTACACCCGCAAAAGTCAGGTCGGCTGTCAGGCCGCCTCGCTTTGGCTGTTGCTTTGGCTTTTGATTTTCTTGCCCCATCGAGAGGCCGAGTGGAGGTTCTGCGCAGTGGGTAAACCGGCATGGATGCCGGTTTAGCCGCGCTGGGCCAAGGATGGCCCAGCGCGGCGACCCACAAGAGCAGGACCGGAGCGAGGGTACCCCGAGCCTTAGCGAGGGGCCGAACGCCAGGGGCAAGAGCCCTTGGTTACTTGGGGCTCTTCCAAGTGACTCGCCGTAAGGGCGAAACCCTAAGTGGCCGTTACCGCAGGAATGGATATGTACACCTGAAAGAGAATGGTCGGCTGCCAGGCTGCCATCGTTTGAAATCTTAAGTACGCATCCCCCGCCCACTCACCAGCAACCGCGCACAACCGATGTACAACACAACCGTCGCCACCACCATGAACGTAATCGCAATGCTGATCCGGATATCCGAAACCCCGAGAATGCCGTAGCGAAACGCATTGACCATGTGCAACACCGGGTTGGCCAAGGACACGGTCTGCCAGAACGGCGGCAGCAACGAGATCGAGTAGAACACCCCGCCCAGATAGGTCAAGGGCGTCAGCACAAACGTCGGGATGATCGAGATGTCATCGAAGTTGCGCGCAAACACGGCGTTGATGAAGCCCAGCAGCGAGAAGATGGTCGCCGTCAGCACCACCACCAGAATGGTCACGCCCAGGTGATGCACCTGCAAATCAGTGAAGAACAGCGACAACAGCGTCACGATGATCCCGACCATCAGGCCGCGCAGCACACCACCGAGGGTGTAGCCGATCAGAATGGTGTGCGGCGACACCGGCGATACCATCAGTTCCTCAATGGAACGCTGGAACTTGCTGCCGAAGAAACTCGACACCACGTTGCCGTAGGAGTTGGTGATCACCGACATCATGATCAGCCCCGGCACGATGTACTCCATATAGGTGAAGCCACCCATGTCGCCGATTTGCCGGCCGATCAGATTGCCGAAAATCACGAAGTACAGAACCATGGTGATCGCTGGCGGCAGCAGGGTCTGCGGCCAGATCCGGGTAAAGCGCCGGACCTCACGGTAAACGATGGTGTTGAGGGCTACGAGGTTGGGCTGCAGCTCGGAACTCATACCGCCACCTTCGACAGATTTTTCTCCACCAGGGACACGAACAACTCCTCGAGGCGATTGGTTTTGTTACGCAGGCTCAGCACTTCGATGTTCTGCTGGGCCAGCTGAGTGAACAGCGCAGTGATGCCCATGCTTTTATCCACCTGGACTTCCAGGGTATGGCCATCGAGCAAACGTGATGGATAGCCGATCAGCTGCGGCGGCGCGCTCACACTGTTCTTCAAATCCAGCAGGAAAGTCTCGACATGCAGCTGGCCGAGCAGCTGCTTCATGCTGGTGTTCTCGACGATGGTGCCATGGTCGATGATGCCGATGTTGCGGCACAACTGCTCAGCCTCTTCCAGATAGTGGGTGGTGAGGATGATGGTGATGCCTTTCTTGTTCAGCTCGGTGAGGAAGGTCCACATCGAACGACGCAGCTCGATGTCCACCCCGGCAGTCGGTTCGTCGAGGATCAACAGGCGCGGTTCGTGGACCAGCGCGCGGGCGATCATCAGGCGACGCTTCATGCCGCCGGACAGCGAACGCGACGGCACATCGCGCTTATCCCACAGGCCCAGCTGGGTCAGGTACTGCTCGGCGCGTTCCTTGGCGACTTTCGACGGGATGCCGTAGTAACCGGCCTGGGTCACGACGATGTCGAAGGTCTTTTCGAACTGGTTGAAGTTGAACTCCTGGGGTACCACGCCGATGGACCGCTTGAGCGCCGCCGGGTTCTTGTCCAGGTCGTGACCGAAGATATTCACCGTGCCGCTGGTCTTGTTCACCAGGGTCGAGAGAATACCGATGGTCGTGGATTTGCCGGCGCCGTTGGGGCCGAGCAAGGCGAAGAAGTCACCTTCGGCGACATCCAGATCGATACCACTCAAGGCCTGGAAACCGTTGCCGTAGGTTTTGGTTAGCTGCCGTATGGACAGAGCGGAACTCATATCGGATTACGCACCAAGAAGGGAAGAAAGGGACAAATAAGGGCGGGCGGCAAGCAATGCAACCGCGGCGCATGGACGCAATGGTGCTTGTCGCCGCCCCACAAGTACAGTCAAGTGTGTCGATAGTGAGTATTAAGTCAACGCGGTCATGACCGCCTTGCGATACGCCGGACGCTGTTTCAACCTTGCGTACCAGGCCTCCAGGCGGGGCAGCGGCGAAGGTTCGATCGGCATCTCGAACCAGGCATAAATGAAACTGCCCAAGGGAATGTCGCCCATGCCGATCTCGTCACCGGACAGGTATGGCTGGGTCGCCAGTGCCTGGTCTGCCATCGCCAGCAGTGTCTCGCATTCCTTGATCGCCGCCTTGATCGCGGGCCAGTCCTGTTGATCGGCGGGGGTGCGCAAAACGCCCCAGAACACTGTACGGAAGGGTCCTGCAAAACTCGAAGTGGTCCAGTCCATCCACTTCTCGGCGCTGGCCCGCGCTTGCAGGTCTGCCGGATACCACGGGGTGTTCGGCGCATGCCTGGCCATCAGATAACGGACGATGGCGTTGGACTCCCACAACACGAACCCATCCTCTTCAATCACCGGCACGCGGCCATTGGGGTTCATGGCGCGGTACTCGGGCGTATCGACAACACCGAAGGCGCCACCCGCATCGATGGCCTCATAGGCCAAGCCCAGTTCCTCGGCGGCCCACAATGGTTTTCTGACATTCGATGAATTTTTCCGACCCCAGATCTTCAGCATGTCCGCCTCTCGATTGATGAATGCGCAGGCAGCATACGCCGGATCAGGCGCGACTCAAATCGCTCTGCATGTCCCCCAGCAGCGGCGCAAGATGCTCGCCGAACAAGTGCGGATAGCACTTTTCAAGGTGCTCGAAGAAGAACCTTTCCGGCACGTCGGTGAACTGGCCGTGGTCGATCAGGTACTCCATCAGTTTCTCGCCGTCGCGATTGAAGGGATGGAAAACGCTGTCATTGATCCCGTCGAATTCCAGCGGTGCCACATTGAACAGGTCGCACAAGCCCTGGTTGAACGCAGGGGTGGCCTTGACCCAACGACCCTTCAGGTAAAGCTCGGTGTAGCCATGCATGGCGAACACGTCGCTCTTGAGCAATTCGAGCAGGCGCGGGGTCGACAGATGATTGCGTACGTCCGCCAGACCGATGCGTGCAGCAATCCCGCAATGCCGCGCTGCACCGGCCAGCAGCGTGGCTTTGGGCACGCAGTAACTTTCCCCGGCCGCCAATGCATAGCTGCCACGCAGGGTCTGTGGATCGCGGCTGAAGGTGTACGGGTTGTAGCGCACCGCCTCGCGAACGGCGTAATAGAGATGGATCGCCTGCTCGAGCGGGTCGCGACTGGTACCGCGATGTTTTTCGGCGAACTCCACCACCGAAGGGTGGTCACTATCGATGAAGCGGCCGGGGCTCAGGTACTCGTCCATGCGGGCTATCTCCATGCTGGTAATCCAGGGCAAGTCCCGAGTCTAGCGACAGGTTCAGCACAGAGATAACGACGTTTCGGCCAAACATGGGCGCTTTGCCGCCCGCTCAATGAACGATTTTTCACGGTCTGTCGCACTGAAGGCCTACACAATCATCCAGGGTTTCCCACAATTTCAATCCCCTCGCTCTGACCATCCCGTTTCGCGGATGCCGTCTAAGCTCTGTGGGTTGGTTCGCCCTGGGTTCACGGAGGATTAAATATGCTGCTGTTGTGGATACTGGTTCTGGTTGTCGGGATAGCTTATTTAGCCCACCGTCGCATCGCGCCGCTGCCTGTCCTGGGCATCGTGGCTGTCTATCTGCTGGCAATGGGCGCGTTCAGCCGCGCACCGGGCTGGCTGCTTTTGATTTTCTGGGTACTGACCGCCGCCGTGGCGGCCCCCCTGCTGTTGCCTGATCTGCGCCGCAAATTCTTCAGCGCACCGATGTTCAACTGGTTCCAGAAAACCCTGCCGCCGATGTCGGAAACCGAACGTGACGCCATCGAAGCCGGCACCGTGTGGTGGGACGGCGAGCTGTTCAGCGGTCGCCCGGACTGGAACAAACTACTGTCCTACCCCAAAGCGCAACTGAACGAAGAAGAACAGGCCTTTATCGACGGCCCGACTGAAGAACTCTGCGCCATGGTCAGCGACTGGCAGCTCGGGCAAACCATGGACTTGCCGGCCGAGGCCTGGACCTACATCAAGGACAACGGCTTCTTTGCCCTGATCATTCCCAAGGAGTTTGGCGGCAAGGGTTTCTCGGCCTATGCCCACTCGCAAGTGGCGATGAAACTGGCCAGCCACAGCGGCGATCTCGCCTCCACCGTGATGGTCCCCAATTCCCTCGGCCCGGCCGAGCTGTTGCTGCATTACGGCACTGATGAACAACGCAACCACTACCTGCCACGCCTGGCGCGCGGCGACGAAATCCCCTGCTTTGCACTGACCGGTCCCTTGGCCGGCTCCGACGCGGGCGGCATGCCCGACACCGGGGTGATCTGCAAAGGCGAATGGGAAGGCAAGGAAACCCTCGGCCTGCGCCTGAACTGGGAAAAGCGCTACATCACCCTGGGTCCGGTCGCCACCCTGCTCGGCCTGGCATTCAAGGCCTACGACCCGGACCATCTGCTGGGAGAAGAGGAAGACCTGGGTATCAGCCTCGCGCTGATCCCAACCGATCTACCCGGTGTGGAAATCGGCCGTCGCCACCTGCCCCTGGGCGCGGCATTCATGAATGGACCGAACTCCGGCAAGGACGTGTTCGTACCGCTGGAGTTCCTGATCGGCGGCCAGGAAATGCTCGGCAAGGGCTGGATGATGCTGATGAATTGCCTGTCCGTCGGGCGCTCGATTTCCCTGCCGGCGGTGGGCACCGGCATGGCCAAGTTCACCAGCCTGGTGACCGGCCAGTACGCGCAGATTCGCGAGCAGTTCAACGTGCCGATTGCCGCTTTCGAAGGTATTCAGGAAGCCATGGCACGCATCGGCGGCAACGCCTGGATGATGGATGCCGCGCGGATGCTGACCGCCAACGCGGTGGACCTCGGCGAGAAACCGTCGGTGCTGTCGGCGATTCTCAAGTACCACCTCACCGAGCGTGGCCGCGAGTGCATCAGCCACGCGATGGATGTGCACGGCGGCAAGGCGATCATCATGGGGCCGAACAACTACCTGGGGCGCAAATGGAACGGCGCACCGATCTTCATTACCGTGGAAGGCGCGAACATTCTTTCGCGCAACCTGATGATCTTCGGCCAGGGCGCGATTCGCTGCCACCCCTTCGTGCTCAAGGAAATGGCCCTGGCCACTCGGGAGGACAAGGATCAGGCACTCACCGAGTTCGATGGCCTGCTGCTCAAGCACATCGGTTTTGCCGTGGGCAACGCCGCCAGCACGCTGGTATTGAACCTCGGCTTCGGGCACCTGGAGCACGTGCCGGGCGACAAGCTCAGCCAGGGTTATTTCCGCGCGCTGAACCGTCAGGCTGCCGCGTTCGCCCTCCTCGCCGACCTCAGCATGATGCTGCTCGGCGGCGAACTGAAACGCCGCGAGCGCTTGTCGGCACGTCTCGGTGATGTGCTGAGCAACCTGTATCTGGCCAGCGCCGCGCTCAAGCGTTACAACGACCTCGACTCGCCGGAATACATGAAGCCGCTGTTTACCTGGGCCATGGAGGAAAGCCTCGGTCACGGCGAGCGGGCCATGGATGAACTGCTGAACAACTTTCCGAACAAGGTGCTGGCCTGCCTGTTGCGGGTGATCGTGTTCCCGTTCGGGCGACGCCACAAAGGGCCATCGGATAAACTCGGCGCCGAAGTCGCGGCAGTGATTGGTCGCGCCAAGGGTGATCCGGCCCTGGAAGAAGTGCTGCTGGGTTGCTACCGCCCGCAATCGGCCGAAGACCCTGTTGGCGTCCTGCAGCACACCTGCAACCTGCTGGACGCTACGCAGCCCTTGCGCAAGAAACTGCATGTGGCGCTCAAGAGCGGCCAGGTCAAACCGGTCGCAGGGGAAGATGTCATCGATACGGCATTGGAAGCCGGCGTGTTACAACCGATGGAGGCCCACACGCTCAGTCAGGCCCAGGCGGCGCGACGCAAGGTGATCGACGTGGATGATTTCGCTAAAGAGGAAATAGCACTGACCAATGGGAATGTCCGCTGACCCATCCAGCGCTCGATCATGGGAAAATGCGCGCGGGAGCTTTATACTCCCGCGCCCGTTTTGCTCTTGAGGACTTATCTCGTGTCCAACATTGTTGCCGATCATCTCGTTTTGCTCGACCATTTGCGCAGCATCCTGGTCGCCGTAGGTGAGGCCGAACAGGTTCCCGACGAAAGCCATGCCTTGTTCCTGGAGCGCTTCGACGAACTGCTTGCACTGCTGCCGGTCGACCCGATCGAAAGCCAATACCTGGGCCAGGACATCCTGTGCCAGGTCATCACCCGCTACCCGCAAATCGCCCACCTGGTTCCGCGCGACCTGCTGTGGTACTTCGCCGGTGACTGCCTGCATTACATGCCCGATGATGAAATCGACCTGTACCAGGCACTGGAAGAGCGTCGTTTCGAAGCCGAACAGAACGACGAACCTTTCGACTGGAACCAGGAAAAACAGCTGCTGTCCTTGTCCAATCAGGACAGCAAGCACTGATCCGCAATCGGCAATGAAAAAGGCCCGCATGGTTGAACCTGCGGGCCTTTTTCATGCCGTCAGAACAAGCCCTCGCTCTCGGGCAACTCATATTCCGATACAGCCATACTCATTGGGCTCGACTTGCCGGGCTTGCCCAACGTCGGCTCCTTCTCCAGGCACTCCACCAGGTAATCGATCAACACCCGCAGCTTTGGAGGCAGGTATCGAGTGGGCGAGTACAGCAGCCACGCGCCTCCATGGTAGGACGCCAGAAAAGTCCAGTCCGGCAGCACTTGCACCATCAACCCCTTCTCCAAGGCACGCCGCGCGGTGAAGTACGGCAGGCTGCCGATGCCGATGTGCTGCAGTACCGCGCCAAAACGTATACCTGTGTGATTGGCGGCATAGCGCCCGCGCACCCCGACGGTTACCGTTTTGCTGCCTTTCTTGAACTTCCAGCGCGCATCGCTCGGGGTTTCGCCCAGGTAGATGCAACTGTGGTTGAGCAAGTCATGGGGGTGAGTTGGCGTACCATGTTCAGCCAGGTATTGAGGTGTGGCGCAGAGCAAATGGTCGATGCTCAGCAACTGTCGCCCCACCAATCCCGCGGGTGGCCGGTCGGTGATCCGAATCGCCAGGTCGACGTGATCGTCGATCAGGTCAACCTGGCGATCCTCAAGCAACAGCTCCACATCCACCTTGGGATAACGGCGCAAAAATTCCGGCATATGCGGGTGAATCACAATTCGGCCTACCGCTTTGGGGACGCTGAGGCGCACCACCCCTTCGGGCTCGTCGGTGAACTGGCCACTGATTTCCATCACTGACCGGGCGGCGTTGACCATCTCCTGACAGCGCTTGAAGACCTCTTCGCCACCGTCGCTCAAACGTAACTTGCGCGTGGTCCGCTGCAGCAGGCGAGTGGCCAGGGCCTTTTCCAGGCGCGAGATGCTGCGACTGACAGCCGAGGGCGAAGAACCCAGCTGGCGTGCGGCTTCGGAGAAGCTGCCGGTTTCGACGACCTTAACGAAAATCGCCATTTCACCCAGCAGCGGCAGTGGAAGATTTATGCTCACAACGCAACAGTCCTTTGATGTTTGAACGGATTATCACGCTAAACCACGCTTCATATAATAAAAAATAGAAATTTGAATACGAGCATGGAATATGACGCTTCGCCTCTTTTTCCATAGTGATGAGCTCAAGGCCAATGTGGAAGTCCTGGACTGCGCACCCCACGAGAGCGAATTTGCCGTGGTGCTGCGCGCAACCCTGTTTCACCCCCAGGGTGGCGGGCAACCTTGTGACACGGGCTGGATTGCCGACAGCCGGGTGCTGCGCGTCGTCCAGGACCCAGACCGGATCGTCCATTTCGTCGATCAGCCGGTCAAACTTGGCATGACCCAGATCCGGATCGACGAACAACGTCGCCAGTTCAATACGCGCATGCATTCGGCCGGCCATTTGATTGGCCACTTCGTCCAGGCCATGGGCTGGATGCCGATCAAGGCGCATCACTGGCCAGGCGAAGGGCGGGTGCAATTCAAACCCGCAGAATCGGCACAGGACGTTGACGCGCAGACCGTTCAAAACGGCCTCGAACAGTGGATCGCCCATGACCTGCCGCGCCTGACATCAGTACGCGAGGGCGCCCGGGAAATCAGTTTCGGTGAACTACCCGCCTATGGCTGTGGCGGCACCCATGTTCGTAGCCTGAAGGATTTGGGCGCGGTCACGATCACGGCCCTCTCGCAAAAGAAAGGCACGTTGTCCGTCCACTACCACGTGGACTGAGTCCCGCGACCTTCTGGAGTTGAGATGCTTTCGAATTACCTGGGCGAGTTCCTGGCACTGGCAATGATTCACTTTCTGGCCGTGGTCGCTCCCGGACCGGATTTCGCCGTGACGATTCGCCAGAGTGTGCGTTTCGGCCGGGTGGTTGGCATCTGCACGGCACTGGGGATCGGCGCGGGGATTTCCGTGCACGTGCTGTACACCTTGCTCGGTGTCGGCGCGCTGATGCATAGCATTCCCTGGCTGTTGACGGTGGCCAAGGTCGTGGGGGGTGCCTACATTCTTTATCTGGGTGTGAGCCTGGTGCGCAGCCGGCCGAAATCCGTACTGGAAGGCGATCAGTCGGCTGATCAACCAGTGGTCGAGCAAACGCTGCTGAAGGCGTTTACGACAGGCTTTCTGACCAACGCCACCAATCCCAAGGCCACCCTGTTCTTCCTGGCGATCTTCACCACGATCATCAGCGCCAAGACACCTTTGAAGATTCAGGCGCTATACGGTGCCTGGATGTGCCTTGTGAATGCCCTGTGGTTCGTGATCGTTGCCTTGTTCTTTTCCAGCAGCCGGGTGCGGTTGCTGTTCATGCGCATGGGGCACTGGTTCGAACGCAGCATGGGGGTGATCCTGATCCTGTTTGCCGGGCGGTTGATCCTGTCGATGTAATTGCGCGCGCACACAAAAGGCCCGCTCAGTCTGACTGGCGGGCTTTTTTTGTGATGACGATAAATCACGCACAAACAAAAGCGCCGCTCAATGAGCGGCGCTTTTGTTAAATATGGAGCGGGAAACGAGACTCGAACTCGCGACCCCGACCTTGGCAAGGTCGTGCTCTACCAACTGAGCTATTCCCGCAAATGGCATCCCCTGGGGGACTCAAACACTTGTTGCAAACAAAAACGCCGCTCGATGAGCGGCATTCTCGTTAAATATGGAGCGGGAAACGAGACTCGAACTCGCGACCCCGACCTTGGCAAGGTCGTGCTCTACCAACTGAGCTATTCCCGCAAATGGCGTCCCCTAGGGGACTCGAACCCCTGTTACCGCCGTGAAAGGGCGGTGTCCTAGGCCACTAGACGAAGGGGACACGCTGCCCGGAACACATGGTGTGTGTTTCGGTGCCCAGATCCGCATCCGAAGACTTGGTTCTGGTTTCACTCAGTACCGCCCGAAAGCAATACTGTTTAAAAATGGAGCGGGAAACGAGACTCGAACTCGCGACCCCGACCTTGGCAAGGTCGTGCTCTACCAACTGAGCTATTCCCGCATTGGCGTCCCCTAGGGGACTCGAACCCCTGTTACCGCCGTGAAAGGGCGGTGTCCTAGGCCACTAGACGAAGGGGACACACTACAACTTCACTCCCTGCTTCGTTTCGCTGTTCGCTTTACGCTGCAAGTGGCGCGCATTCTATGGATGGATTGAGAGGTCGTCAACCCCCTGTTATAAATTTATTTAAATCAATGACTTCGCGCTGCTTTACGGCCCCTCCCGGCTTTTCCGTCGCCTGGGGTCTGGCGCCTATATTCTGACACTCGCCAAGGCGTTATAGTCGACGCCATGAGTGATGGCAATATGCTTCAGAGTGCCAGCATTCATATAAGCGGGCCGTGGCCGATACAACTTCAGCCACGCCGAGCCAGGCAGCCGAGCGGCTCCACTGCTCTTGGAGGCCAGGCCACTTCACTCGCATGCAAACCCTAAAAAGAGGTTTTACCGGTGACACCACTCATGATCACCCTGCTCGTCGTAGCCGGGATTGCACTCTTGATCGCCATTGGCTACATCAACCATGTGGTGGAAAACAATAAACTGGAAAGGGCCCGTACCAAGGTTGAACTCAATGACCGCCTGCGTCGCTGTGGCGAAATCACCGAGACGTTTCCCGGCCAGTTGATGAAGCCTGCGCTCAAACTGTTGTTGACCCGCCTGGAACTGAATGTCTGCCAACGCCTGCTGAACCTGGAAAAGACCAGCGCCAACCTCAAGGCACGGATTAGCGAACTGGAAGCTCTGGTTGCCCAGGGCGAATCGATTCCGGTCAACAACCCACCAGCACCGATCCAGACGGAAGCCAAGGCCAAGGACGTGCGCTTCCTGCTCGAAGCCTTGCACGGCCAGGTCACCCGCGCTGCCCAGGATGGTTTCCTGCCACCCAGCGAAGCCAAGGGCTGGATCCGTGAAGTGCGCCATATCCTCGTGCTGCTGCACATCGAGTTCTTCAACAACCTCGGCCAACATTCCCTGCAGCAGAACCAGCCCGGCCAGGCGCGACTGGCGTTCGAACGCGGTGTGCAGTACCTGCGCAAACAGCAGGAACCCCAGGTCTACGCCGAACAACTGGAATACCTGGAAAAGCTCCTGGCCCGCGCCAACGACCAGGTCATGGACCGTATCGCGCCGGTGGAAGGCGACGTCAACCAGTTGACCGAAGGCCTCAAGGACGTCGAGGCGGATGCGGACTGGAAGAAGAAAGTGATCTACGACTGATCATTCCAACACGTAAAAAAGCCACCGGGTCAGGTGGCTTTTTTTTGCCCTATGGGATCAGGGAGAGCTATTAAAGCCGGAAATGCCCCACCATCCCCTTCAACTCAACCCCCAACTGCGCCAGCTCGATACTCGACGCCGCATTGCCCTGCATCGCCAGCGAAGACTGGTCCGCACTCGCACGAATGCTCGTGACGCTGCGATTGATTTCCTCGGCCACCGAACTCTGCTCTTCGGCAGCCGCGGCGATCTGCTGGTTCATCTGCTGAATCAAGGACACGGCCGCAGCAATACTGCCCAGCGCACTCTCGGTCTGCAGCGCATCACTGACCGCCAGTTTCACCAACTCGCCACTGCCTTGTATCTGCTGCACCGACGCCTGCGCCGCCGCGCGCAAGGCGCTGACCAGTCGTTCGATCTCTTCGGTCGATTGCTGGGTGCGCCTGGCCAGGGCCCGCACTTCATCGGCCACCACCGCAAACCCCCTGCCCTGCTCGCCGGCCCGGGCCGCTTCGATGGCCGCGTTCAGGGCCAACAGGTTGGTCTGTTCCGCCACGCTCTTGATAACGCCGAGCACCGTGCCGATGTTCTGGATTTCCGCGCTCAGGCTTTCGATGCTTGAACTGGCCGACGTGGCGGAATCCGCCAGTTGCTCGATCCGCACCATGCTCTGGCGCACCACCTGTTGCCCGCTTTCAACCTTGCCATCGGCCGTTTGCGCCGCCAGGGCGGCCTCCTCCGCATTACGCGCGACGTCGTGCACGGTGGCGGTCATCTGGTTCATGGCCGTCGCCACCTGCTCGGTTTCTTCTTTCTGGCTGCTGACTTCGAGGTTGGTCTGTTCGGTCACGGCTGACAAGGATTGCGCTGAAGTGGCCAACTGCTCGATGCCCGCCTGCAAGCCGCTGACGATCTGGCTCAGCCCTGCGCCCATCTGTTGCATGGCCTGCATCAACTGACCGATCTCGTCACGACGGGTCACCTCGACCTTCGCACTCAGGTCCCCTGCAGCGATCTGCTGCGCCACCTTAATCACAGTGCGCAGCGGCGCCACGATCAAGCGGGTAATCACCCAGGCCGCAATCAAGCCGACCAGCAAGGCCAACACGGAAGAGCCGAGTATCAGCAGCGAGTTGTTTTTCAGTTGCGCCTGCATCGACTGGTCTTCGGCGACATAGGCCTGGTCCACCCGTTCCACCACCTGGGCAGCGCGTTGATGCAATTGCTGGTAGACGGTTTTTTCCTGTTCCAGCAGGCCGGTGTATTCAGCGAGCTTGTCGCTGAAACTGGCGATATGGCCGGTGACTTCATTGAGGACCGTCTGGTAGCCCTCATCCTTGACCGTGGTCTTGAGTTGCTCAGCCTGGGCCAGCGCCTGGCTGGCCTGCTCGATCTTGCCCTGCCCGGCGCTGTCGTCGCCCTTGCGGCTTTGGTCCAGGCGCACGCGCGCTTCGTTCATGGCTTGCAGCATCAACCGCGAAACCTGGCTGACCTGACTGGCTTGCTCGATGAATGCCGCCCCGTCCTTGCCTTCGGTTTCCTTCAAGGTGTAAGCGCCGTCATCGGCCAGCCCGGCTTGCAGGATGTCGAGGTTGTTGGCCACGCTGGACACCGACCAACTGGCCATTTCCAGCGCCAGGTCCTTGGCCTGGCTGAGCGAGACAAACTCGTCAAACGCCTTGCGGTAAGCCCCCAGGGACTGCTCGACATCATTCATGACCGGTACGTTGGTCGCCGATGCTGACTTGAGCTGGTTTGCCAGGTCGATCAGGCCATCAACGCCTGCGTGCAGGGCATCGACGGTTTTCGGGCTGCCGTGCAAGGCATATTCCTGCTCCAGCAGTCGCACCTTGAGCAAACCGCTGTTGAGCGAAGACATCTGCTTGAGCCCGTCGAAGCGCTGGCTGATGGTTTGCAGCGACCATACGCCGATCGCCGCCACCAGGGCCGTCAGCAACAGCACCAGCGCAAACCCCACACCCAGTTTTTTTGCCATACCGAGGTTGGCAAAACGTCCTTGCACGGCCGAATTCATTGCACTCAGTCCCCCGCCATTATCAGTAACGGCAGAGTCGCGCCGGCCCTGTATCAACACAAGACTCTGGCGCCCGAATAATGGCAAAAAGCTACGTCAACGTCGCTTTCAGAACGCTGGAGGTCGATCCGCTATCAAAACGCGGTAACTCCGCCATCCACGGCCAATGAATGCCCCGTGGTGAACGCCGCGCCATCGCTGCACAGGTACAGCACCGCGCTGGCGATTTCCTCGACCTTGCCGATGCGGCCGACCGGGTGCATCGCATTGGCGAACTCGCCCTTCTTCGGATCTGCTTCATAAGCACGGCGGAACATGTCGGTGTCGATCACCGCCGGGCACACGGCATTGACGCGGATTTTTTTCTTGGCGTATTCAATCGCGGCCGATTTGGTCAGGCCGATGACGGCGTGCTTGGACGCCGCGTAGATGCTCATCTTCGGCGCAGCCCCAAGGCCGGCCACTGACGCGGTGTTGACGATTGCACCACCGCCCTGGGCCAGCAGCAAAGGCAGTTGGTACTTCATGCACAGCCAGACCCCCTTGACGTTGACGCCCATGATCGCGTCAAACTCGTCGACCGTACCCTCGGCCAGCTTGCCTTTCTCGATCTCGATACCGGCATTGTTGAAGGCATAGTCGAGACGGCCGTAGGTATTGACCACTTCGTCCATCAGATTCTTTACATCGCTTTCCAGCGTCACGTTGCAACGCACGAAGGTCGCTTCGCCACCTGCCGTACGGATCAGCGCGACCGTGCCCTCGCCGCCCGCGGTGTCCATGTCGGCTACCACCACCTTCAAGCCTTCGGCGGCAAACGCCTGGGCAGTGGCCCGGCCAATGCCGGCTGCCGCGCCTGTTACCACTGCCACCTGGCCGGAAAACGTCATGCTCATTGTTCTGTCCTCGAAGATAAGTTTGCGGGGATCGCGTGTTCCCCAGCATAGCCACAGCCTCCCTGGCCCGGCAGCACTATCAAAAGGCCGGTTGAGCCCCCATGAGCGGCAGTGATGGAACTACCGTACCAACTATCACTGCACTGGATCAGTCCGTATTCGCCGCATCAGCCGAACTTGCGACATCGACCTTGAGGGTCTATCAACAAGGTTTCATTCATCCTGAGTGCCTGCCATGACGTCCCAGACCAATCGCCAATTTCTGCTCGCCAAACGCCCAGTGGGTGCCGCGACCCGGGAAACCTTCACCTACCAGGAAGTACCGGTCGGCGAACCGGCTGCAGGCCAGATCCTGGTCAAGAACGAATACCTGTCCCTGGACCCGGCCATGCGCGGCTGGATGAACGAAGGCAAGTCCTACATCCCGCCGGTCGGTCTTGGCGAAGTGATGCGCGCGTTGGGCGTGGGCAAGGTCGTGGCTTCGAACAACCCGGGGTTCGCGGTCGGCGATTACGTCAACGGCGCCCTCGGGGTGCAGGATTATTTCCTGGGTGAGCCGCGCGGGTTCTACAAGGTCGATCCGAAACTGGCGCCGCTGCCGCGCTATCTGTCCGCGCTGGGCATGACCGGCATGACCGCTTACTTCGCGTTGCTCGACGTGGGTGCGCCCAAGGCCGGCGATACCGTCGTGTTGTCAGGCGCTGCCGGTGCGGTGGGCAGCATTGCCGGGCAGATTGCCAAGATCAAGGGATGTCGGGTAGTCGGCATTGCTGGCGGTGCGGACAAGTGCAGGTTCCTCATCGACGAGCTGGGTTTTGACGGCGTCATCGACTACAAGAACGAAGATGTCGTTGCAGGCCTCAAGCGCGAATGCCCCAAAGGCGTCGACGTGTACTTCGATAACGTCGGTGGCGACATCCTCGACGCGGTATTGAGCCGCTTGAACCTGAAAGCCCGGGTGGTGATCTGTGGCGCCATCAGCCAGTACAACAACAAGGAAGCGGTCAAGGGCCCGGCCAACTACCTGTCACTGCTGGTCAACCGCGCACGCATGGAAGGTTTTGTGGTGATGGACTACGCCGCGCAGTTCGCCGCCGCCGGACAGGAAATGGCCGGCTGGATGGCCAAGGGGCAGCTCAAGAGCAAGGAAGACATCGTGGAGGGGCTGGAGACCTTCCCGGAGACGCTGATGAAGTTGTTCAGCGGGGAGAATTTCGGCAAGTTGGTTCTAAAGGTTTGAAGTAACTATGTAGGAGTGAGCCTGCTCGCGATAGCGGTGTATCAGACAACATTAATGTCGACTGACACGCCCTCATCGCGAGCAGGCTCACTCCTACAGGTTTAGCGGTGCTTACGCCAGTTCGGCGACCACCGAGGCCAGCGCCTTGGCCGGATCCGCCGCCTGGCTGATCGGACGGCCGATCACCAGGTAATCGGAGCCTGCATCCAGCGCCTGGCGTGGAGTCAGGATGCGGCGCTGGTCGTCCTGGGCGCTGCCCGCCGGACGAATCCCCGGGGTCACCAGTTGCAGCGACGGGTGCGCCGCTTTCAGCGCCTGGGCTTCCAGGGCCGAGCACACCAGGCCATCCATCCCGGCTTTTTCCGCCAGTGCGGCCAAGCGCAGCACCTGCTCCTGCGGCTCGATGTCCAGACCGATACCGGCCAGATCCTCACGCTCCATGCTGGTCAACACCGTCACACCGATCAGCAGCGGTTTCGGGCCGGTGCGCTGGTCCAGCACTTCGCGGCAGGCAGCCATCATGCGCAGGCCACCGGAGCAGTGGACGTTGACCATCCACACGCCCATTTCCGCCGCGGCCTTGACGGCCATGGCGGTGGTGTTGGGGATGTCATGGAACTTGAGGTCCAGGAACACTTCGAAACCCTTGTCACGCAGGGTGCCGACGATTTCCGAAGCGCAGCTGGTGAACAGTTCTTTACCGACTTTGACCCGGCACAGTTTCGGGTCCAACTGGTCGGCCAGCTTCAGTGCGGCGTCACGGGTAGGGAAATCCAGGGCGACGATGATAGGAGTCTGGCAGGCGGACATGAGTGGGCTCTCAGGCAAGTCGAAATCGGCGCGCATTGTAGCGGAACCAATGGCCCTGCGGGACCCGATGATCGGTAAATCGTCGAGAACGCTCAGGCAAGACTAGCCTTTGCGGCAATTGTGTCGAGTTCGGTACAGTCACGACACGCACTCAACATCCTTGCCCGCTACCCTCGGCAACCGCAATACGTCCTTACCTCAGCGCTTCCCGCCTCCGGGCAGGACGCCTATGCTGGAACCACAACCTCGCGGCCTATCTTTGTGGTTGGCAGCCTACCTGGCAGATGAACGCACGCATGTACAACACTCCAGCCCCCGTGAACGACGATCAAAAAGCGCCCGGCGATGAGAAACGCTGGAGCATTCGCGCACTGATCGTCGACGATGACGTGCCGATCCGCGAGCTGATGATCGACTACCTGGCCCGCTTCAACATCCATGCCAGCGGTGTCACCGATGGCGCCGCCATGCGCCTGGCGATGCAGGCGGAGCATTTCGACGTGGTGGTGCTCGACCTGATGCTGCCCGGCGAAGACGGCCTGTCGCTGTGCCGCTGGTTGCGCGGCGAATCGGATATTCCGATCCTGATGCTCACGGCTCGCTGCGAACCCACCGACCGGATCATCGGCCTTGAGCTCGGCGCCGACGACTACATGGCCAAGCCGTTCGAGCCCCGCGAGCTGGTCGCGCGCATCCAGACCATCCTGCGCCGGGTGCGGGACGACCGCAGCGAACAACGGGCGAACATCCGCTTCGACAATTGGCGCCTGAACAGCGTGCTGCGCCAATTGATTGCAGCCGATGGCCTGGTGGTGCCGCTGTCGAATGCCGAGTTTCGCCTGCTGTGGGTGTTCATTGAACGTCCGCGCCGGGTCCTGAGCCGCGAGCAACTGCTGGATGCGGCTCGCGGCCGTTCGATCGAAGCCTTCGATCGCAGCATTGACCTGCTGGTGTCGCGCCTGCGGCAGAAACTCGGTGACGACCCCAAGGCCCCGCAACTGATCAAAACCGTCCGGGGCGAGGGTTACCTGTTCGACGCCCGGGACATCGGCTGATGCGGGCTCGCTTCGATACGTTGTTCGGCCGCCTGTTTGGCGTCCTGCTGATCGCGATTATCCTGGCGCACCTGCTGGCATTTGCCTGGTTTCACTATTACGGCCCGCCGCCCCCTCCCCCTGCGCCACCGGCGTTTTCCGAAGAGCTGGAGGGTCAACGCCCACCGATGGACCCGCGCCTGGCCAATCGCCCTCCAAGGCCTTGGTTCGGTGGACCGCTGGTGCCGCTGACGTTTCAACTGATCTCGCTGATCATTGCCGCCTGGTACGGCGCCAAATTGCTCAGCCGACCGATCCAGCGCCTGAGCGATGCGGCCGAGCGCCTGAGTGAAAACCTCGACAGTGTGCCGTTGGAGGAGTCCGGCCCGCGGGAAGCGCGGCAAGCGGCGCATACGTTCAACAAGATGCAGCAACGCATCATCGAGCAGGTAAAGCAGCGCTCGCGCATGCTCGGCGCCGTGTCCCACGACCTGCGCACGCCCCTGTCGCGCCTCAAACTGCGCCTGGAACAGATCGACGACGACAAGCTGCAAGGGCAGATGCGCCAGGACCTGGACGACATGATCAGCATGCTCGATGCGACCCTCGGCTACCTGCACGAACAGCGCACCAGCGAGGCTTCACAGTGGATGGATGTGCAGGCGCTGGTCGAATCCCTGAGCGAAAACGCCCAGGACCAGGGTGCCGACGTCCAGGCCAGCGGTCATTGCGCGCCGCTGCAAGTCCAGCCGATGGCGTTGCGCTCCTGTATCAACAACCTGCTGGACAATGCCTTGCGTTATGCCGGGAATGCGCTGATCACCCTCGAGGACAATCGCGAACAATTGGTGATCCGGGTCATCGACCACGGTCCGGGGATCGCGGCGGATAAACGCGAAGCGGTGTTCGAACCGTTCTTTCGATTGGAGGGCTCACGCAATCGCAACTCCGGCGGCGTCGGTCTGGGCATGACCATTGCTCGCGAAGCGGCGCAACGGCTGGGCGGGCAGCTAAGCCTGGAACAGACGCCCGGTGGTGGGCTGACGGCGATCATCCGCTTGCCCAGACCTTGAATGCGTGCACGGGCTCGCCATGACGCAGCACCTTCAAAAATAGCCGCCTGTGTGACACTGGGTACAAACTCCACACACCCACGACAACTTGCCCCCCGAGGCTGCATAAGCCGGTACACCCACCGGTTTTCCATTCCAGGGAGTGAGCCCAATGATTGGTAGTGTCAGCAACTACACAAGCTACATCGGCAGCACGAGCACCACGACCAGTAATGCCCGTTCGCAACAGTTCCAGAAAGATCTGCTCAGCAAACTCGATGCGAACAGCGACGGCGCGGTGGATCAGGACGAACTCAACAGTGCCCTGTCGCAAAAAACCGATGACGGATTACTGGTCAGCCTGAGCGAGAACTTCGCTGACCTCGACAGTGACGCCAGCGGCAGCCTCAGCAGCGAAGAAATGGCCGCGATGGCTCCCCCGCCACCGCCACCACGGGACCAGGCTGCGGACTCCGAACTTGCTGACACACTGATCAGCGCGCTGGATTCGGACGGTGATGGCACTCTCAGCAGCGACGAACTTGCCAGCGGCCTGAGCGGCATTGGCAGTACCGCCGACAGCACGGCAATCTTCTCGGCGCTGGACAAGAACCAGGACGGTACCGTCAGCAAGGATGAATTGGCCGCCAGCTTCGCACCGCCACCGCCACCGCAACAGTCCGGCGAAGCGGTATCCAGCAGCTCCGGCACCGACAGTGTCGGCAACGTAGGCGCCACGGCTCAATCGACCACACGCGAAGCCCTGGAGAAAATGATCGCCAACCTGAGCAAGCAGTACTCGCTCGACAAAGCGGCCAGTGTCGGCAAGTACCTGAACGTGGCGACCTGATCAGGCGTTTCCCGATCCTTGCAGGAGCTGGCTTGTCGGGTCGCCGCATCGTAGAAGACAGATTGTCAGGCGGGCAAGCCCGCTCCTACAGGTTGAACTCAGCGACGGTCATCGACCCGGGACTGGCTCTTGCTCCAGTCGGTCAACAGGCTGTAAGCCACGGCCAGCAAAGTCGGCCCGATAAACAGGCCAATGAATCCGAACGCGATCAATCCGCCAAACACCCCAAGCAACACAATCACCAGCGGCAAATTCCCGCCCCGGCTGATCAGGTAGGGTTTGAGCACGTTGTCCACGCCACTGATGATGAACATGCCCCAGATGCCGAGGAACACCGCCATGCCGTACTCACCCTTCCAGGCCAACCAGGCCGTGGCCGGGATCCATACCAGCGGCGGCCCCATGGGAATCAGGCTGAGCAGGAAGGTCACGATACCGAGCACCAGTGCCCCGGGGACGCCGGCAATCAGGAATCCGATCAGCGCCAGGACCGCCTGGGCCGCGGCGGTGCCGATCACGCCGTTCACCACCCGTTGCACCGTGCCCGCCACCAACTCGATGTAGTACCCGGCACGTTGACCGATCAGCCGCTCCAGCAAACCATGAACAAAGGCCGCCAACCGTGGCCCATCGCGATAGAAAAAGAACACGAAGACAATGCTCAGGGTCAGCTCGAGGATGCCGCCGCCAATCTGCGCGCTACGCGCCAGCAACCAGTTGCCGACCTGCCCCAGATAAGGCTTGAGCGACACCATCATCGCCGCGCCCTGCTGATCGACACTGTTCCAGATGACCACCAGCCGCTCGCCTACCAGGGGAATGCCGCCCAGCCAGGTCGGTGCTTCAGGCAGGCCATCGACCTGTACATCCTTGATGAACGCCGTGGCGTCGCGCACGTGGTCCGCCAGGTTGAACCCCAGCCACACCAGCGGTGCCGCCACCAGCACCATCCAGCCCACGGTCAGCAGGGCTGCCGCCAGGGACTCGCGGCCATTGAGCCAGCGGGTCAGCAGGCGCATCAGTGGCCAACTGGCGAAGGCCAGCACCGCGCCCCAGAACAGGGCCGACCAGAACGGTGCCATCACCCAGAAGCTCGCGCCAAACAGCACCAGCAGCAGGATCTGCACCAACAGCCGATCGTTATTGATCATCACAGTCTCGAAAAAATCATTCAGCAAAAAGAGTAGGCGAACACGCCGCGCGTGTTCGCCGGATATCGCTATCGCAGCAGTTTGATATGCAGGCCAGAGCCCTCGACACCACCGGTTTCCATCCGTGCCGCGCGTACGCCCTGTTCGATCAACGACTGACGCCAGGCTTCGGCGTTAGGCCCCGACACACTGACCCGCAAGGTCGTGTCCAGGTTCAAGCCCCGGGAGATCAGGCGCAGCCAGGTGTCATCGGGTGCTTGCGTCAGTTTGGGGAAGTCGAGTTCACCGGTACTCTTGAGCTCGCGCAGCAAAGTCGCGGACGTCGGCAGCAAATCCCCCAGCGGGGCGATGGCGTCGAATTGTTCGACGTGCAGATAGGCTTTGCGATTGCCACGGGTGATGCTGTAGAGCGCCACCAGCGTATTGTCCTGAGGGGCGGCCAGGCGCAGCAGCAGGTACGCCTGCTCATTATCGGCGCCATAGAGCTTGGCGTTACCGAACACTTCGTTGGCCCACAGGCTGCTTTCGCCGCAATCTCGAGCCTGGCACCAGAACAGCAACTGGGCATCCTGCTGCTGAAGCGCTTCGCGCGCGGCGGTGAAGGCCTGGGTTGCGGAATGTTCCGCCGGCAATTCATAGGTCACTGAGGTGACGTTCCCACGGGCACTGACCTGTCCGTCAAAGCGCAGCTGACCGCTGATCTTGCGGATCGAGCCGAGTGGGTAAATCCGCTCAAGCTCAGCCGAGGGGCGATAATCGACGATCTGCGCATCGGTCATGCGCGGCACGATCGGCAAGTCCTGACTGCCAGGCAGATCGGCGGCTAACGATAGAGGACTGAAACAACAGAGCATCAGCAAACTGAGTGAGCGCATGGATAGACTCATCAGATCGGCATGACCTTGTGGCCATTCGGGGTCGTAGCGGTGTAGAGGTCTGTCATGGTTGTCTCCCTTTTCAACCCACCCAGCCTCGACAGTTGCCCGGCGCAAGTCAAGGAATGGCGAAGAACCGATTGAAACAGTCTGCGACAAGGTCGGCACCGGGTTCGTCATTCAGGTGCAAATGATGGCCGCCGGGCAGCTGTTCAAGGCTAAAGGGTAGACGCTCCAGCAACTCCGGATGTTTGGCGAGCATGCCGTCGGCGGCGACCACCAGTTTCACCGGGCAAGCGACCCGCTGGACGAAGGCCATTGCCTGTTCGGTGGTCAGGCGCAGCGGCGATGGCAGCGTGAGGCGATTGTCGGTGCGCCAGGTGTAGCCGCCCGGCACCGGCATCAAGCCACGTTGGGCCAGCAGTTCGGCGGCTTCGCGACTGACCGCCACCAGGCCTTTCATGCGCGCTTCGATGGCGCGGTCCTGGGTGCTGTAGACCGGTTTGCGCTTTTCCCGCAGGTCCAGTTGCGCCTGCAGGGCCATGCCCATGCGTTCGGCAGCGTTTTCGCCTTTGTCCGTGGGCGGAATGACACCGTCAATCAATGCCAGGTGAGTGACACGCTGAGGAAACGAGCCGGCAATGATCAACGATGCGATGGCGCCCATCGAGTGCCCCAGCAACGCAAACCGCTTCAGCCCAAGCTGCTCTGCCACTTGCAGCACATCGTGGGCGTAGTCCCACATGGCGTAACCGGCGCCCGGCGGGCGGTGCCCCGAATGCCCGTGGCCGGCCATGTCCAGGGCGATCACGCGCAGGCCCTTGAGCTTGGGTGCCAGGCGGGCGAAGCTGTTGGCGTTGTCCAGCCAGCCATGCAGGGCGATCACCGGCAACCCGTCTTCGGGGCCAAACAAGTGCGCCGCCAACTCGATGTGCGGCAGGCTCAGGCGCACTTCTTCGACGACCTGGCTCATGCGCAATCCTGTTGCTGGCGACCGTCCCAGCGGTTGAACAGGTTTTTCAGCAGCACCGCCGTTTCCTGCGGACGTTCCAGAGGAAACATGTGCCCGCCAGGCATGCTCAGGGCCTCGCCATTGGGCATGCGCCCGACCGAACTGGTGTGATGGCGCATCACCACCCGGCTCTCGTGCCCACGCACGACCGCCAGCGGCACTTTCAACTGCCGTAAGCGGCCAGGGCTGGTGTGCGGTACGCCCCGGTAGATGCTGATTTCCGTGGCCGGGTCGAAACGCAGGCGCAACCTGTCGCCGACTTCCTGCAAACCATGGTGCAGGTAGGCATCGAAACACTCCGGATCGAAGCTGCGAAACAGGCTTTTGCCGGCGAAATACCGGCGGGCGCTCTCGAGGTCGGCGAATTCTTCACGACGACCCAGGGTGCGACCGGCCGGGGTCAGGCGGTCGATGAAACCCAGGCGTTTGGCCGCGCGGATGACCCATTGATCGGTGCGCGTCAGCACCGGCGAATCGAGCATCACCACGCCGCGATACAACTCGGGGCAACGCAACGCCGCGTGCAGATGCAGTACGCCACCGAAGGAATGACCGACACCCCACACCGGCTGCGCCTGTTGCTGCAGGTGGTGGATCAGTTCATCCACCAGGTTGTACCAGTTGTCGTCCGCCGGGAAACGCGGGTCGTGGGCATGTTGCTCCAGATGCGTCACCTGAAATTCGGGTGCCAGCGCCGCAAACAACTTGCCGTAGGTTCCCGAAGGAAAACCATTGGCGTGGGCGAAAAATATCTGTTGCGACATACCGGTCGATCCATCAACGAAAACAAAGCCCGATTGTCCGCAAGACCGCGTTCTTGAGCAATGACCGTAACTGACAGGAATGATGACAGTCCGGCCATGCGAATAAAGGAACGCGGACCTCAACGGGCCGGCGGATTCTCACCCAGCGGCACCACGGCCATGGTCAACCGCGAAACACAACTGGCCTTGCCTTCGTCGCTGGTCAAACGGATATCCCAGACATGGGTGGTACGCCCGATGTGAATCGGCTTGGCCACCGCCGTCACTCGCCCGCTGCGCAAGCCGCGCAGGTGGTTGGCGTTGATTTCCAGCCCCACGCAGTAAAATTTGCTGGCATCGATGCACAGGTAGCTGGCCATGGAACCGACGGATTCAGCCAGCACCACCGAAGCGCCGCCATGCAGCAAGCCATAAGGCTGGTGAGTGCGATGGTCGATGACCATGCTCGCCGTCAGGGACTCTTCATCGAAGGCTTCGAAACGGATGTCCAGCAGTTCGCCGATGGTGTTTTTCTGAATCGCGTTCAGCTGTTCGATGTTGGGAAGGGTACGCCACAAACTCATAGCAGGTTTTCCTCGTTGATTTTATTCATGGCTCAATCCTGCCACAGCACCGCTTCGCTGCGCTCGCTCCATTCTTCGAAGCGAGCGCCATAGGTGGCTTCGATCACGTTGCGCTTGATCTTCAGGGTTGGCGTGAGAAAGCCGTTTTCCACCGCCCAACTGTCCTTGACCACCACCAGTCGCCGCAAGCGTTCGTGCTTGTCGAGGGCGTTGTTGACCTCTTCCAGCAGTTTTTCCAGGCTTGAATGCAAACCGGCCCGCGCCTCCTGCTGCCCGACGGTAGACAGCACGCACAGACCCAGTGGCGCACTCAAGCCATCACCGACCACGCACACCTGCTCGATGCGCGAATGCACCGCCAGGCGATTTTCGATCGGCGCCGGCGCGACGTACTTGCCTTTGCTGGTCTTGAAAATCTCCTTCAGGCGCCCGGTCAGGCGCAGGTTGCCTTCGGCATCTTCCTCGCCCTTGTCGCCGGTGCGCAGGAAGCCGTCCTCGGTGAGGGTGTCGGCGGTTTTCTGCGGATCCTTGAAATACCCGAGCATGGTCGCACCGCTGCGCACCATCACCTCGCCCGATTCGTCGATGCGCACTTCGACCTCCGGGCAAGGCATGCCAATCCAGCCGGGTTTGTTCTGTCCCGGCAGGCAAATGTGCGAGTAGCCGCAACTTTCCGTCATGCCATAGACCTCCAGCACGTCCAAGCCGAGCTTGCGGTACCACAGCAGCAGACTCAGGGGCACCGGCGCGGCACCGGACAAGGCAACGCGCAAGGCATCGAGCCCCAACCCGGCGAGGACTTTGTGCCCGACCCGCTTGCCGATAATCGGCAATCCGAGGAGGAAATCCAGGCGCTTCTCCGGAATCTTGCTGTACACCCCCATCTGGAATTTGGTCCAGATGCGCGGTACGCCAAACAGCGCCGTTGGCCGGGCACGGCGCAGATCGGTGAGGAAGGTGTCGAGGCTTTCAGCAAAAAACACGGTTTGTCCGGTATAAATCGATGCCAATTCGACGAACATACGTTCGGCAACATGGCATAACGGCAAATATGACAAAAGGCGATCCGAGTCATTCAGGCCAAACAACTGCGTGCCGCGCGCGGTGGCAAACCCCAGATTGCCGAAGCTGTGCATCACCCCTTTGGGCATGCCGGTGGTGCCGGACGTGTAGATGATGGTCGCCAGTTGATTGGCGGCGGGCTTGGGATCGTCCTGGATCGGCGAGCTACGCTGTAGGTCGTCCCAGCTGAAATCGAAGGTGCCGGGCGGATGCAGCGGCAGGCTGATGGTCGGCAGGTCGGGATTCACCCCCCGGGACATGCCAGGCCAGTCATCGAGTTTACCAATGAATACCAGCGCCGCCTCGGAGTGCTCGAGCACCTGGGCCACCGACTCGGCGGTGAGGTTGGGGTACAGCGGCACCGAGACATGCCCGGCCATCCAGATCGCCAGGTCGGCAATGATCCAGTGCGCGCAGTTTTTCGAGATCAGGGCGATGTGACTGCCTTGGGGCAGTTCCCGGGATCGCAGCCAGTGTGCCGCGCAGCGGGCCTGGTGACCGACGTCTTCCCAGGTCAAGGTCTCGACATGACCACCGCCTAGGGGCTGGACAAGAAAGCGCTGGCGGGGATGACGGGCCTCGCGTTCGTAGAAAATGTCCAGGGGCAAACGAAAAGCGGCAGGCATGCGACTCGCTCCTTTGTTTGGGGGTCTGGAGCAAGCGTAGCCAACCAAGCAAATGCTTGGTTAGCTATTTCCTACCATTTTTCAAACGAGATAGGATCCGTAGGAGCGAAGCTTGCCCGCGAAGAGGCCCTAAAGGCAGCCAAAAGCTTCGCGGGCAAGCCTCGCTCCTACAAAATCAACAAGCAGATCGGTTACGGGTGCTTGATGCTGTTGAGCTTCATCGCGCCGATCAGCAGTTCATTGCTTTCAAGCTCCGCCAAGCCAGCGGTGCTGACTCTTTCGGGCGGATGCCCGGCGCCATGTTGCAGATAGCTGAGCAGGTTCCCCACCAGCGGATTATGGGAAACCAGCAGCACGTTGGTCACCGACTTCAGTTGATCGGTGACTCGATCGGGATCGAAATCCGGGGTCAGCCACTCAACCGTGCGGATTTCCGGTTCGAAACCCAACGCCTCTTTCACCAGGTGTGCGGTTTGCTGCGCTCGCATGTAGGGGCTGGCGTATATCGCTGTTAGCGGCTGGCCAGCCAGATTGGCGGCCGCGAGCAGCACTTCCTTACGTCCATTGTCGGTCAGCTCCCGCTCCGAATCGTGGGGCTTGGAACCGTGTGGCTCGGCTTCACCATGACGCAATACCCAGAGTTTCATAGCTTGGGTTCCTCATCTCGGGCCGGATGCGGTGCAGGCGCCACGACGTGCGGCGCTTCACCTTCCGGCGTACGCGGCGTTGGCCAATCGGCGAACGGCCAGGGTTTCTGGTCGCTGTGGAAACTGCCGAAACGACCGATCTGTGCCAGGAACTGGCTCAGACTGTCGCCGAAGTTCATCAGGCTGGCGCTCGGGGCGCCATAGATCAAACGATAGATCAACTGCACCAGCACCACCGCGCCAAGCATGAATTGCGCCACCTGCCAGACCAGCAGGAACACCACCATCCACAGCACTCGAAGCAGAATGGACTCGTATCTGGCTTCTACTTTTTGATCACTCATGTCTCGCTCCGTTCCTGTGAAATAAGGGTTCAGTTGAAGCCGCTGGTGGAAATAAAGTCGACATCGGTCTTCGGCTCGCCGCGCATCAACAGCCCGATCACCTGCTCAAGCGTGCGCCCTTCGAACAAAATTGCGTGCAGCCCGGCGACCAACGGCATGTACACGCCCACCTCCTGAGACTTGGCCTTGAGCACCTTGAGCGTGTTCACACCCTCGGCGACTTCGCCCAGGCGATTGACCGCCTCTTCGAGGCTCAAGCCTTGGCCGAGGGCGAAACCGACCTGATAGTTACGGCTTTTTGCCGACGAGCAGGTCACGATCAGGTCACCCACGCCTGCAAGGCCCAGGAAGGTCATCGGGTTGGCGCCCTGATTCACCGCGAAGCGCGTCATTTCCGCCAACGCCCGGGTAATCAGCATGCTCTTGGTGTTTTCGCCCATGCCCATCGCCACCGCCATGCCGGCAATGATCGCGTAGACGTTTTTCAACGCTCCGCCCAGCTCCACGCCAAAACGGTCGGCGCTGGCATACACGCGGAAGGTGCGGCCGTGCAGCACCTCCTGGACATTCTGGCAGAGCGCCTCGTCTTCGCTGGCGACCACCGTGGCAGTCAACGCGTGTTCGGCGATTTCACGGGCCAGGTTCGGCCCCGACAACACACCGATGCGTGCCAGCGGCGCGATCTCTTCGAGAATCTGGCTCATCAGCTTGAAGGTGTGGGCTTCGATACCCTTGGTCAGGCTCACCAGCATTTTGCCGCTCAAACGTTCGGCGTGCGGGGCCAGTACCGAGCGCAGCGCGCTGGAGGGCAGCGCGACAAAACTCAAGTCGCACGCCTCCAGGGTGGCCAGCAGGTCGGTAACTGGCGTCACGCCGGGCAAAATCTTGATGCCTTTGAGGTAACGCGGGTTCTCGCGGTTGACCCGGATGGCCTCGGCCTGCTCGGGGTCACGCATCCATTGCAGGACTTGATGACCATTTTCAGCCAGCAGGTTAGCCACGGCGGTACCAAAACTTCCGCCTCCCAAGACCGCGATCGGGCGCTGTTGAGTCATATGTAATCCGTTAATCCATACCAGTGGCAATGCCCGCATTATACGGAGCGCCCCGGTGTCGGCCAGTCCCCGCGTCAATTACCGGCTTGCGTAGGAAGAAGTCCGGTAATACCCAGGAAAATGCTTACATCGTGACTGGAAAAGTCAACGAGCTCGGTTAACATGCGCGCCATCGATCGTTGACAAGGATGTGTTGTGTCCCTGGGTTCGTCTTCACCCCGTTCGCCGCTGGTCCTGGCGCTGGTGTTCAGCTCGCCGGTGCTGGCCGATGACCTGTTTCTCGACAGCGAACCGTTGCCGCAAGTGCTCACGGCCACCCGGCTGAAACAGTCGCCGGCTGCCGTGCCGGGCAGCATGACGGTGCTCGACAGTGCGCTGATCACTGCCAGTGGCGCCCGGGATATCAGCGAGGTACTGCGCCTGGTACCGGGCATGATGGTCGGCAACATCAGCGGCAACCAGGCCACGGTGAATTACCACGGCACCAGCGCCACCGAGGCGCGACGCATGCAGGTATTGATCGACGGCCGCTCGGTGTACCGCGCGGGGCTGGCCACAGTGGACTGGAGCGATATTCCGGTGGCCATGGAAGACATCGAGCGAATCGAGGTTTTCCGCGGCCCGAACACCGTCAGCTATGGCGCCAACGCGCTGATGGCGGTGGTCAACATCATCACGCGCAACCCGGCCGACAGCCATGGTACGCGCCTGAAAGTCACACGCGGCCAGCGTGGCATCGACGACTTTTATGCCAGCCAGGGCGTGGGTTGGGACGACGGCGATTTACGTCTGTCCCTGTCTGGCCAGCAAGACGATGGCTTCGACGTCGACCGCAACGGCGGTGACTACCATGACAGCCGACGCCTGAAGCGCTTCAACCTTGCCGTCAGTCAGACGCTCGACGAACGGCAAAGCATCGATTGGCAAGTGAACGCCAAGGATGGCACCAATCAGCGACCCTATACCTACCGCCCGGTGTTTTCGGGGATTACCCGCGCCGGAGACAATTCCGACGTCAACGCCAAGGATTACGCCGGCTCACTGCGCTGGAACTTCGACTTCAATACCGAGCACAGTCTTTATATCCAGGGTTCGGCCCAGCATTGGGACCGTCAGCAAACCTGGCGCGCCTGTGATGCCGAAGTATCGTTCAGCCCCGAACTCACCGAGCTCTGGCGACTCGACCCGAACTACACTGAACGCCTGGCACGCAACATCGAGAGCTTTCTTGGCTCAGGAGCACCCGAGGGCGATCCGGCTAAACGCGCACTGGCCAATCAAGCCCTAAACCAATGGCGCAACGGCGCCCGGCAAACGGTCTGCGGCGATATCGACCAAAGCACCCGGGAGACGCGCTACGACCTTGAAGTCCAGGACACCCTGAGCCTGTCCGATAACCTGCGGCTGGTCAGTGGCTTGAACTATCGTTACGACCGGGCAGACTCCGAGACCTACTTCAATGGCACCCTCGACGACACCACCTGGCGAGCCTTCGGCCAGCTCGAATGGCGCGCCAGCGAACACTGGCTACTGCAGGGCGGAGCCATGTTCGAGGATACGCAGTTGATCGGCAGCTCACTGACCCCACGGATGGCGGTCAATTACCTGATCAATCCGCGCCACGGCTTGCGTGCGGTGTACTCGGAAGCGATCCGCTCCCCGGACATGTTCGAGAACAACGTCAACTGGAGCTACCAGGTCACCCACCTGCAACCCGGCGCCTTTGGCCAGTCCAGTGCCGGCTATTTCGTCAAGACTCGCGGGCCCGGTGACCTCGACCAGGAACACATGCGCTCCCGGGAACTGGGCTACAACGGTTACTTTGCCGAGTCGGGGCTGGCCGTCGATGTGAAACTGTTCTACGACGAGATCACCGGGATGATCAGCGAGCCGCTGCGCAACAATCAGTACATCGCCAGCAATGCCAACACCGCGCGCTACAGCGGAGCGGAAACCCAACTCGACTGGAAAATCGGCAGCGCCGACCGGTTGCGCCTGACCTATGCGTACGTCGATGCTGACGCGAGCAACCTGCAGGATGCGCAACAGACCGCACGCAACAGTGGCTCTGCCGCCTGGTTGCGCGACTGGGGTCATGGCTGGAACAGTGCGCTCTTCTATTATGCTGACGACGCGCTCAACGACTACCGCTTCGAACGCGTCGACACACGCATCGCCCGGCGCATCCGCCTGGGCAAGACGCATCTGGAACTGGCCGGTGTGCTGCAGCAGCGCCTCGACAACCAGCCCACCACCTTTGTCGACAATAATTATGACGAGCGTCGCTTGATGTATTTCAGCGCGCAGTTGGCGTTTTAAGATGCCGCATCTTCCGCCGCGCAATCCGCCAACCCTTGGCCATCTGCTGGCCCTGGCTTGCCTGATATTCGCTGGCTGGCTACACAGCCTGTCAGCCAGCGCCGCGGACATTCTCCTCACCGGTGTCGACGATAGCCCCGGCGTGCAGTCCTTTGCCCAGGCGCTGGGACAATTGCGACCGGCCGACACCGTGCGCTTCCAGCCCCTGGCCAGCCTGCCATCACCGGACAAGCTGCCGGCGGACACCCGCTTGATCCTGCTCGACCTGCCCAGCCTCGACTGGCGCCTGCAGGATCCCCGCGGCCCGTCGACACTGGTGCTGCGCATCAGCCGCCTGCAGGCACGGCAACATCTGGGGCACGCCGTGCCCGCGCACCTCAGCCTGCTCTGGAGCGATCCGCCACTGGACCGCCAATTGCGCCTTACCCGCGTCCTTCTGCCCGAGGTCAAACGGGTAGGCGTCCTGTACGACAGCCATAGCGAGTTCCTGTTGCGGGAACTGCGCCAGGCCGCCCATCCCTTGGGCCTTGAAGTGGTCACCGAGCGTTGGGAAAACACCCAGGACAGTCGCCCCTTGCAGGCTTTGCTGGACAACAGCGATGTCGTGCTGGGCCTTGATGACCCTGATCTGTACAACCCGAAAACCGCGAAGAACCTGTTGCTCAGCAGCTATGCGCGACAGCTGGCCTTGATCGGCCCCAATGCAGGATTCGTCAAGGCCGGGAGCCTGGCCAGCACCTACAGTGATCAGAGCGACTGGCTGGCGATTCTCGATGAACTGCTCGACCTGCCACCCGCCACGTGGCCACGCACCCAGTACCCACACCGTTTCAAAGTCTCGAGCAATGCGCAGGTGTCTCGTTCCCTGGGTCTTGAACAGGTAAACGAAGCGGCTGTCGCCACGCTGTTGGCAGAAGGAGAACGCCACCCATGACCTTCCGTCGCCGCTGGGACATCAGTACCCGAACTCAAATCATCAGCCTCGGCCCCGCCCTACTGCTGACGTTGCTGTTGATCAGTTTTTTCACCTTCGTGCGGATCCAGGACCTGCGCCAGGAGCTCAACCACACCGGCCAGTTGATTGCCAACCAACTGGCGCCGGCCACCGAATACGGGGTGATTTCGGGCAATAACGAGGTGCTCGAGAGCCTGCTCAAGGCCACGCTGGCCACGCCCAACGTACGGTTTTTGGAGGTGCAGGACAGCGCCGACCGGATTCTGGTGTATGTCGAGCAACCGTCGGCCAGTTATCAGAAGCCGCACCAGATCGAAGTCTTCCAGGCCCCCGTGCGCTTGCAACGGATCGCGCTGCACAATGATTTTTTCCAGGACGGCACCGCGGCGCCCAAGGCGCCCGCCGAGGATTACCTGGGCCGGGTGATCGTTGGCCTGTCCAGTGATGCGTTCAGCCAGCGCCAGCAGGAGATCCTGCTCAAGGCCGGCATTCTGGCGCTGTTCGCCCTGCTGTTCACTTTCATGATTGCCCGGCGCCTGGCCGCGAGCCTGTCGCAACCGATCCGCGATATCGGCAACGCGGTCAAGGCGATCCAGGCCGGCGACTACAAAACGCCCCTGCCCATCGTTGACGACACGGAGCTGGGCGCCCTGTCGCAACACATCAACAACCTCGCCAGGGGGCTTGAGCAGGCCAGCCACGAACAGCACCAGGCCATGGCGCAGTTGATCCAGACCCGCGAGGAAGCGGAAAAAGCCAACAACGCAAAGTCCGATTTCCTCGCCATGATGAGCCACGAACTGCGCACGCCGATGAATGGCGTGCTGGGCATGCTGCAATTGCTGGAAACCACCAAAATGACCGAAGAACAGCTCGAATACGCCGCGCTGGCCTCCGAATCCACCGAGCACCTGCTCAAAGTCATCAATGACATTCTGGATTTTTCGCGTATCGAACGCTCGGAACTGGAACTGGAGCATATTCCGTTCAACCTCGCGGACCTGATCGGCAGTTGCGCCCAGTCGTTCCAACACAGCGCCATGCAACGCGGGCTCGATCTGCAGCTGCAGATTCCGGGGGACATGCGCGCGCTGCAGGTCCAGGGCGATCCAACGCGCATCCGGCAAATACTGGTCAATCTGGTCGGCAATGCCCTGAAGTTCACCGAACAAGGGCGCGTGCGCATCGAATCGCAGTGGCAATCCCTGGATCACGAACTGCTGTGGTTCACCTGCACGGTACGCGACAGCGGGATTGGCATTCCCCCCGAAAGCCTGGAAATGATGTTCGATGCGTTCCAGCAGGCCGACAGTTCCATTTCAAGACGCTATGGCGGCACTGGCCTGGGCCTGCCGATTGCACGCACGCTCGCCGAACGTATGGGGGGCACCTTGCGCGCCCAGAGCGAGGAAGGCCGTGGCTCGGTGTTCACCCTGGAAATTCCGCTGGCGTTGTATCAACAAGCCTTGCCGGCGCGGGTACCGCGCGTATCGACTCACAAGGGTGACGGCGAAGGGCGCAATGTGCTGCTGGTCGAGGACAACCCGGTCAACCAGACCGTGATCGAAGCCATGCTGCGCAGCCTGGGCTTTACTGTCAGCGTTGCCGCCGATGGCGCGCAGGCGGTGCGCAGTGCCGAGAGTCTGATCTTCGAAGCGATCCTGATGGACTGCCGATTGCCGGTCATCGACGGTTATGAGGCCACCCGGCAGATCCGTGAACTGCCCGGCTGCACCGACTTGCCGATCATTGCCCTGACGGCCAACGCCTTGCAGGGGGATCGCGAAGCCTGCCTGTCGGCGGGAATGAACGATTACCTGGCCAAGCCCTTCAAACGCACTGATCTTCAGCAAATTCTGCAGCGATGGGTGCAGTAGTACAGGCCTTTCGAGCATCTGCGACTGGCGTGAAAGGCGAAAGTGCGGCAGTCTTAGGCACCCGTACAAGCTCGAAAAGGGGCTTGATTAAAAATTTCAGTGCACAAGTGTACATTCATGTCCTTGGTGCTGTGACTTTCACTACAACGCAATAGTCTATGAGTAGGCTGCCGGTTCGAGGCATGAACGCTTCGATCGGCCGGGAAGATTTGCCCCACCTGCCGCATGGGACTATTGAGGAGCTCGCATGACCAAACAAAACGCCTTTACCCGGGAAGACCTGCTGCGCTGCAGTCGCGGTGAGCTGTTCGGCCCAGGTAACGCGCAACTGCCCGCCCCGAACATGCTGATGGTCGATCGCATCACCCTGATCAGCGAAGAGGGTGGCAAGTACGGCAAAGGTGAATTGGTCGCCGAGCTGGATATCACTCCGGACCTGTGGTTCTTCGCCTGCCACTTCGAAGGCGATCCGGTGATGCCGGGCTGCCTGGGCCTCGATGCCATGTGGCAACTGGTCGGTTTCTTCCTGGGCTGGCAAGGCCTGCCGGGCCGTGGCCGTGCGCTGGGTTCGGGCGAAGTGAAATTCTTCGGCCAGGTCCTGCCGACCGCCAAGAAAGTCACCTATAACATTCATATCAAGCGCGTCCTCAAGGGCAAGCTGAACCTGGCCATCGCCGATGGTTCGGTGACTGTCGACGGTCGCGAAATCTACACCGCCGAAGGCCTCCGGGTCGGCGTGTTCACCTCCACTGACAACTTCTAAGGGTTATCCGCATGCGCCGCGTCGTTATCACTGGTCTGGGCATCGTTTCGTGCCTGGGCAATGACAAAGAGACCGTCTCCGCTAACCTGCGTGCAAGCCGCCCTGGCATCCGGTTCAACCCGGAATATGCCGAAATGGGTCTGCGTAGCCAGGTTTCCGGCTCCATTGACCTCAACCTTGAAGAACTGATCGATCGCAAGATCTATCGCTTCGTCGGCCACGCGGCGGCATACGCCTACCTGGCCATGAAAGACGCCATCGCTGACTCCGGCCTGACCGAAGAGCAAGTGTCCAACCCGCGTACCGGCCTGATCGCCGGTTCCGGTGGCGCCTCCACTCTGAACCAGATGGAAGCGCTGGACATCCTGCGCGAGAAAGGCGTCAAGCGCGTTGGCCCATACCGCGTGACACGGACCATGAGCAGCACCGTTTCCGCTTGCCTGGCCACTCCGTTCAAGATCAAGGGCCTGAATTACTCCATCGCTTCTGCCTGCGCCACCAGTGCTCACTGCATCGGTACCGCCATGGAACAGATCCAGATGGGCAAGCAGGACATCGTGTTCGCCGGTGGCGGTGAAGAAGAGCATTGGAGCCAGTCGTTCCTGTTCGACGCCATGGGTGCACTGTCCAGCAAGCGCAACGACACCCCGGAACAAGCTTCCCGCGCCTATGACGCCGACCGTGACGGTTTCGTCATCGCCGGCGGTGGCGGCATGGTCGTGGTTGAAGAGCTGGAACACGCCCTGGCCCGCGGCGCGAAGATCTACGCGGAAATCGTTGGCTACGGCGCGACCTCCGACGGCTACGACATGGTTGCCCCGAGTGGCGAAGGCGCGATCCGCTGCATGCAGCAGGCGCTGTCCACCGTCGACACCCCGATCGACTACCTGAACACCCACGGCACTTCGACTCCGGTCGGCGACGTCGCGGAAATGAAAGGTGTGCGTGAAGTGTTCGGCGACAAGGCTCCGGCCATCAGCTCCACCAAGAGCCTGTCGGGTCACTCCCTGGGCGCCGCCGGCGTTCACGAAGCGATCTACTGCATGCTGATGATGGAAGGCAACTTCATTGCCGGTTCCGCCAACATCGACGAGCTGGACCCGGAAGTGGCCGACCTGCCGGTGCTGACCAAGACCCGCGAGAACGCCACCATCAACACCGTGATGAGCAACAGCTTCGGTTTCGGTGGCACCAATGCCACGCTGGTACTGAAGCGTTGGGAAGGCAAGTAATTCCCCGCTGTTGAGCTGCACATGAAAACGCCCCGACTGGTTCGGGGCGTTTTTTTTGTCTTTCATTTTTGCTTTTGCTTTTGCTTTTGTAGGAGACCGGCTTGCCGGCGAAGGCGCACTAACTGACGCCTTCGCCGGCAAGCCTGGCTCCTACAGGTACCGGGTTCATCCGCCGCTTTCGTCGCTCTGAACATGAAGCTTTTGTCATGGAACTCAACGACCTGCGACTGAATGTCGCGGATTACGCGGGCTGCAGGACTGTTTCCAATTCTGCAACAAACCCTTTCCAAACTCAGTCGTTTACTTAGCAAGCTACCAAACTCTATAACAGAGTCCTGCACATGCCTTGCTGCAGATAACAGAGATTGGAGCTAGCAGATGACTGTCAAAGTAACTGAACGCGACGATTCACACATGTCCCATGAAGGCGTAGCCGCCGGCATCCGGATCTGGGATGTGTACCAACAGGACCTGCTGGTCGGGATGTTCCATTCCGAGACTGACGCCCGCAACTACAAGGCCGAACTGGAAACACTGGAGCAGCAAAGAGAACTTCGCTCCGCCTGAGCAACGACAGCATTGAAAACGACAAACCCCGCCATGAGCGGGGTTTGTCGTTGTTGCAGCCGTCAACCGCTTACCACATCAGATCATCCGGGATCTGATAGGCCGCGTACGGATCATCCTCGGCGGCAACTTCTTCGGTCTTCACATTCAGCTGCACGATACGTTGCGGATCGCGCTCCTGGATCTTCAGGGCCGCTTCACGGGGAATCACTTCGTAGCCGCCGGCGTGATGCACGATGGCCAGCGAACCGTTGCTCAGCTTGTTGCGCATCAGGGTGTTGACCGAGAGGCGCTTGACCTTCTTGTCGTCGACGAAGTTGTAGTAGTCCTCGGTCGTCAACTTCGGCAGGCGCGTGGCTTCGATCAATTGCTTGATCTGCGCGACACGGGCCTTGGCCTCGGCTTTTTCCTGCTGCTGGCGGTTGAGTTCCTGGTCGCGCTTGACCTTCTCGGCCATGGCTTCCTGGGCCGCTCGCTGCTGGGAATCATCCAGCTCGATCTGCCCCTTGTGGGCCAAACGCTGCTGTTTCTGTTTGTCTTTGCTGACCTGCTTGGCCTGCTTCTGGTTGACCAGCCCTGCTTTGAGCAACTGGTCGCGAAGGGAAATGCTCATGGTGCTTATTACTCACTTAGGCAACTGCTCAACCGCAGCTGGGCACATTCTTTTCCTGGCGTTTGGCTTCGCCCCACAGGGCGTCCAACTCTTCGAGGGTGCAATCTTCCATGGGACGGTGGGTGTCGCGCAATGCCTGTTCGATAAAACGGAAGCGTCGTTCGAACTTGCTGTTGGCGCCACGCAGCGCAGTTTCTGGATCGACCTTGAGGTGACGCGCCAGATTGACTACGGAAAACAGCAGATCGCCGACTTCATCAGCAATCGCCACTGAGTCGTTGTCGGCCATCGCTTCGAGTATCTCATCGAGCTCTTCACGAACCTTGTCCAGCACCGGCAGCGCATCGGGCCAGTCGAAACCGACCTGCCCTGCACGCTTTTGCAACTTGGCCGACCGGGACAACGCCGGAAGCGTAGCAGGGACGTCATCGAGCAAGGACAACTGTTGCGGTGCAGAGGATTTCTCCGCGCGTTCTTCGGCCTTGATCTCTTCCCAGCGCTGCTTGACCTGCTCTTCATTCAAGCGCGGTACATCCAGCGGCGCGTACAGATCGCCGGTGGGAAATACATGCGGATGACGGCGGATCAGCTTGCGGGTAATGCTGTCGACCACGCCGGCGAATTCGAAGCGCCCCTCCTCCCGGGCCAGTTGGCTGTAATACACCACCTGGAACAGCAGATCCCCCAACTCGCCCTGCAAATGATCGAAGTCGCCCCGCTCGATGGCATCGGCGACTTCATAGGCTTCCTCGAGGGTGTGCGGGACGATGGTCGCGTAGGTTTGCTTGATGTCCCACGGGCAACCGTACTGCGGGTCACGCAGGCGGTTCATCAGGTGTAGCAGGTCTTCAAGGCTGTACATTATTTATGTCTCACCACAATACCCTGTAGGAGTGAGCCTGCTCGCGATAGCGGTGTATTAGTCACCTTTGATGCTGACTGATACACCGCTATCGCGAGCAGGCTCACTCCTACAGGGGCCTCTTCACGGCGTACGATTACGCCGCGTTTCGATGATGTTCGGCAACTGGGAAATCCGCCCCAGCAAACGCCCCAGCGCGTCCAGCCCCGGAATCTCGATGGTCAGGGACATCAACGCAGTGTTGTCCTCCTTGTTCGAGCGGGTATTGACCGCCAGCACGTTGATCCGCTCGTTGAGCAGCACCTGCGAAACGTCACGCAGCAATCCGGAACGGTCGTAGGCACGGATGACAATGTCCACCGGATAGGTGAGCACCGGTACCGGCCCCCAGCTGACCTGGATGATCCGCTCAGGCTCGCGCCCGGACAATTGCAGCACCGAGGCACAATCCTGGCGGTGAATGCTCACGCCGCGGCCCTGGGTGATGTAGCCGACGATCGCATCCCCCGGCAGCGGCTGGCAGCAGCCCGCCATCTGGGTCATCAGGTTGCCCACGCCCTGGATCTGGATATCGCCACGCTTGCCTGGCTTGTAGCCGGTAGCCTTGCGTGGAATCAGTTCCAGCTGTTCGTTGCCACGTTCCGGCTCGACCAGTTGCTGCGCCAGGTTGACCAGTTGCGCCAGGCGCAGGTCGCCGGCACCGAGCGCGGCGAACATGTCCTCGGCAGTCTTCATGTTGGCCTTGTCGGCCAGCTTGTCGAAATCCACCGCCGGCAGGCCGAGGCGATTGAGCTCTCGTTCCAGCAGGGTTTTACCGGCGGCGACGTTCTGATCACGGGCCTGCAACTTGAACCAGTGAACGATCTTCGCCCGCGCCCGCGAGGTGGTGACGTAACCCAGGTTCGGGTTCAGCCAGTCACGGCTCGGGGTGCCATGCTTGCTGGTGATGATCTCGACCTGTTCACCGGTTTGCAGGCTGTAGTTGAGCGGCACGATGCGCCCGTTGATCTTGGCGCCACGGCAGTTGTGACCGATCTCGGTGTGCACGCGGTAGGCGAAGTCCAGCGGTGTCGCCCCCTTCGGCAAGTCGATGGCATGACCGTCCGGGGTGAAGATGTAGACCCGGTCGGGCTCGATATCGACCCGCAACTGTTCGGCCAACCCGCCAATGTCGCCCAGCTCTTCGTGCCACTCGAGCACCTGACGCAGCCAGGAGATTTTTTCTTCGTAGTGATTGGAGCCAGACTTGACGTCAGTACCTTTGTAGCGCCAGTGCGCGCACACGCCGAGTTCGGCCTCCTCATGCATGGCATGGGTACGAATCTGCACCTCCAGCACCTTGCCCTCAGGCCCGATCACCGCTGTGTGCAGCGAGCGATAGCCGTTTTCCTTGGGGTTGGCGATGTAGTCGTCGAACTCCTTGGGGATGTGCCGCCACAAAGTGTGGACGATGCCGAGCGCGGTGTAGCAGTCGCGCATCTCCGGAACCAGCACTCGCACGGCGCGCACGTCGTAGATCTGGCTGAACTCCAGGCCCTTGCGCTGCATCTTGCGCCAGATCGAATAGATATGTTTGGCCCGGCCGCTGATGTCGGCATCGACGCCGGTGGCCTGCAACTCGTTCTTCAGCTGGCTCATCACGTCGCTGATGAAGCGCTCGCGATCAAGTCGCCGCTCGTGGAGCAACTTGGCGATCTGCTTGTACTGGTCCGGCTCCAGGTAACGGAAGGACAGGTCTTCCAGTTCCCACTTGATGTGACCGATACCCAGACGATGGGCGAGCGGCGCGTAGATGTCGAACACCTCGCGGGCGACACGGTTGCGCTTTTCGTCATCGGCAGTTTTTACCGCGCGGATCGCGCAGGTGCGCTCGGCCAGTTTGATCAGGGCGACGCGAACGTCGTCGACCATGGCCACCAGCATCTTGCGCAGGTTTTCCACCTGGCCCTGGGTACCCATCACCATGGATTTACGCGGGCTCAGGCTGTCGCTGATCGCCGCCATGCGTTGCACGCCGTCGATGAGTTTGGCGACTACGGGACCAAAGCGCTGGCTGACCGCCGGCAACGGGATCTGGCCTTCACGCACGCCACGGTAGAGAACCGCGGCAACCAGCGAATCCTGATCGAGCTTGAGGTCGGCGAGGATCTCGGCGATCTCAAGGCCAGTGCGGAAACTCGAGGTCCCTTCGGACCACAGGTTCTTCGCCGCATTGGCTTGTTGTTCGGCCTCGCGAGCGTACTCGCAGGCTTCTTTCAAGGCTTCGCGATCCAGTGCCAGATCGACACTGACCGCGTGATCGAGCCAAGCCTCGAGATTGATACTGCCGTCGGTGTTGATCGGCTGGTGTGCTCTCACCTGTACCATCTTGCTTACCTTCCCTACGACGCAGATTCAATGCGTCAAATCGCTGACCTTCGTTGCCCATGAGCCCACGTCGGGCTGGTACGCGGCTGCACGGGCGGGCCAGTCGGACCAGACGAGCATCCTAGCTCGCTTCAAATAACGCCATGGCTTCGACATGTGCCGTCTGAGGAAACATATCGAGAATCCCGGCACGTTTTAACCGGTAGCCCTGCTTGATCAATTCAACGGTGTCGCGCGCCAGGGTTGCCGGGTTGCACGACACATACACCAACCGCTCGGCCCCCAGGGACTTGAGCTTGCGCACGACCTCGAAAGCGCCGTCACGCGGTGGGTCCAAGAGTACCGCACAAAAGCCTTCACGCGCCCATTCGGCATCGGTCAAAGGCTGGGATAAATCGGCCTGAAAAAACTGCACATTATTCAGATTGTTGCTGACAGCATTCGCGGCGGCGCGATCGACCATCACCTGCACACCCTCCACCGCCACGACTTCGCGAACGGCTTTGGCCAGCGGCAAGGCAAAGTTACCCAACCCACAGAATAGATCGAGAACTCGCTCATCGGCTTGCGGTTTCAGCCAGTCCAGCGCCTGGGCCACCATTGCTTCGTTGACCCCGGCATTGACCTGGATGAAATCCCCAGGCCGATACGCCAGGTTCAAATCCCACTGTTCAAGACGATAGCCCAGGGACTGATCGGCCTCGACCGGATGCGGCTCGCCCTCACCGTGCAGCCACAACTGAGCCTCATGGAACGCGCAGAAATCCTTGAGGATGGTCATGTCGCTTTCGGACAACGGCGCCATGTGCCGCAGCAAAACCGCCAGCGATGAGCCGCTGAACAATTCCACGTGCCCGAGTGCCTGGGGCTTGCTCAAACGCCGCAGCATTTCCGGCAAGCGGCTCATGATCGGCTGCAAGGGCTGTACCAGTACCGGGCAATCATCAATGCCGACAATGTCATGGCTGCCGGCAGCCCGGAAACCGACTTCGAGCTTCTTCGCTTTCATGTCCCAGCGCACCGCTACCCGGGCGCGACGACGATAGGCGAATTCCGGGCCACTCAAAGGCGCGGCCCATTCTTCGGGCTCGACACCGGCGACCTTGGACAATTGCTCGGCAAGCATGCGCTGTTTCAGGGCGAGTTGTTCGTTGTGGGGCAGATGTTGCACGCTGCAGCCGCCGCAACGGCTGGCATGGGCGCACGGTGCCGGGCGACGCAGTTCGCTGGCCTTGAACACCCGCTCGGTACGCGCCTCGACCACTTTGCCGTGGGCGCCGAGTACGCGCGCCTCGACTTCTTCACCGGCCAGTGCGCCGATGACGAACCAGGTGCGACCTTCGAAAAACGCGATACCGCGACCGTCGTTGGCCAGGCGCTCGATGTTCAGGCGCTGTTTTTTGCCGGTCGGGATTTGCGGGGCCTTGCTGCCGCCGGTGGGCTGGAAGCGCAGGCCTCTCTCATGCTTGGCCATCAGTTGGGCGCGTCGAAAATGCCGGTCGACAGGTATCGGTCGCCACGGTCGCAGATGATCGCGACGATCACCGCGTTTTCAACTTCTTTGGACAGGCGCAGCATTGCTGCCACAGCACCGCCGGACGAGACGCCACAGAAGATGCCTTCTTCGCGGGCCAGTCGACGGGTCACGTCTTCGGCTTCGCTCTGGGCCATATCGACGATGCGGTCCACGCGATCGGCCTGGTAGATCTTCGGCAGATATTCCTGGGGCCAGCGACGGATACCCGGAATCGCCGAACCTTCCATCGGTTGCAGACCGATGATCTGCACGCGCTCGTTCTGCTCTTTCAAGAAGCGCGAGACGCCCATGATGGTACCGGTGGTGCCCATGGAACTGACGAAATGGGTGATGGTGCCCTGGGTCTGGCGCCAGATTTCCGGACCGGTGGTGGTGTAGTGCGCTTCCGGGTTGTCACCGTTGGCGAACTGGTCCAGCACCTTGCCGCGACCCTCTGCTTCCATACGCTGGGCGAGGTCGCGGGCGCCTTCCATGCCTTGCTCCTGGCTGACCAGAATGAGCTCGGCACCATAAGCGGTCATGGCGGCCTTGCGTTCGGCACTGGAGTTGTCCGGCATGATCAGGATCATCTTGTAACCCTTGATCGCAGCGGCCATGGCCAGCGCGATCCCGGTGTTACCCGAGGTCGCTTCGATCAACGTATCGCCTGCGTGAATCTGCCCGCGCAACTCGGCGCGGGTGATCATCGACAGCGCCGGACGGTCCTTGACCGAACCCGCCGGGTTGTTCCCTTCGAGCTTGAGCAAAAGGGTGTTGCTGGTTTCGCCGGGCAGGCGCTGCAAACGGACCAGCGGAGTGTTGCCGACGCAATCGGCGATGGTTGGGTACTGCAAGGTCATGGCGTATTCGCAATCCAGACTGCGGGGGCGCCTATCATACCGGCAAACCTCGCAAGCCCATATCACGCAAAGTGTGGTGCTTATGGTTTATGGGAATAAGCGTCTGATTCAGCCATCTTCCGACTGAGCGACATTCAAGGCATAGAACTCATGCAGCTTGGCCTGCAGCAACTGTTTGTCCGGCAGCTGGACCTGATACTCCGCGATCAGCGCGGGCGACAGGCTGCGGTTAAGGGCGTACTCGACGACTTCGTCATCCTTGCTGGCACAGAGCAGAACACCGATTGCCGGGTTTTCATGAGTCTTGCGCTCTTCGCGATCCAGGGCCTCCAGATAGAAGCCCAGCTTGCCCAGATACTCCGGCTCAAAACGCCCGACCTTGAGCTCGATGGCCACCAGGCAGTTGAGACCGCGGTGAAAGAACAGCAAGTCCAGCGCAAAATCACGTCCGCCGACTTGTAGCGGATATTCGGAGCCGACAAAGCAGAAATCGCGACCAAGCTCGATCAGAAACTCCTTGAGACGTGCCAGCAAGCCCCGATGCAAATCGGTTTCGCCGTGGGCGCCGGGCAGGTCGAGAAACTCGACCATGTAGGCGTCACGAAATATCTCTAACGCAGAGGGGTGAGTTTGTTTCAGTACTGAGGAGACTTTGGCCGGCTGGGTCACGCTGCGTTCGAACAGCGCCGCCTTGAACTGGCGCTCCAGCTCGCGCTTTGACCATTTTTCCTGAACGGCCATTCGCAGGTAAAACTCTCGTTCTTCCGGCCGTTTGCATTGGCCGAAGATGATCAAGTTGTGTGACCACGGTAATTGTCGCGCCAGTGGTGCGACTTTTAATTCGGTACGGTAGGTTTCGTAAAACTGGCGCATGCGGAACAGGTTCGACCGGGTAAATCCACGCAGCCCCGGCTGAGTCTGACTGAGATGTTCCGCCAGTTGACCGACAACGGAATCACCCCACTCGGCTTTCTCCAGCTTGCAGCTGATATAAGCACCAACCTGCCAGTACAGCTCGATCAGTTGGGTATTCACCGCCTGCATGGCCTGCCGTCTGGCACTTTGAATCAGTACAAGCACTTCAGTGAAGCGGTCGTCGGTGGTACTGCCGGGCACTTGGGGTACGGTCATGCGTGAATCCTTGAACATGAGTGAAAGTGTGAGCTTAAACCGTCAAGAATGCTCGAAATGACCGGTGATACCCTTTGGGAAATGTCGTACAGAAACTCAGGAACGCTCCCGCAATATCAGAGCGTTGCAGGATCGGAGAGCTTGCTCGGAAAGGCGTGGTCACTGACAGTTCCATCGTCCGCCACCAAGCGCATATTCATCCGCAACCCGCTCCCGGTGTTCTGCGCCCAAAGCCTGCCGCCCTGACGCCGCACAGCATTCCTGGCGATGCTCAAGCCCAGGCCAAATCCGCCATCCCCCGGCCGCGAGCCGTCGAGGCGGGTAAAGGGCAGGAAAATCCGCTCAAGATCCGCTTCCGCTACGCCACCACCCTGATCCTCCAGCCACAGGTGCCAGTAGTCGCCGTCGCGCCGCCCGCCCAGGTGGACAATGCCGCCCTTGGGTGAATGTCGAATGGCGTTACGCAGCATGTTCTCCAAGGCCTGGGCCAGGGTATTGAGATGGCCGCGCACCCAGCAGGAGGCGTCCACCGAGCACTGCAACTGCGCATCCGGCCAGCAACTTTCATAGCAGGCGTTTTCCGTGAGCATTTCCCACAAGGCCTGGACCTGGATCGCTTCGTCGGGCAATCGCGTGCGCTCCGTATCGAGCCAGGCCAGTTGCAGCGTGTCTTCCACCAGCCGTTGCATGCCATCGACCTCGCGGCCGATGCGCTCGCGCAATTGCTCAAGCCCCTGCTCGCTTTCACTGGCCACCCGCAGGCGGCTCAACGGTGTGCGCAATTCGTGGGACAGGTCGCGTAATAGTTGTTGCTGCAGGGCCACGGTGCTTTGCAGGCGTTCGGACATGTGATCGAACGCCCTGCCCAACTCCCCCAGTTCGTCGGCGCGGTTGGTGGTGCGGCGCGACAGTCGCACGTTGAGCTGATCGGCACGCCAGGCATTGGCCTGTTCGCGCAAGTGATTGAGCGGCACCACCAGCAAGCGGTACAAGCCGACGCACAACAGCAAGGTGAACAACCCCGGAATAACGCCGTTGGTGATCACCCGCCAGAACACCCGGTAGCGCCCGGGCACGAACCGTTTCGGCAGTTCGATCACCAGGCTGCCGGCGGCCGGATCGCCGGGAAACGGCACTCGCATCCATGGCCGGCCTTTCTTGTGGACGGGCCAATCCAGGCCGCGTAGAAAGGTCAGGCGCTCGATTTCCTTGTCCGTCAGCGTATAGCTGCTCAACGACTGCAGATCACCGCCAATGACACCGACCCACCCCGTTTCGCGGTTGTGCATGCTCTGCAGCCAGCTATCGACACCCTCTTGCTGGCGCTGCTGCCACGCTTGCTCAGCCTCGGCGGCATAGCGCGTCAGCGTGCCGCGCGCTTCGTCCGACAGGAACTGGTTGCGCTGCTCCATGTAGCGGCCCCAGGACCAACTCAACCAGATCATCAGCAGGCAGAACGCCACCAACAGGCACGCCAGTTTCCAGAACAGTGAATGCCGCCCCGGCAACTTACACTTCATCGACGGCACTCAGGATGTAGCCCTTGCCCCAGACCGTACGCACCTCCCGCTCGGTGTAGCCGATGGCCTTGAGTTTGCGGCGGATCTGGCTGATGTGCATGTCCAGGCTACGATCGTGGGCGGCATAACCGCGCTGCAGTACCTGCTGATAAAGGAAGGCTTTGCTCAGCACTTCATCAACGCTGCGGCTCAGGGTTTCCAGCAGGCGATACTCAGTTCGGGTCAGGCCGGCAGGCTGCTGGCCATAAAAAACGTCGAAGTGCTCGTCGTCAAAACGCAGGCTGTCCACGTCGGCCACCATCGCCACCGGGGTCGGCCGGCGATCGAGCGCGACGCGGCGCAGGATGGCTTCAATGCGTACGCGCAGCTCGACCATGCTGAAGGGCTTGGGCAGGTAATCATCGGCCCCCAGCCGAAAACCGCTGATGCGATCGGCCTCGGCACCGAGTGCCGACATCAGCAATACTGGGGTGGAATGGCTGCGGCGCAGTTGCGTCAGCACCGCCAGCCCATCCATCCCCGGCAACAGGATGTCCATCAGCACCACATCGAAGGCTTGCTCGCGGGCAATGGCCAGGCCTTCCTGGCCGTTCTGGCACCAGGTCACCTGGAAGCCGCTGCGGCCCAGATGTTCATGCACATAGGCACCGAGTACGAGGTCGTCTTCGATGGAGAGGATACGGGGATGGCCAGCGCTGATGGTCGTCATTAGTATCTGCAAATAATTCTCAGTTGGTAATTATTCAAGATTGCCTCGCCCGGGGCAACCCAAGGGTTTGCGCAGGGCGAAAATGCGTATGACCAACCGACGAATGACGACATCAATTATCGAGGATTGCCCGCCTGCAAATCGCTACACTGCGCAAGTGGCGCGTGCCGGATGCACGCGCAGCCTGATAAATAGCCGGTTGCAGGAGAGAGGCGTGCTGACGAAACTGGGAATCAAGGGCCGCGTGCTGTTGCTGACGTTGCTGCCGACCAGCCTCATGGCATTGGTCCTGGGCGGCTATTTCACCTGGATGCAGCAATCGGACCTGCAAACCCAACTCCTGCAGCGCGGCGAAATGATCGCCGAGCAACTGGCGCCGCTGGTGGCGCCAGCCATGGGGCACAACAACAACGAAATGCTGGAACGCATCGCCACCCAGTCCCTGGAACAACCGGACGTGCGAGCCGTGACCTTCCTTGCGCCAGACCGCACGCCGCGGGCCCACGCCGGGCCGATCATGCTGACCCAGGCGCCAATGGGCGAAGGCTCGCAGATGCAGCGCCGCACTGGCAGCGAAGCAACGCGGTACCTGCTGCCGGTGTTCGGCAAACACCGTAACCTGGCAGGTGACGTGATCCCCGATGAAGCCGACCGTCTGCTCGGCTGGGTCGAACTCGAGCTGTCCCACAACGGCATGCTGCTGCGTGGCTACCGCAGCCTGTTTGCCAGCCTGTTGATGATCGCTGGCGGTCTCGGTGGAGCGGCGTTGCTGGCATTGCGCATGGGCCGTACGATCAATCGGCCGCTGACCCAGATCAAACAAGCCGTGGCCCAACTCAAGGACGGCCACCTGGAAACCCGCCTGCCGCCACTGGGCAGCCAGGAGCTGGATGAATTGGCCTCCGGCATCAATCGCATGGCCGGCACCCTGCAGAATGCCCAGGAAGAACTGCAACACAGCATCGACCAGGCCACCGAGGACGTGCGCCAGAACCTCGAGACCATCGAGATCCAGAACATTGAACTGGACCTGGCGCGCATGGAAGCGCTGGAGGCCAGCCGGATCAAATCCGAGTTCCTGGCCAACATGAGCCATGAAATACGCACGCCGCTCAACGGCATCCTCGGCTTCACCCATCTGCTGCAAAAAAGTGAACTGACCCCGCGCCAGCTCGATTATCTGGGCACCATCGAAAAGTCCGCCGACAGCCTGCTGGGGATCATCAACGAGATCCTCGACTTTTCGAAGATCGAGGCGGGCAAGCTGGTGCTCGACCATATTCCGTTCAATTTGCGCGACCTGTTGCAAGACACATTGACCATCCTCGCCCCGGCCGCCCACGCCAAGCAGCTGGAACTGATCAGTCTGGTGTATCGCGATACCCCCCTGTCGCTGGTGGGCGATCCGTTGCGGCTCAAGCAGATCCTGACCAACCTGGTCAGCAATGCGATCAAGTTCACCCGCGAGGGCACCATCGTCGCCCGGGCCATGCTCGAAGAAGAGCACGAAGACAGCGTGCAATTGCGCATCAGCATCCAGGACACCGGCATCGGCCTGTCGAGCCAGGATGTGCGCGCGTTGTTCCAGGCCTTCAGCCAGGCCGATAACTCGCTGTCGCGGCAACCCGGCGGCACGGGCCTGGGGTTGGTGATCTCCAAGCGCCTGATCGAACAGATGGGTGGCGAGATTGGCGTCGACAGCACTCCGGGCGAGGGTTCGGAGTTCTGGATCAGCCTGAACCTGCCCAAGACCCGGGACGATGCCGAGGACCTGCCAAGCGCGCCGCTGCTCGGACGCCGGGTTGCGGTGCTGGAAAATCATGAGCTGGCACGCCAGGCGTTGCAGCATCAACTGGAAGACTGTGGCCTGGACGTCATCACGTTCAATACCCTGGAAAGCCTGACCAACGGCGTCACCGGCGCGCATCAGACCGATCAGGCGATCGAACTCGCGGTGCTGGGCATCACCAGCAACGACATGCCACCGGAACGCCTCAACCAGCACATCTGGGACCTCGAACACCTGGGCTGCAAAGTGCTGGTGCTGTGCCCCACCACGGAACAGACGCTGTTCCACCTGTCGGTGCCCAACCCCCACAGCCAGCTCCAGGCCAAACCCGCCTGTACCCGCAAGCTGCGGCGCGCGTTGTCCGATCTGGTCAACCCGCGGCAATCGCGTAGCGAGTCCAGCGAGCCGCTGTCGAGCCGCGCGCCGAAGGTGCTGTGCGTCGACGACAACCCGGCCAATCTGCTGCTGGTGCAGACCCTGCTCGAAGACATGGGCGCCAAGGTGCTCGCCGTGGAAAGCGGTTACGCGGCGATCAAGGCGGTGCAGAACGAGACGTTCGACCTGGTGCTGATGGACGTGCAAATGCCCGGCATGGATGGGCGTCAAAGTACCGAAGCGATCCGCCAATGGGAAAGCGAGCGCCATTGCACGCCGCTGCCGATCGTGGCCCTCACGGCGCATGCCATGGCCAACGAAAAACGCGCCTTGCTGCAAAGCGGCATGGACGATTACCTGACCAAGCCGATCAGCGAGCGGCAACTGGCGCAAGTGGTACTCAAATGGAGCGGGCTGGCCCTGCGCAATCACACGCCAGAGCGCACAGGCGACAGCCACGGCAGCACCTACGAGTTGCAGGTGCTCGATCACGAAGAAGGCTTGCGCCTGGCCGCAGGCAAGGCCGATCTGGCGGCTGACATGCTGGCAATGCTGCTGGCGTCGCTGGAAGCCGACCGCGAAGCCATCCGCCAGGCCCAGCAAAGCAACGACCACAACGCCCTGATCGAGCGGGTTCATCGCCTGCACGGCGCAACCCGCTATTGCGGCGTACCGCAACTGCGCGCCGCCTGCCAACGCAGTGAAACCTTGCTCAAGCAGCAAGACCCCAAGGCCTATCGCGCACTTGAAGATCTCGACCGGGCGATCAACCGCCTGGCCGCCCAGGCGCGTATCAATGCCTGATGCACTTTCCAGGAGGACCGCATGCGCACGATTCTTTTCAGCAGCCAGACCTACGACCGCGACAGCTTTCTCGCCGCCAACCTGCCGCCAGGTATCGAGTTGCATTTCCAGTCGGCACGACTGAGCCTCGATACCGTCGCGCTGGCGGAGCACCACGAGGTGGTCTGCGCTTTCATCAACGATGACCTCGGCGCCCCGGTGCTCGAACGCCTGGCCGCGGGAGGTACCCGCCTGATCGCCCTGCGCTCGGCCGGGTACAACCATGTCGACCTCGCGGCGGCCAAACGCCTGGGGCTGGCAGTCGTGCGCGTCCCGGCCTATTCGCCCCACGCTGTGGCCGAGCATGCCGTAGCCCTGATCCTGGCACTCAACCGCCGCCTGCACCGCGCCTACAACCGCACGCGCGAAGGCGACTTCAGCCTGCACGGGTTGACGGGGTTCGACCTGGTGGGCAAGACCGTCGGCGTGGTCGGCACCGGGCAGATCGGTGCGACCTTCGCGAAAATCATGAACGGGTTCGGCTGCCAACTGCTGGCCTACGACCCCTTCCCCAATCCGCAGGTCGAAGCGCTTGGCGCCCGCTACCTTAGCTTGCCGCAATTGCTGGCCGAGTCGCAGATCATCAGCCTGCACTGCCCGCTCAACGAGCAGAGCAAGCACTTGATCAACTGCCAATCGCTGGCGCACATGCAGCCAGGCGCCATGTTGATCAACACCGGCCGCGGTGGCCTGGTGGACACTCCTGCACTGATCGATGCCTTGAAGAACGGCCAGCTGGGTTATTTGGGACTGGATGTGTATGAGGAGGAAGCCCAGCTGTTTTTCGAAGACCGTTCCGATCTGCCATTGCAGGACGATGTATTGGCGCGGTTGCTGACCTTCCCCAACGTGATCGTCACGGCACACCAGGCTTTCCTGACCCGCGAAGCCCTGGGTGCGATCGCCGCGACCACCTTGCAGAACATCGCGGCCTGGGCGGCCGGAGCGCCGGAGAATCAGGTCGAGGGTGATTGAACCTGATCGAAGGTCATATGCCCGCGCCATGCTGCGCGTATGCCCGTGCTAGCATATCGCGCATATTTGGAGGACCCATGGTCGAACACGATTTCCGCTACACCCTGATGAACCCGCAACACACCCTCACCGAATGCCGCGCCCTGGTGCCGGGGCGTTATCAAGTCACCGGCAACGGCGGCTCGATTCGTAATAACGACGTGCTGGTCGTGACCCTCAAGGGCGCCAAGGACTTGTCCATGCGCCTGACCGTCGAAACGGTTCGCCACCTGATCAACCCGCCCGGCCAATGGGTCGCGGTGGCCAGTGGCCCGGTGTTCGGCGAATTGGCGATCCATACCTGGCAGGTGAACTGCGACAGCTGCGCCAAGGAACTGAGTTTCGAGTTCGCCGTTGACGCCAAGCTTGGCAACAAGGCCGAGAAGCCTGCCGCCACCGCGCGGATCGCCGAGTTGGGCTGGACCACCGTTGGCGAGAAACACCTGTGCCCCAAATGCCAGGAGCCTGCGTGATGAAACGCCTCGCCCTGACCGCGCTGGTCGGTGCAAGCCTGCTGGGCTGCGCCGCGGACCCGGTGCAGCTTGAGCACAATCGCAGCTACATCCTGGAGTGGATCGGCGAACGTCCGTTGATGGATTACAGCCACCTGACCATTACCTTGGGCGACGACGGTCGCGCCTATGGTAGCGGCGGTTGCAACCACTGGTTCGCGCCGTACTCCCTGGAAGGCAACAAGCTGAGCTTCGGCAAGATCGGCAGCACCCGCAAACTCTGTGCGCCAGCGCTGATGGAGCAGGAAAAACGTTTCCTCCAGGCGCTGGAAAACGTGCAGAGCTGGGACGTCTCGTCTATCGACCAGATGCGTTTCTGGCCAGCCGAAGGCAAGCCACTGCGCTGGTGGCTGGAAGAGGGTTGATCTCCTCTACCTGAACGTTCCCACGCTCTGCGTGGGAACGTTCAGCGTAATCAGTTTTTAGCCTGCAACGCCTCCAGCTTCGCCACCACCCCCGCCGCCGTCTGCTCGCCCATCAACTGTTCCCGCACCTTGCCCTTGTTATCGATGATGTAGGTCACCGGCAACGCTTCACTGCGCGGCAGTTCGAACAATTCGGAAGGGTCCTGCGCCAGCACCGTGAACTTGATCCCGAGTTTCTCGCTGGCACTTTTCAGCTCTTCGCCCTGAACGTTGTCGAAGTTGACCCCGAACACGCCGATCTTCTTGTCCTTGAGCTGGTCGGCCAACGCGTTCAATTCCGGAATCTCCGTACGGCACGGGCTGCACCATTCAGCCCAGTAATTGATCACCAGCCATTTGCCGTCCAGACGCTCGGAGGCGACCTTCTGTCCGTTCTGATCGATCCCGTAGTCGTTACCGCAGCCCCCCAGCATCAACGCCCCGATAATGGTCAATGCCGCTGCCAGTCGCCTTGTCATGTCGTGTTCCTTGTCAAAAATTGAAAGCGCCTGTGACCCATCGCCTGGCAAGGTTCAGGATTATGCGCTGCCCAGTTAGAATAGCCGCCACCTTACGCAAGATGCGACCCGCTCATGACCGATCTGACGCTTTATCACAACCCGCGCTGCTCGAAATCCCGCGGTGCGCTCGAACTGCTTGAAGCCCGCGGCCTGGCCCCGACGGTGGTCCGCTACCTGGAAACGCCGCTGGATGCCACGCAAATCCAGAGCCTGCTGGGCAAACTCGGGATCAGCGCGCGGCAACTGCTGCGCACCGGCGAAGACGAATACAAGGCCCTCGCCCTGGCCGACAGCAGCCTGAGCGAGGCGCAATTGATCGCCGCCATCGCAGCCCACCCGAAGCTGATGGAGCGACCGATCCTCGAAGTCGGCGACAAGGCCATCATTGGCCGTCCGCCAGAGCAGATCCTGGAGCTGTTGCCGTGAGTGCGCCGTACATTCTGGTGCTGTATTACAGCCGCAGCGGCTCGACCAATGAAATGGCCCGGCAAATTGCCCGTGGCGTCGAACAGGCCGGCCTTGAAGCGCGATTGCGCACGGTGCCGGCCATTTCCACCGAGTGCGAAGCCGTGGCGCCGGATATCCCGGATGAAGGCGCGCTCTACGCCAGCCTCGATGACCTGAAGAACTGCGCAGGCCTGGCGCTGGGCAGCCCGACCCGCTTCGGCAACATGGCAGCGCCACTCAAGTACTTTCTCGACGGCACCAGCAACCTGTGGCTGACCGGCGCCCTGGTGGGCAAACCCGCCGGTGTGTTCACCTCCACCGCAAGCCTGCATGGCGGGCAGGAGACCACCCTGCTGTCGATGATGCTGCCGCTGTTGCACCACGGCATGCTGATCACCGGCCTGCCCTACAGCGAGTCGGCATTGCTGGAAACCCAGGGCGGCGGCACGCCGTACGGCGCCAGCCATCACGCCGGAGCCGATGGCAAAAGCGGGCTGGATGCCCACGAAGTGGCACTGTGCCGGGCACTGGGCATGCGCCTGGCCAAGACTGCACAGAAACTGGAGGGTTGAGGGTGGCCAAGAAGCCGAAGGTCCTGCCCGCTATCGAATGGCTTGAACCACGGGTCAAGGCGATGCGCGCCATCAGCCTGCTGTGCTTCTTTGGCCTGGTGGGATTGCTCTGCGTTTACTACCTGATGGTCGCCGACCTGCACGGTGCGCGGCCGTGGGTGATTTTGCTGATTGAGCTGGTGCCGTTGCTGTTGCTCACGCCAGGGATGATCGTCGGCAATGCCCGGGGGCATTCGTGGATGTGCTTTGTGGTGAACCTGTATTTTATCAAGGGCGCATTGGCCGCCTATGACCCGAACCGGCAGATCTTCGGCGTGCTGGAGATGGCCGCGAGCCTGGCGGTGTTCTGTTCGGCACTGTTGTATGTACGGTGGCGGTATCAGTTGAATCGCAAGTTGGCTGGCGAGGGCGAGATTTCCGTCGCCTGACACGCCGCCATCGCTGGCAAGCCAGCTCCCACAGGATCATTGTTGAAGCGCAAACGTGTGATCGACGCAAAAACCTGTGGAAGCGGGCTTGCCCGCGATTGGGGTGACTCGATCTTAATGATTCACTGTATAAGCCAGCATCATCGAAATCTGGCTCATTGGCCGTCCGCCACTTTCCTCATGCCACTGGTTGAACACGTCCTGCACCAGAGCGAGGTCGCGCAGACTGCTCGGCACCTTGTCGATGATGCCCTGGGCATTCAACGCCGCCACCACGTCATAACTCGGCACAAAAGTGTCCTTGCCGACCATCCGCAAAAAACGCGGCGCCGACAGCCCGCCCAACTGATGACCGCGTTTTTTCAGCAAGGTCCACAGCCCGACGATGTCGGTCACCGGCCAATCGGCGATCATCGCTCCGAAGCTACCCTGCTCGTGGGCCACGTCCAGCACGAACTGCGCGTTACGCGGCACGCTCTTGAGCTTGCCCAGATGGCGGATGATCCGCGCGTCCTGCATCAATCGCTCGAGGTGTTCGGCACTCATCAGCACGACTTTTTCCGGGTCGAACTTGAAGAACACTTCTTCGAAGGCCGGCCACTTGGCGTCCACCAGGCTGTGCTTGAGCCCGGCGCGGAATACGCGCAATGCCATGGTCGAGAGGTAGCGGTCGTCGGTGATGTCGCGCAGTTGCGCTGCAGTCTTGGGAACGGGCAGATGGGCTTCCAGTTCAGCCGCCGAACCGAAGCGGTTCAAGCAGTATTCGTTCAGCCACTTGTAGTCGCGCATGCCCTCTCCTGAGGATTGAAAAATGTAACAACACCTGTGGGAACCAGCAGGCTGGCCCCCACAGCGATGGTGTTTAAAGGTTGACCACGTTAACGAAACGCGAAGCGGCGGATTCGTCGATCTTCAGGCTGGTGAAGTCGAACAGGTTGCGGTCCGCCAATTGCGACGGGATCACGTTCTGCAGGCTGCGGAAAATGCTTTCGGTACGACCCGGGGTCTTGCGCTCCCAATCCTGCAGCATGTCCTTGACCACCTGGCGCTGCAGGTTTTCCTGGGAGCCACAGAGGTTGCAAGGGATGATCGGGAATTGCTTGAGGTCCGAGTAGGCCTGGATGTCTTTTTCGTTGCAGTAGGCCAGGGGGCGGATCACCACGTTGCGACCGTCATCGGCACGCAACTTCGGCGGCATGGCCTTGAGCGAACCGTTGAAGAACATGTTCAGGAAGAACGTCTCGACAATGTCGTCGCGGTGATGGCCTAGTGCCATCTTGGTCGCGCCGATCTCGTCGGCGAAGGTGTAGAGCGTGCCACGACGCAGGCGCGAGCACAGGGAACAGGTGGTCTTGCCTTCCGGAATCAGCTCCTTGACCACCGAGTAGGTGTCTTTCTCGACGATGTGGTACTCGATGCCCAGCTCCTTGAGGTAGGCCGGCAGCACATGCTCGGGGAAACCCGGTTGCTTCTGGTCCATGTTCACGGCCACGATCTCGAACTTGATCGGCGCGACCTTCTGCAAGTGCATCAGCACATCAAGCATGGTGTAGCTGTCCTTGCCGCCGGACAGGCAGACCATGACCTTGTCACCGTCTTCAATCATGTTGAAATCGGCGACCGCCTCACCGGCCTGTCGGCGAAGGCGCTTTTGCAGTTTGTTCTGGTTGACCGTAAGAGTGCCCATGACGCGAAATCCGTGAGGTGTGACGAAAGGCCGGCATTTTACGCAAAAACCCTTCAGGAACGAAGTGCCCCGACGGATCGCGCGCCCTACAGACACAACAGCGATTACCCCGGCGCTTTACAGCGCAATTTGCTCTAAGCCCTACCCCCTGTAGGGTTAAGACCTTCCTATACTGCGACATAAGGTCGAATCACATACAGACCTACTACTTACTTGGCCTCGTTGGCCCGTAGGCGCTCCACTGGGGGGCGACGGTAAAAACAAGAGGAGTGACTGGCATGATCCATCACGTAGTGGGGCTCTTCACCCACCCTGACCAAGAATGGAAAGAGATTCGTGGCGATCAGGAAGAAAGTATCAGCCACATGTACCTGACCCATACGCTGATCCTGGCGGCGATACCTGCGGTATCGGCTTTCATCGGGACCACGCAGGTGGGCTGGGTCATCGGCAATCGCCCGCCGGTGATGCTGACCGTGGAAAGCGCACTATGGATGACCGTCATGTCGTACCTGGCGATGCTCGGCGGAGTGGCCGTAATGGGTGCATTCATCCACTGGATGGCCCGCACCTATGACGCCAATCCGAGCCTCGCACGCTGCATTGCGTTCGCAACCTATACCGCTACGCCGCTGTTCATCGGCGGCCTCGCGGCCTTGTACCCCCACTTGTGGCTGGGGATGGTCGTCGGCACGGCGGCCATCTGCTACACGGTGTACCTGCTGTATGTGGGCCTGCCAACCTTCATGAACATACCATCTGACGAGGGCTTTCTGTTTTCAAGTTCGGTGCTCGCCGTAGGCCTGGTGGTGCTGGTAGCCATCATGGCGTTCACCGTGATTGTCTGGGGACTCGGCGTGGGGCCGGTCTATACCAATTAGCAACTCACCACAAAAAAATCAGATCTGCCGACACAGGCCGCCGCAAGGCGGCCTTTTAATGCCCAGGCACAAAGAGCGCCGAAGACCATTCGGCACCTCGCAGATTCGCAAGGCCCCAGGCTTGCGGCATACTCGACTGCTCTGGAGATCCATCAAGCATGCCCGAGCAACTCAATACCCGCGTCGAAGACTGTTTCCAACAAGCCGAAGCCTTTTTCAAACGACCGTTCAAACGTCCCGTGGTGAGTTTCAAGCTGCGTGGGCAGAAAGCCGGTGTCGCACACCTGCACGAGAACCTGCTGCGCTTCAATCCGCAGTTGTACCGTGAAAACACCGAAGATTTCCTCAAGCAGACCGTCGCCCACGAGGTCGCGCACCTGATCGCCCATCAACTGTTCGGTGACCGCATCCAGCCCCATGGCGAAGAGTGGCAACTGATCATGCGCGGCGTGTACGAATTGCCCCCCAACCGCTGCCACACCTACGACGTCAAGCGCCGCAGCGTGACCCGCTACATCTACAAGTGCCCGTGCGCCGACAGTGATTTCCCGTTCTCGGCGCAACGTCATGGTTTGGTGCGGCAGGGGCGGCGGTATTTGTGTCGGCGCTGTCGCAACACGTTGGTGTTCAGCGGCGAGATGCGGGTTGAGTAAGTCGGATTTGTGGTGCCTGGGTCGACCTTTTCGCCAGCCTGCTGGCGAAGGCGATCTATCAGACGCTAGAGAATTACCTTCGCGAACCGCAACTCTGCGATCCGCTCAACGCTGAACCCCAACTCCCCCAGCACCTGATCCGTATGCTGCCCCAGCGCCGCGCCAATATGCCTGGGCTGCGGCAACCCGCCTGAAAACTTCAACGGACAAGCCATCTGCGCCTGACTCGAACCATCGCCCCGCGGTACTTGCGTCACCAGCTCCCGCGCCTGCAACTGCGGATGCCGCACTGCCTCACCCAGGCTCAAGACCGGCTCTACGCAAGCATCAAGCTCGGCGAACAGCGTGCACAGATCGGCAAAGTCATGCTTTTCGAACTCAGTCTTCAACGCATCCTTGAGCTTGCGTTGCTGTGCAGGTTGCCCGGATAACCCCAGGCTCGCCCACTCCTCCAACCCCAGCGCCGCACACAACTGGTTCATGAACCCCGGCTCCAGGCTGCCCACCGACAGCCAGCGCCCATCCCGGGAACGGTAATAGTCATAGAAGCTGCCGCCATTGAGCATCTGGTCTTCCCGACCCGGTTCGACACCACAGGCCAGGTACCCGGCACCCGCCATGGCGTTCAGGCTGAATGCGCAATCGGTCATGCTCACGTCCAGGTGCTGGCCCTGCCCGGTTTGCTGTCGAGCGATGACAGCGGCCAGCAGGCCGATCACCCCGTGCAACGAGCCACCGGCAATGTCTGCCACCTGCATGCCCAACGGCAGCGGCCCACTGTCGGCGCGACCGCTGTAGCTCGAAAGCCCGGCCAGCGCCAGGTAATTGATGTCATGACCGGCGCGGTCCTTGTAGGGGCCGGTCTGGCCATAACCGGTGATCGAGACATAAATCAGCTTCGGATTGATCGCCTTCAGCGCTTCATAACCCAGGCCCAAACGCTCCATGACGCCGGGACGGAACTGCTCCAGCACAATGTCGTAGTCCTGCAACAATTGCCTGATCACCTCCAGCGCTTCGGGCTGCTTGAGGTCCAGGGCCAGGCTGCGTTTGTTGCGATTGAGGTAGGCATGGCTGGCCGATACGCCTTGGTCGTGCGGCGGCAGCACGCGTAGCAGATCCATGCGGGCCGGCGATTCGATGCGCAACACCTCGGCGCCCATGTCCGCCAGCAATAGCGAAGCGAACGGCCCCGGCAGCAATGTCGAGAAGTCCAGAACCTTGAGTGATGCCAATGGACCGAGCATGAGCGTTCTCCCTGGATGATGCCCCAGCCTAGGCAGCCAAGCGCTTTGCAGCAATCACCTTATGCGCCACATGCAATGACCGTTGCGCTCAGATCCGGGCAAGAAAAAACCCGCCGAAGCGGGTTTTTCATGACGACCAGACTTACTTGGCGCTAGTCGTGGTTGCCACTTCGGCGTGACCCAGGACATCGTCCTTAGGCTCATCGGCAATGCCGCGACCGCCAGACGCCAGCTCCGCTTGCAGCACGTCGGTGTCCAGTTCCTTGACCCACTTGGCCACGACGATGGTGGCAACGGCGTTACCGACCAGGTTGGTCAGTGCACGGGCTTCGGACATGAAACGGTCGATACCCAGGATCAGCGCCAGGCCGGCAACCGGCAGGTGGCCTACGGCGGACAGGGTCGCCGCCAGTACGATGAAGCCCGAACCGGTCACACCTGCAGCGCCTTTGGAAGACAGCAGCAACACCACCAGCAAGGTGATCTGGTGCGTGATGTCCATGTGGGTGTCAGTCGCTTGGGCAATGAACACGGCCGCCATGGTCAGGTAGATCGCGGTACCGTCGAGGTTGAACGAGTAGCCGGTCGGGATCACCAGGCCAACCACGGACTTCTGCGCACCCAAACGCTCCATCTTGATCAGCATGCGTGGCAGCACCGACTCCGAAGAGGAAGTACCCAGCACGATCAGCAGTTCTTCGCGGATGTAGCGGATCAGTTTCAACACGCTGAAGCCGTGGGCGCGAGCGATACCGCCCAGCACGATCAGGATGAACAGCAGGCAGGTGATGTAGAAGCAGGCCATCAACTGGCCCAGTTGCACCAGCGAGCCAACACCGTAGGCACCGATGGTGAAAGCCATGGCACCGAAGGCACCGATTGGTGCGAGCTTCATGATCATGTTGATGATGTTGAACATCACGTGGGCGAAACGATCGATGAAGTCCAGCAGTGGCTTGCCGTAGGCACCCAGGCGATGCAAGGCGAAACCGAAGATCACCGAGAACATCAGCACTTGCAGAATGTCACCAGTGGCGAACGCACCGACGATGGTGGACGGGATCACGTTGAGCAGGAAGCCGACGACGCTTTGATCAGCACCGGCCGAGACATAGGCAGCCACTTTGGAGGCATCCAGTGTGGACACGTCGATGTGCATGCCGGCGCCCGGCTGGACGATGTTGACCACCACCAGGCCGACCAGCAGCGCGATGGTCGAAACGATTTCGAAATACAGCAATGCGTAGCCACCGGTCTTGCCGACCGATTTCATGTCCTGCATGCCAGCGATACCGCTGACGACGGTGCAGAAGATGATCGGCGCGATGATCATCTTGATCAGTTTGATGAACCCGTCACCCAGCGGTTTTACGGCCACACCGAGCTGTGGATAGTAGTGACCGAGCAAGATACCGATGACAATTGCAACGATCACCTGGAAATACAGGGATTTGTACAGTGGCTGACGAGTCGTCATTGCAAAGTTCCTCAAGAGTGCGCGGCGACAACATCCAACTGTTGCCCACCTCACCCAATGGCGAACCCTCCTGCACTGGAGGGATTTGTTTTTTCGAGCTGCGCGACGGCAGGCATCTGCTGGTTCTATCGCAAAGCCCGTGCCACCTTGTAGGAAAAGCCTGCAAGCCTTCTGACATCAAGGGCTGCAGATTTTTCCGGATCACCGCGAGACGTTTGCGCAATGGCGGATTTCCGCCCTCTCGTCAAATCACACCCCGGTAATCTGGCGGATATCCGCCTTGTTCATGGGTACGAAGCACGGCTACCATCCGTCGTTCAATGGAAGGACTTGCCTGCTATGCGCGAACGCACCATCGCCAGTCATTTCGCCCGTGCCGTCCTCGGTGGGGCACAACGGCGTGGCTACGATTATTCGAGACTGTTGCAGCAATTGGGGATCAGCCCCGAGTTGCTTGAAGAGCCTCGGGCGCGCATCCCTCCAGAGCAATTCACCCGCCTGATCCAGGCGCTGTGGCTGGCACTGGACGATGAGTACCTGGGCTTCGGGCAGGGCGCCAGCAAGCCAGGCAGCTTCGCGATGATGTGTCATGCCGTGATCCATTGCCGCAATCTGGATAAGGCACTGCATCGCGGATTAATGTTTTATAGCCTATTCCCGGACGCCCCGCGTCTGACGCTGGCGCGCGAAGACGAAATGATAAGACTGAGCCTGGACGATTCGCAGCTCTGGGACCCGGAACATTTCCTCACCGAGAGTCTATTGGTGATCTGGCATCGCTTCGCCAGCTGGTTGATCGGCCAGCGTATTCGACTGGAACATGCCACGTTCAGCTACCCGCGACCGGAACATGGCGCCGAATACGAGTTGCTGTTCTCGTGCCCGCTCGAGTTTTCGACGCAACAGAGCAGCCTGCTGTTTCACGGCCGCTACCTGAACATGCCACTGCTGCAGGACGAGCGCACGCTCAAGCAGTTCCTTGAACGCTCGCCTGCCGATCTGTTATCGCGCCCGGATGAAGGCCACAGCCTGAGCAGCCAGTTGCGACGCTTGCTCAGCCGCGACCGCTCACCCTGGCCGGACCTGGAGGCCGTGGCAGCACACCTGCATATCAGCCCACAGACGCTGCGCCGGCATCTGCGTGAAGAAAACACCAGTTTTCAGGAACTGAAGGACCAACTACGCCGCGACATCGCCATTTATCACCTCGGCCGCAACGACTTGCCCTTGCAACAGATCGCCGAGCAATTGGGGTTTTCCGAGCCATCGGCGTTTCACCGGGCGTTCAAGAAGTGGACTGGACTGACGCCTGGGGCCTATCGGGCCCGGGAACACTGAGTTCAAGCTCACACCAGCGGAAACTGAATACGGAAGGCCGCACCGCCCAGGGGCGAGTCTCCCAGGGTCAGTTTTGCGCTATAGCTTTCGATGATGTCCTTGACCACCGCCAGGCCAATACCCTGCCCCGGATGCTGGCGGTCCAGGCGTTCACCGCGCTGCAGGATTCGCGTGCGCTGATCGAGCGGGACGCCTGGTCCATCGTCTTCCACGCATATCTCGATACCATTCAGGGTACGCACGCTGATGCGCACTTCGCTCAGGCACAGTCGATAAGCGTTCTCCAGCAGATTGCCCAACATTTCCAGCAAGGCGCCCTGCTCGATAGGGACCCGGCACTGCTCCGGCAAATCGAAACTAACCTGCACCCGTTTGTCGCGATAGACCTTGTCCAGTGTGTCGCAAAGGCTCTGCAACACCGGTTGCAGACGTACCTGATGGCGCACCAGGCCGCTTTTACGCAGGCTGGCGCGTTGCAATTGGTAACTGATCTGCTGGCTCATGCGCTCGATCTGGGTCTGCAGCACCCAGGCCTGATCCCGGTCCTCAGGGCGTTGCGCCATGCCTTCGCTTACCCCTTGCAATACCGCCAATGGGGTTTTCAGGCTATGGGCCAGGTCGTCGAGGGAATCGCGGTAACGGCTACGCTGTTCACGCTCGCTGTGCAGCAGGCGGTTGAGGGAGCCGGTCAGGCGCAGCAGTTCACGCGGGTGTTGTTCGCTCAGGCTTTCGCGGGTTCCGCTTTCGATCTCGTCCAGCTCCTGGCTCAACCGGCGCAATGCCTGCAACCCCCAGGTCAAGCCGACCCACAGTAATGCCAGAAGTACCAGCAACGCCGCGCCGAATCCCAGGTACAGGTTGTCCCGCAGGCCGCTGAGCGTGGAATCGTACTCATGCGCCGGTTGCAACGCGACGAAGCTGAACGCCGCACTTTTGCCGCCGAGCAGTTTGACCTCGACGTCATAGACGAAGAATTCCCGGCCATTGTCCTGGCGAATCCTGGCGAATTCATTACCGCGCCCGTCGTAACGCGGCGTGTAATTGATGTTCTCGTCCAAAGTGTCTTTCGAGCGCCACACCAATTGGCCTTCGCGGCTGTAGATGTAACCGAGCAAATTGCCGTCGGCCAGGTTGAAGCGCTCATCGGGTAACTGTTCCGGCATCTGCAAGCGGTTGTTCTCGACCCGTGCGGCAGAGATCAACGTGGTGACGTCCGACGCCAGTCGCTGCTCGATGGCATCCTGCAGCGCCAGGCTGAACGCTCCCTGCATCGCCGGCAGCAATGCCAGCATGAACAAGACCGCCAGGATCGTGGCGGCGAGCATCAGGCGAACGCGAAGAGAACCGATCAAGTGCAACGCTCAGTGAACAGATAGCCCAGGCCACGCACCGTATCAATTGGCTTGAAGCCGGACGTACCTTCGAGTTTGCGACGCAGACGGCCGACGAGCACTTCGATCACGTTCGGATCGCGGTCGTCATCATCCGGATAAAGCTGCTCCATCAAACGGTCCTTGGGCACCACCTGCTGATGGTGGCGCATCAAGTACTCGAGAATCCGGTATTCATACGCGGTCAATGCCAGTGGCTGCTCATCCAGGGACGCCTGCTTGCGATTGAGGTCCAGCAGCAGCGGCCCGGCAACGATCGTTGACTGGGTAAACCCGCTAGAGCGACGTAACAAGGCATTCAGCCGAGCTTCCAGCTCTTCGAACTGGAAAGGCTTGACCACATAGTCGTCGGCACCGGCAGCAAGGCCTTCCACTTTGTCCTGCCAGTTGCCGCGCGCGGTGAGGATCAGGATTGGAAAGGTCTTGCCCTGCGAGCGCAACTGACGGATCAGATCCAGCCCGCCCATGCCTGGCAACCCCAGATCGATTACCGCCAGGTCGTGATTGAACTGCTCTGTCTGATACAGCGCATCGACGGCGTTGGCCACGGACTCGACCACATGGCCGCTATCCGTCAGGCGGGTTTGCAGGTGATGACGCAACAGCGCCTCATCCTCGACGACCAGCAGTTTCATTTCCCTCTCCCAGGCAAATCAAATACGCCAGAGGCACGATCGACGCACCTCCGGCTGACAGGCCGTGCCGGATCAATCTCCAGGATTGATCCGGCACGGCGGTCATTCACACTTCTCAAAAAGCGTAGTTGGCTGAAAGGTAGGTCTGTGCGCTGCTGGTCAAGCTCAGCGAACCCTGTTTGCCAGCACCTCGCTCGCTCATTTCGGTGCTGGCGTTGCTGCGCAGGTAACGGTACCCCAGTTCAACCGAAGTGTTTTGCGAAACCTGTTGCAGAATCCCTGCCTGTGCGCCAATCGCGTAACCGATGTTGGTGTCGCGACTGAAGCCTGGCGATTCCTGGGTCATTTTGGTCAACCCGGCCGAGGCGCCACCGAACAACTTGGTGCCAGCACTCAAGGGATGGAACAGATCGTAGCTGCCCAGCAGGTTCTCCTGACGCAGTTTAATGCCATTGTGCGAACCCGACACGTTATCGTAAGTGGCGTAGTAGCGGCCCTGGCTGTTTTGCTGGCCCAGACGCAAGCCCCAGGTGTTGTCCTTGCCAATCACGCCGTCGGCGTTCGGACGGTCGAGGTTATCGTTCAAGGCGTGGGACTTTTTGATCTTGTCGCTGGTCTGCCCATAAGTAAGGCTGGCGAAATTGTCGTTGGAAGCGAACGCTGCGGTGCTCGCGCCGAAGACGGTGAATGCCAGCAGTAATTTTTTGAATCCAGTCATGGGTGAAGCTCCTCAAGAGTTAGCGTTGTTTTGGCTACAGGGCAAGATTACCCACGCCGCCCTGAACTCCCCCTGAACAGGCGCTTAACCTGAGCTGAACCATATCCACCCAGCTGTTTCGATGATTTTCTTGCAGGAGACCGACCATGCGCATGCTCTTCGCCCTCTTCTTGCTCGCCGTCAGCGGGCTGGCCATCGCGGGTAGTCAAATCACCTGTGATGCTCGATAACGCTATCGGACGCCAGGGCTACCCAGCATCAAGGCAACCCGGCAAAATGCCCGACATGAATTCCGTCCCCGCCCTGCCCGTCTGCTGCACGCCCCTCGATGCCCATTGGCCTCTGCCGTTGGTGCTGCCCGATACTGTGCTGTTGAGTACCCACTTCGATACTTCGCGCCTGCTCAGCGATGACTTCCAGCGCAGCGCCATCGAGGCGCCAGCGAGCATTCAGCGCTCGGTCGCCAAACGCCAGGCCGAATTTCTCGCCGGGCGGATCTGCGCCCGCGCCGCCCTGCAACAGCTGGAGGGCCTGAATTTCAGCCCGGCCATCGGCGATGATCGGGCGCCTGTCTGGCCGGCGCACATCACCGGTTCGATCACTCATAGCACCGGTCGGGCCGCGGCGATCGTCGCGAACAAAACCCATTGGCGCGGGTTGGGGATGGACATGGAAAACCTGCTCAATGCCGATCGCGCCGAACGCCTGGCCGGGGAAATCCTCACCCCACCGGAACTACAGCGCATGGCCGCCGGGCGTCGCGATCAGCTGGCGTTGCTGGTAACCCTGACTTTTTCAGTGAAAGAGAGCCTGTTCAAGGCGCTCTACCCGATCGTGCGGAAACGTTTCTATTTTGAACACGCCGAGGTGCTGGAGTGGACCGAGTCAGGTGAGGTGCGGTTGCGGTTGCTGACCGACCTGTCCGGCGAATGGCGCAACGGCACCGAGCTGCAGGCGCAGTTCGGAGTCAAGGATGGGCAGTTGTTGAGTCTGGTCAGTATCAAGGCCTGAAGATTTCCACTGTCCGCCAGGCCCTCACCGCTTCTCCTGATTCCTCGGCCAGCTCAAGCTGAAACACGCGCCGCCCAGGCTTTTGCTCCTGCCGATCAACGCCCGGCCGTCGTGCCAATGGATGATCCGCCGCACGATCGACAATCCCAACCCATGGCCGCCCGAGGCCCGGGTGCGGCTGTCGTCGAGTCGCAGGAACGGCGTGAAAATTTTCTCCCAGGCCATTTCCGGTACGCCCGGCCCGTCATCTTCAACATCCACCCGACAGCGCTGCTGCCCCACCTGATAACTGATGGTGACCCGCGATTGAGCATGGCGCATGGCATTGCTCACCAGATTCTGCAGCGCCCGGTGCAGGTAGCGCGGCTCGGCCTCGACCCACGCGTCGTCGCAATCGGCGGCCGACAGGCACAGTCCTCGCTGCACCGTGACGTCGGCGCGCAAGGGTGCCAGCTCCTCGATCACCTGATTGACCAAGGCATCCAGATCGATACGCTGAAAATTCAGTGCCGGCGAGCCTTGCTCCAGCCGCGCGTAAGTCAGCATCTCGTCGACCAGGCGGTCGAGGTCCTCGATATCGTGGTCCATGCCTTCGCAGTATTGTTCCAGGGCTTGCGGTGTCTTGGCCGAGCCGATCATTTCCAGGCCAAAACGCAGGCGCGCCACCGGGGTGCGCAATTCGTGGGACACGGCACGCACCAGCTCGCGCTGAATGGCCAGCAGCTGTTGCAGATGCTCGGCCATGCCGTTGAACGCCGATGCCAGTCGCCCCACCGAGTCCGCGCCCCGCGTCGGCACACGGGTTTCCAGGCTGCCCTTGGCGATCCTCGTAGCCGCCGATTCCAGTCCGCGCAAGCGGCGCTCCAGTTGCCGTACCAGCAGATAGACGATCAGGCCGATCAGACTCAACCCCAGTGCGGCAATCAGCACCAGCCACTCTGGCGGATAAGGATTCATCTGGTACAACGGGCCGATTTCCAACACCCACGGCGTGCCGACCATGCCAGCGAACACCCGGATCGAATCACCGCCCTTGCCCAGCGCCATCACCGTGTCCCCTTCGGACACTCGGCGGCTCTGGTCTTCGTCCATATCGGCTTCTTCCACCGTGACCAGCCGCAAGTCGAAACCAAAGCCCTTGTCTTGCTTTAATTGCGCCAGGCGCACCGGTTGCTCACCCACCGGGTAACGCACCAGTTCGTCGGCCAACAGGTAAATCGTTGCCCGGGCCAATTGCTCGCTGATCTGCTGCACTTCACCTGTGAGTACGAGCTGTTCCTTGTCACTAATCAGGCGGTAAACCTTCGCCGCATGCGGACCGGTCTGCTCCACCAGCGCCTGGCCGCGCAGCACGCGGGTACGCTGGGTCAGGTCGAGGTCGGTCTCGTTGAAAGTTTTCAGCGCCAGGGGAATCCCCAACAGCCGCTCCCACACCAACAACGCCCGGTGGCGTTCGGTCTGGTTCATCGGTTGCAGGTTGTCGGCCATCAACGAAAAGGTACCGTGGGCCAGCCGCTCGCGGTATTGCTCTCCGCGCACCTGGTTGAGCAGGTGCAAGGCCAGCACACCGAGTACCGCCACCAGTATCAGCGCGGCGCACATGCCGCCGTAAATCCGCAGGAAGATCGAATTCACAGGGTCGGGTCTACGCAGGCCTCGGGGACAAACAGGTAGCCTTTGCTGCGCACGGTCTTGATCAGTCGCGGATGGTCCGGGTCATCGCCGATCTTGGGACGGATGCGCGAGATGCGCACGTCGATGGAGCGGTCCTGGCCGTCATAGCCAATGCCGCGCAAGGCGGTGAAGATTTCTTCCCGGGACAGGATGCGCCCGGCGTTGGCCACCAGCAGCCAGAGCAAGTCGAACTCGGCGCTGGTCAGTTCTATGCCGTTATCGTGCAGCCAGGCTTCGCGCAACGCATTGTCCACCACCAGCGGGCCGAATTGCAGGCGCCGTTGTTTCTCCGGGGTCACCTCCGGCGTCTCACTGCGTCGCAGTAATGCCTGGATGCGCGCCAGCAGCAAGCGCGGGCGTACCGGTTTGCACACGTAGTCGTCGGCGCCCAGGTCCAGGCCGAGGATCTGGTCGGTGTCGTCGGTGCGTGCGGTCAGCATCAGGATCGGGCCGTCATAACGGTCACGCACCTTGCGGCAAATGCTCAGGCCATCTTCGCCTGGCAGCATCAGATCGAGAATCACCAGGTCCGGTTGTTCCTTGATGATGCGCGCCGCCGCCAGCGCACCATTGCCTTCGATCGATACGCGCAGGCCATTGGCTTGCAGGTAATCGCGCGTCAGTTCGGCCAGACGTTGATCGTCCTCCACAATCAATACCTGCCAGGCTTCTTGCTCCACCGGTGACCTCTACTTGCCAGAACACTTATAAGGAAGGATCCGCCCGTCTTTTTGTAATGATAGGGGTGGATAAATTGCATACACGCTGACCGATTGTATAAACGTCGCCCACGCAGAACACAAGCCGGTAAATGCGTTCGGACAACAGAGTTTTTTGTGATAGGGTTCGCGCCCTTAAAAATCCGCTCGAGTGTTTTCGCGGCTTGAAAATCGATGAAAAAAAGCCGGGTCCAGCAGCATCGCGGCCTGCACGCCGATTCCGTTCACAACACACAATTTACGCACAGGTTTATCCACAGGTAGTACGTTGCAATCACCCCCCAAAACGCATTATCTTGTAGCCCAGCGTAAAAAAAACCCTAGATGTAGGGTTTTCCATGAAAAACCAAACACAAACCGGATACCAAATTCAAGCGCTTTTATTGCCTCTTTCCGGTTGAACCAAACGTAATTTCCAAAGCCCAAAACCGCGCGCGCGGATGGCTACTGTATTTCGGCCCATGGGGTGAAAAACGGTACGGGTGTTGCAGTCACGACTGCCACCTCCCAACTGTCACCTCAAAGGACCAAGGTCTCAGGCCCAAGGCGTGAGACCAAGACTTCGGCATGGAAGCGGCGCCCAATAGCCCCCTTCCTACTGTCCCGGAGTTGTTATGCCCGGCCTTGGCCGGTTGTAGTGCTTCAGGACGGAACGGTGGGCACCGTGATGGTGCCCAATCAAACATAGAGAATGTGGAGACACCCCCCGATGCAAACCGACACAACTCGCGAGAACCCGCAGGGCACCTTGCCGCAGGCCGCTGATTCGAATTCGGATCTGTCCGCCACCGCGCCGGGCCAGCTGCGTGTGATCAAGCGTAACGGCACTGTCGTTCCTTACACCGATGACAAGATCACCGTCGCCATCACCAAAGCGTTTCTTGCAGTTGAGGGCGGCACCGCTGCCGCTTCGTCGCGCATCCACGACACCGTGGCCCGCCTGACCGAGCAGGTCACCGCCACCTTCAAGCGTCGCATGCCATCGGGCGGCACCATTCACATCGAAGAGATCCAGGACCAGGTCGAACTGGCCCTGATGCGTGCCGGCGAGCAAAAAGTCGCTCGCGACTACGTGATCTATCGTGACGGTCGTTCGAAAGAACGCGCCGCCCACGCTCCAGCCGAAGCAGCGGTCGACGCTCACCCGTCGATCCGCATCACCCGCGCCGACGGTAGCCTGGCGCCGCTGGACATGGGCCGCCTGAACACCATCGTCACCGAAGCGTGCGAAGGCCTGGAAGAAGTCGATGGCGAGCTGATCCAGCGCGAAACCCTGAAGAACCTGTACGACGGCGTGGCCCTGACCGACGTCAACACCGCCCTGGTGATGACCGCCCGTACCCTGGTCGAGCGTGAGCCGAACTACTCGTTCGTGACCGCCCGCCTGCTGATGGACACCCTGCGTGCCGAAGGCCTGGGCTTCCTCGGCGTCGCCGAGAGCGCGACCCACCACGAGATGGTCGACCTGTACGCCAAGGCCCTGCCTGCCTACATCGCCAAGGGTATCGAATTCGAATTGCTGAACCCTGTCCTGGCCGACTTCGACCTGGAAAAACTCGGCAAGGCAATCAACCACGAGCGCGACCAGCAGTTCACCTACCTGGGCCTGCAAACCCTGTACGACCGTTACTTCATCCACAAGGATGGCGTGCGTTTCGAACTGCCACAGATCTTCTTCATGCGCGTGGCCATGGGCCTGGCGATCGAAGAGAAGCAGAAAGAAGACCGTGCGATCGAGTTCTACAACCTGTTGTCGTCCTTCGACTACATGTCGTCGACCCCGACCCTGTTCAATGCCGGTACCCTGCGTCCACAACTGTCGAGCTGCTACCTGACCACCGTGCCGGACGACCTGTCGGGCATCTACCACGCGATCCACGACAACGCCATGCTGTCGAAATTTGCCGGCGGCCTGGGCAACGACTGGACCCCGGTTCGTGCGCTGGGTTCGTACATCAAGGGCACCAACGGCAAGTCCCAGGGCGTCGTACCGTTCCTGAAAGTAGTGAACGACACCGCCGTCGCCGTTAACCAGGGTGGCAAGCGCAAAGGCGCTGTGTGTGCCTACCTGGAAACCTGGCACATGGACATCGAAGAGTTCATCGAGCTGCGCAAGAACACCGGTGATGACCGTCGTCGTACCCACGACATGAACACCGCCAACTGGATCCCTGACCTGTTCATGAAGCGTGTCTTCGATGACGGCAAGTGGACCCTGTTCTCGCCATCCGAAGTACCGGACCTGCACGACCTGACCGGCAAGGCCTTCGAAGAGCGCTACGAGTACTACGAAGCCCTGACCGAGTACCCGGGCAAGGTCAAGCTGTTCAAGACCATCCAGGCCAAAGACCTGTGGCGCAAGATGCTGTCCATGCTGTTCGAAACCGGCCACCCATGGCTGACTTTCAAAGACCCGTGCAACCTGCGCAGCCCGCAGCAGCATGTCGGCGTGGTCCACAGCTCGAACCTGTGCACCGAGATCACCTTGAACACCAACAAGGACGAGATCGCCGTTTGCAACCTGGGCTCGATCAACCTGCCGAACCACATCGTCAATGGCCAGCTCGACACCGCCAAGCTGCAACGCACCGTGAACACCGCCGTGCGCATGCTCGATAACGTGATCGACATCAACTACTACTCGGTGCCGCAAGCGAAGAACTCCAACTTCAAGCACCGTCCAGTGGGTCTGGGCATCATGGGCTTCCAGGACGCGCTGTACCTGCAGCACATCCCTTACGGTTCCGACGCAGCCGTCGAGTTCGCCGACAAGTCCATGGAAGCGGTCAGCTACTACGCGATCCAGGCTTCCTGCGACCTGGCTGACGAGCGTGGCGCCTACGAGACGTTCCAGGGTTCGCTGTGGTCCAAGGGCATCCTGCCGCTGGATTCGCAACAGATCCTGATCGAAGCCCGTGGCCAGAAGTACATCGATGTCGACCTGAACGAAACCCTGGATTGGGCACCGGTTCGCGCCCGTGTACAGAAAGGCATTCGTAACTCGAACATCATGGCCATCGCACCGACCGCGACCATCGCCAACATCACTGGCGTATCGCAGTCGATCGAACCGACCTACCAGAACCTGTATGTGAAATCGAACCTGTCGGGCGAATTCACCGTGATCAACCCGTACCTGGTTCGCGACCTGAAGGCTCGCGGCCTGTGGGACTCGGTCATGATCAACGACTTGAAGTACTACGACGGTTCGGTGCAGCAGATCGAGCGCATCCCGCAAGAACTCAAGGAGCTCTATGCAACCGCGTTCGAAGTGGACACCAAGTGGATCGTCGACGCGGCCAGCCGTCGTCAGAAGTGGATCGACCAGGCTCAGTCGCTGAACCTGTACATCGCTGGCGCTTCGGGCAAGAAGCTGGACGTGACCTACCGCATGGCCTGGTACCGTGGTCTGAAAACCACTTACTACCTCCGTGCCCTGGCCGCGACCAGCACCGAGAAGTCGACCATCAACACCGGTAAGCTCAACGCTGTTTCCAGCGGCGGCAACCACGGTGACGACTCAGTCCTGGCAGCGCCAGCCGGCCCTGCTCCAGTACCGAAGGCCTGCGCCATCGACGAGCCGGATTGCGAAGCTTGCCAATAAGCTGAGCCGGTAACATAAAGACCCCCGACGGGCCCCTGGCTTGTCGGGGGTTTTCTTTTGTCCATGAAAAAGATCGCAGCCTCGCTTCGCTCGGCAGCTCCTACAGGGATCGTATTTCAATGTAGGAGCTGCCGAGCGAAGCGAGGCTGCGATCTATTGATCAAAAAAAAAACCCCTCTTGCGAGGGGTTCCTTGTGCAGCGCTTTGAGCTGACCCGCATCAGGCCATTTGAATGATGGTCTGCATGATGGTGCTCTGGGTAGAGATCGTCTTGGCGTTCGCCTGGTAATTGCTCTGCGCCTTGATCAGGTCGACCAGTTCATTGGTCACGTTGACGTTGGACTCTTCCAGGGAGTTGGAGCGGATCGTACCCAGCGAGCCGGTTTCCGGCGCATCGTAGCCCGGGATGCCCGAGGCGTAGGTTTCCTTCCAGCTGGTACCACCGACGGGCTGCAGGCCTTGTTCGTTGGTGAAACTGGCCAACGCCAGCTGGCCAATCGGTTTGGTCTGGTAGTTGCTGAAGTTGGCCAACAGCACACCGCTGCCGTCGATGGTCAGGTTGGTGATCTGACCCGTGGCATAGCCGTTCTGCACGGGAATGGAGCGTGCGGTGTCAGCGTTGAACTGAGTCGTGTTACCCATGGCAATCGTCAGGCCGGCCGGATCGGCGGCTGCACCATTGGCCGTCCAGACGCCATCCTTGACCGAGCCCGGAGTCCAGTTGGTGATTTTAAGATCGTTACTGATCACCGGAGCCGGCGTTGGAACGGTCGGAGGCACGGTGGGTGGAACCGGCGTGCTGACCGACACCAGCTTGCCCGATGTGTCGAAGGTCATGGTCGAAGCGATTGGCGGTGTCGCCGCATCCGTCGGGTCGCTGCCGTCCGGATTGCGATCGTCGATCAGGGTATAGGTATCCCAGGTGTTGGGCCCAGTCTTGACCATGTATTGATCCATGGTGTGCTGGTTGCCCTGGGTGTCGAACACCGGAGTACTGAACTGCTTGCTGAAGGTTTCCGACTTGCTTGGGTCGAACTTGTTGGTCGCCACCGTCTGATCGATCACGGCAGACGTAGAGTTCAGGTTGATCGTCGACGACACCGTGGTAGTGGATTTCGGCGCCAGGTTGGAGGTGTCGATGCGCAGGTCGGTCAATACGCCGTTGAGAATCTTGCCATTGGCATCCACGCCGTAACCCTGCAGGCGCGAGGTACCATCAGTGTTGGTGACGTAGCCTTCCTTGTCGACCTTGAACGTACCGGCACGGGTGTAGGACAGCGAGCCGCTGTTGTTCAGTACGAAGAAGCCTGAGCCATTGATGCCCATGTCCAGCACGTTACCGGTGGAGGTGATATCACCCTGGGTAAATTGCTGGGAAACGTTGGCCAGGCGCACGCCGCTGCCGGTGACCTTGCTGCCCGTACCCAGTCTGGTCGCCGAGTACACGTCTTCGAATTCTGCGCGGGACGATTTGAAGCCGGTGGTTGCCACGTTGGCGATGTTGTTACCGGTGACGTCCAGTTGTTTGTTGGCAGCATAGAGACCGCTAAGGCCGATGTTGAAAGACATATTCCACTCCTTTTGTGCCGCGTTAGTCGGCTCTATATACCAATGGTTTGCACTTTGGACAGGGCGACACTGCCGAGCCCGGCCAGGTTGAGCATCAACTCGCCGCCGGTCTGGCTAATGGTCACGCTGTTGACCGTTGCCGGCAGATTGGTGACCAGTGCCACGCCCTTGTCATCGATGGTGGTGTTCGCCGCAAAGGTATAAGTACCCGAATCAACGACCTTGCCGGCATCGTCCTTGCCATCCCAGGTGAAGCTGCCGGTGCCGGCTTTCTGATCGTCCAGGGTGATGGTGCGGACGGTCTTGCCATCCTTGTCGGTGATTTTCACCGCCACTTCAGCCACCGATTGCGGTATGACAACCGCACCGGTCATGCCCTTCGTGGTGTCGACCACAGCCTTGTCGCCCGGCGCGATGACTGAACGCCCCACCAGCGCCGAAGCCTGCAACGCCTGGGACGAGTTGTAGTTGCCGGCGATGCCGGACACGGTATCGTTGAGCGTGGTGATGCCTTCCAGGCTGCTGAACTGCGCCAGCTGTGCCACGAACTCGCCGTTGCCCTGAGGCTCCAGCGGGTTCTGGTTTTTCAGCTGGGTCACCAGCAATTGCAGGAACGCGTCCTTGCCCAGGGCCTTTTTGCCCGTGGCACTGCTGGCCGCCGACGTCAGGCTATCGGCATTGGTATTGGTCTTGATCGACGAGTTGGCCAGGATGTCGTTGAGGCTCAGACCACTGGTGGTATCGGTAACACTCATCTGAGTCGCCCCTTATCACTGACCGAGGGTCAGGACCTTCTGCATCATGGTTTTGGCGGTATTCATCATTTCGGCGTTGGTCTGGAACGAACGGCTCGCGGAAATCATGTCAGCCATTTCTTCCACGACATTAACGTTCGGGTAGTAGACATAGCCCTTGGCATCGGCGGCCGGATGGTTCGGCTCGTAGCGTGCCTCAAGGTTGCTTTGGTCTTCGACCACGCCCAGTACCTGTACGCCTTGACCGGCCGCGTCCTGGTTCTGGAACAGCGAGTCGCCGCCACCGCCTTGAGCGCCCTGGAACATGGTGGCGAACACCGGGTGACGCGCACGGTAGGTCTGGTCGATGCTCGACGAGACCGTCTCGGCGTTGGCGATGTTCGAGGCCACGGTGTTCAAGCGTGTGGTCTGGGCACTCATGCCGCTACCGGCAATGTTGAAAACACTGGATAGAGACATGACTTACTCTCCGCGCAAGGCTGATACCAGCCCTTTGAATTTGCTGTTGAGCAGGGTGAAGCTGGCCTGGAAGTTGACCGAGTTTTCCGCGTAGTTCGACTGCTCCAGCTGGGCGTCCACGGTGTTCTGGTCGATCGACGGCTGCATCGGCGTGCGGTACATCAGCGACTCGTCGCCATTGCCCAAGCCCTGGGCTTCGATATGACGGCTGTTGGTCATGTTCAAGGCGAAGGTGCCATTTTTGGCCTTGTCGTTCTGCGCCTCGAGCACCTTCGAGAACTCCAGGTCCCGCGCCTTGTAGTTCGGGGTGTCGGCGTTGGCAATGTTGTTGGCCAGGACTTCGGCACGCTGGGCGCGGAAGCCCAATGCCTTTTCGTGAATACCGAGCGCTTTATCGAAGCTGATGCTCATGGCGGGAAACCTTCGGCTGACCTGATTTTTCGTACGATGGATATAGCAAGCGTCATGCCAATTCAGAAATCCCCATAAACCGGGGCTTTGCGGGCACCGGCCCAGGAGGCAACGACAGAAAAGCGGCAACCGGTTTCCGCTGGATGCCGCTTTTCTGCCGCTTGTCTCGTTCGAAAGGACACCGCATTACCCTGTGGGAGCGAGCCTGCTCGCGATGGCGTCATGTCAGTCGACATCTATGCAATCTGTCACACCGCAATCGCGAGCAGGCTCGCTCCCACAGGGTCATGCGGCGACTGTGAAAAATCAGCAGCCATAAAAAACGGGAGCCCTTGGGGGCTCCCGTTTTGATGACACCGACAAAATCACTTCGCCTGGTAAATAATCCCCGGGCTGCACTGGACCATCTGGTAATGATCCGGCAATCCGTTCAGCGCTTCGGAAGCACCGAGAAACAGATAGCCACCCGGTTTCAACGTGCTGTGAATGCGCAACAGGATGTCCTTCTTCACTTCGGCGGAGAAGTAGATCAGCACATTGCGACAGAACACGATGTCGAACTTGCCAAGGCTCGCGTAGCTGTCCAACAGGTTGAACGAGCGAAACTCGACCCGGCTCTTGATCGGCGCCTTGATGGCCCAGCGCCCCGGCCCCTTGGGGTCGAAATAACGCTGCAGCCGCTCAGGTGACAGGCCGCGGCCGATGGCCAGGCTGTCGTACTCGCCGGTCTTGCAGTTGTTCAGCATGGTGCCGGACAGGTCGGTGGCCACAATCTGCACGCCCATCCTCAATTGCCCGGGATTGAACCGCTCGAACTCGTCGATGGACATCGACAGCGAATACGGTTCCTGACCCGACGAGCACGCCGCCGACCAGATCCGCAGGCGCTGGCCGGGACTGGCCTTGATCGCTTCGGGCAACACCTTGTTCTTCAAGACTTCAAACGGATAGGTATCACGAAACCATAGGGTTTCGTTGGTCGTCATCGCATCCACCACCATCTCGCGCAACCCGCTGCGCGGCTGGGTCTGAATGCGCTGGACCAGCTCACCCAGGGACTTGATGCCTTGCTGCTCCATCAGTTTGTTGAGACGGCTGGAGACCAGATACTGCTTGTTTTCACCGAGCAAAATGCCACAGGCTTTTTCCAGGAACACCCGGAACTGTTCGAAATCCAAATTACCCGTAGACAATGCTGCCGCCTCTAAAATCGTGTTGACTGCCGGGGGCCGGACGCCCCTAGCTGATGTCTGCTGCTCTGATCCGGTCGACTACCCGGGATGCCAGGTCATCAGGACGGAATTTGGCCAGGAAATCATCGGCACCGACCTTCCTGACCATCGCCTGATTGAACACACCTGACAACGAAGTATGCAGGATGATGTGAAGCTTTTGCATTCGGGGGTCGTTGCGGATCTCGGCCGTGAGGGTGTATCCGTCCATTTCCGGCATCTCGATGTCGGAAATCATCATCAGGAACTCCTCCTCCGGCTTCTTGCCCTCGTCGACCAGCTTGCGCAGGTAATCCAGCGCTTGCCGACCGTCGTTCAACGCCACCACTTCAACACCGACCGTTTGCAGGCACCGGGTGACCTGCTTGCGCGCCACCGACGAGTCATCGACCGTCAGCACCCGCAAGGAGAGCGCCTTGTGCTGGGTTTCGACATCCACCACGCCAGCGGAAATCGCTTCCGGGGTGGGGGCCACTTCCGCCAGCACCTTCTCGACGTCGATGATTTCCACCAACTGGTTGTCGACCCGCGTCACAGCCGTCAGGTAGTGATCACGTCCCGTGCCCTTGGGTGGCGGATGAATCTCCTCCCAGTTCATGTTGACGATGCGCTCCACCGAGCGCACCAGGAATCCCTGGGTCTTGGTGTTGTACTCCGTGATGATCACGAAGGGGTTGTTCTTGTCCTTCAAGCCACCGGAGCCGGTCGCCATCGCCAGATCAAGGATCGGAATGGTCGCCCCCCGAATATTCGCCACGCCACACACGACAGGACTGGACTTGGGCATCAGCGTCAGTTTGGGGCATTGCAGCACCTCCCGCACCTTGAACACGTTGATCCCATACAGCTGCTGGCCGTCGAGACGGAACAACAGCAACTCGAGGCGATTCTGCCCCACCAGTTGCGTGCGCTGGTTTACCGAATCCATTACACCAGCCATGCCTGACTCCTACGCCAACGCTAAGTGTTGTTGCGACGCGCCTTCATCACTAAACGGCACGGCGCTTGCTTTTTATCTGTCATGAACACACAACCGACATTAATCCGACGCTTGACCACCCGCTGCCGCCAATGGCTGGGAGTGTTGTCGGCTGTTTGCCTGTTCAACGCTGGCAGCCCTGCCCTTGCTGACGCGGTTACCTTGCCTGACATGCTTATCGGCGTCACCCAGGGCTTTCTTGAATTCACCGTAGAGGACTATCTGGCGACGAGTCAAACCCAAGGACGCTATGAAATCGAGGTGAACCCGCTCGATCCACGCCTGCGCATGCCGATGTGCGACAAGGAATTGACAGCCACGTTGGAGAGCCCGGCCAAGCCTTTGGGCCGCGTAACGGTCAAGGTTCGCTGCGAGGGAGTATCGCCCTGGACAGTCTTCGTGCCCGCTCAAGTACGCCTGTTTCGCGAGGTTGTCACGACCACACGGCCACTACGCCGCGCAGGCATTGTCGAGCCACAGGACGTCATGCTTCGTGAGCGCGATATCAGCTTGCTCAACCAGGGTTATCTGACTGCCGTGGACCAGGCCATCGGGCAACGACTTACGCGACCAATGGTCAACGATCAGGTCATCAGCCTAGTGCACATCGAACAGGCGGAAGTGATACGCAAGGGCGACCAGGTGGTGATTACCGCCCGCAGTGGTACGCTCAGCGTACGAATGCCCGGCGAGGCACTGGCCGGTGGCGGCCTGAGCGAACAGATTCGGGTCAAGAACCTCAATTCCAAACGGGTCATCAAGGCACAGGTGATCGCGCCGGGCCAGGTGGAAGTGTCCATGTAGTGGCCTACTGCGGGTGAAGATGTGGCGCCGGCCTCGGCGGTCCCCTAAACTGTGTGCCAGGCACGGCAAGCGCTGGCGCGCGCAAGCTCATTTGATAATTGAGCCTAAAGTTTTTCAGGGAATGGCCGAAAACATGGCAAGCGTCCAAATCCCCAGAGGTTTTTTTACCATGGTCATCGATTTCAGCCGATTGAACAGCTCCCCGTCACTCACGGGCAGTACACGTACCAACGCCGCCAGGGAAACTGCCGAAACCGGTAAGCCTGCCGAGCTTACCCCCTCCGCCGAACAGGCCGGTACCGTCAAAAGCGGGGAATCGGTACACCTGAGCAATGAGGCGCAACAGTTGCAAAAGATCACCGATACGCTGCGCGATCAGCCTGTCGTCGACAAATCCCGCGTGGCTGAGTTGAAAGCAGCCATCGCCGATGGCAGCTATAAAGTCGACAGCAACCGCGTTGCCAGCAAACTGCTCAACTTCGAAGCCCAGCGCTAGGCCTCGGCCCGCGCCAGGCTTTTGGACGCTTAAACACCAAGGCCAGCCATGCACGACACTAATCTACTGCAACTGATCACCGACGACCTTGCTCCAGCGCAACACTTGCTGGAGTTACTGCACACCGAATCCCTCGCCTTGCATGGCCGCGACATGCCGTTGCTGGAAGATGTTCTGGCGCGCAAGCAGGCGATGATCATCCAGCTCGAACAGCATGGCCGCAAACGCAGTGAAATTCTTGCCAGCCTCAACCTGCCAGCCAACCGCAGCGGTCTGGAGCAACTGGCCAGTCAATCGAGCGTTGGCCAAGCGTTGCTGGCACAAAGCGATGTACTGACCGACCTTCTGGCTCAATGCCACGCCGCCAACGCCGACAATGGACAGTCGATCCAGGTACAGCAGGCCGCCACGGCCACCCAGCTGAGAATCCTTAATGGCGGTGAACAACCCGCGCTTTATGACGCCAGCGGATCATTCTCCAGGCTTGTGAAACCACGCCCGCTCAGTCAGGCTTAAGCCTGTCGATAAGCACGCTCTATCAAGACGCGAAACATGCTGGCAAAATGCCGCCTGCCGTAGTCAAAATTTGTCTGGAGATTGATTAACCGTGTCCAATGCCTTAAATGCGGAAGATGCTCCGCAGCCACCCAAGGTGCTCAGCACGCCCCTGGAAATCTCCGGCAATTTGCGCCAGCTGCTAGACAGCCATGACCCTTTGATCATCACGTTCCACGAGCGCAGCCAGCGCTTCCAGAGCTATCTGGTGGATCTTGATCGTGAACGCAACATGATTGCCCTGGACGAAATGATTCCCCGCGATGGCGAGCGTTTCCTGCTGGCCGGCGAAGCCTTCAAGGTCGAAGGTTTTCATGAAGGCGTGCGCATTGCGTGGGAAAGCAATGGCCCGTTGACCATCGACGAGTCCAACGGCAGCCGTTGCTACCGTGGCACCCTGCCCGATGAAGTCGTCTACCACCAGCGCCGCAATGCATTCCGTGCCGCCTTGAAACTGGCCCAACTGGTCAACGTCAATCTGGACGGTGAAAAACTCAAGGCATCGATCAGCGGCAAGCTGCTGGACATCTCCGCCACTGGCTGCAAGTTGCGCTTCGATGGCGACATCACCGGCAGCCTGCAACTGGGTCAGGTTTATGACCGCTTCAACGCCGACCTGCCCTTCGGCAAAATGACGGCACCGGTTGAACTGCGTTACCTGCACTTTGAAGAAAAGATCTCCACCACCTTTGCCGGCGTTCGCTTCCACAACATGAGCGGGCTGGTGCAACGTCAGGTCGAGCGCTTCGTCTACCAGCTGCAACGAGAAGCGCGGCGCTTCGACAAAGACGACTTCTGAGACAACGCTTCAAGCAAAAAACGGGCAGCCCCTGGCGGTGACTGCCCGTTTTTTTTTGCCTGAATGTCAGGGCCTGGCTTCGGTAAAACTCTGCTCTCTGCCCGAATCCGGTTCTTGCGGAGGCTGATCGATTTCCGGTTCCGGCTCCGGGCTCGGCTCGGAAGGAAGCGGATTTTGCATCTGGTCCTGCACCACCTGCTCGTCCACCCGAGGATCAAGGGCCGCCACCAGTGGCGAACTCGACATACTGTCCGGCATGGCGACGTGATGCAGCGGCGCATCGTCCACCTGGTGCAGATTGGTCACCGCTTTCGGACGAATTCGCCACACCAGCACCAACGCAAAGAAACTGAAGAACGCGTAGAGCATCTGGCTGCCGAACAACTTCATCAGCACACCCGCCACCAGCGGCCCGATGCTGGCACCCACGCCGTAGGTCACCAGCAACATTGCCGTCAGCGATACCCGTCGATCGCCCTCGACATGGTCATTGGAGAAGGCCACTGCCAACGGATACAGGCAGAACTGGACCAACGAACAGAGGAACCCGGCAATGAACAGGACTTCCAGCGGCACCCGCTCCATGATCGCCAGCGGCAAGGCCGCCAACGCCAGGCTGAACGCGAAACAGCGAATCAACAGCGCCCGGTCATAGCGATCGGACAACCACCCCAACGGCCACTGAACCAGTAAGCCGGCAAAAATGCAGCTACCCATGAACAGGCCGACCTGCTCCGTGGACAACCCTTGCTGGGAGGCGTACAGCGGCGCCAGACCGTAGAACGAACCGACAATCAGGCCTGCCCCCAGGACGGTACTCAATGACTGCGGCACGCGCTTGATAAAGAACCGGGGCTCCATCGGTGCGGGATGCAACGGCGCCGGGTGAATCCGTCGGGTCAGGGCCACCGGCACCAGGCAGAGGGTAAAACAGAGGGCTACCAGCATCAGCAGCTCCAGCCCCAGGCCCGGGTGCATGACCAGAATCAACTGACCCAGCACCAACCCCAAGTAGGAGGCGATCATGTATCCACTGAACACCAGTCCGCGCTGCTTGGCATCGGCCTGCTCATTCAGCCAGCTCTCAATGACCATGTACTGGCACATCATGCCAAGACCGACGATCACCCGCAGGAACAACCAGGCAGGCAACCAGTTCACCAAGCCATGGCCCAGAACCGCCGCGCCGACGATCCCGGCACAGGCCGAGTAGGCTCGAATATGCCCGACCCGCGCAATCAACCGATGGCCAATCTTGCCACCCAAAACCAGGCCGAAATAGTTGGCAGCCATCAACGCACCGACCCACAGGCTGTCGACATGATCGGCAGCCAGGCGCAACGCCAGGTAAGTACTCAACAGGCCCGAGCCGATCAACATCATCAGCGAAGCGAAATAAAGCGCTCGAAAGGATTTCCAGATTTGGCGCAACGAGCGGCTCCTTGCAGTGGGTGACGGGCTATTCAAACGATAGCCCGGTGTCGACATTTCGTCAGGCCTGGGCGGCCAGGACACGCCGTTCCCAGGGAGTAATTTCATCAAGGAAACTGGTCAATTCCAAGGTCTTCGAAGCGATGTAGCCTTCGATGAACTCCTTGCCGAACAGTTCCATTGCCAACTGGCTACGTTTCAGACGTTCCAGTGCCGCATGCAAGGTACAGGGCAATGAAAGTTTATCCGGCACCTGGAACTCACCCTGCACTGGTTCGTCGGGTTCCAGTTGGTGCTCAATGCCGTACAACCCGCAGGCCAGGCTCGCTGCAATCGCCAGGTAGGGGTTAGCGTCAGCCCCCGGCAATCGGTTCTCGACCCGACGAGCGACCGGCAAACTGGCGGGGATGCGTAAACCGGCTGCCCGGTTGTCATGGGACCAGCAGGCATTATTCGGTGATGCAAAGGGATGGCACAAGCGTTGATACGAATTCACGTTCGGCGCAAATAGCGCGGTGAAATCCGCCATGCCGGCTTGCTGGCCGCCGATGAAATGGCGGAAGGTCGCGCTCGGTTGACCGGTTTCGTCGCTGAAGACGTTCCGCCCCGTGCCGATCTCCACGATGCTCTGGTGAATGTGCATCGAACTGCCTGGCGTGTGCGCCAATGGCTTGGCCATGCAAACCACGATCAGGCCGTGCTTGAGCGCGACTTCCTTGAGCAAATGCTTGAACAAAAAAGTCTGATCGGCCAGCAGCAGAGGATCGCCATGCAGCAGGTTGATCTCAAACTGGCTGACGCCCATCTCGTGCATGAAGGTATCGCGCGGCAGGCCCAGCGCAGCCATGCATTCATAGACCTCCCGGAAGAACGGCCGCAGGCCGTTGTTGGAGCTGACACTGAACGCCGAATGTCCTTCCTCGCGACGACCGTCCAAGCCCTTCGGTGGCTGGAAGGGCTGGGTCGAATCGGTATTGGGAGCGAAGACGAAAAACTCCAGCTCGGTGGCCACCACCGGCGCCAGGCCAATGGCCGTGTAACGCGCGATGACCGCCTTGAGCTGGCTGCGGGTCGAGAGGCTGGAGCTTTCGCCTGTCAATTCATCCGCATCACAGATGGCCAATGCCCGAGGTTGCTGACTCCAGGGCAAGCGGTGGATTTGCGCCGAATCAGGGACCAGCGCGAGATCGCCGTCATCGCAACCGTAAAAGCGAGCCGGCGGATATCCGCCCATGATGCATTGCAGCATCACTCCCCGCGCCATTTGCAAACGGCGCCCTTCGAGGAAGCCCTCGGCAGTCATCACTTTGCCCCGGGGCACGCCATTCAAATCCGGCGTGACACATTCGATCTCATCAATGCCCGTCAATCGCTGCGCGAGTGAACCCAGGCCATCGGTTGTCATGACGCAATCCTTGTTTTTATACGAGCCGCGAGCGGCAACTCGTACAAAATAGGCTCCGCGTGTTCAGAATATCAAGCACGATGCACAAATATGTGAGTTCCATTGTTTCAAGGAAGATAAAGCTTGAAGAGCCCCCCGCCCAACGGCCCGCCATTGCTGATTTCCGTTCGCCCGCCTACGCCGTTACGTTGATGCAGTTCCGCAATCCGACCGGCGAAGTACAGCCCCAGGCCAGTGCTGCCAGTGCTGTGGTTGATACCCTGCATGTACTCGGCCTGGCGCTCGATCATCTGCGGTGGATAACCGTCACCATCATCGTTGATGGTCAAGACCAGCTGCCCGGATTCGTCGCTGGCGCTGATCAACACAGCGTGACGGGCATAACGGATCGCATTGGTGATGCTGTTGGCCAGTACCGAAGCGATCAGCTCGCGGTCGAAGAAACCCAGGGGGCTCAAGGGATCGACTTCAAACGTGGCGGCAATGCCGCGGCTGGCGAAGACGTCTTGATGACACGCCAGTTGCGCTTCGATGAAGTCATCCAGTTCGTGGTAGGCCGGTTGCAGGGGCATCTGGTTGACACCCAGCTTGTACAGGCCCAGCAACTGCACCAGCATGCCATTGAGGTGCGCGAACTCGAACTCGATCACACCCTGTTCCGGGGTGTGGCGCGCAGACGCCGGCAAACCCGCCAGGCTTTGGCTGTGGGCCTGCATCAGCATGGCCAGCGAGTTCTTCATGTCGTGTACCGTGGACGCAATCACCGTCGAGAAATCAAGTGCCTGTTGGTGCTGGTTCATTCGCCAAATGCCTTGTTCTTGAGCTTTTGATAACGCGCAAAACGCGAGTCGGTGTCTGGCATCAAGCCAACCATTTTCAGGCAGGCCCGACATTCCACCAGTTCCTGCGAGGGGACATTGGTATCAATGCCATGCAGCAACGACTGTGCGAGGTTCAGCGCGATGCTGATGTTCTTGGGTTGCAGCGCCAGGGCTTTACGGAAAATGCTCCTGGCCTGCACCAGGTCACCGGTCTTGTACACGCGCACGCCCTGCCGATTGAGATCGGCTGCAACGTTGCCGGAGTTGAGGATGTTCGGATCATCGGTCAACTTCGCTATCCCCTTCATCACTGTGGGGTCGTCGCCGTAAATCTCTGCGCAGTTCTTCAACATCGAAGCGCCCGCATTGGCCTGACCCAGCATCTGCAATTGCTTGGCCACCAACAGCGCCGCTTCGGCGCTCATGAACTGCTCCATGCCATCGAGCCGCATCATGGCTTGCTCAGTCAGTTTTTCCGCCGTTTCGGCGTCGTTGAGCAGTAGGCTGGTCGCCTTCATCAATCGCGCCCTGATTTGCAGGCCGGGATCGGTTGGGTTCTCCTTGGCCACCACACTCAGGGTCGTGTTGATTTCCAGACGAGTGCGGGTATCCAGGCCTTTTTCACTGCCCTTGCTGATCAAGGCGTGAGCCAGTCCGAGGTTGCTTTCGGCATCCTTGAAACGTGACTGGGCTCCTTGGGTAACAGCCTGGCGGTAGGCTTTGGAAGCGGTGTCAAAATCTTCATTGGTCATTGCCAGCTTGCCCAGTTGCGCTTGCCTGCGCACCGCCAGTGGCGACAAGCGAATTGCCTCTTCCAGGACGCGTTGGGCAGCCTTGGTATCCCCTTCGGCCACCAGCACTTCCGCCATGCCATCGTAGAGCGCTGGCATCATCGGAAACACTTTCAGCGCTTTTTCGTAGACGCCTTTAGCCTGGGTGACCTGACCACGCTTGAACAGCAACTTGCCCAGTCCGGCAAAGGCCCATGGCAAAGGTCGGTCGGCAATGATGCCGTCGTACAGACGCTCCAGGACCTCATTCTGATTGAGATCACGCAGAGCATCGGCGCGGTAGCGCAAGCACAACGGCGAATAGCGGATGTCCTGTTTGCACAAGGCTATGCAGGCATTGAGCACTTCTACCGGCTTGCCCCGATCAAGGGCCTGCAGTATCGGCTTGAGCAACGTCTTGCGCTGTACCAGTCGCTCCAGGCGTTGGGCCAGACCGGAACGGTTGAAGGGTTTGGTCAGGTAAGCATCAGGCTCGTGCTCCAGGGCGCTAAGTACCATTGCCTGGCTGGTTTCAGCGGTGACCATCACGAATACACTTTCATGACTGATCAGCTTGTCGATCATCAGGTCTTCGAGCACCTGCTGACCGTTCTTCTTGCCATCCCCCAGATGGAAATCCTGCAGTATGAAATCGTAGGATTTCTGCGAGCACATCTTCAGCGCCTGTTCGCCAGTGTCGGCCGTGTCCACATCCTTGACACCCAACTCCCGCAGCATCGACCTGACCGAACTGCGGAAATCCGAGAAATCATCGACGATCAGAAAACTCTTTTGGTGATACGACAGCATCGAAGATTTCCAGGCAATTTAAGAAGAAGAACCGAAAGGCGAATGCACGAACAAGATCAGCTTCACTGCCCTTTACGGCGCGCAGATGATATCGGTTGGCCATCAGTCATCAAGGGATTTCTCTGGAAACCGTAATGACCTTTGAGGGCTGCGAGAAGTAAAGATCGCTGCGACCCAATGGGTTATCGGCCGGCAGTAGCGTTCTCTTGAAGCGAGGGGAGTGGAATTATTGGCATCATTGTAGGAGCGAGCATGCTCCTACACAGGAAGAAACCCGAACAGGCAGATTTTCCTGCGGACAAAAACAAAACCCCTACCTGCATGCGCAGATAGGGGTTTTGGAATTTAATCTTGACGATGACCTACTCTCACATGGGGAAACCCCACACTACCATCGGCGATGCATCGTTTCACTTCTGAGTTCGGGATGGGATCAGGTGGTTCCAACGCTCTATGGTCGTCAAGAAATTCGGGTACTGAGTCGTGGCCAGAGGGCCTCGCTTCAGCAAATTGGGTATGTGATAGCTCGGTGTTTTGTGAGATTCGAACTTTCGGTTCGTTTCGTCTTCACACACCGCAATCTGATGCTCTTTCGAGTAGTCAAATTGCTTGGGTGTTATATGGTCAAGCCTCACGGGCAATTAGTATTGGTTAGCTCAACGCCTCACAGCGCTTACACACCCAACCTATCAACGTCGTAGTCTTCGACGGCCCTTCAGGGGACTCAAGGTCCCAGTGAGATCTCATCTTGAGGCTAGTTTCCCGCTTAGATGCTTTCAGCGGTTATCTATTCCGAACATAGCTACCCGGCAATGCCACTGGCGTGACAACCGGAACACCAGAGGTTCGTCCACTCCGGTCCTCTCGTACTAGGAGCAGCCCCTCTCAAATCTCAAACGTCCACGGCAGATAGGGACCGAACTGTCTCACGACGTTCTAAACCCAGCTCGCGTACCACTTTAAATGGCGAACAGCCATACCCTTGGGACCGGCTTCAGCCCCAGGATGTGATGAGCCGACATCGAGGTGCCAAACACCGCCGTCGATATGAACTCTTGGGCGGTATCAGCCTGTTATCCCCGGAGTACCTTTTATCCGTTGAGCGATGGCCCTTCCATACAGAACCACCGGATCACTAAGACCTACTTTCGTACCTGCTCGACGTGTCTGTCTCGCAGTCAAGCGCGCTTTTGCCTTTATACTCTACGACCGATTTCCGACCGGTCTGAGCGCACCTTCGTACTCCTCCGTTACTCTTTAGGAGGAGACCGCCCCAGTCAAACTACCCACCATACACTGTCCTCGATCCGGATAACGGACCTGAGTTAGAACCTCAAAGTTGCCAGGGTGGTATTTCAAGGATGGCTCCACGCGAACTGGCGTCCACGCTTCAAAGCCTCCCACCTATCCTACACAAGCAAATTCAAAGTCCAGTGCAAAGCTATAGTAAAGGTTCACGGGGTCTTTCCGTCTAGCCGCGGATACACTGCATCTTCACAGCGATTTCAATTTCACTGAGTCTCGGGTGGAGACAGCGCCGCCATCGTTACGCCATTCGTGCAGGTCGGAACTTACCCGACAAGGAATTTCGCTACCTTAGGACCGTTATAGTTACGGCCGCCGTTTACCGGGGCTTCGATCAAGAGCTTCGCGTTAGCTAACCCCATCAATTAACCTTCCGGCACCGGGCAGGCGTCACACCCTATACGTCCACTTTCGTGTTTGCAGAGTGCTGTGTTTTTAATAAACAGTCGCAGCGGCCTGGTATCTTCGACCGGCGTGGGCTTACGGAGCAAGTCCTTCACCCTCACCGGCGCACCTTCTCCCGAAGTTACGGTGCCATTTTGCCTAGTTCCTTCACCCGAGTTCTCTCAAGCGCCTTGGTATTCTCTACCCAACCACCTGTGTCGGTTTGGGGTACGGTTCCTGGTTATCTGAAGCTTAGAAGCTTTTCTTGGAAGCATGGCATCAACCACTTCGTGTTCTAAAAGAACACTCGTCATCAGCTCTCGGCCTTAGAATCCCGGATTTACCTAAGATTCCAGCCTACCACCTTAAACTTGGACAACCAACGCCAAGCTGGCCTAGCCTTCTCCGTCCCTCCATCGCAATAACCAGAAGTACAGGAATATTAACCTGTTTTCCATCGACTACGCTTTTCAGCCTCGCCTTAGGGACCGACTAACCCTGCGTCGATTAACGTTGCGCAGGAAACCTTGGTCTTTCGGCGTGGGTGTTTTTCACACCCATTGTCGTTACTCATGTCAGCATTCGCACTTCTGATACCTCCAGCAAGCTTCTCAACTCACCTTCACAGGCTTACAGAACGCTCCTCTACCGCATCACCTAAGTGATACCCGTAGCTTCGGTGTATGGTTTGAGCCCCGTTACATCTTCCGCGCAGGCCGACTCGACTAGTGAGCTATTACGCTTTCTTTAAAGGGTGGCTGCTTCTAAGCCAACCTCCTAGCTGTCTAAGCCTTCCCACATCGTTTCCCACTTAACCATAACTTTGGGACCTTAGCTGACGGTCTGGGTTGTTTCCCTTTTCACGACGGACGTTAGCACCCGCCGTGTGTCTCCCATGCTCGGCACTTGTAGGTATTCGGAGTTTGCATCGGTTTGGTAAGTCGGGATGACCCCCTAGCCGAAACAGTGCTCTACCCCCTACAGTGATACATGAGGCGCTACCTAAATAGCTTTCGAGGAGAACCAGCTATCTCCGAGCTTGATTAGCCTTTCACTCCGATCCACAGGTCATCCGCTAACTTTTCAACGGTAGTCGGTTCGGTCCTCCAGTCAGTGTTACCTAACCTTCAACCTGCCCATGGATAGATCGCCCGGTTTCGGGTCTATTCCCAGCGACTAGACGCCCTATTAAGACTCGCTTTCGCTACGCCTCCCCTATTCGGTTAAGCTCGCCACTGAAAATAAGTCGCTGACCCATTATACAAAAGGTACGCAGTCACCTAACAAAGTAGGCTCCCACTGCTTGTACGCATACGGTTTCAGGATCTATTTCACTCCCCTCTCCGGGGTTCTTTTCGCCTTTCCCTCACGGTACTAGTTCACTATCGGTCAGTCAGTAGTATTTAGCCTTGGAGGATGGTCCCCCCATATTCAGACAAAGTTTCTCGTGCTCCGTCCTACTCGATTTCATGACTAAGAGATTTTCGCGTACAGGGCTATCACCCACTATGGCCGCACTTTCCAGAGCGTTCCGCTAATCTCAAAGCCACTTAAGGGCTAGTCCCCGTTCGCTCGCCACTACTAAGGGAATCTCGGTTGATTTCTTTTCCTCAGGGTACTTAGATGTTTCAGTTCCCCTGGTTCGCCTCTTGCACCTATGTATTCAGTACAAGATAACCATCTTATGATGGCTGGGTTCCCCCATTCAGACATCTCCGGATCAAAGTCTGTTTGCCGACTCCCCGAAGCTTTTCGCAGGCTACCACGTCTTTCATCGCCTCTGACTGCCAAGGCATCCACCGTATGCGCTTCTTCACTTGACCATATAACCCCAAGCAATCTGGTTATACTATGAAGACGACATTCGCCGAAAATTCGAATTTCTCAACTAAGAGAACTCACAAATTTTACCTTAGCCTGATCCGTTACCAGTGAAAGTAACGTTCAGTCTATCTTTCTATCACATACCCAAATTTTTAAAGAACGAACTAGTCAAAGACTAGAAATCAACATTCACCATCGAACCGATGGAATGCTCATTTCTAAGCTTTATACAATCAGAAGCAGTAGTGGTGGAGCCAAACGGGATCGAACCGTTGACCTCCTGCGTGCAAGGCAGGCGCTCTCCCAGCTGAGCTATGGCCCCATATCTCTACAGGTTCCCACACAACAAAATTGGTGGGTCTGGGCAGATTCGAACTGCCGACCTCACCCTTATCAGGGGTGCGCTCTAACCAACTGAGCTACAGACCCAATTTCGGGCTGCTTCTTTTCGTCTTCTTCAATGAATCAAGCAATTCGTGTGGGAACTTATGGAGCAGCTGAGTCGTCGATTAAGGAGGTGATCCAGCCGCAGGTTCCCCTACGGCTACCTTGTTACGACTTCACCCCAGTCATGAATCACACCGTGGTAACCGTCCCCCCGAAGGTTAGACTAGCTACTTCTGGTGCAACCCACTCCCATGGTGTGACGGGCGGTGTGTACAAGGCCCGGGAACGTATTCACCGCGACATTCTGATTCGCGATTACTAGCGATTCCGACTTCACGCAGTCGAGTTGCAGACTGCGATCCGGACTACGATCGGTTTTATGGGATTAGCTCCACCTCGCGGCTTGGCAACCCTCTGTACCGACCATTGTAGCACGTGTGTAGCCCAGGCCGTAAGGGCCATGATGACTTGACGTCATCCCCACCTTCCTCCGGTTTGTCACCGGCAGTCTCCTTAGAGTGCCCACCATTACGTGCTGGTAACTAAGGACAAGGGTTGCGCTCGTTACGGGACTTAACCCAACATCTCACGACACGAGCTGACGACAGCCATGCAGCACCTGTCTCAATGTTCCCGAAGGCACCAATCCATCTCTGGAAAGTTCATTGGATGTCAAGGCCTGGTAAGGTTCTTCGCGTTGCTTCGAATTAAACCACATGCTCCACCGCTTGTGCGGGCCCCCGTCAATTCATTTGAGTTTTAACCTTGCGGCCGTACTCCCCAGGCGGTCAACTTAATGCGTTAGCTGCGCCACTAAGAGCTCAAGGCTCCCAACGGCTAGTTGACATCGTTTACGGCGTGGACTACCAGGGTATCTAATCCTGTTTGCTCCCCACGCTTTCGCACCTCAGTGTCAGTATCAGTCCAGGTGGTCGCCTTCGCCACTGGTGTTCCTTCCTATATCTACGCATTTCACCGCTACACAGGAAATTCCACCACCCTCTACCATACTCTAGCTTGTCAGTTTTGAATGCAGTTCCCAGGTTGAGCCCGGGGCTTTCACATCCAACTTAACAAACCACCTACGCGCGCTTTACGCCCAGTAATTCCGATTAACGCTTGCACCCTCTGTATTACCGCGGCTGCTGGCACAGAGTTAGCCGGTGCTTATTCTGTCGGTAACGTCAAAATTGCAGAGTATTAATCTACAACCCTTCCTCCCAACTTAAAGTGCTTTACAATCCGAAGACCTTCTTCACACACGCGGCATGGCTGGATCAGGCTTTCGCCCATTGTCCAATATTCCCCACTGCTGCCTCCCGTAGGAGTCTGGACCGTGTCTCAGTTCCAGTGTGACTGATCATCCTCTCAGACCAGTTACGGATCGTCGCCTTGGTGAGCCATTACCTCACCAACTAGCTAATCCGACCTAGGCTCATCTGATAGCGCAAGGCCCGAAGGTCCCCTGCTTTCTCCCGTAGGACGTATGCGGTATTAGCGTTCCTTTCGAAACGTTGTCCCCCACTACCAGGCAGATTCCTAGGCATTACTCACCCGTCCGCCGCTGAATCAGAGAGCAAGCTCTCTTCATCCGCTCGACTTGCATGTGTTAGGCCTGCCGCCAGCGTTCAATCTGAGCCATGATCAAACTCTTCAGTTCAAACATCTTTGGGTTTTGAGAAAACCCTAAACTTGGCTCAGCAATCGTTGGTTACATCTTTGATTTCTCGCGGAGTAACTTGTGATGCTGATAATCTGTTGACTAGCAGTCTGACTCCACAAGCACCCACACGAATTGCTTGATTCAGTTGTTAAAGAGCGGTTGGTTAAGATCTTTCATCTCAACCGAGGCGCGCATTCTACAGCAGCCTCATTTGCTGTCAAGTGGTATTTTTCAGAAGTTTTCAAGGAATCCTTAACAACTTCAACCACTTGCGCTTCAGATCTCTCATCAGCGGGAGGCGAATTCTACAGCGTTACACGCTGCTGTCAACACCTCTTTTTCAACTTCCTTGGCGCTTCGATGAACTGAAGCAACCTGCTGCCGAAAACTGCGTAACTCATTGTTTACCAAAGAGTTTTCCGTTTCGACTGCGCCGGAAGTGGGGCGAATTATAGGCCTCCAGAATCTGCCGTCAAGCATTGATTTGGTTTTTCTATCGAGAAGCTACCAACGGCAGGAAAAGCCGCCCTTCCCTCTATATAGAAGAGGCAAAAACGAAAAGGGGAACGTGCAAGCCTGCCGGACAGCTCGAGCTACGGCGCGACAGAGACGGCATTGAGGATTTTCGCCCGAAGCAATCCGCTTGCCCCGCATCCTGACCCTGTAAAAGTCTGGCGAGCGAATCATGAACGGCTGGAGGCTGGAATTATATGGTGTCCCAGGGCAGGTTCGAACTGCCAACCTTCCCCTTAGGAGGGGGATGCTCTATCCAATTGAGCTACTGAGACACAAGATGCCCGCGAAGATACGCGTAGCGATAGACGGCGTGCATGTTAACGGGCGAGCCTGCCTTTGTCATGTCATCCGTGGGCTTTTTAAGTGTAGGCAGATGTCAGGCGAGAGCTTGAAGTTTTCACGCACAAGCGAGGAAGAGAACCGGCGCCTTCCCCGCCAAGGAAGCCAGCCCCATGAAAATCAACCTGCCACCCATCCTAAATGACTCTCGTTACACGCATGCCACTAGTAAATCGGCCATTTGCCACTATCCTGTACAGATAAGGAAGAGTGATCGAATTCGCATGGGATGCCCTCGGGTTTTTCAGAAGTCCTGCAGGGCAAAGGACGCGACGAGAGACACGGACCGGGAAATTTTCAAGACCAGTCCGCATTTCTGACAATTGGTGCTGGCAGAACGCCTTTATCCAGCTCAATATTTGTCACAGAATTGACGCCAATGAACTGGCGAACTTGAGGCATGATACGAGCCTCTATCAATTCAGGTTGAACATTTGGCCAGAGCGCTTGTCCTATCAGACATCCTGCGGCCAATCCCGAGAACCGCTCCCCTGAACTAACCGGTTAAATATATGCGCCCATTGAAACAGGCAATTTATTCCAGCCGTACGGCTGACAAGTTCGTCGTACGTCTGCCAGACGGAATGCGTGAACGCATTGCCGAGGTGGCTCGCAATCATCACCGCAGCATGAACTCCGAAATCATTGCGCGCCTGGAGCAGAGTCTCATTCAGGAAGGCGCACTGGGCGAAGAGCTGAGCATGCGCCTGGACAGCCCGGAGCTGTCACTGCACGAGCGCGAACTGCTGCAGCGTTTCCGCCAACTCTCTCACCGCCAGCAAAATGCGCTTGTTTCACTGATCGCCCATGACGCAGAGATGACTGCAGACGCCTCCTGATTCGTCCCCGCAAGCTCAAGCCAGCCTGATCGCTGGCTTTTTTTTGCCTGAAATTCAGCCATAAAAAAGCCCGCCGTAGGGCGGGCTGTTAAACAAGTGCCTCAGAGCAGGAAAATCGTCGCCAGCCCCAGGAAGATAAAGAAGCCACCACTGTCGGTCATGGCGGTAATCATCACACTGGCCCCCATGGCAGGATCTCGCCCGAGTCGCGCCAGCGTCATCGGAATCAAGACCCCCATCAATGCCGCAAGTAAAAGGTTGAGGGTCATGGCAGCGGTCATCACCACTCCGAGCGACCAACTGCCATACAACAGGTAGGCAACCGCGCCGATCACACCACCCCAGATCACGCCGTTGATCAAGGCAACTGCCAGCTCCTTGCGCATCAGTCGCGAAGTGTTGCCCGTACTCACCTGGTCCAGCGCCATGGCGCGAACGATCATGGTGATGGTCTGGTTACCGGAGTTACCTCCGATACCCGCTACGATCGGCATCAACGCAGCCAGCGCCACCAGCTTCTCAATGGAGCCCTCGAACAGACCGATCACCCGGGACGCCACAAATGCGGTGATCAGGTTCACTGCCAGCCAGGCCCAGCGGTTACGCAGGGACTTCCAGACCGACGCGAAAATATCCTCTTCTTCACGCAGACCCGCCATGTTGAGAACTTCGTTTTCGCTCTCCTCACGAATCAGGTCGACCATTTCATCGATGGTCAGACGGCCGATCAGCTTGCCGTTCTTGTCGACGACGGGCGCCGAGATCAAGTCGTAACGCTCAAACGCCTGGGCAGCATCGTAGGCTTCTTCATCCGGATGGAAACTCACCGGATCGCTGGCCATGACCTCGGAAACCTGCTTATCCGGATCATTGACCAGCAAGCGCTTGATCGGTAGCACGCCCTTGAGCACGCCGTCGTAATCAACCACGAACAATTTGTCGGTATGGCCTGGCAGCTCCTTGAGGCGTCGCAGGTAGCGCAGAACCACTTCGAGACTGACATCCTCACGGATGGTGACCATCTCGAAGTCCATCAGCGCGCCGACCTGCTCCTCGTCATAGGACAACGCCGAGCGCACACGCTCGCGCTGCTGGGCATCGAGGGTCTCCATCAGCTCATGGACGACATCTCGCGGCAGCTCGGAAGCCAGGTCGGCCAGCTCGTCAGCATCCATGTCCTTGGCCGCAGCCAGGAGCTCGTGATCGTCCATGTCGGCGATCAGGGTTTCACGAACAGAATCGGATACTTCGAGCAGGATGTCGCCGTCGCGATCAGCCTTGACCAACTGCCAGAGTGTCAGGCGGTCATCCAGCGGCAGGGCTTCAAGAATATAGGCGACGTCGGCGGAGTGCAGGTCATCGAGCTTGCGTTGCAACTCAACGAGATTTTGCCGGTGAACCAGGTTTTCGACTCGATCGTGATGCGGACCTTCCTGGCGATGAGTCAGGTCTTCAACCACTCGCTGACGCTGCAACAGCTCAACAACTTGAGCCAGGCGGTCCTGCAAGCTTTCCTGCGTTTTCTTTACTTCTACTTCAGACATAGGCGAACTCCACTCCCAGCAGCGGGGTGCGCCGGAAGGATCAATCAGTCAATTCATGATTGGAAAATCGGGGTATTGAGTAACTACTGGGTAAGTCCATGGAGGTAATCCAAAAGCCCCGGCGGGGCTGACGGGCGCAATCATACACCGACTGACGGCTGAAAACGTTAAAAAATCGCGGCTGAAACAAGCGCTTGCGAAACAATCTTGAGCGCGCGCCTGACACTTGAAAGTGGACGACTCATCTCGAAAAGAAAACACACTGGCGATGGAAAATGCAGGCGCTAGCCTTCATCAGTAGCCGTCATGGAGGACGCGCAATGCCATCGAGAATCTCCCTCCTGGGACTCGCCACCCTGCTCTACCTGGCGCTCGATGCATCCGGCGCAACGATTCACCGCTGCGAAGCCCCCGACGGGCGCATCACCTTTACCACGATGAGCTGCGCGATCGACGAAAGCCTTACGCACCAGAAGGTGAACCCTTACCGACCTGGCACCACAATCACGCTCGTACCACAACAGCACCGCGAAACATCAAGCCTGAAAGTCGATCACCGCGATCCGGTAGTCGTCGGCCAGGCAGCAGACAAATGTGGAAACCTGATCAGCGCCAGCGAGCGCCGCATAGCAATCATCAATCAGCGCGTGATCGCCGGCATGAGCCAACAGGAGGTCGAGAGCACTCTGGGCAAGCCAGACAAGATCAGTATTCGAAATTCAAGCACCCGCTACCACTACCAGACCAAACGAGGTCGAAGCGCCAGCATCGAGTTCGACGAGAGAGGATGCACGAAAGGAAAAGCCAAATCCCAGACGGCAAAAAGCCCGCTTTAAAGGCGGGCTTTTTGTTTGTATGGTGCACTCGACAGGATTCGAACCTGTGACCGCTCGGTTCGTAGCCGAGTACTCTATCCAGCTGAGCTACGAGTGCATTTGTGTTTTGATACCAGATCACAACTGGTTGAAGCCAAGTTATTCACATCACTGCAAACAACTCTTAAATGGTGCACTCGACAGGATTCGAACCTGTGACCGCTCGGTTCGTAGCCGAGTACTCTATCCAGCTGAGCTACGAGTGCATTTGTGTTTTTAGACCAGGTCACGACTGGTTGAAGCCAAGTCATTCACATTGCTGTAAACAACTCTTAAATGGTGCACTCGACAGGATTCGAACCTGTGACCGCTCGGTTCGTAGCCGAGTACTCTATCCAGCTGAGCTACGAGTGCATTTGTTGCCGCGCACTATAGGCCGTCTAATCTCTATGTCAAACACTTTTTCTAGTAATTTCAACAACTTACCGAAAAAGCCAGATTACGACGTACTACGCAAATAATGGCGGAGAACGGGGGATTCGAACCCCCGACACCCTTTTGAGGTGTACTCCCTTAGCAGGGGAGCGCCTTCGGCCACTCGGCCAGCTCTCCGCAACACGGGGCGTATCTTAACCAACCTTTTCCCCGTTTGCAAACATAAAAAACGATAAAAATTAATGGCTTGGTTCTTCGTCCTTCTCTTTCTTTATACGCAGGTAAATTTCCTCACGGTGGACCGCAACCTCTTTCGGGGCGTTGACACCGATGCGCACTTGATTTCCTTTGACGCCGAGCACGGTCACGGTGATTTCGCCATCACCAATAATCAGGCTTTCTGCGCACCGACGAGTCAGAATCAGCATACCTTTCTCCTCACGCATTACATTTTCAGGGACAACAGTCTGCAAAAAAAAGGCACTCGACCTACAACCAAAATGGTCGAAGGCCTACATGCCTGAGTATTGACCAGCGCGAGCAAAAGAACAGCCTTGGGGTCGCGCCTTGCAAAAAAACAAAGGGCGCGGTCAGACCGCGCCCTTTGGCAAACGCATCACTCGCCCTGGCGGACCGGCGCGTCCAGTTCGAAAGCCGTGTGCAAGGCGCGCACAGCCAGTTCCAGGTACTTCTCCTCGATCACCACGGAGACTTTGATTTCCGAGGTCGAGATCATCTGGATGTTGATGGTTTCCTTGGCCAGCGCTTCGAACATGCGGCTGGCGACGCCTGCGTGGGAACGCATGCCAACGCCGACGATCGACACCTTGGCGATCTTGGTGTCGCCGATGACTTCACGGGCACCCAGCTCGCCAGCAGTCTTCTCCAGCACGGTTTGCGCCGCCTGGTAGTCGTTGCGGTGCACGGTGAAGGTGAAGTCGGTGGTGTTATCGTGCGCGACGTTCTGCACGATCATGTCCACTTCGATGTTCGCGGCGCTGATCGGGCCGAGAATCTTGAAGGCAACGCCCGGGATGTCTGGCACGCCACGGATGGTCAGCTTGGCTTCATCGCGGTTGAAAGCGATACCGGAAATGATCGGCTGTTCCATGGTTTCCTCTTCATCAATAGTAATGAGGGTGCCCGGACCCTCCTTGAAGCTGTGCAATACGCGCAGCGGGACGTTGTACTTGCCGGCGAACTCCACCGCACGGATCTGCAGCACCTTGGAACCGAGGCTGGCCATTTCCAGCATCTCTTCGAAGGTGATCTTGTCCAGGCGCTGGGCCACGGACACGACACGCGGGTCGGTGGTGTAGACGCCATCGACGTCGGTGTAGATCTGGCATTCGTCAGCCTTCAGGGCCGCTGCCAGGGCCACACCGGTGGTGTCGGAACCGCCACGACCGAGGGTGGTGATGTTGCCGTGCTCGTCGACGCCCTGGAAACCGGCGACAACCACCACGCGACCGGCCTTCAGGTCACCGCGAATCTTCTGGTCGTCAATCTGCAGGATACGCGCTTTATTGTGTGCGCTATCCGTCAGGATCCGTACCTGATTGCCGGTGTAGGACACCGCTGGTACACCACGCTTCATCAGCGCCATGGCCAACAGGGCAATCGTCACCTGCTCACCGGTGGAGACGATCACGTCCAGCTCGCGAGGAACCGGTTGATCGCCGCCACTGATTTGCTTGGCCAGATCGATCAGACGGTTGGTTTCGCCGCTCATTGCAGACAGCACAACCACCAGGTCATCGCCGGCATCGCGGAATTTCTTAACCTTGTCGGCAACCTGCTCGATTCTCTCGACGGTGCCGACCGAGGTGCCTCCAAATTTCTGTACGATCAAAGCCATTTCAAAGCCGCCTCTGCCCATGAAGGGCGCCCAAATAATCACTCAAACAGCGTTGCGGCCCGCCACTAGACTGCGGGCCGCGGACACTGCCTTATAAACCCTGCTCTACAAACGGAACGGTCAGCGCCAGTGCCGCATCCAGGGCGCCAGCGTCGGTACCGCCGCCTTGCGCCATGTCTGGACGACCACCGCCCTTCCCGCCCACTGCCGCAGCGGCCTGTTTCATCAAATCACCGGCTTTGAGTTGGCCAGTCAGGTCTTTGGTTACGCCTGCAACCAGAACGACCTTTTCCTCATGGACACTGCCGAGCAGGATCACTGCGCGGCCGAGTTTGTTTTTCAGTTGATCGACCAGCGCCAACAGCGCCTTGCCATCCTGCCCGTCCAGACGCACGGCCAGCACTTTCACGCCCTTGACGTCCAGGGCTTGCGCCGACAGGTCGTCACCCGCCGCACTGGCGGCCTTGGCTTGCAACTGCTCGAGTTGCTTCTCCAGCAGACGGTTGCGCTCCAGCACAGCCGACAGTTTGTCGATCAGGTTGTCGCGGCTGCCCTTGACCAGGCTGGCCGCTTCCTTGAGTTGCTCTTCCGCGGCGTTCAGGTAAGCCAGTGCCGCAGCGCCTGTCACCGCTTCGATACGACGCACGCCAGAAGCCACACCGCCTTCGCTGATGATTTTCAGCAGGCCGATGTCGCCGGTACGGTTGGCGTGGATACCACCGCACAGCTCGACGGAGAAATCGCCCATGCTCAGCACGCGCACGTTGTCGCCGTATTTCTCGCCGAACAGCGCCATGGCGCCTTTCTGCTTGGCGGTTTCGATATCGGTTTCTTCGGTTTCAACTTCGGAGTTCTTGCGAATCTCGGCGTTGACGATGTCTTCCAGCGCTTTGAGCTGTTCAGGCTTGATGGCTTCGAAGTGGCTGAAGTCGAAGCGCAGGCGCTGACTGTCGACCAACGAGCCCTTCTGCTGGACGTGATCGCCCAACACCTGGCGCAATGCAGCATGCAACAAGTGAGTCGCCGAGTGGTTCAGCGACGTCGCGTGACGCACTTCGGCATCGACATGAGTCTCGACCGGAGCACCGACGATCAGGCTGCCCGAATCCAGAATACCGTGGTGCAGGAACGCGCCGCCGGTCTTGGTGGTGTCGCGTACGTCGAAACGTGCAGTGCCAGCCTGGAGGAAGCCGCAATCACCGATCTGACCACCGGATTCGGCATAGAACGGCGTCTGGTTCAGGATGACCACACCCTCGTCGCCTTCATTCAAGACGTCGACCGATTGCCCGTCTTTATAGAGAGCAACGATTTTTGCCGAGCCGCTGTGAGCGGTGTAGCCGGTGAACTCGGTGTCCACATCAACCTTGACCAGGCTGTTGTAGTCCATGCCGAAGGAGCTGGCCGAACGGGCACGGACGCGCTGGGCTTCCATCTCGCGCTCGAAACCTGCTTCGTCGATGGTCAGGCTGCGCTCGCGAGCGATGTCGCCAGTCAGGTCCATCGGGAAACCGTAGGTGTCGTAGAGTTTGAACACTACGTCGCCCGGTACCACGTCGCCTTTCAGTTCGGCCAGATCCTGCTCGAGGATTTTCAGGCCCTGCTCCAGGGTCTTGGCGAATTGCTCTTCTTCGGCTTTCAGCACGCGCTCGATGTGCGACTGCTGGGATTTCAGTTCCGGGAAGGCTTCGCCCATCTCGGCGACCAGGGCCGCGACGATTTGGTAGAAGAAGCTGCCCTTGGCGCCCAGCTTGTTGCCATGACGGCAGGCGCGACGAATGATGCGGCGCAACACATAACCGCGACCTTCGTTGGACGGCAGCACGCCGTCGGCGATCAGGAAGCCGCAGGAACGAATGTGGTCAGCCACGACTTTCAGCGAAGCCTGGGCGTCGTTGGTGCAACCGATGGCCTTGGCCGAAGCGCTCAGCAGGCTCTGGAACAGGTCGATTTCATAGTTCGAGTGAACGTGCTGCAGCACGGCACTGATCCGTTCCAGGCCCATGCCGGTGTCCACCGACGGTGCTGGCAGCGGGTGCAACACGCCGTCGGCGGTGCGGTTGAACTGCATGAACACGTTGTTCCAGATTTCGATGTAGCGGTCGCCGTCTTCTTCTGGCGAACCCGGTGGGCCGCCCCAGATGTCAGCGCCGTGATCATAGAAAATCTCGGTGCAAGGGCCGCACGGGCCGGTATCGCCCATGGTCCAGAAGTTATCGGACGCGTAAGGCGCGCCCTTGTTGTCACCGATGCGCACCATGCGCTCTGCCGGCACCCCGATTTCCTTGGTCCAGATGTCATACGCCTCGTCATCGCTGGCGTAGACGGTGACCCAGAGCTTTTCCTTCGGCAGGTTCAGCCACTTGTCGGAGGTCAGGAAGTTCCAGGCGTAGGTGATGGCATCACGCTTGAAGTAGTCACCGAAGCTGAAGTTACCCAGCATTTCGAAGAAGGTGTGGTGACGAGCGGTATAACCGACGTTTTCCAGGTCGTTGTGCTTGCCGCCGGCGCGTACGCACTTCTGGCTGCTGACGGCGCGGGTGTACGCGCGCTTTTCCTGGCCCAGGAAGCAGTCCTTGAACTGGTTCATCCCCGCGTTGGTGAACAGCAGGGTTGGGTCGTTGCCCGGAATCAAAGAGCTGGAGGCTACACGGGTGTGGCCTTGCTCTTCGAAGAAGCGAAGGAAGGCTTCACGGATTTCTGCGCTTTTCATTAGGTTCTTCCACGGAGGCTGCGGCCAAAGGCCTGTTCGAAACGTCAACAGACGAAACGACGGCAAAGGGCCGCATTATATCGGCCCTGCGCGCGGGGTACAGCGTGTTTATACGATAGAAACGGTCAATTGGAGCGCTAACGCTATCACTTACTGGAAAAGTCGACGAATGTCGCGACGACCTGCTCGATTTGCGCAGCGTTGATGTCCATGTGCGTGACCATGCGCAGACGAGCGGCAGCACTGAGTTTGATCCCGCGTTCGGCGGCGAATGACTTGAGTGCCTCGGCCCTGTCGCCCATGGCAACGTAAACCATGTTGGTCTGCACCGGCTCGACCTCAAAACCTGCAGCACGCAGGCCTTGTGCCAGCAATTGGGCATTGGCGTGGTCGTCGGCCAGGCGCTGGACGTTATGCTCCAGCGCGTACAGGGCCGCCGCTGCCAGGATCCCGGCCTGGCGCATGCCGCCGCCAACCATCTTGCGCAGGCGCCGCGCCCTGCCGATCAACTCGACCGAACCGCACAGCACCGAGCCCACCGGCGCGCCCAGGCCTTTGGACAGGCACACCGAGACGGAATCGAAATGCCAAGTGATCTCCCGGGCATCGACGCCCAGCTTGACCGCTGCGTTGTACAGCCGCGCACCGTCCAGATGCAGTTGCAACCCGTGTTCGCGGGTAAAGCTGCGCGCCCGGGCCAGGTATTCGAGGGGCAGGACCTTGCCCTGCATGGTGTTTTCCAGCGCCAGCAAACGGGTGCGGGCAAAGTGGAAGTCGTCCGGCTTGATCGCCGCGGCCACCTGCGAAAGGTCCAGCGAGCCATCGGCCTGCACTTCCAGCGGCTGTGGCTGGATCGAACCGAGCACCGCCGCACCGCCCCCTTCGTACTTATAGGTGTGGGCCTGCTGGCCGACGATGTATTCGTCACCGCGCTCGCAGTGGGCCATCAAGCCCAGCAGGTTGCTCATGGTGCCCGTGGGGACGAACAGTGCCGCGGCAAAACCCAGGCGATTGGCCAGCTCGGCCTCCAGTCGATTGACCGTCGGATCTTCGCCATACACGTCGTCACCAGTGACGGCGGTGGCCATCGCGTCAAGCATGCCAGGGGTGGGTTGGGTGACGGTGTCGCTGCGAAGATCGATAACGCTCATGAATCTGGCCTCGGTTAGCAGGGGAAAATCCCTTTCAGACGGGAAGTACTGCGGTCATGCCCACCAATATTCAACCCTTGGAAAGCAAACGACTTGCTGGCTCGACGAAAAAGTCGATAGCAATCATCAAATAGCAGCCATGCACAGAAAAGAAATATGTGATAAAAAAGCTTCGCCGCCTAACTATCTGGCGGCAAAACGTTCTCAGGGCGGGGTGCAACTCCCCACCGGCGGTAATTGCGTGCAACACGCATAGCCCGCGAGCGCTTGGTGACAGACACGGCCTTGGCCGTGCATGGCGACAAGGTCAGCAGACCCGGTGTGATCCCGGGGCCGACGGTCATAGTCCGGATGAAGAGAGAACGGGATTGGCGCCAAAGGGCTGTCCGCAGGCACTCGTGCGAGCGTGCATACCCTTAAATCCCATTCGATTCATAAGCCCTGTTTTTCACACAAACAGGAATCAGAACATGCAACCCACCGCAATCGACAGCAAAAGCAAACACCATCACGGCGAACGCGTTGCGTTCATCCAGGCCTGCTGGCACAAAGATATTGTCGACCAGAGCCGTAAAGGCTTCGTCGCCGAAATGATTGCCCAGGGTTATCAAGAGTCCGACATCGATTTCTTCGAAGTCGGCGGCGCCTTTGAAATGCCCCTGCACGCCAAGTTGCTGGCCAAGACCGGCCGTTATGCCGGCATCGTCGCGGCCGCCCTGGTGGTGGACGGCGGCATCTACCGCCACGAATTCGTTGCCCAGTCGGTGGTCAGCGGCCTGATGCAGGTGCAACTGGAAACCGAAGTGCCGGTGTTCTCGGTATCGCTGACCCCGCACCACTTCCATGCGGGTGAAGAACTGCATCATAAGTTCTTCTTCGAGCATTTCGTGCATAAGGGTCAGGAAGCAGCGAAGACGTGTGCGGATACGTTGCTGAAGATCCGCTCGCTGCGTCGCACCGAGCCGCGTGCCGTAGCCGTCTAAACACAAAACCTGTGGGAGCGAGCCTGCTCGCGATGACGGACTGACAGTCGAAATTTATGGCGACTGATACTCCGCTATCGCGAGCAGGCTCACTCCCACATTTTGGTCCTACGTGGACTTCAGGCGAGGTTTTCGTCGGTGGTCGGCACGATCAGGATGCCCGCACGCAAGCCATTCTTCACCTTAGGGTTCGGGAAGATGATCCGGGCGCCCTCCTCCTCGATGATCCAGCGGGTATTGGCGATGTCTTCCGCCAGCAGGTAACCCACTTCCAGCTCCGAAAAATTCTCGATGTCCACTGGCAGGTTCAGGCGGAAACTGTCGCTGTGCTTGATGATTTCCCGTGCCACGCTGAACAGCTGCAAACCGTCCAGCGCCTCTTCAGCCAACTCGGGCTCGGTGCCTTCGATGATCTGTTTGAGACGGTTTTCCAGCAAGGAGACGTTCACCCCGTCGTTCTGCCCGAACGGCCGCGCCTTGCCCAGCTCAAGGGTGAAGGACTCGGCACCGAGCTTGTCGTAGGTATAGGAACTGAAGACGATGGACGGCTTGTTCTGCAACAGCACTGCCTCCATGCCCGCGGCGCGCAGCCGGGCCAGTTCCTGGCGTGAATGCTGGCGATCTTCCTTCCAGGGGTACAAGGCGAACTGCTCGATTTTCGAGCCGCGAATCGCCGTGTGCAAATCGTAGTGCAGGCGCTGGCGATCCGGCAGGCTGAAGAAACTCGCCGCCAGGCGCTCCAGCTCACAGGCGCGCAGCGCTTCGGAGCCACTGCTTTGTTCGTGACGGCCGTTGAACAGCCGATTGACGTCCTGCTCGACGAAACGCTCGCCCTTGCGAATGGCTTCAGGGTTACCGAACAGGAACAGAATGCGGGCACGCGGTTTCAGGTCGCCGCGGGCGATGTCATGCAACAGGCGATCGAGCAGTTCGATCGGCGCTGTTTCGTTGCCATGGATACCGGCCGATAACAGCAGGTCCAGGCCATTGTCGCGAGCCAGCGGAGGCCGCACTTCCAGCGCACCTTCGCTCAACCAGCGCATGCGCACGCCTTCGACAGTCAGTTGAGTCTTCTCCGCCGGTTCGCGGCCGGCGAGGGTCAGTTCAAGCAGTTTGCCGAGGGCGAGCATAGAGCGGTTTCCTTAATGGTCGTGATTGCAATCCGGGCCGTGGACGTGTTCCTCGTCGTCGCCGAGGTCAGCCGGTTCCATCTCCAGTTGCAGACTTACCAGATTAGTCGCCAATGGGCGCAGCAGCAGGTTGGCGTATTCGGCGTCGCCTTCTTCGACGTCCACGCCGATCAGCAATTGGCCACGGCCATCGTGCTGGATCCACAGCTCTTTGCCTTGCCACATGACCGCGACGCGGGTGCAGGACGTTTCCAGTTGCGTGCCGTCGGTGTCTTCAAGGATCAGCTGCAGTTTGTCGCTCATGTAAATACGCTCTCGTTTGAGATGAAGCGGCGCGCTGTCGGGCCCGAAAGCGCGCCGTCGATCAATTGATCTGGAATGGATAAACCGCGCCCAGTTTAAGGATTTGTGTCAGTTCATCCAGTGCCGTCCGGCACTCAAGCAGCAATTGCGGGTCCGCCAGATCGTTTTCGGTCATGCGGTCGCGGTAGTGCTTCTCGACCCATTCGGTCAGAGTGCCGTACAACGGTGCCGTCATGATAACCCCTGGGTTGACGGCCGCCAGCTCGGTTTCGTTGAGCGCGACACGCAACCTCAGGCAAGCAGGGCCACCGCCGTTCTGCATGCTCTGCTTGAGATCGAAGACTTTCACTTCGCGGATCAGGCCGCCGGAGCTGGTCAAACCCTGCAGGTATTGCCATACGCGCTCGTTGCCATGGCATTCTTCCGGCACGATCAACAGCATGGAGCCGTCAGGACGCGTCAGCAGCTGGCTATTGAACAGGTAGGAGCGAACCGCGTCTTCGACGCTGACCGCCGAACGCGGTACGCACACCGATTGAAATTTCCCACCGACCTTGGCGAGTTTGCCCTGCAATTCGGCGAGCATCTTGTCGGTCTCGAGGAACGCGTCCTCGTGATAGAACAGCACTTCACCGTTACCGACTGCGATCACGTCATTGTGGAACACGCCCTGGTCGATCACCGACGGGTTCTGCTGGGCGTAGACCACGCCGTCATCGCTCAGGCCGTGCAGGCGAGCGACCGCCTGGGACGCTTCGAGGGTCTGGCGCGCCGGGTACTTTTGCGGTGCCGGGTAGCGGGTGTCGAAGGCACTGCGACCGAACACGAAGAATTCGACACCGGCTTTGCCATATTCGCGGCAGAAACGCGTGTGGTTGGCCGCGCCTTCGTCACCGAACTGCGCCACGGCCGGCAAGGCGGCGTGGTGGGCGAAGTGCTTCTGGTCGGCGAACATGGCGCCCAGCACGCGGCTGGTGGTCGGATGCTCGATGCTGCGGTGGTACTTGCAGTTGAGGTTGGCGGCGGTGAAATGCACGCGGCCATCCGCGGTGTCGGCGCTCGGGCTGACGGTGGCGGCGTTGGCTACCCACATGCTCGATGCCGAGCAACTGGCGACCAGCAATGGCATGGCTTCCTTGGCGGCGCGCTCGATGACTTGAGCGTCGGTGCCACTGAAACCCAGGCGACGCAGTGCCGCCACGTCCGGGCGCTCTTGTGGCGCCAGCACGCCTTGTTGAAAGCCCATGTCCATCAGCGCTTTCATCTTCGCCAGGCCTTGCAGCGCCGCTTCCTTGGGATTGGAAGACTGCTGGCTGTTGCTCTGGGACGCGACGTTACCGTAGGACAGGCCGCCGTAGTTATGGGTCGGCCCCACTAGACCGTCAAAATTGACTTCATAGGATTTCATCAGCGAGGCTCCACGAGAATCTGTTGTTATGGCTTCAAGTAACAATTCAGCAAGACCGCGTCGCGGCCTTCGCGGGCAAGCCTCGCTCCTACAGGTTCAGCAGCGTTCACACATTTTGTGTTCGACTCGGACCTTGTGGGAGCGGGCTTGCTCGCGAATGGCCGTTACGCCATCTTCACGCCAGGCGTAAGCGCCGCGGGCAACACCAGGCTCGGGGTTTCCAGCGAGGCCACCGGGTACGCGCAGTAATCCGCGGCGTAATAGGCGCTGGCGCGATGGTTGCCCGAGGCGCCGACGCCACCGAATGGCGCGCTGCTCGCTGCGCCGGTCAATTGCTTGTTCCAGTTGACGATACCGGCACGGCTTTCCAGCCAGAACTGCTGGTAGCGCGCTTCGGAATCCGACAGCAGGCCGGCCGCCAGGCCATATTCGGTGTCGTTGGCTTCAGCGATCGCCGCTTCAAAATCAGCGTAGCGGATCACCTGCAACAACGGACCGAACAGCTCTTCGTCCGGGCGATCAGCTACTGCCGTGACGTCCAGAATCCCTGGGGTCAGCAGGGCGGCGCGGGCCTGGGGCTGCGTCATTTCCAGCAGCGCCACAGCGCCGTTGGCCAGTAAGTGCTCCTGGGCATCCATCAACGCTTTCGCCGCGCCGAGGGAAATCACCGAGCCCATGAAGGGTGCCGGTTGCTGGTCGAACGCGCCGACTTCAATCGACGAACTGACCGCCACCAGACGCGCCAGCAATGTATCGCCCCAGGCGCCTTGCGGCACCAGCAAGCGGCGGGCACAGGTGCAGCGCTGGCCGGCAGAGATGAATGCCGACTGGATGATGGTGTAGACCGCGGCATCGAGATCGGCGACCTGATCCACCACCAGCGGGTTGTTGCCCCCCATCTCCAGCGCCAGGATCTTGTCTGGACGGCCGGCGAATTGATTGTGCAGGTGATTGCCCGTGCGACTGGAACCGGTAAAGAACAGGCCGTCGATGCCCGGGTTCGCCGCCAGGGCGATACCGGTTTCGCGGGCACCCTGCAGCAGGTTAAGCACGCCCGCCGGCAAACCGGCCTCGATCCAGCACTTGACCGTCAGCTCGGCGACTTTCGGCGTCAGCTCACTCGGCTTGAACAGTACGGTGTTACCGGCCAGCAGCGCCGGCACGATATGCCCGTTGGGCAAGTGGCCGGGGAAGTTGTAAGGGCCGAACACTGCCACCACGCCGTGCGGCTTGTGACGCAGCACCGCGGTGGCGTCGCCCAGCGGGCCGCTCTTCTCGCCGGTGCGCTCACGGTAGCTCTGCACCGAGATCGCAATCTTGTTGACCATGCTGGTGACTTCGGTGGCCGATTCCCACAGGGGCTTGCCGGTTTCCTCACCGATCGTGCGAGCCAGTTCGTCTGCGTTGTTCTTCAATGCCGCGGCGAAAGCTTCCAGCACCGAAATACGTTCTTGCAGAGTGCGACGGGCCCAGTCCGGGAACGCCTGGCGCGCAGCCTGCACGGCGGACTCGACCTGATCAGCGGTGGCACCGGTGCCAGACCACAGCACTTGCTGGGTCACAGGGTTCAGCGACTCGAAGGCTTCGCCCCCACCTGCCAACCATTCACCTGCGATGTATAGCGACTTCATTATTTCGACTCCCGAGCAGCGGACAACGCCACGGCGCGCACTTGATCGCCAGCGTTGAGTTGAAGACGTTTGGCGGTCAGCGGGTCGACCACCAGGGTGCCGGCGGCCAGACGTGCCGGAGCGGCAGTGATGCGGCAGTCTTCGCGCTTGCGGTTGTGAATGATGAACGGCGTGGCGTCGTCGCCCGGCGTGCCGATGGCCAGCACCAGCGCCTGGCTGTCGCGCACCGCGCGGATCTTGCCGGTTTCGCACTCGATGGCAGGGCCCGCGTCGAAGATGTCGACGTAGCCCTGGTAGCTGAAGCCTTCGCTCTTGAGCATCGACAAGGCAGGCTCGGTGTCCGGGTGCACCTGGCCAATCACGTTGCGCGCATCGGGCGACAGGAAGCAGGTGTACAGCGGAAACTTCGGCATCAGCTCGGCAATGAAAGCTTTGTTGCCCACGCCGGTCAGGTAGTCCGCCTGACTGAATTCCATCTTGAAGAAGTGCCGGCCCAGGCTTTCCCAGAAGGGCGAACGCCCGGCTGCGTCGGAAACGCCGCGCATCTCGGCAATGATCTTGTTGCCGAACAGTTGCGGGAACTCGGCGATGAACAGCATCCGCGCCTTGGACAGCATGCGGCCGTTGAGGCCACTGCGGTAATCGGCATGCAAAAACAGCGAGCACAGCTCGGAGTTGCCGGTCAGATCGTTGGCCAGGAACAGCGTCGGGATCTCGCGGTAGATATTCAGCTCTTGCGAAGCGCTGACCGTCAGGCCGACCCGGAAGTTGTACCAGGGCTCACGCAGGCCCACGGCGCCGGCGATGGCGGAAATGCCCACCACGCGGCCGTTGTCATCTTCGAGCACGAACAGGTAGTCCGCATCGCCCCGCCCGGCTTCGCCACGGAAGGTCTTCTCGGCCCAGCCGACCCGGTGGGCCAGGCGCTCTTCGTTGGCCGGCAAGGTGGTCAGGCCGGTGCCGGTGCTGCGGGCCAGGTCGATCAGAGCGGGTAAATCGCTGCTGCGTACGGGACGAACGATCATGCTATCTCCTCAAACGGGCCGCCAACGCCACCCGCGAAACTTCGCTGCTTTCCAAGACTCTTTTCAGTCAAGCGTCAAACCGCTACCAGGCGCACGCTGGCACCTTCACCGACGCCCAGGGCTTCGGCCGCTTCCAGGTCCAGGGTCACGGGTTTACCCGGCGCGTAATCGAGCTCGAGCATGATTGCGCGGTAATCCTGCAACTGGGCATTGGCCACCAGGTACTGGCGACCAGCACCTTTGACCGGCTCACCGATCTTCACCGGCACCACGCGGCTCTGGGCGATCGAACGGATCCCCGAGACACGGGCATGCAGGGTCGGGCCGCCGTCGAAGATGTCGATGTAGTGATCGGTTTCGAAGCCTTCGCGCATCAGGATGTCGAAGGTGATCTGCGCCCGAGGGTGCACCTGGCCCATGGCTTCCTGAGCGGAGTCCGGCAGCAGCGGCACGTAGATCGGGTAGTGCGGCATCAGTTCGGCGAGGAAGGTCCGGCTCTTCAGGCCACACAGACGCTCGGCTTCGGCGTAGTTGAGGTCGAAGAAGTTGCGACCGATGGCATCCCAGAACGGCGAGTCACCATTTTCATCGCTGTAGCCAACGATCTCGGTCACTACCGAATCGGCGAAACGCTCCGGGTGGCTGGCGACGAACAGCAGGCGGCCACGGGAATTGAGCTCGGCCCAAGGCGAACCCACCAGCTCGCGCTGCACATAGAAACTGGTGAGCAGGCTGTTGCCCGTCAAGTCGTGGCACTGCGAGAGCACGTGGATCTTGTTATGAATCTTCAGCTCGCGGGAGGCGTGCACGAAGGTTTCATTACGGAAACTGTAGAACGGCTCGGAATAACCCGCCGAGGCGACGATCGCCGAACAGCCCACCAACTTGCCGGTGGCCGTGTCTTCGAGCACGAAGAAATAGCTCTCTTCACCATTGAAGCTGACTTCGGCGGCGAACGAGGCTTCGCTCGCGGCGATCTTGTCGCTCAGGCGTTCAACGTCATCCGGCAAGGAAGTGACACCAATCGGGCTGTCCGCAGCCAGACGCTGTACCTCGCCCAGATCAGCCATTTGCGCGGGGCGCATCACCAGCATGGTGTCACTCCTTTCTCATACTCTTGAGGAAAATAAGCCGGCCCCCTTGTAGGAGCGAGCCTGCTCGCGATGGTGTGTCAGGCACCACGGTGTCGACTGACACACCATCGCGAGCAGGCTCGCTCCTACAGAAAAGCGGGACCGGCATAAAAATTGGGTTCGACGCCTGAACGATCAGGCGTCGAAGGGTCTATCAGGCTTGCGTCAGTTTTGCCGCGGCACGTTCGAAACGGTCCAGGCCTTCGTCGATGTCCGCGTCTTCGACCACCAGGCTTGGCGCGAAACGCACCACGTCCGGGCCGGCTTGCAGCACCATCAGGCCTTCTTTTTCAGCGGCGTTGAAGATGTCCTTGGCCTTGCCTTTCCAGGCATCGCTCAGTACGCAACCGATCAACAGGCCCATGCCACGCACCTGGGTGAACAGGCCGTACTTCTCGCCGATCTGCTCCAGGCGCGCCTTGAACTTGTCGTGCTTGGCGTTGACGCCGGCCAGCACCTCAGGGGTGTTGATCACATCGATTACAGCTTCAGCGACAGCGCACGCCAACGGGTTGCCGCCGTAGGTGGTGCCGTGGGTGCCGACGACCAGGTGCTTGGCCAGGTCTTCGGTGGTCAGCATGGCCGCGATCGGGAAACCGCCGCCCAGGCTCTTGGCGCTGGTCAGGATGTCCGGAATCACGCCGTAATGCTGGTAGGCGAACAGATGGCCGGTACGGCCCATGCCGGTTTGCACTTCGTCGAAGATCAGCAGTGCGTTGTGCGCGGTGCAGAGTTCGCGGGCACCTTGCAGGTATTCGAGTTCGGCCGGGATCACGCCGCTCTCGCCCTGGATCGGCTCCAGTACCACGGCGCAGGTCTTGTCGGAAATGGCGGCTTTCAGCGCGGCCAGGTCGTTGTACGGCACATGGGTGATACCGGTAATTTTCGGACCGAAGCCATCGGAGTACTTCGATTGGCCACCGACGTTGACGGTGAACAGGGTACGGCCGTGGAAGCTGTTGAGCGCGGCGATGATTTCATACTTCTCGCTGCCGAAACGGTCGAAACCGACACGACGGGCCAGCTTGAAAGCAGCTTCGTTGGCTTCGGCGCCGGAGTTGCAGAAGAAGGCACGTTCGGCAAAGGTGGCATCGACCAGCTTATGGGCCAGGCGCAGGGCCGGCTCATTGGTGAACACGTTGGACACGTGCCACAGCTTGTTGGCCTGCTCGGTCAAGGCACCGACCAGCGCCGGATGTGCGTGGCCCAATACGTTGACGGCGATCCCGCCGGCGAAGTCGATCAGCTCGCGACCGGACTGGTCCCAAACGCGGGAACCGGCGCCACGCACGGGAATGAAGGCGGCTGGTGCATAGTTGGGAACCATTACCTGGTCGAAATCGGCGCGTTCTACCGCAGCGTGCTCAACGGACATCGGAGTCTCCTGAAGAGGAACACCCGCCTGAAACTGGCGAGCGATGGGGGGATTGTAAGGACAGTTTTCAGCCCGGCCTTGCCGCCAAGCGACAACTTCTTATAGCGCCAAACCCGGTTTTTCCCGGGTTTATGGCAATGCGACAAATAGGGTCGCAAAGGCGCAGTTTAACTGGCCAACAGGGTTAGCGGCAGGGTTGTGGGGATTTGATTTGCGGCACCCGCCAACACCCCGACTCTCTACTGCGGGTTGATAGCGCAAATGCGGACATGGAGATAAGGACTTGAATGCAAAAGGCCATGGAAGCAATGCCATGGCCTTGAGTGTTGGGATTAGCCGCGTTCCGACGGAACTGACGACAATTCGAACGGGCTGCTGCTGCGCCGCTGGTTGCGATCTTCGCGCGGTGTGGCGCCGAAGAAATTACGGTAGGCGCTGGAGAAATGTGGCCCCGAGGAAAAGCCACAGGACAGGCCGATCTGGATGATCGACTTGCTGGTTTGCATCAGCATCTGCCGGGCCTTGTTCAGGCGCAGCTCCAGATAGTACTGGCTCGGCACACGGTTGAGGTATTGCTTGAAGATCCGCTCGAGTTGCCGACGGGACACGCACACGTGCTGGGCGATTTCGTCGGTGGTCAGCGGCTCCTCGATATTGGCTTCCATCAGCAACACCGCCTGGGTGAGCTTTGGATGACTGGAACCCAGGCGGTTCTGCAGCGGAATGCGTTGGCGCTCACCGCCCTCACGGATACGCTCGACCACCAACTCTTCAGACACCGCACCGGCCAGTTCGGCGCCGTGATCGCGAGCCAGTACCGCCAGCAGCAAGTCGAGTACCGACATGCCGCCACACGCAGTCAGGCGATCGCGATCCCAATCGAACAGATGACTGGTGGCGATGACTTTCGGGAAGCGTTCAGCGAAATCGTCCTGCCAGCGCCAGTGCACCGCAGCGCGGTAGCCGTCGAGCAAACCCAGTTGCGCCAACGGATAAACACCGGCCGACAGCCCGCCGATCACGCAACCGGCACGCACCAGTTGCTTGAGCGCACTGCTCAGTGCCGGGGCGAGACTGGTCGGTGGCTCGTCGGCGAGCAGGAACAGTTTCTGGAAGTTCTCGAGTTTGCCGGTCCAGGGTTCACCGGGCAATTGCCATTGGCCTTCGCCCTGCGGTTCGGCCTGCAAAAATGACAGCTCGTAGACCACGTCCGGATGCACACGCTGGGCAACCCGCAAGGCCTCCTCAGCCAGCGCAAGCGTCAGTGCTTTTGTGCTGGGCCAAATCAGGAAACCTATTCGATGGGCAGTCATGGCGGGCAATCCGAAACGAAAACAGTGTTAGAAGCCAAAGCGGCTGCAACCAAATTAGACCATCTGGCGCGCGCTGCGCAGCATGACCTAATTTGGTGCGTAACGGGAGCGATTACTTCAAGCTGCCCGAAAGGAATTGTTGCAGACGTTCGGACTGTGGATTGACCAGCACCTCACGCGGGTTGCCGCTTTCTTCAACGACACCTTTGTGCAGGAACACCAACTGGTTCGACACTTCACGGGCGAAGCCCATTTCGTGGGTCACCACGACCATGGTCCGACCTTCCTGGGCCAGAGCCTGCATGACCTTCAGCACGTCGCCGACCAGTTCCGGGTCGAGGGCCGAGGTCGGTTCGTCGAACAGCATTACCTCGGGTTCCATCGCCAGCGCACGGGCAATCGCCACGCGCTGCTGCTCGCCGCCGGACATGTGGCCCGGGTAAGCATCTTTACGGTGAGCGACGCCCACTTTGTTCAGGTAGTGCTCGGCTTTTTCGCGAGCTTCTGCCTTGGACACACCGAGTACGTGCACCGGCGCTTCCATGATGTTTTCCAGCGCGGTCATGTGCGACCACAGGTTGAAATGCTGGAACACCATCGACAGGCGCGAACGCATGCGCTGCAGCTGTTTCGGGTCGGCAGCCTTCAGCGCGCCGTCCTTGTTCGCCACCAGCTTCAACTCTTCGTTGTTGAGCAGGATCTTGCCCGCGTGCGGCTGCTCCAGCAGGTTGATGCAGCGCAGGAAAGTACTCTTGCCGGAGCCACTGGAGCCGATGATGCTGATCACATCGCCGGCCGCCGCTTTCAGGGACACGCCCTTGAGCACTTCGTGACTGCCATAGCGTTTATGCAGGTCTTGGACTTCAAGCTTGTACATGCGGTCGGTTCTCACAAAAACAGTCAGTCAGTCGTTGAGCAAGCGCCCGTGACGCAGCGCTTCGCGCCCCGCCACCTTGGCCAGCCAGAAACCGGGTTGGGCGTAACGCAGCCGTTCAATGGCAAACAGCACCCCGGACGTACCAGCACACACCGTGCTGACCCGATCCGCCAGCGGATCGATCACTTCGAAAATTTCATCGCCCGCCTCAACCCATTCACCGGGCTTGCGCAGGAAACTCACCACACCAGGATGCGGCGCGAACAGCAGTTCAGTACCTTCGAACGGCAGGCCTTCGCAAGGTTCGTGCGCCGCGTTCGGCCACTCACCACTGATCAGGCCTTGCTCGGCGAGGAACGCCAGGATGCCTTCGGCGTGAGCCTCGGATTCCGCGCGGCCGGTGTCGGCCTGACCACCCAATTCTATGGTAGTCGCCAGGCACGCCAGCGGAATCTGCGCGTCCGGGAACAGGCGCGACAGACGCAACCACGGCAGCGAGCAGGCTTCATCGAAGGAGCTGCCGCCGGAATCTTCCGCCAGCAGGCCAACCTTCACATCCAGGTGCGCGGCCAGCGAACGCCACTGCGGCCAGTGCTGTGGCAAGGCGTACATATGCAACGCCGCTTCGGCATCGCAATGCAGGTCCAGCACCACATCGGCGGTGCAGGCGTGGCTGAGCAGAACGCGCTGCATGCCTTGCAACTGACTGCTCGCCTCTGGCAATGCCGCCAGGTGATCGCTCATGGCCTGGCGAATCAAACGAATATTGGCGTGCGGATCATCACCCAGGTGGCCATCAAGTTGCGCAGCCACTGGCGCGCTCAACTCAACGAAATCGCGGTTGAAATTCTTGCCGCTACCGGCCTCGAAACGCCCTTGATGATTGCCCTGCAGCAACTGACCGAGGCCCAGTGGATTGGCCACCGGCACCAGCTCGATCACACCGTTCAACAGACCTTGGGCTTCGAGTTCGGCCAGGCGCTTTTTCAGGGCCCAGGCCGTGCGCATGCCCGGCAGTTCATCGGCGTGCAGGCTGGCCTGGATGTAGGCCTTGCGCTCGCCACTACCGAAGCGGAACACCGAAATTCGGCGTTCGCTGCCCAGGTGGCTCCACGGCAATGCATGATCGATGCGTTCCATATCAGTGCTTCCGCGGGGCCAGGTAGCCCAGCCAGCGGCGCTCGGCCATCTTGAACAGCTTCACCAGGATGAAGGTCAGGCACAGGTAGAACACGCCGGCGGTGATGTACGCCTCGAACGGCAGGTAGAACTGGGCGTTGACCGTGCGCGCAGCACCGGTGATGTCGATCAGGGTCACGATGGATGCAAGGCTGGTGGTCTGCAACATCATGATCACTTCGTTGCTGTACTGCGGCAACGCACGGCGCAGGGCCGACGGCAGCAGGATGCGCTTGTACATCTTGACCCGCGACATGCCCATGGCCTTGGCCGCTTCGATCTCGCCGTTCGGTGTGGCCCGCAGGCTGCCGGCGATGATTTCGGCGGTGTAGGCGCTGGTGTTGATGGCGAACGCCAGGCAGGCACAGAACGTGGCGCTGGACAGCCATGGCCACAGGAAGCTTTCACGTACGGCTTCGAACTGCGCCAGACCGTAGTAGATCAAGAACAGCTGCACCAGCATCGGCGTGCCGCGGATCACGTAGGTGTAGAGCCACGCCGTCATGTTGACCACGGCGTTTTTCGAGACGCGCATCAAGCCCAGCGGCAACGCACAGAGCAGGCCGAAGAACAGCGACAGTGCGAGCAACTTGAGGGTGGTCACCAGGCCGCCGAGGTACAGCGGCAAGGCCTCCCAAATGACGTTGTAGTCGAAGATCATAGCTCAGCCGCCCTTACGCCTACCGAGTAGCGCTTCTCGAGGTGACGCAATGCCAGCAACGAGACGCTGGTGATCACCAGGTACATCGCCGCCACTGCGAGGAAGAAGGTGAAAGGCTCGCGGGTAGCGTCTGCCGCCTGCTTGGCCTTGAACATCATGTCTTGCAGGCCCACCACCGAAATCAGCGCGGTAGCCTTGGTCAGTACCAGCCAGTTGTTGGTGAAACCCGGAATCGCCAGGCGAATCATCTGCGGCACCAACACCCGGAAGAACACCTGGAAACTGCTCATGCCGTAGGCCATGCCCGCTTCGGCCTGCCCCTTGGGGATCGCCATGAACGCGCCACGGAAGGTTTCCGACAGGTACGCACCGAAGATGAAGCCCAGGGTGCCGATACCGGCGGCCAACGGGTTCAGGTCGATGTATTCGTCATAGCCCAGCATCGGCGCGACGCGGTTGAGCAGGTCCTGGCCGCCGTAGAAAATCAGCAGGATCAGCACCAGGTCGGGAATGCCGCGGATCACCGTGGAATACAGATCGCCCAGCCAGGCCAGCCAGCGCACCGGCGACAGACGCAGTGCCACGCCGATCAGGCCCAGGACAATGGCCAGGGCCATGGACGACAAGGCGAGCTGAAGCGTCAGCCAAACGCCATCGAGGATGACAGCCCCGTAGCCTTTCAACATGATTCAGGTCCTCGAAAGTTGAGATGAAAAAATGGCGCAAACCTCAGAGATCCTGTTGCTTGCGCCATTTCGGACTGGTCGTTGCGACGTACTTACTTGCCGTAAATGTCGAAATCGAAGTACTTGTCCTGGATTTGCTTGTACTTGCCGTTCTCGCGGATGGCAGCGATCGCGGTGTTGATCTTGTCTTTGAGCGCGTCGCCCTTGCGAACCGCGATACCCACGCCGTCGCCGAAGTATTTGACGTCAGTGAAGGCCGGCCCCACGAAGGCGAAACCTTTACCGGCGTCGGTTTTCAGGAAGCCGTCATTCAACAGGGTAGCGTCTGCCACGGTGCCGTCGAGGCGGCCGGCGGCCACGTCGAGATAAATTTCGTTCTGCGAACCGTAAGGCTTGATCTCGGCACCCAGCGGGGCCAGCACTTCGCGGGCGAAACGCTCGTGGATCGAACCACGTTGCACGCCGATGTTCTTGCCCTTGAGCTCGGTCAGGCCTTCGCTGACCTGAGTGCCTTGCTTCATCACCAGGCGAGCCGGGGTGTTGTAGTACTTGTTGGTGAAGTCCACGGACTTCTTGCGATCTTCAGTGATCGACATGGACGACAGGATCGCGTCGATCTTGCGCACTTTCAGTGCCGGGATCAGGCCGTCGAACTCTTGCTCGACCCACACGCACTTGACCTTCATCTCTTCGCACAGGGCGTTACCGATGTCGTAGTCGAAACCAACGATGCTGCCGTCCGGTGCTTTGGAAGCGAACGGAGGGTAAGCCGCTTCGATACCGATCTTCAGAGGTTTTTCATCGGCGAAGGATGGCAGGGACAGCACGGCGGACATTGCCAGGGCGCCAAGCAGCACGAGTTTCTTCATCTTGGGACTCCATCGGTAAAGGGCTAAAACGGCAGAGTGAGCGACAGCCCAATATGCGAATGAGTGGAACCGGAAAGCGTTGCTGCGTCCGGGGATGCGGGTGTTGAAATTCAACACAGGCAACGACGAGCGAGTGATCGGCATTCTAACGACAGGCCCGAAGCCGATATTTCTTCAATGCGACAACTAATTACAGAAGCACCGAGAAAGCCGCCCGGGCACGTTGACAGCCTTGCAAAATCATGCAAGAGCAAAAGACAGTGAACCGATCAATATTGCAAGTTGCGGGCCTATTATTGGCAAACCCTTCTAATCCGGCAAGCTTGGCGTGGGCTGTTATTTTTTTGAGCAGCGCAAATGCACCATTGCCGGCATTTTGCGTTTCCCAATGCCCCGTATCGGCGCCGAGCGGTTACACATTCAGTTACTTGAAAAGTGACAGGTAACAGTGGGAAAGGGCCTACAGGGGAAGCCGATAATTATTGGTTGTTGTTTATGTAGAGCCTGACAGATTGCCATCGCGAGCAGGCTCACTCCTACAGGGATCTTTGGTAGACACAAAACCCTGTGGGAGTGAGCCTGCTCGCGATGAGGCCCGAACTGCCGCCGCTAACCCCAGGCAACAAAAAGCCCCACCAGACTCACACCCGGCAGGGCTTCTGCGACTCAAAAACGCTACTTACGCCACATTCATCGTCTTGTGCGTATCAATCAAATGCTGCACCACACCCGGATCAGCCAGGGTCGAAATATCCCCCAACCCATCGTACTCAGCGGTCGCAATCTTGCGCAGAATCCGCCGCATGATCTTGCCCGAACGCGTCTTCGGCAGCCCCGGCGCCCACTGGATCACATCCGGCGAAGCAATCGGACCAATCTCCTTACGCACCCAGTTCTTCAGCTCCAGGCGCAATTGCTCGCTGGTCTCTTCACCAGCGTTCAGGGTGACATAGACATAAATGCCCTGGCCCTTGATGTCATGAGGCACACCGACCACCGCCGCCTCGGCGACTTTCGGGTGCGCGACCATCGCGCTTTCGATCTCGGCGGTGCCCATGCGGTGCCCGGAGACGTTGAGCACGTCATCCACCCGACCGGTGATCCAGTAGTAACCATCGGCATCGCGGCGGGCGCCGTCACCGGTGAAATACATGCCGCGGAAGGTCTTGAAGTAGGTGTCGACGAAGCGGTCATGGTCGCCATACAGCGTGCGCGCCTGGCCCGGCCACGAATCGAGAATCACCAGGTTGCCCTCGGCCTCGCCTTCGATGATGTTGCCCAGGTTGTCCACCAGGGCCGGCACCACGCCGAAGAACGGACGTGCCGCCGAACCCGGCTTGAGGCCGTGCGCACCCGGCAACGGGCTCATCATGTTGCCGCCGGTTTCGGTCTGCCACCAGGTGTCGACGATCGGGCAACGGGATTGACCGACGTTCTTGTAGTACCAGTCCCAGGCTTCCGGGTTGATCGGCTCACCCACCGAACCCAGCAGGCGCAGGCTGCTGCCATCGGCACCTTCCACGGCGGCCGTGCCCGCCGCCATCATCGCGCGGATCGCGGTTGGCGCGGTGTAGAGGATGTTGACCTTGTGCTTGTCGACGATCTTCGCCACCCGGGTGATGTCCGGATAGTTCGGCACGCCTTCGAACAGCAGCGTGGTCGCGCCGTTGGCCAGCGGGCCGTAGACAATGTAGCTGTGGCCGGTGACCCAGCCGACGTCGGCGGTGCACCAGTAGATTTCACCCGGGCGGTAGTCGAACACGCGCTCGTGGGTCATGGCCGCGTACAACAGATAACCGCCGGTGGTGTGCTGCACGCCCTTGGGCTTGCCGGTGGAACCGGAGGTGTAGAGGATGAACAGCGCTTCCTCAGCGCCCATCTCTTTCGGCGCGCACACGGTGCCCGCCACTTTCATCAGGTCCTCAAACCAGATGTCGCGATGCTGGTTCCACTTGATGTCGCCGCCGGTGCGCTGGCACACGATGACTTTCTGGATGCTGCTGGTTTCCGGGTTGGTCAGGGCGTCGTCGACGTTGGCCTTGAGCGGGATCTTCTTGCCGGCACGGATGCCTTCGTCGGCGGTGATCACCACCTTGGATTTGCAGTCGATGATGCGACCGGCCAGGGCTTCCGGCGAGAAGCCGCCGAACACCACCGAATGAATCGCGCCGATGCGGGTACAGGCCAGCATGGCGACCACGGCTTCGGGAATCATCGGCATGTAGATGGTCACCACGTCGCCGCGGTGCACGTCCTGGCCACGCAGGGCGTTGGCGAACTTGCAGACTTGTTCGTGCAGTTCGCGGTAGGTGATGTGACGGCTTTCGGAAGGGTCATCGCCTTCCCAGATGATCGCGGTTTGATCGCCACGCTCGGCCAGATGCCGGTCCAGGCAGTTGTAGGAAACGTTCAGGGTACCGTCGGCGAACCACTTGATGTCGACATGGTGATCGTCGAAGGAGGTCTGCTTCACCGTGGTGAAAGGCTTGATCCAGTCGAGGCGCTTGGCTTGCTCGCGCCAGAAGCCGTCCGGGTTGACGACTGACTGCTGGTACATGGCCTTGTAGGTCGCCTCGTCGGTCAGGGTGTTGGCCAGAACCTCGGGACGAACGGGATACAGGGAAGCCGCACTCATCTTTCTTACCTCGGTGGAATAGTTGTTTTTGTATGACCCTGTTTTAGCCGGGCGGGGCCTATAGAACCATTCGACGATGGTAGTAACAAGCCCATACAAAACGTCCTGATAACCACAAACCACGTCTGGAACAAATGTCCCAACTATCACCCTCCCCCTGTTACTGATGATCGTTCCCACGCTCTGCGTGGGAATGTCGCCAGGGACGCTCTGCGTTCCACTGACGACGCGTTAATTGAGCCGTGCGCAGCGGTTATGCGAAGCGTCACAGGAAGCTGTATGTGAGATTTATTGTCGGAGTGCATATCCATTGTTGCGGTAACGGCCGCCTATGGTTTCGCTCTTATGTATGGACTCGCCCCCACTGGCCACCTGTTTTTCAAACACTGCTACCCGGTTGCATCTATGTATAAGGCCTGTTCGAGGAAGCCCTGTCTGCGGCTTCTGGCCGACATTGGTTGAGCTCGCGGTATGCCGATTACATGCAGGCCTCGAAGGCCGGTAAGAGCGCAGGCATCGATCCGCGACGGTCTGACCTGGGGTCAATGTTTTCTAGCAGGGGCTGAAGCGCCGTGGCGCCCCGGTGGCAGAACGCTTATGTTCAGTGACTTGGCGCAGCTGGCCGGCCATGGGCCGGTTGGCTGCGGTAAGTCTGCTCATTTTGTAGCAGCACCCAAACGATTCGCAGGTTGCGGTTCGCCAAGCGTATCGCCGCTTCCTTGCGCCCCAGCCGGGCCTGCCACCGTTGCAAGCGACGATCGTCGGGCAGCTCCGAATCCGCGCGCAAATGCCTCAATACCGCGTGAGCGCCTTGAACCATCAGGCTGCGCACATAGCTGTCGCCGCGTTTGCTTATCCGGCCCAGGCGAATTTTCTGCCCACTGCTTTTCTGCTCAGGCACCATGCCGAAGTAGGCGGCGAACTGGCGTGCATTGGCGAAGCGCTCAGGGTCGGTCTGCTTGGCCAAAAGCGCAGTGGCGATGATCGGGCCGATCCCGCGCACGGTCATCAGCCGTCGGGCCGTTTTGTCCTCGTTCGCGGCCTTCTCCAGGCGACCGGTCAGGACGTTGACCCGTTCGCCCAGTTGGCGCCACTCACCCAGCAGCTCGTCGATCAGTTCACGCAACATCTCCGGCAACGGTTGAGTGGCATCTTCCAGCACCCGAGGCAGGGTCTGGTTGATCGCCGCATCACCCTGTGCCAGGACAACGCCATGCTCCATCAGCAAACCGCGCATCTGGTTACTCATGGCTGTGCGCCGACGGACATAACCCTGGCGGGCCCGGTGCAAGGCCTGCATGGCCAGTGCGGTGGCGCTTTTGATGGGGACCGCGGCAATTTTGCTGTCGCGCCCGGCACGCAATATGGCCAGTGCATCATTTCGATCATTTTTGGCGCCGCTGCGGTGCTGGGCCACAAGCTGTGCCGGAAGAATCCGCGCCAGATTGCCCTGAGCCTGTAGTTGGCGCGCCCATGCTTGAGCGCCTGGACCTGTTTCCACGAGCACTACTATCCTTGGCGGCAGTTGGCGCAGAAAGGCATGAAAGGCTTCACGCGACTTGATGCGTTCTTCGTAAAGCACTTGGCCAAGAGCGTCTTCGCCTGCCACCTGAAAGACCTGCTTGGCCAAATCGACCGCCACTGTCGTGCAGGCCGACAGATCGCTGGAAGACAAAGACTGTTTAACCGTCGTATGCTTTTTCATGGATTCGCCCTCGCTGTCGGTGGCTTCTTAGACTGCCCCCGTGGCGCATTGACGCCTCGGCGCGGGCGAGTCCATCCAATTACAGCGACTCCCTTTTTCAAACGCCAAAAAGGAAGCAAAAGGCTTTGCCCCACCACTCGGTGCCTCGCCTAGGCTCGGCATGCCCTCTCTCCGGCATTGCTCCGTGGGTCGCCGCGATGGGCCGTCCCTGGCCCAGCGCGGCTAAACCGGCGTCCTGCCGGTTTCCCCACTGCGCAATGCCTGCGTTCGGCCATCGTGGTTAACGGGGCATCCAGATCTACAGCTAAAGCGAGGCGGCCTTAAAGCCGACCTGACTGTTACGGGTGTACCTGGCCTCCCCTGTAGGAGCGAGCCTGCTCGCGAAAAACCCGAGAACACCACGGGGCACCAGACAGCACGCATTATCAAAGGTATTCCGGGATTGTTACAAAATCCGTCAAAGGTGTTTATCAAAACCACGCCTATATGAATCCCACCCCCACGCCTAAAATTCGCTCCGCCAACCCGGCAAACTGAGTTAACCAAGTTACAGCCCCCACGAAGGCAGTTAACCCAAACCCAAGTAGTCAGATACACACGCAACCCCAAAAAGGTTGCGTGACCCCACTCGACTTCAAAAAGGTAAACACTAGATGAAAGCTTTATTGGTTCTGGCCCTCAGCAGCCTGTGCGCAACCGCCATGGCAGACGAGGCCCAGACTGATGTCGCGCAGCAACAACCGGCCATCGAGGATTACACTTACTCGATGCACCTGGACATCGCCAAAGTTATTTCAATGAGCGAAGTCCCCAATGTGTGTGAAGTTGTCCCGATGAAAATGGAATATGACGACTCCAAGGGCCAGCGCCATATCCTGCGTTACAGCGTCATGGGTAACGGCTGCTCCAGCGGCTGATCTGACTGCGCCGAATCCGGCCCGCTCAGCAGCCTGCTGAAGGTCGATTCCAGCCCGGCTGACGTCGGGCTCAGTTGTGTCTGGACTGGTCAAAAAACGCCCACAAACACAAGATGTAGTGAAAAAGGCCATTTTCTGCCTGTTTTTTGAACAAAACCGCTACCCCGGCATTTTTGCGAAAAAAAATCTTCACCCGCCAAAGCCCTGTAAACCCTCGCTCCGACCGAAAAACCCGCCCTCTCGACCGCTCCATGCGCGGATTCGCCCCACCACGACCCTGAAAATTTCCCTATAATGCGGCCTTAAACGGGCCTGCAATATCCCCTTACAGGGATGAAAAGCCAGTCTGAAGCCCCGCAGCAGCATTCGATGCTGATTGCGCCCATCAGTGGCTCTCGGAACCCCGTACAAAATTATGTTTATTTGCCTGCGTAGCACCGCAAAAAAACGATATCCAACGCGGCCAGCACCGCCGTGTGAAAAACCAACCCATCCATTTTCACACGGGCACGCTGGCCCTCACGCAGGAGACGACACGTCATGCTGAGCTGGGACGAATTCGACAAAGAAGACACGGAAGTAGCAGTCAAGAGCGCCAACGCCGGCCACGCCGCCGAAGCCAACATGGACCGTCTCGACAGCGCCGGCGGTGCCGCCGCCCTCGAAGCACGCGCCGTGACCGCCGCTGACTCCGCCGCCGTTGCCCGCGCCAAGGCTGCCCTGGATTCGCTCGACGTCGCCGAAGGCCTCGCCGAACTCGAAGGCGCCTCTGCCCGTGTCGCTGTTGATGAAAAGCGCATGATCAACTGCCGTGCCGACCTCAACCAGCTCGTACCCTTCAAGTACGACTGGGCCTGGCAGAAGTACCTGGACGGCTGCGCAAACCACTGGATGCCGCAAGAAGTCAACATGACCGCCGACATCGCCCTCTGGAAAAACCCGGAAGGCCTGACCGACGACGAGCGCCGCATCGTGATGCGCAACCTCGGCTTCTTCTCCACCGCCGACTCCCTGGTTGCCAACAACCTGGTCCTGGCCGTATACCGCCTGATCACCAACCCGGAATGCCGCCAGTACATCCTGCGCCAGGCGTTCGAAGAGGCGATCCACACCCACGCCTACCAGTACTGCATCGAATCGCTGGCCATGGATGAAGGCGAAATCTTCAACATGTACCACGAGATCCCATCGGTCGCGAAAAAAGCCACCTGGGGCCTGAAATACACCCGCTCGATCTCCGATCCGAAGTTCGAAACCGGCACCGTCGAAACCGACAAAGAACTGCTGCGCAACCTGATCGCCTACTACTGCGTCCTGGAAGGCATCTTCTTCTACTGCGGCTTCACCCAGATCCTCTCCATGGGCCGCCGTAACAAAATGACCGGCGTCGCCGAGCAGTTCCAGTACATCCTGCGCGACGAATCCATGCACCTGAACTTCGGCATCGACGTGATCAACCAGATCAAAATCGAAAACCCACACCTGTGGGACGCCGAAATGAAGGAAGAAGCTTCGCAGATGATTCTGCAGGGGACTCAGCTGGAGATCGAATACGCTCGTGACACCATGCCTCGCGGCGTGCTGGGCATGAACGCGGCGATGATGGAGGACTACCTCAAGTTCATCGCTAACCGTCGCCTGTCGCAGATCGGTCTGAAGGAAGAGTACCCAGGGACGACCAACCCGTTCCCTTGGATGAGCGAGATCATGGACTTGAAGAAAGAGAAGAACTTCTTTGAGACTCGGGTGATTGAGTATCAGACTGGTGGTGCGCTTAGCTGGGATTGATTCCAGAGCTAGCCACGATTTGACGACTTGAATCGGCAAATCGAAAATCTAAAAGCCCCCGATCCGTTCGGGGGCTTTTTTATGAAGTAGGAAAACGCTTACTAACCCTCTCAGTAGTGGCTAAACCTCCCACAAGAATTACAGCTGCGTCCGTATTGAAGAGCGTCTCAAGCGCTTTTAAGCTCTGTTGCAGGTGCCTAAGAAACGCCCAACGTAGAAGCAACTCCCTCACACGGTACGCATGCTGGCACTCGCTATGTATGCGCAATCTTGTATGTCAAAGGAGCTGCTGGTTGGGATTTCTTTGATCCTCTACGTTGGGTTCCGGCCCTCTCCCATTTCATACGTAGAGGTAATGGAAATGCCTGCAAAAATCCGCCATCGATCAGTCACTCCTGATCCTTGCAGCCCGACAGTCTTTACCCGTCATAACCTTCCACTCCATGCCCTTCTCCTGGAAAACCAAACTTGGTTCTGTGCCCGAGATATCGGTCGCTTAATGGGCATCCATCTGAGTGATCGTATGGTCAGCAAGCTGGATAAGGATCAGCGCCGTGTTTTGTGGATTGAGTATTTCCGGGAACCAGAAAAACAGATGATGCTCAGCGAGTCTGGTGTGTACGCGTTGTTGGTATATCACTACGTCCCAGGCAATCGATTATTGCGTGAGTGGCTGACTCATCAAGTGGTACCAGCCTTACGCGACGCTGAACCTTCGGCAAATACGGGCCTACCGATGCTGAGTTTGTTGGATTGGCCGGAGATGTCATTGAGCCTACTGCATTGGCAGAATGAAGGCTGGATTCGGCTGCGAGACATGCCTTACCTACTGCACGATCAAACACAGCGACGAGTGTCCGTCGCTAAGCCTTGGTGGCGGAGAGTCGCGCAGATGCTTCAGTTGTCGAAGCATTCGATGAGTTGGATGACGCGCTTGTAGGATCTCCTGCACGATCCGTCGCTATATCTTGTAGGAAAATTCGTAGACAGCCGTAATGGCCATTCAGTATCGTCCGAGGGTTTTCATCCCTCGGCGATTGTATGGATACCCCAAAGGAAAAAAGTGGCTGGAGTGATCAGGAGCTTGAGGCTTCGGTCGATGCTTATCTGAAAATGTTGGGGCTGGAGCAAAGCGGCCAGACGTTTAAGAAGTCAGTTGAGAATCAGCTTTTGCGTGAAGGCCCGTTAAGCAAACGTAGCGCCTCTTCGGTTGAGTACCGCATGCAAAATATCTCTGCGGTGCTGGAGCAATTGGATCTACCGCGGATTATTGGCTACAGACCCGCCAAGAACATTGGCGCAGGAATCGGGGAACGGATTCGCAAGGTATTGGCCAATAAAATGGTGCCAGGGGTGGGGGAATACGCTCCAACCGCCAACCATGAGACATTGCTACTTCGAGCGACAAAGCTGCAAAAACAGGGACTGAAGGTTGAGCCCACCGGTAACCCGAACCCACAACAAGCTAGCACCGTCACCACGTCATATGTCCGCGACCCCAAAGTCAGAGCCTGGGTGGCTGATTTGGCCAAGGGGATTTGTGAAGGTTGCGGCCAGAAAGCGCCATTTGAAGTTGATGGTTTGCCGTTTCTAGAGGTTCATCACGTTAAACATTTGGCGCAGAAAGGTTCGGATTGCATTTCTAACGCTGTCGCGCTTTGCCCGAACTGTCATCGGCGTTGCCATCTTTCGAGCGACAAGGTTGAGTTCACCTTGTCACTTTATACGAAGGTGAAGCGGCTCAAGCGTGAGTAATTGGCAGCAGTTGCTCGACCTCATTACTCATGATGAGCGCGCCCTCACGGGTTCACCGTCTGTCAGGCAGCCCCATTACACCGAAGACTAACTACGCGTCCTCATGCGCCTTCTGCATTATTGCAATGGCTCGATCGCTTGCCGAAGCTTGTCTTCCAGCGCCCATATCTCCCTCTTCACTTCCATGCGCCGCTCACGGGCGGCTTGAATGCGAGACTCATCGAGGCCACCGTAGCGACGTAACCAGTGAACGATCATTTCCTCATCAGGGTAGTAATAGTCCTTGTGGCCTTTACTACTTCTTGGGGTGTCGTTCATCTCACTGTCGAAGCGGCCAGCCGCGAATTCATCCGGGGGCAACGTACCCCATTCGGCGGCGCAATCCTCGAATACCCAGGAAATCTCATTGAGGTGTTTTTGCGCGCCGCGATGCCCGCGTTTGAAAAACACGTACTCCCGGCAACTCTCCTGGAAACGTTCCATCATCGGCTCGTCATCGACCCAGCGAAGGATGTCGTAGTGGCCCGCATGGCGGATCAGGCCGTTTATCCAACGCTCGGCAAAACGATCGACAAAACCTTCGATGTCCGCTTTTTTCGCCTCCGCAAAAATCATGCAATAGCGGGTTTGCACATGGATGACGAACAGCACGTGCTTGCGTTGAACGGTAATGGCGTGGACCAGCCATTGTTCGGCAGACTCATCAGGCGCGTCGTCCTCAATAATGGGCGATGGTGGTTTACCCACCGGGGTGATTTTCTTGCCTTTGTGCACACGACTGAAAAAGTTGCTGGCGGCTTCGGTGCAATTGAAGATCAACATCCTGGTTCTCTGGTAGAAGGCGGGTGATAGCGGTTGTCAGTCTTGCCGCACGATCTCATCAGCCCATTCAATCTCATACGGCTGGCGAACCACGTCAGCAATCTCTTCCCGCGCCGCTTCGCTGAGGACCGACAGTTCTGCATCGGTCAGCAAGTCGTGCCTGACCATCATTCTCAAAGCCATCAGTGCGCTATAGCGACTGTAAGGATCGAAAGTCCGGACGATGTCTTTATCCCGGTCGCGCATCAGCCGATAAAGCATCCCATACCTGGCTTGAGCCGAAAGCGCGTCATGTTGAGTGATGGTCTGGGCATCGGCCAACACACCCTGGCAGAAACGATCGAGCGCAAGCTTGTGCAGTTCCTTGAATTTCTTCCAGTCGCTTTCGATGATGGACATGAGCATTACCCCTGCGAAGGATCATTGACGAAGTAAAACGCATTCTTGCCGAAAAATCCTGTCGAATTCAGGTCATCAACGTCCGTGAGGCTGAACGGGACAAAGTCGCAAAGATCAAAAAATCAATGTGATCCAAGCTCAAAAAAACTGTGCAAAAAACACAGTACATTTTGATCAGCACTCTCCAGCCCGGAGAACCCCCTTGCCTCTCAAGCGATGAAAGTTACCCTGGAGCGTATCGCCCTTTTCCAATCCACCCCGGCACACTGCACCTAGACCCGAGCGATTCGCCACCCCTCTCACCAAGCGTGGAGCCCATCCAGATGAGTGGCATATCCCGGCATCTGCCCTACGTCCGGCTTACGTCCGGCGATGAACCAGTCTCTGACAACTGCTGACATCCCAATCAAGCCAAGTATTTTCCTACTGGCGAGTAGTACTAGAAGGCAGCAGCGCAGAGCTACAGGATTTGGTTTGAGAGGCCAGACTTTCTAGGTGCTGTTACCAAAGGCCAAAAATTTTCCCAATGCACCACACCAAGAATAATGCCTCCACAAGCAATGTTAGGCTCCGCCACAAAATAACCAGCTTGCGCTTGATTGGCATTGGAAGGTTCTCAATGTCCTCAGCACTGATGGTGCCGTTTTCGATACCTCTACGTGGTGACGAGACGTAATGGGCAATATTGCTGATCATCCTCAACCGCCCCGATGGGCCTGCGTGTCGCCAGAAGGCGAGAACGGTAATTGCCGGGCTGTTTTTCAGGTGCCCAAAGAGTACATCCATCTTGGTATAGGCCATATGAAGTGCTATTACGAGCCAGACGAAGATCAGCAGGAGGATTACGCCACCGAGAGCACCGAAGATCATCTCCGTCTTACTCATCTCGTCGCCTCATAAATACGGTCACCAATCCACTCGCCAATTCCACCCACTACTGCTCCCCTTCAAGGCCCTTGTTGCTACCACCATGCGGTGCTTTCTTCCCCGCCCCCGTCACTCAGCATGGTTTTTTGTGTATTTCAGCTGAGTATCTCTGACTTCCCTATTATGACCAGCAATATCATTGCAATGATAAGTCCGATAAAACTCCATTGCAGCATTACAAGCTGACGCTTAAGTGGGAGCGGAAAGCTGTCTATGTCCTCAGCACTGGCCAGGCCTCGTTTGAGGAAAAATCTCGGAAATGTAAGAATGCTAGAGATGTTTCCTATTAACTGCATCCTGCCATATAGGCTTGAGCGCCTATATATTCCGATAGTCAGGAGGTAAGAGCTGCTTTTGAAGTGCGACGACATCAAGTCACTCTTGGTGTGAGTCAGATACAAAGCTGCCCCAATGCACAGGAATTGACCGGTAATAACTACGCCGCACAAGCTAATGAATATTATATCTGCGGTAGTCATTTCATAGACTCATAAATTTTATCTCCAACCATTTCACCAAATGTGCCGCCCAATTCCCCCCCCAGCGAATGATCCAATTCCAACCACCAAAATACCGCATGCCAATGGCGCAAGGCCGGCTGTAGGCACAGTGAGTCCGATGCAGAGAACTCCGACTAACGGAGCAGTTATCCCGCCAGCCAATGCACCGCCCCCAATTTCTCCCGCAAAACTCCCTGCCTCAGTGAATTTAACCCGCTCGCAAGCCTCAGTATTCCAGCCGTACATACATCCTGAACCTTCATGGCGGACGCCCCTCCACCAATGGCCGTGCCGACCCAGCCACCGTACTTGAGGTATTTGGAAGCCCTGGCCACACCCTCCAGATGAGTGGCGTATCCCGGCATCTGCCCGACGTGCCGGCTTACGTCCGACGATGAACCAGTCTCTGACAACTGCTGACATCCCAATCAAGCCAAGTATTTTCCTACTGGCGAGTAGTACTAGAAGACTGCAGTGCAGAGATACAGGATTCGGTTTGAGAAGCCAGGCTTTCTGGGTGTTGTTACCTAATGCCAAAAATTTTCGCAATACACCACAGCAAGACTAATGACACTGAAAGTAATACTACGCTGCGCCGCAAAAAAACCAGCTTACTCTTGATTGGCGCTGGAAGATTCTCTATGTCTTCAGAACTGATGGTGCCGTTTTCGATACCTTCACGTGGTGACGCGACATAATGGGCAATGTTGCCGATCATCCTCAACCGCCCCCATGGCCCTGCGTGTTTCCAGAATGCGAGAACAGTAATTGCCGGGCTGTTTTTCAGGTGCTGAAAGAGTACATCCATCTTGGTGTAGGCCATATGAAGTGCTACTACGAGCCACACGAAAATCAGTAGGAGGATTACGCCACCGAGAGAACCGAAGATCATCTCCGTCTTACTCATCTCGTCGCCTCGTAGATAACGTCACCGATCCACTCGCCAAACCCGCTGCCTACTGCTCCCCCCACCACGGCCCCTGTTGCTACCGCCACTGCGGTGCATACCGCGGTCCCCAAACCGCCATTGTTTGCCCCGAATGCAATGCAAAGCCTGCCAGTGGTCTTAACTGACAACGCTATGCCTGCGGCGGCACCTCCCATGATTCCGCCAGCAAAGCTGCCCGCCTCGGTGAATCTAACACGCTCGCAAGCTTCGGTATTTCCCGCCATACACACATCCTGCACCTTCATGGCAGATGCTCCTCCGCCAACGGCAGTACCCAGCCAACCGCCGTATTGAACGTATTTAGAAGCCTTCGCCACACCTTCAAGATGGGTGGCATGACCCGGTATTTGCCCCCCAGGACTGGCATTGGTCCAGTGGTGGACCAGGCTTTGGCTGGAAATACCCAACATTTTTTTCAAGTTGATATGGTCAGGGAATCCAATGCCCTTGCGGGTCAGTGCCGTCATATGGCTGTTCAGTTGTGCGAGCAGACGCTGGCGCTCTGCAAAGAAGGCTGGCGAGCGCAGGTGCCCATCTCTTTGCAGCGTATTCTGTTGCAACGCTTCAATATCCCTCAAGGCATTGCCTACATTATCCAGGTTGTTCTTGAAGATACTCGCGCCAACGCCAATAGCGTTCGAGCCATAGGTCAGGAAGGCCTGGATGACATCACGGTGTTGCACCATGAAATCCGCTTCTTCAGGGCTAAGCGTTTCAATGATCTGGTTGGTCCTGGCCGCTACGTCCATGAGCAGGGCTTCTTCACGGGTGCACTGGTAGTTGTTGGGGTCGCTCAGCACGATCATCGAGCCGGCCTTGATGTCGCGCAGGTTGGGATTGAGCAGCTTGAATTTACCCATCACCGCCGGGTCACGCAGGGTGAATAAAGAAGCTTCGAGCTGTTCGCGGGTGGTGCTTTTGGGCACGATGTAGAAGCCTGGTTCTGGGGCTGCTGCACTGCCCAACGGCACTGGCTTGGGAGTGCTCGACGCAGACGCGACACCGGCTGAGCGTGGTGCCGGATTGTCGGCGAGAGGCGTGGTCGGTTGGGGCGCAGCCCTTGTGGTCTGGGGCGCAGCACTGCTACGCGACTCATACGTGGCGGTAAACACCGAAGGGATCAACCTGGCTCTGCACGGGCAAGTGCTGAAGCTGTCCAGCGAGCCCGCCACGATCCTGCCATGACTGTTGATGTAGGAGACGCCTCCCACGATGGTATAGGTTTCGTCGTTTTTGCCGCAGGAAACCCGGTCGCCTTCACGGGCATGGGCGATGCCAAACATCATGACGCGTGTGTCGGCCTCCAAAACCTGGCCACCGCAAGTGGTCTTGTCACCCAGGCGAATGAAATGTCCTTGTGCCATTGCTGATCTCCCTCTCTACGGGCGCCCCAGTCATGGAAAGCGCGCCACTGTTAACGATCGATAAGCCGACTCGGGATGAGTGGCTTAACGCAAAGTACGTGGACAGAGAGGAAACTCAAGATGGCCGAGAAAATCAGGAAATGTCCCACAAGCCATGCAGAAAAAGGCGACAAAAATGGAGATAGAGAAAATATCCATTCGTGCTTGGTTCGTAAAAAACTCAAAAAAGGGACATTTAGAACGAAACATCATTCGCCCCATCATCTCCTCGGCGGCAGGTCATGGTGGCTGATTCAGCATTTGTGTTGGACGGGCTGGCGCTATCGCCAGCAGGCTGGCTCCCACAGGGGTTTTGTGGGGTGGCTGGGATTTGGGATTGGCCTTAAGTTTTCGGGGCTTTTTGGTATTTGGGCCGGGGAATGGCTTTCGGTTTAGAGCTTGCTCAATCCGCACGACTCAGTGAGGTCCACAACAACTGCGCCGCATACCCCCGATACGGCCGCCACCCCTCAGCCCTCTCCAACAACTGCCGAGCCGTCACCGGCCCACCCTCCAATGCCGCCAACGCGTTGATCAACCCCACATCCCCATTCGGCAACCCATCCATTTCACGCATCTGCCGCAGGGCAATGTATTGCGCGGTCCAGTCACCAATGCCATACAACGCCAGCAACCGCGCCACGCCGCCCTGACGACCGGGTTCAAACAACAGGGGATCATCGAGCACCGCCTGGGCCACGCCCGACAGCGTACGGCCTCGGCTTTTTGGCATTCCCAACGTCGCAAGGTCCGCCGCCGCCAACACCGCGGCCTCGGGAAACACATGGGTCAAGCCTCCGCGCGCCGGGGTCAAGGGCGTGCCGTATTGCGCCACCAGTTTCCCCGCCAGTTTGATCGCCGCGCCCACGGTAATCTGTTGCCCCAGTACTGCGCGGATCGCCAGTTCCAGACCGTCCCACGTCCCCGGCACGCGCAGCCCTGGGCGCTTTGCGATCAGCGGTGCCAGCAGAGGATCAACAGACAGGTGCTGATGAATGCTGATCAGGTCGGCATCCAGATCAAACATCCGCCGCAGCCTGGCGACGATCTCTGGCACTGCGTTGATATCTGGAAAGTCCAGGGTCAATTCCAGTGAGTCCGCCGTCGCCGGCGTGATCGACAGCGTGCCATGAACCCCGTTCAAGCCGATGCTGCGCGAGTAAACGTCATCGGCCACTTCTTCGATTCCGGCGATCGCCCGTGCCGACAGGAACCCCAGCATCGCGGGCCAGTCGTAGGGCGGCTGGAACGCCAGCAGCAACCTCACAGGCTGAGCAGTCCGCTGTACAGGGCGTACGCCGCCAACCCGGCAGCGCTGATGACGCAGGTAAATATGCCCTTCTCGATGGTGGTGAACACCGGCTTGCCCTGTTCATGCCTGGCCTTGGCGAACAGGATCACGCCTGGGGCATAGAGCAGCGCCGAGAGCAGCAGGTACTTCACGCCACCGGCATACAGCAACCACACCGCATAGCTCAGGGCGATGCCGCCGATCAGCAGGTCCTTGGTGCGTTCGGCGGAGGCGTGCTCATAGGTTTCACCGCGTCCGCTCAACAACACTGCATAAGCTGCCGACCACAGGTAAGGCACGAGGATCATCGATGAAGCGAGGTAGATCAGGCTGGTGTAGGTGCCGGCGGAAAACAGCGTGATCAGCAAAAACAGCTGAATCATCACGTTGGTCATCCACAGCGCATTGACCGGCACATGGTTGGCGTTTTCCTTGGTCAGGAACGCCGGCATGGTCTTGTCCCTGGCCGTGGCGAACAGGATTTCGGCACACAGCAGTGCCCAGGACAGCAAGGCACCCAACAGTGAAATCCCCAGGCCGATACTGATCAGCAACGCGCCCCACGGGCCGACGATGTGCTCCAGCACCGATGCCAGCGACGGGTTCTGCAAGGTGGCCAGTTCCGGTTGGCTGAGGATCCCCAACGACAGCACGTTGACCAACACCAGCAGGGCCAGCACGCCGAGAAAGCCGATGACCGTGGCCCGGCCCACATCCGACCGTTTCTCTGCCCGTGCCGAATAGACACTGGCGCCCTCGATGCCGATGAACACGAACACCGTGACCAGCATCATGTTGCGCACCTGGTCCATCACGCTGCCGAAGCTCGGGTTGCTGTGCCCCCAGATGTCGCGGGTAAAAATGTCCGCTTTAAAAGCCACGGCGGCGATCACGATGAACATGATCAGCGGCACGATCTTGGCGACCGTGGTCAGCAGGTTGATGAACGCGGCCTCCTTGATCCCGCGCATCACCACGAAATGCACCGTCCACAGCAGCACCGAGGCACAGGCGATGGCGATCGGGGTGTTGCCTTCGCCGAACACCGGAAAGAAAAATCCCAGGGTGCTGAACAGCAGCACGAAGTAACCGACGTTGCCCAGCCACGCGCTGATCCAGTAGCCCCAGGCCGACGAGAATCCCATGTAGTCGCCGAAGCCGGCCTTGGCGTAGGCGTACACCCCCGAGTCCAGTTCCGGCTTGCGGTTGGCCAGGGTCTGGAACACGAAGGCCAGGGTCAGCATGCCGACAGCGGTGATGGACCAGCCAATCAGGATCGCCCCTGCATCGGCCTTGGCCGCCATGTTCTGCGGCAGGGAAAAGATCCCGCCGCCAATCATCGACCCCACCACCAGGGCGATCAGTGCGCTCAGGCGAAGCTTTTGCGTCGATTGCGACATGGCGGCGTCTCCAGTTTCCAAGGGCGGCAGTCGCCACGAGAACGTCACTAAATCTGTGGTAACTAAATGGATGAAGCGTAATGACGTTTATTGGATAACGCCAACAAACATCCCTTTAACGGCGAGATATGACCGAATAGGCGTCGATATATTTTTTCGCTTTATATATGTTTTTTGATAGGCAAATTCTGTTCTTAAAAGCCATCCACAAAATTTGCGGATTGGCAAAAAAGGACTAGCTTCATAAGTCGCAAGGAATGCGAAAAAGATTCAACAAAAATTCAACGAAGCCTCTGGGACAAGCATTACAGGCAGTAGCTTTGTACGAGCAACTCTTTCAGTTATTAACAATGGAATGTAGACCCGCACTGATCTAAGTCAGTCGACTGAATGGCTGGCGGACTTAGTCTGTTGCCTCTCTTCTCCTGCAATGGAGTCATGCAATGTCTGAAGCTCCCGGAAAACTGAAACTCGGCGCGCTGGTTGCCCTAGTCGTCGGTTCGATGATTGGTGGCGGCATCTTTTCCCTGCCGCAGAACATGGCGGCCAGTGCGGACGTCGGCGCCATTCTGATTGGCTGGGCGATCACCGCTGTCGGTATGCTCACCCTCGCCTTTGTGTTCCAGACCCTGGCCAACCGCAAGCCTGACCTGGACGGCGGGGTGTACGCCTACGCCAAGGCCGGCTTCGGCGACTACATGGGTTTCTCTTCGGCCTGGGGCTACTGGATCAGTGCCTGGCTGGGCAACGTCGGCTACTTCGTGCTGTTGTTCAGCACCTTGGGCTACTTCTTCCCGGTGTTTGGCGAGGGCAATACCGTGGCCGCCGTGATCGGCGCGTCCGTGTTGCTGTGGGCCGTGCACTTGCTGGTGTTGCGTGGGATCAAGGAAGCGGCGTTCATCAACCTGGTGACCACGGTCGCCAAGATCGTACCGCTGATACTGTTCGTACTGATCGCGATTTTCGCCTTCAAGCTGGAGATCTTCACCGCCGACATCTGGGGCATGAAAAACCCGGACCTGGGCAGCGTGATGAACCAGGTGCGCAACATGATGCTGGTCACCGTGTGGGTGTTCATCGGCATCGAAGGCGCGAGCATTTTCTCGGCCCGTGCGGAAAAACGCAGTGACGTGGGTAAAGCCACGGTGATCGGTTTCATCACCGTGCTGCTCATTCTGGTGCTGGTGAACGTGCTGTCGCTGGGCATCCTGACCCAACCGGAACTGGCCAAGTTGCAGAACCCGTCGATGGCCGCCGTGCTCGAACACGTGGTGGGCCAGTGGGGGGCGGTGCTGATCAGCGTCGGCCTGATCATCTCGCTGCTCGGAGCCCTTCTGTCCTGGGTGCTGCTGTGCGCGGAGATCATGTTCGCCGCCGCCAAGGACCACACCATGCCGGCGTTCCTGCGCAAGGAAAACGCCAACCAGGTACCGGTCAACGCGCTGTGGCTGACCAATGCCATGGTGCAGATATTCCTGGTCATCACGCTGTTTTCGGCCAGCACCTACCTGTCGCTGATCTACCTCGCCACCTCGATGATCCTGGTGCCGTACCTGTGGTCGGCGGCGTACGCCTTGCTGCTGGCCGTGCGTGGCGAAACCTACGAAGGCGCGGCGGGCGAACGCCAGAAGGATCTGCTGATTGGCGCCGTGGCGCTGATCTACGCGGTCTGGCTGCTGTACGCCGGCGGCATCAAATACCTGCTGCTCTCGGCCCTGCTCTATGCCCCCGGCGCGATCCTGTTCGCCAAGGCCAAGCTGGAACTGAAGAAACCGGTTTTCACCAACGTCGAGAAGCTGATTTTCGCCCTGGTGGTCGTCGGCGCCCTGGTGGCGGCCTACGGTCTCTATGACGGCTTCCTGACCCTGTAACACGACTGTTTTGCCATCTGGAGGTTCACTGAAATGACCACGGAAAAAGTTAAGTACGGCGTCCATTCCGAAGCCGGCAAACTGCGCAAGGTGATGGTTTGCTCCCCAGGACTTGCCCATCAGCGGCTGACCCCGAACAACTGCGACGAACTGCTGTTCGATGATGTGCTGTGGGTGGCCCAGGCCAAGCGCGACCATTTCGATTTCGTCACCAAGATGCGTGAACGCGGGATCGACGTGCTGGAGATGCATAACCTGCTGACCGACATCGTCGCCATCCCCGAAGCACTCGACTGGATTCTTACGCGCAAGATCACGCCCGATACCGTCGGGGTAGGCCTGATCAAGGAAGTGGACTCCTGGCTGCGCAGCCTCGAGCCTCGCCAGATCGCCGAGTTCCTGATTGGCGGCGTCTCAGGTGATGACCTGCCGGACGCGTTCGGTGGCAAGGCCATCCAGATGTTCCGCGACTTCCTCGGCAGCTCCAGTTTCCTGTTGCCGCCCCTGCCCAACACGCAGTTCACCCGCGATACCACCTGCTGGATCTACGGCGGTGTGACCCTCAACCCCATGTACTGGCCAGCACGGCGGCAGGAAACCCTGCTGACCACTGCCATCTACAAATTCCACCCGCAATTCACCGGCGCCGACTTCCAGATCTGGTACGGCGACCCGGACAAGGATCACGGCGCTTCGACCCTCGAAGGTGGCGACGTGATGCCGATTGGCAACGGCGTGGTCCTGATCGGCATGGGCGAACGCTCGTCACGCCAGGCCATCGGCCAACTGGCGATCAACCTGTTCAAGAACAAGGCCGTGGAGAAAGTGGTCGTTGCCGGCCTGCCCAAGTCCCGAGCGGCGATGCACCTGGACACCGTGTTCAGTTTCTGCGACCGCGACCTGGTGACGATTTTCCCGGAAGTGGTGAACCAGATCGTCGCCTTCACCCTGACCCCGGACGAGAGCAAACCGGGTGGCATTGACATCCGTCGGGAGAAAACCAACTTCCTCGATACCGTGGCCGCCGCCCTGAACCTCAAGGCCCTGCGCGTGGTACAGACCGGCGGCAACAGCTTCGCCGCCGAACGCGAGCAATGGGACGACGGCAACAACGTGGTCGCCGTGGAGCCCGGCGTGGTCATCGGCTACGACCGCAACACCTACACCAACACGCTGCTGCGCAAGGCCGGTGTGGAAGTCATCACCATCAGCGCCGGCGAACTCGGACGCGGTCGCGGCGGCGGCCACTGCATGACCTGCCCGATCATCCGCGACCCGATCGACTACTAACCTTACAGCCTTGGCCCGCGCCGACCGAGCGCGGGCCAACGGGATAACCGACACCTTAGGAGATCCAAAATGGCGTTCAATATCCATAACCGCAATCTGCTGAGCCTGGAACACCACACCCCTCGCGAATTGCGCTACCTGCTCGACCTGTCCCGCGACCTGAAACGGGCCAAATATACCGGCACCGAACAGCAACACCTCAAGGGCAACAACATCGCGCTGATCTTCGAAAAAACCTCGACCCGCACCCGCTGTGCGTTCGAAGTCGCCGCCTATGACCAGGGTGCCAACGTCACTTACATCGACCCGAACTCCTCGCAGATCGGCCACAAGGAAAGCATGAAGGACACCGCCCGCGTGCTCGGGCGCATGTACGACGCCATCGAGTACCGTGGCTTCAAACAGGAAATCGTCGAGGAGCTGGCCAAGTTTGCCGGCGTGCCGGTGTTCAACGGCCTGACCGATGAATATCACCCGACGCAAATGATCGCCGACGTGCTGACCATGCGTGAACACGCCGACAAACCGATCCACGAGATCAGCTACGCGTACCTTGGGGATGCGCGTAACAACATGGGCAACTCCTTGCTACTGATCGGCGCCAAGCTGGGCATGGATGTGCGCATCTGCGCGCCGAAAGCGCTGTGGCCGGCGGATGACCTGGTGGCCCGCTGCAAAAAATACGGTGAAGAAAGCGGTGCACGCATCACCCTCACCGAAGACCCGAAAGCGGCGGTCAAGGGCGTGGACTTCATCCACACCGACGTCTGGGTTTCCATGGGCGAGCCGGTAGAAGCCTGGGCCGAACGTATCCAGCAACTGCTGCCGTACCAGGTGAATGCCGAACTGATGAAAGCCAGCGGCAACCCACGCACCAAGTTCATGCACTGCCTGCCGGCCTTCCACAACAGCGACACCAAGGTCGGCAAACAGATTGCCGAACAGTACCCGCACCTGAAGAACGGCATCGAAGTGACCGATGACGTGTTCGAGTCGCCGGCCTGCATCGCCTTCGAGCAAGCGGAGAATCGCATGCACACGATCAAGGCGATTCTGGTGTCGACGCTGGCTGATCTCTAAGACCCGCACCGGTCGATGTAGGAGTGAGCCTGCTCGCGATAGCGCCATTTCAGTCGACATTTTTGTCGTCTGTTGCACTGCAATCGCGAGCAGGCTCACTCCTACAAAAGACCGGGTTGCTTGTGACTACTCTGTTTAGAAGGACATGCACCATGCGTATCGTCGTTGCTCTGGGCGGTAACGCCCTGCTCCGCCGGGGTGAACCCATGACCGCGGACAACCAGCGCGCCAATATCCGGATCGCCACCGAGCAGATCGCCAAGATCCATCCCGGCAACCAACTGGTCATCGCCCACGGCAATGGCCCGCAAGTCGGCCTGCTATCGCTGCAAGCGGCGGCGTACACCTCGGTGTCGCCGTACCCGCTGGACGTCCTCGGCGCCGAAACCGAAGGCATGATCGGCTACATCATCGAACAGGAACTGGGCAACCTGCTGGACTTCGAGGTGCCTTTCGCCACCTTGCTGACCCAGGTCGAAGTCGATGCCAACGACCCGGCCTTCAAGAACCCCACCAAACCCATCGGCCCGGTGTACACCAAGGCCGAGGCGGAAAAACTCGCGGCCGAAAAAGGCTGGGCCATTGCCCCCGATGGCGACAAATACCGCCGCGTGGTCGCCAGCCCCAAACCCAAGCGCATCTTCGAAATCCGCCCGATCAAATGGCTGCTGGAAAAAAGCAGCATCGTGATCTGCGCCGGTGGTGGCGGCATCCCGACCATGTACACCTCGCCCGGCAAACTGGAAGGCGTCGAAGCGGTCATCGACAAAGACCTGTGCTCGGCGCTGCTGGCCGAACAGCTGGAAGCGGACCTGCTGGTGATCGCCACCGACGTCAATGCCGCCTTTATCGACTTCGGCAAACCGACCCAGAAAAGCATTGCCCAGGCGCACCCCGACGAAATGGAAAAACTCGGCTTCGCCGCCGGCTCCATGGGACCGAAGGTGCAGGCAGCCTGCGAATTCGCGCGCCATACTGGAAAGGTCGCGGTGATCGGCTCTCTGGCGGACATCGAGGCGATCGTCCAGGGCAAGGCTGGCACGCGCATCAGCACGGCGACACCTGGCATTACTTACTTGTAAGGAGAGAAGTCCATGGCACAGTTTGAGCCAGGTCACTTGCACATCGAGCGTCATGCGCTGACACCGGATGATGTCAGCTACAACGTGAAGCTCGACTATGCAGTCAGCAAGAATGACAAAGGTGAAAAAGGCATCCAGTTCACCATGCATGGCAGCATTCAGGGCAAGGACATGTCAGAGACCTTCTTCCTGCCCAAGGAGGAGGCCTACAACTTCGCCAGGGATGTGACGAGAATTGCCGAGAAGTACGGAATTCCGAAAACACACAGCCAGATCGGCTCGATCCACAAGCATTACGATTTGATGTTCGAAGACATCCGGGAGCAGCTGAATATGAAGTCCGGCGACCCGGTGAACCCCGAACACTTCGAGTAACCCCCTCACCAACTGTAGGAGCGAGCCTGCTCGCGATGAACCCGAGAACGCCGTGGGGAGCCAGACTTCCCGCGTTATCGTTAACGACCATCGCGAGCAGGCTCGCTCCTACAGGGGGTTGTCGTTGTCCACAAATCCCGCACCAGATTTCACCATTAGCCCGCCCCAAGGCATACTTGCCACCCTCCGCACGCCAGAACCCAAAACCGCACCATGCGTATCCACGTCAGCTTCATCGATCGCGTCGGCATCACCCAGGAAGTCCTGGCCTTGCTCGGTGGACGTAACCTCAACCTGGATGCGGTGGAAATGGTCCCGCCCAACGTCTACATCGACGCGCCGACCCTGAGCCCGCAAGTGCTCGAAGAGTTGCGCGATGCGTTGCTGAGCGTGCGCGGCGTGCAGGCGATGACCGTGGTCGACATCCTGCCCGGCCAGCGTCGACACTTGCAGCTCGATGCGCTGCTCGCGGCGATGACGGACCCGGTGCTGGCGCTGGACAGCGACGGCAAGGTGCTGCTGGCCAACCCTGCGTTGATTGCCTTGTACGGTCGCGAGCCGGCCGACGAAAGTGTCGCCGACCTGTTTGCCGACCCGGCGCTGCTCGATGCGTTGCTCGAACACGGCTTTCGCCTGCCGCTGCGGGAAATCACCGTCAACGGCCAGACGCTGCTGCTCGACGCCACGCCGATCACCGACGCCGGCGCCCTGCTCACCCTCTATCAACCCAACCGCATCGGTGAGCGCCTGTCCGCACTGCACCATGATCACGCCGAAGGCTTCGATGCATTGCTGGGCGAATCGCCGGTCATTCGCACGCTCAAGGTTCGCGCGCAACGGGTGGCGGCCCTTGATGCACCGCTGTTGATCCAGGGCGAAACCGGCACCGGCAAGGAACTGGTGGCGCGGGCTTGCCACGCCATCAGTGCCCGCCACAACTCACCGTTCCTGGCACTGAATTGCGCGGCATTGCCAGAGAACCTCGCCGAAAGCGAACTGTTCGGCTACGCCCCCGGCGCCTTCACCGGTGCGCAACGGGGCGGCAAGCCGGGGCTGATGGAACTGGCCAACCAGGGCACGGTGTTTCTCGACGAAATCGGCGAGATGTCACCGTATCTGCAAGCCAAGTTGCTGCGCTTCCTCAACGATGGCAGCTTCCGTCGGGTGGGCGGCGATCGTGAGGTCAAGGTCAATGTGCGGATCCTCAGCGCGACCCACCGCGACCTGGAAAAAATGGTCAGCGAAGGCCTGTTCCGCGAAGACCTGTTCTACCGCCTCAACGTCCTCAATGTCGAAGTCCCGCCGCTGCGTGAACGCGGCCAGGACATCCTGCTCCTGGCCCGATACTTCATGCAGCAGGCCTGCGCACAGATCCAGCGCCCGGTCTGTCGCCTGGCGCCGGGCACTTACCCAGCCCTGCTCGGCAACCGCTGGCCGGGCAACGTGCGGCAACTGCAAAACGTGATCTTCCGTGCCGCGGCCATTTGTGAAAGCAGTCTGGTAGACATTGGCGACCTCGACATCGCGGGTACCTCGGTGGCGCGCCAGAGCGATCAGGATATCGACAGCCTGGAGCAGGCCATGGACGAATACGAGAAAACCTTGCTGGAAAAGCTCTACGTCAGCTACCCCTCGACCCGCCAACTGGCCAGCCGCCTGCAAACCTCCCACACCGCCATCGCCCATCGGTTGCGCAAGTACGGCATTCCGAGCAAGGGTTGAGCCCTCCTCTCTCGAATCCACCACAGATCCCTGTGGGAGCGGGCTTGCCCGCGATGGCGTCGGCAGATGCACCATTGATGGCGACTGACCCACCGCTATCGCGGGCAAGCCCGCTCCCACAGGTTTTCCGTCACCCGGAAACCGTGCCAAAAGCGACCTCCACCTGTACTGAAAGCGCTACAGCGGAACGATATCGCTACACCCCTCTCCAACCAGCCCTGCGCAAGGCTTTGATCCACTTCAGCTTTTTTCTCCTGCTGCGACTGTAGCGATTTCGCTACAGCCTGCATAAACAGCTTTGCCTAAAAACAACTTAACTCATTGATTTATAACAATAATTAAACATTGGCCGCCTTTTTGCTTAGTAACCCCTCATAAACCAGGGCATTGCCCAAGCATTCAATCGCGTCCACCAGACGAGTCTGGCCCCCTTAGGAGTTTCCATGAGCGAGTTGCGTTTTACTGAAGATCACGAATGGCTGCGCACCGAAGCTGACGGCAGCGTCACAGTCGGCATCACCGCTTTCGCGCAGAACGCACTGGGCGACGTGGTTTTCGTACAACTGCCAGAGCTGCAGTCCTACGACAAAGGCGCTGAAGCCGCCACCGTGGAATCGGTAAAAGCCGCCAGCGGCGTGTACATGCCGCTGGACGGAGAAGTGCTGGAAGTGAACCCGGCACTGGACGGTTCTCCTGAACTGGTCAACGAAGATCCGCTGGGCGAAGGCTGGTTCTTCCGTTTCAAACCTGCTGACGCTGCCGCGGTCGGCCAACTGCTGGATCAGGACGCCTACGACCGCCTGATCAAAGCCCAAGCCGAAGCCTGAGGAATCCGCCATGACTATCAATCTCAGCACCGCCAACGAATTCATCGCCCGCCACATCGGCCCCCGCGCCGGTGACGAGCAAGCCATGCTCAACACCCTCGGTTTCGACTCCCTCGAAGCCCTGGGCGCCAGCGTCATTCCCGACAGCATCAAGGGCACCAGCGTGCTCGGCCTCGAAGACGGCCTGAGCGAAGCCGACGCCCTGGCGATGATCAAAGGCATCGCCGGTAAGAACCAGCTGTTCAAGACCTTCATCGGCCAGGGCTACTACGGCACCCACACGCCGTCGCCGATCCTGCGCAACCTCCTGGAAAACCCGGCCTGGTACACCGCCTACACCCCGTACCAGCCGGAAATCTCCCAGGGCCGCCTCGAAGCCCTGCTGAACTTCCAGACCCTGATCAGCGACCTCACCGGCCTGCCGATCGCCAACGCCTCGCTGCTCGACGAAGCCACCGCCGCTGCCGAAGCCATGACCTTCTGCAAGCGCCTGAGCAAGAACAAGGGCAGCCACCAGTTCTTCGCTTCCGTGCATTGCCACCCGCAGACCCTCGACGTGCTGCGCACCCGTGCCGAGCCTTTGGGCATCGAGGTGGTGGTCGGTGACGAGCGTGAACTGAGCGACGTGACGCCGTTCTTCGGTGCCCTGCTGCAATACCCGGCGAGCAACGGTGACGTCTTCGACTACCGCGAACTGACCGAGCGTTTCCACGCTGCCAACGCGTTGGTGGCCGTGGCCGCCGACCTGTTGGCCCTGACCCTGCTGACCGCGCCGGGCGAATTCGGCGCCGACGTCGCCATTGGTTCCGCGCAACGCTTCGGCGTGCCGCTGGGTTTCGGTGGCCCGCACGCCGCCTACTTCTCCACCAAGGATGCGTTCAAGCGCGACATGCCGGGCCGTCTGGTCGGTGTTTCGGTAGACCGTTTCGGCAAGCCGGCCCTGCGCCTGGCGATGCAGACCCGCGAGCAGCACATCCGTCGCGAGAAGGCCACCTCGAACATCTGCACCGCACAGGTACTGCTGGCCAACATCGCCAGCATGTACGCCGTGTACCACGGTCCGAAAGGCCTGACGCAGATCGCCCAGCGCGTGCACCAGCTGACCGCGATCCTGGCCAAAGGCTTGAGCGCACTGGGCCTGAAGGTTGAGCAGGACAGCTTCTTCGACACCCTGTCGATCAAGACCGGCGCTGACACCGCAAAACTGCACGACCAGGCGCATGCTCAGCAAATCAACCTGCGCGTAGTGGACGCCGAGCGTCTGGGCCTGTCCCTCGACGAAACCAGCACCCAGGCCGACGTGGAAACCCTGTGGGCCCTGTTCGCCGCTGGCCAGAGCCTGCCGGACTTCACCGCCCTCTCCGCCTCGGTACAGGGCACCATCCCGGCCGCCCTGGTACGCCAGTCGCCAATCCTCAGCCACCCGGTATTCAACCGCTACCACTCGGAAACCGAGCTGATGCGCTACCTGCGCAAACTGGCGGACAAGGACCTGGCGCTGGACCGCACCATGATCCCGCTGGGCTCGTGCACCATGAAGCTCAACGCCGCCAGCGAAATGATCCCGGTGACCTGGGCCGAATTCGGCGCCCTGCACCCGTTCGCTCCGGCCGAGCAGAGCGCCGGCTACCAGCAACTGACCGATGAACTGGAAGCGATGCTCTGCGCCGCCACCGGTTACGACTCGATCTCGCTGCAGCCGAACGCCGGTTCCCAGGGTGAATACGCCGGTCTGCTGGCGATCCGCGCCTACCACCAGAGCCGTGGCGAAGACCGTCGCGACATCTGCCTGATCCCGTCCTCGGCCCACGGCACCAACCCGGCCACCGCCCAGATGGCCGGCATGCGCGTAGTGGTCACCGCCTGCGACGCCCGCGGCAACGTCGACATCGAAGACCTGCGCGCCAAGGCCATCGAGCACCGCGAGCACCTCGCCGCGCTGATGATCACCTACCCGTCGACCCACGGTGTGTTCGAGGAAGGCATCCGCGAAATCTGCGGCATCATCCACGACCACGGCGGCCAGGTGTACATCGACGGCGCCAACATGAACGCCATGGTCGGCCTCTGCGCCCCGGGCAAGTTCGGCGGCGACGTGTCGCACCTGAACCTGCACAAGACCTTCTGCATTCCCCACGGCGGTGGCGGCCCGGGCGTTGGCCCGATCGGCGTGAAATCGCACCTGGCGCCGTTCCTGCCAGGCCACGCGCACATGGCCCGCAAGGAAGGCGCAGTCTGCGCCGCCCCGTTCGGCAGCGCGAGCATTTTGCCGATCACCTGGATGTACATCCGCATGATGGGCGGCGCCGGCCTGAAACGCGCGTCGCAGCTGGCGATCCTCAACGCCAACTACATTTCCCGCCGCCTCGAAGAGCACTATCCCGTGCTGTACACCGGCAGCAACGGCCTGGTGGCGCATGAATGCATCCTCGACCTGCGCCCGCTGAAAGACAGCAGCGGCATCAGCGTCGACGACGTGGCCAAGCGCCTGATCGACTTCGGCTTCCACGCACCGACCATGTCGTTCCCGGTCGCTGGCACCTTGATGATCGAGCCGACCGAAAGCGAATCCAAGGAAGAACTGGACCGCTTCTGCGACGCCATGATCCGCATCCGCGAAGAAATCCGCGCGGTGGAAAACGGCACCCTGGACAAGGACGACAACCCACTGAAAAACGCCCCGCACACCGCGGCGGAGTTGGTCGGCGAGTGGTCGCACCCGTACAGCCGTGAGCAGGCGGTTTATCCGGTTGCCTCGCTGATCGAAGGCAAGTACTGGCCGCCGGTCGGCCGTGTCGACAACGTCTTCGGCGATCGCAACCTGGTTTGCGCCTGCCCGTCGATCGAAAGCTACGCTTAAACCAATGAGGGGGCGGTTAATCCGCCCCCTCATTCCAGAACACCAGCCCCTTGTAGGAGCGAGCCTGCTCGCGATAACGGACTGACATTCTCCACATATGTCGACTGATAGACCGCTATCGCGAGCAGGCTCGCTCCTACAGAGGACTGCACCCTGCCCCAAATCCGTGAATTCCTATAACAAGAAACCGGAGAACAACCATGTCGTTAAGCGTGTTCGACCTGTTCAAGATTGGCATCGGCCCCTCCAGCTCCCACACCGTCGGCCCGATGCGCGCTGCCGCACGTTTCGCCGAAGGTTTGCGCCGTGAAGGGCTGCTCGCAGCCACCGCTTGCGTCAAAGTCGAGCTGTACGGCTCACTCGGCGCCACCGGTAAAGGCCACGGCAGCGACAAGGCTGTGTTGCTCGGCCTGGAAGGCGAACACCCGGACACCGTGGACACCGAAACCGTAGCCGCCCGCCTGCATGACATTCGCGGCAGTGGCCGTTTGAACCTGCTCGGCGAACACAGCATTGCGTTCAATGAGAAAGAACACCTGGCGATGATTCGCAAGCCCTTGGCCTATCACCCCAACGGCATGATCTTTCGCGCCTTCGACGCCGCTGGCCTGCAAATCCGCAGCCGCGAGTACTATTCGGTTGGCGGTGGTTTTGTCGTCGATGAAGACGCCGCCGGCGCCGACCGCATCGTCGAAGACGCCACCCCCCTGACCTTCCCGTTCAAAAGCGCCAAGGATCTGCTTGCTCACTGCACCACCTACGGCTTGTCCATCAGCCAGGTGATGCTGACCAACGAAAGTGCCTGGCGCCCGGAAGCGGAAACCCGCGCCGGCCTGTTGAAAATCTGGCAGGTGATGCAGGACTGCGTCGCCGCCGGTTGCCGCAACGAAGGCATCCTGCCTGGTGGCTTGAAGGTCAAGCGCCGGGCAGCCGCGCTGCACCGGCAACTGTGCAAGAACCCTGAATCGTCACTGCGCGATCCACTGTCGGTTCTGGACTGGGTCAACCTGTACGCCCTGGCGGTCAACGAAGAAAACGCCAACGGCGGACGCGTGGTGACAGCCCCGACCAACGGCGCTGCCGGGATCATCCCGGCGGTACTGCATTACTACATGCGTTTCATTCCCGGCGCGAACGATGACGGGGTGGTGCGCTTTCTGCTGACCGCCGCGGCCATCGGCATCCTGTACAAGGAAAACGCATCGATCTCGGGTGCCGAAGTCGGCTGCCAGGGCGAAGTCGGCGTGGCCTGTTCAATGGCGGCGGGCGCCCTGTGCGAGGTGCTTGGCGGCACTGTGCAACAAGTGGAAAACGCCGCGGAAATCGGCATGGAACACAACCTCGGGCTGACCTGCGACCCGATTGGCGGCCTGGTGCAAGTGCCTTGCATCGAGCGCAACGCCATGGGTTCGGTCAAGGCCATCAATGCCGTGCGCATGGCCATGCGCGGCGACGGGCAGCACTTCGTGTCCCTCGACAAGGTCATCCGCACCATGCGCCAGACCGGCGCCGACATGAAAAGCAAATACAAGGAAACCGCCCGTGGCGGTTTGGCGGTCAACATTATCGAGTGCTGATGCGCGCTCATCTTCACACTTCTCCAGGAGCTGAATATGTCCACCGAACAACTGTTGAAAACGCCGCTGCACGCCCTGCACATCGAACTGGGCGCGCGCATGGTGCCGTTCGCCGGCTATGACATGCCGGTGCAGTACCCGCTGGGTGTGATGAAAGAACACCAGCACACCCGCGAGCAGGCCGGCCTGTTCGATGTCTCGCACATGGGCCAGATCCGCCTGACCGGCGCCAATGCCGCCAAGGCCCTGGAAACCCTGGTGCCGGTGGACATCGTCGACTTGCCGGTGGGCATGCAGCGCTACGCCATGTTCACCAACGAGACCGGCGGCATCCTTGACGACCTGATGGTCGCCAACCTGGGCAACGACGAACTGTTCCTGGTGGTCAACGCCGCCTGCAAGGACCAGGACCTGGCCCACCTGCGCAAATACATTGGCGAGCAGTGCAGCATCGAGCCCCTGTTCGAAGAACGCGCCCTGCTCGCCCTGCAAGGTCCGGCCGCGGTGACCGTGCTGGCACGTCTGGCGCCAGAAGTGGCCAAGATGACCTTCATGCAGTTCGCCCCCGTGAAACTGCTGGGCGTGGACTGCTTTGTCAGCCGCTCGGGTTACACCGGTGAAGACGGTTTCGAAATCTCGGTACCGGCCACCAGCGCCGAAGCCCTGGCCCGCGCCCTGCTGGCCGAGCCTGAAGTGGCGGCCATTGGCCTCGGTGCACGCGACTCCCTGCGCCTGGAAGCCGGCCTGTGCCTGTACGGCCATGACATGAACACCGACACCACCCCGATCGAAGCCAGCCTGTTGTGGGCCATCTCCAAGCCACGTCGTGCCGACGGTGCGCGCGCCGGCGGCTTCCCTGGCGCAGAAAGCGTGTTCGCCCAGCAACAAGCCGGTGTTACCCGCAAGCGCGTCGGCCTGCTACCGCAGGAACGCACCCCGGTTCGCGAAGGCGCGGAAATCGTCAACGAAGCCGGCGAAATCATCGGCAGCGTTTGCAGCGGCGGGTTCGGACCGACCCTGGGTGGCCCATTGGCCATGGGTTACCTGGACAGCGCCTACATCGCCATCGATACGCCAGTATGGGCAATTGTTCGTGGGAAAAAGGTGCCTTTGCTTGTAAGCAAAATGCCATTTGTTCCACAACGCTACTATCGCGGCTGATTGACTGTTCCTATAAGTAACGCGGTTGCGTTTACACTGCACTAATGTGTAACGCAACCGCCATAAAATAGTGCATCGTTTGGCTCTAAGCTTCGATTATGAACTTTGCTTATAACGATCGAAAACATTTGAACACCGCCAGCGCATAAGCCCGTGCTAGTTGTCGGGGTGCCAGCAACCTGAGCAAATCCGGGCCTTTCACAGGGCTTGTTTTTTCTCCCATAGTTGGCGTAGAGTTTGTTCACTGTGTTTGCATGGGTCGCTTGGAATCGTGACCTGGGCAGTAGCCTACAAGTTAGCTACATCCCGTTCGACGTCTTCTTACTCTCCTGCAACCAGCCCCAGTACTCTTTCATGAGAAAGAGACTGTCATTAATTTTTTTGCGTCAAAGGAAATAAGAAATGTCCCAACGTCAGAGCGGTACCGTCAAGTGGTTTAACGACGAGAAAGGTTTTGGTTTTATCACACCTGAAAGCGGTCCGGATCTGTTCGTGCATTTCCGCGCCATCCAGGGCAACGGTTTCAAGAGCCTGAAAGAAGGCCAGAAAGTGACCTTCATCGCTGTGCAGGGCCAGAAAGGCATGCAGGCTGACGAAGTACAAGCAGAAGGTTAATCTTCTGTAACGAAAAAGCCCCTGATGCTGACATCAGGGGCTTTTTTGTGCGCGTAAATCCGTAAAATGGCTTCTTTTGCGCCCAGAGGCTGCCATGTCGAAACACCTGCTCAAACCCCAGGGCGACTTCCCTGCCGTCGGCCTGGGTCGTCGCCTGGCAGCGATGTTCTATGACTTCCTGCTGTGCACCGCCCTGCTGATCGTCACCAGCGGCGTCTACAAGATGATCCAGATGGCGATCATCGGCGAAGAGAAGATGCGCACCCTCACCGAAGCAGGCGCGCTGGACGGCGATCCACTGCTTTCAACGGTGCTGCTGTTCGTGCTGTTCGGCTTCTTCGCCAAGTTCTGGACCTACTCGGGCCAGACCTTGGGCATGCAGGTGTGGTGTGTACGCGTGCAGAACGCCGATGGCTCGTCCATCAGCCTGTGGCAGGCGCTGTTGCGCTTTGTGGTGTCGATCGCGTCCTTGCTGTGCGTGGGCCTGGGGTTCTTCTGGTCGCTGTTCGACAAGCAGAAGCGCAGCTGGCATGACATCTACTCCAATACCCAGCTGGTACGAATCCCCAAGAAGACCAAATAAATTCGCATCGCACAAATCATTGTAGGAGTGAGCCTGCTCGCGATAGCGGCGTATCAGTCAACATGCATGTGACTGACAGACCGCTATCGCGAGCAGGCTCACTCCTACAGTTTTTTGCGACTAGCTGATAGATCTCAGGCGTTACCGGCCAATTTCATCCGCGCCGCCTGGGTGAAATCCAGCATGCGCTTGAGCGGCCGAATCGCCTGCGGAATCAACGCCGGATCAACAAAGATCTCGTTCGTACCCTCCTTCAAGCTCTTGAGCGTGCGCTCAAGGGTGTTCATCGCCATCCAGGGGCAATGCGCGCAGCTGCGGCATGCCGCGCCGTTACCGGCCGTAGGCGCTTCGATAAAGACCTTGTCCGGGCACAGCTGCTGCATCTTGTAGAAGATACCGCGGTCGGTAGCGACGATCAGGGTCTTGTTCGGCAGGCTCTGTGCCGCCGCGATCAACTGGCTGGTGGAGCCGACGGCATCCGCCAGCTCGATCACCGAGGTCGGCGACTCCGGGTGCACCAGGATCGCTGCATCCGGATACAGCGCCTTCATGTCTTCGAGCTGCTTGGACTTGAACTCTTCGTGAACGATGCAGGCACCGTCCCACAGCAGCATGTCGGCACCGGTTTGACGCTGAATGTAGGTGCCCAGGTGCTTGTCCGGCCCCCAGATGATGGTTTCACCGTTATCCATCAGGCTTTCGACGATTTCCAGCGCGCAGCTCGATGTCACCACCCAGTCTGCGCGGGCTTTGACCGCCGCCGAGGTATTGGCGTAAACCACCACCGTACGCTCCGGATGCTGGTCGCAGAACGCGGAAAACTCATCGACAGGGCACCCTAGGTCCAGCGAGCACGTCGCCTCCAGGGTCGGCATCAGGATGCGTTTTTCAGGGTTGAGGATCTTGGCCGTCTCGCCCATGAATTTCACACCGGCAACCACTACCGTCTTGGCTGGGTGAGCGTTGCCGAAGCGGGCCATCTCCAGCGAGTCGGAGACACAGCCTCCGGTCTCTTCGGCCAGGGCCTGAATCACCGGATCGCAATAGAAGTGCGCCACCAGCACCGCGTCCTGAGCCTTGAGCTCGGCAGCGATGGCGGCACGATAATAAGCTTCCTCGTCGGCGGTCAGCGGCTTGGGCTGCTTGGCGTCGAGGTGGGCTTGAACCAGAAGGCGTTCGGAAATCTGCGTCATGTTCGCAAGACCTGCAGGCGCATTCGCGCGAAAGTCGAGTATACACCCGGCTCCGGACCCATCAGGGTACCGCCGGGAAAGTGAGTATTGATCAGGCACGGACAGCGTTGAAGCTGCGCAAGGCTACAGAATATCGGGAGGATGCAAAAGATGATTCTGACCTGCGCCCTGCAGTGCAGCCCATCAATGGGGCGGTGTTAAATCGAAGGCAAAAAAAAACCCGGAAATCCTCACTTGCGTGGGCCTTCCGGATTTTCTAAACCGCCAAAAATGGTGGGTCGTGTGGGATTCGAACCTACGACCAATTGGTTAAAAGCCAACTGCTCTACCAACTGAGCTAACGACCCGCTGTGTGGTGGCGCGTATAATACTGATTTTTAAGGACTATTCAACACCTATTTTAAAATAATTCAAAAATAAGGTGTTGGGTCGCTGATTCCGGCCGCCGCAAAGCCTTCTGCACGCAGACGGCAGCTGTCGCATTTGCCGCAGGCACGGCCGTCATCGTCGGCCTGATAGCAGGAAACGGTCAGGCCGTAGTTCACACCAAGCTTTACACCTGCCTGGACAATTTGTGCCTTGCTGAGGTTCTGCAGCGGTGCCTGAATGCGGAAGCCATTGCCTTCCACGCCGGCCTTGGTCGCCAGATTGGCCATGCGCTCGAAAGACTCGATGAACTCGGGACGGCAATCCGGGTAACCGGAGTAATCCACCGCGTTGACGCCGATGAAGATGTCCCGCGCACCGAGCACTTCTGCCCAGCCCAGCGCCAGGGACAGGAACACCGTGTTACGCGCCGGCACGTAAGTCACCGGAATGCCTTCGCCCAACTCTTCCGGAATATCGATGCTGCTGTCGGTCAGCGCCGAGCCACCCATACCGTTCAGGTTAAGGCCAATGACCTTGTGCTCGACCACACCCAGGTCGCGGGCGACGCGTTCGGCGGCGTACAGCTCAGAGTGAGAGCGCTGGCCGTAGTCGAAGCTCATGGTGTAGCAGCTGTAGCCTTCGGCACGCGCCATGGCCACGACGGTGGCCGAATCGAGGCCGCCGGACAACAGGATGACCGCACGTTTTTCAGCAGTGTTCAGTGGTTCAGTCATTTCAGCGCCCCGGCTCGTCGTTCCAAAGATATTTATGCAGCTGCAATTGCAAACGCACTGGCAGGTTGTCCGCCACCACCCAGTCCGCCAGGTCTCGAGCATTGAGATCGTGATGGCTTGGCGAGAACAGGACTTCACCGGCGCGCTGGTCCAGACCGTACTGGATCAGCTTGGACACGGACCAGTCGTAGTCTTCCCGCGAGCAGATGACAAACTTCACCTGATCGTTGGGCGTCAGCAGCTCGATGTTTTCGTAGCGGTTGCGGTGCGCTTCCTTCGAACCCGGGGTTTTCAGGTCGACAACGCGACTGACCCGGGAATCTACCGCCGAGATATCGATAGAGCCACTGGTTTCCAGTGACACTTCGTAACCGGCATCGCACAAGCGCTTGAGCAATGGAATGGCATTGGGCTGGGCCAGGGGTTCGCCACCCGTGACGCAGACGTAACGCGGCCGAAAGCCGGCTACCTGCTCGAGAATATCGTCGAGGGTGCGAATCGTCCCACCGGTGAATGCGTAGGCGCTGTCGCAGTATTGGCAACGCAGAGGGCAACCGGTCAGGCGCACAAAAACAGTGGGCAGGCCAGCAGTCCGCGTTTCACCCTGCAACGAGTAAAAAACTTCGGTAATTCTCAATGTGTCTTGCATAGTCGCCACGGGCGTAACAGCTAAACAGGCTGTCCGCCTCCGTCAGGCACTTCAAGGAACCCCGGCAATGCGCAGGCCCCAAAAAGCGTGTTTCATAAAATGGGCGTGAATTCTAACGAAAAAACCCGCGGCAAGCGCGGGTTTCTTCAAAGCGGGTCAAGCAGCCCTTACATTTTCTGCAGGTCACGCTGGGCCAGCTGAGCGGCGGAAGTGCCCGGATACTGGGCCACCACCTGTTGCAGAATGCCTTTTACCTTGTCGGGATGACCCAGGCGGCGCTCTACATCAGCGAGCTTGTACAGCGAGTCAGGCACTTTGGCGTGCTTGGGGTACAGCTGCGAAACCTTGGCAAATGCCTGACCTGCACCTTGCAGATCGCCTTTGGCCAGGTTCACTTCGCCCAACCAGTACTGGGCATTGCCCGCGTACTGGCTGTTCGGGTATTTGCGCAGGAAAGCGGCAAAAGCCTGGCTGGCCTTGTCGAAATCCTTGGCCTTGATCAGGTCGAAGGCAGCATCGTAATAGAGCTTTTCCTTCGCCGGATCCGCCGGCTCGCTACCCGCGGCGGGTGCTTGAGCGGCTGCCGCTCCTGCACCTGCAGCTGCGCCAGCTGCTGCACCGGGGGCATTCAAATCGCCACCGGTGGAAGAATTTTCAGGCGTCGCGGCAGGTGCAACACCGCTACCTATGCGCCGATCAAGATCCTGGTATCGCTCCAGGCTTTCCTGCTTCATGCGCGCTACATCATTTTGCAGAACCTCGATCGCACCTTGCTGGCGCTCGATCTGTTGCTGCATGGATTGCAGTTGGTTGAACAGCTCGCCCTGTGCCGAGACAGGGGCCGAAACCCCTCCCCCGGCATAGGCGCCGTTCGTACCGTAACCTGCAGGCGGATAACTGGTCCCGCTATTGTTATAGCCGGAGTCATTTTCGACCACAGGAACCGCAGCCCACGCCGCAAGCGGCGCAAGGCTGAGAGCCAGAACAGTTACAGCACGACGGCACGTTCGCATGACGAATTACTTACGCAGTTCGACGCGACGGTTTTGAGCCCAGGACTGCTCGTCGTTGCCGGTAGCAACTGGACGCTCTTCGCCGTAGGAAACCAGTTCCAGCTGAGCTGGGGAAACACCTTGCAGTACCAGGTAGCGCTGAACGGCTTTCGCACGACGCTCGCCCAGTGCCATGTTGTACTCACGAGTACCACGTTCGTCGGTGTTGCCTTCCAGAACAACGCGAGCGCCGTTTGCTTTCAGGTCTTTGGCGTGAACGTCCAGAGCGCGCATGGCTTCTGGCTTCAGGTCCGAACTGTCGTATTCGAAGTAGAAAGTGGTGATAGCGCGCAGTGCAGCTTCTTCGCTCAGGGAGCCGTCAACTGCACCAGTGTTTGCGCCGTAACCAGCGTTTGGATCTACCGCGCCTTCACCGGCATTGTCGCCGCCTTTGGACGAGCAACCTACAGCTACAGCCATGGCCAGTGCCAGCGCAGCAAATTTACCAAACTTCAGCATTTCCATCGTGAAACTCCTAATGAACCCCAGTGTGTTAAGTACAACGTATAGCGCCGCGTCAGTTCAGGTAAGGGGACCAGGAAGGTTCTCTGACTTCGCCTTGAGCGGTAGGAAGCGGGAGCCTTACGCGTCCATTGATAGACACGAGCATCAAGACTCCCCGGCCCTGCTGGCGGGTGGCGTAGATTACCATGGTGCCGTTGGGCGCGACAGTAGGCGACTCGTCCAGAGTGCTATCAGTGAGGATTTTTACGCTACCGCGCTGCAAATCCTGGGCCGCCACCTTGAAATTGGTGAAACCTTCCTGACGATGGATCATCACCAGGGTCTTTTCATCGGCCGACAGTTTAGGGTTGGCGTTGTAGTTACCCACGAAAGTCACGCGCTCGGCACCACCGCCACCAGCGCTGGTCTTGTAGATCTGCGGCTTGCCGCCACGGTCGGAGGTGAAGTAGATGGTCGAACCATCCTTGCCCCAGAACGGTTCGGTGTTGATGCCCTGACCGTTGGTGACGCGACTGATCGAGCGCGAACCCAGGTTCATCACGTAGATGTCCGGGTTACCGTCTTTCGACAGTACGAATGCCAGGCGATTGCCATCCGGCGACCAGGCTGGCGCGCCGTTCAGGCCTTCGAAGTTGGTGATCTGCTCACGGCGACCGGTGTCGATGTTCTGCATGAAGATGCGCGGACGCTTCTGCTCGAACGAGACGTAGGCGATACGCTTGCCATCGGGAGCGAAACGCGGCGACAGGATCGGCTCGCGCGATTGCAGCAGGGTCACGGCACGGGCACCGTCATAGTCCGAACGTTGCAGCGTGTAACGCGTGTTCTTTTCGGAGAAGCGCTCGGCCGTCACGTACAGCAGGCGAGTCGAGAACGCACCCTTGATGCCGGTGAGTTTTTCGAACGACTGGTCGGCGATGTAGTGCGACATGTCGCGCAACTGATCGACACTGCCCGACACGCTGCCGGTGAGCACTTGTTGCTCGGTGGCGACGTTGAACAGGGCGTACTGAACCTGCAGGCGACCGCCCGCTGGCGCAATGCTGCCGACCATGACGTACTGGGCGCCCAGCGCCTTGAAGTCACGGAAGATGATTTCGCTCGCCTGGCTCGGCTGGCTGATCATGTTCTGTTTTGGAATCGGCGAGTAGTAACCCGAGTTGCGCAGGTCGTTACCGATGATTTCCGCCATGTCGTCCGGCAGCACGCTGCCGCCCTGGTTGCCGAACGGCACGACGGCGATCGGGGTAGCCCGATCGGTGCCGCTGGTGACTAGGATGTTTTTCTCATCTGCCATCGCGATCCCTGCCATGCAGCAGATCACGACGAGCATTCCTCGAAGGAGGTTTCTCACGGGGCTAGATCCTCAGGTGTGAATGTCATCTTGAATGAACGATACGGAGCAAAATCGCTCGGCTTCATTCCCTGCATTTCTGTCAAACGTCCAATATTCTTCACTGCCGCTACGGCTGAAGCGTCAAACGGACCGTCGCCACTGGACTTGAGCACCTTGACCGAGGTCACCGTACCGTCCGGCAACATGCCGATTTGCAGCTGAACCGTCATGCCTTTGCGGGCCGAAGGTGGACGAGCCCAGCCTTCCGCTGCACGCAATCGAATCAGGTCATCGAAGCTGCCGGCGACTTCGTCGCCCTGCTCATCGGCCAAGGCCTGCTGACGCTGCGGCGTGTCGGAAAGCAAATCTGCCAAGGCCTGAGCCTTCTTGTCTTCGGCGGATTTACGCGCCGCATCCTGCGCTTTCTTCTTCGCAGCATCGGCAGCAGCTTTCTTCTTCGCTTCTTCGGCGACTTTCTTCTTCGCCTCTTCAGCTTCAGCTTTCTTCTTGGCGTCTTCGGCGGCTTTCTTCTTCGCGTCTTCGACGATCTTTTTCTTCGCTTCTTCAGCGGCCGCTTTCTTGGCCTCTTCTTCAGCAGCCTTCTTGGCTTCCTCTTCCGCTTTCTTCTTGGCTATATCAGCCAATTGTTTCTCTTCTGCCTTCTTGGCTTCGGCGGTCTTCTTCGCTTCATCGGCTTTCTTGGCTTCGTCGGCCTTCTTGGCCTCGTCAGCCTTTTTCGCCTCTTCCGCTTTCTTCGACTCGTCGGCCTTCTTGGCTTCCTCGGCCTTTTGAGCCGCTTCTTCTTTCTTTTGTTCCGCAGCTTTCACCGCTTCCTGTTCGACCTTCTTCTGTTCCAGCTGCTCGACTTCGGTCTGGCGCGCGGCGGATTTCTTCGCCTCACCCGCAATCTTCTGATTGGTCTGGGTGGTTGCCTGACTTTTCGATTTCAGCTGGTACAGGGTCGCCTGGACAATCGGCTTGGCCGGCGGCAACTCCGGAGTGAAGGCAAAACTGACAAACAGCATGCCGAACACCAGCACGTGCAAGCCAATCGCCCAGACACTAGGCCAGAAGTAGCTTTCCGAGGCGGACGGCTCTCGCTGTTGCTGCATCAGGGCGCCTCGGTAATCAAGCCAACATTACCGACGCCGGCTTTCTGCAACCCGCCCATCGCGCCCATGACAGACCCGTAGTCGACGCTCTTGTCGCCACGAATGAAGACCTGGGTACGCTTGCCGCCTTCGTTGCCGACGCGAATGATCTTGGTCACCGCGTCAGTCATCTGCGGCAGGGTCATGGCGCGGTCTTGTTGCTTCTCTGTGTCGACTTCGCTGCCAAGGTTCCAGTAGTAGGTCTTGTCAGCCTTGATCGAAATGGTCAGGACCTGGGTGTTGTTGTCCTGCGGCAAGGCTTCGCTGGAAACCTTGGGCAGATCAACTTTCACGCCCTGATTGAGCATTGGCGCGGTCACCATGAAGATGACCAGCAGCACCAACATCACGTCGATGTAGGGCACCACGTTCATCTCGGCGACCGGCTTGCGCTTTTTGCGAGCTCGAGCGATTAAAGCCATTGGAAATTACCTGCTTATTCTTCGCTGGTGTGCACTTTGCGGTGCAGGATCGCCTGGAATTCGTCGGCGAAGGTGTAGTAACGGCCCAGCAAGGTTTCGCTGCGGGCAGCAAAACGGTTGTAAGCGATAACGGCTGGAATGGCGGCGAACAGACCGATCGCGGTGGCGATCAGGGCTTCGGCGATACCGGGTGCCACGGTGGCCAGGGTGGCTTGCTGGGCAGTCGCCAGGCCACGGAAGGAGTTCATGATGCCCCAGACGGTACCGAACAGACCGATGTACGGGCTCACGGAGCCGACGGTGGCGAGGAACGGCAGGCTCTGCTCGAGCTTTTCTTCTTCGCGGGAAATGGCAACGCGCATGGCACGGGCCACGCCTTCCATGACCGCTTCCGGGTCAACGCCTGGCTGCTGGCGCAGACGGGAGAATTCCTTGAAGCCGGCACGGAAGATCTGCTCGACACCGGAATCCGGGTCCGGGTTGCTGCCCGCCTGACGGTAGAGTTTGGACAGGTCGATACCCGACCAGAAGCGCTCTTCGAAGCTCTCCAGGGCGCGTCGACCGGCGCGCAGCAGGTTGCTGCGCTGAAAGATCATGATCCATGAGGTCACCGATGCGGCTACCAGGGTCAGCATTACCAGTTGCACCACGATACTGGCATTGCTGACCAGGCTCCACATGGAGGAATGGTCGACGACGTTAGCTTCCACGCTTTATCTCCTGCTTTGAGTGTGTACCCGCGCCGCTCACGGCGGCAAAGGCCGCTCGCAGAGCTTCGGGAATGGCCCGGGGTTTTAAACTTTCAGTGCGCACACAGGCCACCAGAAACTGCCCCTCACAGAGCAGTACATCATCCGTGGCCCGCCTGACCTGCTGCTTGAAGCGCAAGCTGGCACGGTTCAATTCGACTACTTCAGCGCTTACCAGCAGCTCGTCATCCAGTCGCGCCGGCGCGTGGTAGCGCGCTTCGCTGGAATGCACGACGAACAACAGGTCCTCTCCGGCAAGCTGCGATTGGGCAAAGCCCAGCTCTCGTAGCCGCTCGGTTCGAGCCCGTTCCATAAACTTGAGGTAATTGACGTAATACACGATGCCGCCCGCATCGGTGTCCTCGTAATAAACGCGACAACGATGTGCGAAAGGCTCAAGCCCGTTTTGCGCGCGCATACTCTAGTGCTTACTCCTCGGGTTGCCAATCCGGCCAGGCAACTGTTTTTCAATGTTCTGCGGCTTTCGCGCAAAAGTACGGTGCTGGGACCACACTTTGCCCGAAAAAATCAGCTCGCAATGTTAATTAATCGTCCACGGCATCAAGGAACTCGTCTACCACGGGCATTTCGCCCAATCGTGACGGAATGTTTAAGCCGAAGTGCAGGTACGCATGCCGGGTCACCACCCGCCCCCGCGGTGTACGCATGATGTAGCCCTGCTGGATCAGGTAGGGTTCCAGCACGTCTTCAATGGTGTGACGCTCTTCGCTGATGGCCGCCGCCAGGCTGTCCACCCCCACCGGCCCGCCATCGAACTTCTCGATCATGGTCAGCAGCAGGCGTCGATCCTGGTGATCGAAGCCACGTTCATCGACGTCCAGCAGGTTCAGGGCCAGGTCGGCGATCGGCTTGGTGATATGGCCCTTGGCACGCACTTGCGCGAAGTCCCGCACCCGGCGCAGCAAGCGGTTGGCGATACGCGGCGTACCGCGGGCACGCCGGGCGATTTCGAAGGCGCCCTCCGGGTCCAGTGGCAAGCCGAGGATGTTCGCCGAGCGACTGACAATCGTCGACAGGTCGGCGTTGCTGTAGAACTCCAGGCGCTGGACGATGCCGAAACGGTCACGCAACGGGTTGGTCAGCATCCCCGCCCGCGTGGTCGCGCCGACCAGGGTGAACGGCGGCAGATCCAGCTTGATCGACCGCGCGGCTGGCCCTTCGCCGATCATGATGTCGAGCTGGAAGTCCTCCATGGCCGGGTACAGCACTTCCTCGACAATCGGCGACAAGCGATGGATTTCATCGATGAACAGCACGTCGTGTGGCTCGAGGTTGGTCAGCAGCGCCGCCAGGTCGCCCGGACGCTCGAGGACCGGCCCCGATGTGCTCTTGATCGACACGCCCATTTCCTGGGCGATGATATTGGCCAGGGTGGTCTTGCCCAGACCCGGCGGGCCGAAGATCAAGGTGTGGTCCAGGGACTCGCTACGCCCGCGGGCAGCCTGGATGAACAGCTCCATTTGCTCGCGAACGGTCGGCTGGCCAATGTACTCGGCCAGGCTGACGGGGCGAATCGCCCGGTCCTGGATTTCCTCGCGATCACGGGGGGCACCCGTGGCGGCGATCAGACGATCAGCTTCAATCACTTAGATCATTCCCTTCAGGGCACGACGAATCAGGTCTTCGCTGCTCAAGCCTTTCTCCTTGATCGCGGAAATCGCCTTGCTGGCTTCCTGCGGCTTGTAGCCCAGGGAGATCAGCGCGCTGACCGCGTCGTTTTCGGCAGTATTGACCGGCGCAGGGGCATCCGGCTGGTTGGGTACCAGGGCAAACATGGCCGGTACGGTTTCCCAGGCCTTGAAGCGATCCTTGAGCTCCACCAACAGGCGTTCGGCGGTTTTCTTGCCCACGCCCGGCACCTTGGTCAGGGCCGAGGTGTCCTGGGACTGCACGCAACGCACCAGCTCGTCGACTTCCAGGCTCGACATCAAGGCCAGGGCCAGTTTCGGCCCTACACCATTGAGACGGATCAGTTCGCGAAAAAAGTCTCGCTCACGCTTGCCGACGAAGCCATAGAGTAACTGCGCGTCTTCGCGTACGACCAGATGGGTGTGCAGTGTCAGCGGTTCACCGACCGGCGGCAGGCGATAAAGCGTGGTCATGGGCACTTCAAGCTCATACCCCAGGCCATTTACATCCAGAATCAGGTGCGGCGGCTGTTTTTCAGCCAGTGTGCCGCGCAAGCGTCCAATCACGTTACAGATCCTTGAGCGTTGGCCAGCCCTGGGCCAGCGACTGACAGAACAAGGGTTTTGCGCCGACAACCCAGGCGCATGCCCCTCATTCCAGAAAATTGATTGCTGATGCTATCAGAGACGCAGGCGCCCGCCACGACTGCGTGCCGCACCCAGGCCATGGGGCAACAGGCTGGAGCGGGTGTGCGCATGGCAAATCGCAATGGCCAGGGCATCGGAGGCGTCGATTTGCGGTTTACTGGTCAGCTTCAACATGTGCATGACCATCATCTGCACCTGCTCTTTATTCGCCGCACCGGTGCCGACCACAGCTTGCTTGACCTGGGTGGCCGTGTATTCGGCGATTTCCAGGTTTTCTTCCGCGCCAGCCACAATGGCCGCCCCACGGGCCTGCCCCAGCTTCAGGGCGGAATCGGCATTACGGGCCATGAACACTTTTTCGATGCCCATGGTGACGGGACCGTAGGTCTGGATGATTTCCCGTACGCCGCGATAAACGATCTGCAGGCGCTCATGCAGCTCGCCCGCACCGGTGCGGATGCAACCGGAGGCCACGTACTCACAGCCACGACCGGTATCGCGCACCACGCCATAGCCGGTAATGCGCGAACCGGGGTCGATACCAAGAATTAAAGTCATAACGCCTGTGGATTCAGTAAAAGCACGATATTCAATACAGTGAATAACAAATGTGGGAGCGAGCCTGCTCGCGAAAGCGGTTTCATATTCAGCAACGATGTTGCCTGAAAATCCGCATTCGCGAGCAGGCTCGCTCCCACAAAGGATCCTGGTTGCCCTTAACCGAGCTGTGCGGCGACCGACTCCGGAATGTCCGCGTTGGAGTAGACGTTCTGCACGTCATCCAGGTCTTCGAGCATATCGATCAGCTTGAGGACTTTCTCCGCCCCTTCCAGGTCCAGTTCGGCACTGGTGGTCGGCAGCATGACGATTTCTGCGTCATCACCCTTGAAACCGGCCGCTTCAAGCGCATTACGCACGGAATAGAACCCGGCAAACGAGGTGAAGACATCGATGGAACCGTCTTCATTGGTCACCACGTCATCGGCATCGGCTTCCATGGCCGCTTCCATCAGTGCGTCTTCGTCGACGCCCTGGGCGAAGGAAATCTGCCCCTTGCGCTCGAACAGGTAGGCCACCGAACCATCGGTGCCGAGGTTGCCGCCGCACTTGCTGAACGCGTGACGAACCGCGGCCGCGGTGCGATTGCGGTTGTCGGTCATGCACTCGACCATCACCGCCACGCCACCCGGGCCGTAGCCTTCGTAGGTCAGCTCGACCATGTCGTCGGTATCGGCAGCACCGGCACCACGGGCTACCGCCCGGTCGATGATGTCGCGACTCATGTTCGCCCCAAGGGCCTTGTCCAGCGCCAGGCGCAGGCGCGGGTTGGAGCCTGGATCGCCACCACCTTGACGGGCCGCGACGGTCAGCTCACGAATCCACTTGGTGAATATCTTGCCCTTTTTGGCATCCTGACGTTCTTTGCGGTGCTTGATGTTCGCCCACTTGGAATGACCTGCCATAACTCGCTCCGAATTCTCTTTGACACATTGCCCGCCACGCTGCATCGCGCCGGCCGACAAACAAAAAATCTTGAGGTGCTCTACGTATACAGAAAGGGCGCATCCGAAGATGCGCCCTTCAGGTGAGCCTTACTCTGCCTTGGGCGTTTCGCGCAGACGAATGTGCAGTTCGCGCAATGCCTTGGCATCGACCTGACCCGGTGCCTGAGTCATGACGTCCGCCGCGCTCTGGGTTTTCGGGAAGGCGATCACTTCACGGATCGACTGGGCGCCGGTCATCAACATCACCAGACGGTCCAGACCGAAGGCCAGGCCACCGTGCGGCGGCGCGCCGTATTTCAGGGCGTCGAGCAGGAAGCCGAACTTCTCTTCCTGTTCCGCTTCGTTGATACCCAGCAGACGGAACACCGACTGTTGCATCTCTTTACGGTGGATACGGATCGAACCGCCACCCAGCTCGGTACCGTTCAATACCATGTCGTAGGCACGGGACAGGGCGCCAGCCGGGTTGGCTTCCAGCTCTGCCGGGGTGCATTTCGGCGCGGTGAACGGGTGGTGCAACGCGGTGAAGCTGCCGTCGTCGTTCTCTTCGAACATCGGGAAGTCGACGACCCACATCGGCGCCCACTTGCAGGTCAGCAGCTCCAGGTCGTGGCCGAGCTTGATCCGCAGCGCGCCCAGGGCTTCGCTGACGATCTTGGCTTTATCGGCACCGAAGAACACGATATCGCCATCGACCGCACCGACGCGATCGAGGATCACGTTGAGGTTGGCTTCAGGAATGTTCTTCACGATTGGCGACTGCAGGCCTTCGACGCCTTTGGCGCGCTCGTTGACCTTGATGTACGCCAGGCCCTTGGCACCGTAGATACCGACAAACTTGGTGTAATCGTCGATCTGCTTGCGCGGCATGCTTGCCCCGCCTGGAACGCGCAGCGCGGCAATGCGGCATTTAGGGTCGTTGGCCGGGCCGCTGAACACCTTGAAGTCGACTTCCTTGAGCTGGTCGGCAACGTCCACCAGTTCCAGCGGGTTACGCAGGTCTGGCTTGTCGGAACCGTAGCGGCGCATGGCTTCTTCGAAAGTCATGTGCGGGAACTCGCCGAATTCCAGACCCAGCACTTCCTTGAACAGGTTGCGGATCATTTGTTCGGTCAGGCCCATGATCTCTTTTTCATCGAGGAAGCTGGTCTCGATGTCGATCTGGGTGAATTCCGGCTGGCGGTCAGCACGCAGGTCTTCGTCACGGAAGCACTTGGCGATCTGGTAGTAGCGGTCGAAGCCGGCCACCATCAGCAGTTGCTTGAACAGCTGTGGCGATTGCGGCAGGGCGAAGAACGAACCGGCGTGGGTACGGCTTGGCACCAGGTAATCACGCGCACCTTCCGGGGTGGCGCGAGTCAGGATCGGCGTTTCGACGTCGAGGAAGCCGTTCTCGTCGAGGAAGCGGCGGATGCTGGTGGTCATGCGCGAACGCAGACGCAGCTTCTCGGCCATTTCCGGACGACGCAGATCCAGGAAGCGATAGCGCAGGCGGGTTTCTTCGCCAACGTCGGAGAACTCGTTCAGCGGGAACGGCGGGGTTTCCGACTCGTTCAGCACTTCCAATTCATAGCCCAGGATTTCGATCATGCCCGACGCCATGTTGGCGTTGGTGGCGCCGGCCGGACGCAGGCGAACCTTGCCGGTGACCTTAACCACGTATTCGCTGCGCACACGGTCGGCAACGGCGAAGGTTTCAGCGCGGTCCGGGTCGAACACCACCTGGGCCAGACCGTCACGATCACGGATATCGAGGAAAATCACCCCACCGTGGTCACGGCGACGGTGGACCCATCCGCAAAGGGTAACTTCCTGGCCTTCCAGGCTTTCGTTCAGTTGGCCGCAATAATGGCTGCGCATCATGGTAGTGGTTTCACTTCTCGTAATTCGACATTCGGTTGCAGACCTTGCGTCGCTCCACTGATGGATGACGCAAGAGCTCGCGCGTGTGGTTCAACTCAGGTCCCGGACCCTAGTCAGCTTTGTCGCCGCCGGCCAGGTTCTTCTTGGAACCGGTCTTGAAATCGGTCTCGTACCAGCCGGTGCCGCTGAGGCGGAAGCCTGGCATGGACAGCATCTTCTTAAGCTCTGGCGCCTGGCACGCAGGGCAGTCGACCAACGGTGCATCGCTGATCTTTTGAATGGCTTCCAACTGATGACCACAGGAAGCACATTGGTAATCGTACATCGGCATGGGGGTTGTCTCGGCGATCAGATTGCTACCGCGCACGCTGGGTTTTGCGGCAAAGAGCGGGATTATATCCATTAAATGCAGCCTGTGCAGCCGTAAGACTGCACAGATCGACACGCTGCCCTTTGATTCATCAGGTTCAAGCCACCACCTGGCAACGCCCCTCCTTGAGACTGTGGACAACACAGACCACCCGCACCAGCCCGCTGAAATTTCTCACCCCGCCATGGCGCAAATGCACCTGGCGATCGACATGGGACAGCAACGCGCTGACCGAACAGCTATTGACCCTGGCCATGTCGGCCAAAATATCCCAATACACCTGCTCAAGCCGCAAGCAGGTGGCAAAGCCATTCAATCGCACCGATCGGGACAACGGCCGGGCCAGCCCCATGTCGAACTCACTGACAAATGGATCGACCCTTATATCCCTGGCCTGTCCGCCCCGCCCCTCATCTCTCCTGCCTTCATATTCCATATCGCTGACACTCCTTTGCCATTTGCGGTTTCTATAAAAGCAATTTGAATGCTTATAAAAACGCCAGGGCAAAGTTATAGCCAGATGACTTTATGACCATCCGCGTAGGATAAGCCAACAACGGAAGGCGGATCAGGGAGAGCGTCCTAGTCCGGCACTTTCCCCACAGCAACGCGCGAAAATTCGCTCAAGCAACAGGCCGCCCTTCTGACGGAAGGGGGGCGCGCGAACAGCAATGTCATCCACGCGCCGACTTATCATTGGTCCAGCAGCGCGCGGAGCATCCACGCGGTTTTCTCATGAACCTGCATGCGCTGGGTCAGCAAGTCAGCCGTAGGTTCGTCGCTGACTTTATCGAGCAACGGGAAAATCCCCCGGGCGGTGCGCGTGACTGCCTCCTGCCCCGCCACCAGTTGCCTGATCATGTCTTCGGCAGCCGGCACGCCTTCTTCTTCCTTGATTGACGACAGCCGCGCGTAAATGGAATAGGCGCCGGGCGCCGGGAATCCGAGTGCGCGAATTCGCTCGGCAATCGAATCGACCGCCAAGGCCAACTCGTTATATTGCTCCTCGAACATCAAATGCAGGGTGCGGAACATCGGGCCGGTGACGTTCCAATGGAAGTTATGGGTTTTCAGGTAGAGCACATAGGTGTCCGACAGCAGGCGCGAAAGTCCTTCGACGATGGACTTGCGGTCCTCTTCACTGATACCGATATCGATTGCCATGTTTTTCCCCTAAAGGTGATGAAGTTCATCCAACAGGTGCAGGACCACTCTAGCAAGCCTGCCGCCAGGCTGCAGCCCGGACGCCCCGCCGGGCGCTCGCAAGACCGCTGGACTCCTTGATTTGAGTAGGCTGCAGCTTTGCTGTTAAATAGGCAGCGTGTCGTCAGTGCCTATTTTTTCGGGCGCTGCGCATAGGCTGATACCGGGTACGTGTCCAACGCCTCTATTTATCCCGAAGCGAACCGTGCGCCATCAGCTCTTCCTTGTGAGCTGTCTTAACGTGAGTTAATCAAAATGTTGAAAATCGTCCACCTGCTGATAGGCGCAGCGGCCTTGCTGCTGTCCTTCATCCCTAGCCTGCGATCCGAAGCCCTGCCTTACCTGCAACAACCCGACGCCTTGTACCTGGCCTTTTTTGGCCTGCTCAACCTGACGCTTGCCCCGGTTATCCCTTACTGGAACAAAGGCCCGCGCCATCAACTGCAGAATCTGGTCAGCGCCCTGCTGGTGCTGGCTGTCGTCCTGCAAACCCTGACACTGATCGCGCCAATGCCAGTGATTGCCGGCCAGCCTGCCGTGCTGTTCAGCCTGGTTGCAGCCCTGGTCGCAGTCGCCCTGCACCTGGCCATCAGCTTCTACAAATCGTCACCGGCCACCGCTTCGCCTAGCTACGACATGAGCAACCGCGATACCGGGACCGTCAAGTGGTTCAACACCTCCAAAGGCTTCGGCTTTATTTCCCGCGACTCCGGCGACGATATTTTCGTGCACTTCCGGGCCATTCGCGGTGAAGGTCATCGCGTCCTGGTCGAAGGCCAGCGCGTCGAGTTCTCCGTCATGAATCGTGACAAAGGCCTGCAAGCCGAAGACGTCATCGCCGCCCTGCCGCGACGCTGATCAAAGGCAATAAAAAAAAACCGCGAACATGTTCGCGGTTTTTTTATGCCTGCACTTTTTTTTACAAGCGCTTCTACTAGTAATGCGGTGGCGGCGCTTCTTCTTCGAAAGACTCGAACTGGCCGACCATTTCCTCTTGCCGCTTGAGCAGCGCGGCCATTTGCAGCTGCAGGCGCTCGACGACCCGCTGCTGCGCCACCAGGACATCGTTCAACGCCTGGATGGTGTCATCCTGAAATGCCAGCCGGCTTTCAAGATCGGTTACGCGCTCTTCGAGGCTCATGGCTCAACCCTCCACAAACTTGAAATCATCGGTCAACACCAGGCGCAGCCGTTCGCGAATCGCCGAGACCTGCTCTGCACTGTACGGCTTGGCCGGATGCTTGCCCCAGATCGGTGCCGGCCAGGCCGCGTCTTCATGCTTGCGCACGATCACATGCATGTGCAACTGACTGACCACGTTACCCAGGGCAGCGACGTTCAGCTTGTCGGCATCGAACGAGTCCTTGAGCAACTCTGCCAACGCAGTCGTTTCCTGCCATAGCTGCAGCTGATCGGCGCCACTTAACTGAAATATCTCGCTGATATCGTCCCTGCGTGGCACAAGGATGAACCAGGGGTAGTTCGAATCATTGGACAACAGCAACCGACAAAGTGGGAAATCGCCGATCTGTAGTGTGTCTTGTTGAAGTCGTGGATCTAAAGCGAACACTGCGCATACTCCCGCCAGGTCTTCATTTTTCAGCTTAGCGTCCATCCGGATAGATCGTACGCCAGGCCACTGAACGGCAGCATACCCTGCCAGCTTCACAGCGAACCACTGCATGCGCCCGTCGGGGTCTACAAATGGCACAAGCGCGCCCCGAGATGAGACAGTTCCTGCGAAAACGCACCAATACCAAACCAGCGCAGGGTAAAAAACGCCGAAATGACCAGAAAACCACAGCTTGTTCACGCAATGCAAAAACGCCCGACTGTTTGAAATCAGACAGTCATTGAAATTTTTTGCACCAAAACCGCACAGTACGTCTACGCTGAGTGCTTCGCATATCCGCCATTTACTCAATGGCGGGTGAACCGGTAACGCTTTTACATGTCACGCGGACAGGCAGGAGGCTGAGACACGATGCCAACCACGGCGTCAAGCCCGAAGTAAAGAAGCATGAACCCCCGGTTTTATGAGGTTTTTACCGCACCAGGCAGCCAGACAGAAAAAAAATCGGTGGAGTTCTGATTTGTGCACGTTTGTTGCATTGTTACCCACATCGTCTATGAGGCACCGCGGGAAGCAGGCAGTCTCAAGACCAACAAAAACAGTGGCAGGGTAGCCCGATGGAGATTCAAACGTTTCACCAGGGACTCTTTTTATCGATGCGCCAGCCCAGAAAAACAGCACTAAAGTTGTCAGTCCGGTTGCATCGGGGCTGTAAATTTGCGACATCTAGCTAGCCGTTTACGACAGGGTCGTAAAGAAGCTGAAAGGATAGATGCGCAAGTATCGCCAACATTGCCGGCGTGATATAAGTTTGCGCCGACACAAAAAGAAAGAGCCGCCCAGATAATAAAACAGGTGGGACGGCAGTACTCTTCTAAAAACCAAAGGAGCAAATCACGATGCGCGTGATGAAGTGGAGCATGATCGCACTGGCTGTTGCAGCTGGTACCTCGCAGTTCGCAGTGGCGTCGTCCCAGGACGAGTCCAAGGGTTTCATCGATGATTCGAGCCTGAAACTCAAAACCCGTTTTGAGTACATGAACCGCGACTACAAGAACGGTGCAAGTAACAACGCAACCTCCGGCTATCGCCAGGACTCCGGTCTCAGCCAACTGCTGACTTACGAGTCGGGCTTCACTCAAGGCATCGTAGGTTTCGGCCTCGACGCAATGGCGATGGGCTCGGTCAAACTCGACGGCGGTACTGGTCACCGTGGTAACGGCCTGTTCGCAGTCGACAGCGACAACAACCCTGAAAAATCCCAGGGCAAGGTTGGCGGTGCAGTCAAACTGCGTCTCTCCGACACTGTTCTGAAATACGGTCGCCAATTCGTTGCCAGCCCTGTGTTCGCTACCGATGACAGCCGCATGCTGCCAGAAGTTGCTGAAGGCACCTTGCTGACCAGCAAGGAAATCAAAGGCTTGGAACTGAGCGCCGGTCGCTTCACCGCACTGAGCGCCCAAACCGGTATGGGTCATGACACCGTTGGCGGTATTTCAGATGAAAATGGAAACCACGGCGAAGGCATAAGCGGCGGCATCAACATCTTCGGCGCCAGCTACGCTTTCACCGACAACTTCACCGGTGCCGTCGCTGCGTCGGATGCTGAAGAGTACTTCAAGAAGTACTACGTCAACCTGAACTGGACCCTGCCGATCAATGACGAGCAGTCCCTGAACTTCGACCTGAACGGTTATAAAACCAACGGCGATAAACGTGGTGACTCGTTTATGGCCCTCGGCTCTGTCGAAGACGGCGGCGACGGCCACCAAGGCGTAGACAACAACCTGTGGTCCCTGGCTGCTGCTTACAGCATCGGTGCCCACAAATTCACCCTGGCTTACCAGCAGTCCAGCGGTGACAACGCTTACTACTACGGCGTTGACGGCAACAGCACCATCTTCGTTTCCAACTCCATCCAGATCTCCGACTTCGTGGGCCGCGAGGAGAAATCCTATCAAGCTCGCTATGACCTGAACATGGCTACCTACGGTGTACCGGGCTTGAGCTTCATGACCCGTTACGTAATGGGTAACAACATCAAGGTTGAAAACGCTGGCGAAGGTAAAGAAAACGAGTGGAACATTGAGTCCAAGTACGTTGTGCAAGAAGGCCCGGCCAAAGACCTGTCTTTCCGTGCTCGTTTCGCCAACTACCGCGCGAACGGCGCGTACGCCGCTTATTCGCGTGACAACTACGACACCCGTCTGATCATCGAGTACCCACTGAACATCCTGTAATCAGGGTGTAAGACTGGTAGTCTGTAGATCAAGAAACCGCCCACCTCTTCAGGTGGGCGGTTTTTTTATGCCTGCCACACAGCAAACACTGCCGCAAGCAACTTGCGCGCATAACGTTAATACTTTTTTCAATGAACTCATCAACAGTCACAAAAAAACCCAAGAGACTATCCGCCTCCTGGGTTCATGTAACAACTAACAAACAGGCTTACTGTATTGCCGCTTCCTGAACCACGCGAACTACACGCTGAGGAAATGGAATGTCAATACCTGCCGTTTTCAACCGGTCACGGGACTGTTCGTTAAACATGAACATCACGTCCCAGTAATCCGCTGTCTTCACCCAGACACGCAGGGAAACAGTGATCGAACTGTCACCCAAGGTCGAAATGACTGCCTGCGGCGCCGGGTCGAGCAGCACGCGCGGATCCTTGGCCAGTTCCAGCAAGACTTCACGGGCCTTTTGCAGGTCCGCTTCGTAATCGACACCCACATCGAACACCACCTTGCGGGTCGGTTGACGGTTGGTGTTGGTGATGATGCCGTTCGACAGATTGCCGTTAGGCACGATGATGGTTTTGTTGTCGCCGGTGCGCAGCACCGTGTGGAAAATCTGGATGCTGTCGACGGTACCCGCCACACCCTGGGCTTCGATCCAGTCACCGATACGGAACGGACGGAACAACAGAATCAGCACGCCGCCGGCGAAGTTCGCCAGGCTGCCCTGCAAGGCCAGGCCGATGGCCAGGCCTGCCGCACCGATCGCCGCCACGAACGACGTGGTTTCCACACCGATCATCGACGCCACGCTGACGACCAGCAGGATCTTGAGAATGATGTTCGCCAGGCTGCTGATAAAGCCTTGCAGCGCAAGGTCGGCGTTACGCAGGGCAATCAGGCCACCGAGCTTTTGCGTGACCTTGTTGATCAACCACCAGCCGATAGCCAGGGTGATGACCGCCAACAGCACACGGCTGCCATATTCCATTATCATCGGGATCCAGGATTGGGACACCCTGACCAGGTTGTCTACTTCAGCATTTAAGTCCATCTGCTTTCTCCTGCATTTTTCCGGCTACCCGGCACGCGAAAAATAAAGCGGCAGAAAGACCAACCCTGTCCGGATCGATCGTTTCTGCCGTTGCTTGGGCCTCGGACGCCGAAAACGCCTGGAGGTTCCCGCCGTATACGTTAATCGCGGAAGTTGTTGAACTGCAGCGGCATGCCGAATTCCTTGGCACGCAGCACTGCAATGGCTTCCTGCAGGTCGTCACGTTTCTTGCCGGTGATACGCACTTGCTCACCCTGAATGGCGGCTTGCACCTTCAGCTTGGCGTCCTTGACGTGAGCGACGATTTTCTTCGCCAGCTCTTTGTCGATGCCTTCCTTGAGGACGGCTTCCTGCTTCATCAGCTTGCCCGATGCGAATGCATCCTTGACCTCAAGGCACTGCACATCGATCTTGCGCTTGACCAGGGCCAGCTTGAGGATCTCGATCATCGCCTCGAGCTGGAAATCCGCTTCAGCGGTCAGGTTGACGGTCAGGTCCTTTTCCTTGAACTCGAAGCTGCCTTTGCCTTTCAGGTCATAACGACGATCGAGCTCCTTGACGGCGTTCTCGACCGCGTTGGTGACTTCGTGTTTGTCCAGTTCGGATACCACGTCGAACGACGGCATGTAATCTCTCCAATAAATAGGGCGCGCTCGATCACGATGGAGCACGCCTGGCTTGCGGTTAAAATCCGCGCTGATTATAACGGGTCTTTCCGATCATTCACTGCGAGCCTCCCATGCGCGCCTTAAACAGAGCAAAAAGCTGATGTCCACCACCTGGCATGTTCTCGGCGCCGGCAGCCTCGGCACGTTGTGGGCCACCCGCCTGGCGCGGGCCGCAGTGCCAGTGCGACTGATCCTGCGCGATACCACGCGACTGCAGGCGTATCAGGCGGCTGGCGGTCTGACGCTGGTCGAACAGGGTGCAGAACTGCGTTTCCCGGTGCCCGCCGAAACACCCGACAGCCAAGAGCCCATCCATCGTCTACTGGTCGCCTGCAAGGCCTACGATGCAGAACAGGCCGTGGCACAGCTCGCGCACCGAATGTCGCCCGGCGCCGAACTGATCCTGCTGCAGAACGGCCTGGGTAGCCAGGACGCCGTGGCGGCGCAAGTACCGCAGGCGCGCTGCATTTATGCGTCAAGCACTGAAGGCGCCTTTCGCGACGGTGACTGGCGTGTCGTCTTTGCCGGGCACGGGTTTACCTGGCTGGGGGATGCCAGCCACCCCGTCGCACCGATCTGGCTGGACGACCTCGATGCCGCGGGCATTCCCCATGAGTGGAGCACCGACATCCTCACCCGGTTGTGGCGCAAGCTGGCACTCAACTGCGCGATCAATCCGTTGACAGTGCTGCACGATTGCCGCAATGGCGGGCTGCAGGAGCACCACTGCGAAGTCGCCACGCTGTGCGGTGAACTGAGCGAACTGCTTGAACGTTGCGGCCAGCCGGCGGCTGCGCAAAACCTGCAACATGAAGTTGAACGGGTGATCCACGCCACCGCTGCCAACTACTCCTCGATGTACCAGGACGTCAACAACCGGCGCCGCACCGAAATCAGTTACCTGCTGGGCCATGCCTGTAAAGTCGCCGCACGGCATCAACTGAACCTGCCGCACCTCAATCAGCTTGAGTCGAGGTTGATCGCGCGCCTGCACAGCCTTGGATTGCCCAGCGACTGAGCAGCGGCTACGCTGGCCACTTGTTCCTTTGCAGCGATAAACCTGATGCCATTGCGCCAGCGTCTTGAAAACCTCCCTGTCGGCCAGAAACTGCTGGCCGCCCTGTTGGTGCTGTTGACCACTGTACTGCTGGTTGCCAACCTGACCTTCATCAGCGCCGCCTACTACATCTCCCAGGAAAGCATGGCGCCTCAGGCCCTGCAGACCATCGGCCGACTGATCTCCAACCCGAGCCTGGTGGCCGAGGCGCTGCAGTCGCCGCAAAGCGCCCAACGCTTGCTCGATGAGCTCGACAGTTATTCACCGCTACGCGCTGCGGCTCTGTATGACGGCAAGGGCGAGCGCCTGGCGCAGTTGCAACATGGTGATCACCTGAGCCTGCCCAAGCGCTACCGGCGAATCGAATCCTGGCAAGTCACCGAATTTCGCAGCAACCAGGTCATCACCCTGCCCCGCCCCGGCACCGCCCCCGGCCACCTGCTGCTGGTGGCCAGCAGCGAGCTGCCCATGGCGTTCTATACCGGGACCCTGACCGCGAGCCTCGGGATCCTGATTTTCAGCGTGTTGCTGTGGCTGGTCATCGCACGACAGATCAAACGCCTGATCACCCGGCCAATTCATCAGCTGGAGGAACTGTCCCGGCAGGTGACCCGGGAGGAGAACTATGCCCTGCGCGCCTCCCGGGGCAATCACGATGAAATCGGCAGCCTGGCCGAAGCGTTCAACACCATGCTCTCGCGGATCGAGGCCCGGGAGCAGCAACTCAAGCGCGCCCGTGACGACTCCCAGGCCGCGTACGCCCAGGCCCAGGGCCTGGCCGAAGAAACCCGCCACACCAATCGCAAGCTGGAACTCGAAGTCCAGGTGCGGAGCAAGATCGAGAAAAAACTCACGGGTTTTCAGAATTACCTCAACAGCATCATCGACTCCATGCCATCGGCGCTGATCGCCCTCGACGAGCAGCTTTACGTGACGCAGTGGAACCAGGAAGCCAGCGCCCTTTCCGGCACGCGCCTGGACGAAGCCCTGAACCAGCCGATCTTCCTCGCCTTCGAACCGCTCAAGCCCTTTCTGCCGCAGCTCAAGCAAACCGTCGAGCAGCACACGGTGGCCAAGATCGAGCGCGTGACCTGGGTCAAGGACGATGAACCCCGCCACTATGCCCTGACCTTCTATCCGCTGATGGGCGGCGCCGGGCGTGGCGTGGTGATCCGCATCGACGACATCACCCAGCGCCTGTCCCTTGAAGAAATGATGGTGCAGTCGGAGAAAATGCTTTCTGTCGGTGGCCTCGCCGCGGGCATGGCCCACGAAATCAACAACCCGCTCGGCGCGATCCTGCACAACGTGCAGAATATCCGCCGTCGGCTGTCCCCCGAACTGCCGAAGAACCTGGAGCAGGCCGAGCAGATCGGCATCGAGCTGTCGACCGTCAACCAATACCTGCAGGCGCGCGAAGTGCCACAGCTGCTCGACGGCATCCAGCAGGCCGGCGCCCGGGCGGCGAAGATCGTCACGCACATGCTCAGTTTCAGTCGTCGCAGCACCCGCCAGATGGCCCCGTGTGATCTGCCTGCGCTGATCGACCAGGCGGTGGAAATCGCCGGAAACGACTTCGACCTGGCGATCGGTTTCGACTTCAAGGGCCAGGCGATCATTCGCCAGTTCGACCCGGCCCTGGGGCCGGTACCCGGCACCGCCAACGAGCTGGAACAGGTGCTGCTCAACCTGCTGAAAAACGCCGCGCAAGCCATTCACCAGCGCGAAGACGACAGCGAACCAGGGCGGATAATTCTGCGTACCAGACTGAATCCGCCGTGGGCGGAGATTCAGGTCGAAGACAACGGCATCGGCATGAGCGAAAGCGTGCGCAAGCGTACCTTCGAACCGTTTTTCACCACCAAGGAAATCGGCCAGGGCACCGGTCTTGGCCTGTCGGTCTCGTACTTCATCATTACCAACAACCACAAAGGTCAGATGGAAGTGCAATCGACCCTCGGCCAAGGCACTTGCTTCACCCTGCGCCTGCCATTGGCGAGCACCCCGCTCGTCTCCCAAGAACTCAACCAGCTATCGAGGTAACCATGGGCTTTCGCCTGTCGAAGATTTACACACGTACCGGCGACAAGGGCGAAACCGGCCTGGGCGACGGTCGCCGTGTGCCCAAGGACCACCCACGGATCGAGGCTATTGGCGAGGTCGATGCGTTGAACAGTCAGGTCGGCGTGTTACTGGCTGGACTGGAGGCAGAAAGTGCCCGGTATTCAGGTTTGAATGAGGTGATCGAGGTCTTGGCACCTTGCCAGCACAGGTTGTTTGACCTGGGCGGCGAACTGGCGATGCCGGAGTATCAGGCGTTGAACGCCGCAGAGATTGAACGCCTGGAAGCGGCAATCGATGTGTGGAATGAAGAGCTGGGGCCGCTGGAGAATTTCATACTGCCGGGCGGTTCGGCGTTGATTGCCCAGGCCCATGTCTGCCGTAGCCTGGCCCGCAGTGCGGAGCGCCGCTGCCAGCATTTGAATGCGGTGGAGCCGCTGGCCGGGGTGGGGTTGGCTTATATCAATCGGTTGTCGGATTTGTTGTTTGTGGTGGCAAGGTTGATTGCCCGGCGCCAAGGGATTGCCGAGATTCTTTGGCAGCCGGCGGCGAAACCAGAAGTCTAGTCGGCGCCTGTCAGGCCCTCATCGCGGGCAAGCCCGCTCCCACAGTGATCGCGTCGAGCGCAACGCTTGTGTACGCCACTGAACCTGTGGGAGCGGGCTTGCCCGCGATGAGGTCAGACGCATCACCGCGCAATCATGCCTCAGGCCAAAACGCCCGAATCCCTGCCACACCTTGAGCACCCGCCGCCCAAGCTTTCTGAACCTCTGCCGGCCCCACGCCACCGAGCAAAAACACCGGCCTGCTGAACCCCTCGATCAAGGTCGAAGCCTGCTCCCAACCCAGCGGCTCAGCCCCCGGATGTGTCAGGGTCGGCTGCACGGGCGACAAGGTCACGAAGTCCACGCCCATCTCCTCTGCCAGCGCCAACTCCTCGGCGTTATGGCAGGACGCCGCCAACCAGCGCGATGCTGGCAACGGCCGACCGGCAGCCGCGTATTTGCGCAATTGTGCCGAGGTGATGTGCCAACCGGCGGAGGGGAAGTCCCCCAGCCACTCGAACGGTCCCTTGATCATCAACTGCGCCTTGCCGGCACACAGGCCCACTGCATCCACTGCCAGATCGCGGTACTTGGGGTCGTAACCGTTTGGCGCGCGCAACTGGATCAGCTTGATACCGCCCGCAATGGCTTTCTGGATCCCTCGCAACAGGGCCGGGGTTTCCAGGTCTTCAGGCGTGATCAGGTACTGCTCGGGTAAGCGCGCGGCCGCCACGATTGGCCGGTTGGCCTCGGGGAACTCGTAACCCGACAGCTCACGCGCCGTCACCCAGGCCAATGGCTGACCTTCGGCGCCATGAGGCTCGCCGGTAAACGTCGAGACTTCCCAGACATCCAGCAACACCTGCTTGTCTGGGTAGTCGTGGCGGACCTTGATCAACGGGCGCGCCGCGCCGACCAAGATACCCAACTCTTCCTGCAGCTCACGGGCCAAGGCGCTTTCGACCGACTCGTCGACCTCGACCTTGCCACCGGGAAACTCCCAAAGACCGCCCTGGTGCTGAGTGTCGGCACGGCGGGCGATAAGGATCTTGCCACTGCTGTCACGGATGACGGCAGCCGCTACGTGTACTCGTTTCACCGCTCGATCTCCTCCAGGCCGGCCTTCTGCCAGGCCTTGAATGCAGGCCATTGGTAGAGGGTTTCAACATAGGCTTCGTCCGCTGCCGACAGCTTGACCTGATAGGTCCGCAGGCGCACGGCGATGGGTGCGAAAAACACATCGGCAAGGCTTATGCGACCGAACAGGTACGGGCCAGGCTCGGCCGCGACAGCGCGGCATTCAGCCCACAACGCCGACATGCGCTCGATGTCCGCCTGTACATCCGCCGGAAGTGGCGCCAGTGGCGCGTCATGGCTCAGGTCGAATGGCATGTTGCCGCGCATGGCGAAGAATCCGCTGTGCATCTGCGCGCACGCCGAACGGGCCTGGGCACGGGCAGCGGTGTCTTTGGGCCACAGGCCCGCTTCGGGGAACTGTTCCGCCAGGTACTCGGCAATCGCCAGGGAGTCGGCGATGGTGCCGTGCCCGGTCTTCAGCAGTGGGACTTTGCCGGTCGGCGAATGCTTGAGCAGACGCTCGCGGGTGTCCGGCTGGTTCAGCTTGATCAGTTCTTCGGTGTAGGAGGCGCCGGTCAGATCGAGGGCCAGGGCGCCGCGCAGGGACCAGGAGGAAAGCAGTTTGTCGCCGATGATCAGGTGGAGGCTCATGTTCGGGACCTTTTGATGTAGGGACAGCCAGTCTAGTAAATGACTGACAAACCGCCATCGCGAGCAGGCTCGCTCCCACAGTGGATTGATGTACTCAAATCAAAATGTGGGAGCGAGCCTGCTCGCGATGGGGTCGACTCGATCTTACGTACGGTACTCGGCGTTGATCTTCACGTATTCGTGGGACAGGTCGGTGGTCCAGATGGTTTCGCTGCAATCGCCGCGACCCAGCTCGATACGGATGGTGATTTCTTCCTGCTGCATCACCGCCGCGCCCTGGGCTTCGGTGTAGGTCGCAGCGCGGGCGCCACGGCTGGCGATGCACACTTCACCGAGGAACACATCGATCTTGCTCACGTCCAGGTTCGGTACGCCGGCACGACCGACAGCCGCGAGGATGCGGCCCCAGTTCGGGTCGGAAGCGAACAGTGCAGTCTTGATCAATGGCGAGTGGGCCACGGTGTAGCCGACGTCCAGGCACTCCTGGTGAGTGCCGCCGCCGTTGACTTCAACGGTAACGAATTTGGTTGCGCCTTCGCCATCACGCACGATCGCCTGGGCTACGTCCATGCACACTTCGAACACCGCTTGCTTGAGCTTGGCGAACAACTCGCCCTCGGCACGGGTAATTTCCGGCAGCGCCGCCTGACCGGTGGCGATCAGCATGCAGCAGTCGTTGGTCGAGGTGTCGCCGTCGATGGTGATACGGTTGAACGACTTGTTGGCGCCGTCCAGCATCAGGTTCTGCAGCACATCGCGGGCAACCTTGGCGTCGGTGGCGATATAACCCAACATGGTCGCCATGTTCGGGCGAATCATGCCCGCGCCTTTGCTGATACCAGTGACGGTGATGGTCACGCCATCGTGCTGGAACTGGCGGCTGGCACCCTTTGGCAGGGTATCGGTGGTCATGATGCCAGTGGCGGCAGCTTCCCAGTTGTTCTCCGACAGATCGTCGAGGGCGGCTTGCAGTGCGCCCTCGATTTTCTCGACTGGCAGTGGCTCGCCGATCACGCCGGTGGAGTACGGCAGCACCAGGCTGGCATCGACGCCGGTCAACTCCGCCAGCTTCGCGCAAGTACGCTCGGCCGCGGCCAGGCCCGGTTCACCGGTACCGGCGTTGGCATTGCCGGTATTGGTCAGCAGGTAACGCACCGGGCCTTGCACGCGTTGCTTGGCCAGGATCACCGGGGCGGCGCAAAAGGCGTTCAAGGTGAACACACCCGCCACCGTCGAGCCTTCGGCACAACGCATGACCACAACATCCTTGCGCCCCGGGCGCTTGATACCGGCCGAGGCGATACCGAGTTCAAAACCGGCAACCGGGTGCAACGTTGGCAAAGGACCAAGACCAACAGCCATGAATGCGCTCCTTTATAGATGATGTCTGCACCGCTTCAGCAAAAGCGATGGTAAAAATGGCAAAACGCCGCGACGGCAGAAGCCGGTCGCGGCGCGGGTATTTCAGCGTATGAAACGGGGGTTACTGGATCTGCCCGTGGCAATGCTTGAACTTCTTGCCCGAACCGCAGTAGCACAGTTCGTTACGGCCCAGCTTCTGCTCGTTGCGGACCGGGGCGGTGGCGAGGGCCACGTCGACCTCTTCACCCAACTGCTCCGGCTGCTCCAGGCCAGGGGCCTCTTCATGCAGGAACTGCATGCGCGCCGCCAGTGCCTCGGCTTCCTGGCGCAGGCGCGCCTCTTCCTCGGCCGGATCTTCGCGACGCACCTGAACGTGCGACAACACACGGATCGAGTCGCGCTTGATCGAATCCAGCAGCTCGGAGAACAGCGTGAACGACTCGCGCTTGTACTCTTGCTTCGGGTTCTTCTGCGCATAACCACGCAGGTGGATGCCGTGACGCAGGTGATCCATGGTCGACAGGTGGTCTTTCCACAGGTCATCCAGCACGCGCAGGACGATTTGCTTCTCGAAGGTGCGCAGCGCTTCGGCGCCCGCCTGGTCTTCTTTCTCGTTGTACGCGGCGATCAGCTCCTGCATCAGCTTCTCGCGCAGGGTTTCCTCGTACAGGTGATCGTCTTCGTCGAGCCACTGCTGGATCGGCAGCTTCACGCCGAAATCGCTTTCCAGCGCTGCTTCCAGACCCGCCACGTCCCACTGCTCTGGCAACGATTGTGGTGGAATGTGTGCGCTGACGGTCGCGTTGAGTACGTCCTGACGGAAGTCGGCGATGGTTTCACCAATGTTGTCAGCGGCCAGCAACGTGTTACGCATGTGATAGATCACTTTACGCTGTTCGTTGTTGACGTCGTCGAACTCGAGCAATTGCTTGCGAATATCGAAGTTGCGGCCTTCGACCTTACGCTGGGCCTTTTCGATGGCGTTGGTCACCATGCGGTGCTCGATCGCTTCGCCAGGCTGCATGCCCAGGGCCTTCATGAAGTTCTTCACCCGGTCAGAGGCGAAGATGCGCATCAGGCTGTCTTCCAGCGACAGGTAGAAACGGCTGGAACCGGCGTCGCCCTGGCGACCGGCACGACCACGCAACTGGTTGTCGATACGGCGCGATTCGTGACGCTCGGACGCGATCACCTGCAAACCGCCCGACTCGAGCACTTGCTGGTGACGCTTCTGCCAGTCGGCCTTGATCTGGGCAATCTGCTCAGGGGTCGGGTTTTCCAGCGAGGCCACTTCCACTTCCCAGTTGCCGCCCAACAGGATGTCGGTACCGCGACCGGCCATGTTGGTGGCGATGGTCAGTGCACCCGGGCGACCGGCCTGGGCAATGATCTCGGCTTCTTTTTCGTGGAACTTGGCGTTCAGGACCTTGTGCTCGATGCCTTCCTTGTTGAGCAGGTCGGACATGCGCTCGGAGGTTTCGATGGTCGCCGTACCCACCAGCACCGGACGGCCCGCGGCCATGCTTTCCTTGATGTCGGTGACGATTGCCGCGTATTTCTCGTCGGCGGTCAGGAACACCAGGTCGTTGTAGTCTTTACGGGCCAGCGGCTTGTTCGTCGGAATGACGATGACCTGCAGGCCATAGATCTGATGGAACTCGAACGCTTCGGTGTCGGCCGTACCGGTCATGCCGGACAGTTTGTTGTACAGACGGAAGTAGTTCTGGAAGGTGGTCGATGCCAGGGTCTGGCTTTCAGCCTGGATGTTCAGGTTTTCCTTGGCTTCGATGGCCTGGTGCAGGCCTTCGGACAAGCGACGACCCGGCATGGTACGACCGGTGTGTTCGTCGACCAGCACGACCTGACCGTCCTGCACGATGTATTCAACGTTGCGATGGAACAGCTTGTGTGCGCGCAGACCGGCATAAACGTGCGTCAGCAGGGCCAGGTTGTGTGCCGAGTACAGGCTCTCGCCTTCCGCCAGCAGGCCGAGACGGGTCAGCGCGTCTTCGACGAACTGGTGACCGGCTTCGTTGAGTTCAACCTGGCGGGTCTTCTCGTCGACGGTGTAGTGGCCAGCCTTGGTGACTTCGCCTTCGACTTCTTCGATGTGCAATTCCAGCTGCGGGATCAGTTTGTTGATCTCGATGTACAGCTTGGAGCTGTCCTCGGCCTGACCGGAAATGATCAGCGGCGTACGGGCTTCGTCGATGAGGATGGAGTCAACTTCGTCGATCACGGCAAAATTGAGTTCGCGCTGGAATTTTTCTTCCACGCTGAACGCCATGTTGTCGCGCAGGTAGTCGAAACCGAATTCGTTGTTGGTACCGTAGGTGATGTCGGCGGCATAGGCCAGGCGCTTCTCTTCCGGCGGCTGGAATGGCGTGACCACGCCGACCGTCAGGCCGAGGAATTCGTAGAGCGGGCGCATCCAGTTGGCGTCACGACGGGCCAGGTAGTCGTTCACCGTCACAACGTGCACGCCCTTGCCGGACAATGCGTTGAGGTAAACGCCCAGTGTGGCCACCAGGGTCTTGCCTTCACCGGTACGCATCTCGGCGATCTTGCCTTCATGCAAGGTCATGCCGCCGATCAGCTGGACATCGAAGTGGCGCATGCCCATGACGCGCTTGCCGGCTTCACGGGCGACCGCGAAGGCTTCCGGCAACAGCTTGTCGAGGGTTTCCCCTTTGGCGAAGCGGGCCTTGAACTCATCGGTCTTGGCACGCAATTGATCGTCCGAAAGGGCCACCATTTGCTCTTCGAAGGCATTGACGAATTGCACCGTCTTGAGCATGCGTTTGACTTCACGCTCGTTCTTGCTTCCAAAAAGTTTCTTTAACAAAGGCGCAAACATATCGGCAGGATCTTCCACACTAAAGGGATGGAGGGCGGCCCCGTGAGTCGCCCGAGCAGCCCTCATGGCCGCATGCGAACGAGCATTCTACCCGGAAACGGTGGTGAGGAAAGTGGCGTTATTCCACGATGCTGGCACAGCGTTGTAACGGGGCTCACTTAAAATAAGGGCAAATCGCTGAACTTCAAGCCATTCACGGCAGAAGTTACTTGTTGATTTAATGGGTAAAGCGCGCGCAAAGCAATGGGTCGGGCGCATCCGGTGCTTTCTGCTACCATGGCGGCTCTGTTACTTCAGGTGTCTGATCATGGCATTTCGCCCTCTTACGGCCAGAGCACCCGCCGTTCTGCTTCGCGAAGCCAAGCCGCTCAAGGCCATTCTCGGCCACGCTCAACGCCTGGGCCATTTGCAACGCTTGCTCGAAAGCCAGTTGCAGCCCGCCGCGCGCGCGCATTGCCACGTGGCGTCCTGGCGCGAAGGCAGTTTGTTGCTGATTGTCACCGACGGTCACTGGGCCACCCGCCTGCGCTACCAGCAAAAACGCCTGCAACGGCAACTGCAGATGTTCGACGAGTTCGCCAACCTCACGCGCATCCTGTTCAAGGTGCAACCGCCCACCGTCCAGCAAGGTGCGGCGGGGCATACCATGGATTTATCCAATGATGCGGCCGCGACCATTCAGGCCACGGCCGACGGGATCAGCGATCCGAATCTGCGGGCGGCGCTGGAGCGCCTGGCGGCGCACGCCAAATCCAAGGCCTGACGCCCCCGCACCCTTAGTAGGAGCGAGGCTTGCCCGCGAAGCTTTTGGCGTCCTTGAGGGCCTCTTCGCGGGCAAGTCGGATCGCCGCCCGCTCGCTCCTACAGAGATTGCATCCATTCGATTTTTTAGCGGCGTTTGCTGCCACCCAGCAATGACCCCATCAACCCGCGCACCAATTGCCGCCCCAGCTGATTCGCCGCCTGTCGCATCGCCGACTTCAGTGCCTGCCCCGCCGCCGTGCCGAGAAACTCTCCGGCCTGCTCGGTGAAGCTCGGCTCCTGCGCCGCCGGTTTCGCCGGCGCCGCCTCAGGTTCAGGGGCCAGCCCCTTGCGCCCCATCAGCACTTCATAGGCCGATTCGCGATCGATCGGTTTGTCATACCGCCCCTTGCACGGCGAACCGGCTATCAGCAGCGTGCGCTCCGTTTCGCTCAGCGGCCCGATGCGTGATTGCGGTGGAGCCACCAGCACGCGCTGGACCATTGCCGGTGTGCCCTTGTCCTGCAAGGTACCCACCAGCGCCTCGCCAATGCCCAGCTCGGTCAGCACCGACAGGGCGTCGAACGCCGGGTTCGGGCGAAAGCCATCGGCCACCGCCCGCAGGGATTTCTGCTCTTTGGCGGTGAACGCGCGCAAGCCGTGCTGGATGCGCAGGCCCAGCTGTGCCAGCACGTCGTCGGGCAAGTCGCCCGGCGACTGGGTGACGAAATACACCCCCACGCCTTTGGAGCGAATCAGCCGCACCACTTGCTCCAGTCGATCCTGCAGCGCCTTGGGGGTGCCGGCGAACAACAGATGCGCCTCGTCGAAAAACAGCGCCAGCAGCGGTTTTTCCGCATCGCCGCGTTCCGGCAGCTGCTCGAACAGCTCGGCCAGCAGCCACAACAGGAAGGTCGCGTAGACCTTCGGCGCTTCATGCACCAGACGACTGGCGTCGAGCAGGTGAATGCGTCCGCGGCCATCGGCGGTCGGTTGCAGAATGTCCTCCAGTTGCAGCGCCGGTTCGCCAAACAGCGCTTCCGCGCCCTGCTGCTCCAGGGTTGCCAGGCGCCGTAGCAGGGCCTGGCTGGAGCCGGTGGTCATCAGCGCCGCGTCATCACCCAGCAGTTCGGGGTTGTCCTTGAGGTGATTGAGCAGTGCCTTGAGATCCTTCAGATCCAGCAGCAACAGGCCTTCGCGGTCGGCTACCTTGAACGCGGCATACAGCGCTGACTGCTGGCTATCGGTCAATTCCAGCAGGCTGCCCAGGAGTAGCGGCCCCATTTCGCTCAACGTCGTGCGCAACGGATGACCGGACTGACCGTGAATGTCCCACAAGGTCACCGGATACGCCGCAGGCTTGTGGTTCAGCCATGGCATGCCGGCAATCCGCTCGGCGACCTTGCCCTGGGGGTTGCCGGCAGCGCCCAGGCCGCACAGGTCACCCTTGATGTCGGCGGCAAACACCGCCACCCCGGCATCGCTGAAGGCTTCGGCCATGCGCTGCAACGTGACGGTCTTGCCGGTCCCGGTAGCGCCCGCGATCAATCCGTGGCGGTTCGCCAGGCGCATGGCCTGGGCGATCGGCTGCCCCGCGAGATCGGCGCCGATAACAAGTTGCAATGAATCAGGCATTTGGTCACCCATGGTTAATCTTTGGTCCTACACGGCCGATAGAAATATCGACAAAGCAGACAGACACAAATTTGTCGGACATTTCCCTTAAGGAGCGTCGGAAATATCTCTTGCTTTCAACATTGCCCATCGTGCGTTCCTTTATAAAAGCACGCGCTGGGCATTAAGACCTTAGCGGAACCCCAAGCCATGAACAAAAATCTGCGTTTCAGCCATAAAATCCTGCTTGCCGCCGCCCTCATCGTCATTGCCACTTTCGCCTCATTCACCCTGTATAACGACTATTTACAGCGCAATGCCATCCGCGAAGACTTGGACAACTATCTGAACGAGATGGGCGACGTCACCGCCAACAACATCCAGACCTGGCTGAGCGGCCGTATCCTGCTGATTGAGAACCTTTCGCAAAACATTGCCATCAACCCGGAACAGGCCAACGTCGCCGCCCTGCTGGAACAGAAAGCCCTGACGTCGACGTTCATGGCGTCCTACCTGGGTGACGCCACCGGGCACTTCACCATTCGTCCGGATGCGAAGATGCCGGACGGTTTCGACCCACGGGTTCGCCCTTGGTACAAGGGAGCGCAAAACAGCAGCACGCCAACCCTGACCGAACCCTATGTCGATGCAGCGACCGGGCAAACCATTATTTCCCTGGCCATGGCCTCGACAAAAGCCGGGCAAGCCGTTGGCGTGGTGGGCGGCGACCTCAGCCTGCAAACCTTGATCGACACCCTCAGCGCCCGGGATTTCAACGGCATGGGCTATGCCTTCCTGGTCAGCGCCGACGGGAAGATCCTGGTCCACCCGGACAAAGCCCTGGTCATGAAGTCCCTGGGCGAGGCGTACCCGCAAAATACCCCGCGCATCAGCCACGACCTCAGTGAAATCGTGGTCGATGGCAAGACCCGCATCGTCACCTTTACCCCGATCAAAGGCCTGCCGTCGGTCAATTGGTACATCGGCCTCTCGGTGGACAAGGACAAAGCCTTCTCGATGCTCAGCGAGTTCCGCGCCTCGGCGTTGTTTGCCACGGTGATCGCCGTCGCCATCATCATCGCCCTGCTGGGCATGTTGATCCGCCTGCTGATTCAGCCGCTGCACGTCATGACCCGGGCCATGGCCGACATCGCCGACGGTGAAGGCGACCTGACCAAGCGCCTGGTGATCCAGAATAACGACGAGTTCGGCAACCTCGGCACCGCGTTCAACCGTTTTGTTGAGCGCATCCACGGTTCGATCCGCGAAGTGTCCTCGGCCACCGGCCAGGTCAACGAAGTGGCGTTGCGCGTGGTCGCCGCCTCGAACTCGTCGATGTACAACTCCGACCAGCAAGCGTCGCGCACCAACAGCGTGGCAGCGGCGATCAACCAGCTCGGTGCCGCCGCCCAGGAGATCGCCCGCAATGCCGCGCAAGCGTCGAGCCAGGCCAGCGATGCCCGCAACCTGGCCGAGGATGGCCAGCAAGTGGTGGATCGCAGCATTGCCGCCATGAATCAACTGTCGAACATGCTCAGCGCTTCGAGCAGCAACATCGAATCGCTCAACAGCAAAACCGTGAACATCGGGCAGATTCTTGAGGTGATTACCAGCATTTCCCAGCAAACCAACCTGCTGGCGCTCAACGCCGCCATTGAAGCGGCGCGGGCCGGTGAAGCCGGGCGTGGATTTGCCGTGGTGGCCGATGAAGTGCGCAACCTGGCGCATCGCACCCAGGAATCGGCGCAGCAGGTTCAGACCATGATCGAAGAATTGCAGGTTGGCGCCCGCGAGTCGGTCAGTACCATGAGCGACAGCCAGCGCCACAGCCAGGACAGCGTGGAAATCGCCAACCTGGCCGGCGAGCGCCTGAGCAGCGTGACGCAACGCATCGGCGAAATCGATGGCATGAACCAGTCGGTGGCAACCGCCACCGAGGAACAGACGGCGGTGGTCGAGTCGATCAACGTCGATATCACCGAAATCAATACCCTGAACCAGGAGGGTGTGGAAAACCTGCAATCGACGTTGCGCGCCTGTACGGACCTTGAGCAGCAGGCAGCACGACTGAAGCAACTGGTGGGCAGCTTCCGCATCTAGCGTTTGATTTGGACACTTCGCGGGCAGCGATCTGAAACGCCCGCGAAGACGATCACCCAGGCACCTCCCTCCAAACCCCAACCGAACATCTATTCTTCATATAGGTCAATCAAGGAGAACAACGGACCGGAGGGATGTTCATCGTGCATATCGCTGACATAACCATGTTCTACGCCCCTGCCAGCGGTGGCGTGCGCACTTATCTGGATGCCAAGCATCATCGCCTGTGCACCAGGCCCGGTATCCGCCACAGTCTGCTGATACCTGGGGCCGTTCTCAGCGAACAGGATGGCATCTACACGGTTCCGGCTCCCGCCCTGCCCTTCGGCAAAGGTTATCGCTTCCCTCTGCGCCTGGCACCCTGGCGCAATGTCCTGCAGGATCTGCAACCGGAGCTGATCGAAGTCGGCGACCCCTACCTCACCGCCTGGGCGGCCCTGGACGCCCGTCGCCAACTGGATGTGCCGGTCATCGGCTTTTATCACTCCGACCTGCCACTGCTGGCTAGCAATCGAATGGGCAACTGGGTCACGCCAAACGTCGAGGCCTATGTCAGCAAGCTCTACGGCAACTTCGACCGGGTACTGGCGCCGAGCCGGGTCATGGCCGACAAACTCATTGGCCTTGGGGTGAAGAACGTTTTCGTGCAGCCCCTGGGGGTTGATCTCCAGATGTTTCATCCCGATGCACGGGATACCCGCCTTCGGGCCGAATTGGGCCTCGACGAAAACACGCATCTATTGATCTTCGCCGGGCGCGGTTCCAAGGAGAAGAACCTGCCGGTGCTGCTCGAATGCATGAAGCGCCTGGGCCGACGTTATCACTTGCTGCTGGTCGGTTCGTCGATGCCGACCACTGTACCGGGTAATGTCACGGTCATCGACGGGTTCTGCCCTGCCCCCCAAGTCGCCCGCCTGATGGCCAGTGCCGACGCCTTGCTGCATGCCGGCGACCAGGAAACCTTTGGCCTGGTGACTCTTGAAGCCATGGCTTGCGGCATCCCGGTGGTGGCGGTGGCCGCTGGCGCCTTTGAGGAAATCATCACCGACCAATGTGGCCTGTTGTGTACACCCAACGATTCGTTGGCCATGGCCAACGCCGTGCGCGAACTGTTCAGCCGGGGCAGCGCAGCCCTCGGCCAGCAAGCCCGACGTCATGTCGAGCGCTATTACGCCTGGGACGCGGTGGTCAACAGTCTGCTCGGCCATTATCACGCCGTCCTCGGCAGCCAATGGCCGCGAGCCGCCAATGCTTGAACCCACGGATACGCCCGGCCTGCTGCTGGTACTTCACGATGTCGCGCCACTCACCTGGGCCGATTACCAGCCCTTTGTCGAGGCCGTCGATGCGCTTGGCAGCGTGCCGATCACCTGGCTGGTGGTGCCGGACTTCCACAAACACTACAACCTGCGAGCCCACCCGCAATTTCGTCATCAGCTCAGTGCACGGCTCGAGCGTGGCGATGAACTGGTGCTGCACGGTTATTTTCATTGCGATGACGCGCCGAAGGCGAGCACTCCCCGCGACTGGTTCATGCGCAGGATCTACACCCATGAAGGCGAGTTCTACAGTTTGTCTCGCGAGGCCGCCCTCACCCGCCTGCACGCCGGCATTGAGATGTTCCAGCACTACGATTGGCCGTTGCAGGGTTTCGTCGCGCCGGCCTGGTTGATGAGCGAAGGCACACGCCAGGCCTTGCGCCAATTGCCGCTGAATTACACCAGCGACGCCCGCCATCTTTTTCGCTTGCCCGAGTTCACGGCGATCGATGCTCCCGGCCTGGTCTGGAGTGCGCGCAGTGCCTGGCGGCGCGGTTTATCGAAGCTGGTCAGCCAGCAACTCGAACAGCGCTGGCGAACGGCGCCGGTGATTCGATTGGGCCTGCACCCGGTGGACATGCGTCATGAGTTCTCGCGTACATACTGGCTGCAAACCCTCAAGCGCCTGCTCGATGAGGGCCGCGCGCCCATGACCAAGTCCCGTTGGCTGGCCTTGCACAGCGAGCGCATGGGGCGTGCGGCATGAGTCGCTCGATCCTGCTATGCGTCGGCCTGCTCGCCGCGGTGCTGATTCCCTGGCTCCTGGGTGGCAGCGAAACCTGGTCGCGGCTCAAGGACTTTCCACTGAGCAGCTTGCTGGTCATGTTCGGCATGATCTTGCTGTGCTGGGTGGTCAACACCCTGCGATTACGCCTGCTGCTGGGAGATCAGCGCAACAAGGTCAGCCCGGTCAAGAGCCTGGGCGTGGTGATGGCCGCCGAATTTGCCTATTGCGCCACGCCGGGTGGCAGCGGCGGGCCACTGACCATCATGGCCTTGCTGGCGCGCAACGGCGTACGACCGGCCCGGGGCAGTGCCGTGTTTGCCATGGACCAACTGAGCGATCTGCTGTTTTTCCTCTGCGCATTGACCGGAATTCTGATTTACGCGCTGTTCCAGCATCTCAGCCAGCACATGGCGTGGTTGCTGATCGTCAGCGCCCTCTCGATGTTCGGTGGGCTGGTCAGTTGCGTGGTGATGGCGCGTTATCACCGCCTGGTGATTCGCCTGGGAGGCCGACTGCTGGCACGCCTCAACGTCGAATCATCGACCCGCATGCGCTGGGCACGCAAACTCCTGCACTTTCTGGCGGCCTTCACCGACACCCTGAAGTTACCCCCGCAGACACTGATCACAGTGTTTGGCTTGACGTGCGTGCATTGGATCTTGCGTTACAGCGTGTTGTACCTGGCGCTGCGTGGGCTCGGCGCCGACTTGCAGTGGGCCTGGAGCTTTCTGATCCAGATGGTTTCATTGAGTGCGGGGCAGTTCAGCCTTTTGCCAGGCGGCGCCGGGGCGGCTGAATTGACTTCAGCGGCACTGCTGGCCCCCATGGTGGGTAAATCCACGGCGGCGGCCGCCATACTGATCTGGCGGGCGGTGACCTATTACTTCTATTTGCTGGTGGGAGGGCCGGTGTTTTTGCTGATGCTGGGCCGGCCATTGCTCAAGAAGCTCATGAAGAACGTGTATCCGTAGGCGCTGTTTCGTGCTGCAACTCTTCCCACAACTCGGCAGCCCCCGGAAACTCCGTGCCATCTTCAGGGCTCAGCTCATCAGGATCGTAACGGCTCAAGCAACCCTCACCCAGGGTGGCGGGCGCCTTGGAAGTGGCTTTGTCCAGTGGATCGGCCATGTTCAAATCCTCGGTACAGAAACGGCGAAGGGCCTGCAGCGATTGAACGCCCAGGCCCTTCGAATTTCAACCCTGTCGTACAGCGATCAGAACACCACGGTTTTGTTGCCGTGTACCAGGACCCGGTCTTCCAGGTGGTAGCGCAGACCACGGGCCAGTACCATTTTTTCGACATCACGACCGAAGCGCACCATGTCTTCGATGCTGTCGCTGTGGCTGACGCGCACCACGTCCTGCTCGATGATCGGGCCGGCGTCCAGCTCTTCGGTCACATAGTGGCAAGTAGCGCCGATCAGCTTTACCCCGCGCAGGGAAGCCTGGTGGTACGGCTTGGCGCCGACGAACGACGGCAGGAAGCTGTGGTGGATGTTGATGACCTTGTGCGCATATTCACGACACAACTCAGGCGGCAGGATTTGCATGTAGCGGGCCAATACCACCACTTCGGCATCATGCTGCTTGACCAGGCGCGAGACCTCGGCAAATGCCGGTTCCTTGTCCTGGGGATTGACCGGTACGTGGTAGTAGGGAATGCCGTGCCATTCGACCATGCTGCGCAGGTCGTCGTGGTTGGAAATCACGCAGGCGATTTCACAATCGAGCTCATCGCTGTGCCAGCGATGCAGCAAGTCGGCGAGGCAGTGAGACTCGCGGCTGGCCATCAGCACCACGCGCTTTTTCTGCTCGGTATCGGTGATGCGCCAGTCCATCGAGAACTCTTCGGCAATCGGCGCAAAGGCTTCGCGCAAGGCGTCGATCCCGAAAGGCAGCGAGTCGGCACGAATTTCGTGACGCATGAAGAACCAGCCACTCAGATTGTCCGAGTGGTGGCTCGCTTCAGTGATCCAGCCGTTATGTGACGCCAGAAAGTTACTGACTTTGGCAACGATGCCGACGCGGTCCGGGCAAGAAATCACCAGCCGAAAAGTGCGCATGAGGGGGAAACTCCAGAACTTCGCAAAGGCGGCCATTCTAGCGATTGCGCAGCAAAACTGCAGTATTGATGAAGCGCTGCCTTCCCCGATGGCCCGCGCCAAAGGTCCGCGCAGCACCAGAGAGACGCCCGGCACGCTGTACTTGGGCATCGACCAGCATTGGTTTGTAAATATCTGTAGCTCCGGGCTGCACATTATTTAACTACGTTTCCAATGCATGCTGAATTCACTGGAATTTAATTAAATAAACTCAGGTTTAATGTTTACTTGATGAAACAGCCTGACTATTATTGCCGCACTGTCACCTGCCATCCAGCGCCCTACATAAGGTAGTAATCATGTCCTTGATCAACGAATATCGCGCCACCGAAGAAGCTATCAAAGAGCTGCAAGCCCGTTTGAAGAATCTGTCCCAAGACGACAAACTGCAGACCGAGCTGGAATTCGAAGGCAAACTGCGCACCCTGATGGGCGAATACTCCAAATCCCTGCGCGACATCATCGCGCTGCTGGATCCAGAAGCCAAAACCAAAGCACCACGTGGCGGCGCAGTAAAAACTACTGGCACCAAGCGTGCTCGCAAAGTTAAACAATACAAAAACCCGCACAACGGCGAAGTCATCGAAACCAAAGGTGGCAACCACAAAACTCTGAAAGAGTGGAAAGCCAAGTGGGGCGGTGACGTGGTTGAAGGCTGGGCTACCCTGCTGGGCTAAGCTTGCGCGCCTGTCGCGGATCGATTGCGACACAAAAAACGCCAGCACACGCTGGCGTTTTTTTATGCCCGGAGTTTAGTCCCGGGACATTTTCGATTTCAAAGATTCAAACGTTTGCGTAAATCCTGAACATATTCCTGCCAATCATTGAGTACCGCCTGCTGCGACGATGTCGCTGTAAGGGCCAACTGGGCTGCGGCCTCTGCGAAACTATCCAGGGTATTGGGCGCGCCCCACTCAGGCACTGACAGACGTTTCTGACAGAATATTCGCCAGCGTTCTTGCTCGTCGAGACTCAAGGTATCGGGAAAGTTACGTGCTCGATATCGAAACAATAGCTCTGGCAAACGTTCGTCATCGAAAGGCCATTGCTCTTGCGCCAATTGCAGCGGGTCGACTGTTCTGACTTGCTCGCATAGACGCCGGTCACGGTCGCCGATAAATCCATCGTATAACTGTTGTTCAGGATCCTCACTTGAGGAGAAATCTTCCCGGGCATAAATCGCCAGAACTTTAGCTTGCCAATCTTGCTGCGCGTCACTTAGCCGCAGTGCACGTTGCTGATAGAGCGCAACATCCATTCCCAGGCGCAGCTGATCTTCAGGACGAAGAACCGATAACGGCGCCACTACGGGGCATTTATTGATGTGGATAAGCTTGAGCGGTACTGGCAACTCACCTTCTGCCAAGTCTTCGCGGCGGGTATACAAGCGCTGGCGCAAGGATTCGGCATCGAGATCGAACAAACCCTGCGGGTCGAGGTGCAGGTCGCAAACAATCAGTGCGTTCTTGTTGCGTGGGTGCCAGGCCAGGGGCAACACCACGCCGACATAGTTGCGCGCCGCAGAAAAGCGCCCCGAAACATGCACCATGGGTTGCAGCAAGCGCACCTGGTCCAGAACCTTTTGCTTACTGCGAAGCTGAAACAACCAGTCATACAACTTCGGCTGTTTTTCCCGGATCAGGCGCGCCAGGGCGATCGTGGCGCGAACGTCCGACAGCGCTTCGTGGGCGTTGCCATGATCGAGGCCGTTGGCGGCGGTCAGGCGTTCGAGCTTGAGCGTCACCCGCCCCTCATCGTCTGTCGGCCAGACAAGGCCATCGGGGCGCAAGGCATAGGCCGCACGCACGACATCGATCAGGTCCCACCGACTGTTACCGCCCTGCCACTCCCGCGCATAAGGGTCGAAAAAATTGCGGTACAGACTGTAGCGGGTCATCTCATCGTCGAAGCGCAGCGTGTTGTACCCGGCACCGCAGGTACCCGGAGCCGCCAGTTGGGCATGGACGCGGGTCATGAAGTCGGCTTCGCTCAACCCGTCCTCGGCCAGTCTGGCGGGCGTAATGCCAGTAATTGCGCAGGCCGCGGGATGCGGCAGGATGTCGTCACTGGGCCGGCAAAAGAGGTTGACCGGCTCGTCGATTTCATTGAGCTCGAAGTCTGTACGCAACCCCGCCATTTGCAGCGGGCGGTCGCAACGGGGATTGATACCCGTCGTTTCGTAGTCGTACCAGAAGATGGAGGTCACGGGCTATTCCTGAACTGAAGATTGGCGAAGTCTAGGCGTTCCCGTCCCGCTCCGGCCAGCGATCGTGCCATTGAATCATCCTTGGCCACGCAATGTGCAATACATACTTATGTCGTTTTTCCCGGCGAGGCTGCTAGCATCCCGTGAAGAGACAAACCGATCAGGCCACGCCATCAGGTTGCCCATGCTCGACGCCACAGCACTGCCACGGAAAGCAACGCTGCCCCCACCACTGGACACGCGATATCAGGTCGAAACGCCCGAGGGCATAGACTTGCCACTGCGCCCGGCCGGATTGATCGTGCGCGCATTGGCGTTTTCCATCGACCTGGTGTTGCGCGGGTTGATCCTGGGCCTTCTGTTCATTGCCCTGGCGATGCTCGGAAAACTCGGTGCGGGACTGGGTTCGATCCTGCTCTTCGGTGTGAGCTGGTGGTACATGGTGCTGTTCGAAGTCTTCAACCAGGGGCGTTCACCAGGCAAGCAATGGATGGGCCTGCGGGTCATTCAGGACGATGGCACGCCCGTTGGCTGGTCCTCGTCACTGTTGCGTAACCTGCTGCGATTTGTGGACATGTTGCCGTTCGGCTACTTTCTCGGCGCGATCAGTTGCCTGCAACACCCTAACTTCAAGCGCCTCGGTGACCTGGCCGCCGGCACGCTGGTGGTCTACCGCGAGCAGCCGCTCACCCGTCCACAGCTTCCACCCTCGCAACCCCGTCGCCCAGCCTTTGCCCTGACACTGACCGAGCAACGCGCCATCCTCGGGTTTGCCGAACGCCAGGCCGGACTGTCCGATGCTCGGGTCAATGAGCTCGCCTCCATCCTCGCGCGCCCCTTGCAGGTTCCGCCGCCCCGCGCCATGGCCGAACTCAACGGCATCGCCCACGGCTTGTTGGGCCCGCCATGAAACAGAGCCTTTTCGAACATCGGCACATGGCCGAATGGGAGCAGTTTTCCCTCATGCTGGACAGGCTGGAGCACGACAGCAAAGCCAAAGGGACCGGCAATTTCCCAGCCGATTATCGGCGCATCTGCCAACACCTGGCGCTGGCCCGCGAGCGCGGTTACAGCAGTTTCCTGATCGACTCGTTGCAGCAACAGGTGTTGCGCGGGCATCAGCAGCTTTATCGACATCGCAGTCAGCTCGCGGGCCATGCGCTGGGTTTCATCCTGGCCGGTTTCCCCCGGCTGGTACGCGAACAATGGCGCTTCGTGCTCGCCGCCAGCCTGATGTTTTTCGGTAGCCTTTTCGTGATTGCAGGCCTGGTGTATCTGTTCCCGGACCTGGTCTACAACCTGATTCCGGCCGATCAGGTCAGCGACATGCAAAGCATGTACGACCCCGACGCCGGTCACCTGGGGCGCTCGATGGAGCGCGCTGCCAGTGAAGACTGGGCGATGTTTGGCTACTACATCATGCACAACATCGGGATCGCCTTTCAGACTTACGCCAGTGGATTGCTGTTTGGCCTGGGCAGCGCGTTTTTCCTGGTTTTCAACGGTTTGATGATCGGCGCGGTGGCCGGGCACCTGACGCATATTGGCTACGGGCAAAGCTTCTGGTCATTCGTGGTCGGCCACGGTGCCTTTGAATTGACCGCCATAGCCCTGGCAGGTGCCGCGGGCCTGCAACTGGGCTGGGCGTTGATAGCACCGGGACGCCTGCCCCGTGCCGAAGCCTTGCGTCTGGCGGCTCGCAAGAGCGTGCTGCTCATTTGCGGCGTCATGTTGTTCCTGCTGATTGCGGCATTCATCGAAGCCTACTGGTCGTCGATGACGACCCCGGCGCCCCTGACCAAATACCTGGTCGGTGCGGCGCTCTGGGTGCTGGTGGCGACTTACCTGCTGTTGGCCGGACGGACACATCATGCGCCTGAGTGACACCACCGTGGTCATTCGCCCAAGGCCGACCTGGGAAGCCATGGACCTCGGCGTGCTGTTGAGCCAGCGCCACCGGCGCCTGCTGATGAGCAGTTGGGCGATTGTCACCCTGCCGGTTTTCGCCCTGCTCACCTGGTTGCTGTGGGATTCGCCGACCCTGGCCGTGTTCATCTTCTGGTGGCTGAAACCGGTCTTCGAGCGCTTGCCGTTGTACATCCTTTCCAAAGCCATTTTTGGCGAAACACCCACCCTCAAGCAGGCGCTTTGCCAGTGGCCCCGGTTGCTCAAGCCGCAACTGCTGGCCAGCCTGACCTGGCGACGCCTGAGCCTGAGTCGCAGCTTCGTGCTGCCCGTGTTGCAGCTCGAAGGCCTGAGCGGTGATGTGCGCCAACAGCGATTACAGGTGTTGTTGCAGCGTGACGCCAGCGCGGCACGCTGGCTGACCGTGATCGGTGCGCATCTGGAAGGCGCGTTATGGATCGGTTTGATGGTGCTGTTTTATCTGCTGCTGCCGCAACAGGTCGCCCTCGACTGGAGCTGGCAGTCGCTGATCAGCGCCGCGACACAGGATTGGCATTGGCTGGAACATCTGTCCAACGGCTTCTACGTCCTGGTACTGGTGGTTTGGGAACCGGTCTACGTGGCCGCTGGCTTCAGCCTGTATCTAAACCGACGCACCGCACTCGAAGCCTGGGATATCGAGCTGGTGTTTCGCCGCCTGTCCCAGCGTTTGAGCGGAGCAACCCTTGCCCTGTTGCTGGCAGTGACCTTGCTGCTGCAAGTTACACCAACCGTCTGGGCGGCCGGGTCTGCCCCTGCGCCGCCCGACAGCCCGCGCTTGCTGGAGCAACCACTGACCAGCCAGGCGTCCCGGGACAGCATCAAGGCCCTCCTCGATCAACCACCGTTCAAAAACAGGGAAACCGTCACCCGCTATCGATTCGGCGAAAACCAGGCGGTCGACGAGCGCGCGGACGAAGACGAGACACCTCAATGGCTGAAGGCACTGCTCCAGATGTTTCACAGCCAGCACTTTGGCGCGTTGGCCACGCTGATCGAAACCACGCTGTGGGCAGCCATGATTACCGCCATTGGGGTCCTGATCTGGTACTACCGTGAGTGGTTGCAAGCGTTCGTCAGCCGTCGCCCGCGCCCCGCTGAAAAAGCCCCGCACCCGCCTACCCCGCAGGCCTTTGGCCTGGACCTCAGCCCCGAAACTCTGCCCCCCGACATCGCTGCCAGTGCCGAAAGCCTCTGGCAAAGCAACCCGCGTGCAGCGCTTGGCTTGCTCTATCGCGCCCTGCTCAGCCGTCTGTTGCACGACTTCGACATACCGCTCAAAGCCGCCGACACCGAAGGCCAGGTACTGGAACGCATCAAGCAACTGCAGCAACCGGCACTGTTGGCCTTCAGCGAGGACCTGACCGCGCACTGGCAAAACATGGCCTACGGGCACCGCCTGCCGCCCGCACAAGTGCAGCGCGAACTGTGCGAGGCCTGGCGCAGCGTATTTGGCCCGGGAATCGTCCGATGAACCGGCACACCTGGCCGATCGTCAGCGCCGTGGGCGCTGTTCTGCTGGCTGCACTGATGACTTATCTGTACTTGAAGGCAACGCCCTATACGACCGAAATCGATCACGGCCCTTCGCCTGAAGCCCTGGCCAATCCCTACCTGGCCGCCGAGCTTTTTCTGCGCAAGCAGGGCCTGAGTGTCAGCCATGCCAACAGCCTCGACGTCCTGCCAACCCTGGCACCAGACCATCACAGCCTGTTGTTGTTCGGCGACCGCTACAACATGACGCCCAGGCAGATCGATCAGGTGCTGAACTGGACCCGAGCCGGCGGGCGCCTGCTGTTCGTCGCGCAATCGCTGTGGGATGAAAAGACCGGGCAAAGCAATGACCTGTTGCTGGATCGGGTGCAACTGCAGCAATCGCTGAGCAAAGACCTCAAGGACCCGCCGCCCGATCCGCCCGGCGATCCCTACCCGCAACTGACCAAACTCTATCTGGAACATGAAGAAGCACCGGCCTACGCCGGCTTCGATACCGCGTTCCATCTCGAAGACCCGAAAAACCTCGCCCAGACCCGGGCCAACAGTGGCAAAGCCACCCATATGATGAAACTGGACCACGGGCTTGGCTCGATCATCGTGGTGACCGACGCCGACCTGTGGAAAACCCCGGCCATCGATCAATACGACAATGCCTGGCTGCTCTGGTACCTGACCGCCAATACCGATGTGACCCTGCTGTTCAACACCGAGCACGACAGCTTGCTGACACTGCTGCTGCGTTATTTCCCTCAGGCGTTGGTCGCCTTGGTCGCCCTGATCGGCCTGACTTGCTGGCACTTCGGCATGCGCCAAGGCCCACTGCTGGAGCCGCAGGTTAAAGCCCGCCGCCAACTGCAGGAACACCTGCGCGCCAGCGCCGATTTCATGTTGCGGCACAATGGCCAGGACCGCCTGCTGCAGGCCTTGCAGCAAGACATACTGCGCCGCGTGAGACATCGTCATCCTGGCTATGAACAACTCGACGTCGCCGAACAATGGCGGGTACTCGCCCGCCTGAGCGGCCAGCCCGCAGACGCGATCAGCCAAGCCATGGGCCCGCAGGCAAAGCAGCGGCTTTCCAGCGCTGAATTCAGCCGCCAGGTCGCCCGCCTGCAAACCTTGAGGAATGCGTTATGAGTCAACCGATCGAGCCCGACGCAATCGACCATGCCACCCGGCAACGCCAGCGCGCCTGCCAGTTGGCCCAGGCGGTGCGCCAGGAACTGCAAAAAGCCGTGATCGGCCAGGACACGATCATCGACGACGTGCTCACCGCCCTGCTTGCCGGCGGCCATGTATTGCTCGAAGGCGTGCCGGGTCTGGGCAAGACGTTGCTGGTCAGGGCGCTGGCCCGCTGTTTCGGCGGCGAGTTCGCGCGCATCCAGTTCACGCCGGACCTGATGCCCAGCGATGTCACCGGGCATGCGGTGTACGACTTGCAGACCGAGCAATTCAAACTGCGCAAGGGACCGTTGTTCACCAACCTGCTGCTCGCCGACGAGATCAACCGTGCCCCGGCAAAAACCCAGGCCGCGCTGCTCGAAGCCATGCAGGAACGCCAAGTCACCCTAGAAGGCCGCGCCCTGCCCATCGCGCAGCCGTTCATGGTGCTCGCCACGCAAAACCCCATCGAACAGGAAGGCACTTACCCGTTACCCGAAGCCGAACTCGATCGCTTCATGCTCAAGGTGCGCATGGACTACCCCGACGCCGAGCAGGAGTTGGACATGGTGCGCCAGGTCAGCCGCTCGACCCGGGCCGACATGCTCGATGTGCAACCGCTGCGCATGGTGCTACAAGCCAAGGAGGTACTAGTGTTGCAGCGCATCGCCAGTGATTTGCCGCTGGACGACCAGGTCCTCGACTACGCCGTACGCCTGGCTCGCACCACCCGCAGCTGGCCCGGCCTGACCCTCGGTGCCGGGCCTCGTGCGTCCATTGCGCTGGTGCGCTGCGCCAGGGCGCGGGCCTTGTTGCGCGGCGGTGAGTTTGTTATCCCGGACGACATAAAAGGCTGCGCCCTGGCCGTGCTGCGCCATCGCGTGCGCATCGCACCGGAGCTGGATATCGAAGGGCTGGACGTCGACCAGGTGCTGCGGCAACTGCTCGACCAAGTTCCGGCACCACGATTGTGAAACCCTCGCGCCTGCTGCTGGTCTGGCTCGCGATCCTGCTGGCTATCGGCCTCATTCTGGGCACATTGCGCGCATTGAACATCGCCGTTCCATCAACGCTGTTCTCGATCAACTGGGGCTTGCTACTGGCACTCCTGGCCCTGGCGATGCTCGACGCCATCCGCCTCAAACGCCTGCCTTCGCCCCGGGTACAACGACAAATGCCCGGCAGCCTGGCCCTCGGCCGCTGGACTGCGGTGCGACTGCAAGTCGAGCACGACTTTCCCCTGCCACTGAACATCCAGATCTACGACCACGTACCCGACGGGTTGAGCTTCGAGAACTTGCCCCTGTCGGTCGAACTTCAACCCGGTCAACTCAGTTACGTCGACTATCGCCTGCGCCCGCTCAAGCGCGGCCACTTCAGCTTCGAGAACTGCGAAATCAGCCTGCCCAGCCCATTGGGTCTATGGCTCGGCAAACGCCTGCTGAGCGTGTTCGACAATACCCGCGTCTACCCCGACTTCGCCCGACTCTACGGCGGCCAATTGCTGGCGGTGGATAACTGGCTCAGCCAACTCGGCGTGCGCCAGCGCCAACGACGCGGCCTGGGCCTGGAGTTTCATCAGCTACGGGAATTTCGCGAAGGCGACAGCCTGCGCCAGATCGACTGGAAAGCCACCGCCCGCCAACGCACGCCCATTGCCCGGGAGTACCAGGACGAGCGTGACCAACAGATCATCTTCATGCTCGATTGCGGTCGACGCATGCGCAGCCAGGACGGCGATCTGGCGCACTTCGATCACGCGCTCAATGCCTGCCTGTTGCTGAGCTACGTCGCGCTGCGCCAGGGGGATGCCGTAGGCCTCTGCACCTTTGCCAGCGATCACCCGCGCTACCTCGCCCCGGTGAAAGGCGCTGGCCAGCTGAACGTGTTGCTCAACGCGGTTTACGACCTGAACAGCACTCAACGCAGCGCCGATTATCAAGCGGCTACCACCCAACTACTGTCTCGGCAGAAACGGCGGGCGCTGTTGCTGCTGGTGACCAACCTGCGCGACGAAGACGATGAAGAACTGCTGACTGCCGTCAAGCGCTTGAGCCAGCAGCATCAGGTGTTGGTCGCAAGCTTGCGTGAAAACGTCCTGGATACCACGCGAGTATTGCCGGTGCACACCTTGTCAGAGGCGCTGGTTTACTGCGGGAACGTCGAATATCTGAATTCGCGCGCAGCACTCCATGAACGCTTGAGCGCCCACGGAGTACCGGTAGTGGATACGCAACCTGAGGCGTTGGGGCCCGCGTTGGTCACGCGATACTTAAGCTGGAAAAAAGCAGGGACGATTTAGCGACCCCCTCCAAGCGCGATTTCTGCTGCATCAAGCCGAAGCCGGCAATGGCTGAAAGCTGAAATACTGCCTCAACGCCTCCACCAGCTGCCCATACTCCGGCGGTGCCCGTTGCAGGCTGAACCCGGCGTCATAGTAGTGGGGGGTTGCGTCTTCATGGCACCACAGGCAACACGCCCGCAGGTCGATGACCTGCATGCACCCGCCGCTCGCGGGGATTTTCAGGCGCAAATCGAAATCCGCACCGATCATCATTGGCAGCTGGCTGATGAGCATCAGCCCGTCTTCGGAGACGTTGCCCAGGTAGCCAATCGGTTTGTCGGTAATGCGGTTGAACACTTTCAGAAAATACGGCAGTTGATGCCGCTCGATCCGGCGGTGAGTGAACATGCTGAATTCGCTATGCCAGGCCCTTAAGCAGGGCCGCACTAATGCTTCGGAACGGGCCTGCCTCTTGTTGAATCAGGCATGGGCGCGCTCTCCCCGATCCTGGTGCGGCAGTCCATGAACCGCTGCCGCTTACTCCTGCCGATCACAGGTGTTACCTCGGTTTGGAGGCAAGGCTCCGAACCGGCTTATTCGACTATAGCTCACCGTCACCGGTGAGCCAGCCATTGAATGAGAAACGTAATCAGAAGCGGGTGGGGCGCACCGCCGCCGAGCTGCGCAACGGGTAATGACCCAGCGCTTGCAAGGTTTCCAGACGGGCCTGGGCGCGGTAGGCGTATTCACTTTGCGGATAGGACGCGAGGATGAACTGGTAGGTCTGCGCCGCATCGACAAACAGTTTCTGCCGTTCCAGGCACAAACCGCGCAGCATCGACACTTCCGGCCACACATATGGCCGCGCGCGGCTGGCGCGTTCCACTTTGGACAGCTCGAGCGTCACCTGCTCGCAATTGCCACGGTCATAGGCGCTGTAGGCCAGGTTCAAATGGTGGTTCATCGACCAACGGGTGCAGCCCACGACACTGAGGGCAAGGACGGCTATGAGCACGAATCGCATGGGAGTTCTCCTGACTTGAGCTCTGTATCGACCCGTGGGCGAAAATCTTCAGGCGGCCGGTAACCAAAAGTGTTCGGTTCAATAAACAAACGAATAAGTAGTGCACATGAACAATGACTACACCCCAAGAGCATAGTAGCCTCACTCAGCGCTTGAACTCAGGAGTCTTTGCATGTCCGTCCGTCGTACCAAAATCGTCGCCACCCTTGGCCCGGCCAGTAACTCGCCGGAAGTTCTCGAACAGCTGATCCTGGCTGGCCTGGACGTCGCCCGCCTGAACTTCTCCCACGGCACCCCCGACGAGCACAAGGCTCGCGCGAAGCTGGTGCGTGACCTGGCTGCCAAGCACGGTCGCTTCGTGGCCCTGCTGGGTGACCTGCAAGGCCCGAAAATCCGTATCGCCAAATTCGCCAACAAGAAGATCGAGCTGAAGATCGGTGATCAATTCACCTTCTCCACCAGCCATCCCCTGACCGAAGGCAACCAGCAAGTGGTCGGCATCGACTACCCGGACCTGGTCAAGGACTGCGGTGTAGGCGACGAGCTGCTGCTCGACGACGGCCGTGTGGTGATGCGCGTCGATACCGCCACCGCCACCGAACTGAACTGCACCGTGACCATCGGCGGCCCGCTGTCGGACCATAAAGGCATCAACCGTCGCGGTGGTGGCCTGACCGCACCGGCCCTGACCGAGAAAGACAAGGCCGACATCAAGCTCGCTGCCGAAATGCAGGTCGACTACCTCGCCGTGTCCTTCCCGCGCGACGCCGCCGACATGGAATACGCCCGTCAACTGCGCGACGAAGCCGGCGGTACCGCCTGGCTGGTGGCGAAGATCGAACGTGCCGAAGCCGTGGCCGACGACGAAACCCTCGATGGCCTGATCAATGCCTCCGACGCCGTGATGGTGGCCCGTGGTGACCTGGGCGTGGAAATCGGCGACGCCGAACTGGTGGGTATCCAGAAGAAGATCATTCTGCACGCACGCCGCCACAACAAGGCCGTGATCGTGGCGACCCAGATGATGGAGTCGATGATCCAGAACCCGATGCCAACCCGCGCCGAAGTGTCCGACGTAGCCAACGCCGTGCTCGACTACACCGACGCCGTGATGCTCTCGGCAGAAAGTGCTGCCGGCCTGTATCCGCTGGAAGCCGTGCAAGCGATGGCGCGCATCTGCATCGGCGCTGAAAAGCACCCGACCAGCAAGACCTCCAGCCACCGCATCGGCAAAGAGTTCCAGCGCTGTGACGAGAGCATTGCGCTGGCGACCATGTACACCGCCAACCACTTCCCGGGCGTAAAAGCGATCATCGCCCTGACCGAAAGCGGCTACACCCCGCTGATCATGTCGCGCATCCGTTCCTCGGTGCCGATCTACGCGTTCACTCCGCACCGTGAAGCCCAGGCCCGCGCTGCAATGTTCCGTGGCGTGTACACCATTCCGTTCGACCCGGCTTCGCTGGCGCCGAACGAAGTCAGCCAGAAGGCGATCGACGAGCTGGTCAAGCGCGGCGTCGTGCAGAAAGGCGACTGGGTCATCCTGACCAAGGGCGACAGCTACCACACCACTGGTGGCACCAATGGGATGAAGATCCTGCACGTTGGCGATCCGATGGTCTGAGACCTTCGCCAATAAACAGGCCTCCCAGTTCGCGCTGGGGGGCCTTTTTTTGATCAAAATTCATGATCCCTCCCCGTGCCTAACAGATCTGTCAGTACCGCAAAACGCCGCCTGATGCCAAGAAGAGCGCACCCACTGCAGCTCGTCATGCACGGCCGTAGCTGCGCACGTTTTGCACGCTGAGGGTGAGATACCGCATCGAAAATTAAGGCAGATAACGCGAAATCACCGAGCATTGGTTATCGTTGTCGTAGCCCGCAATCAGTATTTTTCCATCGCCCTGCGCTGTCATGGCAATCTCCCATCGTCTTGTAGAAAACCCCGTGCGAGCCCAGCCGGTTCCGTTAAAGGAGAGGTCGAGCCTGCCACTGCTTTCAAAACGAAACAGTGATGCGCTGCCCTTAGGCGCCACACCGGAGACCAGGAATTTGCCGTCTGCTTGCATCACAGATCGGCTGAAAATCGTACTCTGCTCCACCCTGATGTACAGCGGCTGACCAGCGTTGAATTGAATATTGAAACTGCCATCGGGTTCAAAGCTGGCAAGAAGTCCCGTTTCCCCCGGGTCGCGGTAGCCTGAGCACAAAATTCGCCCATTGGGTTGAAGCATAAGTTCGTTAAACATATGTAGGTGGTCGGTGGGCCGCACTACCACGAATCCTGTTCCTCCGAAAGTGCGGTCCAGTTGACCGTCTGTGTTATAGCGAGCGACAAAGGCGCGTGATACAAGCGTTTGACCACAGACCAAGTACTTTCCATCCGCCTGAACCAACACGTTTTTCAGTACTGAATTATCGTTACCGGGAGTGTCAGGTGGTCGCACGTCGATGTAGCCGAGGTCGTTGAAACTCAGATCAGGAGAACCATCACTCTGTAGCCGGTAAAGCCTGTTGATATAGCTGGATGACTGATCCTGTGCAACACCCACCAGAATTTTCCCGTCGGGCAACAATTGCACGGGGGTCGTGGCAAGCGCCCCCTGTTCCATACGGGTTGATTCCGGATCCTGCGAAGTGACAGAAACAGCATCTGTAGCATCAAGCATTACTTTGCCGCGGGTACCGAACGTCAAGTCAAGAACACCATTGTGCTCATACCGAGCCAGCGTAGTGTTCGATTCCTTTTTCCCCACCAAAAGAACTTTCCCATTATCAAGCAGGTAAATGGCCTTCCCATCTGACCAATGCCCAAACGAGTCAACAATGAGACCGCCATCTGCAAACGTATAGTCTGGCGATCCATCCGCATTAAGGCGTCCGAGCATGTACTTGACGTCGTCTTCTCTATAATCGAATCGACCGGTGTAATAAATTCTCCCATCCGCGGCTGCTGTAAGACCAAAGACGTACAAATCCTTGGAAATGCCAGCAAATCTTAAAGAAGAAACACCGCCGTTACCAAAAACGGGATCGAGAATAGGTGTGAGTTGATCGAGTGCTGACACTTTTTTGCTCCTTCAAACCGTGATTTGTGACCGACGCCAGGTAGCTCGGCCAGTGTCCTTGTGGAGTGAACAGTAGAGCCCAGGGAGATCGGGAAAACCACTGTCAAAACTGACAGCTAGACTGACCGTAAGTCTTTTTTTTCGCCGGCATAAACACAAAATCCTGCCATTGTCATGACAGGATTTTTTGTCTTCCGGTACAACGGAATGATTCACTCAACCACGGGGCAGGAACACATCGGCCAACAGTTGATTGCGCGGCAATCCCGCCAGATACAAGCGCCGGGCAAACGCATCGACGCTGTCCGGTGCCCCACAGACCAAGGCCAGGGTTTGCCGAGAAACCAGCCGCAGCTGCGCCAAAGCCGCCGGCAACTCGGCCGGAGTCCACAGCTCGATACTGAGGTTCGGGCGGCTGGCCGCCATGGCTTGCAGCGGTTTGGCCAGATAATGCTCATTGGCGTCATGGGCCAGGTGAATGACGCGAATGGCGCCCCGATGATCCTGACGCAACGCTTCGCGCAACACGCCAAATAACGGCCCCAGCCCGGTACCCGCGGCCATCAGCCACAGCGGTCGATCGTGCCAGTCCGGATCGTAGTGCAAAGCCCCGCCGCGCAATTCGCCAAGGCGGATCGGATCACCGATGCTCAGGTGACGGGCCGCATCGCAAAATTCCCCCGACTGATGACAATCGAGGTGAAACTCAAGAAAGCGGTCCTCTTCCGGCAGGCTGGCGAGGGAATATGGCCGCGCCACGTTGCCCGCCCATAGCACCAGATGCTGGCCGGCGCTGTAGCGCAATGGCCGCTGTGCAGTCAGGCGCAAGCGCAACACGCTGGGGCTCAGCCAATCGACGGCGGCGACCTCGGCCGGGCGACCGTCCTGCTGCGGGTCGAAGGTGTGCACCTGCAAGTCCTCGACCACCTGACACTGACATGCCAGGCGCCAGCCTTGCTGGCGCTGCTCTGCACTCAAGGCGTCGGGGCGGCTGTCGCTCGGCAGCCCTTGCACGCATTGCACCAGGCACGCATGGCAACTGCCGGCACGACAGCTGTAAGGCACCGACACGCCGTTCTGATTCAGGGCATCCAGCAGATTACTGCCAGCTGCCACTGACCATTGGCGGTCGCCAACACGCAACTCAGGCATCGACGTTTTCCCATGCCGCCGCGCACCGGTTGCGGCCGTCACGCTTGGCCCGATAAAGCGCCTGGTCGGCCCGCTGCAAGGCCTCGTCAAGATCATCGCCCGGTAACAACAGGGTCATACCGGCGGACAGGCTGAGACTGCCGACCTTCAAGCCGATCAACTCGACATCGATAAAGGCGAGGCGCAGCCGCTCGCAACAAGCCGTCAATCGCTCGGCATCGCAATCAGGCAGCAACACCACGAACTCTTCTCCGCCGTAGCGCGCCAGGACATCACCGTCGCGCAGGCAGGCCGACGCCACGCCGGCAAATGCCTGCAACACCTGATCGCCCGCCGCATGGCCGTGAACGTCGTTGATGCGTTTGAAATGATCGAGGTCGATCAGCGCCAGGCCATGCACGACGCTGGCGTCCATGGCCTTGAGTTCGCGCGAAGCCAGGCGCAGGAAATGCCGGCGATTGAACAGTCCGGTCAATTCGTCGGTGGCCACCAGGTCCTCGAGCTGGCGCATCATCCCGCGCAACGTGTCCTGGTGCGCCTGCAAGGCGAAGCGGCGCTGACGCATGCGCAGGCGCGAGGCCTGGACATAACGGGCGTACAACTCCAGCCAGACCAGCACGATAAACAATACGCACACCTGCAACACGGCCAGCGCCGGATCGGCCAGCTGGAAGTGGTAGCCCTCCCACAGCGTGATCGCGCTGAAACTGAAAAACACCAGCAACGCGCACCGCGCAAAGGCACGGCGCGACAGATGAAACAGCCCGAACAACAGAATCAGCACGTAGAACACCAGGAACGCGCCGCGGGCCTCATCCAGATTGGCAATCAACCAGGTTTGCCAGCCCAGCCCCAGCAGCACTTGCGGCTCGGTCAGGCTGGGGTCGGAAAAACGCAGGTTGCAACCGCTGTAGAACACCACGAACAACGCCGCCTGGCTGATGACCACCAGCGCGCTGCCGACCGCGACATCGGCCAGTGGTACATCGTAATGGCCAGTGAAAAACGCCAGCCACAGCAGTAGCAGAGCCAGGGCGTAGGTGCCGGCTGCGAGGCCAAAACGTTTGAGCAACAGGCGCTGGATGGCGTTATGGGTCAATCGTTGACTCACCGTGCGAAGGGAGGCTGCTTGAGTATCCTACTCTACAGGTCGGATGCCACGTTAGTGAGACGAATCATATTTTGGCAGATGTTCATGCTTCGCGACTCCTGTACGAGGGGGGACGTAAATCACCCGCAGGGACATATAGGTTAAATGTATGTCCCTGGCGGGCTAACGATGTCAGGCAGAGATACTAAATGTTCCCTCGGTCAAAAACAGGTTTGCACAACTGAAAGTACCTTCGTAATGGCTTCCTGGCGTGGATTTTGTCAACGTAAAAACAGGGCCCAACCCAGGAAACGACGGATAATCACCAAAAACAAAAACGGCCGCTGCCTGAGCTTCACCTAGCCCAAAATTTATCGGTTGTCCTGCCGTGAGAGTGTTTGGAAAGGTGATCAATAGAGTACCGTTCATAGGCTCACCCGAATCATCGTGCGTCGCGGTTAATACGGTGCGCCCCGCTACTACAGCAAGCACGTGCTCCCAGCGATATTTAGTGCCGCCAAAAGTGAACGATATGTGGCCGGTAGCAGCTTTTGACTTGTGAGACTGAATAAATTTCGTGACTTCTTCCAGGCTCGCCAACGCATCGTTTTTTTCCAAACTATTCATCGCATCCACTCCGTAGGTGATTTTACGGCAGACTTATTGACTGCGCTTTTAACCTATAACACGACTGCTTAATTGGATACTGTCAAAAATGACAGGTATAAAAATTTATTTTTTATACCTGAACACGTGAATATCTCTTTCCATATCGAAGCGTTTCGGGACGTCTACAACCAACGATTGACTGCCGGCGCGTGTACCCGGAACCGAGGCGAGGTATACTGCCGCGCCTTTTTAGCGTCGCGCCAGCATGCCCGGCGTGCCTTGAAAGGTGCTTGCAACCGACCGATGCACCCAAGCTGCAAGCACCTTATTGAATGTTCCCGTCTTTTAGAGGAGCGCGACTCATGACCGTGATCAAGCAAGACGACCTGATTCAGAGCGTTGCCGACGCCCTGCAGTTCATTTCCTACTACCACCCCGTGGATTTCATCCAGGCGATGCACGAGGCCTACCTGCGCGAAGAATCGCCAGCGGCCCGCGATTCGATGGCGCAAATCCTGATCAACTCGCGGATGTGCGCCACCGGCCACCGCCCGATCTGCCAGGACACCGGCATCGTCACCGTGTTCGTGCGTGTAGGCATGGACGTACGTTGGGATGGCGCCACCATGGGCCTGGACGACATGATCAACGAAGGCGTGCGCCGGGCTTACAACCTGCCGGAAAACGTCCTGCGTGCCTCGATCCTCGCCGACCCGGCGGGCGCTCGTAAAAACACCAAGGACAACACCCCGGCCGTTATCCACTACTCCATCGTTCCGGGTAACACCGTGGAAGTGGACGTGGCGGCCAAGGGCGGCGGTTCCGAGAACAAGTCGAAAATGGCCATGCTCAACCCGTCCGACTCGATCGTCGACTGGGTGCTCAAGACCGTTCCGACCATGGGCGCCGGCTGGTGCCCACCGGGCATGCTCGGCATCGGCATCGGCGGCACCGCCGAGAAAGCCGCGGTGATGGCCAAGGAAGTGTTGATGGAATCCATCGACATTCACGAGCTCAAAGCCCGCGGCCCGCAGAACCGCATCGAAGAAATGCGCCTGGAGCTGTTCGAGAAGGTCAACCAACTGGGCATCGGCGCCCAGGGCCTCGGTGGCCTGACCACCGTGCTCGACGTGAAGATCATGGATTACCCGACCCACGCCGCGTCCCTGCCGGTGTGCATGATCCCGAACTGCGCCGCCACCCGTCACGCACACTTCGTGCTCGACGGTTCCGGCCCAGCCTCCCTGGAAGCGCCACCGCTGGACGCCTACCCGGAAATCGTCTGGGAAGCCGGCCCGTCGGCCCGTCGGGTCAACCTCGACACCCTGACCCCGGAAGAAGTGCAGAGCTGGAAGCCGGGCGAAACCGTCCTGCTCAACGGCAAGATGCTCACCGGTCGCGACGCCGCGCACAAGCGCATGGTCGAGATGCTGAACAAGGGTGAAACCCTGCCGGTGGACCTGAAAGGTCGCTTCATCTACTACGTTGGCCCGGTCGATCCGGTGCGCGAAGAAGTGGTTGGCCCTGCCGGTCCTACTACCGCAACGCGGATGGACAAGTTCACCCGTCAGATCCTCGAGCAAACCGGCCTGCTGGGCATGATCGGCAAATCCGAGCGTGGCCCGACCGCGATCGACGCGATCAAGGACCACAAGGCCGTTTACCTGATGGCAGTGGGCGGCGCGGCTTACCTGGTGGCGCAAGCGATCAAGAAGTCTCGCGTTGTTGCTTTCGCCGAACTGGGGATGGAAGCCATATACGAGTTCGACGTGAAAGACATGCCTGTGACTGTTGCAGTCGACAGCAAGGGCGAGTCGGTACACATCACCGGTCCTGCCATCTGGCAGCAAAAGATCAGTGAAAGCCTGGCGGTAGAAGTGCAATAAACTGCACTGAACCCTCCTGAAAAAACCGGCCGGTCGGCAACGACAGGCCGGTTTTTTTTGGCTGGTAACAAGCTGAAACGCCTGCAATCGACCATCACGGTAAAACCCGCGCCAGCGCATGGTTTCGGGCGAGAGATGACTGCCGTCCACATGGTATGGTGCTCCCCCTCATTTTCACCTGTTGTCCACTGCATGCTGCCGACTTCCCGATCCCTGCGCCTGGCGCTGTACACCGTGCTGATCATCGCCGGTGCCGCCATTGCTGCCACCCTGGCCATGCGCCACACCGTACGCCAATCCCTGGTTGAAGACGCGGCCCGTGCCAATCAGCAATTGGCGCTGTACGCCACGTCGCTGCATACCCTGATCGAACGCTACCGCGCCCTGCCCTCGGTGCTGGCGCTGGACCCTCAATTGCGTGACGCACTCAAAGGCCCGGTAAGCCCCGAACAACAGGAGGTGCTTAACCGCAAGCTGGAAAAGATCAACGGCGCCGCCGAGTCCTCGACCCTGGAACTGCTCGATCGTACTGGCTTTGCCGTTGCGGCAAGCAACTGGCGTTTGCCCAGCAGTTACGTCGGCCATAACTATGGTTTTCGCCCCTACTTCAACCAGACCCGAACCCAGGGCACCGGGCGTTTTTATGCCGTGGGGGTGACCAGCGGGATACCGGGTTACTTTCTGTCCAGCGCCGTGACCAATGACGACGGGCAGTTTCTCGGCGCCATGGTGGTGAAGCTGGAGTTTCCCGAGCTGGAGCGCGAATGGCGCCAGGGCAGCGACACGCTGCTGGTCAGCGATGCACGCGGGATTATCTTCATCGCCAATCAGCCGGGCTGGCGCTATCGCCAATTGAAACCGCTGAGCGACAGCGATCAAGCCGAGCTCAAGGCCACCCGCCAATACGACAAGCAGCCGCTGACGCTGCTCGACTATCAATCGCTGCGCCGATTCGACGACAACAGCGAACTGGCGCGGGTCGACGGGCCGGACGGCAAAACGGATTACCTGTGGGAATCCCTGCCTTTGACCGCCGAGGGCTGGACGCTACACCTGCTGCGTCGTCCGCAAGTGGCGTTCGAGGACAGTCGCAACGCCGCCCTCGCCGCGGCCGGCTTGTGGCTGACGCTGGTGTTCCTGCTGCTGTTTCTCAATCAGCGCTGGCGCCTGGCGAAAATGCGCCAGCGCAGTCGTGAAGAACTCGAACAGCTGGTGGAAGAACGCACCCGCGACCTGCGCACCGCCCAGGACGGCCTAGTGCAATCGGCCAAACTCGCGGCCCTGGGCCAGATGTCGGCGGCGCTCGCCCATGAAATCAATCAGCCGCTGACCGCCCAGCGCATGCAGCTGGCGACCTTGCGCCTGCTGCTCGAACACGGCCGGGTCGACGACGCCTACAAGGCACTCAAACCTGTGGATGACATGCTGACGCGCATGGCCGCCCTCACCGGCCACCTGAAAACCTTCGCCCGCAAAAGCCCCAGCGGCTTGCGTGAACGCCTGGACCTGGCGGCGGTGGTGGACCAATCGCTTGAGCTGCTCGACACTCGCCTGCGCGACGAACAGGTCAGCACCGTGCTGCACCTGACGCGCCCGGCGTGGGTGCGCGGCGATGCGATTCGCCTGGAACAGGTGTTGATCAATCTGCTGCGCAACGCCCTGGATGCGATGCAGGATAAACCCTGCAAACGCCTGGAAATCCGCCTCGAAGCCGACGAACAACTGTGGCGCCTGAGCGTCATCGACAATGGCGGCGGCATCGCCGAAGAAAACCTGTCGAAGGTCTTCGATCCCTTTTTCACCACCAAACCGGTGGGCGATGGCCTGGGCATCGGTCTGGCCGTATCCTTTGCCATCGTTCATGAATCGGGCGGACGCCTGAGCGCCGATAATCACGACAACGGCGCGGTGTTCACACTCACCTTGCCTATCGATCCGGAGGCCCCTGGCACATGCTCAATTCAGTAATGGTGGTCGACGACGAAAGCAGCATCCGCAGCGCCGTCGAACAATGGCTGAGCCTGTCGGGTTTCCAGGTGCAACTGTTCAGCCGCGCCGATGAATGCCTGGCGCAACTGCCCGCGCATTACCCCGGCGTGATCCTCAGCGACGTGCGCATGCCTGGCATGTCCGGGCTGGAACTGCTGGCCGAAGTCCAGCGCCGCGATGCCGACTTGCCGGTGATTCTGCTGACCGGCCATGGCGACGTGCCGATGGCGGTCGATGCGATGCGCGATGGCGCCTACGACTTCCTCGAAAAACCCTTCAGCCCGCAGACCCTGCTTGGCAGCCTGCGCCGCGCGCTGGACAAGCGCCGGCTGGTGCTGGAAAACCGCGCCCTGCATGAGCAGGCTGACAACCGTGCCAAACTCGACGCGACGCTGCTGGGGGTGTCCCGGGGCTTGCAAACGTTGCGGCGGCAAGTTCTGGACCTGGCGGCGTTGCCGGTCAACATATTGATCCGCGGTGAAACCGGAAGCGGCAAGGAGCTGGTTGCCCGCTGTCTGCACGACTTCGGCCCACGCGCCGCTAAACCCTTCGTCGCCTTGAACTGCGCGGCTATCCCCGAACAACTGTTCGAGGCCGAGCTGTTTGGCCACGAAAGCGGCGCGTTCACCGGCGCCCAAGGCAAGCGCATTGGCAAGCTCGAATACGCCGATGGCGGCACGCTGTTTCTCGATGAAATCGAAAGCATGCCCCTGGCGCAGCAGGTGAAATTGCTGCGGGTGTTGCAGGAGCAGAAGCTTGAGCGCCTGGGCTCGAACCAGAGTATTCGTGTGGATCTGCGCATCATCGCCGCGACCAAGCCGGACCTGCTCGACGAAGCACGGGCCGGACGTTTTCGCGAAGACCTGGCTTACCGCCTGAACGTCGCAGAATTGCGCCTGCCACCGTTGCGCGACCGGCGCGAAGACATTCCCTTGTTGTACGAGGCCTTTGCACAGAGTGCCGCCGAGCGCCTGGGGCGCACCTTTGCACCGTTGAGCGGGCCGCAGTTGAGCCATCTGTTGAACCACGACTGGCCCGGCAATGTGCGCGAACTGGCCAACGTTGCCGAGCGCCAGGTGTTGGGTCTTGGCGAGCCTGTACCGGCGGGCATCGAGCCGGGTCAGTCTCTGGCAGCGCAGCAGGAAGCCTTTGAAGCGCAGTGCCTGCGCGCCGCGTTGACCCGGCACAAGGGTGATGTGAAAGCGGTGCTTGAAGAGCTGCAACTGCCGCGCCGTACCTTTAATGAAAAGATGCAGCGGCATGGACTGACGCGGGAGATGTTCCTGCAAGAGAACTGATTCTTGCAGTGCTTCTTCTGGCCTCATCGCGAGCAGGCTCGCTCCCACATTTGAGCTGTGCACATCGCCCCCTTGTGGGAGCGAGCCTGCTCGCGATGAGGCCGGTACACGCAAAGCAACTTCAGGAACTGTTAAGCGGTTTTTCGCTTACACCCTCTCCAGAATAAGCGGATTTCCGCTCAATCAAACCTCAATACCCCTCTAAACCGGCCCTCTCCCTCTTGGCACAGCTCCTGCTATAGCCCCCGCAGGCTGCGTTTATTCGCGCTCCACAAAAAATAATTAGACGAAGGATCCTTCAATGGATAACTCCAATACCCTGCCCCGTGGGTCGGTTGCCGCGCCGACAAAAGAACGAACCACCTCCAGCCGCATCAAGTCGATCTTCAGCGGTTCCGTCGGCAACATGGTCGAGTGGTATGACTGGTATGTCTACGCCGCTTTCTCCCTCTATTTCGCCAAGACCTTCTTCCCCAAAGGCGACACCACCGCACAACTGCTGAACACCGCTGCGATCTTCGCCGTGGGCTTCCTGATGCGCCCTATCGGCGGATGGCTGATGGGCCTGTACGCCGACAAGGTCGGACGCAAGAAGGCCCTGATGGCCTCGGTGTACCTGATGTGCTTCGGCTCGCTGCTGATCGCCCTGAGCCCGGGCTATGAAATCATCGGTATCGGTGCGCCGATCCTGCTGGTGTTCGCCCGCTTGCTGCAAGGCCTGTCGGTCGGTGGCGAATACGGCACCTCCGCCACTTACCTCAGCGAGATGGCAACCAAGGAACGTCGTGGTTTCTACTCCAGCTTCCAGTACGTGACCCTGATCTCCGGCCAGCTCATCGCACTGGGCGTACTGATCATCCTGCAAAACGTACTGACCACCGAAGAGCTGTACGCCTGGGGCTGGCGCATCCCGTTCGCCATCGGCGCGCTGTGTGCCGTGGTCGCGCTGTACCTGCGTCGTGGCATGGAAGAAACCGAGTCGTTCACCAAGAAGGAAAAGGCCAAGGAAAGCGCGATGCGCACCTTGATGCGCCATCCGAAGGAACTGATGACCGTGGTCGGCCTGACCATGGGCGGTACCCTGGCGTTCTACACCTACACCACCTACATGCAGAAATACCTGGTGAACACCGTCGGCATGAGCATTTCCGATTCCACCACCATCTCTGCCGCCACGCTGTTCCTGTTCATGTGCCTGCAACCGATCATCGGTGGCCTGTCGGACAAGATCGGCCGTCGTCCGATCCTGATCGCCTTTGGCGTACTGGGCACGATTTTCACCGTGCCGATCCTCACCACCCTGCACACCATCACGACCTGGTGGGGCGCGTTCTTCCTGATCATGGCGGCACTGATCATCGTCAGCGGCTACACCTCGATCAACGCAGTGGTCAAAGCCGAGCTGTTCCCGACCGAAATCCGCGCCCTGGGCGTTGGCCTGCCGTACGCCCTGACCGTGTCGATCTTCGGCGGTACCGCTGAATACATCGCGCTGTGGTTCAAGAGCATTGGCATGGAAACCGGTTACTACTGGTATGTCACCGCGTGCATCGCCGTGTCGTTGCTGGTGTATGTCACCATGAAGGACACCCGCAAGCATTCGCGGATCGTCACTGACTGACAGCCGCATCGAGGTCGGTCATACCGGCCTCTTCGCGGGCAAGCCTCGCTCCTACAGGTTTGAGTCGATCACAAATGTGTGAACGGCATCGAACTGTAGGAGCGAGGCTTGCCCGCGAAGGGGGCACCTCGGTATCAAGTCAACTCGGCTGCCGCCCGTTTACCGTATTTGTTCTGCGCATACGAAGCCCCCGCAATCATCACCACCAGAATCCCCGCCAACACCAGCGATGAACCGACAGTGCCGAAGTCCAGGCCACCCTTTTCATGGGGCTTGGTCAGGAAATCACCCAGCGTCGCGCCGAACGGCCGGGTAAGCACAAACGCCACCCAGAACAACAGCACCGACGAAATTTTCGTGAAGTATTTGAATAGCACGACCAACGCAATGGCCGAGCCGATCAACAGCGCACCACCGGCAAAGCCAAGCCCCGAATCATCGGCCAGGTAATCGCCAAGTGCGGTGCCCAGGGTGTTGGAAAACAGAATCGCCATCCAATAGAACATCTCACCGCGAAAGGTCTGGACCTTGGTCACGTTCAGCGAATCGCCGCTGAGGCGCCAGGCGGCAAAAATCCCTATCAAAACCGCAATCAGGATCATCGAGCCCGTGGCGTAGCCCAGTTCAAGGGTGCGGTCCATGAAGTCGGACATGGTGGTGCCCGCCGTGCTGGTCGACAGGATCACGATCCAGTACAGCACCGGCTTGTAGGTTTTCGCCATCAATTGCGCAGCCAGTGTCAGCACAAACACGCTGATCAAAATCAGCGAGCTGATGGCATAGCCCACGTTAAGGGTCATCGACAGCAAATCTCCGGCGGTTTCCCCCAGAGTCGTCGCGCAGATTTTCATCACCCAGAACGCCAGGGTGATTTGAGGAAGTTTATTCATCGGGGATAGAGCTCCAGTATTCATGACGACCCTTTCTTCGGGTGATGCCGCGGTGCGCAGACTGGAGGTCAGTGGGTGAAAAATGGGTAGGCGCTTTATGAAAAATCTGTCACACGGGCAAAAGAGCGGATTAATCACGAGTTAATGCGCTCCCCTCATCCTGAACCTGCCTGATCGATTAACTGCCATGCGCCCATTCAGCCCCTGAAAGCGCTGACGTCTATCGGCGTTAACATCTACTTAATCGATTGCTTCTAACATTATTTTGCGCTTTTTAATCAGTTTAATTGGCGTAGCATGAAACCCATGCCCAAGAGACAAAACGCCAAAGAACCTGGAGAAATGAAGATGAAAACCAAACTGTTCCTCGCCATCGCCCTGTCCGTACTGGCCGCCAACACCTTCGCCGCCGACGGTTATGACCGTACCGGCTCCGCTGTTGCAGCAGACGGTTATGACCGCACCGGTTCCGCCACAGTCGCCGCAGACGGCTATGACCGCACCGGCGGCGCCACCGTCGCCGCAGACGGCTATGACCGCACCGGCGGCGCCACCGTCGCAGAAGATGGCTACGATCGTACTGGCGGTGCTTCCGTCAGCTAATCCTAAACAGCGGCACCAAAGCCCGGCTTCGGCCGGGCTTAGTCATTTCTGGGGCTGAGCAGATTCCTCCCATAGGCATTTCATCCGACTGGAAATCAGCGGCCTGCCCTTGCACTATGGCGCTCCTCCGATTCACGCCTCCAGGAAGACCGGCCATGACCGACGACATCCACTATTACGAACCCGCCAACGGCCACGGCCTGCCCCATGATCCGTTCAACGCGATCGTCGGCCCGCGTCCCATTGGCTGGATTTCTTCACAGGATGCCGAAGGCCACTTGAACCTGGCGCCCTACAGCTTTTTCAACGCCTTCAACTACATTCCGCCGATCATTGGTTTTTCCAGCATCGGGCGCAAAGACAGCCTGAACAACATTGAACAAACTGGTGAATTCGCCTGGAACCTGGCCACCCGGCCATTGGCCGAGCAGATGAACCAGAGCTGCGCCGCTGTCGGTCCGCAGGTTAATGAGTTCGAATTGGCCGGGCTGACAACCGTCGCCTCGAAAGTCATCGCGGTGCCACGGGTTGCCGAAAGCCCGGTGTCCTTCGAATGCAAGGTCACCCAGATCATTCAGCTGCAGCGGGCGGACGGAAATGTGGTGCCGAGCTGGCTGATTCTCGGCGAAGTGGTCGCCGTGCACATCGCCAAGTGGCTGTTGAAGGATGGGGTGTACGACACCGCCGCGGCAGAACCGATCCTGCGCGGCGGTGGGCCGGCGGATTATTTCCAGCTGGGGCCTGAGGCGTTATTCAAGATGTATCGCCCGGGGGCGGTGAAGTAATTACCAGAGCAGGTCGGCGTCTTCTTTGACGTCCTTGAGGCGGGTCAGCTCTTTGGCGGCCGCCAGATCGGCATCATGGGCGGTCTTGAAGGTCTGGCCTTCCAGCACTTTGTGAAAACGCGGGGCGCCGGAACCACCCAACGCTTTGACGGCGATTGCGGCATGGTAACCACCCTCGCCCGGTACTACGGCTGAAACGGCTTCGAAGTGTTCAAAGGCTTTGCGTGCCATGTCGCGCATCCTGGCTGGTTGAGAATGTTGCCATTAAACCCTCAACCGGCCAGTTTGTGTACTGCCGCCCCGGACTGACGCAACGCCTGTGCCGCCGACACCTCCTTGAAGGTGTGAAAATCCAGGCTGTCGACCACCAGCTCCTGCACCAGTTCGGCAAAAACCTCCATGGCCGGCGTGCCGAAGTACGCGGTCATGGCCTGCTGGCTGGTCCAGAAACCGGACACCAGCCACAGCTGCGGATCGCATTGCGAGTGTTGCAAGGCAAAGCTCAGGCAACCTGGCGCTGCGCGGGACGGCTCGATCAGCGCGCTCAGGCGAACACCCAGCTCTTGAGAACGCCCAGGGCGCGCCCGGACAAAGGCCATATGACTGACGGGGATCTGCTTTGACATGTTCAACCCTCCCGGGGAGTCGCGTGGCAGCCAGGGGACGGGCTGCGACAGGATCCAAGATTAAAGGCCGACATGCGCCTGTCGTTAGTCGATTCCTGCCGGCGTGTTGCACAATCCTGCGAGCGTGAGTGGGCTGCCTGTAACAATGTGTAAAACACTGCCGGGGTGCTGCGATACGAGTTTCAAGCAAGTTTTCCCGTCTGCGTCCTGCCTTGTCCATGACACGGAATAACCCCGTGCAGAATCAGGCAAGCATCAGGCAGGATGTGTCTACCGCTGTTGCTTGCACAAACATATGCTCTGCCCCATCACCCATGCCTTGCCGAGGATGCCTTGCATGTCGTCTCTCGATCACTTTTCACAGCCGCCGCAAGCTCCGCTGGACGCCGACATGGAAAAGCAGCGCGCGGAACTGGCGGCGATCATCCGTCGCAACACCGCCGAAGATGGCACTTATGCCACCGCTGTCGGCTCGCTGTTCATGTCGCGCCACAGCCAGAACCACGATTTCGCCCCGGTGCTTGCACAACCGGCGCTGTGCATCATGGCCCAGGGTCGCAAGGAAGTTCGCCTGGCCGACGAGTACTTCAATTACGACCCGCTGAATTACCTGGTGGTCTCGGTTTCGATGCCGCTCAGTGGGCGGGTGGTGAATGTTTCGGTCGAAGAACCGATCCTCGCGGTGCGGCTGGACATCGACCCGACGGAAATCACTGCGCTGATCGCCGACGTCGGGCCCCTCGGCTTGCCCACCCGGCCGACCGGGCGCGGCTTGTATGTCGAACAACTCGACAGCGCAATGCTCGACGCCGTGCTGCGCCTGGCACGGTTGCTCGACACACCGAAAGACATCGCCATGCTCGCGCCGCTGGTTCGCCGGGAAATTCTCTACCGGTTGCTACGTAGCAAGCAGGGGCACCGGCTGTATGAAATCGCTATTGCCAACAGCCAGAGTCATCGCATCAGCCAGGCGATCAAGTGGCTCAATGGCAACTTCGAGCAGCCGCTGCGCATCGATGACCTGGCAAAGGAAGTGAACCTGAGCGTGTCGACCCTGCATCACCGCTTCAAGGCGATGACGGCGATGAGTCCGCTGCAGTATCAGAAGCAGCTACGCCTGCAGGAAGCGCGGCGCCTGATGTTGGCCGAAGGCCTGGAAGCTTCGGCGGCGGGGTATCGGGTGGGGTATGAAAGCCCTTCGCAATTCAGCCGGGAGTACAGCCGGTTGTTCGGGGCTCCGCCGTTGAGGGATCTGGCGCGGTTGCGGTTGAGTGTTTAGCTGAGATTTGTGCTGCTCCCACCGGCCCTATCGCGAGCAGGCTCACTCCCACATTGGATCTCCAGTGAACACAACATTTGTGAACACCCAAGATCCACTGTAGGAGCGAGCCTGCTCGCGATTAGGCCAGAAAGGCCACCATCAAATCCGGATCAGGCGCCGAGTACGCGGCAAGCCTCCGCCGGCAATGTCACCGACACCGGATGCCCAACGCTCAAGCCAATCCCCTGACACGGCGTGCTCAACGCCGTAAACGACACCCCAGAACACTCGACCGTCGTCTCGATGGTCGCGCCGATATCGCGCACGAACGTCACCTTGCCCAGCAAGCGGTTACCCGCCGTGGCTTGCGGTGCCGATAGTTGCAGGTCTTCCGGGCGAATCAGCATCTTCACTTTTTCACCGACCACAATGCTGCTGCAGATCGGCACTTGCAGCGCATCGCCGCCCGGCAGGCTGACCTTGCCGTTGCCCAGCGCCGTGGCCGGGAAGATGTTGCCCGAGCCGATGAAGTCCGCGACGAATTCGTTGGCCGGGTGGCGGTAGATCTCGATAGGCGTACCCACCTGCTGCACCCGGTGCTCGCCCAGCACGACGACGATATCGGCCATGGTCATGGCCTCGCGCTGGTCATGGGTGACCATGATGGTGGTGATGTTCAGGCGCTGTTGCAGCTGGCGGATTTCCACCTGCATCGACTCACGCAGCTTGGCGTCCAGCGCCGACAGCGGTTCGTCGAGCAGCAGGATTTTCGGGTGATTGGCAATCGCACGGGCAATCGCCACGCGCTGACGCTGGCCACCGGAGAGTTTCGCCACCGGCCGATCAATCATCGGTTGCAGCTGGATCAATTCCAGCAACTCCACCACCCGCGCCTGCTGATCAGCCTTGCTGACCCCGCGCAGTTTCAGTGGATAGGCGATGTTCTCGCCCACGGTCATGTGCGGGAACAGCGCCAGGGACTGGAACACCATGCCGAAATTGCGTAGGTGCGCAGGCGTTTGGCCGATATCCTCGCCATCCAGGCGAATCTCGCCGCCGGTCAGGGTTTCCAGCCCGGCGATCATCCGCAGCAAGGTGGTTTTGCCGCAGCCCGAAGGCCCGAGGAAACACACCAGTTTGCCCTCGGGCAAATGCAGGTTTACATCCTTTACCGCGCAGGCCGAGCCGTAGTGTTTCTCGACGTTTTCCAGAATCAGACCAGACATAAAGCACCTCAAGAAATCAGAACGAAACGCCACCTTCACCAACCAGCTTCTCCAGCGCCCAGATCAGGACGAAGTCGATCAGCACGATCAGCACGGCAAACGAAAATACGGTGGGGTCGAGCGAAGACACGGTGCGGCTGTACATCCAGATCGGCACGGTCATCACATCGATGGTGTAGAGGAAATAAGTCACGGTGAATTCGTTGAACGAGACGATGAACGCCAGCAGCATGCCCGCCAGGATCCCCGACTTCATCAACGGCACCACCACGTCGACAATCGCCCGCAGCGGTGAAGCGCCGAGCATTTGCGCGGCCTCCTCGACTTCGTTGCCAATCGAGAGCATGGCCGCCGTGCAGTTCTTCACCACGAACGGCAACGCCAGGATCACGTGGGCGATCACCAGCCGCGAGGTGGTCATCTGGAACGGCAGGCTGTCGAACACCAGCAGCAACGCCAGGCCCAGCACCACCATCGGGAACACCAGGGGCAGCGACATCAGTTGCAGGGCCACCGCCTTGCCACGGAATTCGCAACGGGTCAGCGCATAGGCCGCCGGCACCGCGATCAGCGTGGCGAAGACCATGGTCAGGCACGCCACCATCAGGCTGGTGGTCATGGCCTTGCCCAGGCTCAGCACATCGCTGGCATCCGGCGAGACGAAGGTGTGCCAGGCCGCCTTGTACCATTGCAGGCTGTAGCTGCTCGGCGGGAAGTCGAGGTTCGACGCGCCGCTGAACGACATGACGATCATGGTCAGGATCGGCAGCACCGCCAGCAGCAGGATGAAGCCCGAGAGGATGCCGGCGAACTTGCCGGTATCACCTGGCAACAACGACTGGCGCTTCTTGATCAGGGTACTCATTGCGAAGCCTCCAGCATGCGTCGACGACGGCCAGTGATGTATTCGGACAGGGTCATGATCGCGAGGGTCGTGACGATCAGCACCACACCAGCGGCGGATGCGGCGGGCCAGTTCATCAGCGGGGCGATCTGGTCATGCACCATCACCGCCAGCATCGGCACGCGACGACCGCCAAGCAGCAAAGGCACCACGAAGCTGCTGGCGTTGTAGGCAAATACCAGCGTCGCGCCGGTGATGATCCCCGGCAGGCTCATCGGCAGCACCACCTGGCGGAACACCTGCAGACGACTGGCGCCAAGGGTGGCGGCAGCTTCTTCGTAGCTGCGGGCGACGCCGCGCATGGCGCTGGCAATCGGCAGCACGGCCAGCGGGAAGGCGGTTTGCACCAGCCCCATCAGTACGCCGTTCTGGTTGTACAGCAGCATGATCGGGCGCTTGATCAGGCCCAGGCCCATCAGTGCCTGGTTGAGCATGCCGCCGGGACCGAGAATCACCAGCCAGCCGTAGCTTTGCAGCAGCAGGTTGACCAGCAACGGCAACAGCACCGCGGCGAGGAAAATCCGCCGCACGAATGGCGAAGTCAGGCGTGACATGGTGTAGGCCACCGGGATCGCCAGTATCACCGCGATCACCGCGCTGATCAGCGCCAGGCGCAGGGTCAGCATCAGCGATTTGAGGTAGTAGGGTTCGAGCAATTGGGCGTAGCTGGCCAGGCTGAACCCGGACCATTCCGCGCCCTTGGTGCCCACGCTCATGCGCAGCACCAGCAGGCTGGCGGCGATCAGCACGCCCAGAAACAGCATCGACGGCGTGAGAAAAAACCAGGCACGGGCCGTCGGCGAAACACCCCGATTCGGGCGCGGCTCAGCGACGCTGACCGAATGGGTCAAAGGTTGGTGTTCCATAGCAAAGGTCTCGTCAATGGAAAGCTGCTGGCGAACACAGGACCTCAGGCCACCCCGGTCCCTTGTAGGAGTGAGCCTGCTCGCGATGGCGATCTATCAGCCAACATTGTGGGTAAATGTCAGTGCGCAATCGCGAGCAGGCTCACTCCTACAGGGATCTTCAGTGTTTGAAGATCCTGTGTAGGTCACACGATCAGGAAGAAAAGATTTCCGTGTAACGACGAATCCATTGGTCATGCACGGTGGCCAGGAAGGCGTTGTCGTGCATGATCGCCTTCTCGGCAATCTGCTCAGGCGTGAGGATGAACGGGCTCTTGCGTGCTTCGGCGGAGATGATCGCCTTGGCGTTGACCGGGCCGTTGTAGATGTCTTCAGCCATCTTGCCCTGCACCAACGGGTCCAGGGAGTGGTTGATGAACGCGTAGGTCAGGTCGGTATCGCCAGGACGATTCTTCGGCATCACCGAGAGCATCAGGTCGGTGTAGAAACCTTCCTTCATGCCGAAGGTGGCACCCAGGCCGTAGTTCGGATCGCGGATCTGTTTCGGGAAGAAGGCCGGTGCGTACAGGCCACCCATGTCCAGGGAACCGGTGCGGAACAGCTCGGCGATCTGGTTCGGGTTCTCGCCCAGGGTCACCACACGATCCTTGAGCTCAGCGAGTTTCTTGAAGCCAGGCTCGATGTTGTGTTCGTCACCACCGGCCAGTTTGGCGGCGATGATGATCAGGTCCATGGCCTCGGTCCAGTTCGGCGGCGGCAGGAAGATGTTCGGCGACAGGTCGGCGTCCCACAGGGCGGCGTAGCTGTTCGGCGCTTCCTTGATGGTGCGCGTGCTGTAGACCAGGCTGTTGCACCAGAGCAGGTAACCGATGCCGTGACCATTGGCGCCGGTGCGGTATTTTTCCGGTACGTCGACCAGGTTGGGAATGCGGTTGAGGTCGGGTTTTTCCAGCAGGTTGGCGGCGGCCAGGCCTTCGGCACCGACGCCGGCCAGGGTGATGATGTCGTATTGCGGACGATCCCCGCCGGCCTTGAGTTTGGCGACCATTTCCGAGGTACTGCCGGTGCGGTCGGCGATGACCTTGCAGCCGTACTTGTCTTCAAAGGTCGCGGCGATGTTGCGCAGTGCAGCCAGGCCGGTGTCGTCGGACCAGGTCAGCAGGCGCAGGGTCTTGCCTTGAAAGCGGGTGTCGCTGGCGTTGGCCTTGACGAACGGCAGGCTCATGGCCGCCGCGGCAACCGAGGCTACGCCCACGGTCTTGATGAATTGACGTCTGTTCAGATCATGCTCGCCCATTACGGACTCCCTTTGTTTTTGTAGGTATAAGGCAGGTCGAAACTGTTGCATCCGCGCGGCTGGACCCGCGTTACCCCTCGTATTTTCGGGGGCTTTACTGAGCCAGCGGGTTCATCCTGAGGTCGTGTAAAACACCTGACTATCGATAAAAATTCATTGAAGCCATGACGCCGGCGCATGCCTCAACAGGAGGCATGCGCTGACCTTTTTCGGGCCTTCAGACGGCGCGAATCACGTGCTTGATTTCCTGGAAAGCCTGCAAGCCCCACGGCCCCAATTCGCGGCCAATGCTGCTCTGCTTGTAGCCACCCCAGGCGGTCTGCGGGAAGATCACTTGCGGCGCATTGATCCATACAAGCCCCGCCTGCAAAGCGTTGGCGACGCGGTCCGCCGTTTCGGCGTTACGCGTAACGACGCTGGCGACCAGGCCGAACTGGCTGTCGTTGGCCAAGGCAATCGCTTCGGCTTCGGTGGCAAAACGGCGTACGCAAATCACCGGGCCAAAAATCTCTTCGCACCACAGCGCACTGTCCAGGGGCACGTCGGTGAAGACGGTCGGCTGCAAAAAATATCCGCGCGGCAGGTCTGCAGGGCGATTGCCGCCGCAAACCAGTTTGGCGCCAGCGCTCAAACCGCGATCGATGTGGCCGAGCACACGCTGGTATTGCGCTTGGTTGACCAGCGCGCCCATCTCTACGTTCGGGTCGAACGGGTCGGCCACGCGGATGGCTTCGGCACGGGCCTTCACCCGGCTGAGGAACTCATCGGCCAGCTCATCGGCGACCAGCACGCGGCTAGTGGCGGAGCACATCTGCCCGGCGTTGAAGAAACCGCCACCGCAGGCCACTTCCACCGCCAGGTCGAGGTCGGCATCGGCCAGCACCAGCAAGGAGGATTTGCCGCCCAGTTCCAGGCTCACGCCCTTGACGGTTTCCGCAGCCCGTTGCATGACCTGCACGCCCACCGCGTTGCTGCCGGTGAACGACACCTTGGCGATACGCGGGTCCGCCGACAGCGGCGCACCAACGGCCAGGCCGGTGCCGCACACCAGGTTGAACACACCGGCAGGCAAGCCGGCCTGGGCAATGATCGTCGCCAGTTCCAGCTCTGGCAGCGGCGTCACTTCCGAGGGCTTGAGCACTACGCAGCAACCGGCGGCCAGGGCCGGGGCGAGCTTCCAGGCAGTGGTGACCATCGGGAAGTTCCACGGCACGATCAGGCCGACCACACCGCAAGGTTCACGACGCAGGCGCGCACTGAAATCGTCGGTCGGCAGTTCAACCGGGCTGTCCTGTTTCGCGTCCAGCCCTTCGGCCAGACCTGCGTAATACTCGAATGTGGCGATCACGTCATCGACGTCGATGGCCGCTTCGAACAATGGCTTGCCATTGTTGCTCGACTGCAAGTGCATCAGGCGCTCGCGACCGGCCTGCACGCCCTGCGCAATCTTGCGCAGGATCGCACCGCGCTCGGCGCCGCTGGTTTGCGACCAGGCGGCGAAAGCCTTGGTTGCCGCGCCCACGGCCAGATCGACGGCGCGTTCGTCACCGCCGTTGACCGTGGTCAACAGCGCTTCGGTGGCCGGGTTGATCACGCGCAAGTGTTCGTTGCCCGCCGACCATTTACCCTCGATGAAAAGGCCATCCAGAGTCGTCGGAAAAGTCGTGGCAAAGCTCATTTCGACACCGCCTTCGTCCACTCGGTCTGATCGATTTCAATCAGGGTCGGACCCTGGCGATCGGTGGCCACACGCAATGCCGTACGCAGTTGTTCAACACCGTTGACCGCCTCGGCAGCGCAACCCAAAGCCTTGGCCACACCGATGAAGTCCGGGGTGTAGATGTCCACGCCCACCGGCTCGATGGCACGGTTGACCATGTATTTCTTGATCTCTTCGTAACCCTGGTTATTCCACAGCAGCACGATCACCGGGGTGCGCGCTTCAACGGCGCTGGCCAGTTCCGGCAGGGTGAACTGCAGGCCGCCGTCGCCGATCAGGCACACCACTGGCGGACGCGCGCCGCCTTCGACGGTGCCGCCCAACCAGGCGCCGATCGCCGCCGGCAAGGCGTAACCGAGGGTGCCGTAGCCGGTAGAGGAGTTGAACCAGCGACGCGGGCGTTCCGGGTTGAAGGTCAGGTTGCCGGTGTACACCGGTTGGGTCGAATCGCCGACGAATACCGCGTTCGGCAGTTCGTGCAGGACGGTTTCCAGGAAACGGGTCTGGGCCAGAGTCGGCGCATCCCAGGTGGCGGCCAGCTCTTCGCGCAAACGGGCGGCGCGCACCTGGCCCCAATCGTTACGGCGCTCGGCCAACGGCTTGTGCGACAGCGCGCTGAGCAAGGCCTGGGCGGCGTTGCGCGAGTCGGCGACCAAGGCCACGTGTGGCGGGTAGTTGCGTACGGTCTGGTCCGGATCGATGTCGACGCGCAGCAGCTTGCCAGGAATCTCGAAACCACCGGCGAAGGTCACGTCGTAGTCGGTCTCGGCCAGTTCGGTACCGATGGCCAGCACCACGTCGGCCTCGGCAACCAGTGCGCGGGTGGCGACCAGGCTCTGGGTCGAACCGATCAGCAGCGGATGAGCGGAGTGCAGCATGCCCTTGGCATTGATGGTCAGCGCGACGGGCGCGTCCAGCAGTTCGGCCAGTTCGGTCAGCTCGGCGGCAGCATCGATGGCGCCACCACCGGCGAGGATCAACGGACGCTTGGCCCCGGCCAGCAGCTCGGTCATGCGGCTCACGGCGGACGGTGCGGCACCGGCGCGCTCGATGTTGACCGGGACGCTGGCCAGCAGGTCGTCGGCTTCTTCAACCAATACGTCCAGTGGAATTTCGATGTGCACCGGACGCGGACGACCGGCCTGGAACAGCGCGAAGGCACGGGCCAGCACGCCCGGCAACTCGGACGCCGACATCAGGGTATGGGAGAACGCCGCCACGCCACCGACCAGTGCGCTCTGGTTCGGCAGCTCGTGAAGCTTGCCGCGACCGCCGCCCAGCTGGTTGCGGGTCTGTACGCTGGAGATCACCAGCATCGGGATCGAGTCGGCATACGCCTGGCCCATCGCCGTGGTGATGTTGGTCATGCCAGGGCCGGTGATGATGAAGCACACACCCGGCTTGCCGCTGGTGCGGGCATAGCCGTCAGCCATGAAGCCGGCGCCTTGCTCGTGACGCGGGGTGACGTGGTTGATGCTCGAACGGGCCAGCCCGCGATACAGCTCCACGGTGTGAACCCCGGGAATGCCGAACACCTGCTCGACTCCGTAACCTTCGAGTAACTTGACCAATACTTCGCCGCACGTCGCCATGTCATTGCCCTTCTTGTTCGTTTGAGACGCCGGGCCTGCGCAGTGTTTATGATGGATTCGCAGGTCCAGGGATGGCCTCATTGGAACGGGCGACACATAGCCGCAACAATGGATAAAAAGTCATACTAGCCATGTCCTCACGTCATACCTTGGATCCCAATGAAACGACTGCCTCCCCTGCCGGCGCTGCACACATTCCTGATTACCGCGCAGTGCTGCAATTTCACCCGTGCTGCCGAACAGCTGTTTATCACCCAGGGCGCGGTGAGTCGGCAGATCGCCGGGCTGGAAGATTTCCTGGGTTATGAATTGTTCATCCGTCAGGCTAGAGGCCTGGACCTGACCGCCGAAGGTCGGGAATGGCTGCCACGGGTCCAGCAGATTTTCGGCCTGATCGACGAGGCGGTGGAGCAGATCGGCGAGAAGCGCGAAACCCTGCAGCTCAAGGCGCCGACCTGCGTCATGCGCTGGTTGCTGCCACGCCTCTTGCAATGGCAAAGGGAACGCCCGGACGTGCCGGTGGAGCTCACCACGACGGTCAAGCACGGCGTGGATTTTCATCGTGAACAGTTCGATGCGGCAGTGATGTATGGCGCACCGCCGGACGGCTTGCTGGTGTCGCAAAAACTCTTCGATGAGCAACTGACGCCGGTGTGCTCCAAGCCGTTGCTCGAAGGTTCGGTGCCGCTCCAGTCACCGGAAGATCTGGAGCAGCACATGCTCTTGCACCCGACCCGGGATGAACGGGACTGGAAGGCCTGGCTGGCCACTGCGGATATTCGCCTGAGCAATGTGAGCAAGGGCCAGCATTTCGAAACCCTGGACCTGGCCATGTCGATGGCCTCCCAAGGCACAGGCGTGGCGATCGGTGACTGGTCGTTGATCGGCGATGACCTGAGTGCCGGGAGGCTGGTCATGCCCTTTGAATTGAAGGTGAAAACCGGGCTGGCGTATTACCTGGTTTTCCCGGAGAAGCCTGCGCCTTCGGCGAAGTTGCGCGAGTTGATGGGGTGGTTGGTGGAGCAGGCGCAATCGCGATAATCGAAACCTGTGGGAGCGAGCCTGCTCGCGATGGAGGTAGGGGCACCGCGTTGAATCAGGTAGCCCTCGTCATCGTTAACGACCATCGCGAGCAGGCTCGCTCCTACAGGGGTCAATGAGCTGAGTATCCGACGGTAAACCGCTGGCGAGAGTGCTTCGGCGCTTCGATTTCATCTAGCATCGCAATCGCATAGTCAGCGAACGTGATCCAGCTGCGCCCCGCGCTGCTCACCAGCAAATCATCCTTGCCGACCCGGAAAGTCCCGGTACGCTCACCTTCGACAAACTCCGCCGATGGCGACAGGAAGGTCCAGTCCAGATCCTTTTCCTGACGCAGGTTTTCCAGGAACTCGGCACCCGCACCCGCCTCTGCCTTGTACTCCGCCGGGAAGCCTGCGCTATCGATCACCCGGGTACCGTCCGGCAACAACAGAGAACCGGCACCGCCCACCACCAGCAGGCGTTTGACCCCGGCCTGTTTCACCGGACCGATGACGGCACTGGCAGGCAGGGTCGCGAAATGCGCCGCGCTGATCACCACGTCATGCCCGGCGATTGCCGCCTGCAGCGCGGCGGCATCCAGCGCATCGACAGCCTTGCTCACCACACTTTCACGCGCGCCGATCCTTGAGGTGTCACGGGCAATGGCGGTAACGCTGTGACCACGACGCAGGGCTTCTTCCAACAGTTGGCTACCGGCACGACCGGTGGCACCGATGATTGCGATTTTGCTCATAGCGTTCTCCAGTTGGATTGGGTGTACTCGAATGATCGTTCCCACGCTCTGCGTGGGAACGATCACCATCAGGAACTGCGGGTTACCACTTCATCTCGCCCTTGGCGACCTTGGCGCTTAGCTCCAACGAGCTTTCCTCACCCAGTGCCGGGTAGCGTTTTTTCATCGCCGCGATCAGTGCCACCGAATCTTTGGCCTTGGCGGTTTCTTCGTCGAAGGCCTTGATGTAATCGGCGGTGAACTGCACGGCGGCCAGGGAGCGACCAGTCTCGCCGAGGTAATGCCCCGGCACGACGGTGTTCGGCTTCAGGGTTTCGATCGAATGCAGCGTAGCCAACCAATCGGCATGGGACTGCGCGGTCTGGGTGTCGGCCATCCACACGTGGATGTTTTCCGCCACGACCACACCACCCACCACGGCCTTGATCGACGGAATCCACACGAAGCTGCGATCCGGTTGCCTGCCCTCAAGGCCGATCACCTGCAGTTTCTGCCCTTCGAGCATCAGGCTGTCGCCTTTAAGCACCTGCGGCACGATGGTTTTGGCGGGTGCGTCAGCCCCCAGCTTCGGTCCCCAAAACGCCAGCTTGCCGTCGACGGTGTGCTTGATGTGATCGACGGTCGGCTGTGAAGCGAGCACTTTGGCCTTGGGAAAAGCAGCCGTCAGGGTATCGAGGCCGAAGTAGTAATCCGGGTCGCCGTGGCTGATGTAGATGGTGGTCAGTTGCTTGCCGCTGGCGCGAATTTTTTCCACCACTTGCGCGGCCTGGGACTTGCCGAACTGGGCGTCCACCAGGATCGCCTCTTTCTCGCCGCTGACCAGTACCGAGGTCACCGGAAATATCGCTTTATCGCCGGGGTTGTAGACATCCAGCGTCAATGTCGACGCGGCCGCGTGGGCGGCGAAACCGAGGGCGGTGGTCGCCAGCAAAACGCGTTTGAGTGTGGTGAAACCGATCATCTGTTGCTCCGTGGTTCGCGGGCCAGGCTTGGCCGATATGGGAACAGAGCTTAGTTGCCAGCTTCAGTACAAAAAATGCGATGATCGAACATAGTTTGTTTCTGAAATCGGTCAAATCATGGATCGTCTACACGCTATGCGGGTGTTCGTCACGGTGGTCGATCTCGGCAGCCAGTCAGCCGCCGCCGATCACCTGGAGCTGTCACGGCCGGTGGTTTCGCGGTATCTGGCGGAACTGGAAAACTGGGTCGGCGCACGCCTGATGCACCGCACCACGCGCAAGTTGAGCCTGACCGCCGCCGGCAGCGAAATGCTGCCCCGCTGCCGGCAGATGCTCGACTTGTCCACGGACATGCAAGCGGCCGTCAGCGTGCCGGAGGATGCACCCCGCGGCCTGCTGCGAATCAGCGTCAGCACCTCGTTCGGACAGGCGCAACTGGCTGGTGCCATGGCGGCATTCGTCAAGCGCTACCCGGGTGTCAGCGTCGACATGCAGATGCTTGACCGCACGGTGAACCTGGTGGATGAGCGCATCGACCTGGCCATTCGCACCAGCAATGACCTGGACCCGAACCTGATCGCCCGGCGACTGACCGTCTGCCGTTCAGTGATCTGCGCCTCCCCCGCTTACCTGCGCGAGCACCCGATGCCCCGGCGGGTCGAAGACCTGAGCCAGCACAACTGCCTGACCCACTCCTATTTCGGCAAAAGCCTCTGGCATTTCGAACAGGACGGCGAGCAGGTGTCGGTGCCGGTGCAAGGCAACATCAGCGCCAACGAAGCCAGCACATTGCTGCGCGCCACCCTGGCCGGCGCCGGGGTGGCGATGTTGCCGACTTATCAGGCGGGTGTGCATATCCACAGCGGCGAACTGGTGCGCCTGCTGCCCCAGGCCGAACCCCGGCAGATGAACGTGTACGCGGTGTACGCCTCACGCAAACACATGCCATCGGCGCTGCGCTGCCTGCTGGATTTTCTGGTGGTGAGGTTTCCCGAAGAACCGGCGTGGGATGTTGGCCTTTAAAGACCTGATCTTGTTCTATGCTCAAGGTAGTACCGAAGGGTATTCGTTCAGAGGTCTACGCCATGAACATCAAAACAAGAAGGTACCTCGCCATTTTCATCACCTGCGCGGTGACGCTCGGGCTGTATGGCGCTGCCGCCTGGCGCGTCGAGCAGCTGCGCAACTTGCCCCGGGAATCCGCCAGCTGCAATTTCGAACGCTGCATTCCGCACAACGCGACCCTTAACGCCCTGCGGTAACGAACGGGTCAGGCCTCGTTGTCCTGATCGGCCTTCAAGCGGTCGCGGAACGCCTTTGGCGAGATGCCCACGCGGCGCCGAAACAGCCGCGTGAAGTTGGTCGGATCAGAGAACCCCAACACATCGGACATTTCATAGATGGTCATGCTGGTATAGGTCAGCAGGCGCTTGGCTTCCAGCAACTGCCGTTCGTGCATGATCTGCAACGCCGGTTGGCCCGCCAGCTCACGGCAGGTGCCATTGAGATGGGAGACCGAAATCCCCAGCCGATGAGCCAGGTCTTCAACCTTGACGTGCTGGCGATAGGTTTCTTCCACCAACTGGATGTAGCCATTGAGGTATTCCCGCGCCCGCTGCGGTCGTTGACCGACTGAGCGGCGCTGGATCACCTGGCGGCTGACCCACACCATGATCACGCTGACCAGCGAATGCATGAGCATTTCACGCGCCGGTTGGTGGCCGGTATATTCGCTCTGTAACGCGCTGAACAGACTATTGAGGTACTCGGCGTCCAGGCCCGCCGGGTAGCTCTCGGCCTGGGCCAGGGCATTCACCGAATGCCCCAGCTGCGCCTGAAGATGCGCGATCAGCGGTGCCGCGAGCGTGACCACGAACCCCTCGACATCTTCGCTGAACCGGAAGCCATGCACTGACAGCGGCGGCAGGATCTGGATCGCCGGCTCGGTCAGTTGCGTACGTTTACCTTCGATTTCAAGCTCTGCCTGACCTTTGAAAACGAAGAGCAACTGACATAAATCGGCGTGGCGGTGGGGTTTGATTTCCCATTGATGTTCGCGACTACGGTTGGAAATGGTTTCACAGTGCAGCAAGTCCGGGGTCGGCCAATCCAGGCTTTCACCGTAGAGCTTGAACACCGGAATCGAAGGCAGGTCAGGCTTGTTCATCACTTCAATCCAGGTTTCGGAATGGACGACGGGCGATAATCGCACCGATTGGCAGAATGTACAGCTATCCGCTCAGTTTTCACCTTCAATTGACCGGCCCGCAAGGGAAAAATGCAAGCTTTCACTGCATAAAAACCATTTTCCGGCCTTGATCGCCTGCGATCTGCAAGCGCTGGCCAGTGGCAAAACGGTGATGATTGACGGCCAGACCGAAGTCACCCGCGACCTGATGGCCGCTCGTCAGGTCGAAGGTTTGCAGATGATTTGCCAAGCCTTCCATATGAGGCTATCGAATAGCTTCCTACCGACTTAAACTGGCGAGCATCCGCTCGCCTTGCCTCTGGCGGGTCCACCACTGCCGCAGGTTTACCCGTGACCAATCTCCACCAGCCTGAATTGCCCAAACCGGCCATCCGCAGCGTGCTGATCGCGCTGATGCTGGCGATTTTCCTCGGTGCGCTGGACCAGACCATCGTGGCCGTGTCGATGCCGGCCATTTCCGCGCAGTTCAAGGACGTCAGCCTGCTGGCCTGGGTGATTTCCGGCTACATGGTGGCGATGACGGTGGCCGTGCCGATCTACGGCAAATTGGGCGACCTGTATGGCCGACGCAAATTGATGCTGTTCGGCATGGGCCTGTTCACCCTGGCGTCGCTGTTCTGCGGCATGGCCCAGAGCATGGAGCAGCTGGTGCTGGCGCGCATTCTCCAGGGGATAGGTGCCGGTGGCATGATCTCGGTCAGCCAGGCGATCATCGGCGATATCGTGCCGCCCCGCGAGCGCGGCCGTTACCAGGGCTACTTCAGCAGCATGTATGCGGTGGCCAGCGTCGCCGGCCCGGTGCTGGGCGGGTACATGACCGAATACCTGTCCTGGCGCTGGGTCTTCCTGATCAACCTGCCGCTGGGGCTGGGGGCGTGGCTGGTGGCCAATCGCACGCTGGTGGGCTTGCCGGTTCCGCAACGCAAGCCGGTGATCGATTACCTCGGTACCCTGTTGATGATCATCGGGCTGACGGCCCTGTTGCTGGGCATCACCCAGTTCGGCCAGGGCCATTCCTGGCGCAGTGCCGAGGTATTGGGGTTGCTGGCTTGTGCGGCAGCAGTGCTGGGCCTGTTCGTGCTGCATGAACGACGGACGTCGGAACCCTTGCTACCGATGCACCTGTTTGCCAACCGCAATGCAATCCTGTGCTGGTGCACGATTTTCTTCACCAGCTTCCAGGCCATCTCGTTGATCGTGCTGATGCCCCTGCGATTCCAGAGTGTCACCGGTGCCGGTGCGGACAGCGCCGCCCTGCACCTGCTGCCCCTGGCCATGGGCTTGCCGATCGGTGCGTATTTCGCCGGCCGCCGTACCTCCGTGACCGGGCGCTACAAACCGATGATCCTGACTGGCGCCGTGCTCATGCCCTTGTCGATCCTCGGCATGGCGTTCAGCCCGCCCCAGGCCTTTTTGCTGAGCAGCCTGTTCATGCTGTTGTGCGGAATCGCCTCGGGCATGCAGTTTCCGACCTCCCTGGTCGGCACGCAGAACTCGGTGCAACAGCGTGACATCGGCGTTGCCACCAGCACCACCAACCTGTTCCGCTCATTGGGCGGTGCGGTGGGCGTGGCGTTGATGTCGGCGCTGTTGCTGGCGTTGTTGCAGGATTCGAGCTTCGCCCATCTGGCCGGCTCTTCGCTGATGGCCGAAGGTCACTCGGGGAATGTATTGCTGGACGGCCTGAACGCCGCGCCGGGGGATGCGCAGGATGTCTTGCGCGCGGAACTGCTGCTGACGTTCAGGCATTTGCTGATGGTGAGTGCGGCGGTGTCGCTGCTGGGGCTGGCAGCGGCGATCGCCATGCCGAATATGCTGTTGCGCGGACGCGAAGACCGAGACTTGTAGGAGCCAGGCTTGCCGGCGAAGAACGATTACGCGGTACATCAGATACACTGCGGCGCCTGGTTCGCGGGCAAGCCTCGCTCCTACAGGTCTGTGATCTCAAGGGCTGTAATACCCCACAGCCACCAGGAAATGCCCGACCTTTTTCAGGTAGGCATGCTTGTTCTCGACCTTCCCGGTCACCGGGTTTTTCCAGCGGTACTCATACTCGCCGTAATCCTGTTGCGCGATCAGCGCCAGCATCGGCTCCCCTACCGGCTTTCCATCCGGATCAGTGATCTTGCTGAAATCGGTGTTGATCAACCGCAAGTTGGTGCCGTGGGCGACGTAGCGCCGGGTATCGAGGTCGACGACGAATACATACAGATCATCCTGCAGGTAGCCACCCTTCAGGGAGTTGATCGCTTTCAGGGTGCCCTTCTCGTCCTTGGCCAGGTCCGTCGCTGCCTTGTTCAGCAAGGCCATGGCCTGTTCCGCCGAAGCCCGCGGCAGGTAGTAGCCGACTGCGAGGATTCGCTGACCGACACGCTGGTAGTAGACATGCTTGCGCTCTACCTTGCCGTCAGACCAGTTTTGCCAACGGTACTCCGCCTGCTGGATGCCGTTGCCCTCGGGCACTTTCAGCGCATCCTTGAAAGCTTTTTGCAGATCAGGCCCGAGCACATCCGACACATCCCGGCCAATCAGCGCCGCCGATGGCCCGCCGCTGGCGAGCATTACACCCTTGGTATCGACCACGAAGACATACCGGTCCTGGTCGACGAACTCACCCTGGCGGCTGAAGGCGGCGAAGGCCTTGTCGCCATTGTCGTGATAGTAGGCCAGGGCTTTTTCCAGCAAGGCGATGGCGGCCTGGCTGTCAGCCTTTTCGGTTCCGGCAGCCTGAACCTGGCCCAGGCACATCAGCAGCATGCCGCACAGCCAGGCCAACTTGTGCACAACTCCCATGGCGCGTCCCTCGTTCCTTTAGATGTTTGAAGGAGCGTAGACGGCAATGGCGCATGCAGGGACATTCAGCGAATCGAGGTGCACAAGGGGATCATTCCCGGCGAACCGGGAATGAGGCAGGGCTTATTGGCGAGTGCGCAGCTGCTGTTGCAGGTTCTGGATCTGCGCTTGCAAGCTGTTGATGGTCCGGGTGACCTGGCTACGAAAGGCATCGAACTCAGCGGTGCTTGCGCCTTGAGGGGCGCCGGGACGGTTGTCCTGCTGGCTCTTGAGGACGACGATGTCCTGTTCCAGGCGGTCGATGGCGGCGTTCGGATTGCCCTGTTTCTTCAGCGCCGTGATGTCAGCGCCCAGGCTCTTCAGTTGCGCGTCGAATTTCTCGGTGTCCGCCGGGGTATTTTTCAGCGTGGTCAGTTCAGTGCCCAAGGCTTTGACCTGCTCCTGCACCTGCGCATTGGCCTTCTGCTGCTCGGTGTCCTGTGCGGCAATCTGGGCCAGGCGCTTGTCCAGCTCACTGGTTTGCGCGGTCATCTGCGCCAGGCGCTTGTCCAGGTCCGAGGCCTGGCCGGCGACGCCCTGCTGTTGCTTGCCCTGGTCCTGCAACTGGCTTTGCAGCTGGCGGATTTGCAGCTTCAGCGCCTCGCTGTCGGTGCTGACATTGGTCTGGCTGGCGACCACCTTGCCGGAAATATCCTGCAGGCGCCCCGCCGCTTCTTCACTGATTCGCGCAAAGCTTTCCTGGGTTGCCACCAGCTGTTGCTCCATCAGCGAAATCTGCTGGAAGCTCCACCAGGCAAGGCCCGCGAAGGCAAAGAACAAGGCGCCGACCAGTGCCCACAACGGGCCGGTGCTTGCCGCCTTGACCTTGACCACGGGCGGTGTACGCGAATGCACGGTGGTGCGAGTGCTCTTCGGGAAATCATCGTCATCGAGGATGTCTGCACGCAGGCTCGGTACATCGTCGAAGTCATCGTTGGCATCGTTACGCATGGACATTGACTCAACCTTTGTGAAACGCGGTGATGGCTTGATGCGGCGCAGTATACCCCCATGGCCGCAACCATTGACCCTGAACCCGAACCTCGGTTCAGTGAACCCGGTGTCAGCGAATGTCCTGAGCCTTCCACCAGGCGCAAAACTCATCGAGCGCCGTCCAGAGACTGACCTTGGGGTCGTAGTCCAGATAATGCCGGGCGCGACTGATATCCAGGGTGAAATTTTTCTTCATGACCTGCATGCCCAGTCGCGACAGGGTCGGCTCGGGACGTCCCGGCCACAACTTGCAAAACCCCTCATTGAGCGCCGCGACGGTGTAGCCCAGGCCGTAGGAACGGTAGCGCGTCACTTGTGGGACTTCCATTTTGCGCATGACGTAATTGACCACGTCCCACAACGGGATCGGCGCTCCGTTGCTGATGTTGTACACCTTGCCCAAGGCTGAACCGCTGGCCAGCAAACTGCTGAGCAACGCTTCATTGAGGTTGTGCACACTGGTGAAGTCGACCTTGTTCAAACCGTTGCCGATGATCGCCAGGCGCCCCTTGCGCTGCATGTTGAGCAAGCGCGGAAAGATGCTCATGTCACCTGCCCCGGTCACGAAACGCGGGCGTAGCGCCAGGGTTTCGAGGCCAAATTCCTGGGCGCCGAAGACTTTTTGCTCGGCCAGGTACTTGGTCGCGGCGTACGGGTGCTTGAAGCGTTTTGGCACCTGCTCTTCGGTCAGCCCCAGGTGATCGCGGCCATCGAAATAGATCGATGGCGACGACAGGTGCACCAGGCGCCGCACCCGCTGTTTCAGGCAGGCTTCGACCACATTCTCGGTGACCTGGACGTTGCCCAGGTGGAAGTCCTGATAACGCCCCCACAGGCCAACGGCACCGGCGCAATGCACTACGGCCTCGACCCCGGAACACAGGTCGCGTGCCAGCAGCGGGTCGTTCAAGTCGCCCTGGATGAACTCGGCGCCACGGCGCACCAGATGCTCCACACTTTCGGCCCGGCGACCGTTGACCCGCACGTCCAGGCCCTGCTCCAGGGCGAAACGCGCAAAGCGCCCGCCAATGAAGCCGCTTGCGCCGGTGACCAGAATCTTCATGTAGTGCTCCGAATATTTCGTTTTTTGCGTATTGCGTGAGGTCTTGACGCTGCCCGTCAGTCCAACGGCACCAACCATTGCCTGGACGCCTGTACCAATTGCTCGGTCAGCAACCCCAGCAACTGACCGCCATTGCGCCAATGATGCCAGTACAGCGGCACGTCGATCGGTTTATCTGGCAAAAGCTCCAGCAAAATGCCGCGCTCCAGTTGTTCGCGCACCTGCAGTTCCGGCACCAGGCCCCAGCCAAGCCCAGCTTCGGTGAGGCGGATAAAGCCTTCGGACGATGGGCACAGGTGGTGTACGAAACCGCCATCGACGCCGAGGGATGCGAGGTAGCGATGCTGCAGGAAGTCGTCCGGGCCGAACACTAGCGCCGGGGTCCGGGCCAACTGATCGGCGCGCACGCCTCGAGGAAAGTGCCGGGCAATGAAGGCCGGGCTGGCCAACGCCCGGTAACGCATCGCCCCGAGCAATACGCTGCGCGCACCGGCTACCGGGCGCTCGCTGGCACACAGGCACGCCGCGACTTCGCCTGCGCGCATGCGCTTGAGGCCGACGGTCTGGTCTTCGACCACCAGATCCATCAACAGGTGTTGCTGCGCACAAAAATCCCCCACGGCCTGGGCCCACCAGGTCGCCAGGCTGTCGGCATTCAGGGCGATCCGCAGGCGTTCCGGCAGGCCCTCTTCGTCCAGCGCCGGCACCAGCGTCTGCAAATCCCGCTCAAGCAGACGCACCTGCTGCACGTGGTTGAGCAGACGCCGGCCGAGCTCGGTCGGCGACGGCCGCGTGCCCCGCACCAACACCGGTTGGCCGACCCGCGCCTCGAGCAATTTGATGCGTTGGGAAATGGCCGATTGTGACAAACCCAACACCTGGGCTGCCCGCTCGAAACCTGCCTGCTCGACGACCGCGGCCAAGGCAGAGAGCAATTTATAGTCGAACATCAGTTTTCCTAATGAGCGATCAGCAATATTGGTTTTTCTTATACATGTTCCTACCGGAGAATGGCCAGCACGAACTCTTGCACAAGGATCCCCCCATGGCTGGCGAAACTTCATTGGCAACGCTGCTGCGCAGCATGAGCCCGCAACTCAATGCCGGCGAATACGTGTTCTGCACCCTGGCCGACGGCCAATTGCCCGCGGGCCTGGAAATCGTCGGCAGCTTTCGCGAGCAGGAAGGCCTGACCGTGATTGTCGAACGCTCCCGCGCCGAGCAGGCGGGCTTGAGCTTCGACTATGTCGCCGCGTGGATCACCCTGAATGTGCATTCGGCCCTTGAGGCGGTCGGTCTCACCGCGGCGTTCGCCACGGCCCTGGGCCAGGCCGGCATCAGCTGCAATGTGATCGCCGGTTACTACCACGACCATTTGTTTGTCGGCCAGGCCGACGCCGAGCGCGCCCTGCAGGTGCTGCGCAACCTGGCAGCCAACGCGGAGTAAAAAACATGTGGCAAAGCTATATCAACGGCCTGCTGGTGGCCTTCGGCCTGATCATGGCGATCGGCACGCAGAATGCCTTTGTACTGGCGCAAAGCCTGCGCCGCGAACATCACTTGCCGGTGGCGGCACTCTGCGTGGCCTGCGATGCCTTGCTGGTAGCTGCCGGAGTATTTGGCCTGGCGACCGTGCTGGCACAGAACCCCACCCTATTGGCCATCGCCCGTTGGGGTGGCGCGGCGTTTCTGGTGTGGTATGGCAGTCAGGCGTTGCGTCGGGCCTGCTCCAGACAGAGCCTGCAACAGGGTGAAAGCCAGACCGTTCGTTCGCTGCGCGCGGTGATGCTCAGTGCGCTGGCGGTGACGCTGCTTAATCCGCATGTCTATCTGGACACCGTTTTGCTGATCGGCTCCCTCGGCGCCCAACAGACAGAGCCCGGCGCTTATGTGGTGGGCGCAGCGAGTGCCTCATTGTTGTGGTTTTTCACCCTGGCGCTCGGCGCGGCATGGTTGGCGCCGTGGCTGGCCCGGCCGAGCACCTGGCGGATTCTTGACCTGTTGGTGGCGGTGATGATGTTCGCCGTAGCATTACAGTTGATCAGCGCTGGCTGATTTATTCCAAAAGGCTCTGGAACCTCTATTCCACACAGATGTTGCGTGGTTATGCCGCACCCCCGGTGCTATGATCCGATCCGATGCGCCGCAAAGAGTACAAACTCCCCGGCGCTTGTCTGGCCGCCCGTGATCGGCCTTGCGCTCACCGCAACTGACCTGATTAGGAGAATCATAATGGCTTTCGAATTGCCGCCGCTGCCGTACGCACACGATGCCCTGCAGCCGCACATTTCCAAGGAAACCCTGGAATTTCACCACGACAAGCACCACAACACCTATGTCGTGAACCTGAACAACCTGGTGCCTGGCACCGAGTTCGAAGGCAAGACCCTGGAAGAAATCGTCAAGACTTCCTCGGGCGGCATCTTCAACAACGCCGCTCAAGTGTGGAACCACACTTTCTACTGGAACTGCCTGGCGCCAAACGCCGGCGGTCAACCAACCGGCGCGCTGGCTGAAGCCATCAACGCCGCTTTCGGTTCGTTCGACAAGTTCAAGGAAGAGTTCAGCAAGACTTCCATCGGCACCTTCGGTTCCGGTTGGGGCTGGCTGGTGAAAAAGGCTGACGGTTCCCTGGCCCTGGCCAGCACCATCGGCGCCGGCAACCCGCTGACCAACGGCGACACTCCGCTGCTGACCTGCGACGTCTGGGAACACGCTTACTACATCGACTACCGCAACCTGCGTCCGAAGTACGTTGAAGCGTTCTGGAACCTGGTTAACTGGAAGTTCGTGGCTGAGCAGTTCGAAGGCAAAACCTTCACCGCTTAAGCTCGACGCTCCTGAAAAAAACCCGGCTTTCATGCCGGGTTTTTTTCGGTTCGAGAAATGAAGATCATAAAAAAACCCGCTGACGAATCAGCGGGTTTTCAGGGCGGTAATCAAAGGATCAAAAATCCTCCAGTCGCCACACCTCATAAGCCGGTGTCTCATAGGGGTGACTTTGTTTCAAAGCCGCCACCACCGAGCGGATCAACTCATCGGCCACCACAAGTTCAACCTTCCATTCCTCGACCTGCTCGACCTGCCCTTCCTCGCCAATGAACGGCTGGCTACCGTCCAGAGGGCGAAACTGACCAAGCCCCAGCACTTGCCATGAACAGTGGTCGTAAGCGCCGATCCGTCCGCCACCAGCGGCGAATACGGCACTCTTGACCCCATCGACATGACTGTCGGGAACAAAAAAGCTGAGCTTGTACACGGCTCTTAGTTCACCCAAACGCGAGCGTTACGGAACATACGCATCCAAGGTGCGTCTTCGTTCCAGTCTTCCGAGCGCCACGAGTTCTGCACGGCGCGGAACACACGCTCCGGGTGCGGCATCATGATGGTCACGCGACCGTCACGGCTGGTCAAACCGGTGATCCCGCGCGGCGAGCCGTTCGGGTTGGCCGGGTAGCTTTCGGTGACCTTGCCGTGGTTGTCGACGAAACGCATCGCCACGCAACCGGACAGATCGGCTTCCAGCAATGCCTCTTCGCTGGCGAACTCGGCATGGCCTTCACCGTGGGCGATGGCGATCGGCATGCGCGAACCGGCCATGCCTTGCAGGAAGATCGAGTTCGACTCCTGGATCTGCACCATGGCCACACGGGCTTCGAACTGCTCGGAACGGTTACGCACGAAGTGCGGCCAGAACTCGCTGCCCGGGATCAGCTCGTGCAGGTTGGACATCATCTGGCAACCGTTGCATACACCCAGGGTGAAGCTGTCGTTACGTTCGAAGAAGCCCTGGAACGCATCGCGGGCGCGGCTGTTGAACAGCGCCGACTTAGCCCAGCCTTCACCGGCGCCCAGTACGTCACCGTAGGAGAAGCCGCCGCAGGCAACCAGGCCCTTGAACTCGTTCAGGTCGACGCGACCGGCCAGGATGTCGCTCATGTGCACGTCGATCGCGTTGAAGCCGGCGCGGTCGAACGCAGCCGCCATTTCCACCTGACCGTTGACGCCCTGCTCACGCAGCACGGCAACCTGTGGGCGGATGCCTTTCTTGATGTAAGGCGCGGCGATGTCCTGGTTGACGTCGTAGCTGAGCTTGACGCTCAGGCCCGGGTTGTCTTCTTCCAGGAGCACGTCGAATTCCTGATCGGCGCAGTCGGCGTTGTCACGCAGACGCTGGATCTGGTAGCTGGTCTCGGCCCACTGGCGCTGCAGCAGACGACGCTGGCCTTCGAACACGGTGTCACCGTTGAAGGTGATGTCGATCTGGCCGTTGTTGATCGGCTGACCGATCACCGACACGCACTCGCCCAGGCCGGCAGCGCTGAACTGCGCGAGGATGTCCGGGGTTGCATCCTGACGAACCTGGATCACGGCGCCCAGTTCTTCGTTGAACAGGATCGCGGCGATGTCAGCAGACGTTTCCGCCAGGCCGTCGAGGTTCAGGCTCAGGCCGCAATGACCGGCGAAGGCCATTTCCACCACGCTGGTCAACAGACCACCGTCGGAACGGTCGTGGTAGGCCAGCAGGTGGCCGTCGGCGTTGAGGCCCTGGATCACCGCGAAGAACGCTTTCAGGTCTTCGGCGTCGTCGACGTCCGGAGCCTGCTTGCCGAGCTTGCCGTGAACCTGTGCCAGGATCGAGGCGCCCATGCGGTTCTGGCCACGGCCCAGGTCGATCAGGATCAGGTCGGTGGTGCCCTTGTCCATGCGCAGTTGCGGGGTCAGGGTCTGACGGATGTCAGTCACTGGCGCAAAACCGGTCACGATCAGGGACATTGGCGAAGTCACGGCCTTGTCCACGCCGTCATCGTTCCAGCGCGTGGCCATGGACATCGAGTCCTTGCCCACCGGAATGGTGATGCCCAGCTCAGGGCACAACTCCATGCCGACCGCTTTCACGGTGTCGTACAGACGCGCGTCTTCACCCGGGTGACCGGCAGCGGACATCCAGTTCGCCGACAACTTGATGTCGGAGATCTTGCCGATGCGCGAAGCCGCGATGTTGGTCAGGGTTTCACCGATGGCCATGCGGCCCGACGCCGGAGCGTCCAGCAGCGCCAGCGGAGTACGCTCGCCCATGGCCATGGCTTCACCGGTGTAGACGTCGAAGCTGGTGGCGGTAACGGCAACGTCGGCCACCGGAACCTGCCACGGGCCGACCATCTGGTCACGTGCCACGAGGCCGGTGATGGTGCGGTCGCCGATGGTGATCAGGAAGCTCTTGCTCGCCACGGCCGGGTGATGCAGGACGCGCTCGACGCAGTTGGCGATGTCCAGGGTCGACGGATCGAAATCGTCGCCCAGCTCGTTTTCACGGACCACCGAACGGTGCATGCGCGGGGCTTTGCCCAGCAGCACTTCGAGCGGCATGTCCACCGGGCTGTTGCCGAAGTGGCTGTCGGTGACGGTCAGCTGCGGCTCGGCCGTGGCTTCGCCGACGACGGCAAACGGGCAACGCTCGCGTTCGCAGATCGCCTTGAAGCGCTCGAAATCGGCCGGGCCGACTGCCAGTACGTAGCGTTCCTGGGATTCGTTACTCCAGATTTCGTGCGGGGCCATGCCCGGCTCGTCGTTTGGAATGTTGCGCAGTTCGAAACGGCCACCGCGGTCGCCGTCGTTGACCAGTTCCGGGAAGGCGTTGGACAGGCCACCGGCACCCACGTCGTGGATGAAGCTGATCGGGTTCTTGTCGCCCAGCTGCCAGCAACGGTCGATGACTTCCTGGCAACGGCGCTCCATTTCAGGGTTTTCACGCTGTACGGAGGCGAAGTCCAGGTCTGCCGAGCTGGTGCCGGTGGCCATGGAGGAAGCGGCGCCGCCGCCCAGGCCGATCAGCATTGCCGGGCCGCCAAGCACGATCAGCTTGGAGCCGACCAGGATCTCGCCTTTCTTGACGTGCTCTTCACGGATGTTGCCCATGCCGCCGGCCAGCATGATCGGCTTGTGGTAACCGCGAACTTCGTCACCGTGCGGGGTGGTGATCGATTGCTCGAAGGTACGGAAGTAGCCGGTCAGGGCCGGACGACCGAATTCGTTGTTGAACGCAGCGCCGCCCAGCGGGCCTTCGATCATGATGTCCAGCGCGGTGACGATGCGCTCCGGCTTGCCGTACGGCACTTCCCACGGCTGTTCGAAGCCCGGGATCTGCAGGTTGGACACGGTGAAACCGGTCAGGCCGGCTTTTGGCTTGGCACCACGACCGGTCGCGCCTTCGTCGCGGATCTCGCCACCGGAACCGGTGGATGCGCCCGGGAACGGGGCGATCGCGGTCGGGTGGTTGTGGGTCTCGACTTTCATCAGGATGTGCACCGGCTCCTGCACCGCGCCGTACTGGCGGGTTTCAGGGTCCGGGAAGAAACGCCCGGCCACGGAGCCGACGATCACCGAAGCGTTGTCCTTGTAAGCCGACAGGACACCTTCGCTGTGCATCACGTAGGTGTTCTTGATCATGCCGAACAGGCTTTTTTCCTGGCTCTCGCCATCGATGTCCCAGCTGGCGTTGAAGATCTTGTGGCGGCAGTGCTCGGAGTTCGCCTGGGCGAACATCATCAATTCGATGTCGTGCGGGTTGCGCTTCAAGCCAACGAAGGCGTTGACCAGGTAGTCGATCTCGTCTTCGGCCAGGGCCAGGCCCAGCTCGGTGTTGGCTTTTTCCAGCGCGGCGCGGCCGCCACCTAACACGTCGATCGCGGTCAGGGGTTTTGGCTCGGCGTGGCTGAACAGGCCGGCGGCCTGTTCCAGGTTGCCCAGGACGATCTGGGTCATGCGATCGTGCAGTGCATCGGCGATCAGCTGGGCGTCAGCATCGCTGAACTGGCCGGCAACGTAGAACGCAATGCCGCGTTCCAGGCGCTGGATCTTGGTAAGGCCGCAGTTGCGAGCGATGTCGCTGGCCTTGCTCGACCACGGCGAGATGGTGCCGAAACGCGGCAGCACCAGGAACAGACGACCGGTAGGCTCCTGGACAGGAACGCTTGGACCGTACTTCAGAAGGCGCGCAAGCACCTGCTGTTCGTCGCCGGTCAGGACGCCGGTAACTTCGGCGAAGTGAGCGAATTCAGCATACAGGCCACTGACAGCCGGGACCTTCTGGCTCAGTTGCTCAAGGAGCTTGCTGTGGCGAAAGGCAGAAAGGGCAGGAGCGCCGCGCAGGATCAACATCTTCGGGACAGCCTCGGGAAGGGGTGTGCTTTGAGGCCGTGCATTCTAGCCTAAACAGCCCGCGACAGCACCCGAAACGCTACGCACGGTTGCACTCGAGTGCCGATCTGTGTTTCTGATTCGAAAGTCAGGTTAACCGGGCGTGTAACGGCAGGTTATTTTTACTGTATCAAAATGCAGAAAAGGCCCATTCCTACGGTGTTTCAGCCCTTTTTTTGATTGCTAGCAGACTCCCCCATCACTGTCGAGATATGGCGCTCGTGGTCCTTTGCGTATACTGCGCAAATGTTTTCCCCAACGGCTTTGCGTCCGCGGTACGCCAAATGGCTGATCGCAACCGGACTCTTCCTGATGCTCAGTGGCTGTGTTGATAAACCCAACACACTGGAGCGCGTAAAGGAGGATGGTGTGCTGCGGGTGGTTACCCGTAACAGCCCCGCCACCTACTTTCAGGATCGCAACGGTGAAACCGGCTTCGAATACGAGCTGGTGAAGCGCTTCGCCGACGATCTGGGGGTCGAGCTCAAGATCGAGACGGCCGACAACCTCGACGACCTGTTCAACCAGGTGGGCAAGCCCAATGGCCCGGTGCTGGCGGCCGCCGGCCTGGTCAGCAGCGAAGCACGCAAGAAGCAGGTGCGGTTTTCCCACCCCTACCTGGAAGTCACTCCGCAGATCATCTACCGCAACGGCAAGTCGCGCCCTACCGATGCGAAGGACCTGGTCGGCAAGAAGATCATGGTGCTCAAGGGCAGCACCCATGCCGAGCAGCTCGCACAGCTGAAACAGAAGTTTCCCGGCATCGAATACGAAGAATCCGACGCGGTCGAGGTCGTTGATCTCCTGCGCATGGTCGACGAAGGTCAGATCGATCTGACCCTGGTCGACTCCAATGAAGTGGCGATGAACCAGGTGTACTTCACCAACATCCGGGTCGCCTTCGACCTGGGTGACGCCAGCAACCAGAGCTGGGCGGTGGCGGCCGGTGACGACAACAGCCTGCTCAACGAGATCAACGAGTACCTCGACAAGGTCAAGAAAAACGGCACCCTGCAACGCTTGAAGGACCGCTACTACGGGCACGTCGACGTACTCGGCTACATGGGCGCCACCACGTTCGCGCAGCACCTGCAGCAACGCCTGCCCAAGTACGAGCAGCACTTCAAGGCGTATGCCAAGAAAGAGAAAGTCGACTGGCGTCTGCTGGCGGCAGTCGGTTATCAGGAATCGTTATGGCAGCCCGCAGTGACGTCCAAGACCGGCGTGCGCGGCCTGATGATGCTGACCCAGAACACCGCGCAAGCCATGGGCGTGTCCAACCGCCTCGATCCCAAGCAGAGCATCATGGGTGGCGCCAAGTACCTGGCCTACATGAAGGATCAGCTGGACGAGTCGATCCAGGAACCAGATCGCACCTGGTTTGCCCTGGCCGCCTACAACGTCGGCAGCGGTCACCTTGACGACGCCCGCAAGCTGGCGGCCAAGGAAGGCTTGAATCCGGACAAATGGCTGGACGTAAAAAAAATCCTGCCGCGCCTGTCCGAGAAGAAGTGGTACAGCAAAACCCGTTACGGCTACGCCCGTGGCGGCGAGCCGGTGCATTTCGTGGCGAACATTCGTCGCTATTACGACATCCTGACCTGGGTAACGCAGCCACAGCTTGAAGGCGAACAGGTGGCCGAGGGCAAATTGCATGTGCCGGGGATCGACAAGTCCAAACCGACCCAGGAACCGGCCCCGCTCTAATCGCCACCACCCATCAAATGTGGGAGCGAGCCTGCTCGCGATAGCGGTTCATCATTCAACATTTCTGTTGGCTGACACTCCGCTATCGCGAGCAGGCTCACTCCTACAGGGTTTTGTATTGGATCTTAGGCCTTGGCGGCAGCCGCCAGAATCAGCGCCTTCATCTCCGAAACAGCCGACTTGAAGCCCACGAACAACGCATGGGCCACCAGCGCGTGGCCGATGTTCAGTTCGTTGATGCCCTTGATCGCGGCCACCGCCTCGACGTTGTGATAGTGCAGACCGTGGCCGGCATTGACGATCAGGCCTTGCGCCAGGCCGAACGCTACGCCGTCGGCGACGCGCTTGAGCTCTTCAGCCACTTCGGTCGGTGTCTCGGCATCGGCATAACGACCGGTGTGCAATTCGATGGCCGGTGCACCCACACGGCGTGAGGCTTCGATCTGCCGTTCGTCGGCATCGATGAACAGCGACACTTCAGAGCCGATCTTCGACAGGCGCTCCACGGCGGCCTTGATCCGCGCCTCCTGCCCTGCCACGTCCAGTCCACCTTCGGTCGTCAGTTCCTGACGGGTTTCCGGCACGAGGCAGATGTGCGCCGGGCGGATGCGTTCGGCGAACTGCATCATTTCCTCGGTGATGCCCATTTCGAAGTTCATGCGGGTTTGCAGCACGTCCTTGAGCACCAGCACGTCGCGCTCCTGGATGTGTCGGCGGTCTTCGCGCAGGTGCACGGTGATGCCGTCCGCACCCGCCTCTTCCGCATCCAGTGCTGCCTTGACCGGGTCCGGGTAGCGAGTGCCCCGGGCCTGACGCAGGGTGGCAACGTGGTCGATGTTCACGCCAAGAAGAATGCGGGTGCTGGTGGTCACGGAAGCGCTCCAGAATAAGAAAAAGTTCGGTGCACAGCATACGGGGAGACTACGGCTTGCGAAACAGCTCGCGACTGACCAGGGGACGACCGCCCAAATGAACGGCCAGTGCCTGGCGCATCAAACGCTTGGCCGCGGACAACGCACCCGGTGCACTCCAGTCGGCTTCAGCCATGGCCAGCAGTTCGGCGCCGTTGAACAACCCGGGCTGCAGCAGATAGACCCGCTCCAGTCCCGCATCCACCTGCAGACGGTAAAGACCGTCTGGTGCAATGGGTTCGTCGTGGATATCGGCCGTCAATGAAAAGCCGTAGCCCAGATCATCCAGCAAGCGCCATTCGAACGAACGCAGCAACGGCTCCAGCGCCCGACCCTCGGCCAGGGCGAGCAAGGTCGCGGCATAGTGATCGAACACCGAAGGGAAAGGGTCTTCAGCGGGCAGCAGGCGAATCAGCAGCTCGTTGAGGTAAAGACCGCTGAACAGTGCCTCGCCGTTGAGCCAGGTGGCGATGCCGGCACTCTCCATGCGCCCGACATTCTTCAGTTCGCTACGCCCGCGAAACTCGACCTCCAGCGGCACGAACGGCCGCGCCAGCGTCCCGGCCTTGCCCCGCGCACTGCGCAATACCGCCCGCAGCCGACCTTGGGGCGTGAGGAAGTCCACCAGGGCGCTGTTTTCGCGGTAGGCTCGGGAATGCAGGACGTAGGCGGGTTGCGGGATGGGTTGGGACATGGAGCTCTCAATGATGGATCGCGATTTTACTGACCACCCAAAACCACTGTGGGAGCGAGCCTGCTCGCGATGAGGGACTAACATTCAACAAATCTGTTGACTGACAGACCGCTATCGCGAGCAGGCTCGCTCCCACAGTTTTATCACCTGGACTCAGGTTTACAGGTCGCCGTAACCCAGCGAACGCAAGGCGCGCTCGTCGTCGGACCAGCCGCCCTTCACCTTGACCCACAGGTTGAGCATGATCTTGGAGTCGAACAACAGCTCCATGTCCTTGCGCGCTTCAGTGCCGATGCGCTTGATACGCTCGCCCTTGTCGCCAATGATGATCTTCTTCTGGCCATCACGCTCGACGAGAATCAAGGCATGGATATGCAGGGTCTTGCCCTGCTGCTTGAACTCTTCGATTTCGACGGTGATCTGGTACGGCAGCTCGGCGCCCATCTGGCGCATGATTTTCTCGCGTACCAGCTCGGCGGCGAGGAAACGGCTGCTGCGGTCGGTGATCTGGTCTTCCGGGAAGAAGTGATCGTTTTCCGGCAAATGGTCGGCGATCACCCGCTCCAGCGCGTCGAGGTTGTGCCCGTGCTGCGCGGAAATCGGGATGATCTGTGCGTTCGGCAGCTGCTCCTGCAACCAACTCAGGTGCGGCATCAGCTCGGCCTTGTCCTCGATACGATCGGTCTTGTTCAGCGCCACGATCAGCGGACCGGTCACGTATTGCACGCGCTCGAGGACCATCTGGTCTTCGTCGGTCCACTTGGTACGGTCGACCACGAAGATCACCACGTCGACGTCTTTCAACGCCGCCGAAGCGGTCTTGTTCATGTAGCGGTTCAAGGCCTTTTCGCCGCCCTTGTGCATACCGGGCGTATCGACGTAGATCGCCTGCACATCACCCTCGGTCTTGATGCCGAGCATGTTGTGACGGGTGGTTTGCGGCTTGCGCGAGGTGATCGCCAGCTTCTGGCCGAGGATGTGGTTGAGCAGCGTGGACTTGCCCACGTTCGGACGGCCGACGATGGCAACATAGCCACAGCGCGTTGCGTTTGTATCAGTCATTGCCATTCTCCACACCCAGGGCAATCAGTGCTGCGGCGGCCGCTACCTGTTCGGCAATACGACGGCTCACACCCTGACCTCGGCTTTTTTCATTCAGAAGGGTGATTTCACATTCGACGAAGAACGTCCGGCAATGCGGTTCACCCTGGATATCCACCACTTCGTAACGCGGCAGCTCGCAACCACGGGACTGCAGGAATTCCTGCAGGCGGGTTTTTGGATCTTTGTTGGTGTCGACCAGCGTCAGGCCTTCGAACTCCCCAGCCAGCCAGGCCAGCACGCGCTCGCGCGCCACTTCCATGCCGGCGTCCAGGTAGATCGCGCCAATCAGTGCCTCCAGGGCATCGGCCAGAATCGACTCGCGACGGAAACCGCCGCTTTTCAGTTCACCGGAGCCCAGGCGCAGGTATTCGCCCAGATCGAAACCACGGGCCAGTACGGCCAGGGTCTCACCTTTGACCAGGCGTGCGCGCAAACGCGACAGCTGGCCTTCGCGGGCCAGCGGGAAGCGATCGAACAACGCCTCGCCGGCAACGAAGTTGAGGATGGCATCACCGAGGAATTCCAGGCGTTCGTTGTTACGCCCGGCAAAACTGCGGTGAGTCAGGGCCAGGACCATCAGTTCCTGGTCCTTGAAGGTGTAGCCGAGCTGACGCTCGAGACGGCTTAAGGAGACGCTCACGGTTTACCCACGCTGAGTTCGTGGTTGGATTCCACCGCCATCGCCGGGAATTGGCGCAGGCTTGGGACAATTAACGCTGTGTTCAAAAATAACGTCCTGAATATCGTTGTTTTCATGCCTCTGTCGCCGATTGTGCCGACTCCAGAAATGCATTCGGCGCTGTGTTCAACAGCGCCGTGTCTGATTACTGGATCAGGCCAACCCGCGAGAAATTCGGCAGGTGACTGAGTTTGGGTTCCGGCCAGCTCATCCAGACCGCGAAGGCCTTGCCGACGATATTCTTGTCGGGAACCATGCCCAGCAGATCCTTGGGAATGGCTGGATCATCCCAATAGCGACTGTCGTTGGAGTTGTCGCGGTTGTCGCCCATCATGAAGTAGTGCCCGGCGGGCACGGTCCATGTACGGTCCGGCGCTGCGCGGTAACGGCTCATTTCCTTGCGGATCAGGTGCTCGGCGACACCGAGTTTTTCCTTGTAGAGCTCGGCGCTGCCCAGCGTGCCCGGCTCGGAGCCGACCAGCTTTTCGGCAATCGACTCACCGTTGACGAACAGACGCTTGTCAGCGGTGTACCGCACCGTATCGCCCGGCAGCCCCACTACACGCTTGATGTAGTTGACGTTCGGATCGCTCGGATAACGGAACACCATCACATCGCCACGCTGCGGCTCACCGACTTCGATGACTTTCTTGTCGATCACCGGCAAGCGAATCCCGTAGGAAAACTTGCTCACCAGGATGAAGTCGCCGACGTCCAGGGTCGGTTTCATCGAGCCGGAAGGGATCTGGAACGGTTCCACCAGGAACGAACGCAGCACCAGCACGATGAACAACACCGGGAAGAACGACTTGCCGTATTCGACCAGCAAGGGTTCCTTGCTCAGCTTCTCGACCACCACCCCGTCAGGCTGGCTGACGCTGCCCTGATAGGAAGCGATGGCAGCACGCCGACGCGGCGCCAGGATCAACAGATCAAGCAACGCCAACAGGCCGCAGACGAACACGGCGATGACCAGCAACAGCGGGAAATTTAGTGACATAGGACCTAGCTATCCAACCTGAGCACGGCAAGGAAGGCTTCCTGTGGAATTTCCACGTTGCCGACCTGCTTCATGCGTTTTTTACCGGCCTTTTGCTTTTCCAGCAGCTTTTTCTTACGGCTTACGTCACCGCCGTAGCATTTGGCCAATACGTTCTTTCTGAGCGCCTTGACGGTTGTACGCGCCACAATCTGCCCGCCAATGGCGGCCTGGATTGCCACGTCGAACATCTGCCGCGGAATCAGTTCTTTCATCTTCTCGGTCAACTGGCGACCTTTGTAGTGCGCATTGTCACGGTGCACGATCAACGCCAGGGCGTCGACCTTGTCGCCGTTGATCAGCACGTCCAGTTTCACCAGACTAGCCGATTGGTAACGATCGAAATGGTAATCCAGCGAAGCATAGCCGCGGCTGGTGGATTTCAGGCGATCGAAGAAGTCCAGGACCACTTCGTTCATCGGCAAGTCGTAGGTCACTTGGACCTGGGAGCCAAGGAACAGCATGTCGACCTGCACACCACGTTTCTCGATGCACAGCGTAATGACGTTACCCAGGTGCTCTTGCGGCACAAGAATGTTGGCGCGCACGATCGGCTCGCGCATGTCTTCGATGGTAGACAGGTCCGGCAGCTTCGACGGGTTATCGACGTAGATCGTCTCGCCGGTCTTGAGCAGCAGTTCGAAGATTACCGTCGGCGCCGTGGTAATCAGGTCCAGGTCATACTCGCGCTCCAGGCGCTCCTGGATGATTTCCATGTGCAGCATGCCGAGGAACCCGCAACGGAAGCCGAAGCCCAGGGCGTCGGAGCTTTCCGGGGTGTACTGCAGCGACGAATCGTTCAGGGTGAGCTTTTGCAGGGCCTCACGGAAGTCTTCGAAGTCGTCGGAGCTGACCGGGAACAGGCCGGCGTAGACCTGCGGCTGGATGCGCTTGAAACCTGGCAGTACATCGACATCCGGCGTCGAGCTCAAGGTCAGGGTGTCACCCACCGGCGCACCGTGAATGTCCTTGATGCTGGCGATGATGAAGCCCACTTCACCGGCCTTCAGGTCGACGGTCGGGGTGTGTTTCGGGTTGAATACACCGACGCTGTCCACCAGGTGGACCTTGCCGGTGGACTTGACCAGGATCTTGTCACCCTTCTTCACGCGACCGTGGCGCACTCGCACCAGGGACACGACGCCCAGGTAGTTGTCGAACCAGGAGTCGATGATCAACGCTTGCAGCGGATCCTCGATGTTGCCGGTCGGCGCAGGAATGGTGGTGACCAGGCGCTCAAGCACTTCATCAACGCCCAGGCCGGTCTTGGCAGAGCACGTGACCGCGTCGGTGGCATCGATGCCGATGATTTTTTCGATTTCTTCCTTGACGCGGTCCGGATCGGCCTGTGGCAGGTCGATCTTGTTCAGCACCGGCATCACTTCCAGGCCCTGTTCGATGGCCGTGTAGCAGTTGGCAACCGACTGCGCTTCAACACCTTGACCGGCATCGACCACCAGCAGCGCGCCTTCACAGGCTGCCAGCGAGCGGCTCACTTCATAGGTGAAGTCAACGTGACCTGGGGTATCGATGAAGTTCAACTGGTAGTTGATCCCATCGCGAGCCTTGTAATACAGCGTGACGCTGTGCGCCTTGATGGTGATCCCGCGCTCACGCTCAAGATCCATGGAATCCAATACCTGGGCTTCCATTTCACGCTCGGCCAGGCCGCCGCACATCTGGATGAAACGATCGGCCAGCGTCGACTTGCCATGGTCAATGTGGGCGATGATGGAGAAATTGCGGATATGACTCAAATCACTCACGGATCAACACTCAAAAAGGCTGCAGGCATAGCCCGCCGAAAAATAGCCGGGAATTGTACCTGATCCACGGCGCAAGCGTCACGTTTGCAGGCCAGACGGCCCGTACAAAAACGCCCCGGTCTTGCGACAGGGGCGTTTTTTATCAGCAGTGAAGCGAGGAATTGGTCGCCATCAACCGGCGCGACGCAACAACCACAGCCCGGCCAGGGCACAGACACTGGCTGGCACGAGCACCGCAAACAGGGGCGAAAAACCGAAAACCAGGCTTGAAGGCCCCAGCAGATCCTGGGCAATACGGAAGGTGAAGCCCACCAGCACACCGGTAAACACCCGCTGACCGAGGGTCACCGAGCGCAGCGGACCAAAGATGAAGGAGATTGCCATCAGTACCAGGGCAGCGGTAACCAGCGGCTGCAACACCTTGACCCAAAATGCCAGCCAGTAGCGGCCATTGTTCAGTCCCTGGTCGGCAAGATAGTGGATATAGCCCCACAGCCCCGAGATCGACAGCGATTCCGGTGCCATGACCACCGTGCTCAGCAATTGCGGGCTCAACGCCACGTCCCAGCGCTCGACTGGGGCAGCCACCACTTCGGTGCTCTTTTCGTGGAATACCGTGGTGGTGACATCGGACAACTGCCAGTGATCCTTGTCGAACTCGGCGCGCTTGGCGAAGCTCGCCGACAGCATGTGCCGCTCTTTGTCGAAGTGATAGCGGGTCACGCCATACAGCAGGCCATTGGGTTGCACGGAGTTGACGTGGATGAATTCGTCACCCTGGCGATGCCACAGGCCGTGCTTGGCGCTTTGCGCGTCGCCACTGCCCTGGGCCAGCGAGCGGTTGGCCTGGGCGGCGCTTTCAGTCGCTGGCGCCACATACTCACCAATCAGCACCCCCACCACCATCAGCACCAGCATCGGCTTCATGACCGCCCAGACGATCCGCCCGATGGACACGCCGGCCGCACGCATGATGGTCAGCTCGCTGTTGCTGGCCAGGCTGCCGAGACCGATCAGGCAACCGATCAGGGCCGCCATCGGCAGCATGTCGTAGAGCCGGCGTGGCGCCGTCAGCAACACGTAGCTCAGGACGTCGACCAGGGTGTAGGTATCGCTGGCGTCGCCCATCTCGTCGATGAACGCGAACAACGTGGCCAGGCCGAGAATAATCCCCAATACCGCCAGGATCGCCACGAACACGCTGCTACCGATGTAGCGGTCGAGCTTAACCACGGGCCACCTCCAGCGCGCTGCGGCGACTCGCCATCTTCAAGCGTAAAGGCTCCCAGTAGAGCAGGCCCAGGCCAATGGCCAGGAATATCCCGTGCACCCACCACAAGCCCAGCGCTGGCGGGATCTTGCCCTTTTCAAGGGCGCCGCGAGCGGCAATCAGGATGGTCAGGTAGGCCATATAGAGAAGGATTGCCGGCAACAGCTTGAGGAAACGCCCTTGGCGCGGGTTGACCCGCGACAGCGGCACCGCCATCAAGGTGACGATGAACACCAGCAACGGCAGGGACAGGCGCCATTGCAGTTCGGTGCGCGAACGGATGTCTTCGCTGCCCAGTAAGGAAGCCGTGGTCATGGCGTCACGATCGGTCACTTCGTCGCTGACGTCCGGCTTGGGCAACAGCACGCCGTATTCGTCGTACTTGATCGCCCGGTAATCGGCCTGCCCAGGGTTGCCGTCATAGCGGTAGCCGTTATCGAGGATCAGGTAGCGGTTGCCGTCGGGGCGGATTTCCTGTCGGCCTTTTTCCGCCACCAGCACGGAGATCCCGCGATCCTTCTTGTCGGAACTGATGTTCTTTTGCGAAATGAAGACCCCCGCCAGATTGATGCGGTCGTCAGACAGCTGCTCGGTATAGGTCACCCGCGTGCCATCGCGCAGGGCCTGGAAGCGGCCAGGCTCGAGGGTGTCGAACTCGGTCAGGGCATCCTGCTTGTTCAGAAGCAACTGGAACTGATTGGCGCCCTGTGGCGCCAGGCTCAGGCTCAACCAGGCAACGAGCAGTGCAACCAGGGTGGCCGGGAACAGGGTCATGCGAAACAGGCGTTGCTGGCTCATGCCGGTGGCCGACAGCACGGTCATTTCGCTTTCAAGGTACAGGCGACCGTACGCCAGCAGGATCCCGAGAAACAGGCCCAGCGGCAGGATCAGCTGCAGGAACCCCGGCAGGCGAAAACCCATGATGAGGAACAGCGAGCCCGGATCCAGTTGACCGGAAGCGGCCTGCGCGAGGTACTTGATGAAGCGTCCGCTCATGATGATGACCAGCAGCACCGCACTGACGGCGCTCAAGGTCAACAGGACTTCGCGGGATAGATAACGGAAGACAATCAAACCAGACACTCCAGGGTTGTCAGGCTATGGCGGCCAAACAAGCAAACACATCAGACAGCCCGCAAGGCAGGGCCGTCGAAAAAGATGGCGCATTATCCTGTGATTGGGTGCGCCTGTCACTGCGCAATGCATTGGGGGAATGTAGGAGCGAGTGCTCCGGGCGGCGATCCGACGATGGTCGTCAACGATAACGCGGGAAGTCTGAGGCCCCGCGGCGGCCTCAGGTTTTTCGCGAGCAGGCTCGCTCCTGCATTGGCCGACAAAACCGCGAAGATCGTACAACCGAGGGTTGTCAGGCGCCGCTGGCGAGGTTCAAACTGCCGCCTTCGTCGCCAATCGATCCTGGCGCCTTTCTATTTATAAGCAAGCGCTGCCCGCACCTTGTCGAGCGCTTGTCTATTGACCATCAATTCAGGGACCCGGACATGGAACTGGTTGTAAAAAGCGTCAACCCGCAAACGTTGAAAACCGCCACGCTGGTGGTTGCCGTCGGCGAAGGCCGCAAGCTCGGCGCTGTGGCCAAACAGCTCGACGAACTCAGCGCTGGCGCCATCAGTGCCGTACTCAAGCGCGGCGACCTGGCCGGTAAGGTTGGCCAGAGCCTGTTGCTGCACAGCCTGCCGAACCTGAAAGCCGAGCGCGTATTGCTGGTCGGCGTGGGCAAGGATGAAGAACTGGGTGACCGCCCGTTCCGCAAAATCATTGCCGGCATCCTCAGCACGCTCAAAGGCCTGGGCGGCAGCGACGCCGTGCTGGCCCTGGACGAAATCGTCGTCAAGGGCCGCGACAGCTACGGCAAGACACGCCTGCTGGCCGAAACCCTGGTGGACGGCGAATACCAGTTCGACCAGTTCAAGAGCCAGAAAGCCGAGCCGCGCGCCCTGAAGAAAATCACCCTGGTGACCATCAAGGCCGCCGAGGCTGAAGTGCAACGCGCCGTGAACCACGCCACCGCCATTGCCAACGGCATGGCCTTGACCCGTGACCTGGGCAACCTGCCGCCGAACATCTGCCACCCGACTTTCCTTGGCGAGCAAGCCAAAGACCTGGGCAAGCAATTCAAGGACCTGAAAGTCGAAGTCCTCGATGAGAAAAAAATCAAGGCCCTGGGCATGGGCTCGTTCTACGCCGTCGGCCAGGGCAGCGCCCAGCCGCCACGCCTGATCGTCATGCAATACAACGGTGGCAAGAAGTCCGAGAAGCCCTACGCCCTGGTCGGCAAGGGCATCACCTTCGACACCGGCGGCATCAGCCTCAAGCCGGGCGCCGGCATGGATGAAATGAAGTACGACATGGGTGGCGCTGCCAGCGTGTTCGGCACCGTGCGTGCCGTGCTCGAACTGAAGCTGCCGATCAACCTGGTGTGCATCCTGGCTTGCGCCGAGAACATGCCAAGCGGCAATGCATCGCGCCCAGGCGACATCGTCACCACCATGAGTGGCCAGACCGTGGAAATCCTCAACACCGACGCCGAAGGCCGTCTGGTGCTGTGCGACGCCCTGACCTACTCCGAGCGTTTCAAGCCGCAAGCAGTGATCGACATCGCCACCCTGACCGGCGCCTGCGTGGTTGCACTGGGCTCGCACACCTCGGGCCTGCTGGGCAACAACGAGCAATTGATCGACCAACTGCTGAGCGCCGGCAAGGCGGCCGACGACCGCGCCTGGCAATTGCCGCTGTTCGATGAGTACCAGGAACAGCTGGACAGCCCGTTTGCCGACATCGCCAACATCGGTGGTCCGAAAGCCGGCACCATCACGGCGGCCTGCTTCCTGTCGCGCTTCACCAAGAACCTGAACTGGGCGCACCTGGACATCGCCGGCACCGCATGGACCAGTGGCGGCAAGGACAAGGGCGCCACTGGCCGTCCGGTTCCGCTGCTGACCCAATACCTGCTGGACCGCGCCAAAGCCTGAAACCAATGATCCCGGGCGGCGTCACTTTCGAGTGACGCCGCACAAGGGTCAGGAACCGCAATGACCAAAGTCGACTTCTATATCCTGCCCAGTGCCGATCCTTCGGCGCGGCTGGATTTCGCCTGCAAGCTCACCGAAAAAGCCTGGCGCATGGGCCATCGCGTCTATCTGCATTGCAGCGATGCGGCCCAGCGTGACGATCTCGATGCGCGCCTGTGGGCCTTCAAGGGCGAAAGCTTCGTGCCCCACGGCCCCGCCGAAAGCGAACCGGACAGCCTGATCGTACTGGGCTTTGGCGATGACTGCGGTCAGCATCAGGACCTGCTGGTCAATCTCGACCTGAAAGTGCCGGCCTTTGCCCAGCGTTTCGCCCGCGTGGCGGAAGTGGTGGTCGAAGATCCGGTCATACGTACAGCTGCGCGGGAGAGTTTCCGTTTCTACCGCGAACAGGGCTATCCTCTGCAAGATCACCGTTTACAGCGACTCTGAGCATTCCGATGGACACTCCAAAACCGCTGCAACAATCCGCGCACTTGTTGGACGACCTCGAATCGATCCGCCAATTGCTCGGCGATGACAACCTGCAACCGCCTCTTCTGACCGACACCGTTGAAGAAGGTGACCAGGAACAGATTCCGATGCTGTTCGACACCGTCAGCGAACCCACGCCGGCCGTCGCACCGACACCGCCCAAGCCCGCCGCCGAACCCGCGCCGAGCAACAACCAGAACGCCGACGCGTTGCTTTACCTGGACAGCGAACTGCGCGCCGCCGCGCAATTGATCATGCAAGACGTGATCGACGACTTCGCGCCGCACATCGAAACCGAAATCAAACGCCGCCTCAGTGCGCGGATGGAGCGGTTACTGAGCCAGTACAACGACTGAACCAAACACCGCCCCCTGTAGGAGTGAGCCTGCTCGCGATGGCGGTGTGCCAGTCACCATTCAAGTCGACTGACACACCGCCATCGCGAGCAGGCTCACTCCTACAAGGGATCTGCCGCGCCGTTAATATGGCGCGCCGTCCGCACTCGCTCGCCCTGCGCCCCATGCCCCGCTATACTTGCCGGCTTTTCCTGAACAAATGCCAATAGGGTCCCGCCGCGCATGGATAAGACCTACCAGCCGCACGCCATTGAAACTTCCTGGTACAACACCTGGGAGTCAGAGAATTACTTCGCCCCGCAAGGCGCGGGCGAGTCCTACACCATCATGATCCCGCCGCCGAACGTCACCGGCAGCCTGCACATGGGGCATGGCTTCAACAACGCGATCATGGACGCCCTGATCCGTTTCCGCCGCATGCAGGGTCGCAACACCCTGTGGCAACCGGGTACCGACCACGCCGGTATCGCCACGCAGATGCTGGTGGAGCGTCAACTCGAAGCCCAGGGCCAGAATCGCCACGACCTGGGCCGCGACAAGTTCCTGGAGAAAGTCTGGGAATGGAAGGATCAGTCCGGCGGCAATATCAGCCGTCAGATCCGTCGTCTCGGCTCGTCCGTGGACTGGAGCCGCGAGCGCTTCACCATGGACGACGGCCTCTCGGAAGCCGTGAAGGAAGCGTTCGTGCGCCTGCACGAAGATGGCCTGATCTACCGCGGCAAGCGCCTGGTCAACTGGGACACCAAGCTGCACACGGCGATTTCCGACCTTGAAGTGGAAAACCACGACGAGAAAGGTTTCCTGTGGAACCTGAAGTACCCGCTGGCCGATGGCGCCAAGACCGCTGAAGGCAACGCATTCCTGATCGTCGCGACCACCCGTCCGGAAACCATGCTCGGCGACTCCGCCGTCGCGGTTAACCCGAACGATGAGCGCTACAAAGCCCTGATCGGCAAATTTGTCGAGCTGCCGCTGGTCGGCCGCCGCATCCCGATCATCGCCGACGATTACTGCGATCCTGAATTCGGCACCGGCTGCGTGAAAATCACCCCGGCCCACGATTTCAACGACTACGAAGTCGGCAAGCGCCACAACCTGCCGCTGCTGAACATCTTCGACAAGAACGCCAATGTCCTGCCTGCGGTTCAGGCGTTCAACCTCGATGGCACCTTGAACGAATCGATCGACGGCAAGATCCCGGCTGAATATGCCGGCCTGGACCGCTTCGAAGCGCGCAAGCAGATCGTCGCGGCGTTCGAGGCCGCGGGCCTGCTGGTCAGCGTCGACGATCACGCCCTGAAAGTGCCGAAAGGCGACCGTTCCGGCACCATCATCGAGCCGTGGCTGACCGACCAATGGTACGTGTCCACCAAGCCGTTGGCCGAGCCTGCGATTGCCGCCGTTGAAGACGGTCGCATCCAGTTCGTGCCGAAACAGTACGAAAACATGTACTTCTCGTGGATGCGTGACATTCAGGACTGGTGCATCAGCCGTCAGCTGTGGTGGGGCCACCGGATTCCGGCCTGGTACGACGAGTCGGGCAAAGTCTACGTCGGTCGCGACGAAGCCGAAGTACGCGCCAAGCACAACCTCGGCCCGGATGTTGCGCTGCAACAGGACAACGACGTACTCGACACCTGGTTCAGCTCGGGCCTGTGGACCTTCTCCACCCTGGGCTGGCCGGAACAGACCGAGTTCCTGAAGAAATTCCACTCCACCGACGTGCTGGTCACCGGCTTCGACATCATTTTCTTCTGGGTTGCCCGGATGATCATGCTGACGATGCACCTGATCAAGAACGAGGATGGTACGCCGCAGGTGCCGTTCAAGACCGTCTACGTGCACGGCCTGGTGCGTGATGGCCAGGGCCAGAAGATGTCCAAGTCCAAGGGCAACGTCCTTGACCCGCTGGACATCATCGACGGTATCGAACTGGAAGAGCTGGTGCAGAAACGCACCTCCGGCCTGATGCAGCCGAAACTGGCGAAGAAGATCGAGAAGCAGACCCGCGACGAGTTCGCCGAGGGCATCGCCAGCTACGGCACCGACGCCCTGCGCTTCACGTTCTGCTCGCTGGCCTCCACCGGTCGCGACATCAAGTTCGACATGGGCCGCGTCGAAGGCTATCGCAACTTCTGCAACAAGATCTGGAACGCTGCGCGCTACGTGCTGGACAAGGGCGAAGACTGCGGCCAGAACGGCGAAGCCTACGAGCTCTCGCTGGCTGACCGCTGGATCATTTCGCAGCTGCAACGCACCGAAGCCGAAGTGACCCGCCAGCTCGACCAGTTCCGTTTCGACCTGGCCGCGCAAGCCTTGTACGAGTTCATCTGGAACCAGTATTGCGACTGGTACCTGGAACTGTCCAAACCTGTGCTGTGGGACGAAAACGCGCCGGTCGAACGCCAGCGCGGCACCCGTCGCACCCTGGTTCGCGTGCTCGAAGTCGCCCTGCGCCTGGCGCACCCGTTCATGCCGTTCATCACCGAAGAAATCTGGCAGCGCCTTGCGCCGCTGGCCGGTATCGAAGGCAAGACGATCATGCTGCAACCTTGGCCAGTGGCCAATGAAGCACGCATCGACCAGGCCGCCGAAGACGACATCGAATGGCTCAAGGGCCTGATGCTCGGCACGCGTAACATCCGTGGCGAGATGAACATCGGCCCGGGCAAACCGCTGCCGCTGTACCTCAAGAACGTCAGTGCAGAAGATCAGCGTCGCCTGAGCGAGAACGAAGCGTTGCTCAAGAAACTGGCACGCCTGGAATCGATCACCGTACTGGCCGCTGGCGAAGAGGCACCGCTGTCCGCCACCGCACTGGTCGGCGAGATGGAAGTGCTGGTGCCAATGGCCGGCTTGATCGACAAAGGCGCCGAGCTTGCGCGTCTGGACAAGGAAATCCAGCGCCTGCAAGGCGAAGTGCAGCGCGTCGGCGGCAAGCTGTCCAACGCCGGGTTCGTTGACAAGGCACCTGCCGAAGTCATCGACAAGGAACGCGCCAAACTGGCCGAAGCCGAACAGGCTCTGGGCAAGTTGGCCGAGCAGCATGCGCGGATTGCCAGCCTGTAACGGCAGATCGCAATAAGAAAGGGAGGCCCAAGTGGCCTCCCTTTTTTATTCCAGAAACACCAACATCCATTGTAGGAGTGAGCCTGCTCGCGATAGCGGTATGCCAATCGCGATCGTCATCGACTGAACCACCGCTATCGCGAGCAGGCTCACTCCTACAATTGGTCGGTGTTGCCCCACAGATGTGGGACAATGCCCGCCACTTTTAGCCATACCCGAATCGACACGCCCATGACCGCCCCCCGCACACCCAAACCTGCGCGTAAAAAGCCCGTATCCGCGACCCCGGCCAAAGCCGTGGAACCGCGTGAGAAGGCCAGCCTGCATCCGCGCAATCGCCATCAGGGTCGTTACGACTTCCCGGCGCTGATCAAGACCACGCCGGAACTGGCGAAGTTCGTGATCATCAACCCGTACGGCAAGGAAAGCATCGACTTCGCCAGCCCGGATGCGGTCAGGGTATTCAACCGGGCACTGCTCAAGTCGTTCTACGGCATCGCCCATTGGGACATTCCGGCCGACTACCTGTGCCCGCCGGTTCCGGGTCGTGCGGATTACGTGCACTTCCTGGCGGACCTGCTGGCCAGCGCCAATGAAGGTGTGATTCCGCGCGGCGCCGCGGTCAAGGTGCTGGACATCGGCATGGGCGCCAACTGTGTATATCCGCTGATCGGCCATAGCGACTACCGCTGGCAGTTCCTCGGCTCAGAGATTGATTCGACCGCCATCGCTGCGGCCAAAGCCATCATTCAAGCCAATGGCCTGAACAAAGCCATTCAGATTCGCCAGCAGAGCAATCCCAAGCAGATTTTGCTGGGGCTGCTGGAGAGCGCCGAGCGCTTTGACCTGACGATGTGCAACCCACCGTTCCACGCCTCGCTGGACGAAGCTACGCGCGGCAGCACACGCAAGTGGCGCGCGTTGGGCAAGGCCGATCCGAAACGCAAACTGCCGGTGCTGAATTTTGGCGGTCAGGCCGCGGAATTGTGGTGTGAGGGCGGTGAAGCGCGATTCGTCACCCAACTGATCAGCGAAAGCGCGCAGGTGGGGCAACAGGTGCTGTGGTTCAGCACACTGGTATCGAAAGCTTCGAACCTGCCAGCAATCCAGACCGCGCTGAAAAAAGCCGGGGCACTGCAAAGCCAGGTGGTGGAAATGTCCCAGGGCCAGAAACAGAGTCGCTTCGTGGCGTGGACGTTCCAGACCCCAGCGCAACAACAGGCCTGGCGTCAGGCGCGCTGGGTGAAACCTTCAGCGTAATAAACTGCGGACACAAAAAAACCGTGCCCGGATCACTCCGGCGCACGGTTTTTTTTTAACAAATCTTACTTGTTAACAGCGTCGGTCAGGCCTTTAGCCACAACCAGCTTGATCACTTTCTTGGCAGCGATTTCGATGGCAGCGCCAGTCGAAGGGTTACGGCCAGTACGGGCAGGACGCTCAGTCACTTTCAGTTTGCCGATACCTGGCAGAGTGATTTCGCCGCCGTTTTCCAGCTGATCGGCAACGATTTGGCCCAGTTGGTCCAGAGCGTTACGCGCGGTGGTTTTCGGCGCGTCGATAGCTTCAGCGATGTCGGCGATCAGTTGGTCTTTAGTAAGAGCCATGTAGTGTTCCTTCCCTATCAAATTCATATGGATTGCAGAGTGCAGTGTCAGCCATCGAGCCCGATCTTTTGGATCCGGCACCCTCGGCCAAATAACCACGGGATCGGGGTTATAGATTCCGAAATCAGGGTTTGGTTCGACCTGACAAATGCTGAATGCACGCTTAACGCAGTGACTACGCGTAAGACCGGGCAAAACTAGCACAGAGGCGGGGAAATATCCGCCTCTAGCTACCCAATTGGTCAGCTTTATTGCTCTAAATCGGGAAAAAAACGCATAAGCACCCCCGGTCGCCCCGCAAATGCCGTTCGCCCCGCGCCAAAACCAGTGGTTGCGGTACACTGGGCGCTTTTTCGGGGAGCTCGCCCTGCTCTCTCCAACCAGCCGAGAAGCCCATGCCGATCCGTCATTGCATCGTCCACCTGATCGACAAAAAACCCGACGGCACTCCAGCGGTTCTCCACGCTCGCGACTCTGAACTGGCCGAGTCTGCAGCCATCGAGAACATGCTTGCCGACCTCAACGAAAACTACAACGCCAAACAAGGCAAAGCCTGGGGTCTGTTTCATCCGGAGTCCGGCGCCTTTCCATTCAGCGGCTGGCTGAAGGAATACCTCGATGGCGGTCAGGACTTCACCGCCTTCAGCCGCGTGGCGGTCGAACACCTGCAGAAGCTGATGGAAGAGTCCAACCTCTCGGTCGGCGGTCACGTCCTGTTCGCCCACTATCAACAAGGCATGACCGATTACCTGGCCATCGCCCTGCTGCACCACAGCGAAGGCGTCGCGGTGACCGAGCAGCTCGACGTGACCCCATCCCGTCACCTGGACTTGGGCCAGTTGCACCTGGCGGCGCGGATCAACGTGTCGGAGTGGCAGAACAACAAGCAATCCAAGCAGTACATTTCGTTCATCAAAGGCAAGAACGGGAAAAAGGTTTCGGAGTATTTCCGCGACTTCATCGGCTGCCAGGAAGGCGTCGACGGCCCGGGCGAAACACGCACCCTGCTCAAGGCCTTCAGTGACTTCGTCGAAAGCGAAGACCTGCCCGAAGAGGACGCCCGCGAGAAAACCAAGACCCTGGTGGATTACGCCAGCAGTCAGGCCAAGCTCGGCGAACCGATGGGCCTGGAAGAGTTGTCGGAACTGATCGACGAAGACCGTCCGAAAGCCTTCTACGATCATATCCGCAACAAGGACTACGGCCTGTCGCCGGAAATCCCGGCAGATAAACGTACCCTGAACCAGTTCCGCCGCTTCACCGGCCGCGCCGAAGGCCTGTCCATCAGCTTCGAAGCGCACCTGCTGGGCTCGAAGATCGAGTACGACGAAGACGCCGGCACCTTGATCATCAAAGGCCTGCCCACTTCGCTCACCGACCAGCTCAAGCGTCGCAACTGATGCTTGGTAGCGTATTGAAGAAGTGCCTGCTGATCCTGCTGGTGGTCGTGGTCTATCAGCACTGGGGCAAGATCGAGCGGGTGTTCAACCCCTCGCAGGTGGTGTCGGAGCAGACCCAGGCCAAGGCCAACGTCGTGCTGTACGCCACCGAGTGGTGTGGCTACTGCAAGCTGACCCGGCGCTTTCTCGATCAGAAAGGCATCCCGTACAAGGAATTCGATATCGAGAAGGATGCCGTGGCGCGCAAAGCCTATGAGGCCTTGGGCGGCGGCGGGATTCCGATCATCGATGTGAACGGGACGCTGATTCGCGGGTATGACCCGGATGCGATTCTGGCTGCCCTGAAATAATCTGAAAGCTACTGCGCTTCGATGCGGAAACCGAATCGCGGAACGTGCACATGCACCACTCCGCCGCGCTCGTGTTCACGGCGCACGATCAATTCTTCGACTCCGGCAAACAGCAACTCCCCTGCCACCGGATCAACGCCATAGTCCGTGGCCGCGATCAGCACTTGCTGACCGGCCTTGAAGCCGTTCGGGTCGACGAACTGCTCATCCGGCAAAGCTGCGGGCGTGGCATTGCGCGCAACCTCCAACGCTTCCTCGGACGTCATCTCGCTGAAGGCACCGTGACCGAAGCCCAATACCCGCGCGTGCCACGCGGCAACTGCCGGATAAGCATCGATCAGCGGTGCGGTGACCGGCGTCGCCTTGAGGAACCACAGCGGGTGAGCCAGGGCGAAGTCGGCAATCGACGGTTCGCCGAACAGGAAATCGCCCTCCTCGCGCTGCAGTTGTTGCTCCAGGCGCGCCATGATCGTCGGCCATTGGTGCCTGGCCTGCTCGGCGGACAAGCGGGTTGCACTGCCGCCACTGAACAAGGCCGCCCGGTCGGCGATAAACGCCTTGATCGCCTCGGGGGGCAAATTGGCAAATCGCACCGCTACCGATTCCGGCTGGAACACCAGGCTGACCGCATGCTGGAACACCACCGAATCGGCCCAGGCAGCGAAGGTCGCGGCGACCATTTCCTGGCCTTCGGGAAAGAACGCCGGCAGGGCTTTTTCCTGTTCCAGACGCCGGGCAATCAATGCCGTATCGCAATAGATATCCGCACCGATCTGCAGCACCGGAGTCTTGCGATAGCCGCCGGTCAACGCCGTCAGATCAGGCTTTGGCATCACCGGCGAGATTTTCACCGAACGCCAGGACAACCCTTTGAAACCCAGGAGCAAACGGGCTTTTTCGGCGAAAGGGGACGTCGGGTAATGATGCAGGATCAACTCGGACATGCTCGGCTCCGCCGCACGAATAGGAACCCCAGCTTAGCGCGCAATCGGCAGGCAGCCTACAGGTCTGCCTGATGGGAACTGATCAGTCAGATTGATAAGCCGGCAGCCGCGCTCGCCACCAGGCATTCCTTGGCGCTTTTCCTGAGTTTTTTGATCAACCGTTCCTGGCGTAGCGCTTCGCCTTTATCGCGACAGAGTTCGGTATAGACCAGCGCCACGGCCGGACTGGAAAGAAAGAACCGCGCCCCTTTGCCACTTTGATGAGTGGCAAAGCGACGCACAGGATCATCGCTGATTCCGCAGTAGAGCGAACCATTGGCCGCGCGAACCAGATAGACGAACCACGGTTTGCTCACCGGTGATTCGGCGTCGACAGGTTTTTCGTTGAGGGTGCTCACGTCACAATCAAGACTTGAAAGGAAACAAGCGGCGATCTTATCAGCGACTGGCCTGGAAAGCCTTCAGGCCCTTCAACGCTTGAGCGCGAACAGCGTTCTTCACCAGTGGCGTCCAGCCCAACAACAGGCCTTTGAAACCCAGTGCCTGACGTGACCAGGTCCATAGATCGAAGCTGTCGTGATGCTCGCAGATCTTGCCGTCACGGAAGACAAAACGCGCCTGGATATCGTTGACCACGGTGTTGCCCGTCTGGCTGAACAAATAGGTCGCCACCCAATGGGCGCCGCCGGTGCGTTCATCGCTGCGCACATTGTCGAATATCAGGGAAAAATCCTTGGCCCGGGTGGTGAGCATGCGCCACATGTCGCCAGCCTCTCGACCACGCAACTCGCCAAAAGCCGGATCACTGAATACCACGTCATCGGTATAGCAGGCGCTCATGGCCTCGGCATCCAGCCGCTGGAAGGCTTGATAGAACTGGGTGATCAATGCGTTGTGGGCATCACTCATGGGCAGGCTCCGAATTTTCACAGGATTGCCTGCACGATAGTCTGCGAATGCGTTGAAGACCATGGGCATTCGTGACAGGAATACCGGGACTACTGCACCATGCCACTCTCACGGGCATAGGCAAAAAGATCCACATCCGAGGAAATGCCCAACCGCTGCATGGCCATGTTTTTCTGTTTACTAATCGTTGAAACGCTACGTTGAAAGTAACCGGCGATTTCACTGACCGTCATGCCACTGGCCAACATTCTTACGACTTCATGTTCTTTGGCTGACAGCGAAGGTTGCGCTGTCGAATGACGAGGGCCGGCCTGGGTCAGGGCATCGCGCAAGGACTCGCTGATAAAGCGCCGGCCTTCGCGCACTGAACTGATCGCACTGGGCAGCTCCGTCGCCGACGCGCCTTTGGCAACGATCGCCATCACGCCTTGCGCGAATGCTGTGCGCAACGTCGCGACGTTGGCAAACATGGTGAGCAGAATGATTGGCATTGACGGGTAACGACGACGAATCTTGCTAAGCATTTTCAGCCCATCGGCCTGCTGGTTGCCCGGCATGGAAAAGTCCGTGATCAACAGATCGCATGGCGTGATCGAAAGCTGCTCCAGCAGACTGTCCGGGCCATCGCACTCACCCACGACCACACATGTCCTGCACAGATCGATGAGCATTCGCAACCCGATGCGAACGACCGCATGATCGTCAGCAATAATTACGCGCATTGTCGGATTTTTCCTGTTTTGTGGCTGGAATGCGCGAAAAGTAGCGCTGTCCTGCTCCCACCGCAATGACCCCTCTCGATCGCAAAATTGCTTCCCTCCACGCACTCGGGGTTTCGATATTTCTCCTACACAACAAACAGAACTGCCCTACGTTTCGAAGTAACTTCGCCCACAGGAAGGATACGTAAAAGGCTACGAGAGAGCAGGCACTGTGAAGCCCGTAACACTCTTTCATGACTGGGCGGTCCGTTTTCGTATTAGTTGCATTTCACACGGCTATGTCGACCGATAGATTACGCCCTGTCCGAACAGGACGACGACGAATAATTTTTAAAGGAATAGAGCCAGCACATGAACAAACAACTCGCCATCGGCCTGAAGCTGCTGGCACTGCTATCACTGCTGACAACCAGCACAGTCCGTGCTGCCGGCATGGTGCCGGATACCTCAGTGGTGATCCTCAACGAAGCCGATGGTGAAGTCGCCGTTTCCGTCACCAACACCGATGCCAGCCTGGCCTTGATGCACGTCACCCTCGTAGACATCGAAGAGGACCGCGAGCCCCTGGTGTTCGTGACGCCACCGCTGGCGCGGGTAGAAGCGTCGAAAACGCAATTGGTGCGGTTCATTCTCCAGACGGACAAGCCCTTGGTCACTCAACGCTTGAAGCGGGTGATATTCGAAGGTATCCCCCAAGGCAAACCTGCGGCCGAGGCCGGGCAGGCACGGGTCGGCGTGACCGTGCGCCAGAACCTGCCAGTGATCCTTCATCCCAAAGGCCTGGCGCCCAATCGCACCCCCTGGACCGACCTGCAATGGTCGCTGCAGGACGGTCAATTGAACGTGCGCAACGACACGCCTTACGTCGTGCGCCTGGGGCAGGAAGTGCAATTATTGCCATCAGCGGGCGTTGCGATGCTGCCCAAAACCTATGTGTTGCCCGGTGAGCACATCAGCATCAAGGCGCCTGTCGGGGCCGCCACTCAGGTGCGCTTTCAGCCGGCGACTGTCTACGGTTTCGCCGTACCGCATTACGAGGCGCCCATCAAATCCTGAAACCCTCCCTGAAAGCGCCCACAACAGAGCAGTGAGCGCCTGAATCAAGGCGACGGCATTCCACTCGTCGTCCACCTGCGTGCCCGAGCCATAGCGCATAGGCCGGCACACCGTCATAACCCAAGTGAACCCGATGAACACAGTATCGATTTACCGTGATGGCGAAGCCGTGCCCGTTGATCGCGCCAGCGCTCGCCCTCACCTGTTGCGGCGGCGAACCACGGTGGCGTTGCTGCTGACCAACGCGCTGATAGTGCCCGAGGTCTTTGCTGACGTTTTGCTACCGGCGGCGTTCGACAAAGACACGTTGCGTCAGCGCGGTATCGATCCGGCACTCGTGACGTCGCTGATGCAAGCGCCGCGATTCACCGCCGGAAGGCACTCGGTCACCCTCACGGTCAACGGCCAGCGCCGTGGCCGGGTCGACGTCACGTTCGATCGCGAAGGCGCACTGTGCTTCGATCGCCCGTTACTCGATGCGGCCAACCTGAATCTGCCCAGCCGAATGCTGGACGATGGGCCGTGCCACGACTTCCTCGGCACCTCGCCGCAGACCGTGATCGAAACGGATCCGGCGAGCCTTGCCCTGGCACTGGTCGTGCCTACCGATGCAATACGTGCTGCGGTTCGGGATTTCACCGGCTATCAAACCGGTGGTGTCGCCGGCCTGCTCAACTACGACGTCACCGGCCTGCACAGCCGCTTTGGCGACCAGTCGAGTCGCTATGCCTCGGCCAACACTGAACTGGGCTTCAATGCCGGCGACTGGATCGTGCGCAGCCGTCAGGTACAGACGTGGCAGGACGATATTTCCCGCACCACGCACATTGCAGCCTACGCCCAGCGCACCTTCGCCAGTCAGGAAGCGGTGCTGCAGGCGGGTCAGATCAACCTCTACAACCCGGTGCTCGCCGGTGCGCAGATCACCGGCGTGCAGGTGCTCAATGAGCAAGCACTGCAGATCGAAAGACAGAATGCCGTCATCGAAGGTATCGCCAACAGCCAGGCTCAGGTCGAGGTTCGGCAGAACGGTTCGTTGATCCATTCCACAGTGGTGCCGGCCGGCCCATTCGCGCTCACCAATGTGCAGCGGCTCAACACGCGTTCCGACGTGGAAGTCACGGTCAAGGAGGCCGATGGCAGCGAGCGCAGCTTTAACGTGCCCGCCGCGATGCTGGGGGTCGGTTTACCCGCGCCCGGTTACTCGCTGGGGGCCGGTCAGGTGCGGCGTGTCGGTGACGCGCAGGGTGGCGATCCTTGGGTGATCAGCGGTGGCTGGAGCGGGGCGCTCACCCCGCAAGTGCTGCTCAGCGCCGGCCTGACCGGTGCCGCCGACTATCGCGCGGCGGGCGCCAGCCTCGGCCTGTTGCCCTCGCCCGCCACCCAGATGCAAGCCACGCTGACCGGCACAGACGCGGCTGGCAAGCAAGCCAGTCAGGGGCTGCAGGCTGACCTGAACATCTCGCATCGGTTGAGCGAGCAGTGGGCGTTCACTGCTGGCAACTCTTACCGAACCGTTGGTTACCGTGAACTGGAAGAGGCGGTGTTCGACAACATTTCGGACAACAGCCAATCCCGTTACCGCGATCAGCAAAGCGCGGGCCTGTCGTGGTCACACCCATGGCTCGGCGCCTTCAGCAGCGGCTTCAGCCGATCCAGCTCGTTCGACGGCCAAAGCAGCAGCCGCGCCCTCGCGTCCTGGGGTACCCACTTCGGTGGCGTGTCGGTCTCGGCGACCGCCGAGTGGCAGGTCAGTGGCGCGAACCGTAACGACGACAGCGTCTACCTGAACCTCAGCATTCCGCTGGGCGAAAACCGTCGGGCACGCACCTGGGTGCGCAGTTCCGCCGGCGAATACCGTAGCGGCGTGGGCTTGAGTGAACGGGTCAACGATCAACTGGGTTACCGGGTGGGCGTCGAACACGACACGCGCAACAAACAGGTGCAGTCCAGCGCCGGCGTTTCGCTGCTGCCGCGCTACACCCAACTCGATCTCAACTACACCCGCGCCGACGCCGATCGCTCCAGCTATCAGGCCAGCGCTCGCGGCGGCGCCGTGCTCCACGGCGGTGGCTTGACGCTGTCGCCTTACGCGGTGAGCGACACCTTCGCGCTGCTGTCGGTGGGCGACATGGGTTCGATCAAAGTGTCGACGCCCAGCGGTCCGGTGTGGACCGACTGGCAAGGTCAGGCGGTGATCCCACAAGTGGCGGCGTACGGCCGTAGCCCGGTGGAGGTCGACACCAAGACCCTGCCGCGCAACGCCGACATTCACAACGGGCTGGCGGTGATTTCCGCCGGACGCGGTGCCGTCGACACCGTTGAATTCGGCATCACCATGACCCGTCGAGCCTTGCTCAAGGCCACCACCGTCAACGGCGCGCCGCTGCCGCGCGGTGCCACCGTGAACAACGGGGATGGCGAGTTCGTGACCCTGGTGCAGGATGGCGGCCTGGTGTTTTTGCCCAACGTCCTCGACCGCCGCGCGCTGTGGGTCAGCGCACCGGGGCTGGAGCGCTGCGAACTGCGCTTCGAACTGCCCGCCGACGCGGACACCAACGCGTACTACGAAACCGCCCCCGCCAAGTGCCGAGCCCTCTGACCATGAAAGCAATGAACTTGATTCGAAATTGGCTGCTGCCCCTCGTGCCCATGGCCCTGAGCGCGCTTCCCGCGCTGGCCGAAGCGTCGGTTGATGACTGTCAGCTAAACCTGAGCCAGCCCGTGCTGGATTACGGGTTGATGAACCGGGCGATCCGTCCCGATTCCGTACCAGAACGCAACCTGGGACAACGTCAGCTGAGCCTGAACCTGAGTTGTCCACAGCCCATCGACATGAGCCTGTTTTACCGCGCCACGGCGGCGACGGCTGAACGTTTTCGCTTTGCCGAACGCGGCAGTTATCAGGTGCGTGTCCGTGACGCGGTACTCGATGGCAAATCCGTCGATATCGGATTGATTGCCGCTGCCGGCCAGCCACCCAAGGAAACGGCGGCCAACCTGATCTGGCGACCGGGGCATGGCGTTGCTCCCATACACGCCGGCGCGTCGTTACAGGGCCGCCATTTCTCGGTACTGCTCGAGCTGAGCGCCTGGGTTCAGGAGCAAGGCATGCAGGTGCGTGACGCGGTCACCTGGGAGGCTTCAGGTGTGTTCGATGCCGTCGCTGCCGGGCGCACCCGAGAGGCAATCCTGCGTGCCCGATTCGCCCCGGCCGCCTGCGAACCCATGCTGTCCAACGGCGGCGTGGCCGACTTCGGCACCCTGTCCAAAAACCAACTCAATGCCGATAAGAGCACGCCGCTGCCGCCCAAGTCCCTGACCTTGAGAGTGGCTTGCGACGCGCCCACTTCATTCGCCCTGATCATGCAAGACAACCGCTCAGGCTCGGCCACGGTCACCAGCGACATTTACTACGGCCTGGGAACCGACAGCCGCCAGAACAAGATCGGCCTGTATTCACTCAACGTCGACCCGGCCGAAACGAGTGCCGATGGCTTCGCCCGCCTCTATCGAACCGACTCCACTACCAGTGGCGTGGCCTGGAGCAGCGCCAGCGCCAATCCGTTACCCCTCGGTAAAACCAGTTACCTGGGTTTCACCGACAGCCCTGGCAGCAACGCCGGCCCGGTGCTGATCCAGAACCTCAGCACCACCCTGACCGTCGATGTCGTCATCGGCCCCACCAACCACCTGGAATTGAGCAGCGCCATCGACCTCGATGGCGCTGGGACGATCGAGATTATTTACCTGTAACACCCAACCCGATCCTGCTGGATCCGGGGCGCACCTGAGCGTCTCGGGGCCGTCAGGACAATTACCATAGAAGTGAGTAAAAAATGATTAAAAAGTATTTAGCAGCACTCTCCACCACCGCGTTGATTGGCGTTGCGCCTTATGCACTGGCGGCTTCGAGCACTGATTTGACGGTGACTGGCCTTATCACCCCGAGCGCTTGCACGCCGACGCTTTCCGGTAGCGGGATCGTCGATCACGGCAAGTTTTCAGCCAAGGATCTGAAACAGACCTCGGAAACGCCCCTGCCTTCTCAGACGTTGAAGTTATCCGTGAACTGCGAGTCAGCAACAGTATTCAGACTGAAATCGATTGATAACAGACCTGATTCGGACTCCGACGCCGGTGAAAGCTTCGGCTTGGGCAAGATCAATGGCGATCAAAGGCTTGGCAATTTTGAAGGTGTGCTCTTAGCCTCAGAAGCAGACGGCGTGGCTGTACGCCCCTTGGTCTCCCGCGACAATGGCGCCACGTGGCATGTCTCAAGCTATTTGCGCCCTAAAACTCTATCTGCATTCGGTTCACCTACTACCCCACCCGCTCCGATAGCCATCAAGGATCTGGTAACCGATCTTCAGGTGAATACTTACATCGCCCGAGCGGACTCGCTTGACCTGAGCAATGAAGTCGCTCTCGACGGCTCGGTAACCCTGGAAATCCTCTACTAACCCTATAGCTCGACCTTGCCCGAAGTCACGCTTCGGGCAAGGACTGCACACCGTTTGAGACGAACGACCTACACATCAAGCCGCCGTATGACCGGCAACGCTAATACACCGCAGGGACACGGCAAACCCACGAAAAGGACCGTCATGAATGAACAACTATCTCGCAGCCCTCTGCGTAACCTTACTGATCAGCACCACACCCACCGCTCTTGCCACATCGTCGGTTGACCTCACGGTCACAGGCACCCTAACCCCACTGGCCTGCACGCCAACGCTGTCCAACAACGGCCTCGTCGACTACGAAAAAATCTCCCGGCAGGACCTTAACGTCGACAAACGCACACAACTGCCCGACCAGACGCTGGACCTCAATATTCAATGCAATGCGCCCGCGCGTTTTGCCCTGCAGATGCGCGACAACCGCGACGGCTCGGCCATCGTCAACAGCGAGATTTATTACGGCCTGAACCACGACGGCAGCAACAATAAAATCGGCCTGTATTCGCTGCACTTCGATCCGGCCAACACGGTGGTGGACGATCTGACGCAGGTCTATCGCACCGACTCCACCACCGGCGGCAAAGCCTGGAGTTCGTCGAACAGCCGCCCCATTCCAATTGGCGCCAGAAGCTACCTGGGGTTTACCGACGTGGCCGGCAGCAGCGCCGGCCCGATTGCGATCCACAACCTGACGAGCCGTGTGACCATCCAAACCGTCATCTCGCCCACCTCCGAGCTGGACCTCAGCGCCGAGGTGCAACTCGATGGCGCGGCGACGCTGGAAGTTGTCTATTTGTAGTTCAAACCTTCTCGCTGACCACCTGAACGTAGAGCGAACGTCCCGCACCAAGGCCGGCAATGATCGCGCCGAGGCCAATCACGCCAAAGATCCAGCCCACAGCACTCCAGCCGCCGGTCCAGTCGTGCACGATGCCGACCGCGAACGGCCCCATGGAGGCCAGGGTGTAACCAAAACCCTGGGCCATGCTCGACAGGTTCGCCGCCACGTGGGAATCGCGCGAGCGCAATACGATCAGGGTCAATGCCAGGCTGAAGGTCGCGCCCTGCCCCAGCCCCAGTACAATCGCCCAACCCCACAAGCCTTCGATCGGGGCGTACAGACAACCGAACAAACCACCCAGGGTCAGCGCCATGACGATCACGATCGCCAGGCGCTGATCCTTGCCGCGCGTCGCCAGCCAGGGTGCGGCGAGGGAGCTGATCAATTGAACGATCACCGAACCCGACAACACCAGGCCGGCCTGGGTTGCGCTCAGGCCACGCCCGATCAGGATCGACGGCAACCAGCCGAACACGATGTAGGCCAGGGACGATTGCAGGCCCATGTACAAGGTGACTTGCCAGGCCAACGGATCGCGCAGCAACCCCCGCACGCGATAGGCAACGTTGTGCGCGCCGTGTTTCTGTCCGGTTTGCGGCAGCCAGAACATCGCCGCGATCAAGGCTGGAATCACCCAGAACCCGAGGCCCAGGCTCCAGCTGTTGTCGAAGTGTTCGCTCAGCGGCACCGTGGCGCCCGCCGCCATGGCCGCGCCCAGGCACAGGGCCATGGTGTAGACACCGGTCATGGTCCCGGCCTGTTTGGCGAAGTCGCGCTTGACGATGCCTGGCAGCAACACGCCGATCACGCCGATGCTGGCACCTGCCAGCACACTGCCGGCAAACAGGCCGATCTCGCCAAAGGAACTGCGCAGGATGATCCCGCCCGCCAGTGTCAGGAGAATGCCCAACACCACGCGTTCGGCGCCGAAGCGGCGCGCCAGCACCGGTGCCAGCGGGGCGAACAGGCCCAGGCACAACACCGGCAACGTGGTCAGCAACCCGGCCTGCGACGCCGACAACCCGAGGTTTTTCGACACCTCGCTCAGCATCGGCGCCATGCTCGACAGCGCCGGACGCAGGTTCAGCGCCACCAGAATCAGGCCCAGCAGCAGCAACCATGGGCGCCGTAGAATCGGCTGGGTTTGCTGGACCTGTTCGTCATCGGCCTCGGCGTCGATCAGCAGCTCTTCCAGCTCTGCCGTGCGCTTGGGGGAAGTGACATCGGTGTGCGGGCTGGACATGGTGTTCTCGGTTTCAAGGTTCATTGATCAACTGCCTCGACAGGGCTTTGGCCCGCTCCGGGTCGCGTTGCTCGACGGCATCGAGCAGCTCGACGTGCAGGTCGAAGACCTCCTGGCGTCGGGGGGTGATGTTCAGGCAGTGGCGCAATTGTTCGCCGACAACACTGGAGAAGTAGCGATACAGCTCACTGAGGGTCGGGTTGTGCGCGGCGTCCACCAGGCGTCGGTGGAACACCAGGTCACAGGCGATGTAGGTGTCGAGATCACCGTGATAATGGCTGCCGCTGACGCCCAGTGCCTCACGCAAGGCCACCAGGTCTTCATCGGTGCGGCGCATGGCGGCCAGGCCGATGGCCTCGACTTCGAGGATGTGCCGGGTCTCGCGGGCCTGCTCCTGGGAGCAACGAGTCAAGGCCTTCATGGTGTCCAGCGGATCGACCACGGCACGCAGATAACTGCCGTCGCCCTGCCGAATCTCGATCAACCCGGAAAACGCCAACACGCGCATGGCTTCGCGCACCGTGTTGCGGCTGATGCCCAGCTCGGCGGACAACTCAGGCTCGGTGGGCAATCGTTGACCGACTGTCCAGGCGCCCTGTGTGATGCGCAGGCGTAATTGTTCCAGGGCCTGATCGACCAGGGAGCGTTTGATTAGCGGAGAAGTGTCTGACATGGGATTCGTCCTTTCATCCAATCATAGGATGAATTTTCTGACATCTTAGTCAGCTTCACGCCAAAGGACAACCTCCCCGTAACCTGTAGGAGCGAGCCTGCTCGCGATGGACGTTAACGATGACGCGGGTAGCCTGACACCCCGCGGAGTTCTCAAGTTCATCGCGAGCAGGCTCGCTCCTACAATGTTCAGGCAAAAAAAAGGCCCTTCACGGTTTGCCGTGAAGGGCCTTTTTTGTTGCCCGAGTATCAGGCTTCGGTCTTGGCTGCTGCAGCCTTGGCCGCGGCGTCCTTGATCAGCGCCTGCAACGAACCATCAGCGGACATTTCAGTCATGATGTCGCTACCGCCAACCAGCTCGCCAGCTACCCACAGTTGCGGGAAGGTTGGCCAGTTGGCGTATTTTGGCAGGTTGGCGCGGATTTCCGGGTTCTGCAGGATATCCACGTACGCAAATTTTTCGCCACACGCCATCACGGCCTGCGCGGCTTTCGCGGAGAAGCCGCACTGCGGGGCATTCGGCGAGCCTTTCATGTAAAGCAGAATGGTGTTGTTGGCAATCTGCTCTTTAATCGTTTCGATGATATCCATGGAGCACCTCGGCTGAACTTTCCGACTCATGGGTCGGCACGGTGGCGCATTGTAACGGAAAGCCGAGCGCCCTGCTCGGTCTCTCCGTCAGATGCGATCAGGCCGCTACCACGGTCACCGGCACACCGTTCAACGCCGCGTTACCCGACAACTCATCGAGCTGACACTCGTCGGTCAGGTCATTGGCGCTCGAGCCTGGCTGACCACTGGCGATGCTCATTTGCACACCCGGCCGGGCATGGCCCCAACCGTGCGGAAGGCTGACCACACCTTTCATCATATCCGGGCTGGCCAGCACTTCCACTTCGATCACCCCGACCCGCGAACGGACCCGCACCTTCTGCCCGTCGCTTAACGCGCGACTGGCCAGATCATCCGGGTGCATCAACAACTGATGACGCGGCTTGCCCTTCACCAGGCGGTGATAGTTATGCATCCACGAGTTGTTGCTGCGCACATGGCGCCGGCCGATCATCAACAACTCATCGCTGGCAGGCGCCCGCAACGCCGCGAAGCGCGCCAGGTCGGCGAGGATCGCGGCGGGGGCAGCCTGGACTCGCTGATTGGCGGTTTTCAGGCGCGGCGCCAGGTTGGGTTTCAGCGCTCCCAGATCAACCCCATGGGGATGATCGAACAGGGTTGCCAGTGACAGCTTGTGCGGCGACGCGTCGCCGTACAGTCCCATGCGCAAGCCGCGGTCGATCATCTGCGCCGGAGCGATGGTGGGCTTCAGCTCCTTGCCGGTCTTCGCCGCAAACGCCTTGGCCAGCCCGACGAAAATCTCCCAGTCGTGCAAGGCGCCTTCAGGCTTGGGCAGGATGGCGCGGTTGAAGCGGCTGACGTTGCGCACCGCAAACATATTGAAGGTGGTGTCGTAATGATCGTTTTCCAGCGCCGAGGTAGACGGCAGGATCAGGTCGGCATAGCGCGTGGTTTCATTGATGTACAGGTCGACACTGACCATGAACTCCAGGCCGTCCAGCGCCTGCTCCAGCTGACGACCATTGGGCGTGGACAACACCGGGTTGCCCGCCACGGTGATCAGCGCACGGACCTGCCCGTCGCCTTCGGTGAGCATCTCTTCGGCCAGCGCCGACACCGGCAATTCGCCGCCGTACTCGGGACGCCCGGACACCCGGCTCTGCCACAAATTGAAATGACCGCCCGACGTCGAAGCCACCAGGTCAACTGCAGGCTCTGTGCACAACGCGCCGCCGACGCGGTCGAGGTTGCCGCTGACCAGGTTGATCAACTGCACCAGCCAATGGCACAGCGTGCCGAATGCCTGGGTCGAGACACCCATGCGGCCGTAGCAAACCGCGGTGGGTGCGGCGGCAAAATCCCGCGCCAATTGACGAATTTGTTCCGCCGGCACCGCACACAATGGGCTCATGGTTTCGGCGGTGAAATCGGCCACGGCTTCGCGCACCTGATCCAGGCCGTCCACTGGCAAATGACTGTCGCGGGTCAGGCCTTCGGCGAACAGGGTATTGAGCAGACCGAACAGCAGCGCCGCATCGCCACCGGGGCGCACGAACAGATGCTGGTCGGCGATCGCCGCCGTTTCGCTGCGGCGCGGGTCGACCACCACGACTTTGCCGCCCCGGGCCTGGATCGCCTTCAAGCGTTTTTCCACATCCGGCACGGTCATGATGCTGCCATTGGAGGCCAGCGGATTGCCGCCTAGGATCAACATGAAGTCGGTGTGGTCGATGTCCGGAATCGGCAGCAGCAAGCCGTGGCCGTACATCAAGTGACTGGTCAGGTGATGGGGCAACTGGTCGACCGACGTCGCGGAAAACCGGTTACGGGTTTTCAGCAGGCCGAGAAAATAATTGCTGTGGGTCATCAGCCCATAGTTGTGCACGCTGGGATTGCCTTGATAGACCGCCACCGCGTTCTGCCCGTGGCGCTCCTGAATCGCGGCCAGGCGTTCGGCGACCAGGTTGAAGGCGTCTTCCCACTCGATGGGTTGCCATTCGCCGCCCACCCGCCGCATCGGCTGATGCAGGCGATCCGGATCGTTCTGGATATCTTGGAGGGCAACCGCCTTGGGGCAGATGTGCCCGCGACTGAAAGTGTCCTGGGGATCGCCCTTGATCGAGGTGATCTGCAGGTTGCCTTCGAGCTCGGTGGTTTCGATGGTCAGGCCGCAAATGGCCTCACACAAATGGCACGCACGGTGATGGAGAGTCTTGGTCATGGCCAGTCTCTGTCTTGTTCTGGGCGGGCATTAGCGACCGCGGGAACAAAACTATGGCGCCGGACCTGGCGCCGCGCCAGCGACGTTCGTCTTGTGAATCGGTGGCCATCAGGCCTGCCGATAACCGCGCACGATCAGCTCGAAGGCAACCGCGGCGGCGTGTGCAACTGGATTTCCTGGAGGGGTTCGACCGGCCCATGGGCGGGGTGCACACCGGTCAGCTCGCCGATCAGGCGCCAGTGGTCGTCGAGCCCGGCACTGATAGTGACCATGCGGTCGATCATGCGCCGTCCTGCGTCCCGCGTGACCTGATCGTCACTGCGCAGCAGTTCGAAAGACATCGATGTCATGGAGGCGGTCAGGTGAGTCAGGGAGCGGGCCGTGAGGCCGAGCAATTCCATAAGCTGCTGTTCTTTCGATTCCATCGCTGAGCTTCCTGCGTCACTCGTGAATTAGTTATAACCCAGCACTTTGCATTCGCAAGTATTTCAGATCGCCTGCGCCCGGCCCGAAGGCCCCGAACGACAGGTCGAAAACCGACTGTCTGCTCGCCATCCCCGCCCCGCTGGATTGCCAAGTTCCACGGCGCCGGTGTACAAATGCCTGGCTGCTGTCAGGAAACAGGCTTCAAAAAGCGTTATCGCAGTCATCCGATAGCCTCTCTGAAATCCCCTAATAACCGTAGCCCTATTGGTAAGACGCGACATTTAATTATAAGATCGCGCCTTCCCCTATTTCGTCGCCCCGTGCGGCTTACGCCGCAGGTCTCGCCCGTTGTTCCGTTAAACAAGGCTTTGAGCATCTGCGGTTTGTAGCAAAAAGGTAGTCAATGATGAGCGCAAGGCACTTTCTCTCCCTGATGGATTGCACGCCCCAAGAGCTGGTCAGCGTGATCCGTCGAGGCGTTGAGCTCAAAGACCTGCGTAACCGCGGCGTACTGTTCGAGCCTTTGAAAAACCGCGTGCTCGGGATGATTTTCGAAAAGTCCTCGACCCGCACCCGAATTTCCTTCGAAGCCGGCATGATCCAGCTCGGTGGCCAGGCGATCTTCCTGTCGCCCCGCGATACCCAGCTGGGCCGTGGCGAGCCGATCGGCGACTGCGCGATCGTCATGTCAAGCATGCTCGACGCCGTGATGATCCGCACCTTTGCCCACAGCAACCTGACCGAATTTGCCGCCAACTCGCGCGTGCCGGTGATCAACGGCCTGTCCGACGACCTGCACCCGTGCCAGTTGCTGGCCGACATGCAGACGTTCCTCGAACACCGTGGCTCCATCCAGGGCAAGACCGTGGCCTGGATCGGCGACGGCAACAACATGTGCAACAGCTATATAGAAGCGGCGATCCAGTTCGACTTCCAGTTGCGCATCGCCTGCCCGGAAGGTTACGAACCCAATCCTGAATTCGTGGCCAAGGCCGGCGATCGGGTGACCATCGTTCGTGATCCACAGGACGCTGTGCGCGGTGCGCATCTGGTGAGCACTGACGTCTGGACCTCCATGGGCCAGGAAGAAGAAACCGCCAAGCGCCTGCAGCTGTTTGCCCCGTACCAGGTCAACCGCGCCCTGCTCGACCTGGCCGCCCCGGACGTTCTGTTCATGCATTGCCTGCCGGCTCACCGCGGTGAAGAGATCAGCGTCGACCTGCTCGACGACCCGCGCTCGGTGGCATGGGACCAGGCTGAAAACCGGCTTCACGCACAAAAGGCCCTGCTCGAGTTTCTCGTCCCGCCTTCGTACCATCACGCATGAGCCAGCCATTACTGCTTAACCTGCGCAACCTCGCCTGCGGCTATCAAGACCAGCGCGTGGTGCAAAACCTCAACCTGCACTTGAACGCCGGTGACATCGGTTGCCTGCTGGGCTCTTCAGGTTGCGGCAAGACCACCACCCTGCGCGCCATTGCCGGCTTCGAACCGGTGCACGAAGGTGACATCCAGCTGGCTGGCGAGACCATCTCCAGCGCCGGCTTCACCCTCGCGCCGGAGAAGCGTCGCATCGGCATGGTGTTCCAGGACTACGCCCTGTTTCCGCATTTGAGCGTGGCCGACAACATCGCCTTCGGCATCCGCAAACATCCGGACAAGGATCGCGTCACCGAAGAATTGCTCGAACTGGTCAACCTGAAAAACCTCGGCAAGCGTTACCCCCACGAGCTTTCCGGCGGCCAGCAGCAACGGGTCGCCCTGGCTCGCGCCCTGGCGCCGGAACCGCAATTGCTGCTGCTGGACGAACCGTTCTCCAACCTCGACGGTGAATTGCGCCGCAAACTCAGCCACGAGGTGCGCGACATTCTCAAGGCCCGTGGCACCAGCGCGATCCTGGTGACCCACGATCAGGAAGAAGCCTTCGCGGTCAGCGATCACGTCGGCGTGTTCAAGGAAGGCCGGCTTGAGCAATGGGATACGCCCTACAACCTCTATCACGAACCCCTGACACCCTATGTGGCCAGCTTCATCGGCCAGGGTTACTTCATTCGCGGCCAGCTGAGCAGCCCGGAGTCGGTGCAGACGGAACTCGGTGAACTGCGCGGCAACCGCGCCTACACCTGGCCGGTCGGCGGTGCGGTGGATGTCTTGCTGCGTCCGGACGATATCGTTTACGCACCAGACAGTGCATTGAAGGCGCGGATCGTCGGCAAGTCTTTCCAGGGCGCCTCGACGCTTTATCGCCTGCAAATGCTGACGGGCGCACAACTGGAAGCGATCTTCCCCAGCCATGTCGATCATCTGATCGGCGCAGAAGTCGGCATTCGTGTCGCGGCGGAACACCTGGTGCTGTTCCAGGCATCCGGCAGCATGGCGGCGCAGATTCCAGTGGTTGAATCAGGTGTTCGGCGCTACAGCAGCGCGCATTGATCAACCCCTACGGACGGCCGATATCGGCGAATGTCGCCTGGGTATGTTCAGCCAGCACGGCGGGGGCCAATTCGACTTCAAGGCCCCGCCGTCCCGCGCTGACAAAAATACTCGCAAACGGCTGAGCCGAATTGTCGATAAACGTCCGCAAGCGCTTCTTCTGCCCCAGCGGGCTGATACCACCCAATAGATACCCGGTGGAACGCTGGGCCGCCGCAGGATCGGCCATTTCGACTTTCTTCACCTTGGCCGCTTGGGCCAAGGCTTTCAGATCCAGGCTGCCGCCAACCGGCACCACCGCCACCAGCAACTCGCCTTTTTCACTGGCCGCCAGCAAGGTCTTGAACACCTGCGCCGGGTCCAGTCCGAGCTTCTCCGCAGCTTCCAGCCCATAGGATGCCGCCTTCGGGTCATGTTCATAACTGTGCACACGGTGTTCGGCTCGAACCTTTTTCAGCAAATCCAATGCGGGGGTCATGACAGCTCCAGACTGGGTGGCAGTAGAAAATCCTGCGCCGGATTCTAGGACATTGATCCACAAAAGGCTCTATCGCGGCGCCGTTTCAAAAGGCACCCAGTTTCCGACTCCCACCTGAGACGCGCGATCATTCACGTGACTAATAGTTTATTTGTGACCAACGGTTCACTTTCGACCTTTGACAGCAGCGTTTCTTGTCTATATTTTTTCGTTTCTGAAACTGTATGAAATGTCTTACCGCAGTGCCCTGCTGTAAAACGGGAACAGGATGGGGATCCTGGTTCAATGAGAAACGCGCTTTGACCATGATGGAATGGAAGCGTCAAACAAGAAAAACAATGAGGTTTCAATGACAACTGCTTTACAACAACCGTCGCTGTCGAGCCAATGCATGGCCGAGTTCCTGGGTACTGCACTGCTGATTTTCTTTGGTACGGGCTGCGTTGCCGCCCTCAAGGTCGCGGGTGCCAGCTTTGGCCTCTGGGAAATCAGCATTATCTGGGGTGTCGGCGTGAGCATGGCGATCTACTTGACCGCCGGGGTTTCCGGCGCCCACCTGAACCCTGCCGTGAGTATTGCGCTGAGCATTTTTGCCGACTTCGAAAAGCGCAAACTGCCTTTCTACATCATCGCCCAGGTGGCGGGTGCCTTTTGCGGTGCCTTGTTGGTTTACACGCTTTACAGCAATCTATTCTTCGATTTCGAACAAACTCACCATATGGTTCGCGGCAGCACAGCCAGCCTTGAATTGGCGTCGGTGTTCTCCACCTTCCCCAACCCAAGCCTGTCCACGGGCCAGGCGTTCCTGGTCGAAGTGATCATCACCGCCATCCTGATGGGCGTGATCATGTCGCTGACCGATGATAACAATGGCCTGCCCAACGGCCCGCTGGCGCCCATCTTGATCGGCCTGCTGATTGCGGTGATTGGCAGCTCGATGGGACCGCTGACCGGCTTCGCGATGAACCCGGCACGGGACTTCGGCCCCAAACTGATGACTTTCTTCGCTGGCTGGGGTGAAATTTCCTTCACTGGCGGTCGCGATATTCCGTACTTCCTGGTTCCGGTTTTCGCACCGATTGTCGGTGCCTGCCTGGGTGCTACCGCCTACCGCGGCTTGATTGCCCGTCACCTGCCTGGCGCCGCACCTGCTACAAAGGATGCAACAGTGGCCATTGACGGCAAGCCCAGAATTTCTTGATAGCGTTGGTGCGCGACCCTGCCCGTTTGCTCACGCACCAGACCTCACTTCCCTTTTTCGTCCAAGGCAATCGACATGACCGACACACAGAACAAGAACTACATCATTGCCCTCGATCAGGGTACGACCAGCTCCCGCGCGATCATTTTCGACCGCGACGCCAACGTGGTCTGCACCGCACAGCGCGAGTTCGCGCAGCATTATCCGCAAGCCGGCTGGGTCGAACATGACCCGATGGAAATCTTCGCCACCCAGAGCGCGGTGATGGTCGAGGCCCTGGCGCAAGCTGGCCTGCATCACGACCAGGTCGCGGCCATCGGCATCACCAACCAGCGTGAGACCACCGTGGTCTGGGACAAGAACACCGGCCGCCCGATCTACAACGCGATCGTCTGGCAGTGCCGACGCAGCACCGAGATCTGCCAACAGCTCAAGCGCGATGGCCATGAGCAATACATCAGCGAAACCACGGGGCTGGTCACCGACCCGTACTTCTCCGGCACCAAGCTCAAATGGATCCTCGACAACGTCGAAGGCAGCCGCGAACGCGCACGCAACGGTGAGCTACTGTTCGGCACCGTCGACAGCTGGCTGATCTGGAAATTTACCGGCGGCAAGGTGCACGTTACCGACTACACCAACGCCTCGCGCACGATGCTCTTCAACATCCACACCCTGGAGTGGGACGCGAAGATGCTGGAGCTGCTGGATATCCCGCGGGAAATGCTGCCGCCGGTTAAATCCTCCTCGGAAATCTACGGCCACACCAAAAGCGGCATCGCCATCGGCGGTATCGCCGGCGACCAGCAGGCCGCCCTGTTCGGTCAGATGTGCGTCGAAGCCGGTCAAGCGAAAAACACCTACGGCACCGGTTGCTTCCTGCTGATGAACACCGGTGACAAAGCAGTGAAATCCAATCACGGCATGCTCACGACCATCGCTTGCGGCCCACATGGTGAAGTCGCCTACGCGCTGGAAGGAGCGGTGTTTAACGGCGGCTCCACCGTCCAGTGGCTGCGCGACGAGCTGAAGATCATCAACGATGCCCACGACACCGAATACTTCGCCAACAAGGTCAAGGACAGCAACGGCGTGTACCTGGTACCGGCCTTCACCGGCCTGGGCGCGCCGTACTGGGACCCGTACGCCCGTGGCGCGCTGTTCGGCCTGACCCGCGGCGTGCGTGTCGACCACATCATTCGCGCTGCGCTGGAATCGATTGCCTACCAGACCCGCGATGTGCTCGACGCCATGCAGCAGGACTCCGGCGAACGCCTCAAAGCCCTGCGCGTCGACGGCGGTGCAGTGGCGAACAACTTCCTGATGCAGTTCCAGGCCGACATTCTCGGCACCCAGGTCGAGCGTCCGCAGATGCGTGAAACCACGGCATTGGGCGCCGCTTACCTGGCGGGTCTGGCCTGCGGTTTCTGGGGCAGCCTGGATGAGTTGCGCGGCAAGGCCGTGATCGAGCGCCAGTTCGAGCCGACACTCGACGAAACGGCGAAGGAAAAACTCTACGCCGGCTGGAAAAAAGCCGTCAGCCGCACGCGCGATTGGGCGGCTGAAGACGAGGCCGAATAAACCGGGATACGAGCTCGTATCTGTATGTAACTGGTAGGGAGCAGATTCCTGCGGCATCATGGGCAAATTTTGCACGGCAGCCCAAAGGACGCCCCATGAATCTGCCTCCCCGTCAGCAGCAAATCCTCGAACTGGTCCGCGAACGCGGTTATGTCAGCATCGAGGAAATGGCCACGCTGTTCGTTGTTACCCCGCAGACCATCCGCCGCGATATCAATCAACTGGCGGAAGCCAATCTGTTGCGCCGCTACCACGGTGGCGCGGCTTACGATTCCAGTGTTGAAAACACCGCCTACGCCATGCGCGCCGATCAGATGCGCGATGAGAAACAGCGCATCGGCGAAGCCATTGCCGCGCAGATCCCCGACCACGCCTCGCTGTTCATCAATATCGGTACGACCACCGAGTCCATTGCCCGCGCCCTGCTCAACCACAATCACCTGAAGATCATCACCAACAACCTGCATGTGGCCTCGATGCTCAGCGCCAAGGACGACTTCGACGTCCTGCTGACCGGAGGCAATGTGCGGCGTGACGGTGGCGTGGTCGGCCAGGCCAGCGTCGATTTCATCAACCAGTTCAAGGTCGACTTTGCCCTGGTCGGCATTAGCGGCATCGATGAAGACGGCAGCCTGCTGGATTTCGATTATCAGGAAGTGCGGGTATCCCAGGCGATCATTGCCAACGCACGCAAGGTGATTCTTGCCGCCGACTCCAGCAAGTTCGGACGCAACGCCATGATCCGCCTGGGACCGATCAGCCTGATCGATTGCCTGGTCACCGACCAGCAGCCGGTGCCGGCGCTGACGCAGCTGCTGAATCAGCACAAGATTCGTTTGGAAGTCGTTTAACCTTCCTATCTACGTCGTTCATACCGACGCCATCGCGAGCAGGCTCGCTCCTACAGGTTGCGTGCAATCCTTGTGGGAGTGAGCCTGCTCGCGATGGTGGTCGTCAGTGCAACACACCTGCGCCGCCGTACCGCGCCTCTAAATGTTCGAATATTTTCCTTTAACCGCCCTTCGATGAGTTTTTTCAATCGAAGTCGACTGGCTGTGCGCGTCTTTATGGGCTAAGATTTTCGCAAGTGAACATTAATGTTCGAATTCAAATACAGAAAATCAAAGAATTCCGAGGCCTTAGCCGATGCCCACTTCTACTTCACCTACGCCACCTCTCGCCGAGGTCTACGATATCGCCGTCATCGGTGGCGGCATCAATGGCGCAGGGATCGCGGCAGATGCCGCCGGTCGCGGCCTCTCGGTGTTCCTTTGCGAAAAGGATGACCTGGCCAGCCACACCTCATCGGCCAGCAGCAAGCTGATCCACGGCGGCCTGCGCTATCTCGAACATTACGAATTCCGTCTGGTGCGCGAAGCCCTGGCCGAGCGCGAAGTGCTGCTGGCCAAGGCCCCGCACATCGTCAAGCCCATGCGCTTCGTGTTACCGCATCGCCCACACCTGCGTCCGGCCTGGATGATCCGCGCTGGCCTGTTCCTTTATGACAACCTGGGCAAACGGGAAAAACTGGCCGGTTCCAAAAGCCTCAAGTTCGGCCCCGACAGCGCGCTGAAAAGCGAAATCACCAAGGGTTTCGAATATTCCGACTGCTGGGTCGACGATGCGCGCCTGGTGGTATTGAACGCCATGGCGGCCCGGGAAAAAGGCGCCCACGTCCACACCCAGACCCGCTGCGTCAGCGCGCGTCGCGCCAAAGGCCTGTGGCACCTGCACCTGGAGCGCGCCGATGGCAGCCTGTTTTCGATCCGCGCCAAGGCGCTGGTGAACGCGGCCGGCCCCTGGGTCGCCAAGTTCATTCGTGACGACCTGAAGATGGAGTCGCCCTACGGTATCCGCCTGATCCAGGGCAGCCACCTGATCGTACCCAAGCTGTACGAAGGCGATCATGCGCACATCCTGCAAAATGAAGACCAGCGCATTGTGTTCACCATTCCGTACCTCAATCAATTCACCCTGATCGGCACCACCGACCGCGAGTACACAGGCGATCCGGCAAAAGTGGCGATCACCGAGGCCGAAACCGATTACCTGCTGCAAGTGGTCAACGCCCACTTCAAAAAACAGATCGGCCGTAACGATATCCTGCACAGCTATTCCGGCGTACGCCCGCTGTGCAACGACGAGTCCGACAACCCGTCGGCCGTCACCCGCGACTACACACTGGCGTTGTCGGGCTGCGGCGAGGAAGCGCCCCTGCTGTCGGTGTTCGGCGGCAAGCTGACCACCTACCGCAAGCTGGCCGAATCGGCACTGGCGCAACTGGCGTCGCACTTCCCGCATATCAAGCCAAGCTGGACCGCCAACGCCACCCTGCCGGGCGGCGAAGACATGAGCACACCGCAGGCGCTGAGCTCGCTGATCCGCGACAAGTTCGACTGGATCCCCAGCGAAATCTCGCGCCGCTGGGCCACCACCTACGGCAGTCGCACCTGGCGCATGCTCGAAGGCGTACAGAACCTCAACGACATGGGCGAACACATCGGCGGCGGCCTCTACACCCGTGAGGTCGATTACCTGTGCAGCGAAGAGTGGGCCACCAGTGCCCACGACATTTTGTGGCGTCGCAGCAAACTCGGCTTGTTCACCACCCCCGAGCAACAGCAACGGCTCGCCGACTACTTGAGCAAGGTCGAGCAGAACCGCAGCAAGATCGAAGCGGCCTGATCTCCCCCCTCCGACTGTAGGAGCCAGGCTTGTCGGCGAAGGCGTCCGAGAGATCGCCTTCGCCGGCAAGCCTGGCTCCTACGCATCGCACGAATCACACGCATCACACGCATCACACGCATCCGATGCATTCGGTTTTCCGAACGCGACTTGGCGGTCGATTCGGTAAACCGGATTTCTTCTACCAAAAAAAACCTCAATAAATATTTAATATCCTTATAAATCAATGCATTAAGTCGTTAAGCCTGGCCTGGCACGAGTCATGCTCTACACTCTTGGACGAATGCCTGTTGCACGACACTTCAGGAGCCGTCAGGGCATTCGAAGCACAAAAGGGCCGATGAACTGGCTCCATAAAAAAAACAATGTCGAGGAAAATTTGATGCGCATCGTTCCCCATATCCTGGGCGCAGCCATTGCTGCCGCTCTGATCAGCACGCCAGTGTTCGCCGCCGAACTCACCGGCACCCTGAAGAAGATCAAAGAGTCCGGTGTCATCACCCTCGGGCATCGTGACGCTTCCATTCCTTTCTCCTACATCGCGGACGCTTCCGGCAAGCCGGTCGGCTACTCCCACGACATCCAGTTGAAAGTCGTCGAAGCCCTGAAAAAAGACCTGGACCTGCCGAACCTGCAGGTCAAGTACAACCTCGTCACCTCGCAAACCCGTATCCCGCTGGTGCAGAACGGCACCGTGGACCTGGAGTGCGGCTCCACCACCAACAACGTCGAGCGTCAGCAGCAAGTTGACTTCTCCGTTGGCATCTTCGAAATCGGTACGCGCCTGCTGTCCAAGGCAGACTCCAAGTACAAGGATTTCCCGGACCTGGCCGGCAAGAACGTCGTGACCACCGCCGGCACCACCTCCGAGCGCATCCTCAAGGCGATGAACGCCGACAAGCAGATGGGCATGAACGTGATCTCCGCCAAAGACCACGGCGAATCCTTCCAGATGCTGGAAACCGGCCGCGCCGTTGCGTTCATGATGGACGACGCCCTGCTGGCCGGTGAAGCGGCCAAGGCCAAGAAAGCCAGTGACTGGGCCGTGACCGGTACCCCACAGTCCTACGAAATCTACGGCTGCATGGTGCGCAAAGGCGACGAGCCGTTCAAAAAGGCCGTGGATGACGCCATCAAGGCCACCTACGCATCGGGCGAGATCAACAAGATCTACGAAAAATGGTTCATGCAGCCAATCCCGCCAAAAAACCTGAACCTGAATTTCCCGATGAGCGACGAGCTCAAGGCCCTGATCGCCAATCCGACCGATAAAGCGGCTGACGACAAGAAATCCTGATTTCTGACTAACCTTATCTCCTGAGAGGGCCCATGCCCTCTCGGGAGGTTGTCACTCCCTGCTGGCATTTTTGGAAACACTCGGACCGGTGGCTGTCGAGCCGATCGCGTGTGCCTGATCGTCATGGTCAGGCGGGAACGGAGCTTCCCCCAAGCGGGTACTTGTACATCGATCGATCTGAGGGGAGACCCTAATGAATTACAACTGGGACTGGGGCGTGTTCTTCAAGTCCACTGGCGTTGGCAGCGAGACCTATCTCGACTGGTTCATCTCCGGATTGGGCTGGACCATTGGTATCGCCGTCGTAGCCTGGATCATCGCGCTGATACTGGGTTCGATCCTGGGCGTCATGCGCACTGTGCCGAACCGCATCGTATCGGGCATCGCCACCTGCTACGTCGAACTCTTCCGTAACGTACCGCTGCTGGTCCAGCTGTTCATCTGGTACTTCCTGGTGCCCGACCTGCTGCCGCCGGATTTGCAGGAGTGGTACAAGCAGGACCTGAACCCCACCACCTCGGCCTTCCTCAGCGTCGTCGTGTGCCTGGGCCTGTTCACCGCCGCGCGTGTTTGCGAACAGGTGCGCACCGGTATCCAGGCGCTGCCAAAAGGTCAGGAGTCCGCAGCCCGCGCCATGGGCTTCAAGCTGCCGCAGATCTACTGGAACGTGCTGCTGCCCCAGGCCTACCGGATCATCATTCCGCCGCTCACCTCGGAATTCCTCAACGTCTTCAAGAACTCGTCCGTGGCTTCGCTGATCGGCCTGATGGAGCTGCTCGCGCAGACCAAACAGACCGCTGAGTTCTCCGCCAACCTGTTCGAAGCGTTCACCCTGGCCACGCTGATCTACTTCACCCTGAACATGAGCCTGATGCTGCTGATGCGCATGGTCGAGAAGAAAGTCGCCGTACCGGGCCTGATTTCCGTAGGGGGTAAATGATGGAATTCGACTTCTCGGGCATCATCCCGTCCCTGCCGGGCCTGTGGAACGGCATGATCATGACCCTCAAGCTGATGGCCATGGGCGTGATCGGCGGGATAATCCTCGGCACCATCCTGGCGCTGTGCCGCCTGTCGCACAACAAACTGCTGTCGAACCTGGCCGGCGCTTACGTCAACTATTTCCGCTCGATCCCGCTGCTGCTGGTGATCACCTGGTTCTACCTGGCGGTGCCGTTCGTGCTGCGCTGGATCACTGGCGAAGACACCCCGATCGGCGCGTTCACCTCGTGCATCGTGGCCTTCATGATGTTCGAAGCGGCGTACTTCTGTGAAATCGTCCGCGCCGGCGTGCAGTCGATTCCCAAGGGCCAAATGGGTGCCGCGCAAGCACTGGGCATGAACTATGGCCAGATGATGCGCCTGATCATCCTGCCGCAAGCGTTCCGCAAGATGACGCCGCTGTTGCTGCAGCAGAGCATCATCCTGTTCCAGGACACCTCGCTGGTCTACGCCGTCGGCCTGGTGGACTTCCTCAACGCTTCGCGCGCCAGTGGCGACATCATCGGTCGCTCCAATGAGTTCCTGATCTTCGCAGGTCTCGTGTACTTCATCATCAGCTTTGCCGCCTCGCAGCTGGTCAAGCGTCTGCAAAAAAGGTTCGCCGTATGATCTCTATCAAAAACATCAACAAGTGGTATGGGGACTTCCAGGTGCTGACTGATTGCAGCACCGAGGTCAAAAAAGGCGAAGTGATCGTGGTGTGCGGGCCGTCCGGTTCCGGCAAATCGACCCTGATCAAATGCGTCAACGCCCTCGAACCGTTCCAGAAAGGCGACATCGTGGTCGACGGTACGTCCATCGCCGACCCGAAGACCAATCTGCCGAAACTGCGTTCGCGGGTGGGCATGGTGTTCCAGCATTTCGAACTGTTTCCGCACCTGACCATCACCGAAAACCTGACCATCGCGCAGATCAAGGTGCTGGGCCGCAGCAAGGAAGAGGCCACCAAGAAAGGCCTGCAATTGCTGGAACGTGTCGGCCTCTCGGCCCACGCCCACAAGCACCCGGGCCAATTGTCCGGTGGCCAGCAGCAGCGTGTGGCGATTGCCCGTGCACTGGCGATGGACCCGATCGTCATGCTGTTCGACGAACCAACCTCGGCGCTGGACCCGGAAATGGTCAACGAAGTGCTGGACGTGATGGTGCAACTGGCCCACGAAGGCATGACCATGATGTGCGTGACCCACGAAATGGGCTTCGCCCGTAAAGTGGCCGATCGGGTGATCTTCATGGATGCGGGCAAGATCATCGAAGACTGCAAGAAAGAGGAGTTCTTCGGCGACATCAGCCACCGCGCCGAGCGTACGCAGCACTTCCTCAACAAGATTCTGCAGCACTAACAGCAACACGGCCGCCCCTCTGTAGGAGCGAGCATGCTCGCGATGATTTCAAAGACACCGCGTTCATCCAGGATGAACGCGTCATCGTTGACGACCATCGCGAGCATGCTCGCTCCTACAGGAGGCAGGCGGACGCTGGTTGACCCAAGGCATCTGTGATGAAATGCGACCCCACTCTCTATCGCGCCACGTCGCCATCACTCGCCGTGAAACCTCGCCTGATTCGCCATCTGTTCCTGCCGCCGCTGATCATCGCGCTGATGATCGGACTGGGTTACATCGGCTTCTGGACCAGTGAGCACTATGGGATCCGCAGCCTCGGCGAAAATGGCCAGCGTCAGCTGGAACTGCACGCTCGTGCCGTCGAAAGCGAGATCAGCAAGTACACCTATCTGCCCAGCCTGCTGGAACTCGAAACCAGTGTTTCGACACTGCTGGCCGACCCGACGCCGGAGCACCGGCAGACCGTCAATGATTACCTCGAAGGCCTGAACCGGCGTAGCCGCAGCCGGGCCATCTACGTGATGGACACCACCGGCCGTGTCATGGCCACCAGTAACTGGCGCGATGTCGACAGTTACCTGGGTGAAGACCTGTCCTTCCGTGCCTATTTCCAGAATGCCGTGCGCGGCCAACCCGGACGTTTCTACGGCATTGGCAGCACCAACGGCGAACCCGGTTACTACCTGGCCCACGGCCTGGAAGAACACGGCAAGATCATCGGCGTCGCGGTGGTCAAGGTGCGCCTCGAAGCCATGGAGGAACGCTGGCAGCGCGCGCGCCTGGAAGCCTTCGTCAGCGACGAGAACGGCATCATCATCCTTTCCAGTGACCCCGCTCGACGCCTGAAATCGGTAGTACCGCTGAGCGACGAAACCAAGGAAAAACTCGCCCGCAGTCTCCAGTACTACTGGTTCCCGCTGAACGAACTGCAACCGCTGGCTCGGGAAACCCTGTCCGAGGGCGTGGAAAAACTCACCTTCCCCGCCAATAGCGAACTGGTTTCCGATGACGAAAACATCAGCTACCTGTCGCAAACCCGCCCCTTGAGCGATACCCCGTGGAACTTCACCCTGCTCACGCCACTGCAGGATCTGCGCCGCGAAGCGATCAACCAGGGGATCCTGGTCGCCGTGGCCTTTGCCCTCGTGGCGTTCCTGCTGATCGCCTGGAACGAGCGGCGCAAAGTGATCGCCACCCGCCTCGCCGCCCGCGAAGCCTTGCAGGAAGCCAACAACCAATTGGAGCGTCGGATTACCGAACGCACCACCGACCTGCGCGCCAGCAACGAGCGCCTCAAGGGGCAGATCCGCGAACGCCGGCACGCCGAAGAGACGCTGCGCCGTGCCCAGGATGAACTGGTGCAGGCCGGAAAACTCGCGGCGATTGGCCAGATGTCCACCAGCATCGCTCACGAATTGAACCAGCCGTTGGCGGCGCTGCGCACCCTGTCCGGCAACACCGTGCGCTTTCTCGAGCGCGGTCAGCTGGACGTGGCCAGCACCAACCTCAAGACCATCAACGAATTGATCGACCGCATGGGCCGGATCACCGCCAGCCTGCGCTCCTTCGCCCGGCGCGGTGACGACAAGGGCCAGGCCTGTCTCGGTAAAGCCGTGGAGGCGGCCTTGCAATTGCTCGGCACCCGGGTGGAAACCGCGCATCTGCAACTGCACCGCCACTTCAAGGATGTCCAGGTGCAGATAGACCAGACCCGCCTGGAACAGATTCTGGTCAACCTCATCGGCAACGCCCTCGACGCCATGCAGGCGCAGCCGCAGCCGGAGTTGTGGCTCGAAGGTGAAACGGACGATGGCAAGTATCGACTGCGTGTTCGGGACAATGGTCACGGCATCGACGTCGAAGCGCGCAAGCACCTGTTCGAACCGTTTTTCACCACCAAACCCGGCGAACAAGGCCTGGGCTTGGGCCTGACCCTCTCCGCGAGCCTGGCCGCCGCCACTGGCGGTCACCTGGGTGTCGAGCACCCGGCCAGCGGTGGTACCGCTTTCGTCCTCAGTTTACCGTTGGTAAGCCCCACTTCCGCTGAGCCAATATGAACAACGACCTTAGTGTTTTGATCGTCGAAGACGACCCCCATGTGTTGCTCGGCTGCCAACAGGCGCTGACCCTGGAAGACATTCCCTGCATCGGTGTCGGCAGTGCCGAGGAAGCCCTGGAACGGGTGGGCGAGAACTTCGCCGGCATCGTCATCAGCGACATTCGCCTGCCGGGCATCGATGGCCTGGAACTGCTGAACCGGCTCAAGGCCCGCGATCGCAGCCTGCCGGTGGTGCTGATCACCGGCCACGGCGACATTTCCATGGCCGTCGGCGCCATGCAGAAAGGCGCCTACGACTTCATGGAGAAACCCTTCTCGCCCGAACGCCTGGTGGATGTAGCCCGCCGTGCCCTGGAGCAGCGCAGCCTGGCACGGGAAGTCTCGTCGTTGCGCCGGCAACTGGCCGAGCGCGATTCCCTTGAAGGCCGGATCATCGGCCGCTCGCCGGCCATGCAGAACCTGCGCGAGCTGATCGCCAATGTCGCCGATACTTCGGCCAACGTGCTGATCGAAGGCGAAACCGGCACCGGCAAGGAACTGGTCGCGCGCTGCCTGCACGACTTCAGTCGTCGGCACACCCGGCAATTCGTGGCGCTCAATTGCGGTGGCCTGCCGGAAAACCTGTTCGAAAGCGAGATCTTCGGCCATGAAGCCAACGCCTTCACCGGTGCAGGCAAACGGCGGATCGGCAAGATCGAGCACGCCGATGGCGGCACGCTGTTCCTCGACGAAGTGGAAAGCATGCCCCTGCCCCTGCAGATCAAACTGCTGCGGGTGTTGCAGGAACGCACCCTCGAACGCCTCGGTTCGAACCAGAGCGTGGCGGTGGACTGCCGGGTGATCGCGGCCACCAAATCCGATCTCGACGAGTCGAGCAAGGCGGGTGAATTTCGCAGCGACCTGTATTACCGCCTCAACGTGGTGACCCTGGAACTGCCGCCCCTGCGCGAGCGCCGCGAAGACATCCTGCAATTGTTCGAGTATTTCTTGCAGCAGTCGTCCTTGCGTTTCGACCGCACCGCACCGGAACTGGATAACCAGACCCTGTCCAACCTGATGAGCCACGACTGGCCAGGAAACGTGCGCGAACTGCGCAACGTCGCCGAGCGCTTTGCTCTCGGCCTGCCCGCGTTCAAGAAACCGGGGGCCGGCGGCAGCACTCAGGGCTTGGCGTTCGCAGAAGCGGTGGAGGCTTTCGAGCGCAATCTGTTGAGCGATGCCTTGCAACGCAGCGGCGGCAACCTGACCCAGGCCAGCCAGGAACTGGGCATGGCCAAGACCACACTGTTCGACAAAGTGAAAAAGTACGGGCTGAGCCACTGATGGATCTGATTTTCAAAGCAATCCTGGGCGCGGCGGTGGTGGTGGTCCTCGCCGCCCTGGCCAAGACGAAGAACTACTACATCGCCGGATTGGTGCCGCTGTTTCCAACCTTTGCACTCATCGCCCACTACATCGTCGGCAAGGGGCGTTCACTGGATGACCTCAAGACCACCATCGTGTTTGGCATGTGGTCGATCATTCCGTACTTCATCTACCTGGCGACCCTCTATGTGATGGTCGATCGCATGCGCCTCGAGGCATCGCTGGCCGTGGCGGCGGTGGCGTGGTTGATCGCGGCGACGGCGCTGGTCAGTGTCTGGGTTCGCCTGCACGGCTGAGCAAAATCCCCTGAATGCCCGTGCGTTAAAGAAGGTTGTGTTCAGCCACGGGCTCAATCTGCGCCCAATGCGAAGTGTCCTCTCGATGGGCTCGCAGGTACGGCAATACGGCCGCCAGCAACGGCGCCTTGAACGCTTCCTGGAAACGATGGGCCAAGCCCGGTATCAACTTCAACTGGCTGCCACGCAGGTGCGCCGCCAAGTGCACGCCGTGCATCACCGGCAACAACGGATCGGCCGTGCCATGCACCACCAGCGCCGGCACCCGCAGTTGGTTGAGCAATGCCACCCGGCTCGGCTCGGCCAGGATCGCCAGGATCTGGCGCTTGGCCCCCTCGGGATTGAATGCCCGGTCATACGCCAGTGCCGCCTGCTGCAGCAGTGCCTGTCGATCGTCAGTCACCGCCGGACTGCCCAGTGCCGCCAGCAGGTCCGCCTGCTGTTCCAGTGCGACTTCACGATTGGGTGCACCTCGACGCGCCAGCAACTGCAGCAGCGCCGCACTCGGCGCGGGCAAACCTTCGGCGCCGGAAGTGCTCATGATCAGGGTCAGGCTCTCGACCCGTTGTGGCGCCATCGCCGCCATGTGTTGGGCGATCATTCCACCCATGCTGGCGCCCAGCACATGGAATTGCTCGATGTGCAGTGCGTCCATCAGGCTCAGCCCGTCGTCCGCCATATCGGTCAATGAGTAGGGGGCCGAGACCGGCAGACCCAGCTTGTAGCGCAACACCTCAAACGTCAGATTGGCCTCCACCGGGATTTGGCGCCAGGTCGACAGGCCGACATCGCGATTGTCATAGCGAATCACCCGGAAACCTTGCTGGCAGAGCGCGACCACCACTTCGTCAGGCCAGTGAATCAACTGCCCACCCAGGCCCATCACCAGCAGCAACGCCGGGTCCGAGGCACGACCGATGCTCTGGTACGCCAGGCTTACCTGATCCAGGTCGACCCGTTCGGTCGCCACGTTGACGTCACAGCGAGACGCCGAAAAAGAGGGAAAACTCAAAAACAGCGCGGTCAAAAAAGCCGCTGTCGATACAAATCGTGCACACATGAAAAACACCGAAACGCAGAACCCCAGTAGAGCGCGAGTCTGATGAAGTTTGTTCAAGCGCGCTGCCACAGTTGCATGACAGTTTCATGAATGCCGCTCAGTGGTCGATGCGATAACTATGTAGTGCCAAGGGCCCGGGGAATTTTTTTTAAATGGCGCTTGATCAGGAGTGGACTCGCCGCTCCCCCTGGATGAGCCCCATCACCATGACCGAAAGACTGCTCCCGACCCTCCCCTCTCCCTCGCTAATCGACATGCCCGAGTTTTCAACGCTGCCGAACAACATCGATCAGAGCCTGCTGCAAAGCGCCTTGAACCGTTGGCAAGCCTGCCAGGAAGGTATGCAGGCGCTATTCGCCGGCGTGCCACTAAACGAAGACACCAATGCCTATTGGGATGCCCGCGCCCCCGGCACACCGCTGTCGCGGCGTGATCGGGCCACGCAGTTGTACCGCGGGCATATCGAAGCGACGGCTCAAGTGGCATTCGCCCTGGGAACCCTGAACGCCGAACAATTGAAACCGCTGTGGTTGGTTCTGGATTCCGGGACTGTGGGAGTACGTCTGGACGATCGGCCGATCCACTGCGAACACCTGGCGCTGAAGTTGAGTGACAACAGCATCCTGAAACTCCCGGCGGCCTGGGTGATCAGCGTGGGCAACCAGCAACCGGTTGCGCAATTGCTGTACTTGCCCTCTCGACCGGTAGCCATCCAGGCCTTCAAAGAACGTCGCGACATGGAGCATTGGTTGTCCACGCAATTGCTCGCTCCGCCAGCGTTACCCAGCCTTTACAATTTTGAATACACGGCCAGGACCGGGCCGTTGACAACAGGTATTGAGGAGCTGTTTTCGCCCGCACCGCAAGCCCGCCTTGCCGAGGTGTTTGTCCAGGCGCCCACCCTTGAGGACCTGGAGCTGACCGCAGACTTTACCGATGAAGATCAATCATCCCTATTCGATAGCCTGGCTGCCGATATTCCACTGGCGTTGCGCCGGGCCTCGCTTGGCAAACAGCGCGCGGCGCTGGAAACACTGCTCGGTGAGGCGCTGGACAGTGACCATCAAAAGGCGCTCGACGACACACTCAAGGCGCTGGAAACCGCAGAGCTCGCTGCAGACTCGGCCGCCTCCACCCTGCTTTACCGATCGCGTACGCTGGACCTGGAAACGTTCAATCGTGCTTTCAACGCCCTTTACCAGGCACACAAGGACGGCTTGAAGGCCGAGGTTGAACTGCAACGCACGCTCAACCAGCTCGATAGCACGGAACTTGATTTGCTCGAGGTCTTGCTGGACCCGCCTGACGCCAACGATCACGAACCTGACGTTGCATTCGCCAGCCTGTCGTTGAGCATGAAAACAGACACTGGCGAACCCTTGCGCCAAGAGCTCAACGGGGTGTTGGTCATCGCCCGACCGCAAGTGCTGTCCGATACAGAATCGCCCGACAGTCTGCTGCTCTACTGGCCCGGCATCGGCGGCGGCTTGCAGCGATTCGCCAACCGCAAAGACCTGGAACAGCAGCTGTTGAAAATCCAGGGACAGGATCCCGTGCTGATCCTGCAACTGCAGCCCATCACGACTGATCCGTTGCTGTACAGCCTCAATCAACAGACCAGCCTTTTCGAAGAACAGGCCGCGCAAATACGCCAGCGCTATCCTGACGACACCCAGGCGTCACAACGTGCGCAGCAACTGGAAAAACTGCGCAGACAAACCAAGGCGTTGCTGCAGGTTCCGGTGAACCCAGCGAGAAGCCTGGCTCTCATGCACTTACAGGAACAACGCCTGAGTGCCTCGATGGTTGGCCGTCTTCCCACCTGGCTGGGCACCTTGGCAGCGCCCGATGGGGCCAGGCTCAAAAGCCTGACCAGCGCCTACATCCAGGCCATGCAGCGCAGCCATGAGCAACTGCAAACAACCCTGGTGCCCCGCGATGTGTTCACCCGTCGACACCTTCAAGCCCAGCTTCGCGAAGACTTCTCACTCAAAGGCGACTTTGACATCCAGTTGGACCTGCCCGACTCCGTCACGCTGCAAAAACAACTCTCCGACGGTGCGGCTCCCGGCACCCCGCAAAAACTGGTGGCAGTGCCCAGTACCGCCAGAAGCAAGATGTCACTCCAGGAGCTGGCCCAACTCAATATCGACAACACGCCGTCGATGCAGCTTGAGCCCTTGTCCCTGCGCCTTGGCTTCATGCGCGTGGAAGTCACAACGGCGGACGACCGCGAACGCCAGGCCCTGACATCCGGCATCACCCCTGCCTACCTGCGCAAGACGCTGCCACAGCTGGATCTGCCCAAGGCCTACGAAAAGCTCATCTACGACACCTTCATGGGCGATCAAGGCGAACCGCTGTTTGTACGGGAGCATCGCCGGGAATGCCTGATCGAGCCCTGGCGCCTGACCCTCCAACTGCAAGGTGAGTGCGCGCGTTTGCAAAGGCAGATCAGCCTCGACGACCTGCAAGTGCTGAACACCGCCATTGATGCAGTTACACCGCAAGCCTGGCAAGCGGACGGCAAGCGCATCGAGCTACTGCCGGCCTACCTGAGCGCGGGCGGCACGGATACTCCCAACGAAGGCCCGGTGACCTTGTCCGGCGTGACGTTCATTCAGGAACAGGTCAGCGGCATGACGTTGTTGTACCTGCCGGACAGTCCCGATGGTCAGTCCCTGCGCCGCTACGACAGCCTCGAAGAAGCGCGCATGGCCCTGTTCAACCTGTGCCTGCGCAGCGAGATGGTCAGCTACCTGGCCGGTCGCGCCTTGCAGGGAAAGGTGCGGGCTCATGAAAACCGGATCAACCAGGCAGTACTCAAACACTTCGACGCCATGATCGGTGTGGGGGGACGCTGGCCGGCCGTCACTTCGCTGGCCGCGCACCTGCTCAATACCCAGATGGGACGCCTCATCGAAGCCCATCGCGGCACATCGCGCTCCAACGCCGCGTTATTCCTGGAGCGCAATGCGCTCAGCGGACCGAAGGCGTTGAACTACATAAAAATGGCCATGGGTCTTGTGCCCTTCGTTGGCGCAGGCATTGCCCTGCACGATGCCTGGAGCAGTGCCAATCGGGCCGTCGCAGCGCTGTTACGCGCTGACGTGGGTGAAGGCCTGACAGAGATCGAGTCGGTGCTATTGTCCCTGATCGATGCCGCCATGGATCTTCTTCCCGCTGCCGTGGGCAGTAAATCGGCCACGGGCGCCCGCGCGTTGACCCGTGCTCGTCAGCTGCGGACGCTCGGCAAAGGCGCCATGGCCTTGCCACCGACCTCTAAATACCAGGCACGGCACATCGCCGAACGTTTCGCCGGTTACGAATATGAAAAACCGATCTCCCTCGCCTTGTTGCAACCGGTCGAGCACGGTGTCTATCGCAATGTCTACCGGCATGCCGATGGTGATTTCATCACCCGCCAGGGCCGCATCTTCCAGGTTGAACCGAGCACGGACTCACGTGGCTGGCGACTGAGCGGCACCCATAAAAAAACCTACAAACAACCCATTGCTCTCGATGAAGCAGGTCGCTGGGACACTTGGTTCGGTGTCTACGGATCGACTTTCGAAGGCGGCGGGCTGGGGGGTGGTGGCGTGCTCGGGCATCTGGCGGACACCCTCGACCCGATCTGGCCGGTCGCCATTCGCGAACGATTGCCACGGTGGTGGGGCGATCGGGTGTTTCGCCATCAGCAGGCATTGACTGAAGCCGCCGACAACTTTGCGCCGCAACTCGATGCCCGGATCCAGCGCACCAACGCGGCCCTGGAAACATACAACAACAGCTCCATCGAAGCCCGTCCGGCCCTGCTACCGGCCACTGAAGCAGCCTGCATGGGCGACATCGAACTGGCCAGCACGAAGTATCAGACGCTGGCCGAACTGGCGCCGCTGACCCATGGCAACAAACGGCGCACAATCATGGAACTGCAAAGTCATGACGCGCTCATTATCACCGACAGGCAAAAGCACCGGGTGTTTTTTGCCAACCACCGTGCTGAGCCGCTCGTGGATAGAATCGACGCTTTAGTCGACGTAGTGGACAGACTACCGGATGATGCGGTCGCCGAACGCATTCAGACCTTGCACGACATCCGAAAGCTGCGCGAGGAACTCATCGGCCAAGTGGAGCAGATAGAAACCGCAATGCGCGACCTCAACCTATGGTACGAACGCATTACGGTCAGGGCAGAAAGGGCACAACTGGCACCCGAAGTAACGATGTTGAACGGACGCCTCAGCGACACCAAACTGCTTTTCCTGAAAACCGGTCAACTGCTGGAAAGCGTCAAACGCTTCGACACGACAAAGGATCTCTCCTGGTTCGATCTGCAGGCCCAAGCCCATAACCTGCGCACCGAGGTCTACCGCGCATTGCTCGTCCAATACAGCCTGCCGGATGCGACCGCCACCCGAGCCCAGCGCAATCAGATTCTTCAGGAGTGCCTTGAGCACTACCGGCAATTCCGTCGTGGCATGAATGCCTGGACCGCCAGCTATCCCCAGCACTTTCATCTCGACGCCGTGGCGCCCTTGCTGGAGGGTATCGAGAAAATGGCCGAACGGGCCCGCAAGACCATCGACCTGCCAGCCCCAGCCATGCCAGGCGGGCAACGCAGCAAGAAAGTCTTCACCACTGAAGACGACCAATTACTGATCGGGGTGGAACGCTGGGAACCGACGACGCAGAAGCACCAATACATCCTGACCGGTCGCGGTGGCGTCGAGGAAATATGGGAACAGGGTGCAAATGGCAAGTTTCGCTTGCTCAATTCACCGGCACCGAGCGCTCGCCCCGCGCAAAGGGACCCGACTGCCATGATTGCAGACGCGCGTGACCGATTGCAGGCGCAGCCCGCCTACCAGTCGAAGATACAAGCCTATGCAGCACAGGACATGCTCCCGGTCGACCTGGAGCACATGATGGTCACCGAGGCCAGCGAACTGACGCGCCGGGCGCTCGATATCGAAGTCGTTGCCCCGCAGAGCACTGTCATCGAGCAACTGCGCAACAAGGCCACGGAACTGATTGCCATCGGACGGCAGATGCGCACGCAGCAGTCACTGCGCAGCAAAAACCCTACGGATGGAATGCTTGACGATCTGATCAGCCAAAACGCCGTGGAGATACGGAAAACCAGCCCGATCAAACGTCTGAATAAACGTTCTGACGGACGAACCGATTACCTGCAGGAATACGAAATCTGGGACCAGACCGAGGTCCCACCCAAGGTGTTGTGGTACGCCCATTTTCATTACACCAAGGCGGCGCCTGCCTTCGCCGAGTTCGAAAAGGCCCACCTGAAGCTGCCGCAGTACCGCTATCTGACCCACGCCGATGATGCCGCCCTTCCCTATGCCGACATCGGCAAAAGGTCACCGGCATTGCGCCATTTCGAGCAACTTTGACAGGCAAGACAGGAGCGGTTGACCCGCTCCCGTTTTCAATCTCAAGCCAGTTGGCTGCGCAGTTGTCGTGCCGCGGCAACCATGTTCACCAGGGCGGCCTCGGTTTCCGGCCACGCCCGGGTCTTCAAACCGCAATCGGGGTTGATCCACAGCCGCTCGGCCGGGATCCGTTTCACGGCTTTGCTGATCAACTTGACCATCTCGGCGGTGTCCGGCACCCGTGGCGAGTGGATGTCGTAGACGCCCGGGCCGATGTCGTTCGGGTAATCGAAGGCTTCGAAGGCTTGCAGCAACTCCATGTCCGAACGCGAGGTTTCGATGGTGATCACATCGGCATCCATCTTTGCGATGGCCTCGATCACATCGTTGAACTCGCTGTAGCACATGTGGGTGTGGATCTGGGTTTCGTCGCGCACACCGCTGGCGCTCAAGCGGAACGCCTCTACCGCCCAGTCCAGGTATTCCTGCCATTGCGCCCGACGCAGCGGCAGGCCTTCGCGGAACGCCGCTTCGTCGATTTGCACGATCTTGATGCCGGCGGCTTCCAGGTCCAGCACCTCGTCACGCAGGGCCAGAGCCAGTTGCTGCGCCTGCACTTTGCGCGACACGTCTTCGCGGGGGAAGGACCACATCAACATGGTCACGGGACCGGTGAGCATGCCTTTCATGACCTTGTCGGTCTGGCTCTGCGCATAGCGGATCCAGTCGACCGTCATGGCTTTGGGACGGCTCAGGTCGCCGTAGATGATCGCCGGTTTTACACAGCGCGAACCGTAGCTCTGCACCCAGCCGAAGCGGGTGAAGGCATACCCGTCGAGCTGCTCGGCGAAGTACTCGACCATGTCGTTGCGTTCGGCTTCGCCGTGCACCAGCACGTCCAGCCCCAGGCGCTCCTGAATCTGCACGGCGTGGCGGATTTCGTGGTGCATGGCATCAGTGTAATCGTTGGCCGACAGCTTGCCTTGCTTGAAGGCCTGGCGCGCCAGACGAATCGAACCGGTCTGCGGAAACGAGCCGATGGTGGTGGTCGGGAACGCGGGCAACTTCAAGCGCGCACGTTGCTGCCCGATGCGTTTGGCGAACGGCGAATGACGCTGGCTGTCGGCTGCGCCAATGGCATCGATGCGCGCTTGCACCTCGGTTTTATGGATACGCGGCGATTCGGCGCGACTGGCGGCAATGGCACGGCTTTCGGCCAGCGCGGCTTGCACCTTGGGCGCTTGCGGGTCGTTCAGGGCATCGCGCAGCACGGCGATTTCGCCACACTTTTGCACCGCAAACGCCAGCCAGCTTTTCAGCTCCGGATCGAGCTTGTCTTCGCGCTCCAGGTCCACCGGGCTGTGCAGCAGCGAGCAGGAGCTGCTGACCCACAGGTTGTCGCCAAAACGCTCCTGGGCAAATTGCAGTTGCGCCAGCACCGGTTCCAGCTCACAGCGCCAGACGTTGCGGCCGTTGACCAGTCCCACCGAGAGGATCTTGTAGGTTGGCAGGCGATCGAGCACGTGCAGCAGTTGATCCGGCGCACGCACCGCATCGATGTGCAAGCCTTGCACCGGCAGGCCGACGGCCAGGCCGAGGTTGTCCTGCAGGCCGCTGAAGTAGGTGGCCAGGAGCTTTTTCAGTGGCGAGTACTGCAGGATGTGGTAGGCGCGCTCAAAGGCGTTTTTCCATTCCTGCGGCAAATCGAGGGTCAGGATCGGTTCATCGATCTGTACCCATTCCACCCCTTGATCAGCGAGGCGCACGAGGATTTCGTTATAGACCGGCAGCAGGCGCTCCAACAGGCCGAGTTTGTCGAAGTCTGCGCCTTTGATTTTGCCCAGCCACAGGTAGGTCAGCGGGCCGATGATCACCGGCTTGACGGTGTGCCCCAGGGCCTGGGCTTCGTCGACTTCATCGAACAGCTGTTCCCAGCTCAGCTTGAACTGTTGATCAGCCGTGAATTCCGGGACCAGGTAGTGGTAATTGGTGTCGAACCACTTGGTCAGTTCCTGGGCGTATTGCGCCTGGCCATGTTCAACATCGCAGCAGCTAGCCGTGGCGCCACGGGCCATGCCGAACAGCGTGTCGAGGGTCGGCAGGCCACGTTCGTCCCGGGTGCTGTCGAAACGCTCGGGTATCACGCCAAAGGCCAGGGAATGGGTCAGTACCTGGTCGTACCAGGCGAAGTCGCCGACCGGCAGCAGGTCGATGCCGGCGTCTTTCTGCAATTGCCAGTGGGTGGCGCGCAATTGGCGACCGACGCTTTTCAGCGCCTGCTGGTCGAGATCGCCTTTCCAGTAGGATTCGAGGGCTTTTTTCAGTTCGCGGTCGGCACCGATGCGGGGAAAACCAAGGGTGTGGGCTACGGCCATGTCGAATTGCTCCTGGGTAAAAGATGGCGCTATTGTCGACATCCGACCCATCATGAGACAAACTCAACCTTTTCGTGTTGATCACAAGTTTTCCTCATGGAGCCCACCGGTGCTTGAAATCCGTCACCTGAAGACCCTGCACGCCTTGCGCGAAGCCGATAGCCTGGTGGACGCGGCCGACCGCCTGCACCTGACCCAGTCGGCGCTGTCCCATCAGTTCAAGGAGCTTGAGGAACGCATGGGCATGCCGTTGTTCGTGCGCAAGACCAAGCCGGTGCGTTTCACCAGCGCCGGCTTGCGCCTGCTGCAACTGGCCGATGCCACCTTGCCCCTGCTGCGCGCCGCCGAGCGCGACATCGCGCGGCTGGCCGGTGGCACCGCCGGGCGCCTGCACATGGCCATCGAGTGCCACAGTTGCTTCCAGTGGCTGATGCCGACCATCGACCAGTTCCGCGACGCCTGGCCGGAAGTCGAGCTGGACCTGGCTTCGGGCTTCTCCTTCGCCCCACTGCCCGCCCTGGCCCGTGGCGACCTGGACCTGGTGGTGACGTCCGACCCGGTGGACCTGGTAGGGATCACCTACGTGCCGCTGTTTACCTATGAAGCGATGCTCGCGGTGGCAAACCAGCACCGCCTGGCCAGCAAGGCCTACATCGTCCCGCAGGACTTGCTCACCGAGACCTTGATCACCTACCCGGTGGAACGCGACCGGCTGGATATCTTCACGCGGTTCCTGGAGCCGGCCGACGTCGAACCGGCCCAGGTCCGCACCTCGGAACTGACGGTGATGATGATGCAACTGGTGGCCAGTGGACGCGGTGTGTGTGGCATGCCCCATTGGGCGTTGCATGAATACAGCTCACGGGGTTACGTGAAAGCCAAGCGCCTGGGCGAGAAAGGTCTGTTCGCGACGCTGTACGCGGCCATTCGGGCCGACATGCTCGATGCGCCGTACATGCGGGACTTTTTGCTGACAGCCAAGGACACGTCGTTTTCGACGTTGGATGGGGTCAGCGCCGTTCGTTAGGAGAACACATCCCCTGTGGGAGCGGGCTCGCCCGCGATAGCGGTATAACTGATACATCAATGTTGAATCTACCGCCGCCATCGCGGGCAAGCCCGCTCCCACAAGTAACCCAGTGATCTTTAGATTTCGCGCCACATGTGGATCTTGTCGAAGTATTGCTCCCCCACCCGCACCGCCATCGGCTCCCGGCCGAACTGGATGAAGCCGCAGCGCCGATAAAGGTTGAATGCCGCATCGTTACCGGCGGTGACGGTCAATTTGACCAGCCGCAGATGCGGGTGGGTCTGCGCCTCCGCCAGCACCGCTTGCACCAATTGATAGCCAAGCCCGCGCTGGCGCACGTCGGCAGATACGTACATGCCGAACAGCGTCGCCTTGTGCCGGGCCTTTTCCCGGGGCTCGAAGGCCAGCCCAGCGATGCCCGCCAGCCGGCCGTCGTCGAACCCCCCGAACACCACATCGAGCTTGCCGGTCAGGCGCGACTCCCACCAGCTCAAAGGCATTGCCGAGCGCTCGCGCACGCTGGAGGTGAACGCCTGGGGGTGCCGCTCACAGGCTTCCAGCGTCATCGCCCGATAGTCCAGCGCATGGCTGGCATCCAGTCGCTGAATCCACATGTTCAGGCCATCCGTTTTTGCTCAAGCATCAGGCGCAGCGCCAGTGCCGACAACACGAAGCCCATGAAATAACGCTGCATCGCCAGCCAGGTCGGATTGCTGACAAACCATGACGCGATGCCCGCCGCGAACAGGGCGATCATCAGGTTCACGCAGAAACTGACGCTGATCTGGGTCAGGCCCAGCACGATACTTTGCGTGAACACCGAACCGTGCTCGGGTGTGATGAATTGCGGAAACACCGACAGGTAAAACACCGCAATCTTCGGGTTCAGGGCGCTGGTGAGAAAACCCATGGTGATCAGCTTGCGCGACGAGTCCGGTGGCAACTGCTGGGCTTCGAATGGCGATCGCGCACCCGGCTTGACCGCCTGCCAGGCCAACCACAACAGGTACAGTGCACCGGCCCACTTCAACACTTCATAGGCCATCGGCACCGCCAGGAACACAGCGCTCAAACCGGCCGCCGCGGCGAATAGATGCACGAAGAACCCCGCGACCACGCCGAGCAACGATGTCACCCCGGCCTTGCGCCCCTGGCAGATCGAACGGGAGATCAGGTAGATCATGTTCGGCCCCGGCGTCAGCACCATCAACAATGCAGCAGCGGCGAAAATCAGCAGGTCCTGAAGCGGGATCATGGGCGAAGTCCTTTGCGTGAATGATCAGGCGGTCGCGGTCAGCGAAGCCCGATAAAACGGCAGGATCAGGTCCCGTGTCAATGGCGCCAGAACGACACCACCGTCGGTGCGCGGATCGATCCAGAGCACCTCTTCGATCTCGGCCGCGGGGGTGACGTCTGAATCAATGCCCAGCAGAAAAATCTCGGCTTTCACCACATGACCCGGCTCATTGGCGGCCGGCGCCGAGAACTGGCCGAGGAAAGTGGCATGCGCCGAATCGATGACCAGCCCCAACTCTTCTTCCAGCTCCCGGACCAAAGCATGGACCGGTTTTTCAAAGGCTTCGATCTTTCCCCCCGGCTGCATGAACGCCTGGGTGCCGCGCTTGCGCACCAGCAGGGTACGGCCGTCTGGGCCGATCAACAAAGCGGCGGCGATGTGGATAAGTCCGGTGGGTTGGGCTGTAAACGTCGACATGAACAAAGGCCTTTGACTCAAAAGTGGCAAGGATCACATGTCCGCCACCGATTGTGTAGGAGCCGAGTTTGATCGTTCCCACGCTCCGCGTAGGAATGCATCAACGGACGCTCTGCGTTCGGCTTTTGATTTGGGACGCGGAGCGTCCCTGGCTGCATTCCCACGCAGAGCGTGGGAACGATCAGTCAGCGCACGGGAATCAGCAACTCCCGAAGTCCGCTCGCATGCTCAACCAACTCCCCCGGCAACTTCAGCCGCCGATCTTCCAGGTATCGATAATCCTGACGCGCCGCCGTCAACCGTTTCCGGTCCAGTTCCACCGCAAACTGCCCCTCGTCACGCCCGGCCTCGAACAACAGCGTGCCCAGAGGATCGACCAGCGCACTGCCACCGGCGAACAACAACCCGCCATCCCCCTCTTGCACGCGGTTGACCATCAGCGCAAACGCCTGGTTTTCCTGGGCGCGGGCCATGATCGCGGTGCGGTGCGTCGGACCGTAGGGGTCCATGTTGCCGTTGGTCACCAACAGCAACTCGGCACCCAGTTGCGCGAGGGCGCGGGCGGTTTCCGGGAACTCGATGTCGTAGCAGATCAGCAGGCCGACGCGCACCCCGTTCCACAGACAGGTGGCGTAGCGATCACCGGCTTCATACACACCACGATCCGACGCCCACAGGTGCGTCTTGCGGTATTTGAGCGCGATACCCTCGGGGGTGATCAGCAACGTCGTGTTGTAGAAGCGGCCGTTGTCGTTCTCGCTGGTGCCGATGACCACGGCGATCTTGCGTTCACGGGCGGCGACGACAATCGCGCTGACGGTCGGACCGTCCAGCGGCTCGGCGACCTCGGCCACGGACTCGGCGGACGGGAAGCCCATCAGGTGGCTTTCCGGGAACATGATCAGTCGCGTGTCGGCGGCGCAGGCATTGATCGCCGCCAGGGCGCGTCCGAGGTTGTAAGCCGTGTCGTTGTCACGGCCCGCCAGTTGGGCGAGTTCGACTTTCATGGGGAGTCCTTGTTCTGCACACCGGAAAGATTGCCCGGTCGTTGTGTGTGCGCCAGTATGCGCAGCAAGCACGCGGCCTGAAATCACGCCGCTGGGGTAACACGATAGGGGTAGAGGCATGACACTCTCGCTGGACGACATCGCCTGGCACCGTTCGGTCGGGCAATTGATCGATGCCCTGGACAAGCCCAATTTCTGGACGCAGCTGGTGCGCCTGCTGGATCAATACGTGCCCTGCGACAGCTGGGTGGCCTTGCTGTTCAGCGCCGATCAGCACCCGCAAGTATTCGCCGAATGCCCAGGCATTGACGGCGGCCCCGACCCGCTGTTCCAGGATTACCTGCGCGGCCTGTACCTGCTCGATCCGTTCTACATCGCCTGCCGCGAGCAGTCGCGCAGCGGTTTGTATCGCCTGGCGGAAGTGGCGCCGGAGCATTTCGAACTCACCGAGTACTATCAACGATACTTTCGTGTAAATGTCGTGGCCGACGAAATACAGTTTAATTGCCAACTGGAGGGCGACCGCACGTTGTGCCTGTCACTGGGCAGCCAGCAACGCTTCAGCGCCGGGCAGATTGCCCTGCTGTCGCTGATCCAGCCGTGGGTGCTCGGATTGTTGCGCCAGCGCCTGCCCTACGAGATCAATGAAGGGGTGGCCGTTGCCCCAGTGCCGGTACAAGGTGACTGGCGAGTGCAACTGGAAGCTTCGGTGCAACAACTCAAGGGCGCACAATTGACCGCGCGGGAGCTGGATGTCGGGCGCTTGATGCTCAGCGGCTGCTCCAGCAAGGAAATCGCCCGCAAACTGGAAATCTCGATCGAGACCGTGAAAGTCCACAAGAAACACATGTACAGCAAGCTGGGGATCAAGTCCCAGTCCGAGCTGTTTTCGATTTTTCTCCAGGCACAAAACGCCTGACATAGCGCTGAAATGCCTTTCTGTAGGAGCGAGCCTGCTCGCGAAAAACGCCAAGACAACGCGAGCATTCAGATAGCACGCGTTATCGTTGAAGACCATCGCGAGCAGGCTCGCTCCTACAGTGTTGTGCCTTTAGCCCGTCCGAACCCAAGGAAACCGTATGAGCCTGTCACTCCTGAGCCGCTACGCCTTCTTTGCCGCGTGCGTGATCTTCACCCTCGCCAGCCTGCCCTTCCTCGAGCACGACTGGCTGTGGCCATTCACCGCCGTCACCGGCATCCTCAGCCTGATCGGCATCGGCGACTTGCTGCAAAGCCCCCACGCGGTGCGGCGCAATTACCCGATCCTGGGCAACATCCGCTACCTGGTCGAAGCCATCCGCCCGGAAATCCGCCAGTACCTGCTCGAATCCGACAGCGACGCCCTGCCCTTCTCCCGCGCCCAGCGTTCGCTGGTCTATTCCCGGGCCAAGAATGAGAGCGCCGACAAACCCTTCGGTACCTTGATCGACGTGTACCAGTCCGGCTTCGAATTCATCGGCCACTCGATGCGCCCGGCCCCCTTGAGCGACCCGAGCGCTTTTCGCGTCACCGTCGGCGGCCCGCAGTGCACCCAGCCGTATTCGGCGTCGGTGTTCAACATCTCGGCCATGAGCTTCGGCTCGCTCAGCGCCAACGCCATCCGCGCGTTGAACCAGGGCGCCAAGCTCGGCAACTTCGCCCATGACACCGGCGAAGGCAGCATCAGCCCCTATCACCGCGAACACGGCGGCGACCTGACCTGGGAACTGGGCAGCGGCTACTTCGGTTGCCGCACCGCCGACGGACGCTTCGACCCGCAACGCTTCGCCGCGCAAGCACAGACACCGCAAGTGCGCATGATCGAAATCAAGATGAGCCAGGGCGCCAAGCCGGGCCACGGCGGGATCCTGCCCAAGCACAAGGTCACCCAGGAAATCGCCGACACCCGCGGCATCAGCATGGGCGAAGACTGCATCTCGCCGTCACGCCATAGCGCCTTCTCCACGCCGATCGAGCTGATGCATTTCATCCAGCAATTGCGCGAACTGTCCGGCGGCAAACCGGTGGGTTTCAAATTTTGCCTGGGTCACCCGTGGGAATTCATGGGTATCGCCAAGGCCATGCTGGAAACCGGCATTCTCCCGGACTTCATCGTCGTCGACGGCAAGGAAGGTGGCACCGGTGCCGCGCCCGTGGAATTCACCGACCACATCGGCGTGCCGATGCGCGAAGGCCTGTTATTCGTGCACAACACCCTGGTGGGCTTGAACTTGCGGGACAAAATCAAGCTCGGCGCCAGCGGCAAAATCGTCAGCGCGTTCGATATCGCCAGCGTGCTGGCCATCGGCGCCGACTGGGCCAACTCGGCGCGCGGTTTCATGTTCGCCATCGGTTGCATCCAGTCGCAAAGCTGCCACACCAACAAATGCCCGACCGGCGTCGCCACCCAGGACACCCTGCGCCAGCGCGCGCTGGTAGTGCCGGACAAGGCCCAGCGTGTCTACAACTTCCATCGCAACACCCTCAAGGGTCTGGCCGAGATGCTTGCCGCCGCGGGCCTTGAACACCCATCGCAACTGTCGGCCAAGCACTTGGTACGGCGCATGTCGGCGACCGAGATCAAACTCTTCTCACAGCTGCATGTGTTCCTCAAACCGGGGGAATTGCTGACCGGTGAAATCAATGGCGAGTTCTACTCGCGGATGTGGCAGATGGCGCGGGCGGACAGTTTCGAGCCCAATGAGGTGGCGGCAGCCTGACCGTCACGGCCCCGACATTGCGCGTCACCAACGCAGCGATTTGATCGGGGCCGGTTCTTTCATGACGATGAATCCGTAATCGCCAATCAGGTAAATCCGGTAGAACTGGGTCTCCACCAGCGGCGGGTAGTTTAGATAACCCACCCGTGTCGCGTTGCGTCGCTCCTTCTCCGCGACCACGTTGGTGATGCCGACTTTCGGCAGGTTTTCAGCCAGTATGTAGAAGTCGACGTTAAGCAGATAATGCAGCACGGGCAGTTGCTTGAACGAACCCGCCGCCGCCATTAACCAGTGATCGGAATAGGTCACCGACATGTAGATGCGCTTGGCGTCACGCAAGGATTGATGGCTGGCGATGTCGCGCTCAAGACTGTTCAGCGCACTGCTGGCGAAGGCTTTCTGCACCGTCAGGACCCGGCCATAGGCAAAACACAACGACAACATGGCCAGCAGTGGCACCAGCAACAGCAGGGGCAAACGTTCGTGAAGCGTTGCCAGCGCCAGATGACTCAAATAAAACAGCAGCACCAGCAACACCGCGAACCCCATCAAGGTCCTGGCGCCTTCGTTGAAGTCGCGGAAAAACAGCGCGACACCGGACACCAACACCACCACGACCGGCACGGTTAACAGACACAGCAGACCGATCAGCAGCTTCTTCGACCCGCTGTCCTTGCGCTCGAGAATCTTCAAGCCCAGGCAAACAGCACCGGCGATGGCGCAGAGCAACAACCCGGCGCACACCCAGGCAAATCCGCCATGGAACAACAGCACGACTTTCTCCAGGACTCGCGCGATGTTGATGTGGATTTGCAGCAAAGGCTGCGCCGACCAGTTAAGCAACACCGTGCGACCTTGTCCCATAAAAGGAAATGCACTGACCCAGTAGATCAGCCACCCGAGAAACAGCTGGGCGATCCGCCAGCCGATCAAAGCGCCCCACCGCGACCAGGCCACTTGGTCATTGACCGCCCTGAATACTTCAAGACAGCACAGGCCGAGAAACACATTGACGCTGATTTGATACAGGCCCAGCGCCAGTGCAATCAGGAAGGAAGGCACCAGCCATTGCAGAATGCGCGAAGGGTGACGGAAGGTGATGGCGAAGATCACCGCCACCACACTCAGGGTCATGACCGGGCCGTCGTATTGATAGGTCAGGTTTTGCAGGAAGAACGGGTTGTACCAGAGTGGCAACAGCACCAGGCAGCAGCTGATGGTCGGCGCGCGGAAGTGATGAAAAGTCAGGCTGGTCAGTGCCCAGGACATGGCCAGGGTGGCGATCAACAGCGGCAATGGAAAGATGTTCGGCGCGCCAGTGCTGAAGGTCAGCGCGTTGTAGAACAACTCGGCGAACAACCGCCCTTCCTGTGCCCAGGCCATGCCGGCCGACAGCGAGCGCCAGTTGTCATCGATGTAGGGAAAATCCGCGAGGATCAACGGCAGGACGTACGCGAAGGTCGCAGGCAAAAAAAACAGCCAGGCCTGGCGTCGAGTGAGTTCCTTGATGAAGAAATCGCTGAACCGGCCCATGCTAGGGTTCGCGCCTGTTTTTGCCGCCGATGATGTCCTTGACCACATAGCGCGGCCGGTGCTTGGCTTCGATGTAGATGCGGCCGACGTATTCGCCAAGGATGCCGATGCCGATCAGTTGCACGCCGCCGAGAAACAGAATGGCGGTCATCAACGAAGGGTAACCGGGCACGCTGTTACCGAAGAAAATCTTGTCCAGCACCATGTACACCGCGTACAGCACCGCAAAAATCGAAATACCGCCGCCAACGTAGGTCCACAGTCGCAACGGTACGGTGCTGAACGACGTCACGCCCTCCAGTGCCAGGTTCCACAGTTTCCACACATTGAACTTGCTGCTGCCGGCGACGCGTTCGGCCCGTTCGTATTCCACCACCACGGTATTGAACCCGGCCCAGGACAGCACGCCTTTCATGAACAACTGATGCTCGGGCAAGGTGCGGATCACGTCCACCACCTTGCGATCCATAAGCCGGAAGTCACCGACGTTCTCTTCGATGCGGGTGTAGGAAATCCGATTCAACAGGTGATAGAACAGCGCAGCGCTGTGACGCTTCATATAACTGTCGGCGGTGCGGTCGCGGCGCTTGGCCAGAACCACATCCGCGCCTTTTTGCCATTTTTCGATCAACCGCGGGATGACGCTGATCGGGTCCTGCAGGTCGACGTCCATCGGGATGACCGCATCGCCGCTGGCATATTCCAGCCCGGCAAACAGCGCCGGCTCCTTGCCGAAATTGCGCGAGAAATTGATCAGCATCACCTGTTCGTCCGCCTGCGCCAGGGCCGATGCCTGTGCGGCCGTGCCATCGGAGCTGCCGTCATTGATGAACACGATCTCGACCTCGGCCCCGTCGAGTTTCAACTCACGTCGAACCGCCTGGTAAAACAGATTGATCGCCTGTTCTTCGTTGAACACCGGGACGATAAGCGAAACCTTCATGAATCACGCTCACGAAACACCACGTACTTGGAAAACAGGAAGCCGAACACCAGGCTCAATGCAGAAAACAGTGCCACGGTGAGCAAGCCATGCAAGCGCCAGACATCGCCCGCATGGCCGACGCCGAGACTGAGCGCGCCCATCGCCAGCATGAACGACAGGTATCCGCCAACTGACGCCTTGGCATCAAAGGTATAGAGCGCGTTCATATAAAAGGAAAACGAGGCGGCCACGCAGAAGGCTGCCAGGTTGCTGAGCGCCTGGCTGAAGCCGGCGGCCACGCTCAAGAGAAAAAAGATCTGCCAGTGAATCAGCGTGTTCGCGACGCCAATTACGGTGTAGCTGGACAAGCCCTTGCATGAAAGTCTCACGTGACGCTCCTGCGATAGAACGCTGACCACACAAGTATTTGAGCTTGTCTGCTGTCATAAATCGCAGGTAAGGCGACCTTTCAGACCAGCGGTCAGGGTCTGCGATCACCCCGGGAGACATTCCGAAATATCCCGCCTTTGCAATTGTCGGCGAATCAGTCCACCCTGCGCGCCGCCCATATTCGGCCTGCAACTTTTTGCGCCTTCGGCCAATCCTTTATTCAATACCTGTCTACGAGCCTGCCGTCATGACGTTAGCGCGCGATCACCGGATCGATTTTTTTCGCGGCCTGGCACTGATCTTCATTTTCTGGGATCACGTGCCGCACAACCCTTTGGGACAAATCACGCTGCGCAACTTCGGCTTCAGCGATGCCGCAGAAGTCTTCGTGTTCCTGGCCGGTTACGCGGCCGTCCTGGCCTACGGCAAAGTCCTGGCGCGCGAGGGCTTTTTGATCGCCTGCGTGAAAATCCTGCGCCGCGCCTGGGTGCTCTATGTGGTGCACATCTTCCTGCTGGCGATGCTGATGGGCATCGTGTTCTTCGCCAACAGCCATGTGGAAACCCGCGACCTGGTGGAAGAAATGGGCATGCGCCATTTCATCAGCGACCCTCAGCAGGCCTTGATCGATGAGCTGTTGCTGCGTTTCAAACCGAACCTGATGGACCCGCTGCCGCTGTACATCGTGCTGCTGGCGGGCTTGCCGCTGGTGCTGCCGATACTGGTGCGCAAGGTCTGGCCGGTGGTAGCGGTGTCCTTTGCGCTATACCTGACCGTGCCGTTGTTCGGCTGGAACCTGGCCGCGATCAAGGATGGCGTCTGGTACTTCAACCCCGTCGCCTGGCAACTGTTGTTTGTCCTTGGCGGCGCGGCGGCGATACAGGCTCAACGCCCACGTTTGCCCGACACCCGGCCGCTGGTGCGCCAGCCGTTGTTCATGACCGCGGCGGTGTATTCCGTACTCGCCGCAGTGCTGACCATCGCCTGGCGCTGGCCACAGATCCACGACGCCCTGATGCCTGCCAGCCTGGGCAACCTGCTGTATCCGATCAGCAAGACCAACCTGTCGCCGGTGCGCCTGCTGCACTTCCTGGCGCTGGCCTACGTCACCGCGAAACTGCTGCCCGATACCGGCTGGACACAAAACTGGCTGGCACAGCAAAGCTGTCGCATGGGGCGTTTTTCCCTGGAGATTTTTTGCCTGGGCGTACTGCTGGCCCCCCTGGCGGACATGCTCAACGCGCTGACCGACGATGCGTTCGCCATGCAGATCTTCACGGCATTGGTTGGGGCTGGGTTGATGGCGTTGCTGGGGGCGTGGCTTGAGTTCAACAAGCGTTTGAACCGACCCGTTCCGGCGGTCACCGCCTTGTAAAAAAAAGCCGTGTTTAAGAACTGGATTGGGGGGATATCCGTTGCTGCGGTAACGGCCGCTATTGGTTCCGCCCTTACGGCGGGTCACTTTTGAAAAAAGAGCCCAAAAGTAACCAAAAGGCTCTTGCCCCACCACTCGGTGCCTCGCCTAGGCTCGGCATGCCCTCTCTCCGGCATTGCTCCGTGGGTCGCCGCGATGGGCCATCCCTGGCCCAGCGCGGCTAAACCGGCGTCCTGCCGGTTTACCCACTGCGCAATGCCTGCGTTCGGCCATCGTGGTTAACGGGGCACCCAGATCAAAAACAAAAGCGAGGCGGCCTGACAGCCGACCTGACTTTTACGGCTGCACTTGACTCCCTGTAGGAGCCAGGCTTGCCGGCGAACCAGGCGCTGCGGTGTGTCTGTTGTACCGCGTTATCGTTCTTCGCCGGCAAGCCTGGCTCCTACAAGGGGAATGCGTACGGCTCCCGATCAGGTCGGCTGTCAGGCCGCCTCGCTTTTGCTTTGGCTTTTGATTTTCTTGCCCCATCGAGAGGCCGAGTGGAGGTTCTGCGCAGTGGGTAAAACGGCATGGATGCCGGTTTAGCCGCGCTGGGCCAAGGATGGCCCATCGCGGCGACCCACGGAGCAGGACCGGAGCGAGGGCATGGCGAGCCTTAGCGAGCCACCGAACGTCAGGGGCAAGAGCCCTTGGTTACTTGGGGCTCTTCCAAGTGACTCGCCGTAAGGGCGAAACCATAAGTGGCCGTTACCGCAGAAATGGATATACACCCAATCCAAATATGCACCTCCCCCCGCGTGCGCTAAACGTTACGAAGCCGAACGCACCGCACCCTGCGCCACATTGGTCGGTTGCAGCTTGAACATATAGAACAACACCGTCAGCAGCACCAGGAACGCAGGCCCTACATACAGCGCCACGCGCGTGTCCGGGAAGTACGCCATCAGGCCGACCACCAGCACCAGGAATGCCAGCGCCAGGTAAGAGCTGATCGGGTACAACCACATGCGGTATTTGAGGCCGGCACGCTCGCTGGCGCTCAGGCCTTTGCGGAACTTGAGCTGGGCCAGCAGGATCATCACCCAGGTCCAGATTGCGCCGAAGGTGGCAATCGCCGTCACCCAGACAAACACCTTCTCAGGCACCAGGTAGTTGAGCAGTACGCCCAGCAGCAGGGCGCCAATCGACAGCAGCAAGGCGCGACGCGGCACGCCGTTGCTGGAGGTCTTGGCGAAACCGGCCGGGGCCTGGCCGTTCTGCGCCAGGCTGTAGAGCATGCGCCCGGTGCTGAAGATGCCGCCGTTGCAGGACGACAGCGCGGCCGTGATCACCACGAAATTGATGATGCCGGCGGCGGTCTTGATGCCCAGGCGCTCGAAGGTCATCACGAACGGGCTGCCCTGGGTACCGATTTCGTTCCACGGGTAGATCGACAGGATCACGAACAGCGCACCGACGTAGAACAGCAGGATCCGCCAGAACACCGAGCCGATTGCGCTGGGAATGGTCTTTTGCGGGTTTTTCGCTTCACCAGCGGTCAGGCCGATCATCTCCACGCCGAGGTAGGCGAACATGACCATTTGCAGGGACATCAACACGCCCTGCACGCCGTTTGGCATGAAACCGCCATGGGTCCAGAGGTTGGAAATCCCCAAGGCCACACCGTCGTTGCCGAAACCGAATGCGATGATGCCGATACCACCGAGCACCATCGCAATGATGGTGACGATCTTGATCAGGGCGAACCAGAATTCGAATTCACCGAAGGCCTTCACCGCGATCAGGTTGATCGAACCCATGCTGACCAATGCCGCCAGCGCCCAGATCCAGCGCGGCACATCGGGGAACCAGACGCCCATGTACACCGCCACGGCGGTGATTTCCGCAACACAGGTCACCAGCCACAGGAACCAGTAGTTCCAACCGGTCAGGAAGCCCGCCAGCGGGCCGAGGTAGTCTTGGGCGTAACGGCTGAACGAGCCGGCGACCGGGTTGTGCACGGCCATTTCGCCGAGCGCGCGCATGATCACCAGGATGGCCAGGCCGCCGATGATGTAGGACAGCATGATGGCCGGGCCAGCCATTTCAATGGCCTTGGCCGAACCGAGAAACAGACCGACGCCGATACAGGCACCGAGTGCCATCAAGCGGATATGCCGTTCGCCGAGTTCACGTTTGAGCGGGCCGCCCTGGGCGGTCTCGCCGTGGGGCAGGTGATTGCCTACGGGCATGGGGTACAACCTCGTATTGTTATTGGATATATCCACCGAGTGGCGAAGCGTTGACCGATAAGCCATCGCCTCCCTTGACCGACCCTGCTTCGTGGGCAGAACCGTCTTGCAGGCCGAAACCTGCGAGATCAGCGGGGGTGCAGTATAAAAAGCTCGCGACAGAGATTTTCACTCTATAAACCACAAAAATCAGGTGTAAATCTCGGTGAAAGCGCTATCCACGGAGATGGATTATCTGGGTCTTGTAGGAATTTTCGCTTTTTGAAACGGCGGCGAGTATTGCACGGTATTGGTGCGTCGTCATGTCCCGGCAATCCTCTCGAGGGCTCTAGATCAGACCTGTAGGAGCTGCCGCAGGCTGCGATCTTTTGATTTGCTTTTAAAAGACAAGATCAAAAGATCGCAGCCTTCGGCAGCGCCTACTAAGCTTCAGACAAGTCAGATCAATCTGCGTGAATGGATCAATCGACTATGGGCGCTTTACAGCAAAACGATTCGAGTACAACCGTGGTCCAGACTGAACCTGTGGATGAAGCGCCGATACCTGAAAAACCTCCTCGCAGCCGCGTCAAGCACGGCTGGAAAGCGTTTTGGTTGTTGTTGGTAATCATTGCGATTGTCGTAGGCCTGGCGGCGTCCAAGGAGATGCGCACCTCGAGGTTTCAAGCCAGGGAAGTCAGCAAGTTTGCCAAAACCCTGAGCTATGAACTCAAACCCGGTCCCAGCGACGCGATTCATTACCCTGGCGCCGGGCCATTCGACCTGCGCCTGGGTTACAGCTCGCTGGATGAATTCCTGCCGCGCCTGCTCAAGCGTGATTACGTCATTTCCGCCCAGACCCGGTTTTCCCAGGCCTTGATGGACTACACGGACAAGGGCCTGTTCGTGCCTTATGCGGAGAAAATCCAGGCGGGATTGTCCATCACCGATTGCCGCGCAAACCCCTTGTATCAGTACAAGTATCCGCAACAGCTCTACGACAGCTTCGAGGCGATCCCGCCGGTGGTGGTCAATAGCCTGCTGTTTATCGAAAACCGCTTTTTGCTCGACCCGCGCCAACCCCTCGCCAACCCCGCGGTGGACTGGCCGCGCTTCGGCATGGCGGCGTATACCCAGGTCGCCAAGATGTTGCACCTGCCCGGTCAATCGGCGGGTGGCAGTACCCTGGCTACGCAACTGGAGAAGTATCGGCACTCACCCGATGGCTTGACCGTGTCGGGCGGGGAAAAAATACGCCAGATGATTTCCGCCACCGTGCGCGCCTATCAGGATGGGCCGCAAACGCTCAAGGCGCGGCAAAACGTGGTGCGCGATTACCTCAATAGCGTGCCGCTGTCGGCGGTGCCGGGCCACGGTGAAGTGCATGGCATGGCCGAGGGTTTGCGCGTGTGGTACGGCGCCGACTTCAACAAGGCCAACGAAACCCTGGCGAGTAATGCCACCGATCCGCAAAGCATGGCGGAAAAAGGCCTGGCCCTGCGCGAGATGCTGTCGTTGATGATTGCCCAGCGCCGCCCCTCCCATTACCTGACCAAGGGCCACGATGAACTGGCCGACCTTACCAACAGCCACATTCGCCTGCTGGCTCAAAACGGCGTAATCGATGCACCTTTTGCCGCGGCGGCATTGGCCAGCAAAGTCACGTACCGCGACTGGGCGACCCAACCGACCATTCAACCGATCGAAACCAACAAGGGCATCAGCGTGGCGCGCAGCCGCCTGGCCGGGTTGCTCAATCGTCCGCTGTACGATCTGGACCGGCTCGACCTCTCGGCCACCAGCACCCTGCAAGGCGAGCTGCAAACCCAGGCCACCGCCTACCTCAAGCGCCTGGCCGACCCGGCCTATGCCGCCGAAATCGGCCTGATGGGCGAACGCTTGCTGACCCCCACCAGCACCACCCAGGTGCGCTACAGCTTCACGCTGTTCGAGCTGACACCGGATGGCTCACGAGTGCGGGTACAAACCGACAGCACCGATCAACCCTTCGATATCAATGAAGGCAGCAAACTGGAACTGGGCTCCACCGCCAAAATGCGCGTGCTGACCACTTACCTGCAGATCATTGCCGAGTTGCACGACAAATATGGCGAAATGTCCGTCCCGGATCTGAAGAAACTTGAGGTGCCGGAACAGGATCGCCTGAGCCGCTGGGTGGTCGACTACCTGATCCAGAACAAGGACCACAGCCTGCAACCCATGCTCGGCGCCGCGCTGGATCGCAAGTACTCCGCCAGCCCCGGCGAAGCGTTTTTCACTGGTGGCGGCTTGCACACGTTCAATAACTTCCGCAAGGAAGACAACGGCCGCAACCCGACCCTGCGCGATGCCCTGCGGGAATCGATCAACCTGCCGTTCATTCGCCTGATGCGCGACATCGTGCGCTACACCACGTATTCGGGCCCTAACAACAGGGCCGAATTGCTCAAGGACGACCGCGACCCCCGGCGCCAGGAGTACCTGGCTTCCTTTGCCGACCGCGAAGGCACGTCGTTCCTGCTCAAGTTCTGGAAAAAATACCGCAACAAGGACACCCAGGCGCGCCTCGAGACCTTCCTCGACAGCATGCGCCCGACACCGATTCGCCTGGCCGCCGTGCACCGTTACCTGTTGCCGCAGGCCAGCCAGCAAAGCTTCAACACCTTTGTGCGTTCGCACCTCACCGGCGAAAAGGCCAGCATCGACAAGGAGAAACTCACCGACGAGCGCCTCGAACGCCTGTACCTCGCCTATGGACCCGGCACCTACGACTTGCCCGACCAGGGTTTCATCGCCAAGGTCCACCCACTGGACCTGTGGATGATGGGCTACTTGCTGAGCCACCCGGACGCCACATTCAAGGACATCGTCAAAGCCAGCCAATTCGAGCGCCAGGAAGTCTACAGCTGGCTGTTCAAGAGCCGTCACAAGGGCGCGCGGGACAACCGGATCCGCACCATCCTGGAGATCGAAGCCTTCCTCGACATTCACCAGCGCTGGCAGCAAGTCGGCTACCCGTTCGATCATCTGGTGCCATCGCTGGCCACCGCCATCGGCAGTTCCGGCGACCGTCCGGCTGCTTTGGCCGAGCTGATCGGTACCATCCTCAACGACGGCGTACGCATGCCGACGCTGCGCATCGACAGCCTGCACTTCGCGGCGAACACACCCTATGAAACCAAGCTGATCAATGACCCGGATGTCGGCAAGCGGGTGATGCCGTCCGAGGTTGCCACGGCCATGCGCGAAGCCTTGTCGCAGGTGGTGGACGCCGGTACGGCCAAACGCGTTGCCGGCAGCTTCACCACCCCGGATGGCAAAGCCCTGGCCATGGGTGGCAAGACCGGTACCGGTGACAACCGCATCGAGGCCATCGGTTCAGGCGGTCGCATCCTCAGCTCGAAGTCGATCAACCGCACTGCGACCTTCGTGTTTTACATCGGCGACACCCATTTCGGCACCCTGACCGCGTTCGTGCCGGGGCGCACGGCCGAAGCCTTCAAGTTCACCTCGGCCTTGCCGGTACAAGTACTCAAGGGCATGGCACCGATTCTCACGCCGTATCTGCAACCGGGGAGCAACAGTCAGTGCCTGCCGGTCGAGGTGGCACGGCGCTGAAGAACGCCGGGTGGTACATAGTTATTTTCGGCATGGATAATTCAAATGGTTTAAGCGGACAGACACCGATTCGGCAACGATAAAACCGACTTTTACTTTAAGCCCCGAGCGTTAGGCTGGAACGCCACTTAACGCTTGAGGTTTATGCAAAACATGCCGCACATACATGGACGTATATCTGCTGACACCGGCGAAGAAAAAGGTCGCCACTACGACTTCATCCAGAGCCGGATCCACCCCACGTTCAAGGGCGCCTCGCGCCAACGCATTCGCGAACTGAGCCAAACCAAAAGCACGTCTGAGCAGTGGACAACGATCTCCAGGGTTTTCGACCACACGCCGTTGCAACAGGCCAACCTCGAACTCTGGTCAGCCCAAAACAGCGTCGACCGCACTCTGGAGAAAGTCCAGGGCGTCTACGAGTTCGCCGAACCGTTACTCACCGATGCCCTGCTGAAACAGTACAGGGTTGATGTCGATGTAACCCAAACCTGCCTGTACCTCTACCTACCGAAAACCCTGCCCTGGTACGCCAGCGACCTGGGTGGCGTGGTCACCCGCACCGTCTCGTTGCTGGACGCGGCCCTGCACAACTTTTCGAGCAAGGAAACCTGCGAAGCGGACTCGGACTTCATCAGCCAGCCCGATGCGCGCGGGCACTTCGATATCTTGCCGATCAAACGCAAGATGAGCATCGCCCAGTTCCAGGGCCTGTGCCGTGAGCTGGACATCGGCGCACGCTACAACAAGTACCTGGAAGAACAGCTAAAGCCCAAGGACGGTCTCGCCCAAGGCGTCTTGAAACGCAAGCTCATCGAGAGCGACAAGGCCGCGTTCAAGGCCGCCGCGCAACTGGCGGTCCTGACCGGGGACATCGACGCGCAAGCCCGAGACCTGATCCTGAGCATGCTCGATGGCCAGCGCAACCTCACCCGCAAAGGCTGGGTGATGGAGTTCAGCGAGTTGTCCATTCTCGACAGCCGGCTGACCGGCATCGTGTTGCTCACCGCCCGGGCGGAGCAAGACCCGCGCGCCGTCACGCCGGTGATTGCCTATGTCCCGCAAGACCCAGAGCACCCGCTCAAGGAATACGCATCGGGCGTCGCCTTGCTGGATGAACTGACCCGCCAACTGCGCGCCAACCTTGTCGTGTCATCCACCGGCATGACCTACCAGCAATACTTCAGCCGGTTCGTCGATCAGGCGGACCGTGGGCATTTTTTCGGCGGGCTGCAACAGCGTCTGTTCGAAGTGAAATGGCATGAAAAAGCACCGCTGGACCCGGGGCCGAGCTGGCGCGAAGTGCCCGTCACCACCCCCAACCTGCACTTCGGGACGACCCCGTTCACCGGCGAACTCTGGCAGTACCGCTTCGAACTAAAACTCAGCAAAGTCCTCAACGACGCCAGGTACATCGCCGTGTCCACCGCCGAGGCCGACTCCAACGCTCGCTGGGCCTGGTGGGAGAACTTCAGGAAAATAGTCTCGGACCTCTTCAACATCGCCCTGATGGTCGTCACGCCTTTCGTTCCCGGGCTGGGTGAGATGATGTTGGTTTACTCCGCGTACCAGATGACCAGCGACGTCGTCGAAGGCATCCTCGACCTCACCATGGGCTTGCGGATCGAAGCGGGCGAGCATATTACCGCTGCGGTCACCGACTTCCTGTCACTGGTGGCGTTTGCCGCCGGCGGCCAGATCGGTGAGGTGGCGCGCCTGAAACTGTCGCCGCTGATCGAAGGCATGAAACCGGTGACCCTGCCCAATGGCGAACCCCGCCTTTGGAACCCCGACCTCACCCCCTATCAACGGCCCGATGTGCAGCTGCCGACGGACTCGCGTCCTGACGCGCTGGGGCTGCATACCCACGAGGGCGAAAAAATCCTGCCGCTGGAGAATCAGCACTACGCCCTGCAACAGGATGCGCAAACCGGCACCTGGCGAGTCAAGCACCCCGAACGCGACAATGCCTATCAACCGGAAGTGAAACACAACGGTCGTGGCGCCTGGACCCATGAAGCGGAAAACCCGCGCACCTGGGAACGCCCGACCCTGATGCGCCGCCTCGGCCACTCGGTAGAGGCCTTTACCGACGCCGACCTCGAACAGGTACGCATCGCCAGCGGCACCGACGAAGGTGCGTTGCGCCGCCTGTATGCCGACAACACTGCCCCGCCGCCCTTGCTTGAAGACAGCCTCACTCGCTTGCGCATCCAGCGCCAGGCCCGGCAAAACGTGGAGAACATTCGCACGGGCCAGGCACTCGATGCTGACGCGTACTGGTTTGAGCCGCTGGCGACTTACCTGGACGGCTGGCCGGAGGACAAAGCCCTGAAGGTCTATGAAAAAACCGATAGGACCGGCCCGTTCCGTCAGTATGGCAATGCCGAGGCAACGAACGAGCAGACGCTATCCACTAGCCTGGCACAGCTCACAAGCGCCGAGTTCGCCCCTGACCTGGTCGAGTTTCTCAGCGAAGAAGAACTGCGGGCCGTGTTAGGCAGCCCGGAGGACAAAAGTGCGCAAGTGCAGACGATGCGCGATCGCCTCGCGGATGAAGCCACCCGGCTGAACACCGACATCGTCAATCAGCTGTATCAGGGTGCGCAAGCCTGCGACGATGCGCAGGTGAGCCTGATCCGGCAGACTTACCCCGAGCTGCCATCCAGTGCAGCCAGTATCCTGCTGGACACTGCCGAGCCGGGCGAGCGCACTCGCCTGACCCAGGAGCAACGGCTACCCCTGAGCCTCAAGACCCGCGCCCGTGAAGCCGCGTTCGAAGCCCGGACGAACCATGCCTACGAGGGTTTCCACGACGGCGCGCAGTGGTCGGTGCAAACCGAAAGCCTGGCGCTGAACGCCTTGAGGATTCATACCGACACCTTCGCGCAGCTGCGCATCGAGGTTCGCGAAGGCGCCACTGATGGCACCGTGCGCACGAGCGTAGGGAACCCGGACGCATCGACCGTTCGGCTGCTGGTCCGAAACGAGCCGAACCAGTTCGGAGTATGGGACGACGCCAACGGCAAACTGCATGACGCCACTGATTTCTACGAAGCCGTCCTCAATGCCATGCCAAGCGAAAAACGCGCACAGCTTGGCTATCAACCAGGCCAGGGCGAGCACTTCAGGCAATGGGTCATGGCCAAGACCGACACCCCTGCCGAACGCCGCACCGCCCTCGCCGAACCGCCGATTCTGTCCACGGCCAACCATCAGGACATGACGCTGTTGCGCGGCCCCACGCTCTCGCGCTCCGCCACCACACTGACCGAGCGGGTCGAAGACCTGTATCCCCATTTCAACGAACGGGAGGTCAGTCATTTTGTGCAGTCCCTGGGCTCGCAAGAGCAGGGGCATCAAATGCTCAACAGACTGGACCGGGAGCTCGATGACCTGAAGGTGCTGTTGAATCGCTGGCGCTACGAACAAGGTGAGGCCTGGGGGCCGAATCGAGAAGGATTCGTGAACGGTGGCGGGCTGCACATTTCTGAACGGCTCATCGAGTGCTTCGAGAGAAAGCCCACGGTGCTGGGCGAACGCAACAGCACTGCCAATGGCCGCTACGTGCTGGACTTGTCCACCGAGATGGATGTGATCGATCTCGAGCTCTGGTGGCAGAAGATGCCGGAGATCAAGCCCTACCTGGAGCAGATCGACACCCTGAACCTGGACCGCACGACCTTTACCACCACCTCCTCCGGCCTGCTCGAAAGCTTCCCGCACCTGCGCCAACTGAGCGCCAGGAGTTGCGGCTTGACGCAGCTGCCGGAAGGTATCGGCAAGATGCATTTCCTGCGCACCTTGCGTCTGATGAACAACGACATCACCCTGACGCCGCCGGCCGTCGAGCAACTGCGCAACCTGACCCACCTGGAAACCCTCAGGCTTGATGACAACCCACGACTCAGGCTTCTTCCGGATGTCTCGCGCATGCCCAAACTGAGGATCCTCGGCTTGAGCACCACCGGTGCCACAAAATGGCCCGAGGGCCTGTTCGGGCCGTTCAGCAAGCGCCGTCCGCGGGGGTTCTTCCTGGACATGCTGAACAACCCGATCAGCGAACTGCCGAACGTTGTGCCAGGTTCCGACGATGCCTTTATCGTGGCGCGCACCCTGGTACATCAAGCCCCCCTGTCGGAACGCAACCGGCTGCTCTACCAGGAATATCGTCGCTCGGTCGGCCTCGCCGCCGAGCAGGTGTACGCACTCTATGCCCCCCGCGCCATGGAGCAGTGGCCGATGAGCAACGACTCGACCTGGTGGAGTAACCGGGCGCCGGGCCTGGGGACCTTCCGCGAAGAGGCCTGGGACGACCTGATGACCGAGCCGAACTCCCGGGGCTTTTTTACCCTGATCGACAAGCAGACCCACTCGGCCGACTACCGCGCCGGCGGCCAGTTGCGCCAGCAGCTCAGCGATCGGGTGTGGCGCATGATCGAAGCCATGGACCTGGACAAAGACCTGCGCAAGGACCTGTTCGAAATGGCCAGCCCTTCACATCGAGTTTCTTGCTGCTCTCGCCTTCAATCAGCGTAAAGCGGTACTCGCGACCGGCCTGTTTCTCGAATTGAAAACTGCGGCCCGCCAGAATGTGATGCTTGGTGGTCGGCATACAGTCCTGCTCGTCGCTGACCGAACAATCCTTGAACTCATCGATCACCACCACGGTGTTGCCGTTGTTGCGGATACGGTAGTTGGCCTTGTCGTTTTCGATCACGCTGGCGAAACGCGCGTCCTTGGGCCGCACGAAGAACACCGCGCCGTAACCGGCCAGTACCGTGACTCCGGCGGACAGGGCCTCGCGGTACGCCTCACGCTCCTCCACGGACACCGCGAACTCGTCTTCCTTCTCGGGCACCACCGGCACAAAGCGCACACGGAAATATCGCTCGTGTTCACGCTCGCCCATGTACAACAGGCGCGTGCCCTGCATGCCGTTGGCGGGCACGATCAAGCGCGCCGGGCTGGCCATCAGGCCATCCCGGGCGGCGCCGTCAGGACTGGCCTGGAGCGGCACTTCCCGGGACTTGCCGTCGGCGTCGTAGAGGATTTCCAGGATGTTGACCTTGACGAAGGCGGTGCTGTCGCCGCCGTTGAAAACGCGTTTCAGGTAGGTGCTTTTATCACCGTCCATGTAGTCGTACACCGTGCCGATATTGATATTGGGGCCGGCATGGGCCGTTTGCGCGAACAGGCAAAAGCCGAACAGAGCCAACAGGGGTTTCATCGTTGCGAACCTCGTTAATTGAATGAGAGCAAAGGGCGAACCGCTAGATTTCCGAATCCCAGATCACCGTGACATTCCCGGAATACTGGCGTTGATGCCCCGGGCGCAGCATTGACGCCACTTCGTGGGGAGGGATCTCGAAATGCAGGGTGCCGGGTCTGCGCTCTACATAAAACGCCGGCTGGAACAGTTCGGTGCCGCTGCCATCGCGAAGCAAGGGCCGTCGCTCGACGGATTTTCCGCTTGCATCGCTCAAGCCTCGAGGAAGGCTGACGCTGACGTTCAGAGGCACGAAGTTGCCGGACACCGGCTCGCGTAACGAGCAGGTTTTGCCGTCCTGTGTGTATTCACATTCCAGATTCATCTTGAAGCGCGAACTGGCCGAGATATTGAACGTCTGGTCGCGGAACAGGCGCGTGGGTTTACGGCCCTGCTGCAGCCAGGCCTGCCAGCCGCCCTGGGGCACCAGCTCAACGCGAGTGCCGCCCGGCGGGATCTCGACCTTGAGGGCGTGTTCAACCGTCAGGGTGAAGTCGAGCTGGATGATGTTGTCCGCGAGCAACACGGTGTCGCCCAGATCGAAGTCGCCGCCAGGGCCAATCGTATATACCTGCGTCCCTTCGTAGACGCCCGTGGACATTTTCAATGGATCAGGGGTGCGTAGCTGGTAGGTGAAATCCAGATACTGGAAGCCAAAACCGGGAATCAGGAAATTGGCCTGCTTGCTGCAAATCCCTTCATTGGGGGTCAACCAGAAGAAATTGAAACTGGTAATACTGACGCTATTGTTGCCGATGCCAATACAGGAGCCCGGCGGGCGGGCCCAGTTTCCTCCTTGCCATAAAGCACTATGGGCGTTAAATATGTCGGGAACACCGGTGATCAGACGCACGTCATCGCTCAGGTGATAAGTCCCCCCTACCCCGGCGATACGAACCTCCACCGTGGCCTCTTCGCCAGTGGTGCGCTCTCTTACCGTCAAGTGCCGCCAGTTTGCCGGAGCCTTGATCATCGCCCCCTTGCGCACATCCGAATGGTTGGCCTCGATGGGACCAAAGAGCTCGCTCGTCACATGAGACCGGAGGCTGAAGATGCCGTAATACTGGCAGATGACCGGATTGTCCCGACAGAAGCCCATACTGGGCGTCGTGTTCTTGAACTCGTTTTTCTGCGGGTTATTCGGGTCCGGGTTGAAGGTGGCCGTGATCGGCAGCACTTTCGCCTCGATCTGTTGACTCGACACCACCAGGCAGGCGCCAATGAGCAACCCTCTTGCAGCAGTCCATTGGAGGGCCGCAAGAAGGTTCAGCATTCTGAAAAATCCAGGCATTGAGTCCATCAACCCGCCCTCTGCATGGCATCGGCCACATCCGCCAACGTATCCGGCGTGCACCGCAGGTCGCCGATCATCAGCACATTGTTTTCCGTGCGGCCTTGGCTCGGGTCCAGGCGGAACTGGCACAGCAACTGGCTGCCGTGGCGAACCTCCAGGGTCGGCGAGCCGGCATTCATTTCCATGGAGAAGAAGCCGTCCACTTCACTGACCCCGCGACTGGCATGGTTGATGATGTGGTGGCCCTTGAGCGGGTTGCCCTGGGGGTCGACCAGACGACCGAGCACGGTGAGGGTTTTCATCACGCGAACCTGGCGATATTCGACGCCGCCCTTGTTCAGGTGATAGCTGGAGCGTGCCGGCTGGATGGTCGCGGCCGGCACGTGATTGCCTTCGAAGTCGAAGCTGACCGAACTGCTCTTGTACGCGGTGACCGGCACGAAATTGCGCCCGGGCTTGAGCAGCGCGCTGCCACCGCTCAAGTCGTCGGCGCGCAGGGCGATGCCGTCGATGTCGGATTCCACATCGATGATCATGCCGGCGCCGTTGCGGCTGTACTGGCTGGTCATGACCATCTTCTGGCCACCCACCGCCACGGTGCTGTCCAGGTTCAGGCCGCCGGTGAAATCATTGTTGTAGGACGAACGCTGGATGAAACCGTCAGCGTTGAGGACGTCCGTTTGCATCGTCGCCATCGCATTCATGCCGACGCCATAGGTGTCGGTGATGGCCGTGGCCGAAACGCTTTGCAGCAGGTGATCCTGCAGGTCTTTGCGGTAGGTGACCGAGGCGTTGTTATCCCGCCCGCCCTCTCGGGCTGTGCGAGTGCCAATGCTGCCGGAGATCTGCTCACCCGGGCCGCCCAAGGCAATGTTGATGCTCAGGTCGATGCCACGGTTGCGATCGTCACCCGAACTGAAGCTGCCCGGCCGGTCGAACAATGACAGCCGCCAGTTGGCGTCGCTGCCGAACAGCCGGGTGCGCTGGGTCCAGCCCAGATCCACGCCGGTGCCTTCGGTGTTGCCTTCGCTGTGGGAGACCCTGGCATTGACCGAGCTTTTGCCGGTTATTCGGTGATTCACCGAAAGCGACGAGTTACTGGTCTGACCGACAAACACATTGCGTTGGCGCACCCGCGTGCCGTCGGGCAGGGTGTCGTAGAGGCGAGTGGTGTCGAGCCAGCTGCGGTTGTGGCTGGCGACGATGCTGCCGCTGCCGTAGGAATACAGCCCCTGCACATCCAGGCCGGTGCCGTAGTCTTCGGTCTGGTAGACGTTGGCATAGACACTGGCATTGTTGACGATCGCCCAATCCACCGAAGTGCCGTACTGCAACGCGTCGCGCACCTGTCGCCCGCTCAACCCCAGGATCACCCGTGGGTGCAGCAGGAAGTTGAACGCCGCGCCCGCGGTCATGTCGCCATCGTCCTGCTCATCCCAGTTGCTGAGTACTTTGGACTCACGACCGGCAAACAGGTTGTAGCGCCAGCGTTCTTCGTGATTGCGCCAGTTGTTCGGTTTGTAGACCAGTTCCTGGGTGCTGGAGGTGATCTGACCGTCCTCGATCAGGCGTACTTCCACTTCATAGATGCCACCCGGTAGCGGGCGGGTATCGAGGGTCTGCAACCCGGCGGGCATCGCCTGGGTATTGATCAGCAAACCGTCGCGGTAGATTTCCACCGAACCCTGGCGGTTGGCGGTGACATAAATCGGATAGACCGCCGGCTTCGGGTTATTGATGGCCAGGCTGTCGGAGCTGCCATACATCACGCCCAGCGCCGTGTCGGGGCTGGTGCCGAACGTACGCGGTTGCCGGGTCAGCCCTTCGGACGAGGGTGTGAACAAACCCAAGCGTAGAAAACTGCCCGCCAGTTCGCGCTGGGTGTAGAGCTCGTTTACCGAGTGATATGTCTGATCATCCAGGCCACCCAGTCGTGACAGTTGGATGTTGACCGCTTGAGTCCAGTTGCCCAGGCTGCTGCTGGCTTCAAGGCCATAACGCCCACCCAGGTCCTGATTCTGGCCGCCGTTGAGGTTGAGCTGGTTGCGCACGATCAGTCCGGTACTGCCGCCTTCAGGTTGACTGTAATAAAGCGGTGGCTGGTCATCGCGCTCGGCGTTTTCCGTGAGGATCGAGACCAGTGAATTTTCCAGGCTGTAGTGCACCGCCATCAGTTGCTCCGGGCAGTTGGCCTGGCAGCCACCCAGCGCCACACCTTGCTTCAAATAATTTGACCAGGTGTCGCGCTCACTGGATTTGAGCCTGCTGTCGCTGACATCCGCGAAGTCAACGAGGGTGATGCGATCGTCGCGTGTTAACACCACCATCGCCTCACCGAGAAATTGTTGGTCGAGCTCCACGCGCACAGCCAGGGGCACATCAAAAAAATGCTCTTCGAACTCACTGGGCAGACCCTTGGCCTGCGCCAGCAAACTTCGAGGCGTATTAGCGTTATCCGCTGGTTCGGCCAAGGCCGTTGCACAGAAAAAAAGGGCAAGCGCCGTCGCGATGGAAGTCATCGGGAACATGAACGAAATACTCTGAGGATAAGTGCGTTAAAACCCGATCGACAGGCAGTAACTGCCCATCGACCGGCAAGTGTTAACGAATAAGGCCGAGCCTTAAGTCATGCAGTCTTAGTTGATGCGCGGAATAGCATCGAAGATCACGACTGGAGTGGCCGTGAACAGGCCCGTTTGTGCGGCAGTGGGTTTGGCTGCGGCGATCACCAGATCCGCCCGCATGCCGCCGTTGGACTCGGTATCGCCAACCACTTCCTGAGAAGCGCCGGTCAAGGTGACGCCGTTGAAGCTATAGGTCAGCGCGATGTTGCTGCTACCGTTGAACAGCGGTTGCGGGCCGCCTTCCACATAAGCACCGACCGAACCGTTGGTGTGTCGAACATCGTAAGTCGCACGCAGCGGCTCCAAGGTGCCATCGGCCAGGCGGTAGGCCATTGTTTCATCTTTACCGAAGTCAGGGTTGACAGGTTGAGCATGGAAGACCTGGGTAGGAATGGTGGCGCTGATGTTGATGGAGGTGCGCGATTCTTCCGCAGCGAAGGCCATTGAAGCGTTCAGGGCCAGGAGGGTCATCGGGACGGCGATTGCGAACTTCTTGAACATTGTGGAGTACCTGTTTTTTCGAGTAATTGGTATGTGAAAGTCGGCATTTTATTTTTATCGCCTCAAATAGTGGCGATTTGGCTCAACTTTCGACGAAGGGAATAATCAACCAATTTCCTAAGAAAGTAAGTACGTAAATTCCACACGACACGTAGTAAAAGTGAACTACAACCAGAAAGAAAAAACCTCACAATATTAGTTTTAAACTATTTGACCGTAAGAACCATACTACATACAGTTTTAACTAAAAAAACATACAGGAATAAAGTCCTTTATTTCCGGGCGTGTCGACACTTATATATAAATACCAAATGCCCGATTAGATTAATAGCTCTAAATCTCCTTGAGCGGATTTCCGCAACGTGCCCGGGCTTTCCTACAAACCACCCCCTTGACCACCGATCCATCGTGTTTGCTTTCTCTTAAGATATATCTTACGTTGTATCTAAACACGACGAGAGAGGACGCAGATGAGAGACCATCATTCCCCCCACCGCGAACACGGCGACGGCCGTGACGGCTTCGAAAAACGTCCCGGCCGCGAACGCGGCGGCCGCGGCCCACGGGTGTTCGCCCCTGGTGACCTGAAATTGCTGCTACTGGCGCTGATTGCCGAGCAGCCTTGCCACGGCTATGACCTGATCCGCCAGATCGAAGGCATGTTCGACGGCGCCTACAGCCCCAGCCCCGGGGTGATCTACCCCACCCTGACCTTTCTGGAAGAAAGTGAAATGATCCAGGGCGATGCCGAAGGCGGAAAAAAACGCTATAGCGTGACCGACGCCGGACGTCTGTCTTTAAGCGAGCAAGCGATTGCCCTGGAAGGCGTGCGCACACGCATCGACGTCAGCAAGCGTTCATTGCGCGGCCATGATCGCCCGCCACAAATCCACGAGGCTGTGCATAACCTGCGCCATGCCTTGCAACTGCACCACGGCCGCTGGAGCGCCGAAGAAATCCAGCGCGTCGCCACCCTGCTCAACAACACCGCCAAAGCCATTGTCGACGGCCCCGCCGTTCAATCTGCCCAGGAGCCCGCCGTATGACTGAAGTAATCGTGCCTTCCCAAACCATTCACCGCGTCATGCATGAAATAAAACGCCGTCGTCTGGAGGTGCTGCGCGTCGTCGACCTGACCCCGCGCATGCGCCGCATTACCCTGGGTGGCCCTGAGCTCGCCGGCTTCGTCAGCCTCGGCACCGACGACCACGTCAAACTGCTGTTCCCGCAAAACGCGGAGCAACAGGCGGCGCTGCAGACCCTGGTGCTCGGCGCCGGCAAAGACAACGGCCCGATGCCGGCCATGCGCGACTACACCCCGCGCCGGTACGACCTGGAAACCCTGGAGCTGGATATCGATTTCGTGCTGCACGGCGACGGCCCTGCCTCGACCTGGGCTGAACAGGCTCAACCCGGGCAGTTCCTGCACATCGGCGGGCCCCGGGGCTCGATGATCGTGCCGGATATCTTCGACAGCTACCTGCTGATCGGCGACGAGACCGCCCTGCCCGCCATCGCCCGACGCCTCGAAGGCCTGGCGGCGAATCGGCGGGCACTGGTGGTCATTGAAGTGGAAAACGGCGCCGAGCAGCAAAAGCTGGAAAGTGCGGCGCAGGTCGATGTGATCTGGGTGCTGCGCGAAGGTGGCAAGGACCACTTGTTGAGCACCGTGAAACAACTGACGGTGCCCGGTGGCAGCCTGTATGCGTGGGTGGCGACCGAGAGCAAAATGTCACGGCAGATTCGCCGGGTGCTGCTGGACCAGCATGGGCTGGACGAACAGTTCGTCAAGGCGGTCGGCTACTGGCGCCTGGACGACAGCGACGACGAGTGAGCGCGGCGATCCAGCCCGATCACGATCAGCGCAATCAGCACAAAACCCGCCAGCAGCCCGCCGGCGTTAGCGAACACCTGTGGATAACCCAGTTTGTCCACATCGATGAATGGATACGGATACACCGCCAGTACATGCCCGCGCAGTAACGAGTAGGCGAAGTACAGCAGCGGGTAAATCACCCAGAGGCCGATGTGCCAGACGCGCAACGTGCCTTTGGGGACGCACCACCACCAATAGCCCAGGAAGAGCAGTGGCATGACGTCATGCAATAGCTCATCGGCCAGCCACTGCCAGCCTTCGGGGTGCCACAAATGGCGCAGCAATACGCTGTAGCCAAGGCCGACCACGGCGATGCTCACCGCCACCGCGCTGCTCACCCATGGCTGTAGAAACCAGCGCCGCAACGACGATTCCCGGGAGGTCCATTCGCAGGTCAGGACGGTCGCCACCAGGGTGTTGCTCAACACCGTGAAAAAGCTGAAAAAACTCAGCAACCCGCCCATCAGGCTGGCGTCGATGCTCCAGCGTGAATAGAGGATCAGGTACAGCTGAATACTCAATCCCGCCCAACCGAGGATCGCGGCACCCGCCACAAAACGCCGCCGTGCGGCAGTCGGCTGCCCCATGCTCAGACCGGGCGCTTGGTGCGCATCAGTTTCACGTACAGGCGCTCGACCTTCTCCCGCGCCCACGGCGTCTTGCGCAGGAATGCCAGGCTCGACTTGATGCTCGGATCGCTCTTGAAGCAACGGATATCGATGCGCTCGGCCAACCCCGACCATTGGTAATGGGTCACCAGTGCATTGAGGATCTGTTCCAGGGTCACGCCGTGCAGCGGATCGGGGTTGTGTTCGTTCATGCCAGGCCTTTGGGCGAAGTGGAAATGCAGAAGGCGCGCACCTTAGCCGAGGGCTTCGCTCGGGGGAAGCGCTCTGTGTGCTGTGTGTTTAATGTAGGTGATCTGCGCCTACTGTTACCGATTTCGAAAGGCAGCTTGTCAGTAAAAGCCCTTTCTCTATTTGTAACAGAACATTATCCTTACGCCCGTCCCAGCTGAAACGCTTCCGCTGCCCGCGTCACCCTGCTGCTTTCAGTTCATTCCCCAGAAAAAGATCAAGAATTTCTTCCCTATGCCTGATTTACAGTTTTCGAAAGACAGCGCTGTCTTTACGTCTTTCACTCGCCAAAAAGCTTTGAGCCTGTTCGCCGGGCTTAGCGTTTTGAGCCTCGCCATTGCTAGCCAGGCGGCGCCCGCCTTCGACAGCGACTCACCGTGGATGCTCGGTGACTGGAACGGCACCCGCAGCGAGCTGTTGGCAAAGGGCTACGACTTCAAGATCGACTACACCGGCGAAATGGGCAGCAATCTGCATGGCGGCTACGACCACGATCGCACCGCTCGCTACAGCGATCAGTTCGCGCTTGGCACTCACCTGGACCTGCAGAAAATCCTCGGCTGGGACGACGCCGAGTTCCAGCTGACCATCACCAAACGCAGCGGCAACAACATCAGCAACGACCGGATCAACGACCCGCGGGTCGGCGGATTCACCTCGGCGCAGGAAGTCTGGGGCCGTGGCCAGACCACGCGCCTGACGCAGATGTGGTACCAGCAGAAATTCTTCGACCAGACACTCGACATCAAGGTCGGCCGCTTCGGCGAAGGCGAAGACTTCAACAGCTTTCCCTGTGACTTCCAGAACCTGGCGTTCTGCGGCTCCCAGGTCGGCAACTGGGTGGGCGACATCTGGTACAACTGGCCCGTCAGCCAGTGGGCGCTGCGGGTCAAGTATCACCTGACTCCGGAGCTGTACGCGCAGGTCGGCGCCTATGAGCAAAACCCGTCGAACCTCGACCGCGACAACGGCTTCAAGCTCAGCGGCAGCGGCACCCAAGGGGCAATCCTGCCGGTGGAACTGGTGTGGACGCCAAAGCTCAACGGTCTGCCGGGTGAATACCGTGCCGGCTATTACTACAGCAACGCCGACGCCAAGGATGTCTACAAGGACAGCAACGGCCAGCCTGCCGCCCTGAGTGGCGAGGCTTACCGCAGCGCATCGAGCAAGCACGGTGTGTGGCTCGGCCTGCAGCAGCAAGTCACCAGCATCGCCAGCGACCATTCCCGTGGCCTGAGCCTGTTCGCCAACGGCACGATGCACGACAAGAAGACCAACGCCATCGACAACTATGTCCAGGCTGGCCTCGTCTACAAAGGCCTGTTCGACGCCCGTGCCAGGGATGACATCGGCTTTGCCATGGCCCGCGTGCACGTCAACCCGGCGTATCGCAAGAATGCCCAGGCGAGCAATCAAGCCAAGGCAGTCTTTGACTACGACAACCCGGCCTTCCTGCCACCTCAGGACACCGAATACAGCGCCGAACTCTATTACGGCGTGCACGTCACGAACTGGCTGACAGTGCGCCCGAACCTGCAATACATCCGCCACCCCGGTGGCGTGAACGAGGTCGATGACGCGCTGATTGGCGGGATCAAGATCCAGTCGTCCTTCTGAGAATTACGCAAAACCTGTGGGAGCGGGCTTGCTCGCGAAGAGGCCATCAGACCCAACATTACAGTCGGCTGACACACCGCTTTCGCGAGCAAGCCCGCTCCCACAAGGGAATGCGGCGCCCCAACCAGTTTTATATGAACCACGCCCCCGCAGGATCGTCATCTACAGTGAACCTGCGCGGGACCACTTGAAACGTCACGGAGAACCACACTATGAGCACTGACGGTGCTTTGAGTCGAAGCCGTCTATTGCCGACCCTGCTCGGCATTCTGCTTCTGCTAATGGGCCTGGCCATGCTGGCCGGCGGGATCAAGCTGAGCATGCTCGGCGGCTCGCTGTACTACCTGCTGGCCGGTATCGGCCTGGCGCTGACCGGCCTCCTGCTGATCGCCGCGCGCCGTGCCGCGCTGGGCCTGTACGCACTGGTGCTGTTCGCCAGCACCGTCTGGGCACTGTGGGAAGTCGGCCTCGACTGGTGGCAGCTGGTGCCGCGCCTGGCGATGCTGTTCGCGCTGGGCCTGGTCATGTTGCTGCCGTGGTTTCGTCGTCCACTGCTGCGTGATGGCGCCGCCCCCCTGGGCACCGGCGCCCTGAGCGTGGCCGTGGTGATCGCGGGCGCAACGGCCCTGGCCAGCCAGTTCACCAACCCGGGTGAAATCAAGGGTCAACTGGACCGCGACAGCGTGCCGGGCATGACCAACACCGCCCCGGCCATGCCCGACGGTGACTGGAACTCCTACGGCCGCAGCGCCCACGGTGACCGTTACTCGCCGCTGGCGCAGATCACCCCGCAAAACGTCAACAAGCTGGTACCGGCCTGGACCTACCGCACCGGTGACCTGCCAGGGCCGAACGACCCGGGCGAAACCACCGCCGAAAACACCCCGCTGAAAGTCAACGGCATGCTCTACGTGTGCACGCCGCACAGCCAGGTGATCGCGCTGGACCCGGACACCGGCAAGGAAATCTGGCGTTTCGATCCGAAGCTCTCGACGCAGAATGCGGCGAACTTCAAGGGTTGGGCGCACATGACCTGCCGTGGCGTGACCTATCACGATGACGCGGTGTATGCCTCCGAACAGAGCCCGACCGGTTCGGCCAGCCCGGCCCCGGCCAGCGCTTGCCCGCGCAAGATCTTCCTGCCGACCGCCGACACCCGCCTGATCGCGCTGAATGCCGACACCGGCAAGATGTGCGAAGACTTCGGCGACAAGGGCCAGGTCGACCTGCGCGCCAACATCGGCGGCTTCACGGCCGGCGGTTACTACTCCACCTCGCCACCCGCGGTCACCAAGGACCTGGTGGTGATTGGCGGCCATGTCACCGACAACGTCTCCACCGACGAGCCAAGCGGCGTGATCCGCGCGTTCGACGTGCACACCGGCAAGCTGGTGTGGAACTGGGACAGCGGCAACCCGGACGATACGACGCCGATTGCCGAGGGCAAGACCTACACCCGCAACTCGCCGAACATGTGGTCCATGTTCGCGGTCGATGAAAAACTCGGCATGCTGTACCTGCCGATGGGCAACCAGACCCCGGACCAGTTCGGTGGCGCGCGTACCCCTGAATCGGAACTGCACGCGGCCGGCCTGACCGCCCTGGACATCGCCACCGGTAAAGTGCGCTGGCACTTCCAGTTCACCCACCATGACCTGTGGGACATGGACGTCGGCGGCCAGCCGACCCTGATGGACCTGAAAACCGCTGATGGCGTGAAACAGGCCGTCCTGGCGTCGACCAAGCAAGGCAGCATCTACGTGCTGGACCGCAGCACCGGCCAGGCCATCGTGCCGATCAACGAAGTGCCAGTGCCGCAAGGCGCGGTGGAAGGCGACCACACCTCGCCGACGCAGCCGAAATCCGACCTGAACCTGATGCCGCCGCCGCTGCAAGAGCGCGACATGTGGGGCGTCACGCCGTTCGACCAACTGATCTGCCGGATCGACTTCAAATCCATGCGCTACGACGGCCCGTTCACCCCGCCGTCGCTGCAGGGTTCGATCGTGTATCCAGGCAACTTCGGTGTGTTCGACTGGGGCGGTATCTCCGTTGACCCGGTGCGTCAGATCGCATTCGTGAACCCGAGCTACATGGCGTTCAAATCGAAAATGATCCCGGCCGCCGAAATCGCCGCCCAAGGACCGCGCAAGAGCGAAACCGAAGGCGTGCAACCAAACAAGGGCGCGCCGTACGGCGTGGTGCTCGAAGCCTTGCTGTCGCCAATGGGCCTGCCGTGCCAGGCGCCAGCGTGGGGCTACGTGGCCGCGATCGACCTGACCACCCATGAAAAAATCTGGATGCACAAGAACGGTACCGTGCGTGACAGCTCGCCGGTTCCGATCCCTCTGAGCATGGGCGTCCCGAGCCTGGGCGGCACCTTCACCACCGCTGGCGGCGTCGGTTTCCTCAGCGGCACCCTCGACCAGTACCTGCGTGCCTACGACGTGAAAAACGGCAAGCAACTGTGGGAAGGTCGCCTGCCGGCAGGCGCGCAAACCACGCCGATGACCTACACCGGCAAGGACGGCAAGCAATACGTGCTGGTCGTGGCTGGCGGTCACGGTTCGCTGGGCACCAAACAGGGTGACTATGTGATTGCCTACAAACTGTCGGAATAGGCGACAACCGTAGTTGAAGCCAAGGCGACTCCCGCAGGGGGTCGCCTTTTTTGTGGGCGAGCGACCAGTCCAAAAGCAGCGCCCGGCACCTTGCCTCAACGCCACAGCCGTCTAACATCTAACGAAAGGAAATTTTGTCCCAATTCCCCTCAAGTTGAAGGACTCGACTACCGACACATTACTGATCGGGCAATTGCCCCAGACACAGCAAATCGGCCAAGCTGCAGGCAAAATTCCGCAGGATGGATTGTCCCTTTGACTGCCATCACGGGATTGCCAATACTCATGGCAACTTGATGCTACCCGCACGGAACAAGGAATTACCCTTTGAAGCTGGAACTCAAGAACAGCTTGTCGGTGAAGTTGCTCCGGGTCGTGCTCCTGTCGGCATTGATCGTCGGCGTGGTCTTGAGCTGCGCACAGATCGTGTTCGATGCCTATAAAACCCGCCAGGCCGTCGCCGGTGATGCCGAACGCATCCTCGACATGTTCCGCGACCCCTCGACCCAGGCCGTCTACAGCCTGGACCGGGAAATGGGCATGCAGGTGATCGAAGGCCTGTTTCAGGATGATGCGGTTCGTCAGGCGTCCATTGGCCATCCCAACGAGGCCATGCTGGCGCAGAAATCCCGTGAGCTGCAGCACTCCAGCAGTCGCTGGCTGACCGACCTGATCCTCGGCAAGGAACGCACCTTCACCACCCAGTTGGTGGGACGCGGGCCTTACAGCGAGTATTACGGCGACCTGAGCATCACCCTCGACACCGCCACCTACGGCAAGGGCTTCATCGTCAGTTCGGTGATCATCTTCATTTCCGGGGTACTGCGTGCCATGGCAATGGGCCTGGTGCTGTACCTGGTCTATCACTGGCTATTGACCAAACCCCTGTCGCGGATCATCGAACACCTGACCGAAATCAACCCCGACCGCCCCAGCGAGCATAAGATTCCATTGCTCAAGGGCCATGAGAAGAACGAACTGGGGCTGTGGATCAACACCGCCAACCAGTTGCTCGAATCCATCGAGCGCAACACCCACCTGCGCCACGAAGCGGAAAACAGCCTGTTGCGCATGGCCCAGTACGATTTCCTTACCGGCCTGCCGAACCGCCAGCAATTGCAAACACAGCTGGACAGGATCCTCGTCGATGCCGGCAAGCTGCAACGCCGGGTCGCGGTGTTGTGTGTCGGGCTCGATGACTTCAAGGGCATCAACGAACAGTTCAGCTACCAGACCGGCGACCAGTTGCTGCTGGCCCTGGCCGATCGCCTGCGCGCGCACAGCGGACGCCTTGGCGCCCTCGCCCGCCTGGGAGGCGACCAGTTCGCCCTGGTGCAGGCCGATATCGAGCAACCCTACGAAGCCGCCGAACTGGCCCAGAGCATTCTCGATGACCTGGAAGCGGCGTTTGCCCTCGATCATCAACAGATCCGCCTGCGCGCCACCATCGGCATTACCTTGTTCCCCGAGGATGGCGACAGTACCGAGAAGTTGCTGCAAAAAGCCGAGCAGACCATGACCCTGGCCAAGACACGCTCGCGCAACCGCTATCAGTTCTATATCGCCAGCGTCGACACCGAAATGCGCCGCCGCCGCGAGTTGGAAAAAGACTTGCGCGATGCACTGGCCCGCGACCAGTTCTACCTGGTCTACCAACCGCAGATCAGCTATCGCGATCACCGGGTGGTCGGCGTCGAAGCGTTGATCCGCTGGCAGCATCCCGACCATGGGCTGGTACCACCAGACCTGTTCATCCCGCTGGCCGAGCAGAACGGCACCATCATCGCCATCGGTGAATGGGTGCTGGACCAGGCCTGCAAGCAGTTGCGCGACTGGCACGACCAGGGCTTCAGCGACATGCGCATGGCCGTGAATCTTTCCACCGTGCAGCTGCACCACGCCGAGCTGCCACGGGTGATCAACAACCTGATGCAGATGTATCGCTTGCCTCCGCGCAGCCTGGAGCTGGAAGTCACCGAAACCGGCCTGATGGAAGACATCAGCACCGCCGCCCAGCATTTGCTCAGCCTGCGCCGCTCCGGTGCGCTGATCGCGATCGACGACTTCGGTACGGGTTATTCGTCACTGAGCTATCTGAAAAGCCTGCCGCTGGACAAGATCAAGATCGACAAGAGTTTCGTCCAGGACCTGCTCGATGACGATGACGACGCAACCATCGTTCGCGCCATCATCCAATTGGGCAAGAGCCTGGGCATGCAGGTGATCGCCGAAGGCGTGGAAACCCTGGAGCAGGAGGCCTACATCATCTCCGAAGGCTGCCACGAGGGTCAGGGCTACTTCTACAGCAAGCCCCTGCCGGCCCGGGAGCTGGTGGCTTACCTGAAGCAGGCCCAGCGCAGTAACGCCGCTATCTTGTAAACCCCCTTGTAGGAGCCAGGCTTGCCGGCGAAGGCGGCCTGACTGACACACCGCATCGCCTGGTTCGCCGGCAAGCCTGGCTCCTACAAAGAATGCAACGATGCCGCGATCGTTCCGTGAATAAGAAATATTTCCAACCACAACCCTTTACACATAATGCGAAAGATTTGCATTATGTGGCAGTTTTGCGCGCCGGACGCGTTATACCACCCCCTCTCGAAGCAGGATGTTCGCCATGATTCGTATGCCTCTGGCTACCGCCAGTCTGTTGGCCATCGCAATTTCCCTCGCCGGTTGCGGTGAAGGCAAAGACAAAGAAAAAGCGGCCGCTCCTGCGCCAGCGGCCAGCACTGCCGCAGCCCCGGCCGCTCCAGCCGCTGCACCTGCCGCTGCCAGCAAGGTCGACGAAGCGGCTGCCAAAGCCGTTGTCGCGCATTATGCCGACATGGTTTTCGCTGTTTACAGCGATGCCGAATCCACCGCGAAAACCCTGCAAAGCGCCGTCGACGCCTTCCTCGCCAAGCCGAACGCCGACACCTTGAAAGCCGCCAAGGCCGCCTGGATCGCTGCTCGCGTTCCTTACCTGCAGAGCGAAGTGTTCCGCTTCGGCAACACCATCATCGACGACTGGGAAGGTCAGGTGAACGCCTGGCCACTGGACGAAGGCCTGATCGACTACGTCGACAAATCCTACGAGCACGCACTGGGTAACCCTGGCGCCACGGCCAACATCATCGCCAATACTCAAATCCAGGTCGGCGAAGACAAGGTCGACGTGAAGGACATCACCCCGGAAAAACTCGCCAGCCTGAACGAGCTGGGCGGTTCCGAGGCCAACGTCGCCACCGGCTACCACGCCATCGAATTCCTGCTCTGGGGCCAGGACCTGAACGGCACCGGCCCTGGCGCCGGCAACCGTCCAGCTTCCGACTACCTGGAAGGCAAAGGCGCCACCGGCGGTCACAACGATCGCCGCCGTGCCTACCTGAAGTCCGTGACTCAATTGCTGGTCAGCGACCTGGAAGAAATGGTCGGTAACTGGAAGCCGAACGTGGCCGACAACTACCGCGCCACCCTGGAAGCGGAACCGGCTGAAAGCGGCCTGCGCAAAATGCTGTTCGGCATGGGCAGCCTGTCCCTGGGCGAACTGGCGGGCGAGCGCATGAAGGTTTCCCTGGAAGCCAACTCCCCGGAAGACGAACACGACTGCTTCAGCGACAACACCCACAACTCGCAGTTCTACGATGCCAAAGGCGTGCGTAACGTGTACCTGGGCGAATACACCCGTGTCGACGGCACCAAAATGACCGGCGCCAGCCTGTCGTCCCTGGTGGCCAAGGTCGATCCGGCGGCAGACACCGCCCTGAAAGCCGATCTGGCTGCGACCGAAGCCAAGATGCAGGTCATCGTCGACCACGCCAACAAGGGTGAGCACTACGACCAGCTGATCGCTGCCGGCAACACCGCCGGTAACCAGATCGTCCGTGACGCCATCGCATCCCTGGTCAAGCAGACCGGTTCGATCGAAGCCGCCGCTGGCAAACTGGGTATCAGCGACCTGAACCCGGACAACGCTGATCACGAGTTCTGATCAACGCTGGCTAAGAAAAAGGCGACCTTCGGGTCGCCTTTTTCATGCCTGCCCAACACCGCCCCCCTGTAGGAGCGAGCCTGCTCGCGATGAACCTGAGAGCGACTCAGGGTGTCAGGCTTCCAGCGTCATCGTTAACGACCATTGCGACGGTGCGACGATTCGACAGGCTCGCTCCTACAGGGGATCGAGGATTGCAGGTTAACCCTGCTCCAAATCAAGCAAACGATAATTCCTCTTATTCAAATTCCCATCCCCTGTTAGACTTTGCGCCCTTGTTTTGCTCGTCTTGCAGGATGTCTGATGCCCTCGCTGCCTCTTCGCTTGTCCGCACTGTTGCTGGCCCTGGGCCTGAGTGCCTGCGATGACGCCCCGAAGTTCACCCAGGCCGAACCCGGTGAAGCCCGCTCCGGCGGTGGCACGACCGTGCGCAAGACCGATCAGAACGCCTTTTCGCTGCCCTCCGCCAACCTGCCGCCGTCGCGGCGCGTGGACTTCAGCGTCGGCAACAGTTTCTTTCGCAACCCCTGGGTGATCGCTCCCTCGACCACCACCGCCCGCGACGGCCTCGGCCCGCTGTTCAACACCAATGCCTGCCAGGGCTGCCATATCAAGGACGGCCGCGGTCACCCGCCGGCGCCCGATGCGCAAAATGCCGTGTCGATGCTGGTACGCCTGTCGATTCCCGACACCCCGGCCTACGCCAAGGTCATCGAGCAACAGGGTGTCGTACCGGAACCCGTCTATGGCGGGCAGTTCCAGGACATGGCCGTGCCCGGCGTCACGCCGGAAGGCAAAGTGCGGGTCGATTACACACCGGTAATGGTTCGCTTCAAGGACGGCACCGAGGTCGAACTGCGCAAACCAAGCCTGAACATCACCCAGCTGAACTACGGCCCGATGCACCCCGACACGCGATTCTCGGCACGTGTGGCACCGCCGATGATTGGCCTGGGCTTGCTGGAGGCCATTCCTGAAGAGGCCATCCTGGCGAATGCGCACGCGCAGGCTAAAGCGAAAAACGGCATCGCCGGACGCCCGAACCGGGTCTGGGATGACGTGCAGCAGAAAACCGTGCTCGGGCGATTTGGCTGGAAAGCCGGGCAGCCGAACCTAAATCAACAAAATGTGCACGCGTTTTCCGGTGATATGGGCCTCACCACCGGCCTGAGACCCTTTGACGACTGCACCGAGGCGCAAGCGGCCTGCAAGCAGGCACCAAGTGGCAACGGCCCCGATGGCGAGCCGGAAGTCAGCGACAACATCCTGCGCCTGGTGCTGTTCTACACCCGCAACCTCGCCGTACCGGCGCGCCGCGATGTCGGCACGCCTCAAGTGCTGGCCGGCAAGAACCTGTTCTACCGGGCCGGCTGCCAATCCTGTCACACACCCAAGTACACCACCGCCGCCAACGCCGCCGAACCTGAACTGGCCAATCAAGTGATTCGCCCGTACAGCGATCTGCTGCTGCATGACATGGGCGACGGCCTGGCCGACAACCGCACTGAATTCCAGGCCGGTGGCCGCGACTGGCGTACCCCGCCGTTATGGGGCATCGGTTTGACTGAAGCCGTCAGTGGCCACACCCAGTTCCTGCATGACGGCCGCGCCCGCAATCTGCTCGAAGCCGTGCTCTGGCATGGCGGCGAGGCAAAAGCGGCGCAGCAACAGGTTTTGTCTTTCAATGCCGAGCAGCGCGCTGCGTTGCTGGCCTTCTTGAATTCCCTTTAATACGCATCTTCCCGCGGGAGCCCGACATGTTCCGTCCCAAATTGTTGTTCACCAGCCTTGCCGCGCTAGCCCTGGGCGCCTGCTCGCCGCAGGACCCACAAGCCGTCACCTCGGCGGCGATCGCCAAGTCAGTGATTCTGCCGACCTACACCCGCTGGGTTGAAGCAGACCGCCAGTTGGCCGTCAGCGCCCTCGCCTACTGCGAAGGCAAGGCCAACCTGGAAACCGCCCGCGCCGACTTCCTGCACGCGCAAAAAGCCTGGGCCGAGCTGCAACCGCTGCTGATCGGTCCACTGGCCGAGGGTAACCGTGCCTGGCAGGTGCAATTCTGGCCGGACAAGAAGAACCTGGTCGGCCGCCAGGTCGAGCAACTGGTCAGCGCTCAACCGCAGATCGATGCCGCCGCCCTGGCCAAGTCCAGCGTGGTGGTTCAAGGCCTGTCGGCCTACGAATACATCCTGTTCGACAGCAAGCCTGATGTGGCCAATGCCGAGCAAAAAACCAAGTACTGCCCACTGCTGATCGCCATTGGCGAGCGCCAGAAAGAACTGGCTGAAGAAATTCTCAAAAGCTGGAACAACACCGACGGCATGCTCGCGCAGATGAGCAAGTTCCCGAACCAGCGTTACGCCGACTCCCACGAAGCGATCGCCGATCTGCTGCGCGTGCAGGTCACCGCCCTCGATACCTTGAAGAAGAAGCTCGGTACGCCGATGGGCCGCCAGAGCAAAGGCGTGCCGCAACCGTTCCAGGCCGATGCCTGGCGCAGCCAGTCGTCCCTGACCGCCCTGGAGGCCAGCCTGGCCGCCGCCAAAACCGTGTGGGAAGGTGTCGACAACAAAGGCCTGCGCGGCCTGTTGCCGAGCGAGCAGAAGCCATTGGCCGACAAGATCGACGCGGCCTATGCCGCCTCGTTGAAATTGTTCGCCAGCAACCAGCGCTCGTTGACCGAAATGCTCAACGACGACGCCGGTCGCCAGCAACTCAACGATCTCTACGACAGCCTCAACGTCGTTCACCGCCTGCACGAAGGCGAGCTGGCCAAGGCGCTGGGCATCCAACTGGGCTTCAATGCCAACGACGGTGACTGATGAGGGCAAGTGACATGCTGCGACGCCAGGCTCTGACATTAGGGAGTTTGCTGCTAGGAGCAGTGACACTGGGCGGCTGGACGCTGTTCAAGCGCAAGGATCAAAGCCCGCTGCTGCTCTCGGCGCGGGACGATACCGACGGCAAGCACTACGCCGTCGGTTACCGGCTGGACGGCACCCGCGTGTTTGCCACCCAGGTCGGCCAGCGCTGCCATGACATCATCAACCACCCGGCATTGCCGATCGCGCTGTTCGTTGCCCGGCGTCCGGGCACCGAGAGCTACCTGATCGACCTGCGTGACGGCACGTTGCTGCAAACGGTGACCTCGCGGCCCAACCGGCACTTCTACGGTCACGCGGTGATCCACCACAGCGGCGACTGGCTGTACGCCACCGAAAACGACACCACCGATCCGGGTCGCGGCCTGCTCGGTGTGTACAAGTTCGAAGGCGAACGCCTGGTCCATAGCGGCGAGATTTCCACCCACGGCATCGGCCCGCATCAAGTGTCGTGGATGCCCGACGGCGAAACCCTGGTGGTGGCCAACGGCGGCATCCGCACCGAAGCCGAAAGCCGGGTCGAGATGAACCTCAACGCCATGGAGCCAAGCCTGGTCCTGATGCAGCGCGACGGCACCCTGCTGAGCAAGGAAACCCTCGGCCAGCAGATGAACAGCGTGCGGCACCTGGGCATTGCCAGCGATGGCACCATCGTCGCCGGCCAGCAATTCATGGGGGCGGCTCACGAGCATTCGGAGCTGCTGGCGATCAAGCGTCCCGGCCAGCCGTTCGTGGCGTTCCCGGTGCCCGAGCATCAATTGCAGGCCATGGGGCACTATACCGCCAGCGTTGCGGTGCACAGCGACCTGCGCCTGGTCGCGTTGACCGCGCCTCGGGGCAACCGCTTTTTCATCTGGGACCTGGACAGCGGCGAAGTGCGCCTGGACGCGCCATTGCCCGATTGCGCCGGGGTGGGCGCGGTAGCCGATGGATTCGTCGTGACCTCCGGCCAGGGGCGTTGCCGGTACTACGATTGCCGTCAGACAAACCTGGTTGCAAAACCGCTGGAGCTGCCGGCAGGGCTCTGGGACAACCACCTGCACCTGATCTGAACACCTCACTCCCTGTAGGAGCGAAGCTTGCTCGCGAAGACGGCCGCACATTCAACATCGTGTTGACTGACATACTGCCTTCGCGAGCAAGCTTCGCTCCTACAGGGTTTGCGCCTGCCTGTAACAAGTGCCAGTTGGATTCACGCTTCCACTCGCGGTAATGTGCCCTACTGTCTCACCTGATTTTCTCCAAGGAACTGGAAATATGCTGCGTCGCCGCATGCTGATCATGTTGGGGGTTGTTCTGCTGATCGTGCTGGTGCTGGCCGGGTATAAAGCCTTCTCCATCTACACGATGATCCAAGGCTTCTCTGCGCCCAAACCGCCGATCAGCGTCGCCGTGGCCACCGCCACCGAACAGCCATGGCAAGCGCGCCTGCCTACCGTAGGCACCCTCAAGGCACTGCAAGGCGTAGACCTGAGCCTGGAGACCGACGGCACGGTCGTCGATTTGCAGTTCGAGTCCGGGCAGAAGGTCAAGGCCGGCCAACCACTGCTGCGCCTGGACAGCGCCGTGGAAAGCGCCTTGCTCGAAACCGCCCTGGCTGACCTCGGGCTGGCCCAACTCGATTACGGTCGCGGTAGCCAGCTGGTGGGCAGCCAGGCCATTTCCAAAGGCGAGTTCGATCGACTGTCGGCGGTACTGAAGAAGAGCAAGGCCACGGTCAATCAACTCAAGGCAGCGCTCGGCAAAAAAAGCATCGCCGCCCCCTTCAGCGGGACCATCGGCATTCGTCAGGTGGACGTTGGCGACTACCTGGCCAGTGGCACCATGATCGCCACCCTGCAAGACCTCAGCAGCCTCTACGTCGACTTTTTCGTGCCCGAGCAATCGGTGCCGAAGATCGCCCTCGGCCAGCCGGTTGAAATCATCGTCGCGGCCTACCCGTCCCAGACCTTCCCGGGCACCATCAGTGCAATCAATCCGAAACTGGAAAACAGCACGCGCAACATGCAGGTCCGCGCGACCCTGGCCAACCCCGATGGCAAATTGCTTCCCGGCATGTTCGCCAGCCTGCAGGTGATGTTGCCCAACCCACGACCGAGCATCGTCGTGCCGGAAAGCGCGATCACCTACACGCTCTACGGCAACTCCCTGTATGTCGTTGCAGAGAAAAAGGCCGAAGACGGCAGCCTGGAAAAAGACGACAAGGGCCAACCGGTACTGATCGCCGAACGGCGGTTCATTGAAACCGGTGAACGCCGCGACGGTCAGGTGGTGATCAGCAAAGGCGTGCGCAACGGCGAAAAAGTGGTCACGGCCGGCCAGATCAAACTGGACAACGGAGCGCACATCGCCATCAGCGACGACAAGACCCTGGCCGATAAGAACAGTCAGCCACGCGCGGACTGATCAAGGAACCCCCAATGGCTTTTACCGACCCGTTCATCCGTCGCCCGGTGCTCGCCACCGTGGTCAGCCTGTTGATTGTGCTACTGGGTTTCCAGGCCTGGAGCAAGTTGCCTCTGCGTCAATACCCGCAAATGGAAAATGCCCTGATCACGGTCACCACCGCGTACCCCGGGGCCAACGCCGAAACCATCCAGGGCTACATCACGCAACCGTTGCAGCAGAGCCTCGCCAGCGCCGAGGGTATCGACTACATGACCTCGGTCAGTCGCCAGAATTTCTCGGTGATCTCGATCTATGCGCGCATTGGCTCCAACACCGACCGTTTGTTCACCGAGCTGCTGGCCAAGGCCAACGAGGTCAAGAACCAGCTGCCCCAGGATGCCGAAGACCCGGTGCTGAGCAAGGAAGCCGCCGATGCCTCGGCGCTGATGTACATCAGTTTCTTCAGCAAGGAACTGAGCAACCCGCAGATTACCGACTACCTGTCGCGGGTCATCCAGCCGAAACTGGCGACCCTGCCGGGCATGGCCGAAGCCGAGATTCTCGGCAACCAGGTATTCGCCATGCGCCTGTGGCTGGACCCGGCGAAGCTGGCCGGCTTCGGCCTGAGCGCCAGCGACGTGACCAACGCGGTGCGCCAGTACAACTTCCTTTCCGCCGCTGGTGAATTGAAGGGCGAGTACGTGGTCACCAGCATCAACGCCAACACTGAACTCAAATCAGCCGAAGCCTTCGCCGCGATCCCGCTCAAGGTTGAGGGTGACAGTCGCGTGCTGCTGCGCGATGTCGCGCGGGTCGAGATGGGGGCGGAAAACTACGACTCCATCAGCTCGTTCGGCGGTACGCCCTCGGTGTACATCGGCATCAAGGCCACGCCAGCGGCCAACCCGCTGGACGTGATCAAGGAAGTGCGCAAGATCATGCCGGAGCTGGAGGCCCAGTTGCCGCCGAATCTCAAGGGGGAAATCGCCTACGACGCGACGCTGTTCATCCAGGCATCGATCGATGAGGTGGTGAAGACCCTGTTCGAAGCGGTGCTGATCGTGATTGTGGTGGTGTTCCTGTTCCTCGGTGCGTTGCGCTCGGTGGTGATCCCGGTAGTCACCATTCCGCTGTCCATGATCGGCGTGATGTTCTTCATGCAGATGATGGGTTACTCCCTGAACCTGCTGACCCTGCTGGCGATGGTGCTGGCCATCGGCCTGGTGGTGGACGACGCCATCGTGGTGGTGGAAAACATCCACCGCCACATCGAGGAAGGCAAGACACCGCTGGACGCCGCCATAGAAGGCGCCCGGGAAATCGCCATGCCGGTTGTCTCGATGACCATCACCCTGGCGGCGGTGTATGCGCCCATCGGCTTCCTGACGGGCCTTACCGGGGCGTTGTTCAAGGAGTTCGCCCTGACCCTGGCCGGTGCGGTGGTGATCTCCGGCATCGTCGCCCTGACCCTGTCGCCGATGATGTGCGCCCTGCTGTTGCGTCACGATGAAAACCCCACGGGCCTGGCCCATCGCCTGGACCTGATTTTCGAAGGCCTGAAGCGCCGTTACCAGACAATGCTGCACGGCACCCTCAACACCCGGCCGGTGGTGCTGGTGTTCGCGGTGATCGTGCTGTGCCTGATTCCCGTGCTGCTCAAGTTCACCAAGTCGGAACTGGCGCCGGAGGAGGACCAGGGCATCATTTTCATGCTGGCCAACGCCCCGCAACCGACCAATCTCGACTACTTGAACACCTACACCGACGAATTCATCGCGATCTTCAAGGCGTTTCCCGAGTACTACTCGTCGTTCCAGATCAACGGCTTCAACGGTGTGCAATCGGGGATCGGCGGTTTCCTGCTCAAGCCCTGGAACGAGCGCAGCCGAACTCAGATGGAGATCCTGCCCGAGGTTCAGGCCAAGCTGGAGAGCATTTCAGGCTTGCAGGTTTTCGGCTTCAACCTGCCTTCCCTGCCGGGCACGGGCGAGGGTCTGCCGTTCCAGTTCGTGATCAACACCGCCAACGACTACGAGTTGCTGCTGCAAGTGGTTGATCGGGTGAAAAAGCGCGCGATGGAGTCGGGCAAATTCGCCTTCGTCGACGTCGACCTGGCCTTCGACAAGCCCGAAGTGGTGGTGGATATCGACCGTGCCAAGGCTGCCCAGATGGGCGTGTCGATGCAGGATCTGGGCGGGACACTCGCGACCTTGCTGGGGGAGGCGGAAATCAACCGTTTCACCGTTGATGGCCGCAGTTACAAAGTCATCGCCCAGGTCGAGCGGCCCTTCCGGGACAACCCTGACTGGCTGAACAACTACTACGTCAAGAACACCCAGGGCGAACTGCTCGCCCTCTCGACCCTGATCACCGTGACCGACCGGGCGCGCCCTCGGCAACTGAACCAGTTCCAGCAACTCAACTCGGCGATCCTTTCCGGGGTGCCGCTGGTCAGCATGGGTGAAGCCATCGACGCGGTGCGGCAGATCGCCCGGGAAGAAGCGCCGGCGGGCTTTGCCTTCGACTATGCCGGTGCATCGCGGCAGTACGTTCAGGAAGGCAGTGCGCTATGGGTGACCTTCGGCCTGGCACTGGCGATCATTTTCCTGGTACTGGCTGCCCAGTTCGAAAGCTTCCGCGACCCGTTGGTGATCCTGGTGACCGTCCCGCTGTCGATCTGCGGCGCCTTGCTGCCGCTGTTCCTCGGCTGGTCGAGCATGAACATCTATACCCAGGTCGGGTTGGTGACGTTGATCGGCCTGATCAGCAAGCACGGGATCCTGATCGTCGAATTCGCCAACCAGCTGCGCAAGGACAAGGGCCTGACGCCCCGCGAGGCGGTGGAGGAAGCCGCGGCCATTCGTCTGCGTCCGGTGTTGATGACTACGGCGGCAATGGTGTTCGGCATGGTGCCCTTGATCATCGCCACGGGGGCGGGGGCGGTGAGCCGGTTCGATATAGGTACGGTTATCGCCACGGGGATGTCGATTGGGACGTTGTTTACCCTGTTTGTGCTGCCGTGTGTGTATACCCTACTGGCAAAACCCGATAAACCCTCACGCCAAGATCGTTCCCACGCTCTGTAACAAAAAAGGCCTCGCATCAGCGAGGCCTTTTATTTGGGCTTCAATCTGTTCAACTTTGCGGCCTCAGTCCTTGAGAAAGCCCGAACATGAACAGCAACAAATCATGATCGGGTTGAGTCGCGACGGATGCCTTGGCAACCCGTGGCAACGGACAGTGCGCGTCACTGTGTACTGAACTGAGGACTTGCGTGCGGGGCTGCTCCCATGCGGCCACCGCGAGTGAAGCAACTGCCAAGGCTCCTACCAGAAACAAACCTCGCGCAACTTCAAGTTTCATTTCTATAAACCTTTGATAGCGCTGCCAAACGCCGTCTCATAAAAATAGACGAGTTTCTTCCAGTCCGTCGCGCTGAATGACGAGTGGCGGCGCAGCTGTTTCATGTCATGCGCGGCCGCCTGCCGAGCGCTCAATCGCTGCCGGCACTTCTCCAGATCGATCAAGGCAACCTCGACTTTAGCAGCCTCGCCCTCACCGGTGACGCGAACGAATACGTGCTTGATATAGATGCAGCTGTGCTGCCAACGCCCCTTGTGCATCCGCGCCAGGTTCTCGGCCAGGTCCTTGAGCACACGATCGTGCACAGCCTCGCCATGGCGCTCGCGTCCACCACCGGCATACCAATGCTCGATTTCCTCGAAGCCGTCCAGGGACTTGGTCACCAGCAATGCGCGCCATTTGTGCACGGGATCGCGTTGCGCACCACAGAAAACGATTTCCGGAACCCGCACATCGAGCAGACGCAGGCCGGTGAGTGCATCACGCTCGCGCAACACCGTCGGCCGTCCGAAAGGGTGCAAAAGACCGCGATGGATATGGCCGGTCTGGCGTTTTACGTAAAGCAGTTGTCCGTCACTGCCCATGAGGCGCTGCACGCCACTCTCACCACCGCGCCGAACATTGGGTTCTTCCACCCATTCACCGCGCTGATTCCAGTAGTAATCGAATGGGTCCTGGGAAGCGACGTCCGATCCTGCTGCACACTGCTCTGCCATCTGTTACCTCTTGCGCAATACATAAACTCGCCACATGGCATAGAGCGGCAAAAAGTCGATACGTTCCTGAATACGGAAACCTGCCTGCTCAAACTCTTTTTCTACGGTAGCCACCGGTAACACAAATCGATTCTGGTAACCTTCCTGCCCACGGGTTTTCTCCGCGCGCTTGCGTTTCCAGGCTTTGAAGTTGCCGTCGACCCACAGCGAGAGGATGACGCTGTCACGGCTGACGCGCTCGAATTCGCGCAAAATCGCCAGTCGATGCTCGGCTTCACCGATGTGGTGGAGCAAACGCATGCAGAAAATACTGTCGACGGCGTTATCCGGCAAGGCGATGTCGAACGCAGACGTCTGCAAGGGTTGTACCCGTTTCACCACTTCAGCCGGTTGCGACTGTGTAGCGATCTTGATCATGGACTCGGAATTGTCGGCACCGATGATCACGCGGTTGGGTTTTTCCGCCAGCAACGGCCAGAAGCGCCCCGCGCCACAGGGCAGATCCAGGACCAGGCCCGGTTCGCCGACCAACGTCAACGCCTTGCGCGCCATCTGCTCATCGCGCCAGTGAGACAAGCGGCGACCCACGCCATCCTTGTGCTTGCGCAAGTAACGTTGGGCGTGTTGATCGTCGTATTTGTTGGAAAAATCCAGTTTGATCGGGCCATCCACCATCATCAATCTCCTGAGCTCTGATACCGACCACCTTAGGTAGCGATGTGTGAGGTTCAGGTCATGCGATTGTGAAAAATTTGTCATGAGTACCTCGAATCATTTCGAGGTATTACAAGGCAGCGATTTCAATCAACCTTTCAGCGGCCATCAACTCACGGTCGATGCATTGAACTGGACCTGAAAACGACAGCCATTGGGTTCCATGGTCGTCAGGCTGACACTCCAGCCCTGGTTTTCACAAATCCGTTGTACTAACGATAGCCCAAGCCCGAGACCCTCTCCGCGTTTCTCGCTGCCTCGCACGAAAGGCTCGAACATCGCTTCGCGTTTTTCCTCGGGAATGCCTACGCCACTGTCCTCGACCATGAACCCCATGGGCATCAGGCTCAGGCGGATAAACCCCCGGTCGGTGTAATGCAGAGCGTTACGCAGCAGGTTGCCCATGACCGCATGCAGGAGCGTTGCGTTGTAACGAGTTTTGTTGGGGGTTCCCTGGTCCACGATCAACTTGAGACCTTTGGCCTCGATCGGTTCGCGCCACAGGTTGATCAAGCCATCGGCCACTTCGCCCAGCGTCTGCTGCGCAGACATGCCGGCGTCTTCGCGCTGGGTGCGGGCGAGCATCAGGAAGGTTTGTACCAACTCGCGCATTTCCTCACTGGCGCGGGCAATTCGCTCTACCTGGGCACGGCCGCGCTGATCGATACCGGGGTTTTCCAACAACAACTCGCAGGAACTGGCTAGCACCATCAAGGGCGTACGCAGTTCATGGCTGACGTCACTGGTGAACATGCGTTCGCGGGTCAACGCCTGGCGCAAACGGCCAAGGGTAGCGTCGAAGGCCACGGCCAGCTCGCCCACTTCATCGGCCGCATAATCCGGCGCCAGTGGCGGTGCCAGCCCCAGCAACTGATCGCGATGACGTACCTGGCGCGCCAGCCTTACCACCGGCGCCATTACCTTGCGGGCCAGCACCCAGCCGAGGAACACCGCCAGCGCCAGACTCAGCACGAAGCCCACCAGCACTACGGCAAACAGCACCCGCTCGCGTTCTTCGAAGTCACTCTGGTCCTGCAACAGCACATACCGCCGGCCATCGACGATCTCGACCATCGCGTGGTACGACAGCTGCTCGCGAAAGACTTCGTGAAACCCCGAGTCCAGGTGCCGCAAGTCCTTGGGCAACTCGAAATCACCCGGCCCGCCGCTGAAATAGAACAACTGGTCCGGTTCCGGGCGATGGCTCCAGTCCGAGACGTTGTCCATCAGCAACAGGCGCTGCAAATCGCCGCCCAGGCCCGCCGAGATCAGTTTTTCTTCCACCAGGTGAACAGTGGCGACGATGCCCATGGCAAAGGCACCCGCCACCAGTGCGCTCATCAGCGCAAAGGCAATGATGATCCGTTGAGCAAGGCTCTGTCTAAACTCCATCACGCCCCTCGGCCAGGCGGTAACCCACACCATGAACGGTGTGCAGCAGCGGTTTTGCGAACGGCTTGTCGATCACCTGGCGCAATTGATGGACGTGGCTGCGCAGGCTGTCGCTGTCCGGGCAGTCATCGCCCCACAGGGCCTCTTCGAGAATTTCGCGGCGCAGTACATGCGGGCTTTTTTGCATCAGCACCGCCAGCAACTTCAGGCCTACCGGATTGAGCTTGAGCAATCGGCCTTCGCGGGAGACTTCCAGCGTGTCGAGGTCATAACTCAGGTCGCCGACCTGCAAGGTCCGGCGACCGCCGCCCTGGGTGCGCCGCATCACGGCTTCGACCCGCGCCGCCAGTTCAGACAAGGCGAAGGGTTTGATCAGGTAATCGTCGGCACCGGATTTGAAGCCCTGCAGGCGGTCGTCCAGTTGATCGCGCGCGGTGAGCATGATCACCGGCGTGTCGCGCCGGGCGTCTTCGCGCAGGCGCTTGCACAGGGTATAACCGTCGATGCCGGGCAGCATGATATCGAGCACGATCAAGTCGTAATGCTCGGTGGCCGCCAGATGCAGGCCCGACAAACCGTCCTGTGCACAATCCACGGTATAGCCTTTGAGTCCCAGGTAATCAGCCAGATTGGCCAGGATATCGCGGTTGTCTTCAACCAATAAAATTCGCATGGGCACCTTCTCCGTACACAGTAACGGCCGTCTTGGCCCGCGCAGCTTAAGGCCAAGTGTGGCTCAGGGCCAGGGTTGTGTGCAGTCGTCTGTTAAGCGAAATGTCCGGCCCAGGCCTCAACGTTTTTTTCACTATCGGTTCACAGCCTGACGACAGGATAGAGCTCAGACTCCGCGCGGCTGCGTATTCAAGAACATTTTACTGACCAAGGATTCGCCATGGTTTCGATCTCTGCACGCCCCGCTTCCCGACCGCTCAACTTCTGGGTGTGCCTGGGTGTTCCTGCCTTTACAGCAATCATTTTGGTATTGCTCGAACTGACGACCCTGGACATGGACCTGGCCAGGCTGTTCTACGACCCGGTCGCCGGGAATTTCATCGGGCGGCACAGTTACTTCCTGGAAACCATCCTGCACGATCGGGCCAAGCAAGTGGTCATCGCCTTCTCGGTGCTGGCGATCCTCGGTTTTGCCGGTTCGTTCTTCATGACCCGGCTCAAACCGTTCAAGCGGGAACTGGGCTGCCTGGTGCTGTCTTTGGGGCTGGCGACTTCTTTCGTCACGCCGATGAAGGCGGTGACGGCGGTGCAATGCCCGTGGAGCCTTGAGCAATTCGGCGGTCACGAGACCTACAGCGAATTGTTGAGCCCGCGTCCGGCCACGGAAAAACCGGGGCGTTGCTGGCCTGGCGGTCATGCCGCGACCGGTTTCACCCTGTTTGCGCTGTTCTTCGTGTTGCGTGATCGTCGCCCACGCATGGCGCGTGCGGCGCTGGTTTTCGCTTTCGCCCTGGGCTCGGTGTTTTCCATTGGCCGCATGCTGCAGGGGGCGCATTTTTTCTCGCATAACGTGTGGACGGCGGTGTTCTGCTGGCTGATTTGCCTGGGGTCTTATTATTGGATTTTGTACCAGCCAGCGGTGAAGGTTGAGCACGTAGGCAAAACGGAGCCGGTCGGCGCCTGAACTGACGCCTTCGCGGGCAAGCCTCGCTCCTACAAGGGATTGGTGTGATTCTCAAAATGGAGGCAATAAAAAACCCCGCCTGCTTTCGCAGACGGGGTTTTTAGTACAGGGGTAAGGCTGGCTTACATCATGCCGCCCATGCCGCCCATACCGCCCATGTCTGGCATGCCGCCGCCAGCTGCGCCTTCTTTCTTCGGCGCTTCAGCAACAGCAGCTTCGGTGGTCAGGATCAGACCGCCGATCGACGATGCAGCTTGCAGCGCGGAACGGGTGACCTTGGTTGGGTCCAGGATGCCCATTTCGATCATGTCGCCGTATTCGCCAGTCGCAGCGTTGTAACCGAAGTTACCTTTGCCGTTCTTGACTTCGTTGACCACAACGCTTGGCTCGTCACCGCTGTTGGCAGCGATCTGACGCAGCGGTGCTTCAACGGCACGGCGCAGAACGGCGATACCTACGTCCTGATCAGCGTTGTCGCCTTTCAGATCGTTCAGGGTTTGCAGAGCGCGGATCAGCGCAACGCCACCGCCAGGTACCACGCCTTCTTCAACGGCTGCACGGGTAGCGTGCAGGGCGTCTTCAACGCGGGCTTTCTTCTCTTTCATTTCTACTTCGGAACCAGCACCAACCTTGATCACTGCAACGCCGCCGGACAGCTTGGCCAGACGCTCTTGCAGTTTCTCACGGTCGTAGTCCGAGGAAGTTTCGGCAACCTGAGCACGGATCTGAGCAATGCGGGACTCGATGTCGCCTGCTACGCCAGCACCGTCAACGATGATGGTGTTTTCCTTGGAGATGGTCACACGCTTGGCGCTGCCCAGGTTATCCAGGGTGGCTGCTTCCAGGCTCAGGCCGATCTCTTCGGAGATAACGGTACCGCCGGTCAGAACGGCGATGTCCTGCAGCATGGCCTTGCGGCGGTCGCCGAAGCCTGGCGCCTTGACGGCTGCGACTTTAACGATGCCACGCATGTTGTTCACGACCAGAGTCGCCAGGGCTTCGCCTTCAACGTCTTCGGAAACGATCAGCAGTGGACGGCCGGCTTTGGCAACGGCTTCCAGCACTGGCAGCATTTCGCGGATGTTCGAGATCTTTTTGTCGACCAGCAGAACCAGCGGGTTGTCCAGCTCGGCAACCATGGTTTCCGGCTTGTTGACGAAGTACGGGGACAGGTAGCCACGGTCGAACTGCATGCCTTCTACAACCGACAGTTCGTTTTCCAGGCCAGTGCCTTCTTCAACGGTGATCACGCCTTCTTTACCGACTTTTTCCATGGCTTCGGCAATGATGTCACCGATGGAGTTGTCGGAGTTGGCCGAGATGGTGCCAACCTGAGCGATTGCCTTGGTGTCAGCGCATGGCTTGGACAGGTTTTTCAGCTCTTTGACGATGGCGATGGTCGCCTTGTCGATGCCGCGCTTCAGGTCCATCGGGTTCATGCCGGCAGCGACGGCTTTCAGGCCTTCGTTGACGATAGACTGAGCCAGAACGGTAGCGGTGGTGGTGCCGTCGCCTGCGTCATCGTTGGCACGGGAGGCAACGTCTTTGACCAGCTGCGCGCCCATGTTTTCGAAACGGTCTTCGAGTTCGATTTCCTTGGCTACGGAAACGCCGTCCTTGGTGATGGTCGGAGCGCCGAAGCTCTTCTCGATGATCACGTTACGGCCTTTCGGGCCCAGGGTCGCTTTTACCGCGTCAGCCAGGACGTTGACGCCTTTGAGCATTTTCTTGCGGGCGGAATCGCCAAACAGAACTTCTTTAGCAGCCATGATCGATATTCCTTAAATACTTTGTAGTAACGGGAAAATGAGCGGGGAATCAGCCTTCGATAACAGCGAGGATTTCGTTCTCGCTCATTACCAGCAGGTCTTCGCCGTCGACTTTCACAGTGTTGCTGCCGGAGTAAGGACCGAACACAACCTTGTCGCCCACTTTCACGGACAGTGCACGCACTTCACCGTTTTCCAATACGCGGCCGGTGCCGACAGCGAGGATTTCGCCGCTGTTGGCTTTTTCAGCAGCCGAACCTGGCAGGACGATACCGCCAGCGGTTTTCTTTTCTTCTTCGCTGCGACGGATGACGACGCGGTCATGCAGAGGACGAAGCTTCATTGTCGATCTCTCCTAATTGTGGTTTTCATCGGCCGGTGTAGTCCCGGCGGGTTTAACAAAGTCCGGCGGTGCCGGGTGCGGTTCGTCGAGCGAACCGCGGAAGTCTGTCTGGCGTGATCACCAGAAACCTTGCGGTGACCGATACATAAGGGCGCATAAGCTTATTACAAGGGCGGAGATCGAAAAATTTTTAAGACGATCTGCCGAAAACGAACACGGCACCCGAAGGTGCCGTGTCGATAGGGGTGTTACTTGGTGTCGCGGTGTTCGAACTCGCCTTCGATCACATCGGGCTCGCGGCTCAGTGGCTCGCGTGGCACAGGACCGCCACGGGGCTGGAGGTCATCGGCGAACGCACGCTGGCGGATCGCTTGCTCCTCGGCACGCTGGCGCATTTTATTGGCCAGCAGGCGGCGGCTGATCGGCAGTAGCAGGATCAGGCCGAGCACATCGCTGATGAAGCCCGGTAGGATCAACAGGCCGCCGGCCAACGCCAGCATCAGGCCCTCGAGCATGGTCTGGGCCGGCAGCTCGCCACGGTTCAGGCTTTCACGGGCACGCAGCGCCGTGGCCAGCCCGGCGACGCGCAACACGAATACACCGAACATCGAGCCGAGAATGATCAGCAGCAGGGCCGGGAAAAACCCGATCGCCCCTGCCACCTTGACGAATACGAACAGCTCCAACACCGGGAACAGCAGAAAGAGCAACAAAAAAGGGCGCATCAAATGGTTCCTCAACGCAAGAATGCCTTGCCAGTCTTCCCTAGATGACGTCGCCATTGCGTGAATTCAAGCGTCGGCCACTGCATTTTTCGGCCAATGTTCGGCGTGAGCCAGGAAAACCAAGGCTTCGCGAACTTGTGTCGGCGTATTACATGGCGCCTGGAATCGCAGCCAGTAGAGACTTTGACCGATGCGCAGGTGCATACCTTCGCTGTCGATACCGACCAGCTGCGCCGGCGAGGTTTTCGGCAGGCCGGCCAGGTCGACGTAATGGGCAATGGCCTTGGCGTGATCGGCGTTCATGTGTTCGACCATGCTCGCCTCGGCCTTGCCCGCAAAGGGGTTGGCCAGGATCAGGTCATTGACCCAGTGAATCGCACCAAAACCGCCGATGTACCGATGGCGTACAGGCTTGAGCACCCAAAAATCGAAATCGTGGGCCTGGTGATAGTTTTGCGAATCAGGGAAGTACCGGTAATAACGCTCAGCAGCCGCTTCGATGGCCGCCCCATCCTGAAGCTGTTCTGCCTCGGCCAGGTAGGTCAGCCGACCAACGGCTTGCACGTCTTCGGCCCCACGCTCCCCTACAAAAAGTGAGCATTTCGGGTCTTTTTGCAGATTATGGGTGTGTTGGGCGATGCGGCTGATCAAAATCAGCGGTCGACCCTCGTCATCCAGGCAATAAGGCACCACAGAACCAAACGGAAAACCTGGCATAGACTTGGAATGCGTCGAGAGCACTCCACGGTATTCCTTGAGAAGCAATTCTCGGGCATTCTTGGCCGCTTCAACGCTCAATTTATGACTCCTTATAGAGATTCCGTCTAAAAAACGGACGGGCGACCCGGGAAAGTCCCGGTACGCGATCGGGGCAGTTCTCATGTGCAGCCAGGCCATTTCAGGCGCAGATCGAGAGACTCTCTAAAAGGAATCCACCAGATCCGCTACCGGGGGCATACGAATGAAACTCACTGACAAAGTAATCATTATCACAGGCGGTTGCCAGGGTTTAGGCCGCTCGATGGCCGAGTATTTCGCCGCCAGGGGCGCGAAGCTGGCGCTCGTGGACCTCAATCAGGAAAAGCTCGACGACACCGTCGCTGCCTGCACGGCCTTGGGGGTCGAAGCCCGCGCCTACCTGTGTAACGTGGCCAATGAAGAACAGGTGAGCCACATGGTCGCCCAGGTCGCCGACGACTTCGGCGCGATCCATGGCCTGATCAACAACGCCGGGATCCTGCGTGACGGCCTGCTGCTCAAGGTCAAGGATGGTGAAATGACCAAGATGAGCCTGGCCCAGTGGCAGTCGGTCATCGACGTCAACCTGACCGGCGTCTTCTTGTGCACCCGTGAGGTCGCGGCGAAAATGGTCGAGCTCGACAACAGCGGCGCGATCATCAATATCTCGTCGATTTCCCGCGCCGGCAACGTTGGCCAGACCAACTACTCCGCCGCCAAGGCCGGTGTCGCTGCAGCCACCGTGACCTGGGCCAAGGAACTGGCGCGCTACGGCATTCGTGTGGCCGGCATTGCGCCGGGCTTCATCGAAACCGAAATGACCCTGAGCATGAAACCTGAGGCGCTGGAGAAGATAACGTCGGGGATTCCGCTCAAGCGCATGGGTAAGCCTGAGGAAATCGCCCAATCGGCGGTTTACATCTTCGAAAACGACTACTACACCGGTCGGATTCTGGAGTTGGATGGCGGGTTGCGCATCTAAAAATAACGCAACAACTGTAGGAGCGAGCCTGCTCGCGATGGTGGGTCAGGCACCACTGTGTCGACTGACACACCATCGCGAGCAGGCTCGCTCCTACAGGGGATTGTGTTTCAGATCATCAATCGTCGCTGATGGTGATGTTCGGCATCGCCGGCGTAGCGGCTTCCTGCAGCACGATCCGCGCGCCGACGTGGCGGGCCAGTTCCTGGTAAACCAGGGCAATCGGGCTGTCCGGCTCGGCGATCACCGTTGGCTTGCCGCCATCGGCCTGTTCGCGGATTGCCATCGCCAGCGGCAACGACGCCAGCAGCTCAACGCCATACTGATTGGCCAGTTTCACACCGCCGCCCTCACCGAACAGATGCTCGGCATGCCCGCAGTTCGAGCAGATGTGCACGGCCATGTTTTCCACCACGCCCAGCACCGGGATGTTGACCTTGCGGAACATCTCCACGCCCTTGCGCGCGTCCAGCAACGCCAGGTCCTGTGGCGTGGTCACGATCACCGCGCCGGCCACCGGGACTTTCTGCGCCAGGGTCAGCTGGATGTCACCGGTGCCTGGCGGCATGTCGATGACCAGGTAATCCAGGTCGCCCCACGCGGTTTGTGTCACCAGTTGCAACAATGCGCCGGAGACCATCGGCCCGCGCCAGACCATCGGCGTGTTGTCATCGGTGAGGAACGCCATGGACATCACTTCGACACCATGGGACTGGATCGGCACGAACCATTTCTGGTCCTTGATCTGCGGCCGGGTGCCTTCGGCGATGCCGAACATGATGCCCTGGCTCGGACCGTAGATGTCCGCATCGAGAATCCCCACCTTGGCGCCTTCGCGGGCCAGGGCCAGCGCAAGGTTGGCGGCGGTGGTGGACTTGCCCACGCCGCCCTTGCCGGAAGCCACGGCCACGACGTTCTTGACGTTGGCCAGGCCCGGGATCTGTGCCTGGGCCTTGTGCGCGGCGATCACACTGGTGATGTCGACGCGGGCAATGCTGACACCGTCAAGGCCTTCAATGGCCATCTGCAGCATCTGCGCCCAACCGCTCTTGAACAGACCGGCGGCATAACCCAGCTCCAGCTGCACGCTGACGCGCTCGCCCTGGATCTCGATGTTGCGCACGCACCCGGCGCTGACCGGATCCTGGTTCAGATAAGGGTCGGTGTATTGGCGAAGGACGGCTTCCACCGCTGCGCGATTGACGGCGCTCATGGGCAACTCCGAAACAAGACTGGGAAAAGATGGCGGGTATCCTACCCCTTCTGTCTTCCGGACGGCATGCCCGGCAACGATTTGCAGGGGTGAAATATCTTTGCCAGCGCTTTATAGTGGCCGACCTCCGTTTCATCAAGTAGCCGAGCCCCATGTCCGAGCCACGCAAGATCCTCGTCACCAGCGCCCTGCCCTATGCCAATGGTTCGATCCATCTTGGCCACATGCTGGAATACATCCAGACCGATATGTGGGTGCGCTTCCAGAAGCACCGCGGCAACCAATGCATTTATGTCTGCGCCGACGACGCCCACGGCTCGGCGATCATGCTGCGCGCGGAAAAGGAAGGCATCACCCCGGAACAACTGATCGCCAACGTCCAGGCTGAACACAGCGCCGACTTTGCCGAGTTCCTGGTGGACTTCGACAATTTCCACTCCACTCACGCCGAAGAAAACCGTGAGCTGTCGAGCCAGATCTACCTGAAGCTGCGCGACGCTGGGCACATCGCCACGCGTTCGATCACCCAGTACTTCGACCCGGAAAAGAAAATGTTCCTGGCCGACCGCTTCATCAAGGGCACCTGCCCGAAATGCGGCACCGAAGACCAGTACGGCGACAACTGCGAAAAATGCGGCGCGACCTACGCACCGACTGACCTGAAGGATCCGAAGTCGGCTATTTCCGGCGCCACCCCGGTGCTCAAGGATTCCCAGCACTTCTTCTTCAAGTTGCCGGACTTCCAGGAAATGCTGCAATCCTGGACCCGCAGCGGCACCCTGCAGGACGCCGTGGCCAACAAGATCGCCGAATGGCTGGATGCCGGCCTGCAACAGTGGGATATCTCCCGCGATGCGCCGTACTTCGGTTTTGAAATCCCCGACGAGCCGGGCAAGTATTTCTACGTGTGGCTGGACGCACCGATCGGCTACATGGCGAGCTTCAAGAACCTCTGCGATCGCACGCCGGAGCTGGATTTCGACGCGTTCTGGGGCAAGGATTCCACCGCCGAGCTGTACCACTTCATCGGCAAGGACATCGTCAACTTCCACGCCCTGTTCTGGCCAGCCATGCTCGAAGGCGCGGGCTACCGCAAGCCGACCGGCATCAACGTGCACGGCTACCTGACCGTCAACGGCCAGAAAATGTCCAAGTCCCGCGGCACCTTCATCAAGGCCCGTACCTACCTGGACCACCTGTCGCCGGAATACCTGCGTTACTACTACGCAGCCAAGCTGAGCCGTGGCGTCGACGACCTCGACCTGAACCTCGAAGACTTCGTGCAGAAGGTCAACTCCGACCTGGTCGGCAAAGTCGTCAACATCGCCAGCCGTTGCGCCGGCTTCATCAACAAGGGCAATGCCGGGGTGATGGTCGAGACCAACGCCGCGCCGGAGCTGACCGAAGCGTTCCTGGCCGCCGCGCCAAGCATCGCCGACGCCTATGAAGCCCGCGACTTTGCCCGCGCCATGCGCGAGATCATGGGCCTGGCCGACCGTGCCAACGCCTGGATCGCCGACAAGGCGCCATGGTCGCTGAACAAGCAGGAAGGCAAACAGGAAGAAGTCCAGGCCATCTGCGCCACCGGCGTCAACCTGTTCCGTCAACTGGTGATCTTCCTCAAGCCGGTGCTGCCGCTGCTGGCCGCCGATGCCGAGGCGTTCCTCAACGTCGCGCCGCTGACCTGGAACGACCACGCGACCTTGCTCGCCAACCATCAGTTGAACGAGTTCAAGCCGCTGATGACCCGTATCGACCCGGTAAAAGTGCAGGCCATGACCGACGCTTCGAAAGAAGACCTGACCGCCAGCCAAACTGACACCGGCGAAGTTGCACCTGCCGGCAACGGCGAACTGACCAAGGATCCGTTGTCGCCGGAAATCGAGTTCGACACCTTCGCGGCAGTCGATTTGCGCGTCGCACTGATCGTCAAGGCCGAGCACGTGGAAGGCGCCGACAAGCTGTTGCGCCTGACCCTGGACATCGGTGACGAGCAGCGCAACGTATTCTCCGGGATCAAGAGCGCTTATCCGGACCCGTCCAAGCTCGATGGTCGCCTGACCATGATGATCGCCAACCTCAAGCCGCGCAAAATGAAGTTCGGGATTTCCGAAGGCATGGTGATGGCGGCAGGCCCCGGCGGTGAAGAAATCTACCTGCTGAGCCCTGACAGCGGCGCCAAGCCTGGTCAGCGGATCAAGTAAGGCAATGCAGTAAATCGATCCCACAGTCGTGCCTGGCGCGACTGTGGGATTTTCATGTCTGGCCCACCCTCCGTCCTTGCCGGATAATGCCTAAGCTTTTTAGACCGCTGCGTTGAAAAGCCCCGTTCTTGCCGGCACGATCATGACCGAAACCCTGCTTACGCTCATCAGCACCGCCCTGCTCAACAACCTCGTGTTGCACTGGCCGCTGGGTGTCGATCCGCTGTTGGGCAGCGAACGTCGCCAGGTCCATGCCCTGGGCATCGCGACGACCTGCCTGATGCTGGTCACCGGGGTGCTCGGCTATGCGTTCTATCAATGGCTGCTGGTACCGCTGGGGTTGACGGCGCTGCACCTGTTCGTGTTCCTGCCGTTGAGTGCGCTGCTGATCCGCCCGTTGTTGACGCTGCTTGCACGGGTGTTTTCGACGCTGTCTTTCGAAGGCCTCTGGCCGTTGCTGCTGTGCAATGCCGGGGTGCTTGGCGTGGCATTGCTCAACGCTCGCGAGGACAAAGGACTTTTTCACGCCACAGCCTTGAGCATCGGTGCCGGGTTGGGGTTCTGGCTGGTACTGAGTCTGTTCCATGACCTGCGCCAGCGCACACTCGACAACGATGTGCCCCTGCCCTTTCGCGGCCTGCCGATCGACCTGATTGGTGCCGGCCTGATTGCAGTGGCCTTTCTCGGATTCAGCGGGCTGATCAAAACATGAGTCTGATTCAACGCATCGACGCCCTCTTGCCGCAAACCCAATGCGGCAAGTGTGGCCATCCCGGATGCAAGCCGTACGCTGCTGGCATCGCCAGCGGTGAGCCGATCAACAAATGCCCGCCTGGCGGCAGTGAAACCATCAACGCCCTGGCCGAACTGTTGAACCTACCGGTGCTGGAACTGGACGTCAGCCGCGGCTCGGCCCCGGCGCAGATAGCCTATATTCGCGAAGCGGAGTGCATTGGTTGTACCAAATGCATTCAGGCCTGCCCGGTGGACGCCATCGTCGGCGCGGCCAAGTTGATGCACACGGTCATCATCGACGAGTGCACCGGTTGTGACCTGTGCGTGGCGCCCTGCCCGGTAGACTGCATCGAAATGCATCCACTGCCCTTGAGCGGCGTGCTACCGATAGTCGGTGGCCTGGCCTTCAGCCTGGAAGAGCAACGGGCCCGTGCCGCCAAACGCAACCATGCTCGGCGCCGTTTCGAGCAGCGCAACGCCCGCTTGCAGCGTGAAGAACAACAAAAAACTGCCGAGCGCGAAGCCCGCGCGCAACGTGCCGCCCAACCCAGCGCGGCACACACACAGACGCCGCTCGACCCGGTACAGGCAGCCCTGGAACGCGTTCGCGCGCAGAAGGCCGCGAATGCCGATGCAGCCTTGAAAAAAGCCAAGGTCGATCTGGCGATGAGCCGGGCGCAATTGAACAAGTCGCTCAAAGCCTTCGGTCATCCGCCGACCTTCGAACAGCAATCGCAGTTGATTGTCCTGCAACAGCAGTTCGAAGCCGCCGAGCAAGCCTTGGCCCAACTGGAACGCGCTGCACCGCCGACCCCTGCCCCCGTGGCGGGCCCGGCGAAGGACGCCGAGCTGAAACGGGCGAAAATCCAGCTGGCCATGCGCCGCGCCGAACTGAAGAAAGCCCAAGCCAGTGCCGCATCCGCCGAGCAGATCGAAGTCCTGGAGCGCGCCTTGGACGAAGCCGAACGCCTGGTGGATGCCCATGCCACCCCTTGAATCGGTCGACGAACGCCTGCAGCAGGCGATGAAACTGGTTCTACTGGCGACGCTGCCAGGGTTATTGGCGTTGTTCTGGTTCTACGGCTGGGGAGTGTTGATCAACCTGATCCTGGCAGGCGCCAGTGCGTTGGCCGCTGAAGCGGCGGTGCTGCGATTGCGCAAGCGCGCGCTCAAGCCGACCTTGAGCGACGGCAGCGCCTTGGTCAGTGCCACGCTATTGGCCCTGGCCTTGCCGCCCTACTGCCCCTGGTGGCTGACGGTCAGTGCTGCCGCGCTTGCCATGGTGTTCGGCAAGCACCTGTATGGCGGGGTCGGCAGCAACCCGTTCAACCCGGCGATGCTCGGTTTCGCCCTGGTGATGGTGACCTTTCCACAGCAGATGACCCATTGGCCCGCCTCCCATGGCATGGACCTGTGGGGAGGTGTGCAACAAGTGTTCGGCGTAGGCCAAGGCCCGGACGCCTGGGTGCGGGCGACGGCACTGGACAGCCTGCGGATCAACAAAAGCCTGACCATGGATGAGCTGTTCTCGGCGAATCCGGCCTTTGGTCAATTCGGTGGCCGCGGCGTGGAATGGGTCAACCTGGCCTTTCTCGCCGGCGGCGCGTTTTTGCTGCAACGCCGCGTGTTCAGCTGGCATGCGCCGGTCGGTATGCTCGCCAGCCTGTTCGTCATCAGCCTGTTGTGCTGGAACGGTTCGGGCTCAGACTCCCACGGATCGCCGCTGTTTCACCTGCTCACCGGCGCCAGCATGCTAGGCGCTTTCTTCATCGTCACGGAACCGGTGTCCGGTGCAAAAAGCCCCGGTGCGCGATTGCTGTTTGGTGCCGGCGTGGGGTTGCTGACCTACCTTATTCGCACATGGGGTGGCTACCCGGACGGCGTGGCCTTTGCCGTGCTGTTGATGAACCTCTGTGTACCGGCGCTGGAGCGGCTTGTGGCGGCCAGGCAGGAGCAGAACGCACCATGAGCCGAGCGTCGAGCGCCGTCATCCTTGCATTGCTGGCCACCCTCGGGACTGGCCTGACCTATCTCGCGCAGCAGGGCAGCGCGCCACGAATTGCGGCTGAACAGCGCCTGATCGACAGTCGCAACCTGCTGGACCTGCTATCGCCCGGCAGCTACGACAATCAACCGCTGGAACAACCCCTCAGCCTCGAAGGCACCGCCCTGGGCAACAGCACGCTGTTGGCGGGTTACCGCGCGACCAAGGCCGGTCGAGCCTGTGCCGTGCTGCTGCGCAGCCAGACCCTGGGCTACGCGGGCACCATCGATTTGCTGATCGCCATCGATACCGACGGCAGAGTGTTGGGGGTCAAAACCCTCAAGCAAACGGAAACCCCGGGGCTCGGCGCACGCATCTCCGACTGGCCCAATGCCTGGCTTGAGGCTTTTTTCGGCAAGTCACGAACTAATCCGGGTGACAACGGTTGGGCCTTGAAAAAGGACCAGGGGCAGTTCGACCAGATTGCGGGAGCGACCATCACCTCAAGAGCCGTGATCCAGGCCACCCATGACGCCTTGCGCTATTTCGATGAACACCGGGCCTCACTGCTTGGGAGCCCTGCAGATGAATAAATCGTTGCAGTTACAGAACACCTTGATGCTCGTGCCGCTGATTGGCGCCACCGGCTCACTGGTGAATGCCCTGGGCCTGTGGGTGATGTTCATTGTGGTGACCAGTGCCTTTGGCCTCTGCATGAACGCCTTGCGCTCGCGGCTGCTCCCGGCGACCCAATTGCCGGCCAGCGTACTGCTTGCCGCAACACTGACCAGTTGCGCAGAACTCGGCGCGCAGGTCTGGTCGCTGCAATGGCATCAGCATGCCGGGATCTATGCCGGCTTGATCGCCTTGCAATGCGTCGTGCTGGAGCGCAATGATTTCTTCCAGGGCCCCTGGCGCGAACGCTGGCGCCTCTGCGGCCTGTTCGGCGCATCGATGGTGGGCCTGGGCCTGCTGCGCGAACTCATCGGCTACGGGACACTCGGTAATCATCTGCCGTGGCTGGCTGCTGCGACGCACGCCGATTGGCAGGGCTGGGTGCTGACTGCTGACGGTGGCTTGCGCCTGGCCACGCTGGCCCCTGGCGGTTTCATACTGCTGGGATTGCTGATCGCCGCCTGGCAAGCCTGGCACCGCCCGCCCCCCTCACACTGAACGCCTTCGAGGAAACTCACCGCACATGAACGCCGCAAAACGTCTGGAAATTTTCCGCAGGCTGCATGAAGACAATCCGGAACCGAAGACCGAACTGGCTTACTCCTCACCCTTTGAATTGCTGATTGCGGTGATTCTATCGGCGCAATCGACCGATGTCGGCGTCAACAAGGCCACGGCCAAACTGTTTCCGATTGCCAACACCCCGGCGGCGATTCATGCCTTGGGTGTCGAAGGATTGTCGGAATACATCAAGACCATCGGCCTGTACAACAGCAAGGCAAAAAACGTGATCGAGACCTGCCGCCTGCTGGTTGAGCGTCATGCCGGTGAAGTGCCGCAGACCCGCGAGGAACTGGAAGCCTTGCCCGGCGTAGGCCGCAAGACCGCCAACGTGGTGCTCAACACTGCATTTCGCCAATTGACGATGGCCGTGGACACCCACATTTTTCGGGTCAGCAACCGCACCGGCATCGCGCCCGGCAAGAATGTGGTCGAGGTCGAGAATAAATTGATGAAGTTCGTGCCCAAGGAGTACCTGCTCGACTCCCATCACTGGCTGATCCTTCACGGACGTTACGTTTGCCTGGCCCGCAAGCCTCGCTGCGGCAGTTGCCGGATCGAAGACTTGTGCGAATACAAGCACAAGACCTCGGACGATTGAGCCGCTATTGGGTTTTTCGATTTATCGATTGAAAAAATCTTTTTTACCCGTCGCACGATTGTCGATATAAGGAGCCCCAAAGGCCTTCTTCGCCTGGAGTAACTAAATGAGCACTGGCAAAGAGCAATTGGACGTAGATGAAGACTTCACCACCACAGAGGCTGATGATGCCGAGCCGGTGGCAGAAGTGGCGAAAACCAACCTGAGCAAGCGCCGGACCATCGACAACCTGCTGGAGGAGCGCCGACTGCAAAAGCAATTGGCCGATTACGATTTTGACTTGTAAAACCTAAAAGCCTCCCGAAACGGAGGCTTTTTACCAAGTGTCGAGTCGCGATAAATGCCCCCCTGTCGCACTTCGTCAACCCAGGACTCATCATGCCAGGCCGTTACGCTGGGCCAGCTCGATCAGATCGACCAGCGAGCGAGCATTGAGTTTCAACAGCAGTCGGGTCTTGTAGGTACTGACGGTCTTGTTGCTGAGAAACATCCCATCGGCAATCTCTTTATTGGTCTTGCCCCGGGCCAACTGTTGCAACACCATCATCTCCCGCCCTGACAGACGATCCACCATATCGGCTTCACTGGCGTTGCCAAGACTGGCACGCACTGTATGCAAAGCCTGATTGGGAAAGTAACTGTAGCCAGACAAGACAGCCTTTATTGCACTGAGTAACTCCGTAAGATCCTGTTGTTTGCACACATATCCGGCGGCTCCCGACTGCATGCAGCGCATGGAAAAATGTCCAGGGGACTGGGAGGTCAATATCAGCACTTTCATCGGCATCGCAGCCGATGTCAGTCGCGCAATAACTTCCAGCCCATCCAGTTTCGGTATTCCAATATCCAGGATGACAATGTCCGGCATGTATTCTCGGGCTAGTTGTAATGCATCCACACCATTATCTGTTTCTGCAATGACTTCATAGCCATGACGCTCCATCAGCATTCGTACCGCAAGACGAATGACGGGGTGATCATCCACAATCAGCACTTTATTCATGGGCAAGTCCAATTTCGCTATTCGAATTTTTAGAGCCCGCACAATAGCCTAGTCGTTTCCCCCCTGGCATGTCGCCCCCCCCGGCCACTCGCACCGAGAGACATTCCCTACAAAAAACAGAGACTTTTCTTACAAAAAATCCAAGAAATTGCAGGGCAGAAAACTTTTATTGAGCACTTGACTTTCTAATTGAGATTATTTTTTTGTATCGATCTGCAACAAAAAAACCAGGGGAATTTGATTTTTAGACAGCGACCCGACATATACCATCCCTATTCACAAACCAAAAAGTAACTAAGGTTATCCAATATCACCTCTGACTCCAGAAATATCACACACAACTTATCCACTCACTCTTACAGTAAAAACCAACACACCACTGATCATAAAAAACCACAAACGGAAAGGGCGCCCGCCTGACATTAAATCAATTGAAAAATAGAAACCCCCTGGATGCCAAACATACGATAGATGCTTTAAATTCAAAAAACAGGAATTACCTAACGAAGAGGTTGAACATGGATAAGCTCAAAAAAAGAATAAGCAACCCCATGACAGTGATTGCCATATTCGCAACCCTGTCTGAAACATCAGCGGCGGTTTCACTGCCCTTCCTCGATGACGACGATAGAGACGTCTACATCTGGTTCCTGATCAGCTTTCCCTTTTATCTGCTGTTACTGTTCTTCGCCACGCTCAACTTCAACTATCGATCGCTTTACGCCCCCTCCGACTTCGAAAAGGGGAAACACTTCATTAAAGTCATGGACGGTGTCGAGCAACCCGAGAACAGGAAGAGCAGAAAGTCCGCCGGCAGGACATCGGACAGTGGTGGCAGATCCATTCACCGTCCCTCCAAAGCACAAGACCCACCTTCAGAATCGTTCCATGGCGTCGCTCTTTCGGCGCTACACCGCGTACGCCTGCCTGAACGGCTCAGAGACCTGTATGTCGTTGATGCACGCGCGATGACAAGAAACGTCGAGTTCAGCCACTTGATGGAAAGCCTTCACAACGAACCGGGAAAAGCTGCACGTGCAGTTGTTTTCCTCACCTGTACCGAGTCAGATTCAAAGCTGAAGGAAAGCGCGGCCACCCCTTCAAAACACGCGAGGAAACGCTGCCGCACAACGTTCTGTGCTGCTTACAACTTGAGCTCACAGGGTTTGACGGTCATTGATCAACACTTGCCAATCGACTTACGGCAGCCCGTAGCGTTTGACGATCAATCAGAAGGGAAGGATGAGAGAGGTGATGGCAAAAACCAGGAAGAATGCTGAAACAGGCAAGATCCCCCTTTTCAAATGTGTGGCCGCGTCGATGACCGGGCCACACATTCCATTACATCAAAGGTCTCAGAACAGCTTGCGACCTTTATTCGCCGCGATGCGCATGCGCAAGGCGTTGAGCTTGATGAAGCCCGCTGCGTCAGCCTGGTTGTACGCGCCGCCATCTTCTTCGAAAGTGGCAATGTTGGCGTCGAACAGAGACTCGTCGGACTTGCGACCGGTGACGATCACGTTGCCTTTGTACAGCTTCAGGCGAACCACACCGTTCACATGGGCCTGGGAGGCGTCGATCATCTGTTGCAGCATCAGACGCTCAGGGCTCCACCAGTAGCCGGTGTAGATCAGGCTGGCGTACTTGGGCATCAGCTCGTCTTTGAGGTGAGCCACTTCGCGGTCCAGGGTGATCGATTCGATCGCACGGTGGGCGCGCAGCATGATGGTGCCGCCAGGGGTTTCGTAGCAGCCACGGGACTTCATGCCCACGTAACGGTTCTCGACGATGTCCAGGCGGCCGATACCGTGTTCGCCACCGATGCGGTTCAGGGTCGCCAGCACGGTGGCCGGGGTCATTTCGACGCCGTCCAGTGCCACGATGTCGCCGTTGCGGTAGGTCAGTTCCAGGTACTGCGGTTTGTCGGGAGCGTTCTCCGGGGAGACGGTCCAGCGCCACATGTCTTCTTCGTGCTCGGTCCAGGTGTCTTCCAGCACGCCGCCTTCATAGGAGATGTGCAGCAGGTTGGCATCCATCGAGTACGGGGATTTTTTCTTGCCGTGACGCTCGATCGGGATGGCGTGCTTTTCAGCGTAATCCATCAGCTTCTCACGGGACAGCAGGTCCCATTCACGCCACGGAGCGATCACTTTCACACCTGGTTTCAAGGCGTAGGCGCCCAGTTCGAAACGAACCTGGTCGTTACCCTTGCCGGTGGCGCCGTGGGAAATGGCGTCAGCACCGGTTTCGTTGGCGATTTCGATCAGGCGTTTGGCGATCAACGGACGAGCGATGGAAGTACCCAGCAGGTACTCGCCTTCGTAAACGGTGTTGGCGCGGAACATCGGGAAAACGAAATCGCGCACGAACTCTTCGCGCAAGTCGTCGATGTAGATCTCTTTCACGCCCATGGCTTGAGCCTTGGCACGTGCAGGTTCGACCTCTTCGCCCTGACCCAGGTCAGCGGTGAAGGTCACCACTTCACAGTTATAAGTATCCTGCAGCCACTTGAGGATCACCGAAGTGTCCAGGCCGCCGGAATACGCCAGAACGACCTTGTTTACGTCCGCCATGCCATCACTCCACGGGGTTCTACGGAAAGCCGTCAAGTCTACCGCCCATACAGAATAATTTACAGTGGCGCGACAGCTTATGACGACGAAGCGACAGATTATGTCGAGAGCGCGACGATGACCTAAGGGTCAGGAGGTTGCCGAAGCGGCGGGCTTCGTCGCTTGAGGGGCCACCTGCTCTGCGGGGGCTCCGCGCTCCAGGCGTATCGCTACCCGGCGGTTTTTCGCTCGGTTAACGTTGCTGGTATTGGGTGCCAGCGGATAGCGTTCGCCATGGAAACGCAGGGTGATCTGCGATTCCTGGATGCCGTTGGCCTTGAAGAACTCCATCACCGCCAGCGCCCTTCGCCGTGACAGGTCACGGTTGGTCAGGCGGTTGCCGCTGTTATCGGAGTGGCCGTCCAGTTCGATGCGATTGACCGTCGGATCGGCCTTCATGTATTCCAGCATCACTTGCAACCTGGCCTTGGCGGCCCCGTCCAGATCGATGCCGCCTCCGGGGAAGCCGACCTGGGATTGCTTCACCTGATCGAAGTTCTGCGGCAGCAATTTGGCCACACAGCCCTGATAGTCGGCAAATGCCTTGTTGAACTTGACCGGCAGCAAGCGCACCTCCGACACCCGGCCATCGCCCGAGGAGTGCCGGACTACCGGACTGCGTCCGTCCATCAGGCCGCTGATCAAGCGTCCGGCCTGGGCCTGCGAGCTGTTGAACAGGACATTGCCGCTACCGATCCGTACCGTGCCCAGGTTGATATCACCGCGCCCCGGCTGCCAGGGTGCAGCGGCCGCCAGCAAGGTGGCAGAACCGCCGCCCAGCATTGCGTTGTAGGCATTCAAACGAAACGTCGCCTGTTCGCCTGCGCGCCGCACGAATTCACCCGAGCCGAAATCGGTGATCGGTTGAATCAGCCGGCACTCGAATTTGTCGCCTTCGACCGTCCACTCGATGCTCTCCAGGCGAGTCTGGAAAGTGAGCGCCATGGCGGGAAGGCTGGCAAACACACTGAGCAAGGCTAAATAACGCTGGCGCACGGGAGGCTCCACTGGCTTCTACAACAAAAAGACCGACACACAGATGTTTACGGCATACCTGTTGGATATCGGAAGCTTCCCGTAAAACTTGATAGCGGGTGCCTGCAAGAGTCTTTTCCGGTAGCATTCCCTTGAGTTTGACCCGCCTGGAATCCCCTCATGTCCGACCGCCTGACCCTGCTGCGTCCCGACGACTGGCATATTCATCTTCGCGATGGTGCCGTGTTGACCAATACCGTCGCGGATGTTGCGCGCACCTTTGGCCGCGCCATCATCATGCCCAACCTGGTACCACCGGTGCGCAACGCGGCTGAAGCCGACGGCTATCGCCAGCGGATTCTCGCTGCCCGCCCGGCCGGCAGCCAGTTCGAACCGCTGATGGTGCTGTACCTCACCGACCGCACCCAGCCTGAAGAAATTCGCGAGGCCAAGGCCAGCGGTTTCATTCACGCCGCCAAGCTGTACCCGGCCGGCGCGACCACCAACTCGGACTCTGGCGTCACCAGCATCGACAAGATCTTCCCTGCACTCGAGGCCATGGCCGAAGTCGGGATGCCTTTGTTGATCCACGGTGAAGTCACCCGCGGCGATGTCGACGTGTTCGACCGCGAAAAAATCTTCATCGATGAGCACATGCGTCGTGTGGTCGAGCGTTTCCCGACGCTCAAAGTGGTGTTCGAACACATCACCACCGCCGACGCCGTGCAGTTCGTCAACTCGGCTTCGGCCAACGTTGGCGCAACCATCACCGCGCACCACCTGCTGTACAACCGCAACCACATGCTGGTGGGCGGAATTCGACCGCACTTTTACTGCTTGCCGATCCTCAAGCGCAATACGCACCAGGAAGCCCTGCTCGACGCCGCCACCAGCGGCAGCGAAAAGTTCTTCCTCGGCACCGACTCGGCGCCCCACGCCCAGCACGCCAAAGAGGCCGCTTGCGGCTGCGCCGGCTGCTACACCGCCTATGCGGCAATTGAGATGTACGCCGAAGCCTTCGAACAGCGCAATGCGCTGGACAAGCTCGAAGCCTTCGCCAGCCTCAACGGCCCGCGCTTCTATGGCCTGCCTGCAAACACCGATCGCATTACCCTGGTCCGCGAAGAATGGACCGCCCCAACCAGCCTGCCGTTTGGCGAGCTGACCGTTATCCCGCTGCGCGCCGGTGAAAAACTGCGCTGGCGCCTGCTGGAGGAACACGCGTGAGTGAAGACCATTTCGACGACGAACAGGAAGGTCAAGGCGGTGGCGGCGGTTCCCGTCATCCAATGGCCGCCAGGTTTCGTGGCTACTTGCCAGTTGTCGTCGACGTAGAAACCGGTGGTTTCAACTCGGCCACCGACGCCTTGCTGGAAATCGCTGCAACGACGATCGCCATGGATGAAAAGGGTTTTGTGTACCCCGATCACACCTACTTCTTCCGGGTCGAGCCTTTTGAAGGCGCGAACATCGAAGCGGCAGCCCTGGAATTTACCGGGATCAAGCTCGATCACCCGCTGCGCATGGCTGTGAGTGAAGAAGCGGCGCTGAACGATATCTTCCGCGGCGTGCGTAAGGCGCTCAAGGCCAATGGCTGCAAACGGGCGATCCTGGTTGGGCACAACAGCAGCTTCGACCTGGGCTTCCTCAATGCCGCGGTTGCGCGCCTGGACATGAAGCGCAACCCGTTCCATCCATTCTCCAGTTTCGATACCGCAACGCTCGCGGGCCTGGCTTATGGCCAGACCGTGCTGGCCAAGGCCTGCCAGGCCGCCGACATCGACTTCGACGGTCGCGAGGCGCACTCGGCTCGCTACGACACCGAGAAGACTGCCGAGCTGTTCTGCGGCATCGTCAATCGCTGGAAACAAATGGGCGGTTGGGAAGATTTCGGCGATTGATACATTCGCGGATTGAATCCCACCCATAAAAAAACCGGCCTCAGAGGCCGGTTTTTTTGTACCTGCTTTTTATAGCAGGAGCGTGTGCCTTACAGCGCAGCAGCGTGCTCGGTCAGGTAAGCCGCAACGCCTTCTGGCGAAGCGTTCATGCCTTTGTCGCCTTTTTTCCAGTTGGCAGGGCAAACTTCGCCGTGCTCTTCGTGGAATTGCAGGGCGTCGACCAGACGCAGCAGCTCTTCCATGTTACGGCCCAGCGGCAGGTCGTTGATGATCTGCGAGCGGACAACGCCTTTGTCGTCGATCAGGAATGCGCCACGGAAAGCAACGCCGTCAGCGGACTGAACGTCGTAGGCCTTCATGATTTCCTGCTTGATGTCGGCAGCCATGGTGTAACGAACTGCGCCGATACCACCATCGTTTACCGGGGTGTTGCGCCAGGCGTTGTGGGTGAAGTGCGAGTCGATCGACACAGCGACCACTTCAACATTGCGCGCCTTGAACTCGGACATGCGGTTGTCCAGAGCGATCAGCTCCGACGGGCAAACGAAGGTGAAGTCCAGTGGGTAGAAGAACACCAGGCCGTATTTGCCTTTGATGGCCGACGACAGGGTGAAGCTGTCCACGATTTCGCCATTGCCGAGTACGGCCGGTACGGTGAAGTCAGGGGCTTGTTTGCCTACGAGTACGCTCATTGGATATCTCCTGGTGTAGAAGCGTTAAGAACAAGGTTTGCGCCAGCCTGCCACCCTCAGGCGACAGCCCTGTGACACGAACCCGTTTCGAAAAGACCGGCCATCATACACTGCGTTTTTCGCCTGTCCGTAACGGTTTCTCCCGCAGGCGTAAAAAAGGACGAAGGGTATTTCGGTTTACGGCGCAGGGTCGGCCAACCGTTCGTCAGACCTGTCAAAAAGCGCTCTCAAAGCACTTTGACAATCATTCTCGTTAACATTAAGATCCATCGCATTCGAGACATAAACAGCGACGGTTTTCACTTATGTATGTTTGCCTCTGCACTGGCGTCACCGACGGCCAAATCCGCGATGCGATCTATGAAGGATGCTGCAGCTACAAGGAAGTGCGCCAGGCCACCGGCGTTGCCAGTCAATGCGGCAAATGTGCCTGCCTTGCCAAGGAAGTGGTCCGCGAGACCCTGACCAAATTGCAAACGGCCCAGGCTGCGATTCCTTTTCCAGTTGAATTTACTGCTGCATAAATACCGTATTTCAAAGAACCGGACTCTAGTCCGGTTTTTTTATGCCTGAAAATCAATTGCTTAGGCTCTAGACGCGGAACACAAACATTCTTATTCCGATTAATTTTCATTTATTATTCAATAACTTAGGTTTGACACTCTTAGTTGTGCGGCTCAAACTCTGCCTTATAGACGGCTAATACAGGGCAGGACCCCATCATGAAAGGCGACGTTACAGTCATCCAGCATCTCAACAAGATCCTTGCCAATGAGCTGGTCGCGATCAATCAGTACTTCCTGCATGCACGCATGTACGAAGATTGGGGTCTGAACAAGCTCGGCAAGCACGAGTACCACGAATCCATCGACGAGATGAAGCACGCGGACAAGCTGATCAAGCGCATCCTGTTACTTGAAGGCCTGCCGAACGTCCAGGACCTGGGCAAGCTGCAGATCGGCGAGCACACCCAGGAAATGATCGAGTGCGACCTGCGAATCGAGAAGACCGGCCATGCCGATCTGAAAGTGGCGATCGCCCATTGCGAAAAAGTGGGTGACTTCGGCAGCCGTGAACTGCTTGAAGATATCCTTGAGTCCGAAGAAGAACATATCGACTGGCTGGAAACCCAATTGGGCCTGATCGACAAGATCGGAATCGAGAACTACCTGCAATCGCAGATGGGCGACGACGAGTAAGTTCTACTCCAACCGCCTCGATGCAATACAAGAGCCCCGCTCTCTTTTAAAGAGACGGGGCTTTTTTGTTTCAATTTGCACGGCTCTGGACCGGCTCAGGGGATTTTTCCTAAAGCCTGCCCCCGACACGTCGATAACCTGACATCGATAGCTGTGGGTGATCCACCGATCGCCTCGCCACCTTTTTCCACAGAAGGTTTTTATGTCCTCCACAAAAGCCCGCGCAGATTCACTTTCGCTTCTGCTGTTTACCTTGCGCAGCGGCAAGCTGATGGCGATCAACCTGCTCAAAGTCAGTGAAATCATCCCGTGCCCGCCACTGACCAAACTCCCCGAATCGCATCCCCACGTCAAAGGCATCGCCACCCTGCGCGGCGCATCGTTGTCGGTGATTGATCTCAGCCGCGCCATCGGTGAGCGCCCGCTGGAGGACCCTGACGGTGGGTGCCTGATCGTCACTGACGTCAGCCGCTCCAAGCAAGGCTTGCATGTACAGGCGGTGAGCAAGATCGTGCACTGCCTGACCACCGACATCCGTCCGCCACCCTTTGGCTCTGGCGGTTCGCGCTCGTACATCACCGGCGTCACTTCGGTCGACGGTACCCTGGTGCAAGTGCTGGACATCGAAAAGGTCATCCATGGCATCGCCCCGGTACCCATCGACATGGCGCCGACCGAGCTCAGCATGGAAGATGCAGAAATACTGGGCAACGCTCGTATCCTGGTGGTCGATGACAGTCAGGTCGCGCTGCAACAATCGGTGCACACCTTGCGCAACCTGGGCCTGCAATGCCACACGGCCCGCAGCGCCAAGGAAGCCATCGACTGCCTGCTGGATCTACAAGGCACCGCCCAGCAGATCAACCTGATCGTCTCCGATATCGAAATGTCCGAAATGGACGGCTACGCCTTCACCCGTACCCTGCGTGAGACCCCGGACTTCGCGCACCTCTACGTGCTGTTGCATACGTCCCTGGACAGTGCGATGAACAGCGAAAAAGCACGGCTTGCGGGGGCGAATGCGGTACTGACCAAGTTCTCTTCGCCGGAGCTGACCAAGTGCCTGATCGACGCGGCCAAGGCCGTGGCCGAACAAGGTCATTGAGTCTTGAACGAGCCATTCTGCTTTCTCATGCGGCGCAGTCTCACTGAAGCTGTGCCCGCCATCACCTGGCCTCAGGGGATCGTCCTGAGCGAGTATCGTCCAGGCCAGGCAGAAGAGGTTCATCGCTTGCTGCAACTGGGTCACTCCCAAGGAGGTGGCCGCGTCCCGGCCCTGGACATCTGGCAGCAGCGGTTTGAAACCGATCCTGAATATGATCCGGCATTGTGCTTCATCGCCCTGGATGCCCAGGGTATCGCGGGTGTATGCCAGTGCTGGACCAGTGCCTACATCAAGAATCTGGTGGTGCATCCACGGGCTCAAGGCCGCGGCCTGGGGCGAGCGTTGCTGCTCAATGCCTTCAAGGTGTTTCAACTGCGGCGCGAAGGGTATGTCGATTTGAAAGTGCTGGAAGACAACGTTCGCGCACGGCGGTTGTATGAAAGCGCTGGGATGTATGTAGTCCGCCGGGAACCGGTGCCGGTCTGACCCAGACCTTCAGGCATACTCAGGCCTTGGCCCACACCTGCCCAAGGATCCCTGAACCATGAAAGCCGTCACCCTGACCTTCGCTTGCCTCACTGCCCTCGCCACCCATGCATACGCCTCCAGCCCCGACGCCTGGGCCGCCTTCGACAAAGCCGTACTCGCCAGTTGCACCAAGGCCAGCAGTCTGGCGAATGCCAAACCCGTCGGCAATGCCGCGCAGTTCGATGATCGGGTCGGCTACACCGCCCTGCTGCTACAAGGCCAGTACCCGCAAAAGCACATGAAAGGCCGGCAAGGTACCGAACTGTGCCTGTACAACAAGAAAAGCAAAACAGCCTACGTGACCGAGTGGGACTCCATACGACCAAACTGACACGGCTGTCAGTCAGCGGTCACTTTCCTGACCGGGTCACAGGGATATAACGTAGTAGTTAAAGCTGCGCACACTTCCATCTTCCGACCCGGCGCCCCACTCGCATGCGAACCCAGAAAAAAACCGTCGTTCTTGCAGCCTTTCTGATCGTGCTGGTAGCGCTGGGTGCGTGGTACCTGGCCAAACCCTCCGCGGCCAGGGTGGCAGCACCGACCGCCATTCCGGTGCGTGTGGTCAACGTGGTCGAAAAAGACGTGCCCCGCTACGTCAGCGGCATCGGTTCAGTGCTGTCGCTGCACAGCGTGGTGGTCCGCCCGCAAATCGACGGCATCCTCACCAGGATCCTGGTCAAGGAAGGCCAACTGGTGAGCAAAGGCGACCTGCTGGCCACTATCGACGATCGATCGATCCGCGCCAGCCTGGATCAGGCCAGGGCGCAATTGGGCGAAAGCCAGGCGCAACTGCAAGTGGCCCAGGTCAACCTCAAGCGCTACAAACTTTTGAGCGTCGATGACGGTGTGTCCAAACAGACCTACGACCAGCAACAAGCATTGGTCAACCAGCTCAAGGCCACGGCTCAGGGCAACCAGGCTTCGATTGACGCGGCCCAGGTGCAGTTGTCGTACACGCAGATTCGCTCCCCGGTCAGTGGCCGCGTCGGTATTCGTACGGTGGATGAAGGTAACTTCCTGCGCATGACTGACACCCAAGGCCTGTTCACGGTGACCCAGATCGACCCCATCGCCGTGGAATTTTCCCTGCCGCAGCAGATGCTGCCGACCCTGCAAGGCCTGATCGGCGATCCACAACGCGCCAAGGTCAAGGCCTACATCGGCGCCGACACCGACGGCGAAACCGGCAACTTGCTGGGCGAAGGCCACTTGACCCTGATCGACAACCAGATCAACGCCAACACCGGCACCATCCGCGCCAAAGCCGAATTCAACAATCCTGGGCAAAAACTCTGGCCCGGCCTGTTGGTGACGGTAAAGATTCAGACAGCGTTGGATAAAGATGCGCTGGTCGTACCGCCCACTGTCGTACAGCGTGGCCTCGACCAGCACTTCGTCTATCGGGTAAACGGCAACAAGGTTGAAACTGTGACGGTGCAGATGGTTCACCAAGGCAGCGGCGAGAGCATCATCAAAGGGGTGAAACCCGGTGACGTGCTGGTCAGCGACGGTCAGTCGCGGCTCAAGCCCGGCGCCACCGTGCAAGTGCTCACCGAGCCGCCGCAGGTCGTGCAATCGGAGTCGGCGCCATGAAAGGCCACGGCTCGGTATCCGCCTGGTGCATCGACCACCCCGTGGCAACGATCCTGCTGACGTTTGCCTTGGTGCTGCTGGGGGTCATCGCCTTCCCGCGCCTGCCCATCGCGCCGCTCCCGGAGGCGGAATTTCCGACGATACAGGTGGCCGCCCAGCTGCCCGGCGCCAGCCCGGAAACCATGGCGTCATCGGTGGCCACGCCCCTTGAAGTGCAATTCAGCGCCATTCCCGGCGTAACGCAAATGACCTCGAGCAGCGCCCTGGGCTCCACCATCCTGACCCTGCAGTTCACCCTCGACAAAAGCATCGATACCGCTGCCCAGGAAGTCCAGGCCGCCATCAACACCGCGGCTGGCAAACTGCCCAAGGACATGCCGAACCTGCCGACCTGGCGCAAGGTCAACCCGGCCGACAGCCCGGTGCTGATCCTAAGCGTCAACTCGTCCTTGATGCCAGGCCCCGAACTCAGTGATCTGGTGGAAACCCTGTTGTCCCGTCAAATCAGTCAGATCGACGGTGTAGGCCAGGTCGCTATCACCGGCCAGCAACGTCCGGCGATTCGTGTCCAGGTTTCCGCGGACAAACTGGCGGCCATCGGCCTGACCCTGGCCGATATTCGCCTGGCGATCCAGCAGACCAGCCTCAACCTGGCCAAAGGTGCACTCTATGGGGAATCGAGCATCTCGACCCTGTCCACCAACGACCAGTTGTTCCATCCCGAGCAATACGACCAACTGATCGTTTCCTACAAGGACGGCGCACCGGTTCATCTAAGGGATGTCGCCAAGGTCGTCAACGGCTCGGAAGATGCCTACGTCCAGGCTTGGGCGGGCTCACAACCGGGCGTCAACCTGGTGATCTTCCGCCAGCCGGGGGCCAATATCGTCGAGACCGTGGACCGGATTCAGGCGGCGCTCCCGGGCCTGGAAGGGATGCTGCCGGCTTCGGTGCAGGTCAAGACGCTGATCGACCGCACGCAGACTATCCGCGCCTCGCTGCATGAAGTGGAAATCACCCTGCTGATCGCGATCATGCTGGTGGTGGCGGTAATGGCGTTGTTCCTGCGCCAGCTGTCGGCAACCCTGATCGTGTCGGCAGTACTGGGGGTTTCACTGATCGCCAGTTTTGCATTGATGTACGTGATGGGCTTCAGCCTGAACAACCTGACGCTGGTGGCGATAGTGGTGGCCGTGGGGTTTGTGGTCGACGATGCGATCGTGGTGGTGGAAAACATTCACCGCCACCTGGAGGCTGGCGACGGTATGCGCGAGGCCGCGATCAAGGGCGCCGGAGAAATCGGCTTCACGGTGGTTTCGATCAGTTTCTCGCTGGTCGCTGCGTTCATTCCGTTGTTGTTCATGGGAGGCGTGGTCGGCCGCCTGTTCAAGGAGTTCGCCCTGACCGCCACCTCCACCATCATGATTTCGGTGGTGGTGTCGCTGACGTTGGCGCCCACCCTGGCAGCGCTGTTCATGCGCGCGCCAATGCATCACGCCCACGCCAAGCCGGGCTTTGGCGAACGCCTGCTGGCGCTGTACGAAAAAGGTCTGCGCCGCGCGCTCGCGCACCAGAAGCTGATGATCGGCGTGTTCGGCCTGTCGCTGGCCCTGGCCATTGCCGGTTACATTTTTATTCCCAAGGGTTTCTTCCCGATCCAGGACACCGGGTTCGTCCTCGGTACGACCGAAGCTGCCGCCGATATTTCCTACGGCGACATGGTGAAAAAACACCTGGCAATGGCTGAAATCGTCGCTGCCGACCCTGCGGTCGAGACCTTCTCGCACTCGGTCGGGGTGTCGGGCAGCAACCAGACCATCGCCAACGGCCGCTTCTGGATCGCCCTGAAAAAACGCGGCGACCGCGATGTTTCAGCCAGCGAGTTCATCGACCGTATTCGCCCGCAATTGATGAAAGTACCGGGCATCGTCCTGTATCTGCGCGCCGGGCAAGACATCAACCTCAGCTCCGGCCCGAGCCGGGCCCAGTACCAATACGTGCTCAAGAGCAACGACGGTGCGGTCCTGAGCACCTGGACCCAGCGCCTCACGGAAAAACTGCGCGGCAACCCGGCCTTCCGCGACATTTCCAACGACCTGCAACTGGGCGGCAGCATCACCCATATCAGCATCGATCGCAGTGCCGCGGCTCGCTTTGGCCTGACCGCAAGCGATGTCGACGAAGCGCTGTACGACGCCTTCGGCCAACGCCAGATCAACGAATTCCAGACCCAGATCAACCAGTACAACGTGATTCTGGAGCTGGACACCCGGCAACGCGGCAAGGCCGAAAGCCTCAACTACTTCTACCTGCGTTCACCCCTGAGCGGGGAAATGGTGCCGCTGTCGGCGCTGGCGAAATTCGATGCGCCCACGGTGGGGCCGCTGTCCATTGCGCATGACGGCATGTTCCCCGCCGCCAACCTGTCGTTCAACCTGGCGCCCGGTGTGGCGCTGGGCGATGCGGTGATCATGCTCAACCAGGCCAAGGTAGACATCGGCATGCCAACGGCCATCAGCGGTAACTTCCAGGGCGCGGCGCAGGCGTTCCAGAGTTCGCTGGCCAGCCAGCCATGGTTGATCCTGGCGGCGCTGGTAGCGGTGTACATCATTCTCGGGGTGCTTTACGAGAGCTTCGTGCACCCGCTGACGATCATCTCGACACTGCCCTCCGCCGGGCTGGGCGCGGTGATCATGCTGTGGATCTGCGGCCAGGATTTTTCGATCATGGCGCTGATCGGGCTGGTGCTGCTGATCGGCATCGTGAAGAAAAACGGCATCCTGATGATCGACTTCGCCCTCGATGCGCAGCGCAACGGTGGCCTGGCGCCGCAAGAAGCGATCTACCAAGCGTGCCTCACGCGGTTCCGGCCGATCATCATGACCACCCTCGCCGCCCTGCTCGGCGCCCTGCCGCTGATGCTTGGCTACGGCACCGGCGCCGAACTGCGCCAACCCCTGGGGATCGCCGTGGTCGGCGGCCTGCTGGTGAGCCAGGCACTGACGCTGTTCACCACCCCGGTCATATACTTGTGGCTGGAGCGGCTATTTCATCGACCTAAACCTACAGCGCTGCCGGCGCTGGCCACCACAGACTGAGGCGGGGTCATGCGCGTCCTGATTATCGAAGACGAAGAAAAAACCGCGGACTATCTGCACCGCGGCCTGACGGAACAGGGTTACACCGTGGACCTGGCCCGCGATGGCGTGGAAGGCCTGCACCTGGCGCTGGAAAGCGACTACGCGGTGATCGTCCTCGACGTCATGCTGCCGGGCCTGGATGGCTTCGGTGTATTGCGCGCCTTGCGTGCGCGCAAGCAAACCCCGGTAATCATGCTCACCGCCCGCGAACGGGTTGAAGACCGCATCAAGGGCCTGCGCGACGGTGCCGACGATTACCTGGGCAAACCATTTTCCTTCCTCGAACTGGTGGCACGCCTGCAGGCGCTGACCCGGCGCAGCGGTGGCCACGAACCGGTGCAAGTGAGCATCGCCGACCTGTGGATAGATTTGATCAGCCGCAAGGCCACACGTGGCGGCACGCGCCTGGACCTGACCGCCAAGGAGTTCTCGCTGCTCAGTGTGCTGGCCCGGCGCCAAGGCGAAATCCTCTCGAAAACCGCGATTGCCGAAATGGTCTGGGACATCAATTTCGACAGCGACGCCAACGTCGTCGAAGTCGCGATCAAGCGCCTGCGGGCCAAGCTCGACGGGCCGTTCGAAGAGAAACTGCTGCACACCATCCGTGGCATGGGTTATGTGCTGGAGAGCCGTGGTGTCCAGTAATTCGATTGCGCTGCGCCTAAGCGGAATGTTCACGCTGGTAGCGCTATTGGTGTTCCTGTTGATCGGTTGGGCGCTCTACCAACAGGTCGACAAAGGTTTGGGATTGTTGCCCGAAGCCGAACTGGACGCGCGCTACAGCGTGCTCGAGTCCACCGTCGGCCGCTACGGCACGCCCGAGCACTGGGTGAAGATCAACAACAAGCTCAAGCTGCTTGGCGAAGAAGACAAGCGCATCAGTTTCTGGATCGTCAGCGGCGATCCGCACTACGAATACGGCAATCCGACATCGACCATCCGTGCCTTCGCCGTGGGACCGCTGGGCACGCGCGACATGCAACTGGCGGATCACCCCTACCCGCTGAAAGTGCTGGTCAGCCAATTCCCGGCCAAGGACCAGCGCCCGCCCCTGCGCTTCATGATCGGTATCGATACCGAAACGTTTTACCATACCCAGCACCAGCTGCTGATCGCCCTGATCAGCCTGGCGGTTATCGGCGTGCTGATGGCCTCGGCGCTGGGTTACTGGGTGGCGCGAATCGGCCTCAAGCCGTTGATCAAGCTGTCTCAAGAAGCCCAACGCCTGGCCCCTCCATTGCGCTCAGGCCGCTTGCGGATGTCATCGCTGCCCCCGGAGCTGAACCAGTTCGTCGACTCGTTCAACTCGACACTGGAGCGGGTCGAGCAGGCCTACTCGCGCCTGGAGTCATTTAACGCCGATGTCGCCCATGAACTGCGCTCGCCGCTGACCAACCTGATCGGCCAGACCCAGGTCGCCCTCACACGCGGGCGTTCGGCAGAGCACTATTTCGAGGTGCTGCAATCGAACCTTGAAGAGCTCGAGCGACTGCGCTCGATCATCAATGACATGCTGTTCCTGGCCAGCGCCGACCAGGGCAGCAAGGCCACCAAACTGACCTCCACCTCGCTGGCGGAAGAAGTGGCCACGACCCTGGACTACCTGGATTTCATTCTCGAAGATGCCCAGGTACAGGTTCAGGTCAGCGGCGATGCCCTGGTACGAATCGAGATCGCCCACCTGCGCCGGGCCTTGATCAACCTGTTGAACAACGCCGTGCAGCACACCGGCCCCGGGCAAGTCATCGAGGTGCGAATCGAAGCGGGCGAGCACCAGGTCAGCATCGGTGTGGCGAACCCGGGCGTGCCGATTTCCAGCGAGCATCTGCCGCGCCTGTTCGAGCGTTTCTACCGGGTCGATGCCTCGCGCAGCAACAGTGGCAACAACCACGGGTTGGGCCTGGCCATCGTCAAGGCGATCGCACTGATGCATGGCGGCGATGTGTTCGTGCGCAGCGACCATGGCATGAACACCTTTGGCATGCATTTGCCTGTCTGATCCTCCCCTTGCCCCTCCCTCCCGAAAACAGGCCGGCCGGTAGACCGCCTCGCTTTTTGGCTGTTGCTGTTGCTTTAGCTTTTGATCTTCTTGCCCCCTCACGCCATGAGCCTGTCCGTCAACCTGTGACTACCTCCATCGGTGCCCCTACCAACGTTGATCCATGCCGCCTCAAAGCCTCTGGGAGATTGTTGCCTGAGTACATATCCATTGCTGCGGTAACGACCACTTATGGTTTCGCCCTTACGGCGAGTCCCTTTTTCAAACGCCAAAAAGGAACCAAAAGGCTTTGCCCCACCACTTGGTGCCTCGCTAGGGCTCGGCATGCCCTCACTCCGGCATTGCTCCGTGGGTCGCCGCGATGGGCCATCCATGGCCCAGCGCGGCTAAACCGGCGTCCTGCCGGTTTCCCCACTGCGCAATGCCTGCGTTCGGCCATCTTGGTTAATGGGGCACCCAAATCTACAGCCAAAGCGAGGCGGCCTTAAAGCCGACCTGACTTTTGCAGATACCCCAATCCCCTGTAGGAGCCAGGCTTGCCGGCGAACCAGACGCTGCGGTGTATCTGTTGTACCGCGTTATCGTTCTTCGCCGGCAAGCCTGGCTCCTACAAAGGGAACGCGTACGGCTCCCGATCAGGTCGGCTTTAAGGCCGCCTCGCTTTCGCGTTTGATCTTGATCTGGCTTTTGATTTTCTTGCCCCCTCGAGAGGCCGAGTGGAGGTTCTGCGCAGTGGGTAAACCGGCATGGATGCCGGTTTAGCCGCGCTGGGCCATGGATGGCCCATCGCGGCGACCCACGGAGCAGGACCGGAGCGAGGGTATGCCGAGCCTTAGCGAGGCACCGAACGCCAGGGGTAAGAGCCCTTGGTTACTTGGGGCTCTTCCAAGTGACTCGCTGTAAGGGCGAAACCCTAAGTGGCCGTTACCGCAGGAATGGATATGTACTCCGACAAAAATAAAGGTCGGCTATCAGGACGCCTTCGCCGGCAAGCCTGGCTCATACAAAAAATCTTTCCCACGCGCTGTGTCGGAAGCTCGATCTTTGCTCTTTGCGTAACAGTCCTTTCATGAATCCGCTCTTTTTCCTTTCCCCCAAGCCCCTTATCTTTGCCCGCACCAAACAGCACTTGCCAAGCAAGAAGGTTTAAAAGATGTCCAACAGTATGGGTATTGCCAGCGCTTTCGTTCTGTCTTCTCTGTTCCTGTCTCCGTTCGCCATGGCTGAAGAGTCGCAGGCTTTCGTCGCGCAAAATACCGCACGAGCCGCTGCGTACGAAGAGCACCAGATCGAGATGACCGCCAAAGCCCAGGAGACCACCCAAGCCCCACAAGCGTCGAGCATCCAGGCCAAACAGGCTGAGAAAGACAGCTGATTTACGCGCATCGCTCCAGTTTCCCTCGACACTTTTCATCGGCTCTTCCCAATGAAAAGTTGTCTTCAAAGCCGCTGCCATCAGCGGCTTTTTTTCGTTGAGTTTTTACAACCTGCTGCGCCCTCCCCGCCAAAAAAAAATTGCTGTGACTGCAAGAAAAGTGATGTATCCAGCTGACCCAGGAGCTTTACCCCACGTGCGTTTCCCATTCAGTACATCTGCGCTGTTCGTTGCAATCGCTGCAACGATGGCCGCCAATGCTCACGCCACCGATGATTCAACCGCCCAGGGTTTCGCCGAAGGCGCCAGCCTCACCCTCAACGCACGCAACTACTACATGAACCGCAATCGCCAGCAGCAGGCCGACGACAACATTGAATGGGGTCAAGGCTTTCTGGGCATCTTCGAGTCGGGCTACACCGAAGGCAACGTCGGCTTCGGTTTCGACGCCCACGCCATGCTCGGGCTCAAGCTCGACGGTGGCGGCGGCACGGACAATTCGAGCATCCTCCCGGTCAGCGATGGCAACGGCAAGGCACCGGGCTCGTTCTCCACTGCGGGCGGTACCCTGAAAATGCGTGCCTTCGATACCGAATTGAAGGCCGGCGACCTGTTTCTCGCCAACCCGGTGATTGCCGGCGGTGAAACCCGCATGCTGCCGCAGACCTTCCGCGGCGTCAGCCTGACCAACCATAGCTTCGACGGCTGGCTGATCGAAGGCGGTCAAGCGAGCTTCACCAAACCGTACAACCAAAGCGGCCATACCCGCATCGGTACGTCCTACGGCACCCTGGCCGAGGGTGATGAGAGCCGGCATCTCAACTGGGCGGGCGTGGCCTGGAGTGGTCTGCCAGGTTTGACCAGCAGTCTGTATGCCGCCGAACTCAAGGACATCTGGAACCAGTACTACTACGACCTGGACTACACCTATGCGCTCAACGAGGTGGTCAGCCTCAACCCGGGCCTGCACTTCTATCACACCCAGGACACGGGCGATGCGCTGCTGGGCCACATCGACAACAACACCTACAGCCTGCATTTCACCGTCGGCGTCGGCAATCACAGCGTCACCACCGCTTACCAGCGGGTCAACGGCAACACCCCGTTCGACTACATCAGCCAGGGCGACAGCGTCTTCCTCGACAACTCCCAGCAATACTCGGACTTCAACGGCCCGAACGAACGCTCGTGGAAACTCAAGTACGCCTATGACTTTGTCGGGCTCGGCCTGCCGGGGCTGACCTCGGCGCTGTCCTACTCCCGCGGCAAGCTGGACCTGACCAAGGTCGATCCAGACAGCCCAGGGTACAGCGCGTGGTACAGCGCCGCCGGCAAAAACGCCAGGCACTGGGAACGCGATATCGAACTCAGGTACGTGGTCCAGGCCGGCCAGGCGAAAAACCTCGCGCTGCGCCTGCAATGGGCAACCAACCGGGGCGGCAACGGGTATGGCGCACTGGACCAGGACACCGACGAGTACCGGGTGATTTTCGACTACCCGCTCAATGTCTTCTAAGCTTCAGTAAACAAAAGGCCGGCAGGTTTTGCTGGCCTTTTTTTTTATCCGGAGTGCGCAGGGATGCTGTGGATGTGACGGGTGTCCGGGACGCTGCCCGATTCTTGTAAAAGAATGTTCCCGACGCCTAGAAAGCAGAAGCCAGAATCATGAGCGAGCGCAGCGCGACATTTCACCCAACAACCCCATCAACGCGTTCCGAGCGATTGGTGATTGTCGGCAGCGTGTTGATGGTGATCGCCATCCTCGGCATCGTGGCGTTCCTGCTGGTGCGTGAGCGCGCCAATGCCGAACTGTCAGCCAGCCGCTCCGCCGCCAACATCGTGCAATTGATCGAAGCCGACGTCTTGCGTAACGTCGAGCTCTATGACGTCTCCTTGCTCGGCTTGATCGCGACCTCCCGACGTGAAGACCTCATGCAGGTTTCCCCGCAGATCCGTCATCTGGCCTTGTTCGATCGCGCCACCGCGGCACCCTACAAGGGTGACATCCTGTTGCTCGACCAGCAGGGCAACGTGGTCGCCGACTCGGCTTCGCGAGAACCCAGGACGGGCAACTTCGCCGACCGCGAATACTTCCAGTCCCACGTGAACAACAGCGACCCGAGCATGTTCATCAGCCGCCCTTTTCGCTCCCGGCTGGCAAACAGCGAATGGCGCATCAGCTTCAGTCGCCGGATCAGCGGCGCCCAGGGCGAGTTCCTCGGGGTCGCCGAAGCGGCCATGCGCCTGAGCTACTTCGAGCAACTGTTCAACAGCTTGAACATCGGTCCTGACAGCTCGATAAGCCTGATCAACAAGGATGGAATTCTGCTGGCCCAGGTGCCTCGCCTGGGCGAAGACCTGACCGGCGCGGACTTCAGCAACCGCCCCAATTTCCAGCGTATCGTCAAGGAAGGTAACGGCAGCTTCAGCAGTGTCTCGGCTCGCTATCAGGACCAGCGGCTCTATACCTTTTCCCAGGTTGGCAATCTGCCGCTGATTGTCATCGTAGCGCTGTCGGGCGCAGAGGTGTTTGCTTCGTGGCAACGCACGGCGATAGGGGTCAGCGTGGCCACGGTAGCCCTGTGTGCGTGCCTGCTGTGGCTGACCTGGTTGCTCTGCCGCGAACTGCGCCTGCGCCACCATGCCGAGCTGGAACTGGCGCAACTGGCCGCTACCGATGCCTTGACCGGCCTGGCGAACCGCCGCACGCTCGACCAGACGTTGCGCCATGAGTGGTTTCGCGCGCAGCGTTCCGGTAAGCCACTGTCGCTGCTGATGATCGACGCCGATCACTTCAAGGCCTTCAACGACCGCCATGGCCATCAAGCCGGTGACGAGGCTTTGCGCGCGGTGGCCAATGTGCTGCGCACCCACGTACGGCGACCTGCCGACCTGGTCGCGCGCTACGGTGGCGAGGAGTTTTCGGTGGTCCTGGCGGAAACCGACATGGCGGGCGCACAACAGATCGCCGAGCGTATTCGAGAAGCGGTCGAGCAGTTACCGCCGATCGACGGCGCCGACTCGCCGATTACCGTTAGCATTGGCATCAGTACCTGGAATGCCTGCGCCGACATCAACCTGGAGGTGCTGATGTTTGCCGCGGACAAGGCGTTGTATCAAGCCAAGGAGACTGGACGTAACCGGGTGGTAGCGCTGTAGGGGCATAAAAAAAGGCCACCCGAAGGCAGCCTTTAAAAAACTAGAGAGGTTTTTTACTTACACGGCCGCAACAGGACGCATGTAAGAGATCGGTGCGGTGCTGGCATCTTCGAACGTCACGACTTCCCAGGCGTCTGTCTGCTCAATCAACTTGCGCAGCAGCTGGTTGTTCAGTGCGTGGCCGGACTTGAAGCCCTTGAACTCACCAATCAGGCTATTGCCCAGCAGGTAGAGGTCACCAATTGCATCGAGGATCTTGTGCTTCACGAATTCGTCTTCGTAGCGAAGGCCGTCTTCGTTCAGTACACCATCGGCGTCGACCACAATAGCGTTTTCAACGCTGCCGCCGAGCGCGAGGTTGTGCTTGCGCAGGTACTCGATGTCACTCATGAAACCAAAGGTACGGGCGCGGCTGACTTCTTTTACGAACGAAGTGCTGGAAAAATCCACGCTTGCACTTTGTGTGCGGTCACGGAAAACCGGGTGATCGAAATCGATCTCGAAGCTCACCTTGAAACCTTCGAAAGGGACGAAAGTGGCGCGCTTGTCGCCGTCTTCCACCGTCACTTCGCGCAGGATGCGAATGAACTTCTTGGCGGCGTCCTGTTCTTCCAGGCCAGCCGACTGAATCAGGAATACGAAAGGTCCAGCGCTGCCATCCATGATCGGTACTTCGGACGCGGAGAGCTCGACGTAGGCGTTATCGATGCCCAGGCCAGCCATGGCCGAGAGCAAGTGCTCCACCGTATCCACTTTGACGTCACCGTTGACCAGCGTGGTCGACATGGTGGTTTCGCCAACGTTTTCTGCACGTGCAGGGATCTGCACCACAGGATCGAGGTCGGCACGACAAAACACAATGCCGGTGTCGATCGGCGCAGGCTTGAGGGTCAGGTATACCTTCTCCCCGGAGTGCAGACCTACACCTGTGGCACGGATAATATTTTTCAGTGTGCGTTGTTTAATCATGGCTTGGGCCGCTTCAGCGCAAATTGCGAACTGGTATCAACAAAGGCTGGCGATGATAGCAGACCACGCCTTTGCTGAACACCAATCACCTTCATAGCCCTGATACATTTCATCAATCGGCCTGACGACGCAGGAAGGCCGGGATGTCCAGGTAGTCCAGATCATCTTGCGGATTCATCTTCGCGGCAGCCGCAGCACCGGCCTGGGCCTGGTTGCGCATGACGGTCGGACGGTCCAGGTCACGGTAGTTAACCGCTGGAGCTTCCTGACGAACAGGGGCCTGTTGTTGCGGCTGGGAAGCCATCGACGTGTGCACGGTATTGTCGATGATCTTCACCGGCTTCTCGATTTTAGCGCCCAAACCGGTCGCAACGACAGTCACGTGCAGCTCATCGCGCATGTCCGGATCGATCACGGTACCGACCTTGACCATGGCGTGCTCGGAAGCGAAGGCTTCGATGATGCTACCCACGTCGGAGTACTCACCCAGGGACAGGTCAGGACCGGCGGTGATGTTGACCAGGATGCCGCGTGCACCTTGCAGGTTCACGTCTTCGAGCAACGGGTTGCGAATGGCCGCTTCGGTGGCCTCGCGTGCACGGTTCGGACCGCTGGCGCAGCCAGTGCCCATCATCGCCATGCCCATTTCGCTCATCACGGTGCGTACGTCGGCAAAATCGACGTTGATCATGCCCGGACGCTTGATGATGTCGGAGATACCGCGAACGGCGCCGGCCAGTACATCGTCAGCCTTGGCGAAAGCCGACAGCAGGCTGGCGTCCTTACCGAGGATGGTCAGCAGCTTCTCGTTGGGAATGGTGATCAACGAGTCGACGCTTTCCGACAGCAGGCGGATGCCTTCGTCGGCGAGCTGCATGCGCTTGCGACCTTCGAACGGGAACGGACGGGTCACCACCGCAACGGTGAGAATGCCCATTTCCTTGGCCACTTCAGCAATGATCGGCGCAGCACCGGTACCGGTACCACCGCCCATGCCGGTGGTGATGAACACCATGTTGGTGCCCTGCAGGACTTCGGCAATGCGCTCACGGTCTTCGAGAGCGGCCTGACGACCTACTTCAGGGTTGGCACCGGCGCCCAGACCTTTGGTCACGCTGGTACCCAGTTGCAGGATGGTCCGCGCGCTGATGCTCTTGAGCGCCTGGGCATCAGTGTTGGCGCAGATGAACTCGACGCCTTCAATGTTGCTCTTGACCATGTGATTCACGGCGTTGCCGCCGCCACCGCCTACACCGATAACTTTAATAACCGGGCTTGCGGGGATGTTGTCTACGAGTTCGAACATTTTCCCTCTCCTTTACGTTCTCTAGTTTTTTCGCCTACTGCCTGTATCTACAACGGTGTAACGGTGTTGCGGTAAATCTTAGAAATTGCCCTGGACCCAGCTCTTGATGCGATCGAGCAAGGCACCTTTGGGTTCTTCGTTGCTGAAGCTGTCGCGGCTGCCGATACCCGAGAACGAGATGCCGTCGGATTGCTTCTGCAGGCCGTACATCAACAGGCCAACGCCCGTGGAATAAATCGGGTTGCGCACTACGTCATCCAGGCCCTTGACGCCATGGGGCACGCCCAGGCGAACCGGCATGTGGAAGATTTCCTCGGCCAGTTCCGTGGCGCCTTCCATCTTCGCCGTACCGCCGGTCAACACGATGCCGGCCGGGATCAGGTCTTCGTAGCCACTGCGACGCAGCTCGGCCTGGATCAGCGTGAACAGCTCGTCGTAACGCGGCTCGACCACTTCGGCCAGGGCCTGGCGGGACAGCTCGCGCGGCGGACGGTCGCCGACGCTCGGGACCTTGATGGTTTCACCGGCACCCGCCAGTTTGGCCAGGGCACAGGCATAACGAATCTTGATTTCTTCGGCGTACTGGGTCGGGGTGCGCAACGCCATGGCGATGTCGTTGGTCACCTGGTCGCCCGCGATCGGGATCACCGCGGTGTGGCGGATTGCGCCTTCGGTGAAGATCGCGATGTCGGTGGTGCCGCCACCGATGTCCACCAGGCACACGCCCAGCTCTTTCTCGTCATCGGTCAGCACCGAGTAGGCGGATGCCAGCTGCTCGAGAATGATGTCGTCGATTTCCAGGCCGCAGCGGCGCACGCATTTTTCAATGTTCTGTGCGGCGTTGACGGCGCAGGTGACCACGTGGACCTTGGCTTCCAGACGCACACCGGACATGCCCAGTGGCTCGCGGACGCCTTCCTGGTTATCGATCACGTAATCCTGCGGCAGGGTGTGCAGCACCCGCTGGTCAGCCGGGATCGCCACGGCCTGGGCGGCGTCGAGTACGCGCTCAAGGTCGGCGGAACTGACTTCGCGATCACGAATCGCCACGATGCCGTGGGAGTTCAGGCTGCGGATATGGTTGCCCGCCACGCCGACAAATGCCGAGTGGATGCGACAGCCAGCCATCAGCTGCGCTTCTTCGATGGCGCGCTGGATCGACTGCACGGTGGACTCGATGTTCACCACCACGCCTTTCTTCAGGCCACGGGACGGATGGGTGCCGATCCCGACGATTTCCAGCGTGCCGTCGTCCGCGACCTCGCCGACCAGCGCCACCACCTTGGAGGTGCCGATATCGAGACCGACGATCATTTTGCCGCTTTGCACGTTTGCCATGGGGTCCTGCCTCTCTTAATTCTTCGCGACAGCGGGTTGGGCTGTCGTCGGCGCTACTGGTTCGCGCCAGCCAACGGCGAGGCCGTTGGCGTAGCGCAGATCGATGCGCGCAATGTTCGTAATCTGCTCTTTGAGCGTCTTGTCATAGATGGCAATGAAACGGCGCATCTTTTCCACCAGGTTGCCGCGTCCGAGCAGCAGTTCGATCCCGGGCCCGGCACTGCCAGGACCGGTCGTCAGGAACCAGCTGCCTCGCTCGCGCAACTCCAGGCGCGCAATCGAGAAGCCCAATGGCCTGAGCAACTGGCTCAGTACCTGATATTGCTGCATCACCTGCTGTTGGGCCCGCTGTGGACCAAACAACTGCGGCAAGTGTTCGTAATTGGCCAGTTCGCGCGGGGTAAACGCCTGACCCTGGTTGTTGAGCAGCGATTCGTCGCCCCAACGGGCCACCGGCAGTTGTTCCTCCAGGCGAATCACCACCTGGTCCGGCCACACCCTGCGCACTTCGGCGTGGGCAATCCATGGCATCGTTTCAAGCTCGGTGCGCATGCTCTCCAGGTCGATGGTGAAGAAGCTCGACGCCACGAAAGGGGCGATTCGCTGCTGCACCGCTTGCTGGCTGATGTAGCTCAGGTCGCCCTGCACCGCGATCTTGGTGATCGGCCGGTCGGCGTACGGCAGCAAACGCTGCGCGCCTTCATAAGTACCGAACCCCAACGCGACCAGCAGCACTGGCCAGAACAGGGCTTTGAGCACACCGAAGTTGGCTTTCGGCAGGCGCGCGGACATCGGCTCTTTGGCCACCATTCGGCTGGCACCCCGCGGCACCGGCTTGCGGCCGGGTACGGGTGGCTGATGTCTCAACTGTGCGCCTTGCATGGTCTTAACCCCGCGGCTGTTGCTTGCCGAAGCTCTCGGCCAGAATGGCCAGAACCAGTTGCTGGAAATCCAGACCGGCAGCACGGGCCGCCATCGGCACCAGGCTGTGATCGGTCATACCCGGTGCCGTATTGACTTCCAGGAACCAGAACTGCCCCTCGGCGTCCTGCATCACGTCCGCCCTGCCCCAACCGGCGATCCCCAAGGCTTCACAGGCTTTCGCCGTGAGGTCCATGAGTTCCTTTTCCTTGGTGCTGTCCAGGCCGCACGGAATGCGGTATTGGGTATCGTTGGCGATGTACTTGGCGTCGTAGTCGTAGAAACTGTGCGTCGTGCCCAGGGCGATTGGCGGCAACACCTGGTCACGCAGGGTGGCGATGGTGAACTCCGGACCTTGAATCCATTGCTCGACCAACACTTGCGAATCGTAGGTACTGGCCGCTTTCCAGGCGTCGATCAATTCAGACGCGGAACTCACTTTGGCCATCCCGATACTTGAACCTTCATGGGCCGGTTTGACGATCAAAGGGAAGCCCAGTTCCGTCGCCGCCGAAATACAATCGGCTTCGCTGCTCAGCACCGCGTGACGTGGCGTCGGAATGCCCAGGCTGTGCCAGACCTGCTTGGTGCGCAGCTTGTCCATGGCCAGCGCCGAGGCGAGGATGCCGCTGCCGGTGTAGGGAATCCCCAGGCACTCGAGCAGGCCCTGCATGCTGCCGTCTTCACCGCCACGGCCGTGGAGGATGATGAAGGCGCGGTCGATCTTTTCGTTCAGCAGACGCTGCAGCAGGTCATCGCCGACGTCGAGGCCGAACGCGTCCACGCCTGCACTTTGCAGCGCATCGAGAACGGCATTGCCCGACTTCAGGGACACTTCGCGTTCGGCACTCTTGCCGCCGAACAGCACGGCGACGCGGCCGAAATCTTTCGGCGCGACGGTGCTGGCGAGGTTGGCGTAGGCAGCAATCATTTCAACTTCCCCTCGACCGGTGCGACAACCGCACCGGCGAACAACTCACTTTTCAACAGTTTCGGTGCGAGACCGCCGATATCACCGGCGCCCTGGCACAGCAGGATATCGCCGGCACGCAACAACGGCTTGACCAGCGGCGCGAGGTCGACACCGCGCTCGATGTAGATAGGGTCGAGCTGGCCGCGCTGGCGGATGCTGTTACACAGCTTGCGGCTGTCGGCACCGGGGATCGGCTCTTCACCGGCCGGGTAGACTTCCATCAGCAGCAGGACGTTGGCGTCGGCCAGTACATTGACGAAGTCGTCATACAGATCGCGGGTACGGCTGTAGCGGTGCGGCTGGTAAACCATCACCAGGCGACGTTCCGGCCAGCCACCGCGCACGGCCTTGATCACCGCGGCGACTTCGGTCGGGTGGTGACCGTAGTCGTCCACCAGCATTACCTGGCCACCGTCCACTGGCAGTTCGCCGTAAACCTGGAAGCGTCGGCCAACACCCTGGAACCCGGACAGGCCCTGGACGATGGCTTCATCGCTGACGCCCTCGTCGGTGGCGATGCAGATGGTTGCCAGGGCGTTCAATACGTTGTGGTTGCCCGGCATGTTCACCGACACATCCAGGGGCTCGCGGTCCGGGCGCAGCACGGTGAAGAACGTCTGCATGCCTTGCTGGCGCACATTGATGGCGCGAACGTCGCAGTCTTCGCCGAAACCGTAGGTGACGGTCGGACGCTTGACCTGCGGGAGGATTTCACGCACCACCGGATCGTCCAGGCACATCACCGCCAGGCCATAGAAAGGCAGGTTGTGGAGGAACTCGACGAAGGTTTTCTTCAGTTTGTTGAAGTCACCGTCGTAGGTCGCCATGTGGTCGGCGTCGATGTTGGTGACCACGGCCACCAGCGGCTGCAAGTGCAGGAAACTGGCGTCGCTTTCGTCGGCTTCGGCGATCAGGTAGCGGCTGGTGCCGAGCTGGGCATTGGTGCCCGCGGCATTCAGGCGGCCACCGATGACGAACGTCGGGTCCAGGCCACCCGCTGCGAACACCGAGGCGATCAGGCTGGTGGTGGTGGTTTTGCCGTGGGTACCGGCAACGGCGATGCCGTGGCGATAACGCATCAGCTCGGCCAGCATTTCTGCCCGCGGCACCACCGGGATCCGGCGTTCCAGCGCGTTGGCGACTTCCGGGTTGGAGGTGTTCACGGCACTGGACACCACCAGCACGTCGGCGGCGGCAGCGTTCTCGGCGCGGTGACCGATGAAAATCTGCGCGCCAAAAGATTCCAGGCGCTCGGTGACCGGCGACGCCTTCAGGTCCGAACCGGACACTTCGTAGCCCAGGTTCAACAGCACCTCGGCAATCCCGCACATGCCCACACCACCGATCCCGACAAAGTGGATGCGACGGATGCGGCGCATTTCCGGTTGCGGCATGGCTTTCTGATTCTCAACCATGGGCCACCTCCAGGCAGGTATCGACCACGTTACGGGTGGCATCGGGTTTGGCCAGGCGGCGGGCCGCAGTGGCCATATCGTTGAGTCGTTGTGGTTGCATCAGGACCTCTGTCAGGCGCGCGGCAAGATCCGCTGCACCGGTCGTTCTTTGTGGCATCAGGAAGGCAGCGCCTTCACGGGCCAAATAATCGGCGTTGCGGGTCTGGTGATCGTCGATCGCGTGGGGCAACGGCACCAGCATCGAGGGCAGACCGGCGGCGGCCAGTTCACTGATGGTCAGCGCACCTGCGCGACACACCACCAGGTCGGCCCAGCCATAGGCTTGGGCCATGTCTTTGATGAACGGCTGCACTTGCGCCTCGACGCCAGCCGCGAGGTAGCGCTGCGCAGTCACTTCATCGTGGTTTTTGCCGGCCTGATGGAACACGTCCGGGCGCAGGTCGACGGCGACTTGCGACAGGGCTTCAGGCAGCAGCTTGTTCAACGGTTCTGCGCCCAGGCTTCCGCCCAGGATCAGCAAACGCGCCTTGCGACCGGCCAGGGCTGGTCGCGGTGTTTCGAGGAACAGCTCGGTGCGCACCGGATTACCGGTGGTCCGACGGCCGCTCGACAGGGTAAAGGTGTCGGGGAACGCTTCACAGACCCGGGCGGCCAACGGCACCAGCAACCGATTGGCGGTACCCGCCACGGCGTTCTGTTCGTGAACGATTACCGGCACGCCGGCCAGTTTGGCTGCGACACCGCCAGGACCGGTCACATAACCACCAAAGCCCACCACGCAAGCCGGCTGCAAACGACGAATGATCGCCCGCGCCTGCCAGACCGATTTGAGCAACATGAACGGCGCCTTGAGCAGGGACAACTTGCCCTTGCCGCGCAAACCGCTGGCGTTGATCCGGTGCAGCTCGATACCGGCCGCCGGGACCAGCTCGTTCTCGATGCCGCGCGGTGTGCCCAGCCAGTGCACGGTGTAGCCGCGGGACTGGAATTCGCGGGCACAGGCCAGTGCGGGGAACACGTGGCCCCCGGTGCCGCCGGCCATGATCAATACGTTAGCGCCCATGGTTCGGCTCCTCGGCGAAGTCGCTCTCATGGAACTCCATCTCTTCGCTGCCCAGGTGGGTTCGACTCTCCCACTCGATGCGCAGCAACAAACCCAGACAGGCACAGCAGATCACCAGCGAACTGCCGCCATAGCTGAGGAACGGCAGTGTCAGGCCCTTGGTCGGCAGCAGGCCGACGTTCACGCCGATGTTGATCAGGAATTGACCGATCCACAGGAACGACAAACCGTAGGCGACATAGGCGGCGAAGAACTGCTTGGCCTTCTCGGCCCACAAGCCGATGTACATGCCGCGGATACAGACGAAGACGAACAGCGCCACGGTGCACAGGGAACCCACGGCACCCAGCTCTTCGGCCAGGACCGAGAACACGAAGTCGGTGTGGGCTTCGGGCAAGTAGAACTGTTTCTGCACGCTGTTGCCCAGGCCGACACCCAGCCATTCGCCGCGACCGAAAGCGATCAACGCCTGGGACAACTGATAGCCGGCACCGAACTGGTCGGCCCACGGGTCAGCGAAGTTGGTCAAACGCGCCATCCGATACGGCTGCATCTGGATCAACAACACCACTGCCCCGACCGCCAGGACGACCATCAGGGAAAACCGGAACAGCCCGACTCCGCCGAGGAACAGCATCGCCGCCGCCGCGCCCATCATCACCACGGTGGCACCGAAGTCCGGCTCCATCAGCAACAGGCCCGCCATTGGCAACAGCACGATGAATGGCTTGAAGAAACCCATCCAGCTTTCGCGCACTTCTTTCTGGCGACGCACCAGATAACCGGCGAGGTAGATCACCACGAACACCTTGGCGATCTCGGAAGGCTGGACGTTGAAAAAACTGAAGCCGATCCAGCGCATCGAACCGTTAACCTCACGGCCGATCCCCGGAATGATCACCATCACCAGCAAGCCGAATGCACCCAGCAGCATCAACCAGCCCAGGCGCTGCCAGGTCGCGATCGGGATCATCATCGTGACGATGCAGGCACCCAGGCCCAGCACCACGTAGATAAGGTGGCGAATCATGTAATACAGGGCGCTGCCCGACTGGACCGCCGCCACTTCGGTGGAGGCCGATGCAATCATGACCAGTCCCAGGCCGAGCAGCGTCAGGCAACCGGCGAGCATGGGGAAGTCGAGGTCAATACCGCGCCCGGTGATGAGCGGCGATGGGTACGGTTTGATGATGCCTCGAAGACTCATGCCAGTTCCTCCACAGCTTGGACGAACTGGTGACCACGGTCTTCGTAGTTCTTGAACATGTCGAAACTGGCGCACGCCGGCGACAGCAGCACCACGTCGCCCGGTTGCGCAGCGGCGCGGCATTGCTCCACGGCTTCGACCAGGGACCCTGCACGAATCAGTGGAACGGCATCGCCAATGGCCTGGCCGATCTTGTCGGAATCGCGCCCCATGAGGATCACGGCGCGGCAGTTGGCCGCCACCGGATCACGCAGGTCCTTGAATTCGGCACCCTTGCCGTCGCCACCGGCAATCAGCACGATCTTGCCATCGATGTCCGCACCCAGGCCTTCGATGGCTGCCAGCGCGGCACCGACGTTGGTGGCTTTGGAGTCGTTGTAATAGCCCACGCCATCCAGGTCGCGGACCCACTGGCAGCGGTGCTCGAGACCGGCGAAATTGCGCAGGGCCGACAGCATGGCGTCGAACGGCAAGCCAACGGCGTGACCCAGGGCCAATGCCGCCAGGGCGTTGGACTGGTTATGGGCGCCGCGCACTTTCAATTCGCGCACTGGCATCAGGTTCTGGAATTCGAAGGCCAGGTACTTCTCGCCGTCTTCTTCGCGGATCCCGAAGGCCTTGAAGTCAGGTTTGTTCAGGCCGAAGGTCCAGCATGGCTGGCCCTCGCCCATCAGCGGCCGGCTCAGGGCGTCCTGGCGGTTGACCACAAACTGCCTGGCACCACGGAAGATCCGGTGTTTGGCAAGGTGATAGGCCGGCAGGCCGCTGTAGCGGTCCATGTGGTCTTCACTGATGTTGAGCACGGTCGCCACTTCGGCGTTGAGTTGATCGGTGGTTTCCAGTTGGAAACTCGACAGCTCCATCACGTACAGCTCGACGTCGTCGCCCAGCAAGTCCAGCGCCGGCGTACCCAGGTTGCCGCCGACGGCCACTCGCTTGCCCGCCGCAGCGGCCATTTCGCCGACCAGGGTGGTCACGGTGCTCTTCGCGTTGGAACCGCTGATAGCCACGATCGGCGCCTTCGCGTTACGCGCAAACAGCTCGATATCGCCGGACAGCTTCACGCCACGGGCAGCGGCGGCCTGCAGGGCCGGGGTCGCCAGCGCCAGGCCGGGGCTCACGTAGAGCTCGTCGGCACGGCACAGGAACTCGACGTCCAGCTCGCCACAACGCACTTCCACCTGCGGATAGTCACGCTTGAGCGTGGCCAGTTCCGGTGGATTTTCCCGCGTATCGGCCACCGCAAACGCCACGCCCCGGTTCGCCAGGAAGCGAACCAGGGACATGCCGCTCTTGCCGAGGCCGACAACGATGCGGAAGTGGTCAGACGCGATCAGGGACACGGGTTTCTACCTCAGTTTCAGGGTGGCAAGGCCGATCAGCACGAGAATCACGGTGATGATCCAGAAGCGGACAATCACGCGTGGCTCGGGCCAGCCCTTGAGTTCAAAGTGGTGGTGAATCGGTGCCATGCGGAACACGCGGCGACCGGTCAGCTTAAAGGACGCAACCTGAATGACGACTGACAGGGTTTCCATCACGAACACGCCGCCCATGATGAACAGGACGATTTCCTGGCGAACGATCACCGCGATGGTGCCCAGGGCTGCGCCCAGCGCCAGCGCGCCGACGTCACCCATGAAGACTTGTGCCGGGTAGGTGTTGAACCACAGGAACCCCAGGCCAGCGCCGATCAGCGCGCCGCAGAACACGATCAGCTCACCTGCGCCCGGTACATAAGGGATCAGCAGGTATTCGGCGAATTTCACGTTACCCGACAGGTAGCAGAAGATCCCCAGGCCACCACCGACCATCACGGTCGGCATGATCGCCAGGCCGTCGAGGCCGTCAGTCAGGTTGACCGCATTGCTCGAACCCACGATCACGAAATAGGTCAGGACGATGAAGCCTGCGCCCAGCGGGATGCTGTAGTCCTTGAGCATCGGCAGGATCAGGGTGGTTTCCACCGGTGTGGCGGCAGTCATATAAAGGAAGATCGCCGCGCCCAGGCCGAACACCGACTGCCAGAAGTACTTCCAGCGACTCGGCAAGCCACGGGAGTTCTTCTCGATCACCTTGCGGTAGTCGTCGACCCAGCCGATGGCACCGAACAACAGGGTCACCAACAGGACGACCCAGACATAACGGTTGCTCAGGTCAGCCCACAACAGGGTGCTGACACCAATCGACGACAGGATCAGCGCACCGCCCATGGTCGGGGTGCCGGACTTGGACAGGTGCGATTGCGGGCCGTCGTTGCGCACGGACTGGCCGATCTGACGGTTCTGCAGGGTGCGGATCATCCACGGGCCATAGCACAGCGACAAAACCAACGCGGTCAGTACACCGAGAATCCCGCGCAGGGTCAGGTACTGGAAGACCGCGAAGCCTTTGTAGAACTGTTGCAGATACTCCGCTAGCAGCAGCAGCATTAATGTTTCTCCAGACTGGCACCGCACAAAGCGGCAACGATGTTTTCCATCGCAGCGCTGCGCGAGCCCTTGATCAAAATGGTGGTGTTTGTGTCTTGCTCAGCGCCCAGAGCCTTGATCAGTTCAGCTTGCGTGCTGAAGTGAAATGCTTGGGGTCCGAAGGCGTTGACGGCGTGAATCATCATCGGCCCAACGGCGTACAACGCAGAAACCTTGTCACGGGCGTACTCGCCCACGTCGCGGTGACCCTGCTCTGCCCAATCGCCCAGCTCGCCGATATCCCCGAGCACCAGGACGGTGCGACCGGAAAAGCCGGCCAGTATATCAACGGCAGCGCACATGGAGGTGGGGTTCGCGTTATAAGTGTCGTCGATCACGCGCATGCCATTGCTGGCCAGTTGCGCGACAGTGCGACCCTTGACCGGTTGCACCGCGGCCAGGCCGGTGGCGATGCCGAACAGCGACACACCCAGGGCATGGGCGGCAGCCGCGGCGGCCATGGCATTGGCGACGTTATGGGTGCCGAGCAGGTTCAATTGAACGCGCTCCACACCTTCAGGCGTGTGCAGGTTGAATGCAGGGCAACCGCGAGCGTCGCGGTCCAGATCACTGGCGTAGAAATCAGCACTGACATTACTCAGGGCGAATGTCAGCACCTTGCGCTCGCCGGCGCGGGTCTTCCAGATACCAAAAGCCTTGTCGTCCAGATTGAGAACGGCGACGCCATCGGACGCCAGCCCATCAATAATTTCGCCCTTGGCCTCGACGATTTTTTCTGGCCCGCCAAACTCGCCGACATGGGCGGTCCCGGCATTATTCAGAATGGCCACATGGGGCTTGGTCAGGCCCACGGTGTAGGCAATTTCACCCAGGCGCGAAGCACCGAGCTCGATCACGGCGGCGGTGTGTTCCGGTGCCAGTTCGAGCAGGGTCAAAGGCGCGCCAAGATCGTTGTTCAGGTTGCCACGGGTGGCCAACACCGGCCCGCGAGTGCGCAGGATGCTCGCGAGCATTTCCTTGACCGTGGTCTTGCCGCTGGAGCCGGTGATGGCAGCGACTGGCTGGGTGAACGCCGCGCGATTCAGAGCGCCCAGTTGCCCCAACGCCTGACGGGTATCGCTCACCAGCAATTGCGGCAGCGTGCTGTCGGCGACTTCGCGCTCGACCAGGGCTGCCACGGCGCCTTTGGCCGCGACTTCATTGAGATAGTCATGGCCATCGAAGCGCGGACCGGCCAAGGCAATGAACAGCTGGCCCGGCTTGATCGCACGGCTGTCGATGCTGACGCCGTCGAAGCTCGCATCAGCGGCGATCAACCGCCCATTCAGCGCGCCGGTCAGTTCGCTCAGTTTCAAGGCTTTAAGCATGGGCCACCTCCCAAGCGGTCAAGGCATGATCGGCCTCGACCAGATCGGAAAAGGCATGGCGCTCGCCGTTGATTTCCTGGTAGTCCTCATGACCTTTACCGGCCAGGACAATCACGTCATCCGCCGACGCACCGGCGATCAACTGGGCAATCGCCTGGCCACGACCGGCAACGAAGGTCACTTTATCCACAGCGGTGAAACCGGCACGGATGTCGTCGAAAATCACCGACGGGTCTTCGGTGCGCGGGTTGTCGTCGGTGACCAGTACGCCATCGGCCAGACGCTCGACCACTTCGGCCATCAGCGGACGCTTGCCGCGATCGCGGTCGCCGCCACAGCCGAACAGGCACAGCAGCCGGCCTTTGACGTGAGGGCGCAGGGCCGTCAGGACTTTTTCCAGGGCATCCGGGGTGTGGGCGTAATCGACCACCACCAACGGCTGGGTACCGCCACCCAGGCGCTGCATGCGTCCGGCCGGGCCTTCGAGCTTCGGCAGCACCTTGAGAATTTCGTCCAGGGCGTAATCCAGACCGAGCAAGGCACCAATCGCCGCCAAGACATTGCTCAGGTTGAAACGACCCAGCAACGTGCTGCGCAGGTGGTGTTCGCCCTGGGGCGTGACCAGCGTGGCACGCACGCCTTCGTCGTCGAACTGCGCCTGGCGGCAGTAGAGATAAGCGTTGCTGTCGAGCAGACTGTAGGTGACCAGCCGCGATTCGCGCTTGTCCGCAGCCAATTGCCGGCCGAACTCGTCGTCGAGGTTGATCACCCGGCATTTCAGATCGTTCCAGGCAAACAGCCTGGCCTTGGCTTCGCCATAGGCCTGCATGGTGCCGTGGTAATCCAGGTGGTCGCGGGACAGGTTGGTCATCACGGCCACATCGAATGCCAGCGCGGTGACCCGGCCCTGGTCCAGGCCATGGGATGAGACTTCCATGGCAACAGCCTTGGCTCCGGCCTTTTTCAGGTCGCCCAAGGTCGCTTGCACCGCAATCGGGTTGGGCGTGGTGTGCAGGCCGCTTTCCAGCGCGCCATGAAAACCGCAGCCGAGGGTGCCGACGATGCCGCAGTGCTGGCCCAGCAGATCCAGCGCCTGGGCCACCAACTGGGTCACGCTGGTCTTGCCGTTGGTACCGGTCACACCCACCAGTTTCAGGTGATGGCTCGGTTCGCCATAAAAGCGCCCGGCGATATCCGACAGCTGCGCCGCCAGCCCCTTGACCGGAATCAGCGGCACGTCAGTGATTGGCAGCACCGTGGCGCCTTCCACTTCATAAGCCACGGCCGATGCGCCGCGCGCAAGCGCATCGCCGATGTGCGCACGGCCATCGAATCTGCCGCCCGGCACCGCGAGGAACAAGTCACCGGCGCGTACGTTGCGACTGTCCAGCGCCAATTCACGGATCAACAGATCGTGGCCGGCGTGGGGAAAAATCTTGTTCAGGCTCATGGACATCAGCCGCGCCCTCCATTGGCTTTCGGTGGAACGACCGGCGTTGCGTTCGCTTGTTGGGTAGGTGGCAGGTTGTCCGGGGTGATGTTCATCAGACGCAGGGTGCCGGACATCACACGGCTGAACACCGGCGCAGAGACCAGGCCACCGAAGTAACCGGCCTTGGTCGGCTCGTCGATGACCACCACGATGGCGTAGCGCGGATCACTCATCGGGCCGAAACCGGCGAACAGCGAGCGGTAGGAGTTCTCGGCGTAGCCTTTGGTACCGACCGAGGTTTTACGCGCGGTACCGGACTTGCCGCCCACGTGATAGGCCGGCACCTGTGCACGGAATACTCCGCGCGGCGCTTCGATCACTTGCTGCAGCATGCCTTGCATGGTTTTCGCGACAGCTTCCGGCAGTACCTGGGTGGTTTGCGGTGCTTTGTCGGTTTTGATCAGTGTCAGTGGCGCGAGGCGACCGTTGTTGGCCAGTGCCGAGAAGGCGTGAACCAACTGGATCGCCGTCACGGAAACACCGTAGCCGTAGGACAGCGTGGCGGTTTCAGCCTTGCGCCAGTCACGGTAGTTCGGCAGGTTGCCGACACGTTCGCCCGGGAAGCCGAGGCCGGTATCCTGGCCAAGACCGACTTTCTGAGCGAGACGGAAAATCGTCTCGCCACCGATATCGAACGCGATCTTGCTCATCCCGACGTTACTGGAATTGATCAGGATGCCAGCCAGGTCGAGCACCGGACCTTCACTCTTGGACACGTCCTTGATGGTGTACTTGCCAATCTGCAAGGAGCCCGGATACACCTCGACGGTGTCGCTCGGTTTCCAGCGCCCGGTTTCGATGGCGGCGCTCATGGAAATCGCCTTCATGGTCGAGCCTGGTTCGAACACGTCGATCATCGCGCGGTTACGCATCATCGCCGGCTGCAGGTTGCGACGGTTGTTCGGGTTGTAGGTCGGCTGGTTGACCATGGCGAGGATTTCGCCGGTCTTCACGTCCATGATCACCAGGCTGCCGGCCTTGGCGCCGTTCTCGATGATCGCGTTGCGCAACTCGCGGTTGGCCAGATATTGCAGGCGCAGGTCAATGGACAACGCCAAGGGCTTTCCGGCCTTGGCGTTTTTGGTGACCTGGACATCCTTGATCAACCGGCCGCGCCGGTCCTTGATCACTTGCCGTTTACCGGGGACCCCGGCCAGCCATTCATCGTAGGCTAGCTCGACGCCTTCGCGCCCGTGGTCATCAATGTCGGTAAAGCCGACCATATGGGCGGTGACCTCACCGGCCGGATAGAAACGGCGGAACTCTTCGATCCCGTAGACACCCGGCACTTTCAGGTCGAGTACGGCCTGGCCCTGCTCGGGCGTCAACCCGCGCACCAGATAAATGAATTCCTTGTTGGCTTGTGCCTCAAGACGCTCGGCCAGGGCCTTGGGATCTTGTCCCAGTGCGGCAGCCAGTGCTGGCCATTTTTCCTTGGCCAGTTGCATTTCCTTGGCATTGGCCCACAGGGTGGTGACCGGGGTACTCACGGCCAGAGGTTCGCCATTACGGTCGGTGATCAGGCCACGGTGGGCCGGAATCGGAATATGCCGAACGCTGCGCGCATCGCCCTGGCCTTTGAGGAAGGCACGGTCGACCACTTGCAGGTCAATGATACGCCAGGCGATCGCTGCCACCATGACGCCAAGCAGGCCCAGTACCAGGCGGAAGCGCCATGGAAAAAGAGCGCCTTCGAGTTTCATCATGGCGCCACCATCTGCACTTCGGCGGCGCCGGGAATGCGCATTTTCAGCTGTTCGGTGGCCAGCACTTCGATACGGCTATGGGCGGTCCAGGTGCTTTGCTCAAGAATCAAGCGCCCCCATTCGGCCTGCGCCTTGTCGCGCACGCTCAACTCGTTGTACAGCGCGTTCAGCAACTGGCGGTTCCAGTGTGCGCTGTAGGACACGCCAATGGCCGATACGAGCACGCCAACGAACAACAGCAGCATGAAAAAGCTTCCGCCGGGCAATGGCTTGGCGAAAAGCTTGCTCACCGCAGCTTCTCCGCCACACGCATGACAGCACTGCGCGAACGTGGGTTGGCCTTGAGCTCGGCGTCGGAGGCCGTCTGCGCTTTGCCATGGATTTTGATTTTCGGTTCGAAAGCGACGTGCCGAACCGGCAGGTTGCGTGGCAGGTTGTCGGCTTCGCCTTTGACCAGCTTGCGCATGAACAGCTTGACGATGCGATCTTCCAGCGAATGGAAACTGATGACCACCAGGCGACCGCCCACTTCCAGGCTTTCCAGCGCCGCTTCGAGGCCGGCTTCCAGATCGCCTAGTTCGTTGTTGACGTGAATGCGCAGGCCCTGGAATGCACGGGTCGCCGGGTTCTTGCCCTTTTCCCAGGCCGGATTCGCGACTTTCAGGACTTCAGCCAGATCGGCGGTGCGTTCGAACGGCTTGATATCGCGACGTTCAGCCACGGCACGGGCCATGCGCCCGGAAAAACGCTCTTCGCCGTATTCCTTGAACACCCGGGCGATTTCTTCCACGGGCGCGGTGTTGACGAATTCGGCAGCACTGATCCCGCGAGACGGGTCCATGCGCATGTCCAGCGGCCCATCGTTGAGGAAGCTGAAACCGCGTTCCGGGTCGTCCAGCTGAGGCGAAGATACGCCCAGGTCAAGCAACACACCGCTGACCTTGCCGTTCATGCCGCGCGCGGCAACTTCCGCACCCAGCTCGGCAAAGCTGCGCTGCACAACGACAAAGCGGCCGTCTTCGGCCGCTAGCGTCTGCCCGGTGGCAATCGCTTGAGGGTCTTTGTCGAACCCGAGCAACCGACCATCGGGACCGAGCCGGCTGAGGATCAACCGGCTGTGTCCGCCGCGCCCGAACGTGCCGTCCAGATAGCAGCCATCAGGACGTACGGCGAGAGCCTCGACGGCTTCGTCAAGCAGTACGGTGATGTGGTTAAAGCCGCTATCTATAGTCACAGTATCAATTCACGCAGTTGGTCAGGCATCGCGCCCGGTTCTTGAATAGCAGCCAGGTCAGCGGCAGCAACCGCATCCCAGGCATCCTCGTCCCACAATTGGAACTTGTTGAGTTGGCCTACCAGCATCGCGCGCTTATCCAACTTGGCATATTCACGAAGACGCGGCGGAACCAGAAAACGACCACTGCCATCGAGCTCGAGGTCGACGGCATTACCAATCAATAAACGTTGCAGACGGCGGTTCGCTTCGTGAAGCGAAGGCAGTGCGCGCAGTTTTGTTTCAATAATTTCCCACTCATCGAGGGGGTAAACACACAAACACGGATCAACGGCATCAATTGTGACGATTAACTGACCGGAACTCCGCGAAACCAGCTCGTCACGGTACCGGCTCGGCATGGCGAGACGACCCTTTGCATCGAGACTGATAGCGTTGGCTCCGCGAAACACGTCAGCGTTTCTCCAAATTCTAGCGTTTTTAGCTCAAAAAACCCACTTCATGCCACTTTCCGCCACTTGCGCACACTATAGGAATGCGCCCACTGCACCGTCAAGGCGCGGATCAAAGGAAAACCCTTACAGAACTGAGATTTAGGAGCATAGAGAGGGGAGCAAGCAGGATCAGGCGGATGAAACTGCCCAATAACTTGAATCAGCACGGGAGGCTGCGCTCAGAAGTTAAAGTGATTTATTAAGAGTAAGATTTTTTTGATATTACGAAAGTGATAATGAGGACGTTTGAGAAAGGAGGGAAATTGCCACCATCGAACCCCTGCCCAATGATTTAAGCAGAGGGGAGAAAAAAGGTGGAGAGTCGATCTGTAAGCCGGGTTCTGTCTTGAACAGTCATTCGTCTACGATGGCCATCACTGGACACCTTTAGCAACCTACCCGGTCCCAGCGCGGGCCACGCCTTGGGACCCTATTTGGTCTTGCTCCAAGTGGGGTTTACCTAGCCACGAACTGTTGCCAGACGTGCGGTGCGCTCTTACCGCACCTTTTCACCCTTACCGGCGCCGAAGCGCTTAGGCGGTTATTTTCTGTGGCACTTTCCGTAGGCTCACGCCTCCCAGGCATTACCTGGCACTTCGCCCTATGGAGCCCGGACTTTCCTCCCCCCCCTAATTTTCATAGAGGGCAGCGACTGTCCGATCGACTCTCCGCCGCGAAGGTTAACGGCAGAGCGGCCGAAGAACAAGTGATAAACGCCTCCAGCCACGCCAGTGCGTCGGGTTTTTACTCGCCTTTCTGCTTATCCAGGGCAATCTGATAGAGCACATTCTTGCGCTCGCCGGTAATTTGCGCAGCCAACGCCGCGGCACGCTTGAGCGGCATCTCTTCGAGCAACAGATCGAGGATGCGCATCGCTTCGCTGCTGACGGCACCTTCCTCCTCGGGAGCGGTCCACCCCGCCACCAACACCACACACTCGCCACGCTGCTGATTACTGTCCGACTCGACGAATTCGCGCAACTGGGCGAGCGGCAAGCCCTTGAGCGTTTCGAACGTCTTGGTCAGCTCCCGCGCCAGCAATGCTGGGCGCTCGGCGCCGAACACCTGCTCCATGTCCTGCAGGCATTCGAGGATACGGTGCGGCGCCTCATAGAAAATCAGCGTGCGTGGCTCTTCCTTGATGAGCTCCAGACGCGCGCGCCGCCCCACCGCTTTGGCCGGCAGGAAGCCTTCGAAGATGAAACGGTCGGATGGCAAGCCCGCCGCCGACAGGGCCGCAATCAACGCACAAGCCCCCGGCACCGGCACCACATTGATGCCCGCCGCACGCGCCTGACGGACCAGGTGATAGCCCGGATCGGAAATCAGCGGCGTGCCGGCATCGGAAATCAACGCGACATCGTCACCCGCGAGCAAGCGGGTAATAAAGCGGCTACCCTCATCGCGCTCGTTGTGCTCATGACAGGCAGCCAGGGGGGTGGGAATGCCGAAATGCTGCATCAGGCGCTGGGAGTGACGTGTGTCCTCGGCGGCAATCAAGGCGACCTCACGCAAGATCTTCAGCGCCCGGGCACTGATATCGTCCAGGTTGCCGATGGGCGTCGCCACCACATAGAGCGAGCCAGCAGCGGAATTCAAAGCACCTGGAGCAGTCAAAGCACACACCTCATGATCGGTAAAACGGCCATTGTAGCGCGTAGCGACCCTCGCGATACGGGCAAGCAGCACCCGCTTTTGCAGCCTTTTGTGCCGCACAGCAACATTTACACCCGCTAAATTGGTCGATTCGCACCACTAACATCGCGCCCCGGCCAGTGCTTGGGTACAATTCCACGCTAATTTGATCGAGTATCAGGAACACTACATGATCGCTTGCCTGCGGCTGTTCTCTGCCCTATGCCTCGCTGCCTTGCTGGCGGCTTGCGCCAGCTCGCCCTCCTCCAGCCTTGGCGAACTTCCACGGACCCCGGATGCCAGCATCGAGCAACTGCTCGAAAAGGCCGCCCAAAGCAAATCGCCGGAAGATGCGGCGCTGCTCCGCCTGAGCGCGGCCGACCTGGCCTATCGCCAAGGCAATGCCGGCCAGTCCGCGCAGATCCTGCAACAGGTTCCCGTGGAAAGCCTCAAGCCGGGCCAGCAGATCTTCGCCAACACTCTGGCGGCTGAACTGGCCATGACCCGCAACCAGCCCAAGGCCGCACTGACCGCCTTGAGCCATCCAAGCCTGCAGCGCCTGGGTGAAATGCCGGAAGAGCAACAGGTGCGCACCGGCACCGTTCGCGCCCGCGCCCTTGAGGCCGATGGCCAGACCCTTGCCGCCGCACGGGAACGCATCTTCATCGCGCCGATGCTCAGCGGTGAAGCGGCCAGCAAGAACCACGAGGCGATCTGGAGCCTGATCGCTTCGCTGCCGACCGATCAATTGCAGCCAAACACCACCGATGATCTTGGCGGCTGGATGGCTTTGGCGCTGGCCGTGAAATCTGCCGGCACCCTCGAAGAACAGCAGGCGGCGATCGACAACTGGCGCGCCCAGAACCCGAAACACCCGGCTGCCAAACAGCTGCCACTGCCACTGACCAACCTCAAGGACCTGGCCAGCCAGCCCCTGAGCAAAATTGCCCTGCTCCTGCCACAGGACGGCCCGCTGGCATCGGTCGGCAAAGCACTGCGCGAAGGCTTCATGGCCGCCCACTACCAGGCACAACAAGCCGGGCAGAAACCGCCAGCCATCGAGTTCTACGACAGTTCGCGCCTGACCTCGCTCGACGACTTCTATCGCAAGGCCCAGGCCGATGGCGTGCAACTGGTCGTAGGCCCGCTGGAAAAACCACTGGTCAAACAGCTCAGCACCCGCCCGCAACTGCCGATCACCACCCTGGCACTGAACTACAGCGAAGGCACACAAGGACCGGCCCAGCTGTTCCAGTTTGGCCTGGCCGCTGAAGACGAAGCCCGCGAAGTATCGCGCCGCGCTCGCGCCGACGGCCTGCATCGCGCCGCCATCATGGTGCCCAAGGGTGAATGGGGCGACCGCGTTCTCAAGGCGTTCAGCCAGGACTGGCAAGCCAATGGCGGCAGCATCGTCGCCACCGAGCGCGTCGACCAGCCGGTACAACTGGCCCAGCAGATTGCCGACATGTTCCAGCTGCGCCAGAGCGAAGGTCGCGCCAAGAGCCTGCAATCCACTGTTGGCTCGCAGGTAGCCGCCCAGCCGTCGCGTCGCCAGGACATCGAGTTCATTTTCCTCGCCGCGACGCCACAACAGGCGCAGCAGATCAAGCCGACCCTGAATTTCCAGTATGCCGGTGACGTTCCGGTCTACGCCACCTCCCACGTCTTCAGCGCCAGCGGCGACGTCAACCAGTACAACGACATGAATGGCGTGCGCTTCTGCGAAACCCCATGGTTGCTGGACGCCAACGACCCATTGCGTCGCCAGGTCACCGCGCAATGGCCGCAAGCGGCCGGCAGCCTCGGCCGCCTGTACGCCATGGGCGTGGACGCCTACCGCCTGGCACCCCGCCTGGGCCAGCTCAAGGCCCTGCCGGATAGCCGCATCGAAGGCCAATCCGGCAGCCTGAGCATGACCCAGACCCAGCGAGTGGTGCGTGAATTGCCATGGGCGGAGTTCGTCAATGGCCAGGTTCAACGCCTGCCGAACACCCCACGCTGATGCCTCACAGGTCACGCCAGCAAAGCGGTAAAGATGCCGAGCGCCATGCGCTCGAGCATCTTCAGCAACACGGCCTGCAGCTACTGGCGCAGAACTGGTTGTGTAAACGCGGCGAGCTTGATCTGGTCATGCTGGAGGGCGATACAGTAGTATTCGTTGAAGTTCGTTACAGAAAAAACACTCAATGGGGTGGCGCGCTCGATAGCATCGATGAGCGCAAACGGCAAAAACTGATTTTTGCCGCGCAGTACTTTCTTCAGCGAGAGTCGCGCTGGGCCAACTCCCCTTGCCGCTTCGACGTGGTTGCGATCGACAGCGACCTCGATCAGTTGAACTGGTTGCAAAATGCCTTCGACAGCTGATTGCCTGCGCCCCGAACCGGACACCACCACTCAACACTTTTGCTCTTTGCTTTGCGGGCTGCACATTCACGTGCCGGACAGCCGCGCTCATTAAGGTCACACAGATGGACATGCAATCCCGAATTCGCCAGCTTTTTCAGGCCAGTATCGACACCAAGCAACAGGCGATGGAAGTACTTGCACCGCACATCGAGCAAGCCAGCCAGGTGATGGTCAACGCCTTGCTCAACGAGGGGAAGATGCTTTCCTGCGGCAACGGTGGCTCTGCTGGCGACGCCCAGCACTTTTCATCCGAGTTGCTCAACCGCTTCGAGCGCGAACGCCCGAGCCTGCCAGCCATTGCGCTGACCACGGACAGCTCGACGATCACCTCGATCGCCAATGACTACAGCTACAACGAAATCTTCTCCAAACAGATCCGTGCACTCGGCCAGCCGGGCGATGTCCTGCTGGCAATTTCCACCAGCGGCAACTCGGCAAACATAATTCAAGCGATCCAGGCCGCACATGATCGCGAAATGATTGTCGTAGCATTGACCGGTCGTGATGGCGGCGGCATGGCGTCACTGCTTTTGCCCGAAGACGTCGAGATTCGCGTACCGGCCAACGTCACCGCACGTATCCAGGAAGTCCACCTGCTGGCGATCCACTGCCTTTGCGACTTGATCGACAGCCAACTGTTCGGGAGTGAAGAATGACCCCTAATCGCCTCGGCCTACTGGCCCTGACCCTGTGCCTCGGCATCAGCGGCTGCACCTCGGTGGTTAATGCCAGCCGCGAAGCACCGATTGAAGATGACCGCGGCACCCGCACTTTCGGCAGCAAGATCGACGATTCTCTGATCGACACCAAGGTCGGCGTGAACATCGCCAAGGCCGATCCGGCCCTGGACAACGATTCGCACATCGTCGTCACCAGCTTCAACGGCGTCGTGCTGCTCGCCGGGCAAACCCCGCGTGCCGACCTCAAGGCCAAGGCCGAACAAGCCGCTGCTGCGGTGCAGCGGGTGAAGACGGTCCACAACGAAATTCAGGTCCTGCCACCCTCTGGTTTCCTTGCCCGCCAGAACGACACCTGGCTGACCTCCAAGATCAAGACCCAGATGCTCACCGACCCGAACATCCCCGGCTCGCGCATCAAGGTGGTCACCGAGAACGGCATCGTTTACCTGCTGGGCCTGCTGACCAAGCAGGAAGCCGCCCAGGCGACCAGCCTGGTGCAAGGGGTTTCCGGGGTGCAGAAGATTGTGAAGCTGTTTGAGTACATCGACTGACCCTCCTCGGCGATCGCGATTCTGAAATCGCCACCGCCCTGTAGGAGCCAGGCTTGCCGGCGAAGGCGGCCGGAAGACAGGCGCAATGTTCAAAGGCGTCTTCGCCGGCAAGTCGGATCGCCGCACCGCTGGCTCCTACAGACAGAAATAAAAAAGGGTGATCCTTGCGGATCACCCTTTTTTTATTTCACCACTTTCAGGCTCGGCCGGCCGCTTGGCCGCGGCGGCTCGCTGTCCGGAGGCGGGATATCATCATCCGGCTCGATCTCTTCCTCGTCCTCCATGGGCGACTCCAGATCGAACACCATGCCCTGGCCATTCTCCCGGGCGTAGATACCCAGGATCGAGGCGATAGGCACGTACAGGGTATGCGGCACCCCACCAAAGCGGCCTTCGAAGCTCACCGCCTCGTTGTCCATGTGCAAATGACGCACGGCCTGTGGCGATACGTTCAGGACGATCTGGCCATCACTGGCAAAACCTTGCGGCACCTGCACCGAGGGATACTCGGAATTGACCAGCATGTGCGGGGTACAATCGTTATCAACAATCCACTCGTAGAGCGCGCGGACCAGATAAGGTCGACTGGAGTTCATATCGGCTCCTTAAGCCTTAGCGCATGTCGCGTTCGACACCAGACAGACTCGCCTGGAAAGCCTCACGCGCAAACTGGCGCTCCATGTAATCAAGCAGCGGCTTGGCTGGCCGCGGCAGTTCTATACCTAGAATCGGCAATCGCCAGAGTATTGGCAATAGGCAGCAATCCACCAGGCTTTGTTCCTCACTGAGGAAAAATGGCTTGTCGGCAAACAGCGGCGACACACCCGTCAGGCTCTCGCGCAGTTCTTTGCGCGCCACAGCACGTGCGGCTTCCTTGGTCCGTGAATCCAGGATCAGATCCACCAGGCCACACCAGTCACGCTGAATACGATGAATCAGCAAACGACTGTTGGCACGTGCCACCGGATACACCGGCAGCAGCGGCGGGTGCGGGTAACGCTCATCCAGATATTCCATCACCACCGTAGACTCCCACAACGCCAGGTCACGATCGACCAGCGTCGGCAGGCTGCCGTAAGGGTTCACTTCGATCAGTTTAGGCGGCTGGCGACCAGCCTCCACGTAAATGATCTCGGCGCTGACACCCTTCTCTGCCAGTACGATTCGCACTCGGTGGGAATAGTGGTCGGCGGGGTCGGAGTAACAGGCCAACCGATTGGTCACGCCCATGGCGATCCTCCTCGCTTGTTGAAATGATCGGAAGCGGAAAAACGAGCGCGCCCAGAGGGCGCCTCCCGTAACGCCTGGCTCACCAGGCTCGTTACATCTTCAGAGGCGCCCTTGGGCGCGCGCGATTAACAGCAATTGCTTGAAGCTTTATCAGTGCACATCTTTCCAGTATTCGCGCTTGAGCAAGTAAGCGAATACGAAGAAGAACGCCAGGTACAGCAATACGTACGTACCGATGCGCTGATGTTGCAGCTTAACCGGGTTAGCCGAGTAAGCCAGGAAGGTTACCAGATTCTTGACCTTCTCATCGAACTGCTCTTCAGTCAGGGCACCACTCTTCGGCACGATGGTCAGCTGATCGCACGCTTCATGAGTCAGCGCCGTACCGGTCAGCGGATCATATTGCTTCTTGCCGTCCTCGACGATCTGAACCTGTTTGCAACCGACGACCTGACGACCTTGCAGGCCGACCAGCACGTTAGGCATGCCCACGTTCGGGAAGACCTTGTTGTTCACACCCCATGGGCGCGACGGATCTTCATAGAACGACTTGAGGTAACCGTAGAGCCAATCGGTGCCACGTACACGAGCGACCAGGGTCAGGTCGGGCGGCGCCGCACCGAACCAGGCCTTGGCGTCAGCCGGCTGCATGCCGGTGTTCATGTGATCGCCGATCTTGGCACCGGTGAACACCAGCTTTTCGAGCATCAGCTCATGCGGAATGCCGAGGTCATCGGCAACACGCTCGTAACGCTGGAACTTGGCGCTGTGGCAGCCCATGCAGTAGTTGGCGAACGTACGCGCGCCATCCTGCATCGCAGCCTTGTCGGAAACGTCGATGTCGACTTTTTCCAGCTCGGGACCACCGTGCTCAGCCGCAAAGGACAACACCGGCAGGGCAGCAAGAATCAGTACAGCAAATAGTTTTTTCATCAGCCAGTCACCCTTTCCGGAACCGGTTTGGTCTTCTCGAGCCTGGTGTAGAACGGCATCAGAATGAAGTAGGCGAAGTACAGGAAGGTACATACCTGCGACAGCAACGTACGGCCTGGAGTCGGCGCCAGGACACCCAGCACGCCCAGGATCACGAACGAAATGCAGAACACCCAGAGCCAGATCTTGCTCATCCAGCCCTTGTAGCGCATCGACTTGACCGGGCTACGGTCCAGCCATGGCAGGACGAACAGCACGGCGATGGCCGCACCCATGGCGATCACACCCAGGAGCTTGTCCGGAACCGCACGCAAGATCGCGTAGAAAGGCGTGAAGTACCAGACCGGAGCGATGTGCTCTGGGGTCTTGAAGGCGTTCGCCACTTCGAAGTTCGGCTTCTCGAGGAAGTAACCGCCCATTTCCGGGAAGAAGAACACGATCGAGCAGAAGATGAACAGGAACACCACCACGCCGACGATATCTTTCACGGTGTAGTACGGGTGGAAGGCAATGCCGTCCAGCGGTACGCCGTTTTCGTCCTTGTATTTCTTGATGTCCACGCCATCCGGGTTGTTCGAACCGACTTCGTGCAGCGCCAGGACGTGCAGCACCACCAGGCCGAGAATCACGATCGGCAGCGCAACCACATGCAAGGCGAAGAAGCGGTTCAGGGTAATACCGGAGATCAGGTAGTCACCACGAATCCACTGGGTCAGGTCGTTGCCGATGACCGGGATCGCACCGAACAGCGAGATGATCACCTGGGCACCCCAGTAGGACATCTGGCCCCACGGCAGCAGGTAACCCATGAAGGCTTCGGCCATCAGCGCCAGGTAGATCAGCATGCCGAAGACCCACACCAGCTCACGCGGCTTCTGGTACGAACCGTAGAGCAGACCACGGAACATGTGCAGATAGACCACGATGAAGAACGCCGAGGCGCCGGTGGAGTGCAGCAGGCGCAGGATCGAGCCGTACTCGACGTCGCGCATGATGTACTCGACGGAAGCGAAGGCTTCTTCCGCCGACGGGGTGTAGCTCATGGTCAGCCAGACACCGGTGACGATCTGGTTGACCAGAACGAGCAGCGCCAGGGAGCCAAAGAAATAGAAGAAGTTGAAGTTCTTCGGGGCGTAGTACTTGCTGAGATGGTCTTCCCACATCTTGGTCGCGGGAAAGCGCGCATCAACCCAATCCATGAACTTGCTCATCACGCTTTCTCCGTATCGACGCCAACGACGATGATGTCATCGGTCTCATAGGAATGCGGGGGAACTGGCAGGTTCAAAGGCGCAGGTTGCGACTTGTAGACGCGGCCAGCCAGGTCGTAGTGGGAGCCGTGGCAAGGGCAGAAATAACCACCTACCCAGTCCTTGCCCAAGTCTGCGGGCGCGACTTCGGGACGGAAGGTCGGCGAGCAACCCAGGTGCGTGCAGATGCCGATCAGCAGCAAAACTTCAGGCTTGATCGACCGCGTTTCGGGGTCGACATAGGTCGGTTGTGTCGAGTTCTTGGAGGTAGGGTCAGAGAGCTGGCCCTCGATCTTCTTCAGATTCCCCAGGATTTCCTCGGTACGGCGGACGATGAACACCGGCTGGCCGCGCCATTCAGCAATCATCTGCTGGCCTGGCTCGATCTTGCTGACATTCACTTTCACCGGTGCACCTGCGGCTTTCGCCTTGGCACTGGGAAACCATGACCCCACGAACGGGACCGCAGCCCCCACCGCTCCTGCAGCACCCACCACGGATGTGGCTGCTACCAAGAAGCGACGCCGGCCTGCATTCACGCCGTCATTGCTCATTCAGTCCTCTCCCATCAGCTTTGTGGCCTGTTAAATCAGGCATCTACTAAGTAAAACTCTGTACTTATAAAAATTTTGCCGAATGGTAATGAAAAGCCCCAATTCTGACAAGGTAATTACCCCGGGGCACCACTGCCAAGCCTTGTAGTATAGGGCCTCTGCCGATGTGGCAAGTTGTCACAGCGCAATTCTTTGAGAAAAGCACACGCACAAAAAAACGCCCAGCTCCGTGAGGAAACTGGGCGTTCTTTTTTGAACGTGGAAGCGAATTAACGCTTCGAGTACTGCGGACGCTTACGCGCTTTACGCAGACCAACTTTCTTACGTTCAACTTCACGTGCATCGCGGGTTACGAAGCCGGCTTTACGCAGAGCGCTGCGCAGAGTTTCGTCGTAGTCCATCAGAGCGCGGGTGATGCCGTGGCGGATTGCGCCAGCTTGACCACTCACACCACCGCCGATCACGGTGACGTAGATGTCGAACTTCTCGACAGTCTCAGTCAATTCCAGCGGCTGACGAACTACCATGCGGGCAGTTTCGCGGCCGAAGAAATTATCCAGCGAACGGTTGTTGATGGAGATGTTACCAGTACCCGGACGCAGGAAAACGCGTGCGGTTGCGGTCTTGCGACGGCCAGTGCCGTAATTTTGAGTCGCCGACATAATGAACTATTCCGTTAAATCTTCAGTTCTTGGGGCTGCTGAGCAGTATGAGGGTGTGCAGCGCCCGCATAGACTTTCAGCTTACGGTACATGTCGCGACCCAGCGGGTTCTTAGGCAGCATGCCTTTGACCGCGGTCTCGATCACGCGCTCAGGGGCCTTGGCGATCAGCTTTTCAAAGTTGATCGACTTGATGCCGCCCGGGAAACCGGAGTGGGAGTAGTACATTTTGTCAGTGGTTTTAGCACCGGTAACACGGATCTGCTCAGCGTTGATTACGACGATGTAGTCGCCGGTGTCAACGTGAGGAGTGTACTCAGGCTTGTGCTTGCCACGCAGACGGCTCGCGATTTCGGTGGCCAGACGACCCAGGGTCTGACCAGCAGCGTCGACGACAAACCAGTCGCGCTTTACTGTTTCCGGTTTAGCAGTAAAAGTTTTCATTCTTTATAGCCTCAGGGGCCGCCCTGTAAATTAGACGGCGGATCTTACTGAATAGTGCGTACTTTGACAAGTCAAAGGCAGCCGGATACAGACGCTTTCGGGGGCTCGGGTCGGCGCGTCCGTTCAACGGCAAGATTCTTCGGCGGCGGCGCATCACTTCCACTGCAGAAAGAGGTGCGCAATTATGCAGATTGCGAAAAATATTTCAACCTGCTTTTATGATTGTTTTGCCCAAGGAGCTCCCCGATGGAGTATCGCCAGCTAGGCCGGACCAATCTGAACGTGAGCGCAATCTGCCTCGGCACCATGACCTGGGGTGAGCAAAACAGCGAGGCAGACGCCTTCGCCCAGATCGAGCGCGCCAAGGCCGCCGGGATCAACTTCATCGATACCGCTGAAATGTACCCGGTGCCGCCCAAGGCAGAAACCTACGCCACCACCGAACGCTACATCGGCAATTACTTCAAGAGCCGCGGCGATCGCAGCGACTGGATCCTCGCCAGCAAGATCGCCGGCCCCGGCAACACCATCGACTACATCCGCGACAAGAACCTGCGGCACAACCGCCAGCACATCACCGAAGCCGTGGATGCCAGCCTCCAGCGCCTGCAGACCGACTACATCGACCTGTACCAGCTGCACTGGCCGGAGCGCAGCACCAATTTCTTCGGGCAACTGGGCTACAAGCACCAGACCGAAGCCAACCTGACGCCCCTGGAGGACACCCTCGAAGCGCTGGACGAACAGGTCAGGGCCGGCAAGATCCGCCACATCGGCCTGTCCAACGAAACGCCGTGGGGCACCATGCGCTTCCTGGCCCTGGCCGAGCAACGCGGCTGGCCGCGCGCGGTGTCGATCCAGAACCCCTACAACCTGCTCAACCGCAGTTTCGAGGTCGGCCTGGCGGAAATCGCCATTCGCGAACAGTGCGGCCTGCTCGCCTATTCGCCGCTGGCGTTCGGTTTCCTGTCAGGCAAGTACGAAGGTGGGGCCCGTCCGCCAAAAGGCCGCCTGAGCCTCTACAGCCGCTTCAGCCGCTATTTCAACCCGCAGTCGGAAGCGGCCTGCAGCCGCTACGTCGCACTGGCCCGGGAGCACGGCCTGGATCCGGCACAAATGGCCCTGGCATTCGTCACGCAGCAGCCTTTCGTGACCAGCAACATCATTGGCGCCACGACCCTGGAGCAACTGGAGAGCAACATTGCCAGTTTCGACTTGAAGCTGTCGGAGGAAGTGCTGGAAGGGATCGAGGCGATTCACAAGGATCATCCGAACCCCGCGCCTTGACTGATCATTCCCACGCTCTGCGTGGGAATGCAGCCCGGGACGCTCCGCGTCCCTTTCTGAAGCTGGAACGCGGAGCGTCCCTTGAGGCATTCCCACGCAGAGCGTGGGAACGATCAACACTGCATTACAGTGACCGCGCAATGATCTCCTTCATGATTTCATTGGTCCCGGCATAGATCCGCTGCACCCGCGCATCCGCCCACGCCCGGGCAATCGGATACTCCCACATGAACCCGTAACCGCCATGCAACTGCACGCACTCGTCGAGCACCTTGCACTGCAGGTCCGTGCCCCAATACTTCGCCATCGCCGCCGTCGGCACGTCGAGCTTGCCTTGCAGATGCAACTCCAGGCAGCGGTCGACAAAGACCCGGCCGATCTGGATCTCGGTCGCCATTTCGGCGAGCTTGAAACGGGTGTTCTGGAAGTCGGCAATCGCCTTGCCGAAGGCCTTGCGCTCGCGGGTGTAGTCCAGAGTCCATTGCAACGCCGCTTCAGCTGAAGCCAGGCCGCCGATGGCCACGGTGAGACGCTCCTGCGGCAACTCCTGCATCAAATACGCGAACCCCATCCCTGCCTGGCCCAGCAGATTTTCCTTGGGCACCCGGACATCCTGGAAGAACAGCTCCGAGGTGTCCTGGGCCTTCATGCCGACCTTTTCCAGGCGCTTGCCCTTGTCGAAGCCCGGCGTATCGGCCTCCACGAGGAACAGGCTGGTGCCCTTCGCGCCTGCCTTCGGATCGGTCTTGGCGACGACGATCACCAGGTCTGCGAGAAAACCGTTGGTGATAAACGTCTTCGAGCCGTTGATCACATATTCGTCGCCATCGAGCACAGCGGTGGTCTTTACCCCTTGCAGGTCGGAACCGGCACCGGGCTCGGTCATGGCAATGGCACTGACCAGCTCGCCAGACACCAGTTTGGGCAGGTATTTGTGTTTCAGCGTTTCACTGCCGTAATGCAGGATGTAGGGCGCAACGATGTCCGAATGCAAGGAGAAACCGATACCGGTCAACCCCAGGCGCCCTATCTCTTCGATGACCACCGCGCTGTACAGAAAGTCCGCCCCCAACCCGCCGTACTGTTCCGGCAGGTGCGAGCACAACATCCCCGCCTCCCCTGCCTTGTTCCAGAGTTGACGGTCGATATAGCCCTGTTTTTCCCATTGCCCATGGAACGGCACCGCTTCTTTCTCGAGGAACGTTCGCACGCTGTCGCGAAAGAGTTCGTGCTCGGAACTGAACAAGGTTCTCGGAATCATGCGGCACCCTTATCTTTGTTTTTTAAAGGAATGGACCTTCAGAGACTATGCCTGGCGTCCGATACAGGACACTGGACACATCCGACAAAAAATAAGACGATCCAGCCGTCTGGTGACCACTTTCCCCTATAAGAATAAAGTTGAATTATGTCTAACCAAGCCTCCACGCCCTTGCGGCGCGTCAGCATCCTGGCCATTGACCGGGTTTTCGCTTCCACTCTCATGCAGGCCAAGGATTTCTTCCACCTCGCCAGCCTGCGCTACGGAAAACAACTGGGCCACGGCCTGACTCCAGCGTTCGAAACACGACTGGTCAGCCCCGACGGCAAACCGGTCAACACCTTCAGCGACGTGGTGATCCCCGTAGACGGCGGCCTGGAAAATGCCGACATCATCGTCATTCCCGCGTTCTGGGACGATTTCGAGACCCTGAGCAAACGTCACCCACAGGTCCTGTCCTGGTTGCGCCAGCAACATGCCCGCGGCGCTGTGCTCTGTGGCGAGGCCACCGGGGTGTTCTGGCTCGCCGAAGCCGGCCTGCTCGACGGCAAGGAGGCGACCACCTACTGGCGCTTCTTCAATGCCTTTGCAGAACGCTTCCCGAAGGTCCAACTCAATCAGGACAAGCACCTGACCGACGCCGACAACCTGTATTGCGCCGGCGGCACCACCTCGGCATGCGACCTGTACGTGTACCTGATCGAGCGCTTCTGCGGCGCCAACGTCTCCCAGGCCGTGGCGCGAGACATCCTCTATGAAGTGCAACGCAGCTACTCGCCGGGAAGAATCGGCTTCGGCGGGCAAAAGCTGCACCAGGACGTGATCATCCTGCAGATCCAGCACTGGCTCGAAGAACACTTCGCCGACAAATTTCGCTTCGAAGACGTCGCCCGCGAACACGGCATGAGCATCCGCAACTTCATGCGCCGCTTCCAGACCGCTACCGGTGACAAGCCATTGCACTACCTGCAGCGCTTGCGCATCGAAACCGCCAAAGGCCTGCTGTCCGGCAGCCGCAAGAGCATCAAGACCATCAGCTACGAGGTTGGTTATGACGATGCGAGTTTCTTTGCCCGACTGTTCCGACAGCACACGGAGTTGTCACCGAATCAGTATCGGCAGCAGTTCCAGCAGGCTGCGTAGCGCGATAGTCTGCAGCTACGCATCGCGTAATGAACACTGAACCTGTAGCGAGCGGGCTTGCCCCACTCTCTACAGCAAGACTGCTCGCAGCAGGTTCAACATCTGCCTGTCAAAAATTCGCGCCACTGACATATCGCGCTCTAAACCAGACGTATGCAACACGATAGACTCCGTTATCTTCAATGGAAACATTGAATTGATAACCTTGCTGAGCGGTACCGGGATTCTGGTAGGTCAAAAACTCTTCCAGTGTCTTCGTTGATACGCCGGCCCTCTCCTTACTAGCAGTTACATCGTATAGCTTGCGGGAATACTGCGAAAACAGTTCCCACTGGCGCTCACCCTCCTTCTCAATGGCGGCAATTATTTCCGTTTTACATTGTTCCACCGAAGCAGCAATGCTCGGAACATCGTACCTAAGGCTGTACTCCATGATGAACTCCTGACGTTTCCTGAAAGAAACAACACTGCTGCAGGCTAGGAGCCTCGCCAGGGGTGTACAACTGTCACAAATAACAGGTGAGAGACTTATTTCTGACCTCTTGTCTGAAATGAGGGGTTCAGCCTTCAAAGTTGCCCCAATGACCGCATAAAAAAGGCCCGCATCGCTGCGGGCCTTTTTTCACTACTGCATCATTTACGGCTTATGCGCCCGAGACAGAAACTCGTGGGACTGCATCTCCAGCAGGCGGCTCAAGGTACGCTGGAACTCGAAGTTCAGGCGACCGCCGGTGTAGAGGTCCTTGAGTTCGACTTCGGCAGAAATGATCAGCTTGACGTTGCGATCGTAGAACTCGTCGACCATATTGATGAAGCGTCGGGCGATGTCGTCGGTGGTGACGCTCATCTGCTCGACATCGCTGAGCAATACGGCGTGGAAGATCTTGCCCAGCTCGATGTAGTCGTTCTGGCTGCGCGGGCCGTCGCACAGTTCACGGAAGTTGAACCAGGCCACGTCATCGCAGGTGCGCAGGGCACGAATTTCACGGTTCTCGATCATCAGCACGTCATTTTCGACCGCTGCCGTGCATTCCGGTGTCAGCGCACGGAAGCTTTTGCGCAGGCTTTCGTTGGCGGCTTCGTCGAGTGGGTAGTGGAACAGCTCGGCTTGCTCGAGGTGGCGCAGACGATAGTCGACGCCGCTGTCGACGTTGACGATCTCGGTGTTCTGCTTGATCAGCGCAATGGCCGGCAGGAAGCGCGCGCGTTGCAGGCCGTCCTTGTACAGGCCGTCCGGCACGATGTTCGACGTCGCAACCAGGGTCACACCGTTCTTGAACAGCTCTTCCATCAAGGTGCCGAGGATCATGGCATCGGTGATGTCGGAGACGAAGAATTCATCGAAGCAGATCACCCGGGCTTCGTTGGAGAAGCGCTTGGCGATGATGGTCAGCGGGTTTTTCTCGCCGCCCAGGGTCTTCATCTCTTCGTGCACGCGCTTCATGAAGCGGTGGAAGTGAGTACGGGACTTTTCCTTGAACGGCAGCGCTTCGAAGAAGGTGTCGACCAGGTAAGTCTTGCCGCGACCCACGCCGCCCCAGAAGTACAGGCCCTTGACCGGTGCCTGATCCTTCTTGCCAAACAGTTTGCCCAGCAGGCCCGGTTTGTTCTGCTCGGCCGCGACCAGATCGTCGTACAGGCGCTGCAGATGACGCACGGCAGTTTCCTGCGCGGCATCATGGAAGAATTCCGGGCGTTTCAGATCAGCTTGATATCGTTCTAGGGGCGTCATAATTCGTTAGCAAGGCAACAAAAACGGGCCGTCACTGTAGCGATGGCCCGTGGGAATGGCAATCAGCCCTTGGTCGGGCCGAGCCGTTGATTATTCCTGGACTGGCGTCAGGGCGATCCGTAATGCCTCGATCGCAGCATCGCGCGCGGCGCTGTCAGCGAACGCCGGGCTGTCACCCACGCACTCACCTTCAAGCCAGACGCTGAAGCTCAGGTCTTCGCTGCGCACGTCCAATGGCTGGCCCGATTGCAGCTGCTTGGTCACCTGCCCTGCGGTTTTACCGTCGGCGAAGTTGCGTGACAGCAACAGTTGCTCGCCATCGGCCGCCAGCAGACGGAAGCGGAAACTGCCGTCGTCTTCGCGGAAGCTGACAAAACGCGCGGCCTTCGCGGCTTTCTTCTTGGTGGTCGCTGCCACTTGAGCCTGGGCAACGAACGAACGCAGGCCTACCGCTTCGCGCAATTCGTTGAGGAAAGGGGTCGCGACGGCACGCGCCTTTTTCGCCCCGTGCTGCAGGATGTCTTCAAGATCTGCCGGGCGCTCGATCAGTTGGTTGTAACGCTCGCGGGACTCGCCCAGCTCGCTGTCCAGCAGCTGGAACAGGCGGTTCTTCGCCTCGCCCCAACCTAGCCCCTGCAGCAGATCGCTGCGGAATTCGTCAGCTTGCGCCGGGGTGGCGAATGCCTGGAACAGGGTGAACAGGTGCGAATTGTCCGGATCCTTTGCCTCACCCGGTGCGCGGGAGTCAGTGACGATACGGGAAATCGCATCTTTCATTTCTTTGGCGCTGCTGAACAACGGAATGGTGTTGTCGTAGCTCTTGGACATCTTGCGACCGTCCAGGCCCGGCAGCGTGGCCACGCTTTCCTCGATCAACGCCTCGGGCATGGTGAAGAACTCCTTGCCCTGGCCGAACAGGTGGTTGAAACGCTGGCCGATGTCCCGGGCCATTTCCACGTGCTGGATCTGGTCGCGGCCGACCGGCACCTTGTGCGCATTGAACATCAGGATGTCCGCGGCCATCAGCACCGGATAGCTGTACAGGCCCATGGTGATGCCGGCGTCCGGGTCTTCACCGGTCTCGACGTTCTTGTCCACCGAGGCCTTGTAGGCGTGGGCACGGTTGAGCAGGCCCTTGGCGGCAACGCAGGTCAGCAGCCAGGTCAGCTCGGGGATTTCCGGGATGTCGGACTGACGGTAGAAGGTCACGCGGTCCACATCCAGGCCACCGGCCAGCCAGGTCGCGGCGATTTCCAGGCGCGAGCGCTGGATGCGCAGCGGGTCATCGCATTTGATCAGGGCGTGGTAGTCGGCCAGGAAATAGAACGAATCGGCATTGCTGTCACGGCTGGCAAGGATCGCAGGGCGGATGGCGCCGGCGTAGTTGCCCAGGTGCGGCGTGCCAGTGGTGGTGATGCCGGTGAGGATACGGGTACGAGTCGTCATGGGTAATCGCTTGTCAGACTGCAATCAATTCGAGAGACGCGGCAGGATCAGATCCTTGAGATCGGTCAGCTTGCCATGAAAAAAGTGTCCGCATTCTGCCACTTTCAGCAGCTCATGGGGACGTTCGAGCTTGTCGGACCATTGGTAAACCAGCTGCGGATCGATCACTTCGTCGGTTTCCGGCTGGATCAGCGTCAACTCACCCTGCTGCGGCAGTTGATCCTGAGCACCCAAACGCATGACCGCTGGAGCGACCATGAACAGATGCTTGAGCTGCTCGCCCTTGGCCTCAAGGCGGCCGCCGAGACTTGCTGCAACAAAACCGCCGAAGGAAAAACCGAACAGGGTCAGCGGCAATTGCGGGTGTTTGGCCCGGAACCATTCGGTGACAGCTTGAGCATCATCGACTTCACCGGTGCCCATGTCGTGGGTGCCTTCGCTGGCACCGACGCCACGGTAGTTGAAACGCAAAGTAATCAAACCGGCATCGCGCGCCGTGCGCTGCAGGGTCGAGACCACTTTGTTGAGCATGGTGCCGCCCTGCACCGGGTTCGGATGGCAGATGAGCGCGAGGCCGCGCGGCTGCTCATTGTCCAGGTACAGTGCTTCCAGCTGGCCGACCGGGCCATCAATCACTACAGGGGTTTCACGCATAAGCAAGGAAGGAACTCCGTGACCTCGAATCGGGTCGACTCGTCTAGCAAATTGTCTGCGGCTGTCCATTGCGAGTGAATCGCGGTATACAGCGCAGGTTCGAGCCGTTAACGTAAAGCAAAGCCGTTTATAGAGGAAGGACTCGTGGAACACTCGCTCTTAGTTTGGTTGTTACCGACTCTTGCCCTGGTTGTGGGTGTCGCCATTGGGTTTCTGATCGCTCGCCTTGCGCCGAATGCCGCGCCTAGCAGCACGCAACGTCAGCTGGACGACATTCAGGAACGTTTCGACAGTTATCAGAACGAAGTGGTGACCCACTTCAACAGCACCGCGACACTGGTCAAGAAACTGACTGCGAGCTATCAGGAAGTGCAGGATCATCTTGCCGAGGGTGCCAACCGCCTGGCCCTGGACGAGCAGACCCGCCAACGCCTGCTGGCCTCCCTGCACGCCGATGCGACGCAGGCTCCACGGGAACGCCTGACGCCACCGCGCAATCAGGAACCACCGCGCGACTACGCACCGAAAGCCCCGAACGCGCCGGGCATGCTCGATGAGCATTACGGCCTGAAGAAGTAATCAGGTTTCAGGTGTGAAAAAGCCCTCGGACATGTGAATGTTCGAGGGCTTTTTTGTTTCTGAATGCCTCTTTGCCTGTACTGGCCCCTTCGCGAGCAAGCCCACTCCCGAAAGGGCAATGCATTCCAAATGTGGGAGTGGCGGTGCGACGATTCGACTTGCTCGTGAAGGGGCAGAAATTGGCTACACAAAAAAACCGCCCGATCTGTTGAGGATAGGGCGGTTTTTTTATGCCTGGGGTTCAGTCAGGCGATCAAGGGAACGGCTGAACGTCACCTTGTTGCTGGCCACCATACTGCTGGCCTGGAATCGCCTTCAGGTTGACCTCTACCCGGCGGTTCTGCGCCCGCCCATTGGTGTCGGCGTTGCTGGCGACCGGGTTATCCGGGCCGGCGCCACGGGCGCTCAGGTTGGTACCGCTCACGCCTTGCGAGGTCAGGTAAGTCGCCACGCTCTGGGCGCGACGCTGGGACAGATCCATGTTGTGCTGGCGGCTGCCGGTGCTGTCGGTGTAGCCGACGATTTCGATCTGGTTCTGGTTGAACTCTTTCAGCGAGCCGGCCAGGTTGTTCAGCGGCTGGTAGAAGCTCGAAGCGATGTTCGCCGAATCGGTGGCGAACGTGATGTTGCCCGGCATGATCAGCTTGATCTGATCACCTTCACGCTGCACTTCCACACCGGTGTTGGCCATGCTCTCACGCAGTTTTTTCTCCTGCTGGTCAGCGTAGTAGCCGTAACCGGCAGCGGAAGCACCCACTACAGCAGCACCAATCAGCGCGCCCTTGCCACGGTTGTCGTGGTTGATGGCAGCACCGGCCAATGCACCGGCCAGAGCCCCGAGGCCACCGTATTTGGCGGTCTTGCTCATGCCCGTGGAGCCGCTATTGGCCTGGCCCTGGTTGTCGTAAGGGTTGGGCGAGGCGCAACCGGCCAACAGTGCCACGGCAGTAGCGACAATAATCAAACGAGGCGTGGTGAACATGTAGAGCTCCTACTTTTTTTGCATTCTGTGGTGCAACGGACTTAAGCATCGAACCTTTGCGGGCGTTGGATCATTTCGACAAGTGAAAATTCCACTTGTTACAAATCAGGCTCGAACAAAAGGGTTCTCGCGCATTTCATCACCCAAGCGGGTATCCGGACCATGTCCGGCCACGACCGTCGCCTCTTCGTCGAGGGTATACAGACGCTGCTTGATCGAACGCACGATGGTCGCCTGGTCGCCGCCCCACAGATCCGTGCGCCCTACCCCGCGCCGGAACAAGGTATCCCCGGCAATCAACAGCTTGGCCTCGGAAAACCAGAAGCTCATGGAGCCTGGTGTATGACCCGGTGTGTGCAACGCCACGCCACAACCACACGCCAGCTCTTCATCGTCGGCCAGCCAACGGTCCGGTGACGGTACCGGCGTATAAGGCACGCCGAACATCTGGCATTGCATCTCCAGGTTGTCCCAAAGAAATTGGTCTTCCTTGTGCAAATGCAGGGTGGCGCCGGTTTTTTCCTTCAACTGGCCCGAGGCCAGGAAGTGATCGAGGTGCGCATGGGTGTGAATGATGCTGACCACCTTAAGGCCCAGGGCATCGAGCCGCGCGAGGATCAGTTCATGATTGCCGCCCGGGTCGACCACAATGGCTTTTTTCGTGATCGGATCGCCGATGATCGTGCAGTTGCACTGCAAGGGGCCGACGGGGAAGGTTTCGCGGATCAGCGCAGGTTTGGCAGCGTCCATGGGTGTTCCTGGAAAAAATGGATGGCCTATTCTGGCACAGGCATGCCCGATTGCGGGACGTGAGGGGCGCCCAACGCTACACCAACACCCCCAACTCCTTCGCCCGCGCCACCGCCTGTGTACGCCGCTCGACCCCCAGCTTGCTGTTGATATGGCTGGCATGGGTTTTCACCGTATGCAGCGAAATGAACAGCTGGTCGCTGATTTCCTGATTCGAGCAGCCTTGGGCGATCAGGCGCAGGACGGCCATTTCCCGGGTGCTGAGTTGTTCCGACGGCGCAATGGGCTCCAGCGCCGGTCGAGAGGCCATGGCTGGAAGTTTTTCTGCAAGGTCCTGGGAAACCGTGGTCGGCGCACAGAGTTGAAGCTGTCCACGCAGCCAGTCCGGATGCTCGGCCAACAGCCCTTCAAAGGGTTGCAGCACACCGCCGGCTGCGGCGTCCAATGCCTGGACCAGCGCCTTGCGGGCCTCGGGTTCGCGTCCGCTGCCCAGCAACAGTGAAACTTTTTGCGTCAGCGCCATTGCACTGAGCATCTGCCGGCCGGTTTGCTGACCATGTTCGAGCAGCGCATTCAAACGCCCTTCGGCCAGCATCGGCTGGCTCTGGATGACCTCCAGCAACGCTTGCTGCAGTTCGATGTGCAGCGGCAGTTGCGGATGGAATTCCGGCGGTGCGGCCGGCTGCTCGCCGTTATAGGTCTGCCCCAAACGCGCCAACCAGGCTTGCGCCAGATCGGTACGCCCCTGGGCCAGCCAGAGTTCGCATTTGACCAGGGTAATCATTGCCAGGTAGTAGATCGGCGGCACGTCCCAGATGTGCATCAGCCGTTCGGCTTCGGCGAGTTCGGCAAAGGCCTTGGCGAACTCAGCGCTGCTGCCTTCCAGCCGGGCGATCACGCAATGGCCGATCAGGACGCTGATGTCACGACAGGCGCGGGCTTCACCTAGACCCGCCTGCAGGCGTAGCCGCGCTGCTTGAGGTTGCAGGCGCAAGGCCAACAGGAAGCCCTCGTACAACGTCAGCCGGGCACGTACGGCAAAGAGCCGCTGCGCCGGCAGCCCCTGCAAGCGTTGCAGCCCTTGCCGGACTTCATCCAGAGAACGCAGTATTTCGCCCCGTGCCTGCAATACGCGAGCGCGGTCGTAGTGGGCCAACGCCTCGAACAGCGGATTGCCCACCCGTTGCGCCAGTTCCAGGGAGTCACGGTTCAATTTCCTGGCACGCCACATATCGCCATCGGCAATCGCCAGGTTGGACAGGGTCGAGAGGCACATCAATCGCTGGCCATAGCGCTTGCACGGAAGACTCTCCAGCGCTTCGGTGCAGTAACGTATCGTCAGTTCGCGGTTACCGCGTCCGCGCGCGATGATCCCGCTCAGGGCCAGCCATTGCGCCAGCATCGACTTTTGCGCGGTGGCCGACGGCGCCGGCAGAAAGCGGCTCAGGTGGCTGGCCAGTTCCTCGGCGGCGTCCAGCTGGCAGGCCAGGCCCAGCGCCCAACTGTAGAGCACGATCAGGCGAGGCGTGCTGATCAGCAGGCTATCGGGCAAGTCCATTTTCCAGCGCAGCAACATGCCGACGTTCTGTTCGGCCAGCAGTTGCTCTTCGGAAAGGTTTTGCACCAGGTTTGCCGCAACGTCCAGATGCCCGGCCCGCAACGCCTGCTCGACCGCCTCATCGAGCAGGCCCTGGGCATTGAACCAGCGACAGGCGCGCAGGTGCAGGCTGGCGGCCGGCACCATCGATTGCGCCCCAGGCCGTGTGCGCAGCAGATCGGAAAACAGGTGGTGATAGCGATACCAGTGGCCGTGCTCGTCCAGCGGTACCAGGAACACCTGGTGGGCAGCCAGGAAGCGCAGGATTTCGGCGCTGTCATGGCCGTCGCGAATGGCGTCGCACAGTTCGCTGCAAAAACGTTCCTGGTGGGCGGTGTCGTAGAGAAAGGCTTGCACTTCGGCGGGCAGGCAATCGATAACCTCTTCGAGCAGGTAATCGCGGATCAGTCCTTCTCCGCCGTGCAGCGCCTGGGGCAATGCCCCCTGGCTGCCTGCCTCGGAGGCGGCCAGCAACCAGAAGCGCAACCCGGCAACCCAACCTTCGCTGCGCTGGATCAGGTTTTCCAGCGCCTCGCCACGCAAGGAACTGCTGTGCCGATCGAGCAGGCTCAAGGCTTCATCGTGGGTCAGGCGCAGATCCTGCTCATGAAGCTCCAGCAGCTGGCGCGACAGGCGCAACCGCGCCAGGTGCCAGTCTGGACGCTGTCGACTGGTGACCATCACCAGCAAGCCATCGGGAAGGTGATTGAGGAAAAACTGCAGGCAGCGATCGAGCACCGGCCCCTGGGCCAGGTGATAGTCATCGAGCACCAGCAACAGGGGGGTCGCGGTCGACAGATGCACGGCCAGCTCGTCGAGCAGCCCGTCCAGCCATTCTTCGAAGGCGAACGGCTGATGCCGCTGGCGCATCTTCAACAACCCGAGGGACTGCCTGCCCAACTGCGGGAAAAAATCCTGCAGGCCCTCGAGCAACCGCTCGAGGAATCGGCCCGGGTCGCTATCGCGCGGACTCAACCCAAGCCAGAGACTTTGCCAGTGCGCGGGCAGCGCCTGGCAGAACTCCACCGCCAACGAACTCTTGCCGAACCCGGCCGGCGCGCTGACCAGCAGCAACCTGCCACCGAGACCAGCGCTCAAGCGCTCGCACAGGCGTGGGCGCAGCACATGGCCGTCGGGCAATGGCGGTCGGAAAAAGCGCCCGTCCAGCGCGGCGACAGCGACGCTTGCAGGACCTGGTGGTGGGGACAGATCAGTCATGGCCGGCTCTTGTTTGTGTTGCGGGTGGCGGCGTTGCAGATGTCCGCAGACTAGCGGTAAACGAGGACGGAATGAAGGTTATTGCTACAAATGGCTACAAAAAGTCTACACACACAAAAACGCCCCGAACCAGTCGGGGCGTTTGCAGAGGATGCGGCCTCTATGGCGTGCCGGTTAGCGAACGCCATCCTGGCGCAGTGCCGCCGGGGTGAAGTCGCTGGTGGTGGCGGTGAAGCCGAAGTCATACGCCGACTTCTCTTCGTTCTTCATGCCCAGTGCCAGGTAACGGCCCGATTGCAGGTCGTACAGGGCTTCCAGGGTGTACCACGGTACCTGGACGTTGTAATAGTTCTGGGCATGAGCTTCCGCCACACGCCAGAGTTGATTACGACCGTCGTAGTGGTCGATCACCGCCGCCTGCCAGGTGTCTTCATCGATGTAGAAGTCACGCTTGGCGTAGATGTGGCGCTGACCTTCCTTCAAGGTTGCCACTACATGCCAGACCCGGCGCAGCTCGTAGCGAGCCAGGTCCTGGTTGATGTGGCCGGCCTTGATGATGTCGCCGTACTTGAGCTTCGGATCATCGAGCTTGTAGGCGTCGGAGGCGATGTACATCTCTTTCTTGCCTTCGAGCTTCCAGTCGTAACGATCCGGCGCACCGTTGTACATGTCCAGGTTATCGGAGGTACGCAGGCCGTCTGCCGCAGTACCCGGGCCGTCATAGGACACTTGTGGCGCACGACGCACACGACGCTGGCCGGCGTTGTAGACCCACGCCGAACGCGGTTCCGCCACCTGGTCGAGGGTTTCGTGCACCAGTAGTACACCACCAGCCAGACGTGCCGGCGCGGTCACTTTCTGCTTGAAGTAGAACAGGATGTTGCCCGGGTTCGCCGGATCGTAGTCCTTCATCTTGTCGCGGAACACGAACTGGTCCTGGAAGTACACCAGGCTGAACGAACCGTTCGGCTGTGGCGTGGCCTGGGTCACCAGTCGGGTTACGCTGCCGCCGCGATAACGGGTGATGTGGTTCCAGATGACTTCCACGCCGCTTTTAGGAATCGGGAACGGTACCGCTGTTTCAAAGTTTTTCAGCCCGTTACCGCCGGATACCAGCTCGGTGTTGGTGGCGTTCTTCTTGATGGAGGCGAACACGTTATCCGGCACGGTGGCGCCGCGATGGGACGGGTAAACCGGCATCTTGTAGGTTTCCGGGTAGCGCTTGAACATCGCGTACTGCCCCGGAGCGAGCTTGTCCTTGTACTGGTCGACGTTCTGCGCGGTGATGGTGAACAGCGGTTTTTCGCTGGCATACGGATCGGACAGGAAACCCTTGCTGTCGACAGTGCCGGCATTTTTCGGCATCGGTTTCCAGGCAGGGATCGAACCGTCGGCATTGCCCGCCATTTCGGCACCCATCGGGGTCAGGCTCTTGCCCAGCTTGTCCGCTTCTGCCGCCGGGACCGCTGCCATTACGCCGGTCGCCAGCAGCGAAAGTCCCAGGACACCAGCGTGAAACAGACTCTTGGTTATTTTCATGTGTGTACTCGTCCTGAAAATAGTGCTTAGAAGTTCACGCCAAAGCTGAGCGCAACGAAGTCGCGGTCATCCACGGTGGTGTACTTGCCGTCGAAGAAGTTGGTGTACGCCAGGCTTGCGGTGTAGGTGTTCTGGTACTCGGCATCGACACCCAGGCTGACCGCTTTGCGACCTTCCTCGAAGTTGCCGCCAGGGCCAGGGGAGTAACCTTCCACGTCGTGGGACCAGGCCACGTTCGGCTTGAGGTTCACACCAGCGAACACGTCGTTGTATTCCCAGATGGCGCGACCGCGATAGCCCCAGGAGTTGGCCGTGGTGAAACCGTCGTTTTCGCAGTAGCGACTGACGTTGTTTTGTGGCCCGCCTGCCAGCGTTCCGCTGTTCAACGTCACGCACTGGTTGTTTGGCAATGGGCCAGGGCCGTAGCTCGGGTCACGGCCATAACGTGCCTTGGAATTGCTTTCCAGGCCGCCAACGTGGGTCCAGCCGACCTCACCCACCAGGGTCAGACGCTCGGCGCCCATTACCTGGTCGAAGAAGTGGGTCAAGGTCGTTTGCAGCTGGGTCACTTCCTTGCGGCGATAACCTTGCTGATCTTGCCCTGGCGTGCCCTGGAGCACGGAAACGTTAGGGTTCAGCGGCGTCAGGCCGGAGAACAGGATGTCAGTGGTGTTGAGCTGAACCGGCGCATTCGGCCGGTAGCTGACTTCGCCACTCCACGCGGTGCCTGTGGGCAAGGTGGTGGAGAAGCTCAAGCCGTACAGGCGGATGTCTTCAGGGTATTCGACGTAGTAGCTGGAGTTACCTGCCACTACCAAAGGCAGCAACTGTGCAGTCAAGCTGGGCGCGAGCCGGGGTGGAATACCGGCGCCAACCAGTGCGCCACCCAGGGCCTGCGGATTATAGGCGCTCGCTGGCGCACCATGGCCGCTGAAGATCGGTGCACGGCTGTGGTAGTTCATGAAATAGGCACCGAATTCGGTGTCCAGCGGATCGAACATGTACTTAAAGGAAACACCGAACTGACCACTATCTCGAGCGTCACGATCCGGGCCGCGACGAACGATCACGCCTTCGTCCGGATTGCCCCAGGTCACGCCCCGGGCAGACAGGACATTGAGGGCTGGCGTCGCTAGCGGGCCCAATGCGCTGCGAAGGCTTTGCTGGGTACGCAGTACTGCCAGGTTGTTGTCGCAACCATCGGCGATCACGTCCGGTTGCGAGAAGAAGGTGCCGCAGTTGTCCGCAACCGTCTGGTCCCATTCGATCTGGTAGAAGGCTTCGGTGGAGAGATTCTCGGTGAGGCTCTGGGACACGTAGAACATGTTGACCGGGATCAGGCCTTCCTTGATCTCGGCACCGGGACGACGGAATGCGGACACGTCGATCGGGTTGATCGAGTTGATACCGCCACCGATGAAGGTACTTTCACCCCAGCTCACCACTTGCTTGCCCAAGCGTACGGAACCCGGCTGATCGGCAATGGCGTAGTTGTGATAGACGAAGGCGTCGAGGATTTGGCCGCCAGCAGACTTGGCGCCTTCCTTGCGATTGTCGTCGCTGATGTCCTTGAACGGACGGCTTTCGTCCTTGAGTTCAAAGTCGTACCAGTATTTGCCACGGACGAAAATGCCGGTGTCGCCATACTTCAACTCAAGGTCATGGATGCCCTTGAAGATTTTCGAGAAGGTTTCACCGCTTTTGAAGTTCAAGTGACCGTCATCGGAAGTCTGGGACAGGCCGCGACCGCCGTTGTTGACGCCGATGAGGTTTTTGTTGGCGCTTTCAGTAGACCAACTCGCACCGATCGACAAGGAAGAGTCGAATTGACCTTCGATTTCACCGATGTTGAAACTGACGCCGAATGCAGGCCCGGCGAGCGTAGAGGCAAGGCTGACGGCCAGAGGCAGTTTAGCCCGGCGCCAGAACTGGTTTACTGATGTCATCGACGCTACTCCATGTGCATTTTATTGTTATGGCAAATAGCACTTCTAAAAACGCTTGGATAACAGGGAGCCATGGCTTCCCAAAGTCATTCCAAAGTTGCATCGCCCCGGTTTGTGCGTTTGCTCCGTTCTTAAAAATCCTTGAGCGGACTATAGCCAGCAGGTAGTAGTGCTTGATCCCTCTAAAGTGTGATTTGCGCCTGCCAGCCACTCTGGAACAGTCCTTTGCCATGCCGACACCCGTCGGCCCGGCAAGAATGGCTGAAAATACGGATTTGACAAGCCAAGCGCTTGCTTGGTGGGGCTGGCGTGCCCTTTTGGGCACGCCAAGGGACGCTTAAAGCGTCGAGAGGAAGGTGCTGTTGTTGGCCTGCCATTCGGTGATGTCGACGCGAATGCGCTTCTTGTCGAGCTTACCGACACTGGTCTTGGGAATTTCAGTAACAATGGCGATCTGACTCGGGATGGCCCACTTGCTCAGGTGCCCCAGTTCCACGAACGGCTTGAGATGTTCCTTGAGTTCCCGGGCGCCGATGGCATGGCCTTCGCGAAGTACCAGCAAGGCAAACGGCCGCTCGCCCCACTGCGGATCGGCAATCCCCACCACTGCTACTTCGCGTACCGCCGCGTGGCGACTGATCAGGTCTTCGAGGTCCAGGGAGGAGATCCACTCGCCCCCGGTCTTGATCACGTCCTTGATCCGGTCGCGAATGTCGATCACGCCCATGCTGTCCAGGGTCGCCACATCCCCGGTGTGCAGCCAGCCGCCAGCCCAGAGCTCGGCCCCCTTCTGCGGTTCGTTGAAATAGCCCTCGGTGAGCCACGGCGCGCGCAACACCAGTTCGCCCTGGGTTTCGCCATCGGCGGGCAGGAAGTTGCCTTCGGTGTCGACGATCGCCGCCTCCACCAACGGCCCTGGCACACCGGCCTTGATCCGGTAGGTGGTGCGTTCGTCTTCGGTGCCGGCCATCAGCTCATCATTGAGGTGCGCGCACGATACCAGCGGCCCGGTTTCCGACATGCCGTAGGCAGCGGTCAATTGAATGCCCTTGGCCTTGGCCGCATCGTACAACGCATGATTGAGTGCACTGCCACCGATGACGATTTTCCAGCCACCGAAGTCGGTGTCCTGGGCAGCCTTGGCATTGAGGACCATTTGCAGGATGGTCGGCACGCAGTGCGAGAAGGAGACCTTTTCCTTGCGCCACAACTCCACCAGGTATTCCGGATCGTAGCGTCCCGGATACACCTGCTTGAGCCCGAGCATGGTCGCCACATAGGGCAGGCCCCAGGCATGCACGTGGAACATCGGCGTGATAGGCATGTACACGTCGTTGGTGCCCAACAGGCGCACGCTGTCGATCGCCCCCATGATCGTCGACACCCCCATGGTGTGCAGCACCAGCTGCCGATGGGTGAAGTACACACCCTTGGGGTTGCCGGTGGTGCCCGTGGTGTAGAACGTGGTCGCTACCGAGTTTTCGTCGAAGTCCTGGAAGTCGTACTGCGGGCTTGCCGCTGCCAGCAATTGCTCGTACTCACCGACGAGGTTTGGCAAGTCGGTGGTCTTTTCCGGCAGGTCGGTCAGGAGCAGGGTTTTCTCGACCGTGGTCAGTTGCCCGGCGATCGCGTTGTACAGTCCGACGAATTCACTGTTGACCAGCACAAAGCGGTCCACGGCGTGATTCATGGTGTAGAGGATCTGCTCCGGCGACAGGCGCACGTTGATGGTGTGGATCACCGCGCCGATCATTGGAATGGCAAACATGCACTCCAGGTAGCGGTGGCTGTCCCAATCCATCACCGCCACGGTATCCCCGGGCTTGACCCCGGCTGCCGTCAGCACATTGGCCAGCCGTGCGACCCGTTCGATCAGGGTCGGATAGCTGTAGCGCAACTGGTCGCGGTAAACGATCTCGCGGGTTTTCTCATAACGCGCGCCGGACATCAGCAGCCGTTTGATCAGCAGCGGATACTGGTAAGCGCCTTCGGCTGGGGGGATAACGCGAGTCTGCAACATAAGAATCCCTTTTCTGACTACTCGGTCGTGGCTGTAGAGTAAGCACTGTAGTGCCCCTGATCGCCAGCCAAATCAGCCAAAGGGATGATTTGCAAAACCGCACGAATGCTAGCGTTGCGCCAGCATTCGTAGGTAATCGTGGACCGTTATGCTCAGTGCATCTCGGTAAACGCGAGTTTCACGCCAATGGCAATCAACACCGCGCCCATGGTCCGGTCGAACCAATGCCCCATGCGGGCGAAGCCGGCGCGCACGCGCTGCTGGCTGAACAGCATGGCCACCAGGCAAAACCAGATCGCTGTCGCCACCGCCAGGTAAACCCCGTAACCGGCCTGCACGGTCAGCGGCGTATGCGGATTGATCACCACGGTGAACAGCGACAGGAAAAACAGCGTGGCTTTCGGGTTCAGGCCGTTGGTCACGAACCCCGAAGTAAAGGCGCCCCGCGCGGTGCGCTCGCCAGCTTCCTTGTGCAAATCGTCTGCCACGGCCTTGGCCGGTTGCGCCCGCAGCGCCTTGAAGCCGATGTACAGCAAATAAGCGGCGGCGGCCCATTTCAAGGCGTTAAACAGAACGATCGACTGGGACACGATCAGGCCGATACCCAGCAGCGAGTAGCCGACGTGGAGGAAAATCGCCGTACCGACCCCAAGCGCCGTCCAGGTGCCTGCGCGACGGCCATGGGTCACGCTTTCCCGTACCACCACGGCAAAGTCCGGGCCGGGGCTGGCGACGGCCAGCAGGTGGATCAGCGCAACGGTCAAGAACTCGGTCCAGTACATGAGGGCTCCTTCAGGCCAAGCGTAACTATTTATTTCATCTGGTAGGCTCGGCAGATTACGCCTTCAGTTCATTGCACAAAAGGTACAGTTGATGACGAACATTCACCGCGCAGTTTTCCTCGACCACCCGTCCCTGGACCTGGGCGATCTCGACCTCAGCCCCCTGCGCGAATGCTTTAGCGAACTGCAGCTGTTCGCCCAGACCCTGCCCGATCAGGTGATCGAACACCTCAAGGGCGCCACCGTCGCCATCACCAACAAGATCCGGATCGACGCGGCCGCCATCGCGGCCAGTCCCGAACTGAAACTGATCCTGATCAGCGCCACCGGCACCAACAACGTCGACCTCGAGGCCGCCCGCGCCCACGGCATAACCGTGTGCAACTGCCAGGGCTACGGCACGCCATCCGTGGCCCAGCACACGATCATGCTGCTGCTCAACCTGGCAACGCGCCTGGCCGATTACCAGAAAGCCGTCGGTGAAGGGCGCTGGCAACAAGCCAGGCAGTTCTGCCTGCTGGATTACCCGATCGTCGAGCTGCAAGGCAAAACCCTCGGCCTGCTCGGTCACGGCGAATTGGGCGGCGCGGTCGCGCGCCTGGCCGAAGCGTTCGGCATGCGCGTGCTGCTGGGGCAGATTCCGGGGCGCCCTGCCCGGCCAGACCGCTTGCCGCTGGACCAGCTGCTGCCGCAAATCGATGCGCTGACCCTGCATTGCCCGCTCAACGAACACACCCGTCACTTCATTGGAGCCCGTGAACTGGCGTCGATGAAACCCGGCGCGTTCGTGGTCAACACCGCCCGTGGCGGCCTGATCGACGAGCAGGCGCTGGCCGACGCCTTGCGCAACGGTCACCTGGGCGGTGCCGCCACCGACGTGCTGACCGTGGAGCCGCCGGTCAATGGCAATCCACTGCTGGCCCAGGACATTCCACGCCTGATCGTCACCCCGCACAACGCCTGGGGCAGTCGCGAAGCGCGGCAACGAATCGTGGGTCAATTGACCGAAAACGCCCGGGGGTACTTCAGCGCTAAGGCGCTGCGGGTCGTCAGTTGATAAACTGCGGCACTTTTTTTCACAGGAGCAGTTATGGATCCGCGCAGTGAAGTACTGCTTCGTCAGGCTGAATTATTCCAGGGCCCGGTGCTGTTGGCCGGGCTGCCCGCCGACGACTTGCTGGGCCGCCTGCCCGACGCCCATGGCTGGAGCTGGCACGCCGGCGATCAGGCCGCGCTGGATGCACGCTTCGCCGAGCGCAGCCATTTTGGCGTTAACGCGCCTGAGCGCGCATTCGATAGCGCCGTGGTGTTCCTGCCCAAGTCCAAGGACCTGACGGACTACATCCTCAACGCACTCGCCTCCCGGCTGGCCGGCCGCGAGCTGTACCTGGTCGGTGAGAAAAAAAGCGGCATCGAAGGCGCAGCCAAACAGCTGAACCCGTTTGGCAAACCACGCAAGCTCGACAGTGCGCGGCATTGCCAGCTCTGGCTGGTCACCGTGGCCAACGCACCCGCCGCCAAACCACTGGAAAGCCTGGCCCAGACCTATGAATTGCCGCTGGCCGAAGGCCCGTTGAAAGTCATTAGCCTGCCAGGCGTATTCAGCCACGGTCGACTGGATCGCGGCAGTGCGCTGTTGCTGGAACACCTGGACAAACTGCCAAGCGGCCACTTGCTGGACTTCGGTTGCGGCGCAGGGGTGTTGGGCGCGGCGGTGAAACGTCGTTACCCGCACAACCAGGTCACGATGCTGGATGTCGACGCCTTTGCCGCTGCCAGCAGTCGCCTGACCCTGGCGGCCAACGGTCTGGAAGCCGATGTGATTACCGGCGACGGCATCGACGCGGCACCGATGGGATTGAGCGCCATCCTGAGCAACCCGCCCTTCCATGTCGGCGTGCACACCGATTACTACGCCACAGAGAACCTGCTGCGAAAAGCGGCAAAACATCTGAAAAATGGCGGCGAACTTCGGCTTGTCGCCAATAGCTTCCTGAAGTATCAACCGCTGATCGAAGAGCACCTTGGGGCCTGTGCAATCAAGGCCGAAGGACAGGGTTTCCGTATCTACCGTGCCAAACGCGGATAACACTTTGTGCTTGCGCAATGGATTTTGCCTAGGCAGAATCCGCTCCGTCCTAGGGGAGTAGTCTCCCACGAGCGCCATGCTCGTCCGGCATGCGTCAACATACTTGGTCAACAGACCATGGCGCATGCGACCCCAGCGTCCGCATCAGACGGATCGCAGGGTTTGACAAGACCTATGACACGAACACCTTACCCGGGGCGGGAAGGCTGTACGTGTCATAGCCGTGTCGACCCGCCCCTTAGGAAAACCCCTGATGCTGGATTCACTACTGGTACCCACCGCAATCGTTGCCTTGGCCGAAATCGGCGACAAGACGCAATTGCTCGCGCTCATTCTCGCCGCCCGTTTTCGCAAGCCCTGGCCGATCATCGCCGGTATCGTCGCCGCGACCCTGGCCAACCATGCGGCAGCCGGTGCGGTAGGCGCCTGGGTTGGCAGCTTCTTCTCGGATACGCTACTGCACTGGATTCTGGCCGCCAGCTTTGCCGCGACGGCACTGTGGACCCTGGTGCCGGACAAAATGGACGATGACGAAGCCAGTACCGCCCGCAAGTTCGGACCGTTCCTGACCACGCTGATTGCGTTTTTCCTCGCGGAAATCGGCGATAAGACCCAGATCGCGACCGTGATGCTCGCCGCGCAATACCCTGAACTGTGGCTGGTGATCATCGGCACCACCCTCGGCATGTTGATTGCCAACGTACCGGTGGTTCTGGCGGGCAACTTTGCGGCGGACAAACTGCCATTGACGTTGATCCGTCGACTGGCGGCGTCGGCGTTCTTCATCCTGGCGATTGTCGCGGTTTACAAGGCGATGCAGAGCAGTGGGTGGGTTTGACGGGGTAGGTCGAGAGACCGCGTTATCGTTCTTCGCGGGCAAGCCTCGCTCCTACAAGAGCGGGCTGGCTCGCGAAAACTCCATCAGTGATTCCTGGACTGCTCGTAAAGCGGCATGACCTTCGGAATCGCCGCCTGCAACGAAGCAATACGGCTCGACGAAGCCGGGTGGGTACTCATGAACTCCGGCGGCGAACCTTCCGAGGCCTTGGCCATCTTGTTCCACAAGGTGATCGCGGCGTTCGGGTCGTAGCCGGCACGGGCGGCCAGCTCGAGGCCAATCAGGTCCGCTTCGTTTTCATTGGACCGACTGTTGGGCAAGGTCATGCCGTAGTTGGCCACGGCATCCGCCAGCGCCAGGCTGCCCTGGCCCAGGCCGAACAAGGCACCGGCGCCCTGCTTGGCCATTTCGATGCCATAGGCCTTGGACATCGCCTCACGACCGTGCTCGCGCAGGGCGTGGGCGATTTCGTGACCAAGGATCGCGGCGATTTCGTCATCGGTCAGCTGCAGCTTGTCCATCAGGCCGGTATAGAAAATGATCTTGCCACCGGGCCCGCAGTTGGCGTTGAGCTCATCGCTCTTGATCAGGTTGACTTCCCACTTCCACTGGGCCGAATCCGGACGGAAAACCGGAGCCTGGGCAATCAGCCGATCGGAAATCAGCTGGATGCGCTTGGCATCGTTGCTGGTCTTGTCCAGCACACCCTTGCTGTTCGCCTCGCCCACCGTATTCTGGTAAGACTGGGCGTACATCTGATTGACCTCATCAGTGGACAGCATGCTGAACATGTATTGCTTGCGCTCAACCCCTACGGCGCCACCGCTGGTAGTGTTGACCGACTGGCAGCCAGCGAGCAGCAGCGCTGCGCCGAGTGCACCTACAACCAAAATCTTGTTCATCGAAAGACTCCATGAAAACTGCCGCCTATCCTAGGCGTGGGAATGTATCGACGCCAGATACACAGAAGATAAGACGCTTTTTTCAAGCAAAGCGCTCATCGACGCAGGAAAAAATTCACATTGCAGGCGCTGGCTTGCCCGCAAAGACTTTGGCCCAAACACCGCACCTCAACCGGGCGTCAAACACTCCGGGCCATTGAGCTTCGGATCATTGACCATGTTGGCCAGCACCCGCTCACGCAGCGCAGCGGGTTCGCTGGCGAGCAAGGCTTGCAGGGCATGCAGCGGCGTCTCGGGATCGAGCCAGATTTGCTGCCCAGCCTCATCGAGAATCAACGGTCGACGCTGGCTCGCCGCCGGTTGCGTGATCACCGCCGTGCTAAGCCACACCTGCTCCTGCACCGGGTAGGCCTCCCAGATGGCGGCGAAAAAAAGCGACGAGCCCTCACCCGGCGTCAGCCAGTACGGCCGCTTGCGAGTGGTACCGCGCCATTCGTAGAAACCGTTGGCCGGCAGCAGGCAACGACGCTCGCGCAAGGCTTGGCGAAACATCGGTTGTTCGGCAACGGTCTCGGCCCGGGCATGGGCCGGGGTGCGGGATAAGTCGGTCAGCCACGGCGGTGTCAGGCCCCAGCGCGCACGGGCCAGTTCACGCTGACCGTCCTGGCCTGCGCGCAGCATCAGCACCGAATCATTAGGGGAAATGTTCCACTGGGCCTGCTGATCGGCTGGAAAACCTGGCAGGCTCGCAAAATCGCGATTCCAGCGAAACAGGGCATAACGTCCACACATGGGGCAGCACGACTCTAGATCAAACGAACGCCAGCCTAACAGACCAGCGTGCCGGGAAAGCTGTCCGGTTCATCGCCGGACAGCGGCAACGCAGCATTGTACGCGGTGATCAGCTCGCGGGCGTATTGCGCCTGGTCATTATCCACCGCCAGCCCCAACAGGCCAAAGATCGGCAACTCACCCGTGGCGCCCACCAGATCGCGCCCCACCAGATGCGCCTCGACACCTTCGCTGGCGAGCATGCCTTGCAGCAACTCGCCTTCCATCAAGTTTTCCGGTTCGTAGATGCGCTGCATATGCGCCCTCACTCGTTTTCACTGAATACTTCGAGGTGCCATTCGTCTTCGTGAACTTGCAATACAAATGTTATCGGCCGGCAACACACCTGACAGTCCTCGATATAGGTCTGATCGCCGCCGGATAAATCCAGGGTCGTCTCGACTTCCTCACCACAATACGGACATTCATAAACTGCGCTTTCCAGCATCGCGGTCTCCCAGGTGACTTGTGCGTATAATCGCCGGTCTATTTGCAGGGCTATTTTTGTCTGACTACTTTTTCAGACCGTGCCCCGCTGGTTTTCGATCAAAACCTTTACTTACCCTAGCCGTTTCTAACAAGAGAGCATGATGGGCGAATTCGATGCCATCCGACCTTACGACGATAGCGAAGTCCCAGCGGTGCTGGCACGACTGCTCGGCGACAAGGCGTTTCTAGATATCCTCACCCACTTCCGCTTTCCGCGTTTTGCCGGCGCCTTAGGCTGGGCGCTCAAACCCCTTATAGCTCATCGGCTGCGCCGTGAGTTCGCCGGCATCACGTCGGTGGCCACCTTGCAGGACAAAGTCGAGTACTACGTCGACCACACCATCGAGCGCGCCACGGACGGTGTGACGTACACCGGCGTGGAGCAGTTCAAGTCCGGCAGCGCCTATCTGTTCATCGCCAATCACCGCGACATCGTGATGGACCCGGCCTTCGTCAATTACGCCGTGTACCACGCCGGCCTGCCGACCCCGCGCATCGCCATCGGTGACAACCTGCTGCAAAAGCCCTTTGTCAGCGACCTGATGCGCCTGAACAAGAGTTTCATCGTGCACCGTTCGATCACCGGACGCCGCGAAAAAATGGCGGCGTACCAATTGCTGTCGGCGTACATCAACCATTCGATCCGCAACGATTGCGCCTCGATCTGGATCGCCCAGGCCGAGGGACGGGCCAAGGACGGTGATGACCGCACCGAGTCAGCGATCCTCAAGATGTTCCACATGAGCCGCAAGGACGAACCGTTCGGTGAAGTCATCCGCTCGCTGAACCTGACCCCCGTGTCGATCAGCTACGAGTACGATCCGTGCGACCAGGCCAAGGCCCGCGAACTCTACATCCGCGCCACCACCGGCAGCTACACCAAGGCCCCGGGCGAGGATGACGTGAGCATTGCCAAGGGCATCACCGGCTACAAGGGCCGGGTGCACGTGAATTTTGCGGCGCCCATCACCGAGCTGTTCGAAGACACCAAGCAACTGGCGATCGAGATGGACAAGCAGATCCTCGGTGGTTACCGCTTGTTCCCGGTGCATTACCTGGCCTACGCCCAATGGCAGGATGCCGACCCGCAACTGCAGGTGCCAAGCGCCAGCAAGTTGTTCCCGGCCGACGAACTGGCCAAGGCCCAGGAACAATGGCAGCAACGCCTGGACGCCTGCCCCGAGGAGCATCGCCCGTTCCTGGTGCTGCAATATGCGACCCCGGTGCGCAACCAGTATCGGGTGAAGGCTGGATTGCCGCTTTAACTGCGGATACGAAAACGGCGCCTACGGGCGCCGTTTTTTTTCAAGCGTTAAAACGGTTTAGACCTGGGTGCTGATCCACGACACCAGCAACGCCAGCCCCATGCAGGCAAAACCGAAGCGATAGAAAAACCGGTTCATGCGCAGGGTTGCCCAATCCAGCGTCGGTTCCTGGCTTGGGCTGCTCTGGCGCTGTGCCTGGAGACTGGCCATCGCGCGCTGTTCGCGGCGACGCGTGGCGTGCAGCAACCAACTGCCCGGGAAGGCCAGCAGCAAGGCCAGCAGATTGATCAATTTGGCGGGATGGGCGGTAAACAGCGTCATCAAATGCAGCGACATCACGAACCTCAAACAAAATCTTGGCAGCGGGCACCTGCGACCGCGGGCGGATTCTACCGAAAGCCCGCGCGCCTGCCCCTGCCTTTGCGACGATTAACGAATCAAATGACCAGCGGCCATGAAAAAAGCCCGAGGCCATCGCTGGCACCGGGCTTTTCGGCCTCTGACGAAGCTCTTACTCGCCGAGAACCTGACCCACGGTTGGGTCCTTGAACAAGCGGGTCAACGCATCGCTCAACACGTCGCTGACCAGCTTGGTGTTGGTTTCCTGATTCGGCGCCATGCCGAAACGCTGGTCCAGGGACGCGCCATAACGGCCGCTGTAACGACGATTGGCATTTTGCACATCGGAACGGAACGTCGCGCCAATGGTGGCCTCGGTCACGTACATGCCTTCTTTGGGCGACTGGTACTTCAACTCGGCCAAGGTCACGGTGATCTGTGGCGCGTTCAGCGCATTCGCCGTCGGGGTGAAGCCCAGCAACCGCACGGCCGCTTCGGCCTGCGCCTGCAGTTTCGGCAGGATCTGCGCGCCCTGCACGGTAATGGCGCTGGTTTCCGGGTACAGGCCGCCACGGGTGCCCAGGGTTGGCGACGGACGCCCGTCGACCACGCGCACCACCACCGGCTGGCCATGGCCGACCGGCGCCAGTTGAGCCGTCAGCTTGGGTTCCGGGTTCAGTTGTTGCGGGCTGTGGGCGCAGCCGACCAACGTCAAGCTGGTCACAGTGATCAAACCGAACAACAGGCGTTGCAACATACTCTTCTCTCCAGAATCAGGCACTAACAGGCCCGCAGTATAGCGGTGCGCCACTGCAGCGAACCAGCGCAACCATTGCAGAAAATTCTGACAAAAGTTTCAGAAACCCCTTCCTGTCACACATCTGTCACCCCCCATACACTTGCACGTAACGGCTCGCTGCCATTCTTCAGCGCAGTCACCCAAAAGGTACTTCGCCATGCGCTTTCTCGTTTCGCTGTTCGCCCCACGCCCACGGCACCGCAGCTTTGCCCTGCTCGACAGCAACGGCCATTGCCAGGCCTTCAAGCAATGCAGCCTCCAGCCGATGGGCGATGGCTGGGTCGAAATCGAGGAAATTCGCCTCAACTGGCTACAGCAACCCCTGCCCGCCAGTGCCCGCGTCAGCCAGCCTGCAGCGCGCTCACGGGCACAACACCTGATGGCGACCTGACCAGACGCCTAATAAAAGTCATTAAACACGACCATTTCCCTGCGTTTCTTCGCTACAATCTCCCCCCGATTATAAGGACGTCTCCTGATCGGGCCTCGCAGCATCGCCAATGCTTCGGTTTTGGCACCCCGCACCGCCCACAGAGAGCCGCCCACACAGATCGAGTGAAGCTGGCGCGCTTGCTGTTCCTCAAGCACGACCACCACTTTTCGCGAATCTGCAGAGCTGTCATTACGCTCGGTCACTGAGCTGTTTGCCCGTATTGCCTGCCCGGTTTTCCCTGGCGGCAAACCATCCGGGCACGGTGCCAGGCTGGGACAGCCCTTTTTTGAGGTTCACGTCTTCAAAAGAGCGTGAAAAAAACGGGTTTTCACAACTTCACAAGAGTGTGGCGAGCAAATGAATAGTTTTGCGTCTGAATATGCACCATTAGCGTCCAGTACAGCCCAACGACACAGGACCGAGTACACCTCGAATACCGGAGCCTGAAGCCTGTCCGCTACGGATTTGGTTGCACAAGCGGATGTATCGACCATAAGTCGAATTGCCAGTCGCACGTTGAAATGAGTTCATATGACTCTTATTAGACCCGGCAGGTAGCGTCCGTCGAAGTTGCGAAAAATTGCGAAGATTCGGACATGGCGATACTGCCATGAGTTCGAGGGGCATCACTGACTCGCCCCGGAACACCTGGCAGCCATGCCGACAATTTGGTGCTGCAGATTTTGGAGACGCGTTAAATGGCGCATAACGAAGCAGTCGACGTAGTACTGGTTGGGGCCGGCATCATGAGTGCCACCCTCGCGGTACTGCTCAAAGAGCTCGACCCCGCGATCAAGCTGGAAGTCGTCGAGCTGATGGATTCCGGTGCGGCGGAGAGTTCCAACCCGTGGAACAACGCCGGTACCGGTCACGCCGGCCTGTGCGAGCTGAACTACACGCCGCAGGCTGCCAATGGCACCGTCGACATCAAGAAAGCCGTGCACATCAACACCCAGTTCGAGGTGTCGAAGCAGTTCTGGTCGTACCTGACCAAGAAAGGCACGTTCGGCTCGTGCAAATCGTTTATCAGCCCGGTGCCACACCTGAGTTTCGTGCAGGGCGACAGCGGCGTGTCCTTCCTCAAGGAACGCTTCAACGTGCTGCATAAGCACCACGCCTTCGCCGACATGGAATACACCGAAGACAAGGCCAAGATGGCCGAGTGGATGCCGCTGATGATGCCGGGACGCGATCCTGGCGAAACCCTCGCGGCCACTCGCGTGATCAATGGTACCGACGTCAACTTCGGCGCCCTGACCAACCAGTTGCTCAAGCACCTGACCAGCGCGCCCGATGCCCAGGTCAAGTACTGCAAGCGCGTGACCGGCCTCAAGCGCAGCAACGGCGGCTGGACTGTCAGCATCAAGGACGTCAACAGCGGCAACAGCCGTGAAGTCGACGCCAAGTTCGTCTTCCTCGGCGCCGGCGGTGCGGCACTGCCGCTGCTGCAAGCCTCGGGCATCGAAGAAAGCAAAGGCTTCGGCGGTTTCCCGATCAGTGGCCAATGGCTGCGTTGCGACAACCCGGAAGTGGTCAAGCACCACCAGGCCAAGGTCTACAGCCAGGCTGCCGTGGGTTCGCCACCGATGTCCGTGCCACACCTGGACACCCGCGTCGTCGACGGCAAGAAATCCCTGCTGTTCGGACCTTACGCCGGCTTCACCACCAAGTTCCTCAAGCACGGCTCCTTCATGGACCTGCCGATGTCGGTTCGCGCCGGCAACATCGGCCCGATGCTGGCGGTAGCGAAAAACAACATGGACCTGACCAAGTACCTGGTCAGCGAAGTGATGCAGTCGATGGAGCAGCGCCTGGAGTCCCTGCGTCGCTTCTACCCTGAGGCGAAAGCCGAAGACTGGCGCCTGGAAGTGGCCGGCCAACGGGTGCAGATCATCAAGAAAGACCCGAAAAAAGGCGGCGTCCTGCAATTCGGTACCGAACTGGTCGCGGCCAAGGACGGCTCCCTCGCCGCCCTGCTCGGCGCTTCGCCAGGTGCCTCGGTGACGGTTTCGATCATGCTGGAACTGATCGAAAAATGCTTCCCGGGCAAAGCCAAGGGTGAATGGGCTGCCAAACTGGCCGAGATCTTCCCGGCCCGGGAGAAAGTCCTGGAAACCGACGCCGCGCTGTATCGCAAGATCAACACGCAGAACAACATCGCCCTGGAACTGGTTGAAGCCAGCAGCGAGACTGAAAGCTACGCGTGATCCGGCCCCATGAAAAACGCCCCGTCCATCATTGATGGCGGGGCGTTTTTTTATGCCGCTTAAATCTTAACCGCGAGCCTTTTCGATCAGCTCGATGTAATCCGGTGCATTACGCTGATCCTGGATCAGGGCAACGAAGTCCTTGCCGTGCTCGTCCTTGCCGTTCACGTCATAACCGGCCTCGACGAAGAACGTCAGGAAACGCTCGAAATCGTCGATCCGCAGACCACGGTAAGCCTTGATCAGCTTGTGCAGGGACGGAGAAGTCGCGTCGACCGGTTCGAAATCGAGGAACAACTTGATCTGCTCATCGCCGATCTCGTCACCAATCACTTGTTTCTTATCTTTACGCATTGCCGACTCCAGCTCGCAGACATTTCACGGGGCGGGCAGTTTACCCCTGCGCGGGCGCCGGGCTCAACGCGGACGAACAGCCCCGGTGTGCAGATCGGCCCAGATGTGGCCGTTGGCGTAGCTGAGAAACTGGCAATACACCGTGTCGTTACGCAACAAGTCGATGATGACCCGGTATTGAGCCAGCGGGTAATACAGCGTCAGGATCTTGCTCTTGTCGTCGTAGAGCGGTTTTTTCAGGCTTTTGCTTTCGCCATCGAAATTGACCAGCACCTGACTGATGGTCGCGCCCTTGTTCAGGGATTTGCCCTTGAGGCGAATCATCAGCGGCGAGGTGACGGGGATCGGCTGCTGGCTGGACTGGCGTTGACTGCCGACCACCACCGAATACTCGGTGACTTGCAGCAGTTGTTGCTGTTCCGGTTCCGCGTCACGCAGGTTCAGGTCATCCGGCGGCAGGAACTGCCCGTGCATGGGAGCCGGGGCGGCCGCCAATGGCAGGCTGAGGGTCAGCAACAGGGCGGCGCAGTAGCGGATCGAACGGCTCATGACAGGTTCCGGAGTCGAATGTAGGAGCGAGCATGCTCGCGATGGTCGTCAACGATAACACTGGGAGCCTGATACCCCACGGTGGTCTTGAGTTCATCGTCGGAGCGCCGCCCGGAGCATGCTCGCTCCTACAGGAGGGGTGATCAGTCGAACTGCGCGCGCATCCAGGCCTGATACTCGGCAACACCGGGCTCGCCTTCACGTGGCGCCCAATGAGCCAGCTCACCTTCGCCGACCGGGCGGTAGGGGCCCGCCTTGCACTCGAACATCAGGCTATCGGCTTCAAGCACCACCAGGCCGTGGAACACACCCGTAGGCAGGTCCACGCCGACACACTCGCCACCGGCCTGCAAGACCGTCTTGCTCAGGACAACACCGGACTCGTCAAAGATCAACACGCCCAACCGCCCCTTGAGCACCAGCAAGGTTTCGGCCTTGTTGTCGCCCAGGTGACGATGAGGCGGGACATACGTCGATGGTTGCAAGCCCACGGCCATGCGATGGCAGGCGTCTTCCATCTGGTGGAAGTTGTGATGCTGGCGCCCGCGAGGGTTGGCCGCCGCTTTCTCGGCCAATTCGGCGAACAGGGTGTGATCAAGAAAGCGAGGCGTGGTCATGTCTTACATTCCTTTAACGGCAAAAATCCCGTTGGCGTTGCGCCAGTAGCCTTTGTAGTCCATGCCGTAGCCAAAGATATAACGGTCGATGCACGGCAAACCGACGAAATCGGCCTTCAGGTCCGGACGCGCCTTGCGGTCGTGGTCCTTGTCGATCAGCACGGCGGTGTGCACTTTGCGCGCGCCGGCGTGTTTGCAGAAGTCGATGATCGCGCCCAGGGTATGACCTTCATCGAGGATGTCGTCGATGATCAGTACATCACGGTCGATGAACGACACTTCCGGCTTGGCTTTCCAGAACAGCTCGCCGCCGCTGGTTTCGTTGCGGTAGCGGGTGGCGTGCAGGTAGGACGCTTCCAGCGGGAATTGCAGGTGTGTGAGCAGCTTGCCGGCAAAAATCAGCCCGCCGTTCATCACACAGAACACCACCGGATTGCTGTCCGCCAGTTCATCGTTGATGTGTGCACCGACGCGGGCGATGGCTGCCTCGACTTCAGCTTCGGTGTACAGGCAGTCAGCCTCTCGCATGATTTGACGGATATGCTCGAGATCAGCGGACATGGCGCTCTCCAGGGATGGCGGTTTCGGAAAAGCCGGCAAAGGTACGCATCTGGCGAGGCCAGATCAAGCGATTGTGGACTAACGTACTCTATGTCTATAGGACATCAACCTCGGATAGATTAATCTAGGCCGGTTTTTTTGCCCGCCGCCGGAGCCTTTCCCATGCCCATCCTCGAGATCCGCCACCCGCTGATCCGCCACAAACTTGGCCTAATGCGCCGCGCAGACATCAGCACGAAGAATTTCCGCGAGCTCGCTCAGGAAGTCGGTGCCCTGCTGACCTATGAAGCCACCAAAGACCTGCCGCTGGAAACCTACGATATCGAAGGTTGGTGCGGCACCGTATCGGTGGAGAAGATCGCCGGCAAGAAGATTACCGTGGTGCCGATCCTGCGCGCCGGTATCGGCATGCTCGAAGGCGTGCTGAGCCTGATCCCGGGCGCCAAAGTCAGCGCCGTGGGCGTGGCCCGCAACGAGGAAACCCTCGAAGCCCACACCTACCTCGAGAAGCTGGTGCCGGAAATCGACGAACGCCTGGCGATGATCATCGACCCGATGCTCGCCACCGGCGGCTCGATGGTTGCCACCATCGACCTGCTGAAAAAAGCCGGTTGCAAGGACATCCGCGCCATGGTGCTGGTCGCTGCACCAGAAGGTATCGCCGTGGTCGAGAAAGCTCACCCGGACGTGATCATCTACACCGCTTCGATCGACCAGAAGCTCAACGAACACGGTTACATCATCCCGGGCCTGGGCGATGCTGGCGACAAGATCTTCGGCACCAAGCAGAAGGACGCGTGAGCATGCAGCAAGAGTTCAACGATCCGCTCTGGCGCACGGTGCTGTCTGGCGCCCAGATGCTGTTCGTGGCCTTCGGCGCCCTGGTGCTGATGCCGCTGATCACGGGTCTCGACCCGAACGTGGCATTGTTCACCGCAGGCCTGGGGACGATTCTGTTCCAGGTCGTCACCGGGCGTCAGGTACCGGTGTTCCTGGCGTCGAGCTTCGCGTTCATCACCCCGATCATTCTCGCCAAGGGCCAGTTCGGCCTCGCCGCGACCATGGGCGGCGTGATGGCGGCCGGTTTTGTCTATACGTTCCTCGGCCTGGCAGTGAAAATCAAAGGCACCGGCTTCATCGACCGCCTGCTGCCGCCGGTGGTGATTGGCCCGGTGATCATCTCCATCGGCCTGGCCATGGCGCCGATCGCCGCCAACATGGCGATGGGCAAGGCCGGTGACGGCAGCGAACTGATCCATTACCAGACGGCGATGCTGATCTCGATGCCGGCGCTGCTGACCACCCTGATCGTCGCCGTGTTCGGCAAAGGCATTTTCCGCCTGGTGCCGATCATTTCCGGTGTGCTGGTGGGGTTTGCCATGGCGTTCTACTTTGGCGTGGTCGATACCGCGAAAATTGCCGCAGCGCCCTGGTTCGCCATTCCCCACTTCACCGCCCCGGAATTCAACTGGCAGGCGATCCTGTTCATCGTTCCCGTGGCCCTGGCACCGGCCATCGAGCACATCGGCGGCGTGATTGCCGTGGGTAGCGTGACCGGTCGCGATTACCTGAAGAAACCTGGCCTGCATCGTACCCTGCTGGGTGATGGCATTGCCACCACCGCCGCCGGCCTGTTCGGCGGTCCGCCCAACACCACGTACGCCGAAGTCACTGGCGCGGTGATGCTGACCAAGAACTACAACCCGAAAATCATGACCTGGGCGGCGATCTTCGCCATCAGCCTGGCGTTCATCGGCAAATTCGGTGCGTTGCTGCAAAGTATTCCAGTCCCGGTGATGGGCGGGATTCTCTGCCTGTTGTTCGGCTCGATTGCGGCCGTGGGGATGAACACGCTGATTCGCCACAAGATTGACCTGGGCGAAGCGCGCAACCTGGTGATCGTCTCGGTGACCCTGGTGTTCGGTATTGGCGGCGTGCTGGTCGGTACGGGCACAGGTCCCGACGACTTCGGCCTCAAAGGCATCGCGCTGTGCGCGGTGGTGGCGATTGCGCTGAACCTGATCCTGCCGGGCAATGACAGCTGGAAGCACAAGAAGGCGCAAGATCCGTTGATCTAAGCAGCTTCAAGGACGCCTTCGCGGGCAAGCCTCGCTCCTACAAGATGTCGTCGTCCTATTGACCGACGTAAATCCTGTAGGAGCGAGGCTTGCCCGCGAAGCTTTTGGGCTTACAACACCAATGGCGCCCTTTCACACAACGCATTCAACGCCTTCGCCCACTGCGGGTCATCGTTGAGGCACGGCACCAGCACCAACTCCTCTCCCCCCGCTTCGCGGAATTGCTCCCGCCCGCGATCGCCGATTTCTTCCAGCGTCTCGATGCAATCGGCCACGAAGGCCGGGCACATCACCAGCACTTTCTTCGCGCCGCTTTTGCCCAGCTCATCCAGGCGCGCCTCGGTGTAGGGCTCGATCCACTTGGCTCGCCCCAGGCGCGACTGGAATGACACCGACCATTTGCCGTCCGGCAATCCCATACGCTTGGCGAACGCTGCGGCGGTGCGCAGGCATTGACCGCGATAACAGGTCGCGACCACTTGCGGCGGTGCACCGGCGCAGCAATCGCCCCCGCCTTCGAAGCTATGCCCCGGGTTGAGCTTCGTCAGGTGCCGCTCCGGCAAACCATGGAAGCTCAACAGCAGGTGATCGTAATCCTGTTCCAGATAAGGCCGGGTCGTGGCCACCAGCGCATCGAGGTATTCCGGTTGATCGTAGAACGGCTGCAGCACCGACAGTTGCACGTCGAGGTTTTTCTCACGCACTACCCGCTTGGCCTCTTCGATCACCGTCGTCGTGGTGCTGTCGGCGAATTGTGGATAAAGCGGTGCCAGTGTTATCCGCTTGTGCCCTTGGGCTACCAGGCGTACCAGTGTCGATTCGATCGACGGCTCACCATAGCGCATGGCCAGTTCCACCGGGCCGTGATGCCACTGCGCTGTCATGGCCTTCTGCAGGCGCCGGCTGAGTACCACCAGCGGCGAGCCCTCGTCCCACCAGATCGACGCGTAGGCATGCGCCGACTGTTCGGGGCGCTTGATCAGGATCAGCGATACCAGCAAACGCCGCACTGGCCATGGCAGGTCGATGACGTACGGGTCCATCAGGAACTGATTGAGGTAGCGGCGCACATCCGCTACCGAAGTGGAGGCCGGTGAGCCCAGGTTGACCAGAAGCAACGCGTGATCGGTCATGCAACGTCCTATTTCAAAGGCGGCTGGAAAGGTCGTCCAGGGCCGCGCGCAAATCAGTGAACTGGAAAGTGAAACCCGCTTCCAGCAAGCGAGCCGGTACTGCCTTCTGGCCGCCCAGCAACAGCAATGACAACTCGCCCAGGCACACCTTTAACGCCAAGGCCGGCATGGGCATGAACGTCGGGCGGTGCAGCACGCTGCCCAACGTCTTGGCGAACTCGCGGTTGCGCACCGGTTTGGGCGCGCAGGCATTATAAGGACCAGTGGCGCTTTGCCGATGCAGAAGAAAATCAATCAGGGCAATTTGATCGTTGATATGAATCCACGACATCCACTGCCGGCCACTGCCGATAGGCCCGCCCAGCCCCAGTTTGAACGGCAACAACAGGCGCGACAAAAAGCCGCCCTCTGCCGACAACACCAGCCCGGTGCGAATGAAGATCACGCGCATGCCCAAACCTTCGGCGCGCTGGGCAGTTTCCTCCCAGGCTATGCATAGCTGACTGGCGAAATCATCGATGACCGGTGGCGAATTCTCGGTCAGTTCACGCTCACCGCCATCGCCGTACCAACCGACCGCGGATCCCGAAATCAATACCTGCGGTTTCTGTTCACGGCTTTCGAGCCAGGCCAGCAGGGTTTCCGTCAGGGTGATGCGACTGCTCCACAACAGGGCTTTGCGCTTGTGGGTCCATGGGCGATCGGCGATCGGCGCACCGGCCAGATTGACGATGGCGTCCACCGGGTCTTGCCCGATCTCTTCAAGCCGGGCAATGCCACGCACCTGGGCTCCGCAGATTTTGGTGACTTTTGCAGGCGTCCGGCTCCAGACTGTAAGGCGATGCCCTTGACTCAACCAGTGACGGCAGAGCTGACGTCCTATCAAACCAGTACCGCCGGTCAGCAATATGTGCATGACTACTTCCTCGCGTGGCGTTTTACCCTGATCACTAGTCTATTTTTATAAGCAAGGGATCTTTTGGTATCGGGCAGGCCCTGTGTTTAACAATAGGCCAAGCTGTCAGAACGAGAACGCTGAAAGTTATACCAAAAAACAATATTGTACAGGTTTCAACCCCGGCGTAGTCTGTACAGACAGGTAAACGAGGCCCTTATGACTGTACCTATCGCAATCATCGGCACCGGCATTGCCGGACTCTCAGCCGCACAAGCCCTGACCGACCTGGGGTATGTCGTGCAACTTTTCGATAAAAGCCGCGGCAGTGGCGGACGCATGTCGAGCAAGCGCAGCGATGCGGGTGCTCTGGACATGGGTGCGCAATATTTCACCGCCCGCGACCGTCGCTTTGTCACCGAAGTCCAGCGCTGGCAGACCAAGGGCTGGGTCGCCGAATGGACCCCGCAGCTGTATACCTTCCATGGCGGCCGGCTCGATCTGTCGCCGGACGAACAGACACGCTGGGTCGGCACCCCGCGCATGAGCGCCATCACCCGTTCCCTGCTGGGCGACTTGGAAGTGCATTTCGCCTGCCGGATCACCGAGGTGTATCGCGGTGAAGAACACTGGCACTTGCAGGATGCCGAAGGCTTCACCCACGGTCCGTTCAGTCATGTGGTCATCGCCACCCCGGCCCCCCAGGCAACCGCGCTGCTGGCCTCCGCGCCGAAGCTCGCCGGCGCCGCCGCCGGGGTAAAAATGGACCCCACCTGGGCCGTTGCACTGGCATTCGAAACGCCTCTGGAAACGCCGATGGAAGGCTGCTTCGTGCAAGACAGTCCACTTGACTGGCTGGCGCGCAATCGCAGCAAACCAGGGCGCGACAACACCCTCGACACCTGGGTGCTGCACGCCACCAGTGCCTGGAGTCGCCAGCACATCGACTTGCCAAAAGAAGCGGTGATCGAGCAACTGCACGGTGCGTTTGCCGAGCTGTTGCACGACTCCATGCCCGCACCCAGCTTCAGCCTGGCCCATCGCTGGCTCTACGCCCGCCCCGCCAGCAGCCATGAATGGGGCACCTTGGCCGATGCGGACCTGGGCCTGTATGCGTGCGGCGACTGGTGCCTGTCCGGACGCGTCGAAGGTGCGTGGCTCAGCGGCCAGGAAGCCGCCCGCCGTCTGCATGCACACTTGCAGTAACTGCAACACCCGACACTGACTTGCCAGCGATGAATGATAATGCGGTGCGGCTGAACACCGCTGCACCTGGATCGCTGGCAACATGCATCAGGCCAGTCACCCGCCTCACCAAAAAACTTATACAACTAATTTGACTTGTACACTTTTGAATCTATGATGAACCTATGTTGTACAGACTTTCAGCTCTGTACAGGTTTAGATTCCGAGGTGCTCGATGCCCCTGCCCCCTGCCAAACCGAAAATCGCCATCAGCGCCTGCCTGATGGGTTTTGACGTGCGCTACAACGGCGGGCACAAGGCGTCGCGACTGTGCAGGCAGGTCCTCAGCGACTACTTCGACTTCGTCCCGATCTGCCCGGAAGTCGCCATTGGACTGGGCATTCCGCGCCAACCAATCCGACTGGTGGGAGATGCGGATGCACCCCAGGCCGTCGGCACGGTCGACCGCGACATCAATGTCACCCAACCGCTGGCCAACTATGGTCGGCAGATGGCGGCGGAGCTTGGTGATATCTGCGGTTACATCTTCATGCAGCAATCCCCTTCCTGCGGCCTGGAGCGGGTCAAGGTCTACCACGTCAATGGCGCACCGGTGAAGGGCGGTGGCCGGGGCATCTACGCCCGGGCGTTCTGTGCCCAGCAAGCGGACCTGCCGGTGGAAGAAGACGGCCGTCTGAACGACCCGGTGCTGCGAGAAAACTTTCTCACCCGCGTATTCGCCTATGGCGACTGGCAACAGCTGCTGCGAGAAGGCCTGAGCCGTCCCGGCCTGACAACATTTCACTCGCGCTACAAGTACCTGTTGATGGCTCATAACCCGATGCAATACAAAATTCTCGGCAATTTGCTGGGCAACATGGGCCATAGCGACCCGAAAGAACTTGGACCACGCTACTTCAGCCTGTTGATGGCCGCCCTGAAGCAATGCGCGACCCGCCGCACCCACACCAATGTATTGCAGCACCTGAGCGGCTATCTGAAAAAGGCCATCAGTGCCGAGGACAAGCAGGAAGTGCAACACCTCATCGCTCAATACCGCCAAGGCATCGTGCCGCTGGTGGTGCCGCTGACGTTGCTCAAGCATCACTTTCGTCAACATCCGGACCCGTACATCGATCAGCAGGCGTACCTGCAACCCCATCCGGAAAATCTCAGCCTGCGAAACGCCATCTGATGAAACCCCTACTCGACAGCAGCGCCAGCGAAGACTTTGGTGCCGACTTCAAGAAAGCCCTGGACGAAGGCTGGCTGCCGATCCGCGAAGTTGCCCGCCAGACCGGGGTGAACGCCGTGACGCTGCGAGCCTGGGAACGTCGCTACGGCCTGATCGTGCCGCAACGCACACCCAAGGGCCACAGGCTGTTCTCGGCCGAACATGTCCAACGCATCCTGGCGATCCTCACCTGGATCAACCGCGGCGTGGCCGTCAGCCAGGTCAAGCAATTGCTCGACACGCCGCAGGCTTTCAGCGGGTTCGTCGAAAACGATTGGCAAGTGTTGCGCCATACCTTGTTCACCGCCGTCACGCAGCTGAGTGAACGCAGCCTGGACGACACCATCAATCAGGCCATGGCGCTGTACCCGCCGCGAACCCTGTGCGAACAGTTACTCATGCCCCTGCTGGCTGAACTGGAACAACGCTGGCAAGGCCAGTTCGGCACGCAGATGGAACGAGGATTCTTCTACTCCTGGCTGCGAAGCAAGTTTGGCGCGCGCCTCTACCATAACAATCGTCAGTTACACGGCGCGCCACTGCTGCTGATCAACCACTCGGACCTGCCCCTTGAACCCCACGTGTGGCTCACGGCCTGGTTGATCAGTAGTGCCGATTGTCCGGTGCAAGTATTTGACTGGCCGCTCCCGGCCAGTGAACTGGCACTGGCTGTCGACCTGCTGCAACCACGCGGCGTACTGCTGTATTCCAGTAAAGCGATAAACCTTTCACAACTGGTGAAACTTTTAAACGGCGCCAGTTGCCCAAAAATGATCGCCGGACCAACGGTGTGTATTCACAACACCGAGTTGTCCGCGATAACTTCAGAGATCGCTGATCTGTACCTGGCCGAAACCCCCTTGGCGGCGCACCAGGTACTCGTTCAATGCGGACTCATTTAAAGGCACTTGCGCAATGAATCGGGCGAACACCCACATGCAATTGATCTGGCTGCGCAGCGACCTGCGCCTGCACGACAACACAGCCCTCTCGGCCGCGGCGGCGCGTGGCCCGACGGTGGCGGTGTATCTGCTGAGCCCGGAGCAATGGCGCGAACATGACGATGCCCCCTGCAAAGTGGACTTCTGGCTGCGCAACTTGCAGGCGTTGAGTGGTGCGCTGGGCCGATTGAACATTCCCCTGCTGATCCGCAATGCCCCCCGCTGGGATGACGCGCCGGCCGTGCTGCTCGAGTTGTGCCGGCAATTGCAGATCGACGCGGTGCATCTCAACGAGGAATACGGCATCCACGAAACCCGTCGCGATGCAGCGGTGGCCCAGACCCTGGAGGCCGAAGGCATCGAGGTTCGCCGCTACCTCGATCAACTGTTGTTTAAACCCGGCAGTGTGCTGACCAAAACCGGTAGTTACTTTCAGGTCTTCAGTCAGTTCCGCAAAGTCTGTCACGAACGGCTGCATCATTCGCTGCCCGGCCTGGTACCCACACCGGCGGCGCAAGCTGCGCTGAACATTGCCAGCGACGCCATCGCGACCCAGGTCGAAGGCTTCGACGTGCCCCCTGACAGTCTGCGTGACCTGTGGCCGGCCGGTGAAGGCGAAGCCCGGCGGCGCCTCGACAGCTTTACCGAGATGCAGATTGACTACTACCAGAGCGAGCGCGACTTCCCGGCAAAACCCGGCACCAGCCAACTCTCGGCTTATCTGGCCGCGGGGGTGATTTCTCCCCGCCAGTGCCTGCACGCCGCGATGCAAAGCAATCAGGGCGAGTTCGAAAGCGGCAAGGTCGGTGCCGTCACCTGGATCAATGAACTGTTGTGGCGCGAGTTCTACAAACACATTCTGGTGGGCTACCCGCGGGTTTCCCGTCACCGCGCCTTTCGCCCGGAAACCGAAGCGCTGGCGTGGCGCAACGCCCCCGAAGAACTTGCCGCCTGGCAGCAGGGCCGTACCGGCTTGCCGATCATCGACGCGGCCATGCGCCAACTGCTGGAAACCGGCTGGATGCACAATCGCCTGCGCATGGTGGTGGCGATGTTCCTGACCAAGAACCTGTTGATCGACTGGCGCGAGGGCGAACGCTTCTTCATGCGCCACCTGATCGATGGTGACCTCGCTGCGAACAACGGCGGCTGGCAATGGAGTTCGTCCACCGGCACCGACTCGGCGCCTTACTTCCGGATCTTCAACCCGCTGAGCCAGTCGGAAAAATTCGACGCCGAAGGCCTGTTCATCAAGCATTGGCTACCGCAACTGTCGGGGCTCGATAAAAAGGCTGTGCATAACCCGGCACAACTTGGCGGTTTGTTCGGTGTAGCCGGTTATCCGGCACCGATCGTCGACCTGTCCACCTCCCGCGCCCGCGCCTTGGCCGCGTTCAAGAACCTGCCGTCGCGGCAGACTGCCGGGAGCCTTTATGAATAACCTTTTACAACGTCTTTATAAGCATCTGATGGTATTCGGCCGGGCGAACGCCTGGTTGCAAAGGAGAACGGGATGAGGCTTACACCTCCACGACGATACTGGTTGACCGGTGCAAGCAACGGGGTTGGCGCCGCGCTGGCCGAGGAAATACTCAAGAGCGGCGCCCACCTGGCCGTTAGCGCCCGCTCGCTGGCCCCGCTGAAAGTCTTGTCCCTGCGTTATCCCGGGCAGGTATTAGTGGTGGCTGGCGACTTGACCAACAGCCAGACAGTCCGTGAAATCGGCGAGCAGATTGCCCGGGACTGGGGCTCCCTGGACACCGTGATCCTCAACGCCGGTACCTGCGAATACGTGGATGCCAAGCAGTTCGACGCCTCGATCATCGAGCATGTGGTACGCACCAACCTGCTCGCCAGCAGCTACTGCATCGAAGCGGCGTTGCCATTGCTGCGCTCCGGCACCGCGCCGCACCTGGTGGGCCTGGCCAGTTCGGTGACCTACCTGCCGCTGCCCCGCGCCGAATCCTATGGCGGCTCGAAAGCCGGGATGCGTTACCTGTTTGAATCCCTGCGTATTGACCTGGCACCGGAAGGGATCGAAGTCACCGTGGTCAATCCCGGGGCCGTCGAGGCGACACGGTCCGGGAAAAACGATTTACCCATGCCACTCAACTGGCCGGCGTGGAAAGCAGCGCAGCACATCTTCCACGAAATCAGGAACCGACCACTTGAGATCGCGTTGCCTGGGATGTTCATGTCCGCCCTGTGGCCGCTGCCGAAAATACCCGACCGGACGAAGTTGGCGATTGGCAAACGCATCGTTCGCAGCAGCCCGCCGATCATGGATCGATTGTGATTGAAAGATTGCGGCGTATGCCAGCGACTGAGCGTCCGTCAGAGCTTTCACACGGCACCGGCTGACTGCCTTACACTGCGCGCCATGAAAACCATCCCCCACACGCAAATCGCCACAGCGGCGGTGACCTGTTCGACCTGTGCCGCCTGCTGCTGCCAGCTCGAAGTCATGCTGATCACCGATACCGGCGTGCCCGAGCGATTCATCGACACCGATGACTGGGGGGGTGAGGTCATGCTGCGCCTGGACGACGGCTGGTGCGCCGCACTGGATCGCAACACGATGATGTGCACCATCTACGAAAAACGCCCGCTGATCTGCCGGGAATTCGAGATGGGGGCACCGGAATGCATTGAGGAGCGCCAAGGGATTTCGACGGCGTATCGCTGAAGCTCAAATCACAGAAATACAAATGTGGGAGCAAGCCCCCACATTGACCAAGCCTTACAACGGCATCGTGTAATGCAGTGCGTAACTTTCTATACCGTCGTTCGGACTGGTAATCCCGGCATTGGAATAGTGCGTCGCGCGAATTCCAACTTCATGCCCGCCGGCAAAACGCAGGCCTACACCGAAGCGGTCTTCAAACTGAAACGCGCTGCCCAGTTCGTTGCTTTCGACTTCGGTACTGGCAAACACCGCCACGCCAAAACCGAGCTCGACATAGGGTTTGACGCTCTGACCGGCAAACTCGTAAACAAACACGGGCGAAAACGAAAGGCTGTGGTTGCTGGACGTCTCTTCGCCATCCCAATAGGTGTAGGCGCCGCTCCAGTAACCGGTCAAGCGACCCACGTCGCTCTGCCACCAACTCTTGTCCCAATCCAATTGCATACCCAGGCGATAGGTCATGCTCGATTCGCCGGTCTGGCCGACCCCGAACTCCACGCCGGCAGCCTGTGCAGTGAAACTGTGCCCCATCAGTGCGGCCGCAATCGCGGCCAAGCAAAATAGTCGCTTCATAGAAACATCCTTTTCCGAACGAATACGTTTGGTTTTTTTGTTGCTCTACGTTCACAGCTATAGAAGTCGACGGTTATTCAGAAGTTCAGCCCAAATTCTTCCCCTGCCCCGAAACTTGCTTACCCTTCAAAGCTTCGCACAACGCCAGCGTTATTCCACAAGGTCGGCAATATATTTGTGAAATGAACGGGATCGGCGCTCGTCCAGAATTGCGCAGCACGCGCAGGCCCGACGGCGAGCAGTTCGCGCTCGGCCAGTAAGCGTTGAAGCTGACGCGCGACCGCCGCACCGGTGTCGATCAGGCTGATGTCGTCGGGGATCATCTGCTTGAGTAGCGGCTTGAGGAACGGGTAATGGGTGCAGCCCAGAATGATGGTGTCGGCGCCCTCGCCAAGCAGCGGCTGGACGTAACCCTCCAGCAACTGACGCAGGGCGGGACTGTGCAGGTCGCCTTTTTCGATCAACTCAACCAACCCTGGGCAAGGTTGGGTGATGACCCGAACGTCGGTGGCGAAACGGTCGAGCAACGCGGCGAACTTGGCACTCTGCAAAGTGCCCGTAGTGGCCAGCACGCCGACCACGCCACTGCGGGTAGCGGCGGCGGCCGGCTTGACGGCGGGCTCCATGCCGACAATGGGCCACTGCGAGTAATCGCGGCGCAAGTCGGCAACACCGGCGACAGTGGCGGTGTTGCAGGCCAGGACCAGGGCCTTGGCACCCTGGCGCTGAAAAAACTCGGCCATGACGCTGCAACGCTGGCGGATGAATTCCGGGGTTTTCTCGCCGTAGGGAATGTTCCCGCAATCGGCGACATACAGCAGAGACTCATCAGGCAACAGACGCTGGATCTCGGCCAGCACCGAAAGCCCACCGACACCGGAGTCGAACACGCCGATCGGCGCTTCACGCATGCTTGGGCCCACAGACGCTGCAACCCGGATCACGCTTGACCCGCAACTCACGGAAGCGCGTACCCAAGGCGTCGATCAGCAACAGGCGCCCCACCAGCGGCTCACCAAATCCTGCCAGCAATTTCAACGCTTCAAGCGCTTGCAGACTGCCGACCAGCCCCACCAGCGGCCCGACCACCCCGGCTTCGCTGCAGGTCAATTCGGCTTCGCTGCCGTGCCCGTATAAACAGTGGTAGCACGGACTTTCTGCCCGACGCGGATCGAACACCGACAATTGCCCTTCCAGGCGAATCGCCGCGCCGCTGACCAGCGGCTTGCTGGCGCTCACGCAAGCTGCGTTGACCGCTTCACGGGTGGAGAAATTGTCGGAGCAATCGAGCACCAGATCCACGGCGGCTACAGTAGCCGCCAGGGAATCTTCATCCAGCGCTGCACGATGAGCGATCAACCGGATCTCGGGGTTGATCGCGGTCAGGCGCTTGATCGCCGAATCGACTTTGCCCATGCCGATGCTGTCGGTGTCGTGAATGATCTGGCGTTGCAGGTTGGTCAGGTCGACCGTATCGAAGTCCGCCAGATGCAATTCGCCGACCCCTGCGGCGGCGAGATACAGCGCCACCGGCGCGCCGAGGCCACCGAGGCCGACGATCAATACGCGGCTGTCCTTGAGCCGCAACTGGCCGTCGATATCGATGTGTTGCAGCAGAATCTGCCGGCTGTAACGCAGCAACTCTTGATCATTCAGCACGGCAGGCGCCCCAGACTGATGCGTTGGTGACCGCCCAGATCGGTGCGGCTGTGAATGTCCTCAAAACCGCGGGTCAGCAGCAAATCGCGGACCGCCTCGGCCTGATCGTAACCATGCTCGAGCATCAACCAGCCGCCAGCGTCGAGATGGTCCGGTGCCTGGGCAACGATCAGACGCAAATCGTCGAGCCCGTCGACACCGGCCACCAGGGCGCTGGCCGGTTCGAAGCGTACGTCGCCTTCCACCAGGTGCGGGTCGGCGGAAGCGATATACGGCGGGTTGCTGATGATCAGTTGAAAACGCTGACCTTCCAGGGCGCTGAACCAATGGCTGCTCAGTACCTTGGCGTTATTGAGGTGCAGGCGCTGGCGATTGCGTTCGGCCAGGGCCACGGCTTCCAGTACGCGATCCACGGCGGTGACGTTCCAGGCCGGACGCTCGCTCGCCAGTGCCAGGGCAATCGCGCCACTGCCAGTGCCCAGGTCGAGGACGTTGGCGGGGGTGGCTGGCAACAGCTCCAACGCGGCTTCCACCAGCAACTCGGTGTCCGGGCGCGGGATCAGCGTGTGCGGCGCGACTTCCAGGTCGAGTTTCCAGAAACCTTGCTGGCCGAGAATGTACGCCACCGGTTCACCGCTGCGGCGGCGCTGCAAATACTCGGCGAAGGTCAACGCCGCTTCGCTCGGCACGATGCGTTCCGGCCAGGTGTGCAGGAAGCTGCGGGACTTGCCCAACGCAGCCGCCAGCAACAATTCGGCATCCAGGCGCGCCGTTGGCGAGTCGGGCAGATCGGCCGCACGCAACAAACTGGCAATGATGGTCATTTATTCACCTATCGCCGCCAGTTGATCGGCCTGGTACTCGGCCAGCAACGGCTCGATCACGGCATCGACGCCCCCGGCGAGGATTTCGTCGAGCGAATACAGCGTCAGGTTGACCCGGTGATCGGTCACCCGGCCCTGGGCGTAGTTGTAGGTGCGGATACGTTCGGAGCGATCCCCCGAGCCCACCAGCAATTTACGCTCACTGGCGATGGCGTTGGCGGCGGCACTGGTTTGCTGGTCGTTGAGCTTGGCCGACAGCCAGGCCATCGCCCGCGCACGGTTCTTGTGCTGCGAACGCTCTTCCTGGCATTCCACGACGATACCCGATGGCAAGTGCGTGATGCGGATCGCCGAATCGGTCTTGTTCACGTGCTGCCCGCCCGCACCGGAGGAACGATAGGTATCGATGCGCAGGTCTGCCGGGTTGATCTCGATCGCTTCCTGTTCGTCCGGCTCAGGCAGCACCGCCACGGTGCAGGCCGACGTGTGGATGCGCCCCTGGGACTCGGTTGCCGGCACCCGTTGCACGCGGTGGGCACCGGACTCGAACTTCAGCTTGCCGTAGACGTTGTCGCCCTCGACTCGCGCGATGACTTCCTTGTAGCCGCCGTGTTCACCCTCGTTTTCCGAGAGGATCTCCACCCGCCAGCCGCGACGCTCGGCGTAGCGCGAGTACATGCGGAACAGGTCGCCGGAGAAAATCGCCGCCTCGTCACCACCGGTGCCCGCGCGGATTTCGAGGAACACGTTGCGCCCGTCGTTCGGGTCCTTGGGCAGCAACATGCGTTGCAGATTGGCTTCGAGCTCGACCAGGCGTTCCTTGGCTTCGCGGACTTCTTCCACGGCCATCTCGCGCATGTCCGGGTCGCTGTCCTTGAGCAGGGCCTGGGCGCCTTCGAGGTCGCCCTGCACCTTGAGCAACTGTTTGTAGGCTTCGACGATCGGCTCGACTTCCGCGTATTCCTTGGAATAGGCACGGAACTTGTTCTGATCGGAAATGACCTCGCCATCGCCAAGCAAGGCGGTCAATTCCTCGAAACGGTCCTGGAGGATGTCCAGCTTATTGAGCAGTGACGCTTTCATTGCGGTTTCTTATCCGAAAAGCTATCCGATGAGCCCTCACCGAGGGCAAAGAGTTCCTGGGCCATCGCCAGCGCATCGAGGCGACCTTCGGCAGAGAGCTTTTTCAACTGCACGCTGGGTGCGTGCAAGAGTTTATTGGTCAGGCCGCGTGCCAGTTGCACCAGCACCTCTTCGGCACTGCTGCCGTTGGCCAGCAGGCGTTGGGCTTTTTGCAGTTCTTCATCGCGCAAGCGTTCGCTCTGTTGACGATAGGCCTTGAGCACATCCACCGCCGCCAGTTCGCGCAAGCGCACCATGAAATCTTCGGCGCCCACCGAGACCATCTCTTCCGCCGCCTGGGCTGCACCCTGGCGACTCTTGAGGTTCTCGGCGACCACTTCGTGGAGGTCGTCGACGCTGTAGAGGTAGACGTCGTCCAGCTCGCCGACTTCTGGCTCGATATCCCGCGGAACGGCGATGTCGACCATGAAGATCGGCTTGTGCTTGCGCAGCTTCAAGGCGCTTTCAACAGCCCCTTTGCCAAGGATCGGCAGCTGGCTCGCCGTGGAGCTGATGACGATATCACTGCGCACCAGCTCCGCCGGAATGTCCGACAGCAGCACCGCATGGGCGCCGAACTGCTCGGCCAGCGTGCTCGCGCGCTCCAGTGTACGGTTGGCGACCACGATACGCTTCACGCCCAGGTCGTGCAGATGGCGGGCGACCAGGGTGATGGTCTCGCCGGCGCCGATCAGCAAGGCCTGGCTGCGTTGCAGGTCACTGAAAATCTGTTTGGCCAGGCTGACCGCGGCAAACGCCACGGACACCGGGTTCTCGCCGATGGCGGTGTCGGTGCGCACTTGCTTGGCCGCATTGAACGTCGCCTGGAACAAACGCCCGAGCAACGGCCCGACGGTGCCGGCCTCCCGAGCCACGGCGTAGGCCGATTTCATCTGGCCGAGGATCTGCGGTTCGCCCAGCACCAGCGAATCGAGCCCGGAGGCGACTCGCATCATGTGACGAACTGCCGCATCGTCTTCGTGCACATAAGCGCTCGCGCGCAGCTCATCGAGGCTCAAATGATGATATTCGGCCAGCCAGCGCAGCACGGTATCCGCCGACAGGTGATCCTGTTCTATATAAAGTTCACTGCGATTGCAGGTGGAGAGGATCGCAGCTTCGCGGCTGTCGGTGAGTCGGCAGAGCTGCTGCAAGGCCTCGACCAGCTGCTCAGGGGTAAAGGCCACGCGCTCGCGGACGTCTACTGAAGCAGTCTTGTGGTTAATACCGAGTGCAAGGAAGGCCATTCAAAGTCGCTGGTGGTGACGTGAAGCCGGCAATTGTCCTACTTCGTCAGATTCAGAACAACTACTCGATATCTATCACCCTGGTAGTAAGCGCCAGAGGGTGAGAGCGGTTCTCGTTTATACGGACACGACCACTGTCTGTAATAAGGGCATCGGGTAAATTGCCGGGCCGGTTATGTTTGACCGAAGGCTTGTGTCATGATGATCCGACCGCAGGTTAGTCGTCCTTTTCCTATATGAATAGATCTTCCGCGTTGCTCCTCGCCCTTGTCTTTCTCAGCGGCTGCCAGGCCTTGGCTCCCGTGTCGACGGATGACCCGTCGCCGGTCGAAGACACCACCCCGGCCCCTGAAAAGCCCAAGGTCTACAGCTCATTCAGCGAAGACACTGTCTTCAGCCTGCTGAGTGCGGAGTTGGCTGGCCAGCGCAATCGTTTCGACATCGCCCTGGACAACTACGTGACCCAGGCCATCAACACCCAGGATCCGGGCATCTCCGAGCGGGCATTCCGCATCGCCGAGTACCTGGGCGCCGACCAGGCCGCCCTGGACACGGCACTGATCTGGGCCAAGAACGCGCCGGACGACCTCGAGGCCCAGCGGGCCGCCGCCGTGCAGTTGGCGCGCGCCGGGCGTTATGACGATTCCATGGTCTACATGGAGAAAGTGCTGCAAGGCAAGGGCGATACCCATTTCGACTTCCTCGCACTGTCCGCGGCCGATACCGACCAGGACACGCGCAATGGCCTGATGAAAAGTTTCGACCGTTTGTTGCAGCGCCACCCGAACAACGGCCAGCTGATTTTTGGCAAGGCCTTACTGCTGCAGCAGGACGGCGACACCAAAGGCGCGCTGACCCTGCTGGAAGACAATCCGCCGGACGACGGCGAAATTGCCCCGATCCTGCTGCGCGCGCGCCTGCTGCAATCCCTTGATCGCGGTGACGAAGCCTTGCCGCTGCTGCAAAAAAGCATCAAGAAGTATCCGGATGACAAGCGCCTGCGCCTGACCTACGCACGCATGCTGGTCGAACAGGACCGCATGGACGACGCCAAGGCCGAGTTCTCAAGCCTGGTGCAGCAATACCCGGAAGACGACGACCTGCGTTATTCGCTGGCGCTCGTCTGCCTGGAAGCCAAGGCCTGGGACGAGGCCAAGGGCTACCTGGAAGACCTGATCGCCCGAGACAGCCATGTCGACTCGGCGCACCTGAACCTGGGGCGCATCGCCGAAGAACGTAACGATCCGCAAGGCGCACTGATCGAATACGATCAGGTCGGCCCGGGTAACGACTATCTGCCAGCCCAACTGCGTCAGGCCGACATTCTGATGAATAACGGCAAGACTGCCGAAGCCCAACGCAAACTGGCGGCAGAGCGCGATGAGCAACCGGACTACGCGATCCAGCTGTACTTGATCGAAGCCGAAACCCTGTCCGCCAACAAACAGGGGGACAAGGCCTGGAAGGTCCTGGAACAAGCCCTGCAAAAATACCCGGACGACCTGAATCTGCTCTATACCCGCGCCATGCAGGCGGAAAAACGCAATGACCTGGCACAAATGGAAAAAGACCTGCGCCTGATCATCAAGCGCGATCCGGACAACGCCATGGCATTGAACGCACTCGGCTATACCCTGTCTGACCGCACGACGCGATACGCCGAAGCTAAGGCGCTGATCGAACAAGCGCACCAGATCACGCCGGAAGACCCGGCGGTTCTCGACAGCCTCGGCTGGGTGAATTACCGCATGGGCAATCTCGACGAAGCCGAGCGCCTGCTGCGCCAGGCCCTGGAACGCTTCCCCGACCAGGAAGTCGCCGCCCACCTGGGTGAAGTCCTGTGGGCCAATGGCAAACAACGCGAAGCACGGCAAATCTGGGGCAAATTCCTCAAGGAACAGCCCGACAGCCCTACCCTGCGCAGCACCATCAAGCGCCTGACCGGATCAGAGACTCTTTAAGATTATGTTTTTGCGCCACCTCATCGTTTTCAGCTTCATCGCCCTGCTCGCCGGTTGTGCGGGTTTCACTGCCCGCGAATCGGTCGTGGGCCACGGCAACCCCGCGCAATGGCGCGAGCACAAACTGCAGCTTGCAAGCCTTGATGGCTGGCAGATCGACGGCAAGATCGGCATCCGTGCGCCAAAAGATTCCGGCAGCGGCACGCTGTTCTGGCTGCAACGCCAGGATTACTACGACATCCGGCTTTCGGGCCCCCTGGGTCGCGGTGCGGCGCGCCTGACCGGGCATCCGGGCAAGGTTTCCCTGGAAGTCGCCAATCAGGGGCGCTACGAAGCGCCGTCCCCGGATGCCCTGCTTGAAGAGCAGCTTGGTTGGAAATTGCCGGTTGCCAACCTGGCGTGGTGGGTCCGCGGACTCCCCGCGCCGGACAGCAAAAGCCGCTTGACCCTCGATGGCGACAGCCGCCTCGCCAGCCTCGAACAGGACGGCTGGCAGGTCGAGTACACCGCCTATACCGAGCAAAACGGCTATTGGTTGCCCGAGCGGATCAAACTGCACGGCACCGACCTGGATGTCACGCTGGTGATCAAGACCTGGCAACCGCGCAAATTGGGGCAATGACATGCCAGCCAATCGCCTGACCCTGCCTTCCCCCGCCAAACTCAATTTGATGCTGCACATTCTGGGTCGCCGTGAAGACGGCTACCACGAGCTGCAGACGCTGTTTCAATTTCTCGACTACGGCGACGAAATCACCTTCGCCGTGCGCGACGACGGTGTCATTCGCCTGCACACCGAATTCGAAGGCGTCCCCCACGACAGCAACCTGATCGTCAAGGCCGCGAAAAAACTACAGGAACAATCCGGCTGCCCGCTCGGCATGGATATCTGGATCGATAAAGTCCTGCCCATGGGTGGCGGCATCGGCGGCGGCAGTTCGAATGCCGCCACTACCCTGCTCGGCCTCAATCACCTCTGGCAACTGGGTTGGGATGAAGATCGGCTGGCCGCGTTGGGCCTGACGCTGGGCGCCGATGTCCCGGTTTTCGTGCGCGGCCATGCGGCTTTTGCCGAGGGCGTGGGGGAGAAACTGACCCCTGTCGAGCCGGAAGAACCCTGGTATCTCGTGCTGGTACCGCAAGTCTCTGTAAGTACGGCAGAAATTTTTTCAGATCCGTTGTTGACACGTAACACTCCGCCCATTAAAGTGCGCCCCGTTCCCAAGGGAAACAGTCGAAATGACTGCTTGCCGGTGGTAGCAAGGCGTTATCCAGAGGTACGTAACGCATTGAATTTGTTAGGTAATTTTACCGAAGCAAAACTCACCGGAACTGGAAGTTGTGTGTTTGGGGGCTTCCCAAGCAAAGCTGAAGCTGATAAAGTCTCGGCCCTTCTTACAGAGACCCTTACAGGGTTTGTAGCAAAAGGAAGCAACATTTCGATGTTGCATCGCAAGCTGCAAAGTCTGCTCTAAAGGAACCGATTACTGGGTAATCGTTGCAACAGATACAGGGGCGTCGCCAAGCGGTAAGGCAGCAGGTTTTGATCCTGCCATGCGTTGGTTCGAATCCAGCCGCCCCTGCCATTTTCTATACTCATCCAGGTTACCCTCAGCCTCTAGGTACTGCGCGTGTCCAAGATGATGGTCTTTACGGGGAATGCTAACCCCGATCTGGCTCGGCGTGTCGTACGTCAGCTGCATATCCCTCTCGGTGACATCTCTGTCGGTAAATTTTCCGACGGCGAAATTACAGCCGAGATCAATGAAAACGTCCGCGGTAAAGACGTATTCATTATTCAGCCGACTTGCGCTCCGACCAACGATAACCTGATGGAACTGGTAGTGATGGCTGATGCCTTCCGCCGCTCCTCGGCTACTCGTATCACTGCTGTTATTCCTTACTTTGGTTATGCCCGTCAGGATCGCCGTCCGCGTTCCGCACGTGTGGCTATCAGCGCGAAAGTCGTGGCTGACATGCTTACCGTAGTCGGCATCGACCGTGTTCTCACGGTTGATTTGCATGCTGACCAAATCCAGGGTTTCTTCGATATTCCGGTAGATAACATCTACGGCTCCCCGGTTCTGGTGGATGACATTGAAGATCAGCGCTTCGAAAACCTGATGATCGTGTCCCCGGACATTGGTGGCGTCGTGCGTGCACGTGCCGTTGCCAAATCCTTGGGCGTGGATCTCGGGATCATCGACAAACGCCGTGAGAAAGCCAATCACTCTGAAGTGATGCATATCATCGGTGATGTCGAAGGGCGTACCTGTATTCTGGTCGATGACATGGTCGATACCGCCGGCACCCTGTGCCACGCGGCCAAGGCCTTGAAAGAGCATGGCGCTGCCAAGGTTTTCGCCTACTGCACACACCCTGTGCTGTCCGGTCGGGCGATCGAAAACATCGAAAATTCCGTGCTGGACGAGCTGGTGGTGACTAACACCATCCCGCTGTCCGCTGCAGCACAAGCCTGTGCGCGTATCCGTCAACTGGATATCGCACCGGTTGTTGCCGAGGCGGTCCGCCGCATCAGCAATGAAGAATCGATCAGCGCGATGTTCCGCTAAGGGCCCTGCCCTTCTCGAAATGTCTCGTTGACGAAAAGCGCCCCGCCCCGGCATTCCTGTCGGGGCGGGGCTTTTTTGCCCATATCGCCTTTAGCGCTGGTCGCAAACGCTGGGGCGAGTGTGGTTATTTTGGAGATACAACATGAACGATTTTACTCTGAATGCTGAAGTGCGTTCCGACCTGGGGAAAGGTGCGAGCCGCCGCCTGCGTCGTCTCGCAAGCCTGGTTCCAGCTGTAGTTTACGGTGGCGAAAAAGCCCCTGAATCCATCAGCATGCTGGCCAAAGAAGTTGCCAAACTGCTCGAAAACGAAGCGGCTTACAGCCACATCATCGAGCTGAACGTTGGTGGCACCAAGCAAAACGTCGTGATCAAAGCTCTGCAACGTCACCCGGCCAAAGGCCACGTGATGCACGCTGACTTCGTACGCGTTGTAGCTGGCCAGAAACTGACCGCTATCGTTCCAGTGCACTTCATCAACGAAGAAGCACCGACCAAGAAAGGCGGCGAAATCTCCCACGTTGTTGGCGAGATCGAAGTTTCCTGCCTGCCGAAAGACCTGCCTGAATTCATCGAAGTCGACCTGGCTAACGCCGAAATCGGTTCGATCATTCACCTGTCCGACATCACCGCTCCTAAAGGCGTTGAGTTCGTTGCTCTGGCACACGGCGATGACAAGGCTGTTGCCAACGTCCACGCTCCACGTGTTGCTCCAGAAGCTGCAGAAGGCGCTGCAGAGTAATTTACTCTGCGCTGCCGGGGTGACCGGAAACATCGCGGACTAGAGCGTAGCGAGAAAGCGGGCGAGAACGCGGAGTTTACATCATGGTAAATGAGCAATTTTCGTCCACTTTCGCCGCACTCCCTGATTGCGGCGATGTTATCCACCACTCCAATGAAGGGCCCCTATCGTGACTGCCATCAAACTGATCGTTGGCCTGGGAAATCCAGGCGCTGAATACGAACAGACCCGGCATAACGCAGGGGCCCTTTTTGTTGAGCGCCTCGCGAACGCACAAGGTGTGAACCTTGTAGCGGACCGCAAATATTTCGGCCTGACCGGGCGCTTTTCGCATCAGGGTCAGGATGTTCGTCTGCTGATTCCCACCACGTACATGAACCGCAGCGGCCAGGCCGTAGCGGCCCTTGCCGGTTTCTTCCGCATCAAGCCTGAAGAAATCCTCGTGGCACACGACGAACTCGATCTGCCTCCCGGCGTCGCCAAACTCAAGGTGGGCGGCGGCCATGGCGGTCACAACGGGTTGCGCGACATCATTGCGCAACTGGGCAATCAGAATACCTTTCACCGCCTGCGGCTTGGCATTGGCCACCCGGGCGTTGCCAGTATGGTTTCAAACTTCGTCCTGGGTCGTGCGCCACGCGCCGAACAGGAAAAACTCGATGCCAGCATCGACTTTGCCCTCGGCGTGCTGCCGGATATCCTCGCCGGTGAATGGAACCGCGCGATGAAAAACCTGCACAGCCAGAAGGCCTGACTTTTACCCGAGGGGAAACACCATGGGATTCAATTGCGGCATCGTCGGCCTGCCTAACGTCGGCAAGTCCACCCTGTTCAACGCCCTGACCAAATCCGGGATCGCGGCCGAGAACTTCCCCTTCTGCACCATCGAACCGAACAGCGGTATCGTGCCGATGCCGGATCCACGCCTGGAAGCCCTGGCGGCCATCGTCAATCCAAAGCGCATCCTGCCGACCACCATGGAATTCGTCGACATCGCGGGCCTGGTGGCCGGCGCGTCGAAAGGTGAAGGCCTGGGCAACAAGTTCCTGGCCAACATCCGTGAGACCGATGCCATCGCCCACGTGGTCCGCTGCTTCGAAGACGAGAACGTGATTCACGTCTCCAACAGCGTCGACCCGAAACGCGACATCGAAATCATCGACCTGGAACTGATCTTCGCCGACCTCGATAGCTGCGAGAAGCAACTGCAGAAAGTCGCGCGCAACGCCAAGGGCGGCGACAAGGACGCAGTGGTCCAGAAAGGCCTGCTGGAGCAACTGATCGCGCACTTCACCGAAGGCAAGCCGGCACGCAGCCTGATGAAGAACATGAGCACCGACGAGAAAGCGGTGATCAAGGGCTTCCACCTGCTGACCACCAAACCGGTCATGTACATCGCCAACGTCGCTGAAGACGGTTTCGAAAACAACCCGCACCTGGACGTGGTCAAGGCCATCGCCGAAGAAGAAGGCGCCGTGGTTGTTCCGGTGTGCAACAAGATCGAAGCGGAAATCGCCGAGCTCGATGACGGCGAAGAGAAAGACATGTTCCTCGAAGCCCTGGGCCTCGAAGAGCCTGGCCTGAACCGCGTGATCCGCGCCGGCTACGAAATGCTGCACCTGCAGACCTACTTCACCGCCGGTGTCGAAGAAGTCCGCGCCTGGACCGTACGCGTCGGTGCCACCGCACCACAAGCCGCTGGCGTGATCCACACCGACTTCGAAAAAGGCTTCATCCGCGCCGAAGTGATCGCCTACAACGACTTCATCCAGTACAAGGGTGAAGCCGGTACCAAGGAAGCCGGTAAATGGCGCCTGGAAGGCAAGGATTACATCGTCAAGGACGGCGACGTGATGCACTTCCGCTTTAACGTCTAACGTTCGCAGCCATCCACAAAAAAAGCACCCCAGGGTGCTTTTTTTGTGGCCGCTATCAACGGATCAACCCGTCACCTTCGCGCGCGCCGCGTGCAGCTTCTTATAGCTGTCGATCAGGCGCAGGTGCCTGTCGAGGCCTTCCAGCTTCATGCTGGTAGGCGTCAAGCCGAAGAAGCGTACGCTGCCGTCCACGGAGCCGATCGCGGCGTCCATGCGCTCGTTGCCAAACATCCGGCGGAAGTTGGCCTCGTAATCGGCCAGCTCCAGGTCCTCGTCCAGCTGCATTTCCAGCACCACGTTCACGGCCTGGTAGAACAAGCCGCGCTCGACCGTGTTGTCGTTGTACTGGAGGAACATTTCCACCAGCTCCTTGGCCTCTTCAAACTTCTGCAAGACGAGATAAATCAGCAGCTTCAACTCGAGGATCGTCAACTGACCCCAGGCGGTGTTGTCGTCGAATTCGATGCCGATCAAGGTGGTGATGTCGGTGTAGTCGTCCAGCTCGCTGTCTTCCAGACGCTTGACCAGTGTCTTCAGGCCGGCCTTGTCGAGGCTGTGCAGATTCAGGATGTCCTCGCGGAAAAACAGCGCTTTGTTGGTGTTATCCCAGATCAGGTCGTCGATCGGATAAATTTCCGAGTAGTCCGGCACCAGGATGCGACAGGCCGTTGCACCGATGTGCTCGTACACCGCCATGTACACTTCTTTGCCCATGCCTTCGAGAATGCCGAACAGGGTCGCGGCTTCTTCCGTATTGGAGTTTTCGCCCTGGCCCGAGAAGTCCCACTCCACGAACTCGTAATCCGACTGGGCACTGAAGAAGCGCCACGACACCACGCCGCTGGAGTCGATGAAGTGCTCGACGAAGTTGTTTGGCTCGGTCACCGCATGACCTTCAAAGGTCGGCAGGGGCAGGTCATTGAGGCCTTCGAAGCTTCGGCCCTGCAGCAATTCCGTCAGGCTGCGCTCCAGCGCCACTTCCAGGCTCGGGTGCGCGCCGAAAGAGGCGAACACGCCACCGGTACGCGGGTTCATCAAGGTGACGCACATCACCGGGAATTCACCCCCCAGGGACGCATCCTTCACCAACACCGGGAACCCCTGCTCTTCCAGCGCCTGGATACCGGCCAGTATCCCTGGGTATTTCGCCAGCACGTCGGCCGGCACGTCCGGCAGGGCAAATTCACCTTCGATGATTTCGCGCTTGACCGCGCGCTCGAAGATTTCCGACAGGCACTGCACCTGCGCTTCAGCCAGGGTATTACCGGCACTCATGCCATTGCTGAGGTACAGGTTTTCGATCAGGTTGGACGGGAAATACACGACCTCGCCGTCTGACTGGCGCACATACGGCAGCGAACAGATGCCGCGCTCCTCGTTGCCCGAGTTGGTGTCGAACAGGTGCGAGCCACGCAACTCGCCATCGCGGTTGTAAACCCGCAGGCAGTACGCGTCGAGAATCTCCGGCGGCAGCTCATCTTTAGGGCCCGGCTGGAACCAGCGTTCGTTCGGGTAGTGCACAAACGCCGCGTTGGCGATGTCTTCTCCCCAGAACTGATCGTTGTAGAAGAAGTTGCAGTTCAGTCGCTCGATGAACTCGCCCAACGCCGATGCCAGCGCGCCTTCCTTGGTCGCGCCCTTGCCGTTCGTAAAACACATCGGCGAGTGCGCATCGCGGATATGCAGCGACCACACATTGGGCACGATATTGCGCCACGAAGCGATTTCGATCTTCATGCCCAGGCCGGCCAGGATGCCCGACATGTTGGCGATGGTCTGCTCCAGCGGCAGGTCCTTGCCCACGATGTAGGTGCCCGCCTCCGAACCTGCATTGGCAGCCGGCATCAGCAGCGCCTGGGCATCGGCATCCAGGTTCTCCACCTCTTCAATTACGAACTCAGGCCCGGCCTGCACCACCTTTTTCACGGTACAGCGGTCGATGGAGCGCAAGATGCCCTGGCGGTCCTTGTCGGAGATATCGGCCGGCAACTCGACCTGGATCTTGAAAATCTGGTTGTAGCGGTTTTCCGGGTCGACAATGTTGTTCTGCGACAGGCGGATGTTTTCGGTGGGGATATTGCGAGTGCTGCAGTACAACTTCACAAAGTAAGCCGCACACAACGCCGACGAAGCCAGGAAGTAGTCGAACGGACCCGGTGCCGAACCATCGCCCTTGTAGCGGATAGGCTGGTCGGCCACCACGGTGAAGTCATCGAACTTGGCTTCAAGTCGGAGGTTGTCGAGAAAATTGACCTTGATTTCCATGCGGGATACCAGAATAGCGAGCAAACGAATGGCCGCCATTATCCGGCTTTTCAGCCGGAAGTCTTGTCCAAGCTCGCGTGTCCGGCCAGCGGTGCGTTAATCAGGCCTTTTTGGTCCGTGGCAGGAAAATCGCCAATACGCCCAGCAACGGCAGGAACGAACAGAGGAAGTACACGTATTCGATGCCGTGGATGTCCGCCAGGTGACCCAGCAGCGCCGCGCCAATCCCGCCAAAGCCGAACATCAGGCCGAAGAACACCCCGGCAATCATCCCGACATTGCCTGGCACCAGTTCCTGGGCGTACACCACGATGGCCGAGAAGGCCGAGGCGAGGATGAAGCCGATGACCACACTGAGGACAGTGGTCCAGAACAGGTCCACATGCGGCAGTAGCAACGTGAACGGTGCAACCCCAAGGATCGAGAACCAGATCACGGCCTTGCGGCCGATCCTGTCGCCGATGGGCCCACCGAAGAATGTCCCCGCGGCCACCGCGCCGAGAAACAGGAACAGGTGCAGTTGCGAACTGGCCACCGACAGGTCGAACTTCTCGATCAGGTAGAACGTGAAGTAACTGGTGAGGCTGGACATGTAGAAGTACTTGGAGAACACCAGCAGCCCGAGCACCACCAGCGCGCTGGTCACCCGGCCCTTGGACAGGCCGTGGGTGGCCGCCTGGCCCTGCTTGAGCTTGAACAGGTTCAAGTGATTGGCGTACCAGCGACTGATCCGGTAGAGCACGAACAGGGCAAACACCGCGAACAGGCCGAACCAGGCCACATGCCCTTGCCCGTAAGGGATGATGATCGCCGCCGCCAGCAACGGACCGAACGCCGAGCCCGCGTTGCCGCCGACCTGAAAGGTCGATTGCGCCAGGCCAAATCGCCCACCCGAGGCCAGTCGTGCCACGCGGGAAGCTTCCGGGTGAAAGGTCGAGGAGCCAATGCCGATCAAGCCCGCCGCTAGCAGAATCAGCGGGAAGCTGCCGACCACCGACATCATCACGATGCCGATCAAGGTGCAGACCGTACCGGCCGGCAACAGCCAGGGCTTGGGGTGACGGTCTGTGTGGTAGCCGACCCAGGGCTGCAGCAGCGAAGCGGTCAGCTGGAAAGTCAGGGTGATCAGGCCGACCTGGGTGAACGTCAGGCCATAGTTGGCCTTGAGCATCGGGTAGATCGACGGCAGCACCGATTGAATCAGGTCGTTGATCAGGTGCGCCAGCGCCACCGCGCCGATGATGCGCATGACCAGGGGGCTGCTTTGTGACGTCGCGGGCGCCGCCGCAGTGGCGGACTGAACGTTGCTGATAGCCATGAAATTTCCGAAAAACAGAGGGGTGCACACGGGCAGGTGCGCCAATGTGCCATTTTTTGCTGCAGCAGCGCTATCCCCTTAGCCTGCTAACGACCTCGCCATTCGGCAAATTTCCGAGCGATTGATACCCTCCCCCGCGCCGTTTTTTCGGCTCCTGAGGATAAGCGGTTGAAAGTGTAGAGAAATATTTTAGATTTATGCTTGACGCATCTCCATTCCCGGTGAATAATGCGCGCCATCTTGGCTACATAGCTCAGTTGGTTAGAGCATAGCATTCATAATGCTGGGGTCCGGGGTTCAAGTCCCTGTGTAGCCACCAAGTGCTAAAAACGGCTTACCGAAAGGTAGGCCGTTTTTTTATGCCTCGAAAAAATGGCCGCTCCATTACTGTAGGAGCGAGCCTGCTCGCGATGGACTCAAGGCCACCGCGGGGAACCAGACTCCCCACGTTATCGTTCACGACCATCGCGAGCAGGCTCGCTCCTACATCTTAATTATCAGCAACGAATCGTCGGTAGCGCCGACAATCCCCGCTCCCAGATCTGCCACGTGCGCAACCAGACCATGGCCTGCCAATCGCTATCCGCCGGATAGAACTGCTCAAGCAGATTCAGTTTGATCTCTCGCCCCACCGCATCGTGGACATTACCGTACAGATGCAGCCAGTGGTCGTCGCGCAGATGTCGATGAACGTCCGGCCCCGGATACGTCCCGCACTCGATGACGAATGGCATCAACCGCACCTGCGGTAGCGCATCGAGCAGCGCCTGCGAGGTGTAGCCGGTCGCAGTGGCTGCAACACCGGTTTCGCTCAGCGTGTCGGCACCGGTGTGCAACGTGTAGAGCCACGGGCCGTAAATCCCCTGGGCATCGGCCAGGGCCGGATAAGCTGCCTCGGTGATCGTCAACAACATCGGATGCCCATACTCCCCGGCGCCGGTGTGCAAGTCGAAACACAGGGCGACGTCAGCATGGGCCACGTGCTTTTGCATGATCTGCTGCAACGTGCGGTTCGACCAACTGGGGGCCACCCCGCCGTAGAACAATCCATCCGGATGCGCGTGCTGGCCTCCCTCGACAACCGACATGACCGCAGGCCATCCCAGCAGGCGGATCTGTTCTTCAAGCAAGGCATCGGCCAGCTCACGCTCAGGCCCTCGCAACTGCGTGCAGGCATAGATGTCGTGCAGCGCTTCATAGGCCTGGTTGTCCGGCAGCGCACGCTCGAAGTCCAGGTGATTGCGGTTCAGGTCGATATTGTCTTCGTTGACCCGACGCAGCCATGCCATGCCCCAGGGATTGATCGCATGAATCATCACCACGGCAACATCCGCCGGCAACGAGCGCTTGCCGAGCTCTTGCAACCACTTGATCTGGCAACCCGAGCCATAGAAGCCCTCGACCCCGTGAGTGCCGCTCAGCGCGATCAGCAGGCGTTTGGCGCCAGGATCGCCGAGCACTGCCACATCGGTGCCCAGGGACTCGCCTGATGGCCCTGTGAGTGGATGGGGGTACTCGCTCAGCGTCGCACCGGCCGCGGTTGCCGCCGCCAGGAATTGTTCGCGCTGGGAACGGTAGCTTGGCTGGGTTGGAAACTCGCTTTGCATGTCTGCCTCTTGTGGGTCTTCTGGCCTGATCGCTGGCAATGACCCTACCGAAAATCCGCCCATTGATGAAGCACAACCGAATCCTCACCCCAGGACCTGGTTTGCGTCACTGCGAGGTCGCCGATACAGTCCCCGGTACCTTTATCCAACGGACGGAGTGCCCCCGTGTTCTCAGCCTCCCATTCGAATCGCGCGCGCCTGCCAGCCCTCGCAGTGATCATCACCGCGCTGACCCTTGGCGCCTGCCACAACGCCTCGGCCCCAACGCTGCCCACCGCACCGGAAAGCGCCTCCGGTTACCGCACCGACCTGCAGACCCGACACGCTTCACGCCACATGGCGGCAGCCGCCAACCCACTGGCAGCCGAAGCCGGACGGGAGATGCTGCGTCGCGGTGGCTCGGCCATCGATGCCGCCATTGCCATGCAGGCGGTGCTGACGCTGGTCGAGCCGCAGTCCTCGGGCATCGGTGGCGGTGCGTTGATCGTGCTCTGGGATGGCCAATCCGTGCGCACGTACGACGGGCGCGAAACCGCCCCGGCCGGTGCCACCGAGAAGCTGTTCCTGCAGGCCGACGGTCAACCGATGCCCTTCCCCCAGGCCCAGATCGGCGGGCGCTCGGTGGGCACGCCAGGGGTGTTGCGAGCCCTTGAACTGGCCCATCGCAAACACGGTCGCCTGCCATGGGCACAACTGTTCGAGCCCGCCATCGAACTGGCGCAGCAAGGCTTTGTCATCTCGCCTCGCCTGCATCGGCTGATCGCCGCGGACTCGTCCATAAGGCGCTCTGCGGAGATGACCGCCTATTTCCTGAATGCCGATGGCAGCCCGAAAGCCAGCGGTACCCTGTTGAAAAATCCACCCTTGGCCGCCGCGCTGCAACGCATCGCCAAGGAAGGGCCGGATGCCTTGTACAAAGGGCCCATTGCGCAAGAGATCGTTGCCAAGGTCCAGGGTCACGCCAACCCGGGCAGCCTGTCGCTGAGCGACCTGGCCAATTACAGCGCCAAGGAACGCGCGCCCTTGTGCACCGACTACAAGCGCTGGCAGGTCTGTGGCATGCCACCCCCCTCGTCGGGCGGGATCGCCATGGCGCAGATCCTCGGCACGCTGCAAGCCCTGGAGACACGCAACAAGCGCTGGGCCCTGGCGCCGATGCAACCGCTGAAAACCAGCACGCCCGCCGGCTTCGAACCGACCGCCGAAGCCGTGCACCTGATCAGCGAAGCCGAGCGCCTGGCCTATGCCGATCGCGCGCAGTACGTAGCCGACTCGGACTTCGTGCCAGTGCCCGTCAAGGGCCTGATTGACCCGGCTTACCTGGCCAGCCGGGCGGCACTGATCGGCGAGCACAGCATGGGCACGGCCAAGCCCGGCACACCGCCGGGCATCCAGGTCGCCTACGCGCCAGACCGCTCCCCTCTGCGCATCTCCACCTCGCAAGTGGTGGCGGTCGATGACCAGGGCGGCGCAGTGTCCATGACCACCACCATCGAATCCGCTTTCGGCTCGCATGTGATGGTCCAGGGCTTCCTGCTCAACAACGAGATGACCGATTTCTCGTTCATTCCCGAGGAGAACGGCCAGAAAGTCGCCAACCGCGTCGAGCCCGGCAAGCGCCCACGCTCGTCCATGGCCCCAACCTTGATCTTCGACCGCCAGAGCGGTGAATTCGTCGCCAGCGTCGGCTCTCCCGGCGGCTCGCAAATCATCGAATACGTCGCCAAAACCACCGTCGGCCTGCTCGACTGGAACCTCGATGCACAAACAGCCATCAACCTGCCCAACTTCGGCAGCCGAAATGGCCCGACCGAACTGGAGAACGGCCAGTTCAGCCCGGCGCTGATACAGGCACTCAAGGACAAGGGACACAGCGTCAACGAAATCGACATGACCAGCGGCACCCAAGCGATTGTCCGGGTCAAGGATGCACAGGGAAAGGCGTCGCTGGCCGGTGGGGCCGATCCCAGGCGCGAAGGGGAAGCATTGGGGGATTGAGTCGCATAACCGCGTGAAGGGGCCTGCCTTGCCGCTGGCAGGCCCTGTCGATGAACTCGCAGGCAACGAACCCGTGCCCGCTCAACGACTGATCTTCAACGCCTGTCGAGCCTGGTGTTTCGCCAGTGCCAAGTCAATCAGCCGCGTGACCAGCTCACTGTAGGTCATGCCCGCTGCCTGCCACAGTTTCGGGTACATGCTGATGCGGGTGAAACCCGGTAGCGAATTGATCTCGTTGATCAAGACCTCTCCGCTCTCGGTCAAAAATACATCGACCCGCGCCAGCCCGGAGCAGCCGAGCACCTGGAACGCCTCGACCGCCATGGCACGAATACGCTCGCTGGCTTCGACGCTGATATTGGCCGGCACCACCACTTCAGCAGCTTTCTCATCGATGTACTTGCTGTCGTAGGAATAGAAGCCACTGTGCACCACGATCTCGCCACAACCGCTGGCGATGGCATCTTCGTTGCCCAGTACCGCGCATTCGATCTCGCGCCCCTTGACCGCCGACTCGATCAACACCTTTTCATCGAAGCTCAATGCCAGCTCGACCGCCGCCGCATATTCGGTTTCGTCGGCCACTTTGCTTACACCGACGGAAGAACCCTGGTTGGCCGGTTTGACGAACAGCGGCAGGCCGAGCTTGCCGCTGACCTCGGCGAAGCCTGTGCGCGAGGCGCTGGCGCGGGTCAGGGTGACGAACGGCGTGACGGCCAGGCCGGCATCACGCAACAGGCGCTTGCTGATGTCCTTGTCCATGCAAACCGCCGAACCCAGCACATCGGAACCGACGAACGGCAAATCGGCCATGCGCAGCAAACCCTGCAGGCAACCGTCTTCACCCAGGGTGCCGTGAACAATCGGGAAGATCACGTCGACGTGGCCCAGCAGTTCGGGACCGGCGGTTTCCACCAATTGCTGGCGGGCTTTGCCCGGAACCACGGCCAATTCGCGATTGGATTGATTGAGCGCGATCAGGGCCGGGTTTTCCTGGTTCAGCAGGAAGTTCGAGGGATCGTTGAGGTGCCAGTGGCCTTGCTTGTCGATGCCGATCAGCACCGGCTCGAAGCGCGAACGATCCAGTGCATCGACAATGTTTTTTGCCGACTGCAGCGACACCTCGTGCTCGGCCGAGCGGCCCCCAAAAATAACGCCAACACGCAGTTTACTCATTGCCTGACCTCATTGTGGATGGCTTGCAACCGGGTAGCCGCCACGTTACGACTGCAAGGTCTTGCCGTCCAGCGGCTCGCCGATTGTCAGGAAGTGCCCGCCCGCAACGTGGTGCAAGGTGCGCAACGCGTCCTGTCCCTCGAAGTGCCAGCGGCCGTCACTGAACACTCGCTCGTCGGCCTGAGCGGCAATCACTTCAGCCACGAACAGATCGTATTGCTGGTGATTATCGGGCTCCGGCAACAGTCGACATTCCAGCCAGGCGACACAGCCTTCGAGCATGGGTGCATCGATCAACTCAGCGTCGAAGGTCGGCAAGCCATAGACCTGGAATTTGTCGCGTCCCTGGTCCCTGGTCAATTCCAGGCCGGAGGTCGAGCCAACGGTCTGCACGATATCCGCCTGGGCTGCACAGGGGACGTTCAGCACGAAGGTCGCCGAGGCCTCCAGCAGCTTTCGGGTCCAGGTGGACTTGTCTAGAACCACTGCAATTTTTGGCGGTTCGAAATCCAGCGGCATCGCCCAGGCAGCCGCCATGATATTGCGCTGTCCGCCATGGGCCGCGCTGACCAGCACGGTCGGCCCGTGGTTGAGCAGGCGATAAGCCTTGGACAACGGGACCGAACGGCGATGGGAAACGCTCATGGATGTCTGCTCCTTGGAAGAAGCACCGATTGTAACGGGATAACCCCCTGCTTAATGTTTCTCGACGGTAGAAACATGGGCCAGCAGGTCGCCGGGCTGACAACTCAAATATTGGCAAATAGCGTCCAGGGTGGCCAGCCGTATGCCCTTTACCTTGCCCTGTTTGAGCAAGGAAAGGTTCGCCTCGGTAATTCCGATGGCTGCTGCAAGGTCTTTGGATTTAACTTTGCGCAATGCAAGCATCACATCCAGCTGGATGACAATTGACATAACGATCTCAAACGAAGGTTTGGTTTTCAGAGTTCACTGCGCTGGCTTCCCGTAGGATTCGCGCAATTATCGAAATACACGCAGCCATGAACAGCGCCACAAAAGTCGCAGCCGTGAGGCTGATGGTAAACAGCCGTTCACCTTGCGGCTCATTCATCGTAACCCAGAGGCTGAGCATCGGTTCACACACAAAATCGAGCAACACCCACAGAGCGACCGCCTTCCCGACCTTGCCCAGGCACAACGCTGCGTCAATGGAAAAATACTCACCGCTGGCATAGCGCTGGAAAAGCCGACGCAAATGTCCAAGGCCGACTGTCAACGCCAACAACGGCACACTCGAAAGCAGAAGACCGCCCAATCTTTGCCACCAGGGAAACAGTGCCACCACGTCGGTCCTATCCGAGAGCTGCCGATCCGTCAGCGCGAACCCCAACCCCAATCCTTGTGGCGAAGCCAAAGAGGGAAAGCACCACAGGGCCGCATTGAGCAGCAGCATAAGGACCATCAGTCCAAGGGTTATAGTCGCCATTCGCTGGCTTAAACTGGCAAGGCTGGTAGGGATCATGGTGACGCCTCATAAACAATGAATGTGAGGCAGAGACTAAAGCCAAAATTATCGTAATACAGTAATTAATTATTGCACGATATTAATTAATCATCCAGGCGAACAGTTCATGGATATTGGCTTCCCGGCAGAAAAACTGGTTGTAAGGGGAGAAAGATCCCAGGTCAGATCAAGGCCAACAACGTTTAGGAGCGATGCTCCTACATGAGGGAAACGCAGCGCTGACTCAAGTCGAGAGCTGATTGGCAAACTGCCCCACCGCATTCACCACTTTCTGCGCCCCGTCCTGGATCTCGATGATCACCGAACCCGCTTCCGCCGCCAGCGCCAGCCCCTGCTCCGCCTGAAGCTTGCCATCGGTCATCAGGGCCACGGCGTTACGCGCCATGTCCTGGTTTTGCCGCACCACGAGGACTATCTCGTCGGTGGCCTGGCTGGTGCGCGAGGCCAGTTGCCGAACCTCGTCCGCCACCACGGCAAAGCCTCGCCCTTGCTCACCGGCACGGGCCGCTTCGATGGCCGCGTTGAGCGCCAGCAGGTTGGTTTGTTCGGCAATCCCGCTGATGGTCTTGACGATGGTGCCGATCACCAGCGATTGCTCATTCAAGGCTTCGATGCCATCGCCAGCGGTTTGCATGTGTTTGGCCAGGTCACGCATCACATCCACCGCCTGCGTCACCACGGCGTTGCCGCGCTGGGCGCTTTGATCGGTTTGCTGCGAGGTGCCGTAGGCAATGTTGGCCGCTTCGGCCACTGCCTGCTCCTGATTGACCTGATCGGTGATCACCGTGGCGAATTTCACCACTTTGTAGAGCTTGTTGTTGGCATCGGTCACCGGGTTGTAGGAAGCCTCCAGCCAGACTGTACGACCATGGCTGTCGACGCGCTTGAAACGCTCGGCCACAAACTCGCCGGCGTTCAGGCGACGCCAGAAGGCCTGGTATTCGGCACTGTTGTAGTCCTCGGGAAAGCAAAAAGTGCGGTGATGTTTACCCTTGATCTGCGCCAGGCTGTAGCCCATGCCACTGAGAAAGCGGTCGTTGGCTGATAGTACGTTACCGTTGAGGTCGAACTCGATCACCGCCGTCGAGCGCACCAGCGCACCGATCAGGTTTTCGTGCTCGCGGGAGGCCTCGATGGTGCGGGTCAGGTCGCTGGAGAAAATCGAAAAATGCTTGATCCGGCCATCTGCCGTGCGCACGGGCTGCACGATCGAACGCAACCAGGCTTCCTGGCCGGTGCCGCGCAACAGGCGCACGGCCCCGGCAAAGTGCTCGCCACGGCTCAGGGCGGTCTTGAAACGCAGCTGGAATGGGTCATTTTTTACATGATCCGGAACAATCTCTTCGATATGCCGGCCAATCAGCTCGTTGCTCTTGTAGTGCATCTCGCTGAGGAAGTTCTGGTTGACCGACTGCACCCGCCCATCAATATCGAGGGTCAGCACGAGCATCTCGCTTTCCAGGCTTTCCTTGACTTGCTGCAGGCTGGAGAGTTCTTCGCGAAGAGCCGACAGCTCCTGCTTCAAGCGTTTATTGAACATGGGGGACGCACCGATGGGCTGGGATAAAAAGCGACTTGCAGCCTAGCCATCGGCCTTGCGGAGGTTTTCTGAAGAGCGCCTGGGGATTGTCCTACAAATAAAATGACACCGCGCCAATCGCCCCTGCCTGTCACGCCGTACCAGCGGCCGGGCAACTGGCGACTCTTGGCATCCGCGTGCCGAAATACGCCGCACTGCCCACGCCCACCGCGCCCATCACGGCACAGAAGATCACGCAGATCCAGGGGCTCCACGGCATCAGACCGATCAACAGCAAAGGTGTGATACTCGCCCAGGCGGCGTAGGCAATGTTGTAGGTGAAGGAAATACCCGAGACGCGAATCCGCGCAGGGAACAGGCTGACCATCACCGACGGCACCGCGCCCACCACCCCGCAACTCAGTCCGGCCACCGCGTAAGCCAGGCCGACCCAGTTGCCGCCGCTGATCAGGCAAGCGTAGAGCACGCCGATGCCCAGGGGCAACAGCAGGCTATAGAGCATGACGGTGCGCCAGGCGCCGATGCGGTCGACCAGCAAACCGGCGAGCACGCAACCGATGTTCAGGAAAACGATGCCCAGTGCGCTAAGGGCGAAGGTGTGGCTGGCGGTCATGCCGAAGGTTTTCTGCATCATGGTCGGGGTGATGACCACGAACACCACCACCGCCGACGTCAGCACGCAGGTGAGGATCATCGCCGGCAGCAGGGCCAGGCGATGTTCGCGCAGGACCGCCCGCAACGGCAACTCGACGGCCGACTCGCGCCGGGCCTGCATGGCCATGAACACCGGGGTTTCGCTGAGCCAGCGCCGCAGCCAGACGCCAATCACGCCGAACACCCCACCCAGCAGGAAAGGATATCGCCAGGCGTAATCGAGGATTTCAGCCGGAGTGAAAGCCTGCGCCAGGAACGTTGCCGTCAGGGCCCCGAGCAAATAACCGAAGGTCAGCCCCGCCTGCAGGAAGCCCAGGGCGTAGCCGCGATGGCCGACCGGCGCGTGCTCGGCCACGAATACCCAGGCGCTCGGCACCTCGCCACCCACCGCCGCGCCCTGGAGCACGCGCAGGGCCAACAGCAGCAGCGGCGCGAAATAGCCGATCTGCGCGTAGGTCGGCATGATCCCGATCAGCAGGCACGGCAACGCCATCATCAGGATGCTCAGGCTGAACACCTTCTTGCGACCCATACTGTCGGCGAAGTGCGCCATCAGGATCCCGCCCAGGGGCCGTGCCAGGTACCCGGTGACGAAGATGCCGAAGCTTTGCAGCAGCCGCAGCCATTCAGGCATTTCCGGCGGGAAAAACAGCTGGCTCAAGGTCAGGGCGAAAAATACGAAGATGATGAAATCGTAGATTTCCAGCGCACCGCCGAGGGCCGCGAGCCCCAGGGTCTTGTAGTCCGAGCGGCTGAACGGTTGCGGGCGTGGATCGATATTGGCAGTCATGAAAAAGAACTCTGGCACAGGCAAAAACCAAGGCGCCCATGGTCTACGCAAACGCGCCGGCGGACAACCCGTTAGACCAAAGTCCCATAGCCGCAAAACAGCGCCGCAAAACGCCCTCGCTTGAATTAAGGTTGCCGTCTGTCCAGAGGGGCTCGTGCTGCCCCGAAGACCACAACAAACATAAAAATTCGAGGAAGTCCCGTGGCCGCTGATATCGAAGATACCCGCTCCGCCCGCTTTGCCCTGCGCTGTTCAAGTTTTGCCGAACGCTGGTTCCCCGACTCCTGGGTGTTTGCCGCCCTGGCCGTGATCATCGTCGCCGTGGCCACCATGGCCATGGGCGCCAAGCCGACTGACGCGGCCATGGCCTTTGGCGATGGTTTCTGGAGCCTGATCCCGTTCACCATGCAAATGGCGTTCGTGGTGATCGGCGGGTATGTGGTCGCCAGTTCGCCACCGGCGGTGAAGCTGATCGACCGCCTGGCGAAACTGCCGAAAAACGGACGCTCCGCGGTAGCCTGGGTGGCGCTGATCTCCATGGTCGCGTCGCTGCTCAATTGGGGGTTGTCGCTGGTGTTCGGCGGTCTGCTGGTGCGCGCGCTGGCGCGCCGCACGGACCTGAAGATGGACTACCGCGCCGCGGGTGCGGCCGCGTACCTGGGGTTGGGCGCGGTGTGGGCCCTGGGACTGTCTTCGTCTGCGGCGCAGTTGCAGGCCAACCCGGCCAGCCTGCCGCCGTCGATCCTGTCGATTACCGGTGTGATTCCTTTCACCCAAACGATCTTCCTCTGGCAATCGGGCGTCATGTTGCTGGCCTTGATCGTCATCTCGCTGATCATCGCCTACGCCACCGCCCCCGGCCCGAACACGGCGCGAGACGCCGAAGCCTGTGGCGTCGACCCGAGTTTCAACCTGCCGCCGCTGCAGCCACGCACCCGTCCCGGCGAATGGCTGGAACACAGCCCGCTGCTGACCATCCTGTTGGTGTTGCTGGCGGCTGGGTGGCTGTTCCATGAGTTTTCCACCAAGCCGGCGATCAGCGCGATTTCCGGCCTGAACACCTACAACTTCCTGTTCATCATGCTCGGCGCCCTGCTGCACTGGCGCCCGCGCAGCTTTCTCGACGCGGTGGCCCGTGCAGTGCCAACCACCACCGGCGTGCTGATCCAGTTCCCGCTGTACGGTTCGATCGCCGCGCTGATGACCACGGTCAAGGGCGCCGATGCGCAGACCCTGGCCCACCACATCTCGACCTTCTTCGTCAGCATTGCCTCCCACGACACCTATGCCCTGCTGATGGGCGTGTACTCGGCGATCCTCGGCTTCTTCATTCCGTCCGGCGGCGGCAAGTGGATCATCGAAGCGCCGTACGTGATGCAAGTGGCGAACGACCTGAACTACCACCTGGGCTGGGCGGTGCAGATCTACAACGCCGCCGAAGCCCTGCCCAACCTGATCAACCCCTTCTACATGCTGCCGCTGCTGGGTGTGCTCGGCTTGAAGGCGCGGGACCTGATCGGCTTCTCGTTCGTGCAGTTGCTGGTGCACACGCCGCTGGTGCTGCTGTTGCTGTGGGCGCTGGGAACGACGCTGTCGTATACCCCACCGGTGATGCCATAAAACGGTTATAGCAAGTCAATCCTGCGCGTTTTTCTTCCTGGTCCCCCATCAGCGGGTAGGACCAGGCAGAAGTGAAGTCGAACCAAACCGACAGACTGAAAGATCCCTTCTTACAAAACGCGCAGCGTTGTCCCACTCAATACGAAGGCAAGTGCTGACTCTTGCAGCCAGCCTCCTTGAATTAACCTGTCCCGGAGTATCAATCACCAAAAACCCAAGGAAGATCCGATGACACCTATATCCAAGACACTGGAAGAGTTGATCAATGAAATTTACCAGGACGGTAACGTCTCGGTGGTTGAGTACAGGGCCCTGCGAGACGATGCCGATCGCCGCATGGACGCTGTTGTCGGCGAATTTGGCCAGCACAACAACGTGACGGCCTTTCAGAAAGCGATGGATGTCGCCATGCAGTTATTGCAGAGCGCCATTCTCGATGCCAAAAAAGCGAGGCTGAGCGATACCGGTGAGGCTATCGTCAAGGATGCGGTTACCGCACAGGTTGAATACTTGCGCGCCGGCAGCCAATTGGCGCTGCGTCTCCTGTGATCGACTGACCTCACGCTACCGGCAAACGTTGATCGCGGGCTGAGTCGCACACTTCGAAAAAAAAGTGCTTGAGGCCTACTTTTCTGCATCATTGTGTTGATCCAGTATGACGTGCATCTTGGTATCGCGACCACGCTGAAAAGGATCTGAGCATGTTAAGACTCGCAGGCCTCACCTTCGCGGCCCTCACCTTCGGTGCCCTCAGCCTGAGCACCGCTGCCCACGCCGATATCGCACTGAAGCTGGGCAGCACCGAACGCGTCAGTCGTTTGTTCGCCTACCCCAACAACTGCAACGTGATTTGCTTTCGCAACTGGACGCTGGAGCAGACCGTGGAGCACTACCTGACGCAAAGCGTGCAGCGCGATGGCTACAGTGATGCCAAGGTTCTGGTCAAAACCGATAACCATCAACTCCATGCCGAAATCACGGGTGTGCCCAGGAGCTATGAAAAGCCCCTGGCAGCACTGCTTGACGCCGGCGACCTGGCCTACAGCGGTGCCAGCAAACTGAATGCCGACGGCAAGTGGGCCTATAGCTGGCACTTTTTCCTGCCACTGGGCATGGCCCTGGAAAACCGCAGAAGCGTTGAGCTGCTGCACTTCCCACCGGATTATTCACTGACACAGGCCCAGGATTACCTGAAATCGGCTACCACGGATCGCTGGGCCACGCTGCTGACCGTCAATGGCGTCCCGCCCGAGCAGCTACCGGGCTACCAGACCATCATCGATATCGCCCCGATTGCCGCACCGTCGAACGCCGGCAAAGACCTGGAAGGCGTCTACGACTACTTCAAGGACTACCAGACCACCATGGTCAAGCAGGTCACCGTGCACTCCAGCGGCGCGGCCTTGCCAACGGTTGCCTTCGGGTCGCCGGTGCGCAACTGGGTCAAGCAGCAATACGGGCCAACCGTGAACGTGTTGAGCCTGGTGACGATCAGTCCGGTCGACGGGGTGAAAGTACCGTTATTGGGTGCCAATCATCCCAGCTACATCTGGTACGCCGCCGATCCGGCCAGCTACACCGGTAAAGATGCGCAGGCCCAGGCCGATTCCGCGGGCCTGAAAGTCATGGGCCAGGATTTGAGTGCCGCGTGCTGGCAGGCTGCCATGGGCCGTGAAACGGACACCAATCCCGATATCGAGCTGAAAAGCTGCACCCAGACCTGGCAAGTGGCCCAGGCCGATAAAACCTGTGCAATGTTCTACACCTCGATCCGCAAGCTAACCCCTGGGCAGGCCGCGGGCAAATGTGCGACGGCATCGATCAAGGCCCAGCTCAAGCTGCTCAAGGTGCCAGCGCCAGCCCCGGCGATACCCGCTCCTGGGCTATAGGCTGGATGCTCAACTGACGGAAGGCGCCGACGACCAGATGTTCTTGCAACACTGGCGTCGGCAAAGCCTCTGCTGCGAAGGCTTACAACTTCTCGACCGGACGTAGCCGGTATTGCGGCGGCAATTGCTCGAAACCGCTAATGGTGGTGTTCAGGCTTTTCCAGCGACCGTCCTTGATGCCGTAGATGCAACCGTGAATAGACAGGTTCTGCCCGCGGTGCCAGGCATTTTGCACGATGCTGGTATGGGCGACGTTGGCCACTTGCTGAATCACGTTGAGTTCGCAGAGGCGGTCGACCTGCTCCTCTTCGGTGGCCAGTTTGGCGAGTTCTTCGCGCTTCTCGTAGTAGAGGTCGCGAATAGAACGCAGCCAACCGTCGATCAGGCCGAACTGACGATCCTGCATCGAGGCGCGCACGCCGCCACAACCATAATGACCGGTTACGAGGATGTGTTTGACCTTGAGCACGTCGACCGCGTACTGGATCACCGACAGGCAGTTGAGGTCCGTGTGCAGCACCACGTTGGCCACGTTGCGGTGCACGAACAAATCGCCCGGCAGCATGCCGACGATCTCGTTGGCCGGCACCCGCGCATCGGAACAGCCGATCCACAGGTACTCCGGCGTTTGTTGACGAGCCAGCTTGGCGAAGAAGTCAGGATCTTCTTTTGTGATCGCGTAGGCCCAGCGCTCGTTGTTATCAATCAGATCTTGTAATTCGTTCATGCAATGAAGCCTCGATAATGGTGCGCTGCTTTGACAGACAACCGTCCGTCGGGGTCACGCGCGTTATGCAAATGCCCGCTGCTGCCTGTTCATGGCGCTCCATGCCGGTGGAATTCTCTGCAACCCAGGGGGTCCACCCTATAAGGCTAACAGTATGAGGAAATGCCATGACTGATTCACGACGTCCGTACGATGCGGTGCAACCGGAACCCGTCGATGATAACGAAGATCGCATGGGCTCGATGCATGAGCTGGACTTCGACACGGAAGAACCCAGCGCAAAAATCGGCGATGAATTGCCGCGAAAGGAACGCAAGCAACTGATGCCCGAAGAACGTGTGCGTGAAGCCGGCATGACGGGCGCATCGACCGACGACCATGAATCCACCGATGATGACATGAGTCCGGAAACGCTCATCCGAGAAGACGGTGCCCGGGATGCCCGGGAAGAGGGCGAAGGTGATCCGGCCGATTGGGATTTGAGCGTTGTCGAGGAAGACGACATTGGTGGGGGCAATGGGCTGGATGAGGCAGAGCTGGCGCAGCGCGATCCGCTCGACAGGAAGCGTTGATTTTCAGCGCCTGTAATCTTGCCATCGCGAGCAGGCTCGCTCCTACAGTGTAGGAGTGAGCCTGCTCGCGATGCTCCTGATGTTCAATCCACCAAGGTACAGGCCATGACCACCGCATCTTCGCGTCCGCCCACCGCCGGGTAATAATCCCGTCGACGCCCGATCTCGTTGAAACCATAACGCTCATACAACTTGAACGCCGCAGTATTACTGTCACGCACTTCCAGGAAGCACTCCCGGGCGTCGGACTTGTAGGCGATCGACATCAAATGCTCGAGCAAGGTCAAACCCAGGCCTCGGCCCTGGTTTTCCGGCTTGACGGTGATGTTGAGCAGATGCGCCTCGTCAAGAATGATCTGCACCACCCCATGGCCCACCTGCTGCTGACCTTCGAACATCAGCCAGATCTGATACTTGCCCAGTCCATCGAGAAAAATCCCGCGGGTCCAGGGATGGCTGTAGGCCGCGTATTCGATCTTCAGAACAGTTTCCAGGTCCGCCTCGGTCATCGGGCGGAACGATACAGCGTCACTCATTCGATTCTTTCCAGCGCGCCATCAGCCGACGCATGGCTTGCCACACGGCGGCCTTGCGCTGTGGCTCTTCCATTAACAATTCCAGGCCCGGTACCGCCCATGCCGAGCCCAGGCCTTCGATCTGCAGTTCACGGTTAAACGCCTCGGCATCCGCCTCACCGGCAAACCGCACCGCGGGCAGGCCGATCAGCCAAAGGCAGGCGCATGGAGCTTCTTCCATGCGCACCGAGAGGAAACCTTGCACAAAGTCGCGGGCCGCCTCCGGTCCCTGGTCCATCGTCCCACGCACCAGCAGCGGCCAACGTACCGGCTCGCCGACGATCTGCGGGCTGTCCGGCAGACCGGCGGCACGCAGCATGTCCTTGAGCAGCAGGTAAGCGGGGTCGCGCGCCTGGAAGGATTCGCCTGTGGGTAACTCCACCAGCAGCAGGCAGCGGCCGGCTCGCAGCAGTTGCAGGGCAAAGCGCGGCGGTGGCACCGGCACGACCCTGGCGACAACCGGCGCCTCCTCGGCGGCAGGTTTTGCGCCAGTGCGCGTGCTCGCCAGCGATGGCCGCGGCACCTCGATCTTCACCCGTTCGGCCGGTTTTACCGTAGGCGTAACGGGCGCCTCGACCACCGGCACAGGCGCCACGGGAGCCTCGACCAGCGCCTCGGGGGGCTCCAGCAGCTCTGGCCGCGACGGGGCGGCAAAGGGCAATTCGGTGCGCGGCAGCCAGTTGACCACCTGCATGGCGTTCAAATAAGCGCGACGACGGGACTCGATAAGCAAAGGTCGGCCACTTGTGGATAACTAAAGTGCGCAGATTCTACCGCCCTTAGCTGAAGATCGCGCGCTGTTGATCGATAACTTCACTGTTAGAAAAAGCAACAGCCCGTCCCGAGAGTGAATCGCATCGCGCCTGATGCAGTACAATCGCGGCTTTTATTCGCCAACCAGCCGGCCATTCCGATGATCGAACCCAAGCGCGTCTTGCGCGCCCTCGCTGAACACTGGGCACTTCTGGAGCCACTGTGTGAGCATTTCGACCAAGGCACCCTGAGCCTCAACGAACTGCGCACGCAACTGGCCGCCCAGCAACTCGACAGTACGCCGCAGGACATCACCAGCTTGCTGGACGTGTGGATTCGCCTTGATATCCTGGTTCCGGTGGCGAAAAGCCCGAACCGTTTCGAGCTCAACGCGCAAATTCACGACTTCCTCGCTTACCTGCGCCGTGAACACCGTTTGGGCCTGTGCCTGGAAATCGAAGCCTATCTGCGCCATCTCGAGCGTCTGGCCGGCTACATCCAGGACGCCTTCGACATCCGCGATGGCAACGATCTGGCCCGCCAGTTGCGCCTGCTCGACATGCGGGTTCGCGATGTATTGAAAAAACTCGATAACGACGAACAGGCACTGGTGGCCGTCGCCGAAAGGGCGAAAACCAGCGACCGACAGATTCCGTTGCGCCAGCGTTACGCCGAGGTACTGGCGACCTGGGACGAATATGTCGAGCCGATGATTGATCTGGTGAACGCCGACGGCGCCTTCGAACAAGGTGTGCGCAAGGTCGAAACCGTTCTGCTGAAGATGCTCTCCGAGCAACAACGCCTCGGCCACCTGGTCGATGACGACATGTTGCTGCGTACCCACGCGCGCATCCTCGAAATGCAGACCAGTGCCCAGTTGACCCTGCGTCACGCGCGCGAACTGCTGCTGCCGCTGCGTGAAGAGGCACGTCGCCACAACGCCGTCACCCGTGGCGCGGCACTGGCCCTGGCTGCCATTCGCCGAAAAGGCATCGATGCCGTGCCGCAGGCGGCAATGCCATTGTTCACACGCCCGCAAAGTACTTTCCTCGGCAGTGCCAGCCAGGTCGAGGCCTACGTTTACGCCCTGGCCCGTTTCGAACCGAAACCGGCGCGCTTCCCCAAGGCCCACAAGACCCAGAAAGGCGAAACCCCGCGGGCGCCACGCACGGTTAGGGAAATGCTCGAACGCTGCGAAGACGCCCTGCCGATGCCGGACCTGATGACCTGGCTGCTGGAGCAGGAGCCGGACGGCGCCACCGACGAATTGCTGTACTGGTTCTCGCGACTGTCCCGGGAAAAACGCTTCAAGCGCGAACGCCTGGAACGTCGCGACTACTTCACACACGAGCACCAGGTCAGCCTGCGCTCCTTCGCCCTGCTCTCGGCCGGCCCCGATGCCACCGAGAATTCTGCGAGCATCCCACATGCATCTTGATCTATCCGAATTGTCCCAGTTGGCACCGATCTTTCGCGAACTGTTCAAGGGCTACCACGTCAGCCGCCGCGATCCTGAGCTGTATGCGCAGCTGTCGAACTTCCAGGACCAGTACCGCACGCTGTTCAAGGCCCTGGGGTTTGAACTGGTCTGCGACACCCGTGGTTTCTACTATTTCGTGCCGGACCAGGCGGCTGCGGCGGTGAACAAGACTGCACAGCGCCTGGCGCTGTTCACCTTCATTCTCGTCGAGCACCTGGCCGACCAGGGCCGCGACCCGATCGCCGTGCTCGACGGTGGCAGCCTCGGTCGCGATGAACTGCCATCGCTGCTGGAAAAATACCGCGACCTGTTCATTCAGGCCGAAGTGCAGACCCAGGATGAGCTGGAAGAAAAAATCATGCGACGCATGACCCAGCTCGGCTTCGCCGGCGAAGAAAACGGCGTGTACCGCTTCCTGCCGCCGATGCACCGTTTCCTTGATGTGTGCCTGTCGGTGCAGCAGGACCGCGACCTGGCCGCCAGCCTGCACAGCGTCCTGCCGTTGCCGATACCGGTGCTGATCGACGAAGACAGCGACGAAAAACTGCTGCAGACCGACGACCCGCTCGACTTGGCGGAGTTTGAAGAAGACAGCGAAAGCGAAGAAGACGCCCTCGCCCGCGCCATTGCCGAAGAACAGGAGCTCGACGCATGAGCAAGGAACGCTACGGCATCCGCCGCTTTGCCCTTTTGAACACCGCCGGCTACAGCCTCGGCCTGTTCCCGCTGGAAGAGCCGCTGTCGGTCTATGGCGCGAACAACCTCGGTAAATCCGCTTCGATCAATGCGCTACAGTTCCCGATCCTGGCGCGCATGTCGGACATGAGCTTCGGCAAGTACAGCCTGGAGCAATCCCGGCGCTTCTACTTCGCCTCCGACACCAGCTATATCCTGGTAGAGGTGAACCTGCCCCATGGCCCCCACGTGATCGGCGTGGTCGGACGCGGCCCGGGTGGCGGCTTCGGTCACCAGTTCTTTGCCTATGCCGGCCAGCTGGACCTGGCCCACTACCAGAAAAACGACACCTGCCTGCGCCAGAAAGAACTGTTCAGCAACCTTGAGCGCGAAGGCCTCAAAGCCTACGAGCTCAAGCCCGATGAACTGCGGCGCCTGCTGGTCGGTGGGCACACCTCGATCCCGCTGGACCTGACACTGATCCCCCTGCGCTCCACCAGCGAACAGAGCCTGAAGACCTTCCGCGCACTGTTCATCAACCTGCTGCACATGCGTGAAATCACCGCGGCCAAGCTCAAGCAACTGTTCCTCGATGCCTTCGAGCACAGCTTGCGCTCCGGCAGCGTCGACTACATCGCCGCATGCGAAGAAGCCTTCCGCGATGTACGTCGCATGGAGCAGGACTACCACTCGCTGGTGGCCGCTGGCCCACTGGTCGAAGCCCTGGCCAACGGCGTGAAACAGCGCGACATCCTGCGTGGCAAGCTGCACCGGATCTCGCCACTGCTCGACTCCCTGCTCGGCACATGGTCGGACTACGCCAGTGCCCGCAAGGAAGAGCTGACCATCCAGGCCGAGCACTATCGCCACGAGCAGGACGCCCTGCAGAACGATCAGCGTGGCGGCACCCAGGAGCTGATGCGCCTGGAGCGGGAAATCACTGGCATCCAGCGCTGGCTCGGCGAGCTGGCGGTGCTCAAGCATCGCTTTGCCCTGGTCGATGACGTCAAGGTGCTCGAGCAACAACTGCTCGCGGCCAAGGACGCCCACGACGAACTGGCTGGCGCCTTGGCGCAGTCCCGACAGTTCAGTGCCGAGGACCTTGAAGAACGCCTGCGCGACCTGGAAAAACGCCTGAAGTCGGTCAAGCAACAACTCGACCACGCCGACAACAACAGCTACGCCCGACTGCGCGAGGAATTCTCGCAACAGGACGTCGAGCGCTTGATGCGCCTGTTCAACAGTGCTCTGTTCAGCCTGCCGCTGGGTGAGCACGGCATTGCCCTCGACGACAACGGCGATTGGGTGAAATCCGTCGAGCTGATCCTCGACGGTTTCAAGGGCGAGCGCTTCGAAGTGCCGGGACTGTCCATCGACATCTCGCACATTGAGCCACCGGCCCTGCAAGCCCTGGCTGACCGCGCCGCGCTGCGCGACCAGAAAGAGCGCCTGGAAAAAGAACTCAAGCAACTGAAAACCCAGCAAGCCGTGGCGGCCGACCGCGCCGCGAGCAAGACCCAGACCGAAGCGCTGTACCAGCAGGTGCTGGATGCGCAGAAAGCCTTGGAAGACTTCCGTCGCGCGCAAACCCTGAGCGCCGAAGAAGGCGACAAGCTGGAGCAGCTGGCGCAGATGGAAGCCGCCCAGGACGAACTGAAGCGTTCCAGCGATGCCTTTACCGAACGCGTCCAGCAACTGTCCGCCAAGCTGCAACTGGTCGGCAGGCAGATCGGTGACATGGAAGCCAAGCAACGTACCCTCGACGACGCCCTGCGCCGCCGTCAGCTGTTGCCGGCGGATCTGCCGTTCGGTACGCCGTTCATGGATCCGGTCGACGATTCCATGGACAACCTGCTGCCGCTGCTCAACGACTATCAGGACAGCTGGCAAGGCCTGCTGCGCGCCGACGGCCAGATCGAGGCGCTGTACGCCCAGGTACGCCTCAAGGGCGTGGCCAAGTTCGACAGCGAAGACGATATGGAACGTCGCCTGCAACTGCTGATCAACGCCTACGCACACCGCACCGACGAAGCCCTGACCCTGGGCAAGGCCCGGCGTGCGGCCGTTACCGACATCGCCCGGACCCTGCGCAACATCCGCAGCGACTACGACAGCCTCGAACACCAGCTGGCGCTGTTCAACCGCGAGATCAACAAGCGCCAGGTGTCCAACCTGCAGAGCTTCCGCATCGTGCTGGCGCCGAACAAGGAAGCACTCAAGCACATTGACCAGATCATCCACAGTGCCGGCCAATACGAAGAAGGCGAGACGCTGTCGGTCTTCGATCTCAGCCAGAGTGCCGAGCAGGACAACAAGAACGAAGAAGCCAAGGAATACCTGGCGCGTCTGGTAGCGGCGAACCACAACCAGCTCGGCCTCAAGGACTTGTTCGAGCTGGCGTTCGAAATCACCAAGGTCAACGGATCGCCGGTGATCCACACCGACATCGACGGCGCCGCGTCCAACGGCACCACCATGACCATCAAGGCGCTGACCAACATGTATTTGTTGCTGCACTTGATGGACCGCGACCTGGCCGGGCGAGTGCGCTTGCCTTACTACCTCGACGAGGCCGCGGACATCGACGAGAAAAACCAGGCGGCGTTGCTGGAAACCAGTCTGCAGCTGGGCTTCGTGCCAATCCTGGCCAGTGTGAAGCCACAGGTTTGCGCCAGTGTCGCCATCGACCTGGAAGGTGGCAGCGGCCCGGCTGGCATCTACATCGATGAGGACGACTGGAAATACATTCGTCGTCATGAGCAGGTGAAGGCGACTGTGAATGTTGAGGCTGATGAGCCGGAGCTGGATGCGGTTTGATTTGAACCGTTAGATACGAAAAAGGCCGCGCTCCAATAGATCGCGGCCTTTTTTGTGGGGCTTTCAGTGCTCTTCAGGGCCTCTTCGCGGGCAAGCCCGCTCCTACAGTGGAGCGGTGTCGCCTGTTATTTACCCAGCGAAATCTTCGGCGCCCAGGTCAGCCATTCCTCTTCGAACTTGTCGAACAGCGGGAATGTCTGCTCCGGTCGCGCCGGGCTGCCCATGCGTTCACCGTCTGGCGTAGCGAAGGCGACACCGCCCTGGATCATAGTCTCCAGCGATTCGGTACGCACCGTCGCCCCCCTGAACAGGCCAACATCAAAGTCAAAACCGCTGGTGTTCCAGAAGCGCGTACCACTGCGGACCAATGGCGCGTACTTTGGCTCGATCAGGATGCGGATCAGCACACGATCTGCCGTCTGGCCCAACTCATAACCCGTGACCTTGCCCACGGTGATTTCGCGATACGTCACCGGCACACCCGCCTTCAGCGAGCCACGGCGAGGAGCGCTCAGCACCAGGCTCAATCCGGCTTCCTGTTTGGCACTTTCCGGGGGATTGGCCAGCGCGACGAAGTTCTTCTGCGGCCCCAGGTTCTTCGCTGCCGGTTGCACCTCGATGTATTGCCCGGTGACCAATGTTTCCAGGTTCGAGGTCTTGATCAGCCCCAGTTCGGGCTTGACCACCCAGAACTGACTGCCAACGCGAGCGATGCGCTCCGGAACCTCATCGATCCGCGCAGTCAGTAGCACCGACTGCAGATCATCACTCAGATCCACGTCTTCAATCTTGCCGACATCCAGCCCCTTATAGCGGATCGGTGTCCCGGTACGCAGGCCATCGGCACGGTCGACCTTGATGGTGATCATTGCGCCTTTCTGGTTGGCTTGCTCGTGATTCTCGAACAGACGGAAACGTGGGATGCGCTTCTGCAAGGGCGCCTTGGCCTCCGGTGTTTCAAAGGCGATGCCGCCGGCCATCAGGCTTTGCAACGATTCACTCTTGACCTGGATCCCGCCCGTCAGCCCGCCCGTCAACGTGATGCCACTGGCATTCCAGAACCGCGTGGAGGCGTTGACCAGGTCTTCGTATTCCTTCTCGATATGGACGCCAATCACCAGCTGTTTCTTTTTGCGCGAAAACTGATAGCTCTGTACCGAGCCCACCTTAACCTGCTTGTAGAGAATCGGGCTGCCCACATCCAGCGAGCCGAGGGTATCGGTGAACAACACCAGGTGCAGGCCTGGTGAACGCAAATCCAGCGGCGGCGCCTTGGGCCGTGCGACGAACTCACGCTGCGGCGCAGCGCCTTTGTCCCCCGGGCGCACGGCGATGTAGTTACCCTTGACCAATGCTTCTAGGCCGGTGATACCCGCCAGGGAAATCGACGGCTTGACCACCCAGAACTGGGTACCATCGACCAGGTAGTCCTCAGCCAGTGGGTCCAAGGTCAACTCGGCACTGGCACCGGACAAATCGGGATCGACCTTGAGCGCCTTGAGGGTGCCGACCTGAATGCCTTTGTACATCACCGGCGTGCGGCCAGCCTGCAGACCTTCGAAGTCACTCAGCTTGACCTTGACCTTGATCCCGGCGGCGGCCGCATCGAAGTCCTCATAAAGGCGGAACGGCAGGCTCGGATCGGTCGGCGGGCTGTCCTTGCGGTTTTCAGGCGTGGCAAACGCAATACCGCCGGCAACGATACTGGCCAGGGACTCACTGCGTACTTTCACACCGGACAGGTTGGCATCGATGCTGATGCCGCTGGCATTCCAGAAACGCGTGTGTTTGCGCACGAGCTTGGCGTAGGTCGGCTCGATGAAGACCTTGAGTTCGACCGTACTCTGGTCCTCGGAAAGCACGTAGCTTTTGATCTGCCCAACCTTGATCTGCTTGTAGAACACCGGGCTGCCGCGGTTCAGCGAGCCCAGGCGATCAGCCTTGATCGTCAGGTGCAGGCCGGGCTGGGCGTCCGACAGCGGCGGCTCCTGGGCCAGCGCCTTGAACTTGCGGGCAGGCTCACCCTCACCCGGGCTGATCGCGACATAGTTACCCGAGACCAGCGTCTCCAGCCCGGTGATACCGGCCAGCGTCACGCTCGGCTTGACCAACCAGAAGCGCGTGCTGGTGCGCAGGTATTGCTCCACGTCCTTGTTCATCTCGACGGTCGCGATCACCCCTTTGGAACTGCCTTCATCATCAAGCTTGAGGGCTTTCACCTTGCCGACCGGCATGCCTTTGTAGACAACTTCGGTCTTGTTGGCCTGGATGCCTTCACCGCTTTCGAAACGTACCTGAACCTCGATACCGGTTTCGTTGTAGGCGCGCCAGCCAAGCCAGCCACCAATGATCAAGGCAATCAGGGGCAACACCCAGATGGCCGACCAGTTCGAAGCCGGTCGGGTTTTAGCTGTAGGCAGATCAGTCATGGTCGTCGTCCGACTCCGTGTTATCCCAAATCAGTCGGGGATCGAAAGTTACTGCGGCAAGCATCGTCAGAATCACCACGCTGGCGAACGCAATGGCGCCCAGGTCAGCTTCGATGGTGGCAAGCCGTCCAAAATTCACGAGCGCCACCAGGATGGCGATCACAAAGATATCGAGCATCGACCAGCGGCCGATGAACTCGATAAAGCGGTACATCCATATGCGCTGGCGGGCCGACAGTGGCTGGTGACGCTGCACGGAAAACAGCAGCAAGGCGATACCCACCAGTTTGAACGTGGGCACCACAATGCTGGCGATAAACACCACTGCGGCAATGGGAATCATGCCGTGCTGAACCAGTTGGATCACACCGGACATGATGGTGCTGGGATCACCCTTGCCCAGGGAGCTCACGGTCATGATCGGCAACACATTGGCCGGTATGTAAAGAATGGCTGCGGTGATCAGCAGCGCCCAGGTCCGCGCCACACTGTTAGGGCTGCGGGCATGCACCAGCGCGCCGCAGCGAGTACAGACCTGTTCATCGGTATCAGCTTCCTGCTTGTTCAATTCATGGCATTCGGCGCAAATCAGAATGCCTGCATCAATCGCCCGCATGGGCATCCTCTCCTGATAAAGCCTGCCAGATCTGATGAGGCGACATCACAACCTCCAGCCAGACCTGAACCAACAACAATCCAATGAAGCACGCCAGGCCCAGGCCGATGGTCATTGCTGCCATATCTGCCAGCTTGACGATCGCGACCAGTACGCCCATGAAGTAAACCTCAAGCATCCCCCAGTCCCGTAAATGGTGGTAAATACGGTAAAGCAGCAAGCCGTAGCTACGTCCGACGTCGAAACGGATACTCAGCAACACGGCCAGTTGGCAGAGCAGCTTGAGCAGCGGAATCGCCATGCTGCTCAGGAACACAATGACTGAAACGCTTTGCATGCCGGTATCGAAAAGCCCGACAACCCCGCTCCAGACAGTGTCTTGCGACGATTGCCCGAGCAGATTGAGTTGCATGATGGGTAAAAAGTTCGCCGGGATATACAACAGCAGTGCCGCGATAACCAGGGCGAGACTGCGCTGCACGACGTTGTATCGATGGGCATAAAGCTCGTAACCACATCGCGGGCACAGGGCTTTCTCGCCATGGTCGAGCTTGGGCTTGCGCATCAGCAAGTCGCACTCGTGGCATGCCACCAAATCGTTCAGCGGTAATTCTGACAGCCCTGAGGCGTCAACCGGATCTGGCATATAACGCTCTGACTCCGAAAAGGTTGGGCCTATTCTAGTGCCCTGAACCGAAAATAACTGTGCCAATTTGTGCACGAGTCATCGTGATTTTCTTTCGGCAAAAGACAAAACCCCTACCTGCATGCGCAGATAGGGGTTTTGGAATTTAATCTTGACGATGACCTACTCTCACATGGGGAAACCCCACACTACCATCGGCGATGCATCGTTTCACTTCTGAGTTCGGGATGGGATCAGGTGGTTCCAACGCTCTATGGTCGTCAAGAAATTCGGGTACTGAGTCGTGGCCAGAGGGCCTCGCTTCAGCAAATTGGGTATGTGATAGCTCGGTGTTTTGTGAGATTCGAACTTTCGGTTCGTTTCGTCTTCACACACCGCAATCTGATGCTCTTTCGAGTAGTCAAATTGCTTGGGTGTTATATGGTCAAGCCTCACGGGCAATTAGTATTGGTTAGCTCAACGCCTCACAGCGCTTACACACCCAACCTATCAACGTCGTAGTCTTCGACGGCCCTTCAGGGGACTCAAGGTCCCAGTGAGATCTCATCTTGAGGCTAGTTTCCCGCTTAGATGCTTTCAGCGGTTATCTATTCCGAACATAGCTACCCGGCAATGCCACTGGCGTGACAACCGGAACACCAGAGGTTCGTCCACTCCGGTCCTCTCGTACTAGGAGCAGCCCCTCTCAAATCTCAAACGTCCACGGCAGATAGGGACCGAACTGTCTCACGACGTTCTAAACCCAGCTCGCGTACCACTTTAAATGGCGAACAGCCATACCCTTGGGACCGGCTTCAGCCCCAGGATGTGATGAGCCGACATCGAGGTGCCAAACACCGCCGTCGATATGAACTCTTGGGCGGTATCAGCCTGTTATCCCCGGAGTACCTTTTATCCGTTGAGCGATGGCCCTTCCATACAGAACCACCGGATCACTAAGACCTACTTTCGTACCTGCTCGACGTGTCTGTCTCGCAGTCAAGCGCGCTTTTGCCTTTATACTCTACGACCGATTTCCGACCGGTCTGAGCGCACCTTCGTACTCCTCCGTTACTCTTTAGGAGGAGACCGCCCCAGTCAAACTACCCACCATACACTGTCCTCGATCCGGATAACGGACCTGAGTTAGAACCTCAAAGTTGCCAGGGTGGTATTTCAAGGATGGCTCCACGCGAACTGGCGTCCACGCTTCAAAGCCTCCCACCTATCCTACACAAGCAAATTCAAAGTCCAGTGCAAAGCTATAGTAAAGGTTCACGGGGTCTTTCCGTCTAGCCGCGGATACACTGCATCTTCACAGCGATTTCAATTTCACTGAGTCTCGGGTGGAGACAGCGCCGCCATCGTTACGCCATTCGTGCAGGTCGGAACTTACCCGACAAGGAATTTCGCTACCTTAGGACCGTTATAGTTACGGCCGCCGTTTACCGGGGCTTCGATCAAGAGCTTCGCGTTAGCTAACCCCATCAATTAACCTTCCGGCACCGGGCAGGCGTCACACCCTATACGTCCACTTTCGTGTTTGCAGAGTGCTGTGTTTTTAATAAACAGTCGCAGCGGCCTGGTATCTTCGACCGGCGTGGGCTTACGGAGCAAGTCCTTCACCCTCACCGGCGCACCTTCTCCCGAAGTTACGGTGCCATTTTGCCTAGTTCCTTCACCCGAGTTCTCTCAAGCGCCTTGGTATTCTCTACCCAACCACCTGTGTCGGTTTGGGGTACGGTTCCTGGTTATCTGAAGCTTAGAAGCTTTTCTTGGAAGCATGGCATCAACCACTTCGTCACCTAAAAGGTAACTCGTCATCAGCTCTCGGCCTTAGAATCCCGGATTTACCTAAGATTCCAGCCTACCACCTTAAACTTGGACAACCAACGCCAAGCTGGCCTAGCCTTCTCCGTCCCTCCATCGCAATAACCAGAAGTACAGGAATATTAACCTGTTTTCCATCGACTACGCTTTTCAGCCTCGCCTTAGGGACCGACTAACCCTGCGTCGATTAACGTTGCGCAGGAAACCTTGGTCTTTCGGCGTGGGTGTTTTTCACACCCATTGTCGTTACTCATGTCAGCATTCGCACTTCTGATACCTCCAGCAAGCTTCTCAACTCACCTTCACAGGCTTACAGAACGCTCCTCTACCGCATCACCTAAGTGATACCCGTAGCTTCGGTGTATGGTTTGAGCCCCGTTACATCTTCCGCGCAGGCCGACTCGACTAGTGAGCTATTACGCTTTCTTTAAAGGGTGGCTGCTTCTAAGCCAACCTCCTAGCTGTCTAAGCCTTCCCACATCGTTTCCCACTTAACCATAACTTTGGGACCTTAGCTGACGGTCTGGGTTGTTTCCCTTTTCACGACGGACGTTAGCACCCGCCGTGTGTCTCCCATGCTCGGCACTTGTAGGTATTCGGAGTTTGCATCGGTTTGGTAAGTCGGGATGACCCCCTAGCCGAAACAGTGCTCTACCCCCTACAGTGATACATGAGGCGCTACCTAAATAGCTTTCGAGGAGAACCAGCTATCTCCGAGCTTGATTAGCCTTTCACTCCGATCCACAGGTCATCCGCTAACTTTTCAACGGTAGTCGGTTCGGTCCTCCAGTCAGTGTTACCTAACCTTCAACCTGCCCATGGATAGATCGCCCGGTTTCGGGTCTATTCCCAGCGACTAGACGCCCTATTAAGACTCGCTTTCGCTACGCCTCCCCTATTCGGTTAAGCTCGCCACTGAAAATAAGTCGCTGACCCATTATACAAAAGGTACGCAGTCACCTAACAAAGTAGGCTCCCACTGCTTGTACGCATACGGTTTCAGGATCTATTTCACTCCCCTCTCCGGGGTTCTTTTCGCCTTTCCCTCACGGTACTAGTTCACTATCGGTCAGTCAGTAGTATTTAGCCTTGGAGGATGGTCCCCCCATATTCAGACAAAGTTTCTCGTGCTCCGTCCTACTCGATTTCATGACTAAGAGATTTTCGCGTACAGGGCTATCACCCACTATGGCCGCACTTTCCAGAGCGTTCCGCTAATCTCAAAGCCACTTAAGGGCTAGTCCCCGTTCGCTCGCCACTACTAAGGGAATCTCGGTTGATTTCTTTTCCTCAGGGTACTTAGATGTTTCAGTTCCCCTGGTTCGCCTCTTGCACCTATGTATTCAGTACAAGATAACCATCTTATGATGGCTGGGTTCCCCCATTCAGACATCTCCGGATCAAAGTCTGTTTGCCGACTCCCCGAAGCTTTTCGCAGGCTACCACGTCTTTCATCGCCTCTGACTGCCAAGGCATCCACCGTATGCGCTTCTTCACTTGACCATATAACCCCAAGCAATCTGGTTATACTATGAAGACGACATTCGCCGAAAATTCGAATTTCTCAACTAAGAGAACTCACAAATTTTACCTTAGCCTGATCCGTTACCAGTGAAAGTAACGTTCAGTCTATCTTTCTATCACATACCCAAATTTTTAAAGAACGAACTAGTCAAAGACTAGAAATCAACATTCACCATCAATTCGATGGAATGCTCATTTCTAAGCTTTAAAACAAAACAGCCATTTCCAGGTAGAAACGACCTTTTCGTCTTCTTCAATGAATCAAGCAATTCGTGTGGGAGCTCATGGAGCAGCTGAGTCGTCGATTAAGGAGGTGATCCAGCCGCAGGTTCCCCTACGGCTACCTTGTTACGACTTCACCCCAGTCATGAATCACACCGTGGTAACCGTCCCCCCGAAGGTTAGACTAGCTACTTCTGGTGCAACCCACTCCCATGGTGTGACGGGCGGTGTGTACAAGGCCCGGGAACGTATTCACCGCGACATTCTGATTCGCGATTACTAGCGATTCCGACTTCACGCAGTCGAGTTGCAGACTGCGATCCGGACTACGATCGGTTTTATGGGATTAGCTCCACCTCGCGGCTTGGCAACCCTCTGTACCGACCATTGTAGCACGTGTGTAGCCCAGGCCGTAAGGGCCATGATGACTTGACGTCATCCCCACCTTCCTCCGGTTTGTCACCGGCAGTCTCCTTAGAGTGCCCACCATTACGTGCTGGTAACTAAGGACAAGGGTTGCGCTCGTTACGGGACTTAACCCAACATCTCACGACACGAGCTGACGACAGCCATGCAGCACCTGTCTCAATGTTCCCGAAGGCACCAATCCATCTCTGGAAAGTTCATTGGATGTCAAGGCCTGGTAAGGTTCTTCGCGTTGCTTCGAATTAAACCACATGCTCCACCGCTTGTGCGGGCCCCCGTCAATTCATTTGAGTTTTAACCTTGCGGCCGTACTCCCCAGGCGGTCAACTTAATGCGTTAGCTGCGCCACTAAGAGCTCAAGGCTCCCAACGGCTAGTTGACATCGTTTACGGCGTGGACTACCAGGGTATCTAATCCTGTTTGCTCCCCACGCTTTCGCACCTCAGTGTCAGTATCAGTCCAGGTGGTCGCCTTCGCCACTGGTGTTCCTTCCTATATCTACGCATTTCACCGCTACACAGGAAATTCCACCACCCTCTACCATACTCTAGCTTGTCAGTTTTGAATGCAGTTCCCAGGTTGAGCCCGGGGCTTTCACATCCAACTTAACAAACCACCTACGCGCGCTTTACGCCCAGTAATTCCGATTAACGCTTGCACCCTCTGTATTACCGCGGCTGCTGGCACAGAGTTAGCCGGTGCTTATTCTGTCGGTAACGTCAAAATTGCAGAGTATTAATCTACAACCCTTCCTCCCAACTTAAAGTGCTTTACAATCCGAAGACCTTCTTCACACACGCGGCATGGCTGGATCAGGCTTTCGCCCATTGTCCAATATTCCCCACTGCTGCCTCCCGTAGGAGTCTGGACCGTGTCTCAGTTCCAGTGTGACTGATCATCCTCTCAGACCAGTTACGGATCGTCGCCTTGGTGAGCCATTACCTCACCAACTAGCTAATCCGACCTAGGCTCATCTGATAGCGCAAGGCCCGAAGGTCCCCTGCTTTCTCCCGTAGGACGTATGCGGTATTAGCGTTCCTTTCGAAACGTTGTCCCCCACTACCAGGCAGATTCCTAGGCATTACTCACCCGTCCGCCGCTGAATCAGAGAGCAAGCTCTCTTCATCCGCTCGACTTGCATGTGTTAGGCCTGCCGCCAGCGTTCAATCTGAGCCATGATCAAACTCTTCAGTTCAAACATCTTTGGGTTTTGAGAAAACCCTAAACTTGGCTCAGCAATCGTTGGTTACATCTTTGATTTCTCGCGGAGTAACTTGTGATGCTGATAATCTGTTGACTAGCAGTCTGACTCCACAAGCACCCACACGAATTGCTTGATTCAGTTGTTAAAGAGCGGTTGGTTAAGATCTTTCGTCTCAACCGAGGCGCGCATTCTACAGCAGCCTCATTTGCTGTCAAGTGGTATTTTTCAGAAGTTTTCAAGGAATCCTTAACAACTTCAACCACTTGCGCTTCAGATCTCTCATCAGCGGGAGGCGAATTCTACAGCGTTACACGCTGCTGTCAACACCTCTTTTTCAACTTCCTTGGCGCTTCGATAACCTGAAGCAACCTGCTGCCGAAAACTTCTTAACTCATTGTTTACCAAGGAGTTTTCCGTTTCGACTGCGCCGGAAGTGGGGCGAATTATAGGCCTCCAGAATCTGCCGTCAACCACTAATTACGCCTTTTTGGCAGAAGAGCCCTTTTTGGCCATTAGACGCGGAATTCGACGGGCCAGCGGCGGCAGCCTCAACACTAACAGCAATGCACCCATAGATGCATAGATCGACCACTCCTTCAGATCGGCGCGTACGATCCAGAGCATATGCAGCAATCCAAGCACGAGAACCAGATAAGCCAGGCGATGCAGCTGCTTCCAGCGAGCCCTCAAACGTCGCTGACTGTATCGATTGGATGTGCACGCCAATGCCAGCAAACACAAGAAGCCCAAGGCCCCGACAATGATATACGGACGCTTGCGCAACTCGACACCAAGCTGCGACCAGTCGAACCCGAGGATAAAAGCCAGATAGGCGCTCAAGTGCAGAACCACATAAGCGAAACACCACAACCCCAATTGCCGCCGGACAGCTACCCACCCCGCCCAACCCGTGAGTTTCTGCAGGGGCGTCATGCTTAATGTGATGAGCAACAGAACAAGTGTCCCCAACCCCAATCGGTCGACCAGCACCTTGCCGGGATCAGGCCCCAGCGCATCCTGCCAGGCCTGGTACAACCAAAGCAGAGGCCACACCAATGCAGACACGAAAACCGCTGAACGCCATAGCGGATAGCGCATCAATAGTTTTTCCGCAGATCGAGCCCTGCATATAAAGAAGCGACTTCATCGGCATAGCCGTTGAACATCAGCGTGTCACGCACATTGGGCTTGAACAGGCCACTCGGTAGCCGGCGCTCGCGGGCCTGAGTCCAGCGCGGGTGGTCAACCGTAGGGTTCACGTTCGCGTAGAAGCCGTACTCGTCCGCGGCAATACTCTGCCATGTGGTTTTAGGCTGCTCGCTCACCAGGCTTATCCGCACGATGGACTTGATGCTTTTGAACCCGTATTTCCATGGCACGACCAAACGCAAGGGAGCCCCGTTCTGATTCGGTAACTCGCGCCCATACATCCCCACCGCCAGTATTGCCAGCGGATTCATTGCTTCGTCCAATCGCAGCCCTTCTACATAAGGCCAGTCGATCAAGGCGAACCCGGAGCGTTGCCCTGGCATGCTCTTGGGATCCTGCAGGGTTTCGAAGCGAATGAATTTGGCGTTTGACGTCGGCTCTACCTGATTGAGCAACGCCGAAATGGGGAAGCCGATCCATGGAATCACCATCGACCACGCCTCTACACAGCGCAACCGGTAAATGCGCTCTTCCAGCTGGTAAGGCTTCATGAAGTCTTCCAGCGCATACCGCCCCGGCTTGCCCACCTCCCCGTCCACGACCACGGTCCAGGGCTCGGTTTTCAGCGCACCGGCGTTCGCCGCCGGGTCACCCTTGTCAGTGCCGAACTCATAGAAGTTGTTGTAGTGCGTCGCGTCCTTGAATGGCGTGATCGCCTCATCCTTCACGCTGACGGCACCCCAACGGGTGGAGGGAAGTTTTTCGGCAAACCAGGACGGCGCCTTGCCAGGCTCGACATCCGGGTAACGCGCCGCTTCATCGGCCACAGCCCATCGCGGCAGACTGGTCACGGCCAATCCGGCCACGGCAGCGCCCAATACATTGCGTCGCGAAAGATAGAAGGATTCAGGCGTGACGTCCGACTCATGGCAGTCGGACGCTTTTGGGACTTTGATCAGCATGGCTACTCCGCAGCATTGGAGAACAGACGCACCAATAGACTGCGGAGTATGAGGGAAATTACATCACTCGGCGCTTTTGCGGCGACGAAGATGTAACAGGTATTGCACCGGACCGGAGGCTGCGTAGGCGAGGAACACCAGGAGCAGGATACGCGGCGGATCACTGAACACGACCGCGAACACCAGCACCACGGCAAGGATCGCCACGAAAGGTACGCGCCCTTTCAAGTCCAGCTCCTTGAAGCTGTTGTACTTGATGTTGCTGACCATCAGCATGCCGGCCGCCGCCACCATCAGCGCAACCAGGAAGGACATCTTGGAACCCTGGATGCCGTAATCGCTGAACGCCCAGACAATACCGGCTACTACACCGGCCGCAGCCGGGCTGGCCAGACCTATGAAATAGCGCTTGTCGGCAGTACCGACCTGGGTGTTGAAGCGCGCCAGGCGCAACGCCGCGCCCGCTACATAGATGAAGGCGACCATCCAGCCGACCTTGCCCATGTCGCCAAGCGCCCAGCCAAAGGCGAGCAATGCCGGCGCCACGCCAAAGGCAACCATGTCCGACAGCGAGTCGTATTCAGCACCAAAGGCACTCTGGGTGTTGGTCATGCGGGCAACGCGGCCGTCGAGGCCGTCGAGCACCATCGCCACGAAAATCGCGATGGCGGCAAAGGCGAAATACTTGCTCGCACCGATCGAGTCACCGGCGCTCAAGGCACTCTGGGCGCTCATCGAGTTGATGATGGAGTAGAACCCTGCGAACAGGTTCGCAGTGGTGAACAGATTCGGCAGAAGATAGATACCACGATGCCGGACTTTACGGCCTTCAGCGTCATGCCCTTCTTCGATGTGCTCATCGATGGGCAGAAGGCTTTCGGCGTCAGAAGCCTGCTTTGGCTCTTCGGGACGTTCGCTCATGGACATTACCTTGCAACGGGGTGGAAAGTTTCGACAGGTGTCTGGGACGACGGTTCGACCGCAAACGATGCAGCTTTATACCAGAACCGGTCACCCAAACGAAAAAACGCGGCCTAAGCCGCGTTTTTCGTACAAGCGCTCGACTTAGTTCTTGGCTTTGTCGACGATCTTGTTGGCACCGATCCAAGGCATCATGGAGCGCAGTTGCTCGCCGATGACTTCGATACCGTGCGCGGCGTTGTTACGACGCTTGGCGGTCATCGAAGGATAGCCGGTAGCGCCTTCGCTGATGAACATCTTGGCGTATTCGCCGTCCTGAATACGTTTCAGGGCGTTGCGCATGGCCTGACGGGATTCGGCGTTGATCACTTCCGGGCCGGTCACGTACTCGCCGTACTCGGCGTTGTTGGAGATCGAGTAGTTCATGTTGGCGATACCGCCTTCGTACATGAGGTCAACGATCAGCTTCAGTTCGTGCAGGCACTCGAAGTAGGCCATTTCCGGCGCGTAGCCAGCTTCAACCAGAGTTTCGAAGCCAGCTTTCACCAGCTCAACGGTACCGCCGCACAGAACGGCTTGTTCGCCGAACAGGTCGGTTTCAGTCTCGTCCTTGAAGGTGGTTTCGATGATGCCGGTACGACCGCCGCCAACACCGGCAGCGTAGGACAGCGCAACGTTCTTGGCGTTGCCGGAAGCGTCCTGGTAGATCGCGATCAGGTCAGGGATACCGCCGCCTTTCACGAACTCGGAACGTACGGTGTGGCCTGGTGCCTTCGGCGCGATCATGATCACGTCGAGGTCAGCGCGCGGCACAACCTGGTTGTAGTGGATCGCGAAGCCGTGGGAGAAGGCCAGGGTGGCGCCTTTCTTGATGTTCGGCTCGATTTCGTTCTTGTACAGGGAAGACTGGAACTCGTCCGGGGTCAGGATCATGACCAGGTCGGCAGCAGCAACGGCGGAAGCAACGTCAGTCACTTTCAGGCCATGGGCTTCAGCCTTGGCAACAGTGGCCGAGCCTTTGCGCAGGCCAACAGTCACGTCAACGCCGGAGTCTTTCAGGTTGCACGCTTGAGCGTGGCCCTGGGAACCGTAACCGATGATGGCAACTTTCTTGCCCTGGATGATCGACAGGTCGCAGTCTTTATCGTAGAAAACTTTCATGAATTTCCCCTCTATCAGGCCGTTCAGGCCATTCGCTAATTTGGTTTAGATGCTGAGTACTTTGTCGCCGCGGGCAATACCGGTGACGCCACTGCGGACGGTCTCCAGGATCGAGGCGGTGCCAATGGACTGGATGAAGCTGTCGAGCTTGTCGCTGGTACCGGTCAATTGAACGGTATATACGCTGGCACTGACATCGACGATCTGTCCACGGTAAATATCGGTGGTGCGCTTGATCTCGGCGCGCTGGGCGCCGGTGGCCTTGACCTTGACCAGCATCAGTTCGCGCTCGATGTGAGCACTTTCCGACAGGTCGACCAATTTGACCACTTCGATCAGTTTGTTCAGGTTCTTGGTGATCTGCTCGATGACCTCATCGTGACCGACAGTGGTCAGCGTCAGACGCGACAGGGTCGGGTCTTCGGTGGGTGCCACGGTCAGGCTTTCGATGTTGTAGTTGCGCTGCGAGAACAGGCCGACTACACGAGACAAAGCGCCAGGTTCGTTTTCCAGAAGCAAGGAAATAATGTGCCGCATGATTAAGTACGCTCCGTCTTGCTCAGCCACATATCGCGCATGGAGCCGTCTTTGATCTGCATCGGGTAGACGTGCTCGCTGGTGTCGACCGCAATATCGATCACTACCAGGCGATCTTTCATGGCGAACGCTTCTTCCATCTTCGACTTCAAATCTTTCGAATCGGTGATGCGCACGCCAACGTGGCCGTAGGCCTCCGCCAGCTTGACGAAATCAGGCAGCGATTCCATGTAGGAATGAGAGTGGCGGCTGCCGTAGCTCATGTCCTGCCACTGGCGAACCATGCCCAGTACACCGTTGTTCAGGATGACGATCTTGACCGGCAAACCGTATTGCAGGCAGGTCGACAATTCCTGAATGTTCATCTGGATGCTGCCCTCGCCCGTTACGCAGGCGACATCATCATCCGGGAAGCTCAACTTGATGCCCATGGCTGCCGGGAAACCGAAGCCCATGGTGCCCAGGCCACCGGAGTTGATCCAGCGGTTCGGCTTGTTGAACTTGTAGTACTGCGCCGCGAACATCTGGTGCTGACCCACGTCGGAGGCAACAAAGGCATCGCCCTTGGTCACTTCGCACAGGGTTTCAATCACCGCCTGCGGCTTGATGACGCTGCCGTCGCCCTTGTCGTAAGGGAACAGGCCGCGGTCACCGCGCCACTCGTCGATCTGCTTCCACCAACTGGCCACGGACTCCTTGTTCGGGGTCTCGCCGATTTCCTTGAGGATCGCGACCATTTCGGTCAGGACGCTCTCGACCGGACCCACGATAGGCACATCGGCCTTGATGGTCTTGGAAATCGAAGCCGGGTCGATGTCGATGTGGATGATCTTGGCGTTCGGGCAGAACTTCGATGCGCCGTTGATGACGCGGTCGTCGAAACGTGCGCCGACGGCCAGGATCACGTCAGCATGGTGCATCGCCAGGTTGGCGGTGTAGCTGCCGTGCATGCCCAGCATGCCGATGAACTGACGGTCGGTGCCAGGGAAGCCACCCAGGCCCATCAGGGTATTGGTCACTGGCAGATTGAGCATCTTCGCCAACTCGGTGAGCGGCGCGGAGCCACCACCGAGGATGACGCCACCGCCCGAGTACAGCACAGGACGCTTGGCCGCCAGGAGCATTTCTGCCGCCTTGCGGATTTGCCCCGAGTGGCCGCGAACGGCCGGGCTGTAGGAACGCAGCTTGGCTTTTTTCGGGAAGACGTATTCGAACTTCTCGGCCGGGTTGGTCATGTCTTTCGGGATATCGACAACGACCGGACCAGGACGACCGGATTGCGCCAGGTAGAAAGCCTTCTTCATGACTTCCGGGATTTCCGACGCGTGCTTGATCATGAAGCTGTGTTTCACGATCGGCCGGGAGATACCGATCATGTCGGTTTCCTGGAAAGCGTCGGTACCGACCATGGTGCTAGGCACCTGGCCAGAAATCACCACCATCGGAATGGAGTCCATGTAGGCCGTGGCGATACCGGTGATGGCGTTGGTTGCGCCCGGGCCGGAAGTCACCAGTACCACGCCGGCTTTACCGGTGGCACGGGCGTAGCCGTCAGCCATATGGGTCGCAGCCTGCTCGTGACGAACCAGGATGTGGGTCACTTCCGGTTCTTTGAACAAGGCATCATAGACATGAAGAAGAGCACCACCCGGGTACCCGTAGATATATTTGACGCCTTCGTCGCGCAAAAAGCGGACGAGCATCTCACCGCCAGATAAAAGCTCCACGTTGTTCACCTCTAAAACGCCAGAATACCGCCCACAAAAGGACGGGTCTTAATAGGTTTACTTCTCAGCAGAGCATGAGCGACGGTGGTCGCCGACTACGTCAGCACTGACTGAGCAAGTATTGGGATCGTCCCAAGTGTTGCGGGCTTTTCCCACCCAGCGCGAGGTAACGCGTTGCGGGTGTAACAGGTCGGCGCGGATGTGCGCCTCATGATCTGCCGAGTGGGTCTGCTTCTGGCAGTCCCTCTACAGCGGACTTTGGATTCTTCTGTTTCGTCCCTTGCAAGTCAAGTCGTCTATGAGGTTTATTCTACTAACCACATGAGAACGCAAGAAAAAACCTGTAAACCCCCTGTGTGTTAGCTTCAATTGCGCAACTTTTGACAAGGAATTGGCATGCGTACGCACTTCCTCATCGCCGGCCTGATGGTCGCCCTCAGCCCGCCGTCCATGGCCGCGCAGATTTACAAGTGGGTCGACGCCCAGGGCGTTACCCATTTCGATGCTCAACCGCCTCGGGATCAGGCAGCCACTACTGTCGTCACGCCAGCCTCACAACCAGGCAAGCCAGGCACTGCCGGACACAGCGGCGCTATTGGCGACCAGCAGGCGATCGACACGTCCGTGAAGAAGCAGGTGGCCGAGCAACAGAACCAGCTGAAGGCTTTCTGCGAACAGGCGCGAACCAATCTGGCGCAGTTGCAGAATAATCCGCGTTTGAGAGAGGAAGTGGATGGCCAGATGCGGCGCCTCGATGGCTCCCAGCGTCAGGAGCGCATCGGCGAAACGCAAAAGCAGATTGCGGATAACTGCATGTAGGAGCAAAGCTTGCTCGCGAAAAACGTCCAGGCAACGCGGGCATTCAGACAGCCCGTGTCACCGTTGACGACCATCGCGAGCAGGCTCGCTCCTACAGGGGATCGGGGGGGGTTAGCGCGAAGCGGTGATCAGTTGATCGAACTCTTTGAGCAACACCTGCAGCTGCCGATCCTTGCCCTGGACATTGCGCCCGGCAAAGACCATTTCGGCCATCTCCTGAATCCCCGATGCATTCGGCAAGGGCAAGTCCTGTTCCAGAATTGCTTTCATGCGCGGCAGGAAGATCCATTGCAGCCACTGTTCGAAGTCCAGCGTATCGACCGAAAACGGCTCGACGCTGGACAACGCTTCAGCGGATGGCGGGACTTCATCCCACCACCCTTGCACCCGCAACTCACGTTCGATCAGCAGCAGCTGATCGGCAATCTTTGGGAAACGTACATCCATCACGAAGTAACCTTGGCTTTCTGACGAGCCAGTGCGGCGCCCGCGGAGTCGCCCTGCTTCTCACGCGCCTGGGCGATCAGCTCCCACAGGCTGGCCTGCAGTGCCGGGCGCCCGTTGGCGAAGGTCAGGCCACGGCGGGCAAATTGTTCGGCCTGCGGCGCATCACCTTGGGCCATGCGCACCTGCGCCAGGCGATAGAGTACTTGCGGCTCACGCGGGGCGACACGCTGGGCGCGCTCGAGACTGGAAGAAGCACCATTGAGGTCGCCGCTAGCCTGTTGCTGCTGGGCGGTGGTCAACAGGGCCAGCACCGGACCGTCCAGTTGTTCGTCGGCGGACAGGCCACCGGAACTCGCTGACGGAATCCCGCTCGGCGTCGAAGGCATGCTGTAGCTGCCCTGATTGACCGGTGCGGACTGAACCGGCGACGTGCTCATCGGGCCTGGCGTGATCGGACCCGGGGTAATCGGGCCTGGCGTAATCGGGCTGGTGCTGATTGGCGCCGACGCCACCGCACCACCCCCTGGCACCATCACGACAACACCGGTATCGCCTTGTGGAATCTCCTGGGTCTGGGATTGCACAGGACGTTTTACCGTCGTCTGACGGTAGCCGCCGTTCGCTGATACGCGCTCGCTATTGGAGACCTTGGTACCGGAGTCCACCACCGGAATCGAGCCGCGCTGTACCGAAGAACAACCGCTGAGCAAAGCCACGGCGGTCACCGCTGGAATCAACCACTTGTTCACTTGAAACCCTCTTTGCTTAATTCATCCAGCCCTTGACCCAATCCATCACCGTTTCACCGTTGATCGGGCTTTCGCCACCACAAGCGGGACCGGGAGGCGGTTCGCTGCCACGAATATACGGCATCTGTACGGCGCCGGGGCAACCGGCGTCGGAGCCTTGGCCGGTTCGCGAATCGACCCAGGCCTGAACGATATTATCCGGCTGCGGCATGTCCAGCGGCAACGGGTCGGCCTTGCGCATGAAGCTGGTCCAGACCTGCAACGCACCGGTGGCACCGGTGAACGGTGTCTTGCCGTTGTCGTCGCGTCCCAACCAGACCACCGCCAGCAAGTCCTGACTGAAACCTGCGAACCAACTGTCTCGCGAGTCGTTGCTGGTCCCGGTCTTGCCGGCCAGGGTCAAGGTCTTTGGCAACACGTTGTAGACCGAGCTGCCGGTACCTTCACGCATTACGCGCTGCATGGCGCTCTGGATCAGGTAGATCGACGCCGGGTCGAAACGTTGCTGGATCTGGAACGGATAACGCTTGAGCGGCTCGCCTTCGGCCGTCAGGACGCTACGAATCCCGCGCATCGGCGTATTGAAGCCACCGTTGGCGAGCGTTTGGTACATGGTCGCCACTTCGATCGGGGTCATGCCGCCGGCACCCAGCAACATCGAGGGGAAGGCCGGGAACTCGCGACTGACACCCAGGCGCCCGAGTGTCTTGAGGACATTCGGCACACCCACGGCCAGGCCCAGGCGTGCGGTCGACAAGTTGTAGGAGTGCGCCAGCCCTTGATAAAGGAAAACCGTGCCGTGGGAACGGCGATCATAGTTCTGTGGTTTCCAGACCTGGCCGTCCGCACCCTTGACCGAGAAGTAGTCGTCCGACAGCCAACTGGTCAAGGTGTACTGGCTCGGCTTTTCCAGCGCCGTCAGGTACACCGCCGGCTTGATCAACGAGCCGATCGGCCGCACCGCGTCCAGTGCCCGGTTGAAACCGGCAAAGCTGGCCTGGCGACTGCCGATCATGGCCTGCACCTCGCCGGTTTCGGGGTTGGTCACGACCATGGCCGCCTCGACCTCATCAGAACCCTTGCGGCCGGACAGGCGCTTGAACGTGTCGTTGACCGACGCCTCGGCCTTCATCTGCAGGATCGGATCGAAGCTGGTAAAGATCCGCAGCCCCTCTTCGGTCAAGTCTTCGTCGCGGTAGTCTTCACGCAGCTGGCGCTTGACCAGATCGAGGAAGCCAGGGAACGAGCTGTCCGCCAGGCTGCCGCGCTTGGTCACGCCCAGTGGCATTTTCTTCGCGGCTTCGACTTGCTCGGCCGTGGCAACGCCCTGCTCCTGCAGCACATCGAGCACCAGGTTGCGCCGCTCAAGTGCACGCTCCGGATACCGGCGCGGGTTGTAGGAGGACGGCCCCTTGACCATGCCGACCAGCAAGGCCACCTGATGCAACTTCAGCTCGGCCAGTGGCTGGCTGAAGAAGAACTGGCTGGCCAGGCCGAAACCGTGCACCGCGCGCTGGCCGTCCTGGCCGATAAACACTTCGTTGAGGTAAGCCTCGAGGATCTCAGGCTTGTCGTAGTGCAGCTCCAGCAGCAGCGCCATCATTGCTTCGGTCAGCTTGCGGGTCAGGCTGCGCTCGTTGGTCAGGTAGAAGTTCTTGACCAGCTGCTGGGTCAGGGTACTACCGCCCTGACGCATGCGGCCCGACGAGCCGTTGACCCAGATCGCCCGGGCAATCGACTTTGGCGAGACACCAAAGTGGTGGTAGAAATCACGGTCTTCGACAGCGACCAGAGTCTCGAGCAAATACGGCGGCACCTGATCGATCTTGATCAGGATCCGGTCTTCGAGGTTTTTCGGGTACAGGCCGCCGATCAGCAGCGGTTCCAGGCGAACCACCGACAACTTCGAACCCTTGGTCCCCGACAGTTCGGCCACGTAATCACCGGAGAAACGCACTCGCACCGGTTGCGCTTGCTCCATGCCTTCATAGAACTGGAAGCCACGGGTGTTCAGATCGACGGTACTGCCATTGACCGAGGCCGCGCCCGGACCGTTGGCCACACTTTCACGGCGATAACCCAAGGCATCGAGCTCGGTGAGAAAATCGTCCCTGCTCAGCTTTTGTCCGACGAACAGCTCGAGCGGACGCGCGTAGACCTTGGCCGGAATGGTCCAGCGCTTGCCGGAGAACTTCTCCTGCACGATGGCATCGAGGTAAACGGCGAACCCGGCCAGCACCACAAGGCCGACCAGGCTGAGTTTAAGGGCCCAGCCCAGCCAGGGCCGCAGGCCTTGGGAGGGGGGTTTCTTTGGGGTACGGGGGGTTCGAGTACGAGTCATGGCGGCGGATTATACGCACTTTATTCATCCTCAACAGGAGGCCCGCGAGTTTGCGTTAGGCTGGCTAGACGCCATAATGAGCGCCTGAATTTTTCCGACTCTTAAGGATCGCCTGTGAGCCAGTCCCTGATCGCCGCTCTGCAAAACCCGGCCCTCTACCCGCATCCTGTAGATGGATTCAAGGTCATCGAGACCCACATTTCCTGGGTCGTGCTTACCGGCCCCTTTGCTTATAAAGTGAAGAAGCCGATGAACTTCGGCTTCCTCGACTTCACCACCCTCGAGGCCCGGGGGCATTTCTGCGCTGAAGAGCTGCGCCTGAACCAGCGCCTGACCGAGGATCTTTATCTCGAAGTGTTACCGATCACCGGTAGCGCCGAAGCGCCACAACTGGGTGGCGAAGGTCCGGCCATCGAATACGCGCTGAAAATGCGCCAGTTTGCCCAGGACGGATTGCTCAGCACGCTGCAAGCCAACGGCGAACTGACACCCGCGCACATCGACCAGATGGCTGAACAGATCGCCCGCTTCCACTTGGACGCCCCGCGAGTGCCGGCTGAACACGAAGCCGGGACCGCGGACAGCGTCATGGCCCCTGTACGGCAGAACTTCGAGCAGATTCGCCCCTTCCTCAGCGACAAGGCCGACCTGCTGCAACTGGACGCCCTGCTGGCCTGGGCCGAAACCAGCTTCGATCGCCTCAAGCCACTGTTCGCCCAGCGCAAGGCCGAGGGTTTCATTCGCGAATGCCATGGTGACATCCATTTGGGCAACGCCACCGTGATCGACGGCCGCGTGGTGATCTTCGATTGCATCGAGTTCAACGAACCGTTCCGCTTCACCGACGTGTACGCCGACACCGCCTTCCTGGCGATGGACCTGGAAGACCGCGGCCTCAAGTGCCTGGCGCGTCGATTCATCAGCCAATACCTGGAGCTGACCGGCGATTACCAGGGCCTGGAACTGCTGAACTTCTATAAAGCCTACCGCGCACTGGTGCGCGCCAAGGTCACCCTGTTCAGCATGCCGGCCGAGGCCACTGCGGTGCAGCGCGCCACGACACTGCGCCAATACCGCAACTACGCCAACCTGGCGGAAAGCTACAGCACCATCCCTTCGCGCTTCATGGCCATCACCCACGGCGTTTCCGCCGTTGGCAAAAGCCACGTGGCCATGCGCCTGGTGGAAGCACTGGGAGCGATTCGCCTGCGCTCCGATGTGGAACGCAAACGCCTGTTCGGCGAGCAAACCGTCGCCAATGACCTGCAGGCCGGCATTTATAGTGCCGACGCCAGCGCCGCGACCTACCAGCGCCTGCACGAAGTTGCCGGGCTGATCCTGCACGCCGGGTTCCCGGTGGTGGTCGATGCCACTTACCTCAAGCATGAGCAGCGCGACAACGCGGCGAAAGTGGCCGAGGCCACCGGCGCGCCTTTCCTGATCCTTGACTGCAATGCACCGCAAGCAGTGATCGAGAGCTGGCTGGCCCTGCGCCAGGCAGACAAAAAGGATCCGTCCGACGCCACCCTGGCCGTTATCGAAGCCCAGCAAGCCAGTCGTGAAGCACTGACGCCCGCGGAAATCCTCTGCAGCAAGCGCGTGCAAACCAACGAAAGCGGGACCCTGGACACGGTGGTGGAACAGATTCGCCAGCGCCTGCCCGGCCTGTAAGGGGCATTTGCGCCGTGAAGCCTGACCCGGCTTCACGGCTTTCAAATACTGGCACTATACTGGCGTCATAAATCCAACAGGTGACGTGACATGAGCCAGCCCAAACTGCTCGATACCCCGCTGTATGCCTTGCTGCACAAGGACGACATCGCCGGTTTCAACAAAGAGCGCCCCCAGCACGGGTCTATCGACATGGTCGGTGGTGATTTCCGTGGCCTGGACCTGCGCGAACTGGACGCCGACGGCATCGACTTCACCGACGCCTATTTCCGCTCCGCCGATCTGCGCGGTATCGATTTTCGCAACGCTTCGCTCGAAGGTGCGAGCCTGGCCCATGCACAGATTTCCGGCGCCTACTTTCCGGCGGAACTGAGCGCCGACGAAATCCTGATGTCGATGAACTTCGGTACGCGCCTGCGTTATCGCACCCGCTGACCGTCAGTCTGAAATGACAAGTCCAGCGCCCACGCTTCGCGCTTGACGCCGGGCGGTCTTGCTCGAAAATCGGGCATTTTGATCGCTATCCCCCTCCTTTTCCTCGCTTTTAGCAACGCCAGGGGCAACTGCCGCTTAGAAGCTTTTGCATCGAAACCGAGCAAACAATCACGCTTTTCCTGCTGATGGCTACACTGCTCAGAAGCTTGCCCACGCACCATTCGGCCATCGCAAGGAGGCTTGATGAATGATGAACTGCAACACCTGAAGAATCTTGGCAAGACGTCGGCGCAATGGCTGCATGCCGTGGGCATCCACAGCGCCTCGGACTTGCGTCGCCTGGGGGCGGTGGATGCTTATCGGGCCGTGCGCACGCGCGGGTTCCGGGCTTCCAAGGTGTTGTTGTACGCGATCGAAGGCGCCTTGATGGACGTGCACTGGAACGACATCCCCGCTGAACGCAAGGAAGCCTTGAACAAACAACTCGAAGCCATCTCGTCACGCCACAAGAACTGAACGAGTACCGCTCGCCATGTACTTACTTGGGGAACAACCGGCTTACGCCGAAACACTGATCAATCGCCTGCAAAACATGCCCGCCCGACTGTTGCAGGGTTTGGCACCGAGTGGGCCCAGCGTCGAATTTCCTGCCATCGACGACCTCGCCGCCGCATTGCCCACCGATCAACTGTTCATGCTGAATAACGGCCGGCTGCACGGCTGTATCGATGATCGTGCGCTGTTCTATCTGCAGCAGGGCGATCTGATCGGCCTGCGCCAGGACGCAGGGCTGCCACGCTGCCGCCTGTGCAGCAAGACGCACGTGGCGCTGACACCCTACCTTCGATCGCAGGTGTTCCAGCACATCTATGCCGACCCGGCCCGCTCCGAACTGTTCCTGCAGTACATGGCGGGCCAGACCGCCCTGCTGTCCGATGCCGTGGCGCGCCTTCAGCAACCGGAGTTTCGCGCCACCAACGGCTTCCAGCGTGTTGCCAGCGGCGAAATGCTGATCCGTCAGGGCGATGAAGCGGACCATGTGTTCGTCATCATCGACGGCCACGCCGAAGCGTTTGTCGATGGCGTGAAGGTGGGCGACGTGCCCAAGGACGAGATTTTCGGCGCCATGGCCGTGTTTACCGGCGAGAAACGCAACGCCACGGTCATCACCCGCGAACCCTGCACCATCATGCGCATTCCCAAGGATCAGTTTTTGAGCCTGACCCAGAGCAACCCGAAGATTGCCAGCAGCCTGATCGAGAGCATGGCCCGGCGTATTGACCTGCTGAATAAACAGGTTACACAACTGAGCGCACTGAAAACGACAGGCAGAGTTCAATGAATACAAGGACTTGGAACAAGCGTGCGACACGAATCGAACAAATGGGAAATCACCTGTTGACTTGGTAATGAGAATCGATATGATTATCACAACTGGTCGCGAGACTGGTCGATATTCTGGAAAGCCCTTGGTTCGGACTCTCAGATTATCTCCTCATCAGGCTAATCACGGTTATTTGACCCGGCTCTTGCCGGGTCTTTTTTTGCCTGTGGAAAAGTCGCACAGCGCTGCAGCCGGTATCCTGAGCACCTGATACTGGCTTGCATTGCAATTCAGCTCCTTGATTACTGCTGGCGACCTGAGGATCAGCATGAAATTTCTGTGTACGGGCACTGACTTGGCCGACGCCAGCAGCCGCGGTTTCGACATTGACGGTCAAAAGCTCTTCGCCGTGCGCCGGGACGGCCAGGTCTACGTCTATATCAACCGCTGCCCGCACCGTGGCGTCGGTCTCGAATGGACCCCTGACCAGTTCCTCGACCCCAGCAACAGCCTGATCCAGTGCGCCACCCATGGCGCCCTGTTCTTGATCGAGGACGGCGAATGTGTTGCCGGCCCCTGCGCGGGGCAATCGCTGACCCGGGTCGATTGCCGCGAAGACGCACAGGGCATCTGGGTCAGCCTCTAACCGCCGAGCAATACTTCAAGACGCCGGTCCACCACCATTTCCTCGTTGGTCAGGCGTACGCCGTAGGCCAGCACTTCAACCCCGCACGCCACAGCCTCACGCAAGGCCTGTGCGTAGGCCGAATCGATTTCTTCTGCCGGACGCACGGCGTCGATACCGCTGAGATTGACGCAATACAACTGCACCGCGCGAATCCCGTCCCGGGCCAGATGGGCCAATTCGCGCAAATGCTTGGCCCCGCGTTGGGTCACCGCATCGGGGAACGCTGCCACAGGCGTGCCGTCGTAGCCCAGGGTGACGCTTTTGACTTCCACGTACGCCGGCCCGCTCGGGTAATCGAGGCGGAAATCGATGCGGCTGCTTTCCTGACCGTAAGCCACTTCGCGCTTGAGCGCGGTGAAGCCGTTCAACTCGGTGATCACCCCCGCCCGCAACGCCTCTTCGATCAAGCCGTTGGCCCGCCCGGTATTCACGCAGAACAGGCGACCGTGCGGGGTTTCGCCGATTTCCCAGGTGCCGGGCAACTTGCGCTTGGGGTCATTGGAGCGACTGAACCAGACCTGCCCGCCTTCGACCTGACAATTGAGCATCGAGCCGGTGTTCGGGCAGTGAATGGTCAGCAGTTCGCCATCGACGGTTTCGATGTCGGCGAGAAAACGCTTGTAGCGGCGGATCAGCCGACCTTCTTCGAGGGGGGGATGAAAAAGCATCAGCCTTGCCAGCTCCGCAGACCACGACCGATACGCTCCACCGCTTCCTGCAAGCGCTCGATATTTTGGGTGTAGGCAAAGCGCACGTGGTGCCCGGCCTGATACCGGCCGAAGTCCAGCCCGGGGGTAATCGCGACATGTTCGATTTCGAGGAAATGACGGCAGAAAGCGAAGGCATCGCCGCCGAACTTGCTGATATCGGCGTACAGGTAGAACGCGCCTTCCGGCTCGACGGCGATCCCGAAACCGAGTTCTCTCAAGGCCGGCAGCAGATAGTCCCGTCGACGACCGAATTCGGCGCGACGCTCTTCGAGGATTGCAATGGTGGCGGGCTCGAAACAGGCCAACGCCGCGTGCTGGGCCATGCTTGGCGCGCTGATGTAGAGGTTTTGCGCAAGTTTTTCCAGCTCACTCACCGCCGCATCTGGCGCAACCAGCCAGCCAAGACGCCAGCCGGTCATGCCGAAATACTTGGAAAAACTATTTAGCACAAAGGCACTGTCGTCGACTTCCAGCACGCTGGCCGCATCGGTGCCGTAGGTCAGGCCATGGTAGATCTCGTCCACCACCAGGTGACCGTGGCGCTGCTTGATGGCCCGGGACAGCCCCGCCAGCTCGTCGCGAGTGAGGATCGTGCCGGTCGGGTTGGCCGGTGAGGCCACCAGTGCGCCCACGCTGTCGTGATCCCAATGCCGCTCAATCAGGTCCGGCGTCAGTTGATAACGCACCTCCGGACCTACCGGGACCAGCTGCGCGGCGCCTTCCACCAAGCGCAGGAAATGTCGGTTGCACGGGTAGCCCGGGTCGGCCAGCAGCCAGTGCTTGCCCGGGTCGACCAGCAAGGCACTGGCCAGCAGCAACGCACCGGAACCGCCGGGGGTGATGAGGATGCGTCGTGGGTCGATATTCAAGCCATGGCGCTGCTGATAAAAGCCCGCAATGGCCTCGCGCAGTTCGGGGATTCCGCGGGCGGCGGTGTAACGCGTCTTGCCCCCTTCCAGCGCGGCCTGCCCGGCGCGGATGATCGGCTCGGCGGTGGTGAAGTCCGGTTCGCCGATTTCCAGGTGGATCACATCGTGACCGGCAGCCTGCAATTCATTGGCCCGCGCCAGCAGCGCCATCACATGGAAAGGTTCGATCGCGCGACTGCGGGCACTGTAGGACTGAGCCATTGGCCTTCCTTCAACAGGGAAAAAGAAACGATTCTACCCAAGCGCAGGAACGAGCGAGAACCTAAAGCGGTCAGAGGCCTTATGACCCAGGCACAAACGAGCTGAGCGAGTGCTCAGGGTTTGACTAAAATCATTAATTGAGCAGGGTTTCAGAGCCACCAGGCAACGCTTTGCCATCATTTGCAAGCACCGCAGGCCGCGGCCTCGACATCCGGGAGTAGCGCGGTCTGATTTGATCTGGTAAGTTCGCCCGCTTGCAGCCGCAGGGCCGGCAGGTGCCGGTGATGGAGCAATCCTGCGCAGATGGATTACAAGAGTAGAGGCGGTCTATTTCATGTCCACCCAAGCAAAGCAACAAGCGAATCAGGCGATCAGCGGCTTCGAGCCCTATGTTCAGAAAGCTGGCGAAGAGTACATGGGCGAGCCCATGCGCAAACACTTCACCAAGGTTCTGAATCAGTGGAAAAAAGAGCTGATGGAAGGTGTCGACAAGACCGTGGACCACATGAAGGACGAAGCGGCCAACTTTCCTGACCCGGCAGACCGTGCCAGCCAGGAAGAAGAGTTCGCCCTCGAGCTTCGAGCCCGCGATCGTGAGCGCAAGTTGATCAAGAAGATCGACAAGACGCTTCAGTTGATCGAAGACGAAGAATACGGCTGGTGTGAATCCTGCGGCATCGAGATCGGCGTCAAGCGCCTTGAGGCACGCCCTACCGCTGACCTGTGCATCGACTGCAAGACACTGGCGGAAATCAAGGAAAAGCAAGTCGGCAAGTAATATCGACTTGAGTAAAGAACGGAGCGTGCGAACGCTCCGTTTTTGTTTCTGATGTTTTTTTGGCTTTAAATGCATTCATGACCGCCATCACCTCCCCCAGCTACATCGGCCGCTTCGCCCCCACGCCCAGTGGTCACCTGCACTTCGGTTCGCTGGTCGCCGCATTGGCTTCGTACCTCGACGCACGCTCGGTGGGTGGCCGCTGGTTGATGCGTATGGAAGATCTCGACCCCCCCCGCGAAGAGCCCGGCGCCCAGGCCGCGATCCTAAAGGCACTGGAGAGCTACGGTTTCGAGTGGGACGGCCAGATGGTGCGCCAGAGCGACCGCCACGAAGCCTATGCCGAAGTGCTCAATCGCCTGTTCAGCCAGGGCCTGGCCTATGCCTGTACCTGCTCGCGCAAACAATTGGAGCCGTACCACGGCATCTATCCCGGGTTGTGTCGCAATGCCGGACACGGCACCGAAGATGCAGCCATTCGCGTTCGCGTGCCCGAACTGGACTACCACTTCATTGATCGGGTGCAGGGCGAGTTCCATCAGCATCTGGGCCGGGATGTCGGCGATTTCGTGATTCGCCGGCGCGACGGGCTCTATGCTTATCAACTGGCGGTAGTGCTGGACGATGCCTGGCAAGGCATCACCGACATCGTGCGCGGTGCCGACCTGCTCGATTCCACGCCGCGCCAGCTCTATTTGCAGGAGCTGCTCGGCCTGCGCCAGCCGCGGTACCTGCACATCCCGTTGATCACCCAACCCGATGGCAACAAGCTCGGCAAGTCCTACCGTTCACCGCCGCTGACCGAAGACCAGGCTACACCGTTGTTGCTGCGAGCCCTGCGCGCCCTCGGACAAAGGCCCGGTGCCGAACTGGCCTATGCCACGCCGCGGGAAGTGCTGGACTGGGGCATTGCCCACTGGGATGCCCTGTCGATCCCGCGCACACTGAGCCTGCCTGAGGCGCAGCTACAGTGATCGTGCTTGCAGTGGCGCGCCCATCCGTTACCATCGCCGCACGTTTTCGGGCACGGGCATAAAAAAGAGAGGCCGGGATGTACATCTATCGCTTGGTCCTGCTCCTGGTAGTGGGGATTTATCTGTTTTCCCCAGCCATCATGGATTGGTGGATCGACGCCACTGGCGCCTGGTATCGCCCTTATCTGCTCTGGCTGATCCTGATCGTCGTGACCTTCATCCTGCAGAGCCAAAAAGATGCCGATGAGCTTTAGCCTGACCCAGATGATCCTGATCAGCGCCGCGTACCTGGCGGTGCTGTTCGGTGTGGCCTGGGTCAGCGAACGGGGCATGATCCCGCGGGCGATCATTCGCCACCCGCTGACGTACACCCTGTCGCTGGGTGTCTACGCCAGTGCCTGGGCTTTTTATGGCACCGTGGGCCTGGCCTATCAGTATGGCTACGGCTTCCTGTCCAGCTACCTGGGGGTTTCCGGCGCGTTTCTGCTGGCGCCGGTGTTGCTGTATCCGATCCTGAAGATCACCCGTACCTATCAGCTGTCGTCCCTGGCCGATCTGTTCGCGTTCCGCTTTCGCAGTACCTGGGCGGGCGCACTGACCACGATTTTCATGCTGGTCGGGGTCCTGCCCCTGCTGGCGCTGCAGATCCAGGCGGTCGCCGACTCCATCGGCATCCTCACCCGCGAGCCGGTGCAGCATCGCGTGGCGCTGAGTTTCTGCGCACTGATCACGCTGTTCACGATTTTCTTCGGCTCCCGGCACATCGCCACCCGGGAAAAACATGAAGGCCTGGTGTTCGCGATTGCCTTCGAGTCGGTGATCAAGCTGATCGCCCTCGGTGGCGTCGGCCTCTATGCGTTGTATGGCGTCTTCGACGGCCCGCAACAGCTGGAATTGTGGCTGCTGCAAAACCAGACCGCCCTGGCCGCGCTGCACACGCCGCTGCAGGAAGGCCCTTGGCGCACGCTGCTGCTGGTGTTCTTCGCCTCGGCGATCGTCATGCCGCACATGTACCACATGACCTTCACCGAAAACCTCAATCCGCGCTCGCTGGTCAGCGCGAGCTGGGGCTTGCCACTGTTCCTGCTGCTGATGAGCCTGGCCGTGCCGCTGATTCTCTGGGCCGGCCTGAAGCTCGGCGCCACCACCAACCCGGAATATTTCACCCTGGGCATCGGCATCGCGGCCAACAGCAAGGCCCTGGCCTTGCTGGCCTATGTCGGCGGCCTGTCCGCCGCCAGCGGCCTGATCATCGTCACCACCCTGGCCCTGTCCGGCATGGCCCTGAACCACCTGGTGCTACCGCTGTACCAGCCGCCGGCCGAAGGCAACATCTACCGCTGGCTGAAGTGGACCCGTCGCGCCCTGATCGTCGCCATCATCATGGCCGGCTACGGTTTCTACCTGTTGCTGGGCGCCGAGCAAGACCTGGCCAACCTCGGCATCGTCGCCTTCGTGGCCACGCTGCAGTTCCTGCCGGGCGTGTTGTCGGTCCTGTATTGGCCGACCGCCAACCGTCGCGGCTTCATCGCCGGGCTGCTGGCGGGGATCCTGGTGTGGCTGGTGACCATGCTGCTACCGCTGGTCGGCAACCTGCAGGGCTTCTACATACCGTTGTTGAACATGATCTACGTGCTCGACGACACCAGTTGGCACATGGCCGCGATCGCCTCCCTGGCCGCCAACGTACTGATGTTCACCCTGATCTCACTGTTTACCAATGCCAGCACCGAAGAGGCCAGCGCCGCCGAAGCCTGTGCCGTGGACAACGTGCGCCGCCCGCAACGCCGGGAACTGCACGCCGCCTCGCCGCAGGAGTTCGCCACCCAGCTGGCCAAACCGCTGGGGGCCAAGGCGGCGCAGAAGGAAGTCGAGCAGGCCCTGCGCGATCTCTACCTGCCCTTCGACGAGCGTCGTCCGTACGCCTTGCGCCGCTTGCGCGACCGCATCGAAGCCAACCTGTCCGGCCTGATGGGGCCGAGTGTGGCCCAGGACATGGTCGAGACGTTCCTGCCTTACAAGGCCGGCGGCGAAAACTATGTCACCGAGGACATCCACTTCATCGAAAGCCGCCTCGAGGACTACCATTCGCGCCTGACCGGCCTGGCCGCCGAACTCGATGCCCTGCGCCGCTATCACCGCCAGACCCTGCAGGAGTTGCCGATGGGCGTCTGCTCGCTGGCCAAGGACCAGGAAATCCTCATGTGGAACAAAGCCATGGAGGAATTGACCGGGATCGCCGCGCAGCGTGTGGTCGGCTCGCGCCTGAGCACCATTGCCGATCCGTGGAAAGCGCTGCTGCAAGGCTTCATCAATGTTCCTGATGAGCACTTGCACAAACAGCACCTGGCCCTCGACGGCCAGACCCGCTGGCTGAACCTGCACAAGGCGGCGATCGACGAACCGCTCGCACCGGGCAACAGTGGCCTGGTGCTGCTGGTGGAAGACCTGACCGAAACCCAGATGCTCGAAGACAAACTGGTGCATTCCGAGCGCCTGGCCAGCATCGGTCGCCTGGCCGCGGGCGTGGCCCATGAAATCGGCAACCCGATCACCGGCATCGCCTGCCTGGCGCAGAACCTGCGCGAAGAGCGCGAGGAAGACGGCGAACTCAAGGAAATCAGCGGGCAGATCCTCGAACAGACCAAGCGCGTCTCGCGCATCGTGCAGTCGCTGATGAGCTTCGCCCATGCCGGCAGCCACCAGCACAGCGACGAGCCCGTCTGTCTGGCCGAAGTGGCCCAGGACGCCATCGGCCTGCTGGCCCTGAACCGGCGCAATTTCGAAGTGCAGTTCTACAACCTGTGCGACCCCGATCACTGGGTCGAAGGCGATCCGCAGCGACTCGCCCAGGTATTGATCAACCTGCTCTCAAACGCCCGCGACGCCTCGCCTCCCGGCAGCGCGGTGCGGGTCAAGAGCGAAGCCGGCGAGCACACGGTCGACCTGATCGTGGAAGACGAAGGCAGCGGCATTCCATCGAGCATCATGGATCGATTGTTCGAACCTTTCTTCACCACCAAGGACCCGGGTGAAGGTACCGGTCTGGGCCTTGCACTGGTCTATTCCATCGTTGAAGAGCATTATGGACAAATCACCATCGACAGCCCGGCTGATGTTCAGAGCCAACGCGGTACCCGTATCCGGGTGACCTTACCGCGTCATGTCGAAGCGACGTCCGCTGTGAACTGAGACCGTCGAGAGTATCGAATCAATGCCGCACATTTTGATCGTCGAAGACGAAACCATTATCCGCTCCGCCTTGCGCCGCCTGCTGGAACGCAACCAGTACCAGGTCAGCGAAGCCGGTTCAGTGCAGGAAGCACAAGAACGCTTCACCATTCCCACGTTCGACCTGATCGTCAGTGACCTGCGACTGCCGGGCGCGCCGGGTACCGAGTTGATCAAGCTTGGCCAGGGCACGCCGGTGCTGATCATGACCAGCTATGCCAGCCTGCGCTCGGCGGTGGACTCGATGAAGATGGGCGCGGTGGATTACATCGCCAAGCCTTTCGATCACGACGAAATGCTCCAGGCCGTCGCGCGCATCCTGCGTGACCGCCAATCGGTGCAAGCCAGCAGTGAACCGGTGGCCGGCAAGGTCGCCAATGGCGCGGCCAAGACCGGTAGCGACAACAGTAACGGTGAAATCGGCATCATCGGCTCGTGCCCACCGATGCAGGACCTGTATGGCAAGATCCGCAAGGTCGCGCCGACGGACTCCAATGTCCTGATCCAGGGCGAGTCCGGTACTGGTAAGGAACTGGTGGCGCGTGCCCTGCACAACCTCTCCAGGCGGGCCAAGGCGCCGATGATTTCGGTGAACTGCGCGGCCATTCCGGAAAGCCTGATCGAATCCGAACTGTTCGGCCACGAGAAAGGCGCGTTCACCGGCGCCAGCGCCGGACGGGCCGGCCTTGTCGAAGCGGCGGACGGCGGCACCCTGTTCCTCGATGAAATCGGTGAATTGCCACTGGAAGCCCAGGCGCGCCTGCTGCGCGTGCTGCAGGAAGGTGAAATTCGTCGAGTGGGTTCGGTCCAGTCGCAGAAGGTCGATGTGCGCCTGATCGCGGCGACCCACCGTGATCTCAAGAGCCTGGCGAAGATCGGCCAGTTCCGAGAAGACCTGTATTACCGTCTCCACGTGATTGCCCTGAAACTGCCGGCCCTGCGTGAGCGTGGTGCAGACGTCAATGAAATCGCCAATGCCTTCCTGGCGCGCCAGAGCGCACGGATCAACCGCACAGACCTGAAGTTCGCCCCGGACGCCGAGCAAGCCATTCGTCATTACTCGTGGCCAGGCAACGTTCGTGAGCTGGAAAACGCGGTCGAGCGCGCTGTCATCCTGTGCGAGAGCCCGGAAATTTCCGCCGAGCTGCTGGGCATCGACATTGAGCTGGGCGACCTGGAAGACGACGAGTTCATCGGCCTGCCCCCGCAACAAGGTGGCAACACCGCCAGCAACAACAATCATGAGCCGACCGAAGACCTGTCCCTGGAAGACTACTTCCAGCACTTCGTGCTTGAGCATCAGGACCACATGACCGAAACCGAGCTGGCGCGCAAACTCGGGGTGAGCCGCAAGTGCCTGTGGGAACGCCGTCAGCGCCTGGGCATCCCACGGCGCAAAACCGGGGTACCAAGCGAGAGCTGAACCACACCTGTCTCATGTGCGGGTAACACATGATTTTGTGAAAAAACTGTTACCTCAGATTTTTCACGTAACAGAAGCCGGGGCTTACGGTAACGAAGCCCCGGTTTTTTTTGGCCCTCATATACCCCATCGACACGCCTAACCCCTTGTTTTACTGGGGTTCGCAAAAGTTGGCACGCACCCTGCTATATGTTTGGTACAAGAACAATAACAAGCAACGTACAAGACAATAAAAATAAGACGAATCGACTCACGCACAATAAAAACAAGACGGCGAGAGGCGCAGCTAACTGATTCTTTTGGAGAGGCGTTGTATTTGGGGCTTGCCCCACGACCAGGCCGAGAACAACAAAAAACTGTCTTAAGACAGAGCCTGAACTGGTTGGATCGCAAGATCACTGCAGCACAGCGACCAAAGCAATCCGTTTGCTCTTGGCTCCCGATTGGGAGGGTCATGAAGGAAAAGCTTCATGGCAAGGGCACTCAACAAAAACAAGAAGCCCAAAACCAATAACAAAAATAGAGCATGCAACTACTTCTTGGGGAGCTTCGGCTCCCCTTGTAGTTTCTGCGACCTGGAAACCCCATCAAATCGGCCCGTTTCAGCCTTAAAGCATGCGGCTTACAGCTCAAATCTGCTGTGTCCTACACCATCCCCCGACTAAATGCTAGAATCCCCGCCCATCATGCGGTCATTCTTCGTTTTGGCCGAACATTCCTTCAAACAGTGCATCCCATGCTGAAGAAGCTGTTCCAGTCATTCCGTACTCCCCTGCGTCGTACGCAACACATCCGCAGCACGCCTGAAGTGCTCAACAGCGGCCAACATTCGCTGCAAAAGGGCCAGTTCAGCCGTTACGCGGTCAACATCGTCGAACGCCTGCAGGGCGCCGGTTACCAGGCCTATCTGGTCGGTGGTTGTGTGCGTGACATGCTGCTCGGCATCACGCCGAAAGACTTTGACGTCGCCACCAGCGCCACGCCCGAACAGGTGCGGGCCGAATTCCGTAACGCACGGATCATCGGCCGCCGGTTCAAACTGGTGCACATCCACTTCGGCCGCGAAATCATCGAAGTCGCGACCTTCCGCGCCAATCACCCGCAAAACGACGAAGCGGAAGACCACAATAAATCCTTGAGTAACGAAAGCGGGCGCATCCTGCGCGATAACGTCTACGGGACCCTGGAAGAAGACGCGCAACGCCGTGACTTCACCATCAACGCCCTGTATTACGACCCGGTCAGCGAACGCATTCTCGATTACGCCAACGGCGTACACGACATTCGCAACCAACTGATCCGCTTGATTGGCGACCCCAAGCAGCGTTACCAGGAAGATCCGGTGCGGATGCTGCGTGCCGTGCGTTTTGCCGCCAAGCTGAATTTCGGCATCGAAAAACACAGCGCCACACCGATCCGCGAGCTGGCACCCATGCTGCGCGAGATCCCGTCGGCCCGCCTGTTTGAAGAAGTGCTCAAGCTGTTCCTGTCCGGCCACGCCGCAGACACCTTTGAAATGCTGGTCGACCTGCAATTGTTCGATCCACTGTTCCCGGCCAGCGCCGAGGCACTGGAATACAACCCGACCTACACCCATACCCTGATCAGCGAAGCCCTGATCAACACCGACCTGCGCATCAAGCAGAACAAACCGGTGACCCCGGCGTTCCTGTTTGCCGCCCTGCTCTGGCCTGCCCTGCCGGCACGCGTATTGCGCCTGCAGGACCGTGGCATGCCGCCGATTCCGGCGATGCAGGAAGCGGCCCACGAATTGATTGCCGAGCAGTGCCAGCGCATCGCGATCCCGAAACGCTTCACCATGCCGATCCGCGAGATCTGGGACATGCAGGAGCGCCTGCCTCGGCGCAGCGGCAAACGTGCCGACCTGCTGCTGGACAATCCGCGCTTCCGCGCCGGTTACGACTTCCTGCTGCTACGCGAAAGCGCCGGCGAGCAGACCGATGGCCTGGGCGAATGGTGGACCGACTATCAGGATGCCAATGACAGCGAGCGTCGCGACATGATTCGCGACCTCAGTGGCAAGGACGACGGCACCGGCGGCCCACGCAAACGTCGCCGCAGCGGCGGCTCCAAGCGCAAGCGCTCAGTGGACGCTTCGAGCACCACGGGCGAATAAACCAATGGAACGCATCTACATCGGCATGGGCAGCAACCTCGCTGACCCCGCCGAACAGCTGCGCAGCGCCATCGAAGCGCTGGCACAGTTGCCACAATCGGAGCTGGCCGGGGTCTCGGCCTTCTATCAAAGCGACTCGTTGCTGCCCGGCCAACCGCGTTATACCAACGCGGTTGCCGCGCTCGACAGCATGCTGCCCCCCCTTGAGCTGCTGGACGCCTTGCAGTCAATCGAAAACGGTCAGGGCCGCGAGCGCCTTGAGCGTTGGGGGCCACGCACGCTGGATCTGGACATCCTGCTGTTCGGTGACCGCCTGATCGATGAGCCTCGCCTCAAAGTCCCCCACTACCATATGCAGGAGCGGGCCTTTGTGCTGTATCCATTGGCGGAATTGGCGCCTGCGGATCTGCGTCTGGCCGATGGCCGCTGCCTGGCAGAATTGCTCGCTGCCTGCCCGTTCGTCGGCCTGGAACGCCTGGCTACAAATTGACACAAACCCTGTAGGCGCGAGCTTGCTCGCGATAGCGATCCAGCATTCACCCACAATGGTGACTGTCAATACGCCATCGCGAGCAGGCTCGCTCCCACAGGGGTTCGTGCAGGACAGAAACTGCGCAATAAGCCCGCCCAGCCTGCTGAAACGCATCAGTCCCCTTAGGTAACACCCCACGCGTAACAATGCGGTAACACACGCAATTGACTTCCCACGTTCTCCTCACGACTATAGGCGTCCCGCTGCCGCCATCCCGGCATCAAGGGCGCAATCCAGGCCTTAAAAGCACGACAAAAGACCGTGCGCCTGTATTTAACGAAGAATCACGCGCGTTACTCGCAGTAGTTTCCACAGCGCCTGAATGAGGAACTTTTCATGCCAGCCATCACCCTGACCACTCTGCAAGGTCTCAAGCACAAAGGTGAAAAAATCACCATGCTGACCTGCTATGACGCGACCTTCGCCCACGCCTGCAACCAGGCCGGTGTAGAAGTGTTGCTGGTGGGCGACTCCCTCGGCATGGTTCTGCAAGGTCATGACAGCACCCTGCCGGTGACCACCGCCGAAATGGCGTACCACGTGGCAGCCGTCAAACGCGGTAACACCGACGCCTTGATCCTTGCCGACTTGCCCTTCATGGCTTACGCCACCACGGAACAGGCCATGACCAACAGCGCCCTGCTGATGCAGGCCGGCGCTCACATGATCAAGGTCGAAGGCGCGCTGTGGTTGGCGGACTCCATCCGCCTGCTGGCGGAGCGAGGCATTCCGGTCTGCGCCCACATGGGCCTGACCCCGCAATCGGTGAACATCCTCGGCGGCTACAAGGTTCAGGGTCGCAACGAAAACCAGGCGCGGCAGATGCGCGCCGATGCCATTGCCCTGGAGCAGGCTGGCGCGGCGATGCTGCTGCTCGAATGTGTGCCCAGCGAGCTGGCCGAAGAAATCACCCAGGCCGTGAACATTCCGGTCATCGGGATTGGCGCCGGCCACCAAACCGACGGCCAGGTACTGGTGCTGCATGACATGCTGGGCCTGTCCATCACCGGTCGCGTACCCAAATTCGTGAAAAACTTCATGGCCGGCCAAACCAGCATTCACGCTGCGTTGAGCGCTTATGTCACTGAAGTCAAAGCGGCGACTTTCCCTGGCATCGAACATGGATTCTCTGCATGAACACCGTTAAAACCGTCCGCGAACTGCGGGCCGCCGTGGCCCGTGCCCGCGGTGAAGGCAAGCGCATCGGCTTCGTGCCGACCATGGGCAACCTGCACAGCGGTCATGTCGCGCTGATCACCAAGGCCACCCAACGGGTGGATTTCGTGGTCGCGAGCATTTTCGTCAACCCGCTGCAGTTCGGTGCTGGCGAAGACCTCGACAAATACCCGCGCACCCTCGCCGCCGACCAGGAAAAACTCCTTGAAGCCGGCTGCGACCTGCTGTTCGCGCCAACCGTTGAAGAGATGTATCCCGACGGCATGGCCGGGCAGACCCGCGTCAGCGTCCCGAAACTGTCCGAAGGCCTGTGCGGCGCCAGCCGTCCGGGGCATTTCGAAGGTGTGGCAACGGTGGTCAGCAAGCTGTTCAACATGGTCCAGCCGGACCTGGCGATCTTCGGCCAGAAAGACTTCCAGCAACTGGCGGTCATTCGCGCGCTGGTGCATGACCTGAACATGCCGATCCAGATCATTGGCGAGCCGACCGTGCGGGCAGCCGATGGCCTGGCACTGTCGTCGCGCAATGGCTTCCTCAGCGAAGAGCAGCGCGCCGTGGCACCGGTGGTGTACCGCACGCTGAGCGAGATCGCCGAGGCGATCAGGCAAGGTGAACGCGACTACCCGGCCCTGATCCAAACCAAGCTGCAACAGCTCGAAGCGGCAGGCCTGCGCCCTGACTACCTGGAAATTCGTCATGGCCTGAGCCTGCGTCCGGCAACCCCGGAAGATCGGGACCTGGTGATCCTGGTAGCGGCGTTCCTGGGGACGACTCGCCTGATCGACAACCTGCACCTGAACCTCGACACCCCCGCCTGAATTCCCCCCTACATATCCCTCGAGACCGCGCCGGTATAAAAAAGTACCGGTCGCAGGTCTGACAAAGCCAAGACAGATCGTCTCTCCGGGTTTACTGTTAGCGCCCTGCGCTATTTAATCGTGTGCACGCAGGCTAACCGGGTACCACCCAGACAGTGGTCAGGACATTCCGGTATTTTCAGTGTCTTAAAGGCAGTTCAAGTAAAAGGAAACCCGCAGCGATGGCGTACTACCGCACCCCCCACGACGTGACCGCCCTGCCAGCCTGGCAAGCGTTGAAAGACCACCGCCAGGCCATGCAGGATTTCAACATGCGCGAGGCCTTCAATGCCGACCCGCAGCGTTTTAACCAATTCACCCTCAGCAGCTGCGGCCTGTTTCTCGACTATTCGAAAAACCTGATCAACGCCCAGACCCGCGACCTGCTGGTGTGCCTGGCCAACGAAGTCGACCTCAAGGGCGCGATCAAATCGCTGTTCGATGGCGAAATCGTCAACGCCTCCGAAGGCCGCCCTGCCCTGCACACCGCCCTGCGCCGTCCGGTCGGCGACAAGCTGTCGGTCAATGGCGTCAACGTGATGCCAGAAGTACACAAGGTGCTGAACCAGATCACCGACCTGGTGGGCCGCATCCACGACGGTCTGTGGCGCGGCTATTCCGAGAAGCCGATCACTGACGTGGTCAACATCGGCATCGGCGGTTCGTTCCTCGGCCCGGAACTGGTGTCCGAAGCCCTGCTGGCCTATGCCCAGAAAGGCGTGCGCTGCCACTACCTGGCGAACATCGATGGCAGCGAGTTCCATGAACTGGCGCTGAAGCTGCGCGCCGAGACCACCCTGTTCATCGTCTCGTCGAAATCCTTCAACACCCTCGAAACCCTGAAGAACGCCCAGGCCGCACGTGCCTGGTACCTGGCCCAGGGTGGTTCGGAAGCCGAGCTGCATCGCCACTTCATCGCGGTATCGAGCAACAACGCGGCCGCCGTGGCGTTCGGCATCCGCGAAGAAAACATCTTCCCGATGTGGGACTGGGTGGGCGGGCGTTACTCGCTGTGGTCGGCCATCGGCCTGCCGATCGCCCTGGCCATCGGCATGTCGAACTTCAAGGAACTGCTGTCCGGTGCCTACACCATGGACCAGCACTTCCTCAACACCCCGTTCGAGCAGAACATGCCGGTGCTGCTGGCCCTGCTGGGTGTCTGGTACGGCAACTTCTGGGGCGCGCAAAGCCACGCGATCCTGCCGTACGACCATTACCTGCGTAACATCACCAAGCATCTGCAACAGCTGGACATGGAATCCAATGGCAAGAGCGTGCGCCAGGACGGTACGCCCGTCAGCACCGATACCGGCCCGGTAATCTGGGGCGGCGTGGGCTGCAACGGCCAGCACGCTTACCACCAGTTGCTGCACCAGGGCAGCCAACTGATCCCGGCCGACTTCATCGTGCCGATCGTCAGCTTCAACCCGGTGGCCGACCACCACCAGTGGCTGTATGCCAACTGCCTGTCGCAAAGCCAGGCGCTGATGCTCGGCAAGACGTTGGCCGAAGCTGAAGCCGAACTGCGCGACAAGGGCATGAGCGAAGAAGAGGTGCATAAACTCGCACCGCACAAGGTGATCCCGGGCAACCGCCCGAGCAACACCCTGGTGGTCGAGCGCATCAGCCCGCGGCGCCTGGGTGCGCTGGTGGCGATGTACGAACACAAAGTTTTCGTGCAAAGCGTGGTCTGGGGCATCAACGCCTTCGACCAATGGGGTGTGGAGCTGGGCAAGGAGCTGGGCAAAGGCGTCTACAACCGCTTGGTCGGCAGCGAAGAAACCCCGGCTGACGACGCGTCTACCCAAGGCTTGATCAACTACTTCCGCGGGCGTCACCGCGGCTGATTTGACGCTTATCCTGCGGGTGGTACTAACCTTGTAGGAGCCCGGCTTGCCGGCGAACCAGACGCCACGGTGCATCTGTTGCACCGCAGCGCCCGGTTCGCCGGCAAGCCTGGCTCCTACGAGGGTCGCGCAGCTCCCCTCTTGTCCTCAAAACAAGAAGAAGGAACCGTCATGTTCGATATCAGCACGTTCCCAAAAGCCGATGCCGTGCGCCGGGCTGCACAACTGAGTCAAGACGACTATCACCGCCTGTACCGCGAATCCATCGAGCACCCGAGCACCTTCTGGGCCGAACAGGCCAACCGCTTCCTCGACTGGAGCACACCCTGGCAGACCGTCCAGCGCTACGATCTGAAAACCGGTGAAGCCCACTGGTTTGCCGGCGCCAGGCTGAACGTCAGCTACAACTGCATCGACCGTCACCTGGCAACCCGCGGCGATCAGACCGCGATCATCTGGGAAGGCGACGACCCCGCCGAATCCACGCAAATCACCTACAAAAAACTTCACCATTACGTCTGCCGCCTGGCCAACGTGCTCAAAAGCCGTGGCGTGAAGAAAGGCGACCGGGTGTGCATCTACATGCCAATGATCCCTGAAGCGGCCTACGCCATGCTCGCCTGCACGCGCATCGGTGCAGTGCATTCGGTGGTGTTCGGTGGCTTCTCGCCGGATTCGTTGCGCGACCGGATCCTCGATGCCGACTGCCGCACAGTGATCACCGCCGATGAAGGCGTGCGCGGCGGCAAGTTCGTGCCGCTCAAGCACAATGTCGACAAGGCGCTGCAAAGCTGCCCGGATGTCAGCACCGTGATCGTGGTCGAACGGACCCAGAACCCGGTGGACTGGGTCGAGGGCCGCGACCTCTGGTACCACCAGGCGCTGCGCGACGTCGGCGACGACTGCCCGCCCGAGCCGATGGACGCCGAAGACCCGCTGTTCATCCTCTACACCTCCGGCAGCACCGGCAAACCCAAAGGCGTGCTGCACACGACCGGTGGCTACCTGCTGCAAGCGGCCATGACCTTCAAATATGTGCTGGACTACCGCGAAGGCGAAGTGTTCTGGTGCACCGCCGATGTCGGCTGGGTCACTGGCCACAGCTACATCGTCTACGGCCCCCTGGCCAATGGCGCCACCACCCTGATCTTCGAAGGCGTGCCGAGCTACCCGAGCACCTCGCGGTTCTGGCAGGTGATCGACAAGCACCACGTGAACATCTTCTACACCGCCCCCACCGCGCTGCGCGCCCTGATGCGCGAAGGTGCAGAACCGTTGCAGGAAACGTCCCGCGCCAGCCTCAGGTTGCTCGGCACCGTCGGTGAGCCGATCAATCCGGAAGCCTGGGAGTGGTACTTCAACGTCGTCGGCGAACAGCGCTGCCCGATCGTCGATACCTGGTGGCAGACCGAAACCGGCGGCATCATGCTCAGCCCGCTGGTCAGTGCCCAACACATCAAACCCGGCTGCGCGACAAAACCGATGTTCGGCGTGCAACCGGTGCTGCTGGACGAGCATGGCAAGGAAATCAAAGGCGCCGGCAGCGGCGTGCTCGCCCTGAAATCAAGCTGGCCGGCGCAGATCCGCAGCGTCTACCGCGACCCGCAAAGGATGGTCGACACCTACTTCAAACCCTACCCCGGCTACTATTTCACCGGCGATGGCGCCCGTCGCGACGAAGATGGCGACTACTGGATCACCGGGCGCATCGACGATGTCATCAATGTCTCCGGGCACCGCATCGGCACTGCCGAAGTGGAGAGCGCCCTGGTCCTGCATGACAGCATCGCCGAAGCCGCCGTGGTCGGTTACCCCCATGACGTCAAGGGCCAGGGCATCTACGCCTTCGTCACCCCCATGAACGGCGTCGAGGCCAACGAAGAACTGAAGAAAACCTTGCTGGCCCACGTCAGCAAGGAAATCGGCAGCTTCGCCAAGCCCGACCTGATCCAGTGGGCGCCGGCCTTGCCGAAAACCCGTTCGGGCAAGATCATGCGGCGCATTCTGCGCAAGATCGCCTGTAACGAGCTGGACAGCCTGGGTGATACCTCGACCCTCGCCGACCCGAGCGTGGTCCAGGGTTTGATCGACAAGCGCCTGAACCAATAACCTACTGGGCGCGGCCGTGGCCGCGCCCCTTCCTCTGCCACGAGCCGCCATGGAATTCATCCGTACCCGCATTGAAACCCAGATCATGAGCCTGACCGGTCTGTCCTTGGGCAAGCTCGACCTGGAAAACCCCAAGGGCGACCCCGGGCTGTTCGGACCGGATTCGGTGAGCTGGCAAGTCCATGGCGATTTCAGCAGCATGCTGATCGGCGGTATCAGCGCCCTGATGCTGCAAGCGCTGCACCCGCTGGCGTTGGCCGGTGTCTGGGACCATTCGAATTTTCGCGAGGACATGCTCGGTCGCCTGCGCCGCACCGGGCAATTCATTTCCGGCACCACCTTCGGCTCACGACGGGATGCAGACTGGCTGATCGAGAAAGTCCGCACCATCCATTTGCAAATCACTGGCACCGCACCCGATGGCCGACCCTATGCCGCCAGCGATCCCGACCTGCTGACCTGGGTGCACGTGGCCGAGGTCAGCAACTTCCTCGCCGCGCATTTGCGTTATCGAAATCCGCATCTGTCCCTGGCTGATCAGGATCGTTACTACGCAGAGATCGCCCTGGTGGCCGAACGCCTGGGCGCCCGTGACGTGCCGCGCTCCAGGCAGGAAATCACCGCTTATCTCGAGCGCGTGCGCCCGCAATTGTTGTGCGACGAGCGTAGTCGTGAAGTGCTGCGGCTGTTGTTGAACGCCCCCTCCCCCAGTCGTTTGGCCAGGCCTTTCGGCGGCTTGATGATGCAGGCCGGAATCGACCTGCTGCCGGACTGGGCCAGTGACATGCTCGGTGTAAGCCAGGGGCCGCTGCAACGCAAACTGATCCGTGCCAGCGTCAATCGCAGCGCGCCGATGCTGCGCTGGGCGGTGCGCAATGGTTCGGTACATCGCGCGAAACGGCGTATGGGGCTGTTGTAGGAGCGAGCCTGCTCGCGAAGCTGGTAAACTCCCGCGCCCAATTCCTCCTGCAAGGCGCCCAGCATGTCCTCCTTGAACCAGGCGCTGCGCGCCGCCCTTGAACATCGCCAGGGTCTGCTGGCCGAGCTGCACAGCCAGGGCACCGACTGCTATCGCCTGTTCCATGGCAGCCAGGAAGGCGCCGGGGGGCTGACGATCGACCGCTACGGCCCGCAACTGATGGTGCAAAGCTTCCACCAGTCGCTGGAGCGCGAGGCGTTGCTGCAATTGCACGACATCGTCAATCAACACCTGGGGTTTGAAACCCTGCTGGTCTACAACGACCGTTCCCGTGGCAACTCGCGCATCGACCGTGAAGACACCGTGTACCGCGCCGACGAAGCCGCGCTGCAAGACCTGGTTGGCCACGAGTGGGGCCTCAATTACCGGGTACGCGGGCGCCATGCCGGGCAAGACCCGCTGCTGTTCCTCGACCTGCGCAATACCCGTGGCTGGGTCAAGGAGCACAGCAGGAACAAGCGCGTGCTGAACCTGTTCGCCTACACCTGCGGGGTCGGCCTCAGCGCCGCAGCCGGTGGAGCCAGCGAAGTGTGCAACCTGGACTTTGCCGAAGGCAACCTGGCGGTCGGTCGCGAGAATGGCCTGCTCAATCCGCAATTGCCGACCATGGAATTTATCCAGTCCGACTACTTCCCGGCCATTCGCCAGATGGCCGGCCTGCCCATCAGCCAGCGTCGCGGGCAGAAACTGCCGAGTTATCAACGCCTGGAACAGCGCCAGTACGATCTGGTGCTGCTCGATCCCCCAGCCTGGGCCAAGAGTGCCTTTGGCACCGTCGACCTGCTGCGCGACTACCAGAGCCTGCTCAAACCGGCATTGCTGACCACCGCTGACAACGGCGTGCTGATCTGCTGCAACAACCTGGCAAAAGTCAGCATGGAAGACTGGCGCGAGCAGGTCTTGCGTTGCGCCGAGAAGGCCGGCCGGCCGGTACGGGAGTGGACCGTCATGAAACCTGGCGGTGACTTCCCGTCGATGGACCAGCAGCCGCCCCTGAAAACACTGATTCTGCAGTTCTAAAAGTCGCCGTTGTTTTCAGATAAATCCTGCTCGATGTGAGGACTTCGGAACCGAAATCGCGTGCCATACTCCAAGGCACTCCGATCCAGACAGATGAAGCCTCACATGTACAAAGGACTGATTCGCGCCATCGGCGCCTTGTTGACTGCTCTGGCCCTCTACAGCCTCCTGGGGTTTCTGATTTTGCCGGGCATCGCCTTGCGCGTGGTCAACCAGCAGTTGGCCAACTACGCGACGACGCCCGCAACGCTCCAACGGATCGAACTCAATCCGTTCAGCCTTGAAGTGACCCTGTGGGGCCTGAACATCGGCGAGCCCGGCAAGGAGCAGGTCGGCTTCGAACGCCTGTACGCCAATCTGCAACTCGACAGTCTCTGGACCAAAGCACTGCACCTGTCGGATATCGAGCTGGAAAAATCCAAGACCGAGGTGCTCTTTGGCAAGGACGGCAAGCTCAACCTGATCGGGCTGTTCAAATTGCCGGCCAGCGAACCGACGCCAGTCGATCCTGACGCCAAGCCATTCCCTCTGCGCATCGACCGCATCAAGCTGGTCGACGGATCGCTGCACTTCCAGGATGCACGCCCCAGCGAACCCATCGAATTCCTCTACGACAAACTCGATTTCGAACTCAAGAACCTCAGCACCCTGCCCGAAGACAGTGCCGACATGACGCTGGTGGCGATCGGCCCCCATGGTGGCAAGATCGACTGGACCGGCAACTTCAGCCTGATCCCGCTTGCTTCCGAAGGTAAGCTGAAAATCACCGACGGCAAGATGAAGGCTTTTTGGCCCTATGTGCGTGACGCGGTGCCACTGGACCTCGAAAGCGGTGTGATCAGCCTCAGTACCGACTACAAGCTCAGCCTGGCCAAGCAAACCGAACTGCTGCTGAACAACGTCGCGGTCAGCATCGCCCCCTTCGCGATCAAGGCCCCGGACGGACGCTCGCTGGCGAAACTCGAGCGTCTGGACATCAGCGAAACCACGGTAGACCTGGCCAAGCAACAAGTGGTGGTCGGCAAGATCCGCAGCCACAAGCTGGAAACCTGGGCGGCCCTGGAAGCCGACGGGCAACTCGACTGGCAGAAACTGTTCGCCAGCCAACCGTCCAAACCGGCGGCCAAGGCCAACGCCGAACCGCCGAGCACCCCGGCGGCCGCCGACTCGCCGAAACCCGAACCGGCGGCGCCAGGCAAACCCTGGCAAGTGCTGCTCAACGATGTGCAATTGCGCGATTACAAAGTGCATCTGGTGGACCGCAAAGCGCAGCCTGCGGTGGAGCTGGAACTGAGCCCGCTGAATCTCGACTTGCAGAAGTTCGACAGCCTCAATGGCTCGCCCTTCGCCCTCAAGCTCGACACCGGCGTAGGCAAACAGGGCAGGCTCACCGCCGATGGCGAGGTCAACCTGGCGCCGGTCAGCGCCAGGCTCAACGTGCAGACCAAGGACATCGACCTGCGTGTCGCCCAGTCCTACATCAGCCCGTTCATTCGCCTGGAACTGCGTAGCGGCATGCTCGGCAGCGACCTGGCGGTCAACCTCAAAAGCACCGAACCGCTGGCACTCAGCGTCACCGGCCGTGCCCAGGTCGATCAACTGCATACCCTCGACACCCTGAAAACCCGCGACTTTCTCAAGTGGCAACGGTTGGTGGTCGAAGGCCTGAACTACCAACACGGCGACAGCGTTTCGATCGACAAGATCAACCTGCTGCAACCCTACGCGCGTTTCATGATCAACGATGACCGCACCACCAACATCGATGATCTGCTGATCCCGCAACCGGCCGACACTGGCGCTGGCGCCAAGCCTGCCGCCGCCAAACCCGCCGCCAGCAAGGACAAGCCCCTGGGCATCCATATCGGTGGCATTGCCATCAACGACGGTTCCGCGAACTTCGCCGACTTCAGCCTGACCCCCAACTTCGCCACCGCCATCCAGCAGCTCAACGGTACGATCGGCACCATCGACAGCCGTCAGGCGAAACCGGCCAGTGTCGACATCAAAGGCAAGGTCGACCGCTACGCACCGGTGACCATCAAGGGTGCGGTCAACCCGTTCGACCCGATGGCCAGCCTCGACATCGCCACCAGCTTCAAACGCGTGGAACTGACCACGTTGACCCCCTACTCCGGCAAGTTCGCCGGTTATCGCATCCGCAAGGGCCGGCTCAACCTCGATCTGCATTACGTGATCGTCAAGGGCCAGCTCAAGGCTGAAAACAAAGTGGTAGTCGAGCAGTTGCAACTGGGCGAAAAAGTCGACAGCCCGGATGCCGTGAGCCTGCCACTGAAACTGGCCATCGCCTTGCTCAAGGATGTCGACGGCAAGATTTCCATCGAACTGCCGGTGAGCGGCGACCTGAATAACCCGCAGTTCAGCGTGATGCCGATTGTCTGGCAGACCCTGCGCAACCTGATCGTCAAGGCCGCCGCCGCGCCGTTCAAGCTCATTGGTGGTCTGGTGGCCGGTGGTGGTTCGCAAGACCTGGGTACCGTGGCATTCGCCCCGGGCTCGAGCGAGTTGAACAAGGACGCCGAAGCGGCACTGGTCAAACTATCCCAGGCCCTCAAGGAACGTCCGGCCCTGCGCCTGGAAATCGAAGGCACCGCCGCCAAGAGCAGTGACGGCCCGCTGATTGCCGAGCAACGCCTGGAGCGGGAATACCAGTACAACTACTACAAGATGCTCCAGCGCCGTGGCGACAAGGTACCGGCAAAGGCTGCCTTGCTGGAGGTGCCAGATAGCGAGAAAGGTCCGCTGCTGGAAGGGATTTACCGCACACGCCTGAAGGTCCAGCCACCTCCTGAATGGAAAGACCTGGGCAAGGAAGAACGCACCGCGAAAATGCGTGCGGACGTGATCCAGTTCTGGAGCTCCAGCGAAGTGCTGTTGCGTGAGCTGGGTCAGGAACGTGCGAGCAGCATCAAGGATTACCTGGTCGACAAGGGCCAGCTCGCCGACGACCGCGTGTACTTCATCGATGCCCAGTTGGGCGAAGCGGAAAAAGACGGCAAGGTCGTTACGCCACTGCATCTGGACGCCGAGTGAACTAAAGGTCAAAAGATCGCAGCCTGCGGCAGCTCCTACAGGGGTACACCATCCCAATGTAGGAGCTGCCGCAGGCTGCGATCTTTTGCTTTGAATAGAACAGGCCCCGACACGAATGCCAGGGCCTGTAATGGCCACATCCTTATGGCCGGTCGCATGAACTTCTAAGTTGCGGCAGACGTATGACTCAGCCCGTCTACCGCGCCTTCTCCCAGTCCAGGCGAGAAGTCTTGCCTTACTCGGCTTTCAGGCCGTCAGCGGAGACCGCCTTGACGCCTTTGATTTTCTTGGTGATGGCCACCGCGGTGGCTTTCTGGGCGTCCGTTATTGCAACGGTGGACGACAGGGACACAACACCTTTGTTGGTTTCCACTTTGATATCGGTACCCGGAATGCCTTTTTCGGTGACCAGGTCTGATTTGACTTTGGTAGTGATCCAGGTATCGGAAACATCCTCTTTCGCTTCGGTCATTTCACCGGCGGCCAGCATCATCGGGCCTTGTGTGACCTGAGTCTGGGCAAATGCAGCGTTGGCCATGGTCAGGGTCAGCGCGGTAGCAGTAGCGGCAGCAATAGCGAACTTCTTCATACGAGTAACTCCTGTTTTTCTGGAAAGTCTGCTGGGTGATCTGTCAGCAGGGTTACCAGAGATATTGCGAACGCTGTGCCAACTTTGAAACAAACATTAATTCCTTATAAATCAATAATTTATAAAAACAGTCATTTTTCACAATCATGCAAAATGCATGAGTTGGACATTATCTACATGCAAGTTGCGGGTTTTGAAGAAGGCCTAAGGCCATGAATTGTTGGAAGTTTTCTCAATTACTTCGATATTCCTGAACGGTGCGCAAAAAAATACCCCGCAACGGCGGGGTATCAGGCAACAAGCAGATGGATCAAGCTTTCGGGGCAACGCCTGTGCAGCCTTTCGGCGCGTATTCCTGGTCGACACCGGTGGTGCACGCCCAGCCAGTCAATGAGCGCGTCAGGGTAATGGTTTTATTCAGCACCTGTGCCGGAGCATTGAGAATTGTGCAACCAATCGTGCCCGAACCCTCGGCAGCGTTGCCCGCTGCGGTCATGGTGCAGTTGGACGTGCTGGCGGAACCGCCCACCTGCGCCAGATCCGGATCTGTCCCCTGGTTCATCAGGTCTTCAAACGGCACCTTCAACGCTGAAATCTCGGCCAGACCCGCCGTGACCTTGGCCCGCGCCTGGTACTTGGAGTAAGCAGGGAGCGCAAACGTCGCCAGAATCCCGATGATCGCCACCACTATCAGCAACTCGATCAGGGTAAAACCTTTTTGATTGTTCAATGACAGCCTCCGTGCATGAGTCGAAATCTCATGATCTTCACCGTCTGCAGCACAGCCCATGCCAAGCCCGTGGCGCCCTGTTCCCGGGGTGCACGGTCGCCACAAAGCTCCCTCTTACCCCCAGGAACCGCACAATCTGACACTTTTCGTCACCTCAAGAGCGCTGGTTTGGCTCCACCAATTGACTAGGCTATAAGTCTTGAATGCCTTGTACCCGGTATCCCGAGGAACGCATCGGCACATTCACGATCTATGAGGGTCGGTTGCGATCAATGCAATGGCGTTATAAACGGGTCAGCAAGGACTGAACATGGCAGTCAAGGCAGCAAGAACCAGCGTGTACACCTGGGAAGGTACAGACAGGAAAGGCACGAAGGTGACGGGCGAGTTGAGCGGTCAAAACCCGGCGCTGATCAAGGCGCAATTGCGCAAGCAAGGCATCAATCCCGGCAAGGTGCGCAGGAAAACCACGTCGATTTTCAACCTGGGTAAACGCATCAAGGCCCAGGACATTGCCCTTTTCACCCGGCAGATGGCGACCATGATGAAGGCCGGCGTGCCGTTGTTGCAGTCGTTCGACATCATCGGTGAAGGCTTCGACAACCCGGCCATGCGCAAGCTGGTCGATGAGGTGAAGCAGGAAGTGGCAGCGGGCAACAGCTTCGCCGCGGCCCTGCGCAAAAAACCGCAATACTTCGATGAGCTGTACTGCAACCTGGTGGACGCCGGGGAGCAGGCCGGCGCGCTGGACACCCTGCTGGAACGGGTGGCGACCTACAAGGAAAAAAGCGAAAGCCTCAAGGCGAAGATCAAGAAAGCCATAACCTACCCGCTGATCGTCGTGTGTGTCGCGATCATCGTGACCGGCATCCTGCTGATCAAGGTGGTGCCGCAATTCGAATCGGTGTTCAAGGGCTTTGGTGCTGAATTGCCAGGCTTCACCTTGCTGGTCATCGACCTGTCGCAGTTCATGCAAGCGTGGTGGTGGATGTTGCTGGGCGCACTCATTGCGGCTGCTCTGGCTGTGCGCCGCGCCCTGAAAACCTCGCAAGGTTTTCGCGACCGAATGGACACCTGGCTGCTGAAACTGCCGTTGATAGGCACCTTGATGTACAAGTCCGCGGTGGCCCGTTTCGCCCGCACGCTGTCGACGACCTTCGCCGCCGGCGTACCGCTGGTCGAAGCCCTGGAGTCCGTGGCCGGCGCCACCGGCAATATCGTGTTCAAACGCGCGGTGTTGCGCATCCGGCAGGACGTTGCGACCGGCATGCAGCTGAATTTTTCCATGCGCACTTCCGGTGTTTTCCCGAACATGGCCGTGCAGATGACCGCCATTGGCGAGGAGTCTGGCGCACTCGACGACATGCTCAACAAGGTCGCCGGTTTCTACGAGGACGAGGTCGACAATATGGTCGACAACCTCACAAGCCTCATGGAACCGTTCATCATGGTGGTGCTGGGTGTTATTGTCGGCGGCCTGGTGGTCGCGATGTACCTGCCCATCTTCCAACTCGGCTCAGCGATCTGACATGCCCTTGAACGAAATTCTGACCCACTTCCCGCTGGCTTTCGTCGTCATCGCCGGGGTAGTCGGCCTGCTGGTTGGCAGCTTCCTTAATGTACTGGTGTGGCGCCTGCCGAAAATGCTCGAGCGCGACTGGCGCGTGCAGGCCCATGAGATTCTCGGATTGCCCGGTGAAACGCCGTTGCCGACCTACAATCTGCTGCTGCCGCACTCCCAGTGCACGCATTGCGGCCACCGGATTCGTGCCTGGGAAAACATTCCAGTGTTCAGCTTCCTGTTCCTGCGCGGGCGCTGCTCGGCCTGCGCGACGCCGATCAGCAAACGCTATCCATTGACCGAGCTGGCCTGCGCCCTCCTGTCGGCGTTCATTGCCTGGCACTTCGGTTTCGGCTGGCAAGCCGGCCTGGCGATGCTCCTGACCTGGGGCTTGCTGGCCATGAGCCTGATCGACGCCGAGCATCAACTGCTGCCGGATGTACTGGTGCTGCCGCTGATGTGGCTGGGGCTGATCGTCAACAGCCTCGACTTGTTCGTGACATTGCCCGAGGCATTGTGGGGCGCCATTGCCGGCTACATGGCGCTGTGGACGGTGTTCTGGGTGTTCAAGCTGCTCACCGGCAAGGATGGAATGGGGCATGGCGATTTCAAGCTGCTGGCGATGTTTGGCGCCTGGGGCGGTTGGCAGATCCTGCCACTGACGATCGTCCTGTCATCCCTGGTGGGCGCGATCATCGGTGTGTTTTACCTGCGCCTGCGCAAGGCACAAACATCGACACCCATCCCTTTCGGCCCCTATCTCGCCATTGCCGGCTGGATTGCCTTGCTCTGGGGTGGTCAAATAACCGACTTCTATTGGCAGTTTGTCGGTCTGAAATGAATACCCCTGTGGAAAAACCCTGGATTCTCGGCTTGACCGGCGGCATCGGCAGCGGCAAAAGTGCGGCGGCCCAACACTTCATCGACCTGGGCGTGCATGCGGTCGATGCCGATCATGCCGCTCGCTGGGTGGTGGAACCGGGACGGCCGGCACTGGCAAAAATTGCCGAACACTTCGGTCCCGGCGTGTTGCAAGCCGACGGGCAACTGGACCGCGCCGCGTTGCGTAAACTGATCTTCGAAGTACCGGAGCAACGCCTCTGGCTGGAGGCCTTGTTGCATCCGCTGATCGCCGAAGAGATTGCCCATCACCTGGCGCTGGCAAAATCACCTTACGCGATCCTGGTTTCGCCGCTGCTGATCGAGTCCGGCCAGTACGCCATGACCCAACGGGTTTTGGTGATCGATGCCCCTGAACAGTTGCAGATCGAACGCACCCTGCGGCGTGACCAGACCAGCGAACAGCAGGTCCAGGCGATCCTCAAGGCGCAATCCAGCCGCCAGGATCGCGTAAGCCATGCCGACGACGTGGTGGTCAACGACCGCGACCTCGCCTGGCTGCACAGCGAGGTCGAACGCCTGCATCACTTTTACCTTACTTTGCGTGGAGGCCAGTCATGAGCCAGATCCCAACCGTCGAATGCCCAACCTGTGGCGCCCCTGTCGAATGGAGCCCCGAGAGCAAATTCCGGCCGTTCTGCTCCGACCGCTGCAAACTGATCGACCTGGGCGCCTGGGCGTCGGAAGAACACAAGATTCCAGTGGCCCCGGATGCCGAGGACGAATTGTTCAGCGGCGATTTCGACCCGCGTCACTGATACCGATCATCAGGGCCTGGCATGCGACAGAAATCGACCAGCTGAGCCAGGCCCTGACACCGTCTTGTAGCGCTAGACGCCTAAAATCCGGCAAACCGGCGAATGCTATACTTCTCTCGAATTGCATGAATGTGCAACGTTCCCCACGGGTACTCTTACCGACGGCACAATCTCGGTAATTGGCTGCTGGACAGCGGAGGTTCAACGCCAACACGAGATGGGAGGTGTGGCATGAATCGACACTATTACATCAGTGACAATCTCGACGATCTTGAAACCGTTGAAAATGAACTGGAAGCCAGCGGCATCAACTCCGAACAAATTCATGTGCTCAGTCAAAAGGTTGCCGATGTTGAAGAACATCACCTCCACGAGGTGACCTCGTTAATGGAACAGGATGCCGTTCACTCTGGTGAGATTGGTGCGGTGGTCGGTATCCCACTCGCCGCAGTGGTCCTGGGCGGCGCCTATTGGTTGGGTTGGACCGAATCCGCCGCAGGCTGGATGCCCTTCATCTTCCTTGCCATCGTTATCCTGGGTTTCTGCATCTGGGAAGGTGGCTTCTTCGGGTTCCAGGTGCCGAACGCTCACTTCCGCAATTACAAGCAAGCGATACAAGAGGGCAAGCACATCTTCTTCGTGGATGTTGAACCGAATCAGGAATCGGTACTGGACCAGGTCATCGGGCATCATCCAATGCTGGAAATCGCCGGCACGGGAACCGCCGCGCCCCACTGGACAGTCGCCTGGCAGCACAAATGGCATCAGTTCAAGCGCGTGATATCAGGTTAACTGCCGAAGACTGATGGCCGCTTATTGGCCAAAGAAAATGACCCGGCTGAGGAACACATAGTCCGCCTCGGTGGCCATCAGTCCGACGAGCACCAGTAAACACAAAGGTGGCACCAATATGGCGTACACCAGGGCCAACCGCTCCCATGCCATATGCATGAAGATGGAGACAATCAAGCCTGCCTTCAGCAACATGAACGTGATAATCAGGGCCCACCTGAGATAACCATGGAAGTGAAAATAGTCGACCAGGTACGACAGGGTGCTGAGGACGAATAACAGCCCCCAGATCTTCAGATACAAGCTGATCGGATGTTGCTGACCTTGAACATGCGCCATCATCCGCGCTCCTCTACCATAAATAGAAGAAAGCAAAAATAAACACCCACACCAAGTCCACGAAGTGCCAATAAAGCCCGGCTATCTCGACGTTCTGATAGTTGCCGGAGCGCTCATAATCGCCGCGAAATACTTTCATCGCCACGATGCTGAGGTAGATGGCGCCGATTGACACATGCAGTCCGTGGAAACCGGTAATCATGAAAAAGCTGGCACCAAATTGCGCCGCCCCCATGGGGTTTCCCCAGGGACGCACCCCTTCTGCGATGAGCTTGCTCCATTCAAAGGCCTGCATGCCGACGAAAGTCACCCCCAAGGCCGCGGTCGCCAGCATCAGGGCGGTGGTTTTCGCGCGATCCCGGCGATAGGCGAAATTGACGGCCATGGCCATGGTGCCGCTGCTGCTGATCAGCACAAAGGTCATGATGGCGATCAGGATAAGCGGGATTTCCCTGCCGCCAATCGTCAGTGCAAACACTTCACTGGGGTTCGGCCAGGCGTCGGTGATGGTCATGCGCACCGACATGTAGCCGGTCAGGAAACAGGTGAAGATAAACGTATCGCTGAGCAGGAATATCCACATCATCGCCTTGCCCCAGTGGACCTGCTTGAAAGCGTCCTTATCCGAGGCCCAGTCGCTGGCGATGCCCTGCCATCCCGGTGCAGGCAGCGGACTGACTGGATCGGGCTCGACGGGGGCTTGCGGATGCGATGCCATGGTTTTTCACCTCAGGCCGCAGAATCTGGCGATGGCTTCATAGGTTGCTGGCGTACTGGTCAGCAGCGCGAACAGCACGAACCAAAGACCCAACAAGTAGTGCCAATAGATGGCACAGAGCTCTATGCTGGCGCTGAGTTGCGGCAAAGGCACATGACGCAGGAATTTAGCGATGATCCAGACCCAGACAATCAACCCGCCCAACAGGTGGAGGCCGTGCACGCCGGTCAACAGGTAGAAGAAACTGTTGGCCGGATTGCTGGCGACAAAGTAGCCCCAGTCGACAAATTGCTGCCAGACCCAGAGTTGCCCCACCAGAAAGGCAATGGCAAATCCGCCCCCCACTACAAAAGCAATGACCGTTGCGTCCATTCGAGCCCGGCGGGCGGCCATGCGCGACCACTGCAGTGCGATGCAACTCAATACCAGAAAACCCGAATTCACCCACAGCTGCCATGGATTGGCCAGCGGCGCCATGGGTTCTGCCAGCGGTCGCCAGTCAGCCATTTGTGAGCGGGCGATAAAGGCGAGTAAAAATAGCAAGAATAACGAGCTCACCACCGCCAGAAACAAGCGCAGGCCTGTTTTTGCGATTTGGTTTCTATCGGCACCCTCGGCGGAATGAATACCTTCAGGATCGCGATTCCAACTGCCGCCAGGATCAGCGCCGTCGGCATTTCTCAATAGCAGTCTGTTCATGTCTTGACGTCCGCTATTTTGGTTCCGGCACTGAGTTGCCGCATTTGCTCCAGTTCTTCGGCGGAGACCGTTTGCGGCACGAAATCCTGCTCTATCCCCGGCACGCTGTAGTCATAGGCCCAGCGATGCACGACTGGCAACTTCGCTCCCCAGTTACCGTGTACCGGTGGGGTGTCCGGTGTTTGCCATTCCAGACTGGCCGCGCCCCAGGGGTTACTGCCGGCGGGTTTACCTTTGAAGACACTCCAGGCCATGTTGAACACGAACAGCAACTGGGAAACGCCGACGATCAATGCGACCACCGTAATGAAGGCATTCAACTCATGTGCCGACTGCGGAATGAAGGAGTAGTTGTCATAGGCGTAGTACCGACGAGGCATCCCCTGAAAGCCCAGATAGTGCATCGGGAAGAAGATGGCGTAGGTACCCAGGAAAGTTATCCAGAAATGCAACTTGCCCAGTGTGTCGTTAAACATGCGCCCGGTGACTTTCGGGAACCAATGATAAATACCGCCGAACACCACCAGTACCGGTGCGACCCCCATGACCATATGAAAATGGGCGACGACGAAATAGGTGTCCGAGAGCGGAATATCGACGATCACATTGCCGAGAAACAACCCGGTCAGGCCGCCCACCAGGAAGGTGACGATAAAGGCCAAGGCAAACAGCATTGGCACGGTCAGATGGATATCGCCGCGCCACAGGGTCAGCACCCAGTTGTAGACTTTCAGTGCCGTCGGCACCGCAATGATCAAGGTGGTGACGGCGAAGAAAAAGCCAAAATACGGGTTCATGCCGCTGACATACATGTGGTGCGCCCAGACCACAAAGCTGAGCACGCCAATCGCAATAATCGCCCACACCATCATTCGATAGCCGAAGATGTTTTTACGCGCATGGGTGCTGATCAGGTCGGAAACCAGGCCAAACGCAGGGAGCGCAACGATGTAGACCTCCGGGTGGCCGAAGAACCAGAACAGGTGCTGGAACAGTATCGGGCTGCCGCCCTGGTGATCGAGCTGCTGTCCCAGCGAAATCATCGCCGGCATGAAGAAACTGGTGCCCAACAGCTTGTCGAACAGCATCATGACCGCACTGACAAACAACGCCGGGAACGCCAGCAAGGCCATGATCGAGGCCATGAAGATGCCCCACACCGAGAGCGGCATGCGAAACAAGGTCATGCCGTGCGTGCGCGCCTGCAACACCGTGGTGACGTAGTTCAACCCACCCATGGTGGCGGCGACGATAAAGATCGCCAGTGAGATGAGCATCAGCACGATGCCCCACTCGACTCCTGGTGTGCCCTGACTGATCGATTGTGGCGGATAAAGCGTCCAGCCCGAACCGGTGGGGCCGCCAGGGACAAAGAAACTGGCGAGCAACACCACTACCGCCAGCAGGTAGAACCAGTAACTGAGCATGTTGACATAGGGGAAGACCATGTCACGGGCGCCCACCATCAACGGGATCAGATAGTTGCCAAAGCCCCCCAGAAACAAGGCCGTCAGCAAGTAAATGACCATGATCATGCCGTGCATGGTCATCGCCTGGTAGTAAGTACTGGCATCCATGAATGCCAAACTGCCGGGGAAGCCTATCTGCATGCGCATCAAGCCGGACAACACCACGGCGATAAGCCCCACGAACAGCGCCGTCAAGGAATACTGAACGGCGATGACCTTGTGGTCCTGACTCCAGATGTACTTGGTCAGGAAACTCTTGGGTTCGTGCAGTGCTTCTGTTTCGGCTTGCTCCGCATAGGCCATCACGTCATCCTCCTGTCGAAGTTTCGGTGCATTCCTGGCTGTTTACGGCTACTTCCCTGGTTGCGCCTTGCTCGCGTCGGCGTCGGCATTGGCTTTGGATTTGATAAAGGCGATAAGTGCGTCCAGGTCCTTGTCGCTCGGTTTCAAGGCCGGCATGACGGCTGCATAGCCCTTGACGATTTTGCCACCGGGATCAAGAACCGATTCTTTCAGATAGCCCTCATCGGCCTTTACGCTCGTACCGTCGGCCAGGGTGACTGTCGAGCCATACAGGCCCTGCCAGGTGGGGCCGACGCCCTTGTTGCCATCGACACTGTGACAGGCCAGGCAGCCGAGCGATTGGGCCAGCTGTTGTCCCTGCGCCAAACGGTCCTCGCCTGGACCCGACGCTTGCGGCGCAACGCCCAGTGATTTGATCAGGGCCACGACAGCAGCCATTTCATCGTCCTTGAGAGTATAGGCCACCATCACCGGCGGGTAGCCCTGCACCAGACGGGCCTGCGGCTTGAGGATCGACTCTTTCAGATAAGCCTCATCGACCAGCGCGCTGGTGCCGTCGGCAAACTGTTCAGTGCGACCGTACAGCCCCTTCCACCCCGGACCGAGACGGGTACTGCCATCCTGGCTATGGCAGGCACTGCAGCCGTATTGCTCGACCAACTGGCGACCCTTTTCCAGCACGCTGTCCTGACCGGGCTTGGCAGCGCTGGCCAATGTTTGCGCAAAGGTCGGCTGGCCGCTCAGCCATTGATCGAAGGCGCCCTGCTCCTCCACGATCATCTGGCCGCGCATGTTGAAATGGCCTACGCCACAAAACTCGGCGCACAGGACTTCATATTTCCCGGTTTTAGTGGGGGTAAACCAAAAATACGAGACCATCCCGGGCACCATGTCCATCTTGCTGCGGATTTGCGGAATATAGAAGTTGTGCAACACATCTTTGGAACGCAGTAAAACTTTTACCGGTTTATTAAGCGGAAGTCTGATTTCATTATTCTTAATAAGTACATCGTCCTGTCCGGCGGGATCCTTGGGATCGACCCCGAGGGGATTGGCGGCATCGACAAACTTGATATCCGACTTGCCCAACTTCCCGTCCTGGCCGGGAAAACGATAGGCCCACTGCCACTGCTGGGCGACCACTTCAAGTTCATAAGCCTCTTTCGGCACCCGGATGAAATCGTTGTAGACCACCAGTCCTGGCGCCAACATGGCGGCGATACCGATCGAGGTCACGACAATCAACCAGAACTCCAGTTTTTTACTTTCTGGCTGGTAGTGCGCTCTGACACCTTCCTTATGCCGATAGCGCATGATGGCGACGGCCATGAACACCGTAATGGCGATGAAAAATATACCGCTGATGATCAGGGTAATGAACAGTGTGGTGTCTATCGATCCCCAGTTGGAAGCGGGCGGTGCTGCATGCCAGGGCGCAAGTACATGAAAGAGCACTGAGGCAATAACGATTAGAATCAAGATAATTGCTATCGCCATTTTCTCTTCATCCTATTGCTGTTGCTCACAGGCCTCGCGCAAGCATCGCCACTGACGTCCAGACAGGGCCGGCAACTACCACCCAAGGTGGCAAAGCCCGTGAAAAGTATAGGTCGGCAAGCGAGACCCGGCAGGCGGCTATACTCAATGGCACGCCAGCATCCCCGATGGAGGTTTCGTCATGAGTAACCTGACGCTCGAAGGCAGGTGCAAACCCAACCCCAATCAACCATCCGACCCGATAGGCGAGATCCATTTTTACGTCGACGGCCCCCTCCATGTACGCCTGGAGGAAGCTGAAGAACGCCTGCAGAAGAGCCCTGCGCTGAAAGAAGTCATGGTCGATGTCGACATGGACACGTTGAACCTGGTCTTGCCAGAGGGTTACGGCCCCTTGTCCGACTGTAAGATGCGCGTCTATCTGCACTACGAACGTGGTCAGTTCCATCTGGTCGGACACCGGGCGAGCGATGGCAGCCTGATCTATTCCAACGTGGTCCTGATTGATCAGTTGATTGATTGAAACGGCGGGTTTGAAGGGATCAAGACTTGGGATCGTCGTCCTTCCAGGGCGCCGACAGATAACGCGTGCGGTTGAAGGTCTCCAGCCACTCAGGGCAGAACACCACCAGCGCGCTGACCACCATGCCGTTGATGAACGCCTCGGGGAAAATGAGCAGCCACAGGTAGCCGATGAAGTCTTCGAGCCAGTAAGGCATGGCAAACCGCTCGTCGTACCACAACAATGTCAGCGACAGCACCAGGCACAGCAACGCTGTAAGGGCTGCGGCGAAAAAACCGGAAACGAAGATGTACACGAAGGGATTTCGTGGCTGCGCGCGCTCCACCAGAATCGCACAGCATTCGGTGATCAACACCGGCAACATAATGAACAGCGCGCCATTGACCCCCATGGCCACAAAATCCTGACGGCCCAGCAGCACCAGCCCCGTTTGTGCCACCAATCCACCGACGATCGCCAGCGGCCAGTCGAGCAACAGGGTCACCGCGGTCATGCCGATGAAGTGATAGGACACGCCGGTGTCGAAATCCCGCCGCACCAGCCACAGCGCGAATAGCGCGAACACCGTGCCGAACAGCAAATGCTGGCGACGGCTGTCGCTGAACAGCTCGACCCAGGACACTCGTGCAACAGCCCAGATCAGCACCGGCACATAGATCAACCACCCCACCGTGAGGGTTGCGGGTGACAGCAACTCGGCGCCGATCATGACGGGGCACACTCCCTTGGCTTGCCGATAGAGAACAGGCCTTCAGTCTACACCGCCCGCTGCTGGCCCCTCGACTTCAAGCCCAATGCAGGGGATCGTTGATCACCGCTTCATGCTCGGCGAACAACCTGGGCAACTCGGTCTTGAGGAAATCCACCCAGGTGCGGACCTTGGCATCGAGAAAGCGTCGCGACGGATACAGCGCATACACATTGCGCTGACGAGGCCGATAGTCCGGTAGCAGGCGCATCAAGGTGCCGTCGCTCAAGGAACGCGTGGCGGTGTAGAACGGAATCAGGCTGATGCCCATGCCGGCCTCCGATGCCTTGACCATCGACTCGGCGACATTGCACTGAAAAGTCCTGGACGGGCTGACCGCATGCTCGCCCTCCTCGTCCTGAAACAGCCACTGATCGCTGTACAACGGATCGAGCATGCGCAAGCACTGATGATCGTCCAGCGCCCGCGGATGGTCCGGCACACCCCGGCGTTGCAGGTATTGCGGAGAAGCACAGGGCACGCTGTAAAACTGCCCGACGACCTGGGCGACCAATTGCGAATCGGCCAATTCCTGGGCCGTCGAAATCACCACGTCGTGGCCTTCCTCCAGCGGATCGGGATTGCGCTGCGACAGGGTCAGCTCGATTACAACATCGGGGTAAAGCTCGCTGTAGCGGGCAATCAACGGCGTGATCAGCACCCCCATGCCGTTCATGCTGTGCACCCGCAACCGTCCACTGGGCTTGAGATGCGCACCGCGAGCCTCCGCGGTCGCCTCTTCCATTTCCTCGAGTATCAGCCGACTGCGCAGCAGGAATCGTTCACCGGCCTCGGTCAGGCTCAAGCGCCGCGTGGTGCGCTGCAGCAGGCGGGCTTGCACATGCTGCTCCAGGTCCGCGACCAGGCGCGAGACCTGCGCGGTGGACAATTGCAGCGCGTCGGCGGCGGCGGTGAAACTTGCGCAGTCCACGACACGGACGAACACGCGCAAGTTGTTAAGCAAATCCATAAGCCTCCCTCGGCCGCTGACTGTTACGTTTCATGTAAGGCTGTATCAGGCGTTCGCCCCTTTATCCAGCGGTGGCAAAGACTAGACTTTACCCATCGAATCCACAGGGAACTCGCCATAATGAAAACCTTGATCAGCCTGTTTCTGACCCTCGTCGCCACCTCGGCCATGGCCGCTGAAAACGAGCCCCTCGCGGTCCTGTACAACCCGGCCCAGCCGCTGGACATCGCCAAGGTGGTTTCGGTGTCGGATACCGCCACCGCGTGCGGGGTTGTACCAGCGACCATGGTCTATGTCGACCATCAGGGCCAGACCCGCCGCGTGACCTACAACGTCATCGGTGATTGCACCAGCAGCCTGTGATCCGCCCTGGCACTCAGAGCAGCGTCCAGGTGTAACTCAGGATCAAGCGGTTTTCATCGATATCACTGCGGTAGTTGGACCGCGCCATCGCATTGCGCACACGGATGCCGAGGCCTTTGAGGCTACCGCTCTGCAGCACATAGCCGATGTCCAGGTCACGCTCTCGATCCTTGCCCTCATACCCCTTGCCGGTATCGACATTGTTGCCGCTGATGTAGCGCACAGTGCTGGTCAACCCCGGTACTCCCAGGGCCGCAAAGTCATAGTCGTAACGTGCCTGCCAGGAGCGTTCATCGGTGAAGGCGAACTCATAGGTCGGCACTTCGTTGCCCAGCGGTGAGATGTTGGCAAACACCCGCGGGAACGCGCTGTCACCGTACATGCCCTGATAGCCGAGATAAAATGTGTGACCGCCACGCTTGGCCGACAGCAGCGAAAAGAACGCCTGGTTGTCGATGTTACCCAGCAGTTTTTTACCGTCCTCGCGCGAATCGAAGTAGCCGAGGTTGGCCCCCAATACCCAGTCACCCGTCGGCTGGCTGTGCTTGAGCCCCAGGAAGCGCTGGTTGTAGATATCTTCCAGTTGCCCGTACCAGGCGCTGACCGAACTGCGTTTATCGTTGAAGACGTAATCGGCCCCGGCAAAATTGAAGCCGTCGCTGCTGACCTGCCGTTGCGGTACGTGACCGAGCATGGCCTGCATTTTTTCGTCACCGGCCTCGTTGCGCAGGCTGGTGGAATTCAAATGCCCGCCCTGCAGCGTCAGGCCATTGATCTCGCTGGAGCTGATGCTTGCACCCTGATAGCTGGGCGGCAGCAGTCGGATATCGCTGAACACCAGCACCGGCAGGTTGGGTTGCAACTCCCCCACTTTCAGTTCGGTTTTGGAGTAGCGCATCTTCAAGGCGCCCTCCAGACGGCTGTAATCGTTCGCCGCCCGCCCGTCATCCTGCACCGGCAGCAAACCGGTATTGACCCGATCCGGGCTGCTGTCGAGCTTGAGCCCGAGCAGGCCGATCACATCCACGCCGAACCCGACGGTGCCCTGGGTGTAACCCGATTTGACGTTGAGGATAAATCCCTGGGCCCATTCCTCGGCCTTCGATTGCTGATTGGCCCCGACGATGTCGGAATAGTCGCGGCTGAAGTAGTAATTGCGTGCCTGCAAGGTGGCCGTGGTGTCTTCGATGAAACCGCCCTCGGCGGCCATCGCGCCGGTGGAGAAACCCGAGACGACAGCCATGGACAACACTGAACCGGTTGTTGGAAGAATCTGTTTCATCGTTTTTTCTCTTATTTTTATTGATCGACAGGTAGAAGTGCCTTGGCCGCAGCGCTTTCGCGGCTCTGGGTGGAGCGACGGCTGCTCAACATCAAATGGGTGACCATGCCGAAAATCAGCCCCCAAAAAGCCGCGGACAACCCAAACAGCGACATGCCCGAGGCGGTGGTGAGAAAGGTCACCAGCGCGGCTTCGCGATCGCTTGGCACAGCCATCGCGCCCGCCAGCGCTCCGGCAATCGCAGCGAACAGCGCCAATCCGGCGAGGGCCGCGATCAGTTCCTTGGGGAATGCGGTAAACAGAGAGACCAGGGTGGCGCCGAAGATCCCCAGCACCAGGTAGCACAGGCCGCCCACCACCCCGGCCACATAACGCTTGCCGGGGTCTTCGTGGGCCTCGCGGCCGGTGCAAATGGCCGCGGTAATCGCCGCCAGGTTCAGCCCGTGGCAACCGAACGGCGCCAACAGTGCCGTGCCCAAAGCGCTACTGGCGATGATCGGCCCCGATGGCGTGGCGTAGCCGCTGGCGCGCAACACCGCCATGCCCGGAACGAACTGACCGGTGAGCGCCACCATCACCAGCGGCAAGGCGATGTTCAGCGTTGCACTGAGGCTGAACGCCGGGGTGATCCACACCGGCGTGGCCAAGCCGATGACCAACGCCTCGCTATGCAGATCACCGGCGAGCAACGCCATCGAGCAGCCCACCAGCAGCACCATCAGTACCGCATAACGCGGCATCAGCCGTTTGCAGACCAGGTACGTGGCAAACATCGCCAGCACCAGCAACGGCTTGCCCTGCAACGAGACGAACAGCCCGGTGCCGAAGCTGAACAGAATCCCCGCCAGCATCGCCGCTGCAACCGCTGCCGGCAGCTTGCCGATGATCCGGTCAAACGCCCCCGACACCCCGACCAGGAAAATGATCAGGCTGCTCACCAGGTAGGCACCCACCGCTTCCGGCAGGGAGATCCCTGGCAACAACGCCACCAGCAACGCCGAACCGGGCGCCGACCACGCGATGATCACCGGCACGCGATAGCGCAAACTCAAGCCGATGCCGAGCACAGCGCTGCCGATGGAAATCGCCCAGACCCACGACGACAGCACTTCGCGCGACAGGTGCGCGGCCTCGGCGGCCTGGAAAATGATCACCAAGGGGCCCGCGTAGGAAATCACTGTGGCAATGAACCCGGCGACGGCCGCCGACAGGGAAAAGTCGCGCATCAAGGTCTTCATGAAGCCTCGCCGACAGCTCCGCCAGACGCACCCTGCTGCGCGCCTGATAGTGATTGGCGGGCACTGCGCCGACTGCTGATGGCGAACACCGTCATGGCGATGGCGGCAATCGCACCGGGCAAGGCAAACGCCATGAAGTTCAGTTGCAGCGGCAGGCTGATCCCGAGCAAGGCACCACCCAGCAATGGCCCGACGATCGCACCATTGCGCCCGATGCCCGAAGCCCAGCCAAGGCCCGTGGACCGAATGTTCATGGAGTAGAACTGGGCGGCGCAGGCGTACAGCAGAATCTGCGAGCCGATGGTGGTGGCGCCAGCGATGGCGATCAACAGGTACAGCACCGGCATCGGGCTGTTGAAGCCCAACAGGGTGATCGACACCGCCGCCATGGCGAAGAACACCGACAGCACGCGCGGCAGGTTGAGCTTGTCACCCAGCACCCCGCCGCCGACTGCACCGAAGATCGCGCCAAAATTCAGCACCAGCAGGAACGACAGGCTCGAGCCCAGGCTGTAACCGGCGTTGGCCATCAGTTTCGGCAGCCAGGAACTCAAGGCGTAGACCATCAGCAGGCAGCAGAAAAACGCCAGCCACAACATCAGCGTGCGCAGCGCACGGCCCTCGCGGAACAACTGCAATACCGGGGTGCCCGTGCCCTTCACTTCAATCATGTGCAACTGATCATCGGATTGTGCGACGTAGGCCGGGTCGATACGCTGGAGAATCTTGCGAGCTTCGTCATTGCGCCCCTGGCGCAGCATGAAGCCAACCGACTCGGGCAGGAAATACATGATCAGCGGCAACAGCAGCAACGGCAGGATCGCCACGTAGAACACCGACTGCCAGCCGAAGCTCGGGATCAGCACGATGCCCAGCCCGGCGGACAGCATGCCGCCCACCGAGTAGCCACTGAACATGATCGCCACCAGGGTGCTGCGGATCTTTTTCGGCGCGTACTCGTTCATCAACGCCACGACATTGGGCATCACGCCACCAATGCCCAGGCCGGCAATGAAGCGGCAGATACCAAACTCCGTGGGGTTCCTGGCGAAACCGTTAAGCACGGTGAAACCGCTGAAGAGGATCACGCAAATGGTGATGGCTTTCTTGCGGCCGATCCTGTCCGACAGCGGGCCGAAGAACAGCGCGCCGAACATCATGCCAAACAATGCATAACTGCCCAGTGCACCCGCTTGGAGGGGACTGAGTCCCCATTCCTTCATCAACATCGGCAGAACCACGCCGTAGATCACCAGATCGTAACCGTCGAAGATGATGATCAGGGCACACCAGAACAGCACCATCCAGTGAAAGCGGTTGAAGCGAGCCTTGTCGATAACCTCGTGTACGTCGATTTTGCGCATGGCGTTCATCTCTTGTTGTTTTTCTTTTAAGAGCATCGGGAATACGGCTTACGTCCGTACAGCCGATGCTAGAGGGCTCGGACGCAGGTCAATATCCGCATCACGCAGATCGCTATCCGTTTTGTGCAGAGGCGTCATGAGGTGTTGCAGGCGGGAATTTCGCAGCGGTATTTGCACCTGTGCGACAAACTGTTTCCTTTGCGATCAGATTTGAGCGCTAAGCTTGGGCCTATGGATGACTCAGATTACTTACGCCTGCTGACCATTGCGGCCGAGCAAGCCAACGCGTTCCTGTCCAATGCCCGCAAATGGGAGCGCGAGCGTTGGGTCTGCCAGCGCCTGCTGCAAGGCCTGAACATTCCCTACCGCGCCGACGAATTCGCCCCGGCCGGGGAGCCGCCGGACGTGCTGTTTCGCGACGCCAGTTTCGAGGTGTTCTTCGTCCTCGACGAGGGCCGACGCCTCAACGATGAATGGCGCGACGAACTGCAACGGCGGCGCAGCGCGTTCTCCCTGAGCCAGCTGGTCCGGCGCGAGGCCAAGCCCCGGCGCATACCGGCCAACGAGTTCTTGCTGCGGCTGGCGCCGACCTTGCGCAAAAAAGCGCACAACTACAAAGAACGCGGCATGGACCTGGGCGAGCTGGACATCATTGCCTTCGCCAGCCTCAAGCGCGAAGTGCTGGACCTCAACAGTCATTTCCCGCCGCCCACCGAATACCTGCGCCAGGGCTGGCGCTCGCTATCGCTGGTGGGCCCGACCTTCGCCCGTGTGTTGTTCGCACATCCCGATGCGCCGGATTTCCTGCGCAGCAACCTGGGACGCAGCATCGTGTTCGACGTCGGGATCAGCCTGTGAGCCCACTGCAGGAACTGATTGGCGAAGTGCCGCAGATCGGCCGCGTACGCTGGATCGGCGTGCGCCCGGAACGTCACGTACCGATGATCGAACTGGATGCCGTGGAAGCGCGACTGGAGGCCGGCTTGACCGGCGATCGCGCCCGCCCCGGCGTACGCAATGCACGGCAGGTGACGTTGATCCAGTGGGAGCATCTGGCGGTAATCAGCTCGCTCATGGGCCGACCGGACGATCAACCCGTCAAGCCTGAAGATCTGCGGCGCAATCTCGTTATCAGTGGCATCAACTTGTTCAGCCTCAAGGGCCGGCGTTTTCGCATTGGACAGGCGATTTTCGAAACCACCGGCTGGTGCCAGCCCTGCGCACGCCTGCAACACAACCTGGGCCCTGGGACCTTTCAGGCCGTGCGCGGACATGGCGGAATCACCGCCCGGGTGTTACAAAGTGGCATCATTCGACTGGACGACAAAGTGAGCGTCGAGCCCATTCCGGACAGCGGCTATGCTCCGTTCAACGTTCGTTGAGTCTGCCTGTAGCTTCTTCACCTTCAGCAACGTCTACCTGACGAGGCCTTTATGACCAGCCGCCTGAACCCCGAAGACCAAAAGCATGTCGAAGCCTATCTGCAACTGTCCCAACACCGAGTCGAGCGCCGGCCATTTCGGCCGTGGATGCTCCTGGTGCTGGTGCTGGCAGTGACCATTGGTCTGGGCCTGCTGAGCCGACTTATCAGTTACCTGACGCTATGAGCTGCCTGGCGCTCGCTTGGGTAACCACACCGATTTTCTTTAGCCTTGTGAGTTATCCCCATGTCCCATCGTATTGTAATTGTCGGCGGCGGCGCCGGCGGTCTGGAGCTGGCTACCCGTCTGGGTAAGACTCTGGGCAAGCGCGGCACGGCCAGCGTGATGCTGGTCGACGCGAACCTGACCCACATCTGGAAACCGCTGTTGCACGAAGTCGCGGCCGGGTCGCTGAATTCGTCCGAAGACGAACTCAACTATGTGGCCCAGGCAAAATGGAACCACTTCCAGTTCCAGCTGGGGCGCATGAGCGGGCTTGATCGCGCCAACAAAAAAATCCAGCTGGCCGCCACTTATGATGAAGCCGGGCTGGAACTGGTGCCCGCCCGGGAAGTGCCTTACGACTCGCTGGTGATCTCCGTCGGCAGTACCACCAACGATTTCGGCACCCTGGGCGCGGCGCAGCACTGCCTGTTCCTGGATACCCGCAAGCAGGCCGAGCGCTTCCACCAGCAGTTGCTCAACCACTACCTGCGCGCCCACGCGGGGCAGACTGACAAAGTCGAGCAGATCAGCGTCGCCATCGTCGGTGCCGGTGCCACCGGGGTCGAACTGGCCGCCGAACTGCATAACGCCGCCCATGAACTGGCGGCTTATGGCCTGGATCGGATCAAACCGGAAAACATGCACATCACCCTGATCGAAGCCGGGCCTCGCGTGCTGCCGGCCCTGCCGGAGCGGATCGGCGGGCCGGTGCACAAGACCCTGGAAAAACTCGGGGTCAACGTCATGACCAATGCCGCCGTCAGCGAGGTGACGACCGACAGCCTGATCACCGCGGATGGCAAGGTGATCAACGCCAGCCTTAAAGTCTGGGCCGCCGGGATTCGTGCGCCAGGGTTCCTCAAGGACATCGATGGCCTGGAAACCAACCGCATCAATCAACTGCAAGTGCTGCCGACCCTGCAAACCACCCGTGACGAGAACATCTTCGCCTTCGGTGACTGCGCGGCTTGCCCGCAACCGGGCACTGATCGCAATGTGCCGCCCCGCGCCCAGGCTGCGCATCAACAAGCTTCGTTGCTGGCCAAATCGCTGAAGCTGCGGATCGAAGGCAAGCCTCTGCCTACGTACAAGTACACCGACTACGGGTCGCTGATCTCGCTGTCGCGTTTTTCGGCTGTGGGTAACTTGATGGGTAACCTGACCGGCAGCGTGATGCTGGAGGGCTGGCTGGCGCGGATGTTCTACGTGTCGCTGTACCGCATGCACCAGATGGCCTTGTACGGGCCGTTCCGCACGGCGATGCTGATGCTGGGCAGCAAAATTGGACGCGGGACCGAGCCACGCTTGAAACTGCACTGATATAAAAACCTGTGGGAGCTAGCCTGCTGGCGATAGCGTCGAAACAGCCAACATCGATGTTGACTGACATAGCGCCATCGCCAGCAGGCTAGCTCCCACATTGGTTTTAGCAGTGCCCTTATGTTTTTCGCAGGCAAAAAAAATCCCCGTATCTTTCGATACGAGGATTTTTAGTATGGTCGGGGTAAGGGGATTCGAACTCCTGACATCCTGCTCCCAAAGCAGGCGCGCTACCGGACTGCGCTATACCCCGGTAAAAAAAAGGCACCTTTGGAAGGCGCCTTCTGCGAACAGAGCTTTTGGCGTCTGATCTTAAGATTCGATTCCAGCGTTAACTGGTTTCAAAAATGGTGGGTCGTGTGGGATTCGAACCTACGACCAATTGGTTAAAAGCCAACTGCTCTACCAACTGAGCTAACGACCCAAAAATGGTCGGGGTAAGGGGATTCGAACTCCTGACATCCTGCTCCCAAAGCAGGCGCGCTACCGGACTGCGCTATACCCCGGTTTGAAATTGGCTCCGTGACCAGGACTCGAACCTGGGACCCAATGATTAACAGTCATTTGCTCTACCGACTGAGCTATCACGGAACTACACATTTCAATTTACAACTTTGTAGCTTTACTGCGTTCTCTTCGACCCGTTCGCATCGCTGCGTTCGTGTGTCTGAGGCGCGCTATTCTACAATCTTCAGCACCTCTGTCAACCCCCTAATTTGCATTCAAGTTAATGATTTGCAACTTATTTTAGATTCCTGCTTGGGAGCAGAAACCCTGGCGGGTGACTTACTGCGGGGCGCACTTTACAAGCCTTTTCCTTAGAGTTCAACAGCCTGAATGAAAAAAAGGCCTCGCAATGCGAGGCCTTTTCGATTTTGCTGCCGTTAGGGATCAGACGAAGACGATTTCGTCGTTCTCCACCACGCCATGGGCCGTGTCGCCCGGCATGAATCGACCCGAGAGGATCAACTGCGCCAGCGGGTTCTCGATCCAGCGCTGGATCGCTCGTTTGAGCGGCCGTGCGCCGTACACCGGGTCGTAACCGACCGCGATCAGCTTGTCCATGGCCTCCGGGCTCAGTTCCAGCTTCAGTTCCCGTTCGGTCAGGCGACTGCGCAGGCGACCCAGCTGGATCTCGGTGATACCGGCGATCTGATCCCGCGCCAAAGGCTCGAAGATCACCACTTCATCGACCCGGTTGATGAACTCCGGCCGGAAGTGGCTGGAAATCGCATCCATCACCGCTGCGCGCTGTCCCTCACGGTCACCCACCAGCTCCTGGATCTGCACCGAGCCCAGGTTGGACGTCATGACAATCACGGTGTTCTTGAAGTCCACCGTGCGGCCATGGCTGTCGGTCAGGCGTCCGTCTTCCAGCACCTGGAGCAAAACGTTGAACACATCCGGGTGCGCCTTCTCGACTTCGTCCATGAGGATTACCGAGTAAGGCTTGCGACGCACCGCCTCGGTCAGGTAACCGCCCTCTTCATAGCCAACGTAGCCCGGTGGCGCGCCGATCAGGCGAGCCACGGAATGTTTCTCCATGAACTCGGACATGTCGATCCGCACCATCGCCTCTTCAGTATCGAAGAGGAATTCCGCCAGCGCCTTGCACAGCTCGGTTTTACCGACACCGGTCGGGCCGAGGAACATGAACGAGCCGCTCGGGCGATTAGGGTCGGACAACCCGGCACGGGAGCGCCGTACCGCGTTGGAAACGGCCACCACCGCTTCATCCTGGCCGATCACACGCTGGTGCAACAGGCTTTCCATCTTCATCAGTTTTTCGCGCTCGCCCTCGAGCATTTTCGACACGGGAATGCCGGTCCATTTCGACACGACTTCGGCGATTTCCTCTTCAGTCACCTTGCTGCGCAGCAACTGGTTTTCGGGCTTGCCATGTTGATCGACCATTTGCAGGCTGCGCTCCAGGTCCGGGATCACCCCGTACTGCAACTCGGCCATGCGGCTCAGGTCGCCTTTGCGGCGAGCGCTTTCCAGCTCCTGCCGAGACTGTTCGATCTTCTGCTGGATCTGCGCCGAACCCTGTACCTCGGCTTTTTCCGAGTTCCAGATTTCTTCGAGATCCGAGTACTCACGCTCCAGGCGAGCAATTTCTTCCTGGAGTTTTTCCAGACGCTTGATTGCTGCTTCGTCACTTTCTTTCTTCAGCGCCTGGGATTCCACCTTCAGCTGAATCAGGCGACGCTCCAGGCGATCCAGCACTTCCGGCTTGGAGTCGATCTCCATGCGGATGCGGCTGGCAGCCTCGTCGATCAGGTCGATGGCCTTGTCCGGCAATTGCCGGTCAGTGATATAGCGATGGCTGAGCTTGGCCGCCGCAATGATCGCGCCGTCGGTGATCGCCACCTTGTGGTGAACCTCGTAGCGCTCTTTCAGGCCACGCAGGATGGCGATGGTGTCTTCTTCGCTCGGCTCGTCCACCAGCACTTTCTGGAAGCGTCGCTCCAGGGCGGCGTCCTTCTCTATGTACTGGCGGTACTCATTGAGCGTGGTCGCACCGACACAATGCAGCTCACCACGGGCCAAGGCCGGCTTGAGCATATTGCCCGCATCCATCGAGCCCTCGCCTTTACCGGCGCCGACCATGGTGTGCAGTTCGTCGATGAACAGAATGATCTGCCCTTCCTGCTTCGACAGCTCATTGAGCAGGGCTTTGAGGCGCTCTTCGAACTCACCGCGATACTTGGCACCGGCAATCAATGCCCCCATGTCCAGGGACAGCAGGCGCTTGCCCTTGAGACCATCGGGCACTTCGCCATTAATGATGCGCTGGGCCAGGCCTTCGGCGATGGCGGTTTTACCGACGCCAGGCTCACCGATCAGCACCGGGTTGTTCTTGGTGCGGCGTTGCAGCACCTGGATCGTGCGGCGAATTTCATCGTCACGGCCGATCACCGGATCGAGCTTGCCGTCTTCGGCACGCTTGGTCAGGTCGACGGTGTATTTGTCCAGGGCCTGGCGCGCTTCCTCGTGGTTAGGGTCATTGACTGCCTCACCACCGCGCAGGTTGTTGATTGCGTTTTCCAGGGCTTTCTTGCTCACGCCCTGGCCAAGCAACAGCTTGCCGAGCTTGCTGTTCTCGTCCATGGCGGCGAGCAGCACCAGCTCGCTGGAAATGAACTGGTCGCCCTTCTGCTGGGCCAGGCGATCGGCCTGATTGAGCAGGCGCGCCAGATCCTGCGACATATTCACGTCGCCGGTCGGATTCTGGATTTTCGGCAGCTGGTCGAGCTCTTTGGTCAGCTCTTTACGCAGGCTGTTGACGTCGAAGCCCACCTGCATCAGCAGGGGCTTGATCGAGCCGCCCTGTTGTTCGAGCAGGGCTTGCATCAAATGCGCCGGTTCAATGGCCGGATGATCGAGACCGACGGCCAGGGATTGGGCATCGGACAACGCTAACTGCAACTTGCTGGTTAAACGGTCTATACGCATGGGTCACCTTCCTTTTGAGCAGGCCGGACCTATAAAACATCCTGAATGAAGAAACCTGCCAGATAACACAATAGATGCGGTCGATTCTGGGAGTTTCAAGCGTCGAGGCGTTGATGCAGGTCAGGCAAGTCTAGCCGGGTGCCCTGTCTCGCAAATACGTTCCTTTTTGACGAGTGGCTGTTGCTGTCAGGCAAGGCGCCGCGACGAGTCATAGCCCGCTATGGCGAGGAGCGGCAACGCAGCATGACGGCAACAGACGCCGTCAAAAAGGAACAGTATTTGTGAGACAGGGCACCTGAAGCCAGATCAGGGAGGCAAAGCGGCCAGTGCGCGACGCACGGCGATAGGAGAAGAAGCGCGGATCGGTCACGGTACAGAAACCGCCACCGTAGACAGCCGTTACACCGCGTGCTGCCAGACGCAGGCGCGCCAGCGTATAGATGTCGGCCATGAACTTGCCGGCGTTTTGACTTGGCACGAATGCCTGGGCGGCTTCGGGCAGTTGCTCGACGAAGGTTTCGCGCACTTCCGGGCCGACTTCAAACGCTTGCGGGCCGATGGCGGGGCCGAGCCAGACCAATACGTCGGCAGGTGGCACGGCCAGGCTGTCGAGGGTGGCTTCCAGCACACCCGCCGCCAACCCGCGCCAACCGGCATGGGCCGCTGCAACGCGGGTACCGGCACGGTCGCAAAACAATGCCGGCAGGCAATCGGCGGTCATCGCCGCGCAGGCAATACCGGGCGTTGCTGTCCAACTGGCGTCGGCAGTCACCACCCGGCTCGGGTCGGCATCCGCCACGACGATGCCGTGGACCTGCTGCAGCCAGGCCGGTTGAATCGAGAAGTATTCGGTCAAGCGACGGCGGTTTTCGGCGACAGCTTCGGGGCTGTCGTCGACGTGATCGCCAAGATTGAGGCTGTCGAACGGCGCCAGACTGACGCCGCCCGCACGGGTGGTCACACAGGCTTTGACCCCGGCCGGCGCGGGCCAGTCAGGAATCAGCCAGTCACTCATCCGACAAACGCCTCGCGGTCTTGCTTGAGCAGGGTCAGCAACCAGACGAAGTCTTCCGGCAGCGGCGACTCCCAGCTCATGCGAACACCGGTCGTCGGGTGATCCAGCTCCAGGAATCGCGCATGCAGCGCCTGGCGCGGGAAGTTCTTCAGCGACTCGACCATGGTCGGGTTTGCTGCCGGCGGAATCCGGAAACGACCGCCATAGGCCGGGTCTCCGACCAACGGGAAGTTGATGTGTGCCATGTGCACGCGAATCTGGTGCGTACGACCGGTTTCCAGCTTCACCCGCACGTGGGTGTGGGAGCGGAAACGCTCGAGCACGCGGTAATGGCTGACGGCCTGCTTGCCACCTTCCATCACGGCCATGCGCTGGCGTTGCTGGCCATGACGACCGATGGGCGCGTTGATCTTGCCACCCGCCGTCACCACGCCGATCACGATGCACTCGTAGATCCGGCTGACGCTGCGGCTCTGCAACTGTGTCACCAGCTGCGTCTGCGCCTGGATGGTCTTGGCCACCACCATCAGACCGGTGGTGTCCTTGTCCAGGCGATGCACGATCCCGGCGCGGGGCACATTGATGATGTCCGGCACGTGGTGCAGCAAGGCGTTGAGCAAGGTGCCATCAGCGTGGCCGGCAGCCGGGTGCACCACCAGGCCCGCAGGCTTGTTGATCACCAGGATGTCGTCGTCTTCATAGACGATGTCCAGGGCGATGTCTTGAGCGACCCATTCGCCCTGAGCTTCCTGCTCGGCAGTGAGTTCAAGAATGGCGCCACCGTGAACGATGTCTCGCGGGCGGACAACCGCCCCATCCACAGTCAGGCGGCCGTCTTTGATCCAGGCGGAAAGGCGCGAGCGCGAGTGCTCAGCGAATAGTTGTGCGGCGACTTGATCGAGGCGTTGGCCGCCCAATTCGGACGGCACCTCTGCGCGAAGTTCAATTTTATCGGACATGCTCGGACTGGGCGTCGGCACAGCCTTTGGTTTCGGCTGCGCGCTTGTGGTTAAATACGGCGTCTTTTGCCCCGAGGCTATTCAACGGGGCGCTCATCATAACAGGACGGCCTCGCCCAAGACAGCGGCCGTCATAGGGACGCAAGCCGCCATGCAAGTGAAACACCTGCTGCTGATCGCCATCCTCGCATTGACCGCTGCTTGCTCATCGAAGGAAGTCGTAGACGAAAACCTGAGCGAAGTCGAGTTGTACCAACAGGCTCAAGCCGATCTGGACAATAATAGCTACACCAGCGCCACTGCCAAGCTGAAGGCTCTGGAATCGCGCTATCCGTTCGGCCGTTATGCCGATCAGGCTCAGTTGGAGCTGATCTACGCCAACTACAAGAACGCCGAACCGGAAGCTGCCAAGGCGGCTGCCGAGCGCTTCATTCGCTTGCACCCACAGCACCCGAACGTCGATTACGCCTACTACCTCAAGGGCCTGACTTCTTTCGACCAGGACGTTGGCCTGCTCTCGCGTTTCCTGCCGCTGGACATGACCAAGCGTGACCCGGGCGCCGCGCGCGACTCCTACAACGAGTTCGCCCAGCTGACCAGCCGCTTCCCCAACAGCCGGTACTCGCCGGATGCCAAGCAGCGCATGATCTACCTGCGCAACCTGCTCGCAGCCTACGAAATCCACGTGGCCGACTACTACCTGACCCGCCAGGCCTACGTGGCCGCCGCGAACCGTGGTCGTTACGTGGTGGAAAACTTCCAGGAAACCCCTGCGGTCGGCGACGGCCTGGCAGTGATGACCGAGGCCTACCAGCGCCTGCACCTGGACGACCTGGCAGCCACCAGCCTCGAAACCCTGAAGCTCAACTACCCGAACCACCCAAGCCTGGTGGACGGTCAGTTCGTGCCATCGGTTGCCGAAGCCGACAACCGTTCGTGGCTGAGCAAGGCCACCCTGGGCCTGATCGAATCCCGTCCGCCGCTGCCACCGGGAGAAACCCGCGCCAACCAGGACGTGCAGAAGCAATTCCAGGACGCCAAGGACGCGATTCCCAACGAGCTCAAGCCTAAAGACAGCAACGGCGATGTGATCGAGGAAGAGGAACACGAAGCGGAAGGCAACAATGAAGACCGTTCGTGGTTCAGCTACATGACCTTCGGCGTATTCGACTGATACGACCGGCGGCATAGAAAGGGAGACTCTCGAGTCTCCCTTTTTTATTGCGCCATTTTTATGCGGCGCGAATACGCTGTGCGGCCGTCATGTCCTTGGCTAAACTGGCGATTCATCCGCCATAAAGCAGCTCATCATGCTTCGTTTATTATTCTGGATCGCAGTGATTGCCGCCGCTGTGTGGTTCTGGCGCAAGTTCAAGGGCCAGGCTTCGGCACCCAAGTCTTCCCCCGAACTGGAAGCGGCGCCCATGGTGCGCTGCGCCCATTGCGGCGTGCACCTGCCCCGCGACCGCGCCCTGAGACTTCAACAACAGTGGTATTGCAGCCAGGCTCACCTTGAGCAAGGCCCCGGCAAAAGTGATCGCTGAGACGTCCAGTCCCGGCGACAAACAGGCCCAGCGACTGCTGCGTCTCTATCACCTCTACCGCTTAAGCATCGGCCTCATTCTGGTGCTGCTGATTTCCAGCGACATGGACAACCGGTTGCTGTCGTCCGCCAACGCCGACCTGCTGCGCGGCGGCAGCTGGTTGTATCTGGTGCTGAACATCCTGCTGGTGGTCTTCTTCGGGAACACCCGCCGCCCCGCGCTGCTGTTCAGCCTGGCACTGGTCGACGTCCTGCTGCTTTGCGGGTTGTTCTACGCCGGCGGCGGTGTGGCCAGCGCCATTGGCAACTTGCTGATCGTCTCGGTGGCCATCAGCAATACCTTGTTGCGAAAAAGCATCGGCCTGCTGATTGCCGCCATCAGCGCCCTTGGCATCCTGGGTTCGAGCTTCCTGCTGAATGTCAGCCATCAGGCCAGTCCCAACGATTATTTGCAGGTCGGTACCCTTGGCGTCCTGTATTTTGCCGCCGCGCTGCTGGTGCAAGGCCTGACCCGACGACTGGAAGTCAGCGAAACCCTGGCCGAACAAAAGGCCAGCCAGGTCGTCGGCCTGGAAGCCCTCAATGCACTGATACTGCAACGCATGCGCACAGGCATCCTGGTGCTTGACGACCAATGGCGCGTGCAACTGGCCAATCACAGCGCCATGACCCTGCTGGGCTGCGAGCACCTCGAAGGCCGGCGGATCAACGAACAGGCCCCTTCCCTGGTCGAGCGCCTGCAACTGTGGATCAACAACCCGACGCTGCGCCCACAAAGCCTGAAGATCGCCCGCAGTGGCCTTGAACTACAGCCAAGCTTCATTGCTCTGTTTCCCGGCCCGCATCACCAGACCTTGGTCTTTCTCGAAGACCTCGCACAGATCACTCAACAGGCCCAGCAACTGAAGCTCGCCGCCTTGGGTCGCCTGACCGCCGGGATCGCCCATGAAATCCGCAATCCGCTGGGCGCCATCAGTCACGCCGCGCAGCTGTTGCGAGAATCGGAGGAACTGAATGCCGCGGATCGACGTCTGACGCAGATTATTCAAGACCACTCTCAGCGCATGAATCGGGTTATCGAAAACGTCCTGCAACTGTCCCGCCGCCAGCCAACCACGGCCCAACGACTCGATCTGAGGCCCTGGCTGGAACAGTTCGTGACGGCAACCCGCGAACAGGCGAACGAGCAGCAGAAGATCCACCTACGCGTTGCTCCCGGTGATTTCAGGACCTTGATGGACCCGAACCAGCTAGAGCAGATTCTCGACAATCTGATTCGCAATGCATGGCGCCATAGCGCCCTGAACCACGACCAGGCGCAGGTCTGGCTTGAGTTGTTCACCGATCCGGACAGCCAGCTGCCTGTCCTGGAAATCATCGACGACGGCCCTGGCGTGGCCCCGGAGCATCAAGCGCAATTGTTCGAGCCCTTCTTCACTACCAGCCACCAGGGCACTGGGCTGGGGCTTTACCTGTCCCGCGAGCTGTGCGAAAGCAACCAGGCCCGCCTGGACTTCAAGCCACGCCAAGGCGGCTGCTTTCGCATCACCTTTGCCCACGGACGCAAACAAGGTTGAACATGAGCCCACGGCAAAAAGTCCTGATCGTCGACGACGAACCGGACATCCGCGAACTCCTGGAAATCACCCTGGGTCGAATGAAACTCGACACCTACAGCGCCCGTAACGTTGGCGAGGCCCTGACCCTGCTCCAACGCGAGACGTTCGACCTGTGCCTGACCGACATGCGCTTGCCGGACGGCAGCGGCCTCGAGCTGGTGCAACACATCCAGCAACGCTACCCACAAGTCCCGGTGGCCATGATCACCGCCTATGGCAACCTCGACACGGCGATCCAAGCGCTGAAGGCCGGTGCGTTCGATTTCCTGACCAAACCGGTGGACCTTACCCGCCTGCGGGAACTGGTGACCAGTGCCTTGCTGCTGCCCGCCCCTGGCACCGCCATCGATCGCCGCTTGCTGGGCGACTCGCCGCCCATGCGCGATCTGCGCAAGCAGATCGACAAACTGGCCCGCAGCCAGGCACCGGTGTACATCAGTGGTGAGTCCGGCAGTGGCAAGGAACTGGTCGCCCGCCTGATTCATGAGCGAGGACCACGGGCCAACCAGCCCTTTGTGCCAGTCAATTGCGGCGCGATTCCGACGGAGCTGATGGAAAGCGAGTTTTTCGGCCATCGAAAAGGCAGCTTCAGCGGCGCCATCGAGGACAAACCCGGGTTGTTCCAGGCGGCCCACGGCGGCACCCTGTTTCTCGACGAAGTGGCAGACCTGCCCCTGCCCATGCAAGTCAAACTGCTGCGGGCGATTCAGGAGAAAGCTGTACGCAGCGTCGGTGGGCAACAGGAGAAGTTGGTCGATGTGCGCATACTGTGCGCCACCCACAAAGACCTTGGCGCTGAAGTCGCTGCCGAACGTTTTCGCCAGGATCTGTATTACCGCCTGAACGTGATCGAGCTACGGGTTCCACCTTTACGTGAACGCCGTGAAGACATCGAACCGCTGGCCAGCCACGTGCTCAAGCGCCTGGCTGCAGACACTGGACAGCCCGCGGCAAAGCTCCACCCCAATGCCCTCGACGCCCTGAAAAGCTACCGTTTCCCGGGCAATGTGCGGGAGCTGGAGAACATGCTCGAACGGGCGCACACCTTATGTGAAAACAAGCTGATCGAGGCCAGCGACCTGCGCCTGGCCGAGGGTAACTGTGCCGCCGAAGTGGGCGTGCCGGACCTCACGCAGATCGATAACCTGGAGGCGTACCTGGAAAACGTTGAACGCCAGCTGCTGCTCCAGGCGCTGGAGGAGACCCGCTGGAACCGCACGGCGGCGGCTCAGCGGTTGAATCTGTCGTTTAGGTCGATGCGCTACAGGCTGAAGAAACTCGGTCTGGATTGAGGGCCCCTTCGCGGGCAAGCCTCGCTCCTACAGAGTTTGCGTCGACTCAAATATGCGGAGCGACTAAATCCGCCCTGCCGGCGCATACGGTGCCGGATCAATGATCGGCACCCTGCCCAGCATCACATCGGCAAACAACTGACACGACGCCGGCGCCAGTACCAACCCGTTGCGGTAATGCCCGCAATTGAGCCATAGACCGTCAAACCCCGGCACCCGGCCAATGTAGGGAATGCCCTCCGGCGAGCCTGGCCGCAACCCGGCCCAATGCCCGACCACCTCGGCGTCGGCCAACGCCGGAATCAACTCCACGGCCGAAGCCTTGAGGCTTTCGAGGGCCGATTCGGTCGGCGTCTTGTCGTAGCCTTCATGCTCCAGGGTGCTGCCGATCAGGATGTGCCCATCGCGCCGCGGTATCGCATAACGCCCTTTGGCCAGCACCATGCTCGGCAGGAAATCCGCCGCGCACTTGTAGAGGATCATCTGCCCTTTCACCGGCTCTACCGGCAACTCAAGGCCCAGGGTCCTGAGTAAATCGCCGCTCCAGGCGCCAGCGGTCAGAACCACTTGATCGCCATGGATCGCGCCTGTGGAGGTCTGCACACCGACTACTTTTTCGTCTTGCCGAATAAACCCGCTGACTTCGCATTGCTCATGAATCGTCACGTTCCCCAGCGCCTGCAATGCCGCCTTGAGCGATTTCACCAGCCGCGGGTTACGCACGTTGGCTACGTCAGCCATGTAGATCGCTCGGGAAAAACCGCCACCGAGCACCGGCACCGCATCGTGGGCCGCGGAGATATCCACAGCCCGCAGCGGTCGGCCCTCGCGCGCGGCCCAGGCCAGCGCCTCGGCTTCATCGTCCAGGTCCAGCCAGTACAGGCCCGTGGTATGCACCTCGGGATCGATCCCGGTATCAGCGAACAAACGCTCGCCCAGCTGTGGATAAAAATCCTGGGACCAATGCGCCAGCGCGGTCACCGCTGGGCTATAGCGCCATGGATAGAGCGGGGAAACGATGCCGCCGCCCGCCCAAGACGACTCCTGGCCGACGTTCGATCGATCCAGCAGCACCACACTCTGCACCTGGGACGCGAGATTGAATGCCGTCAGCAGGCCGATTACCCCACCACCGACGATCACCACTTGCTGTTGCCTGGTCATGTTCAGATCCAACCGTTAAATAGACAGAGGCGCAAAGGACGCCCGAAAAGGAAACTCAGCGACCCCAGCAATCCTTGGTGGTCAGGCCGGCCGTAGCATTGACCATGCTTCTGACACCGGTGTTGGTAAGGGTGAAATCACCACACTTGTCAGTAGCCATGGCGGTACCGCTCTTGCGTGTTGCCGTCAGCAGGAACGTCTGGTCGGTCAGGGTCGGCGTGATGCTGTAGTAGTCGTTGCCGGCGCTCAGGCCAGTAGCGTTGGTGTAGACGCTGGACTTCGAATAGTGGCGCTCGAGGATCTGCGCCTGCTCGGAGAGCAGGCCCGCCACTTCGGTGCGGCGCCCCTTATTGAGATATTCGGTGAAGCTCGGCGCAGCGATGGTCATGACAATCCCGATGATCGCAATCACGATCATGATTTCGATCAGGGTAAAACCGCGGTTGGATCTGTGCATGCCTCAACTCTCGCTTACTGTATTTGTCGCCACATGATGCGGCGGCTCCCGCCGCCGCCGGATTTTTCCACCAGCGTGGAGATACCGCCACTGGTATCGTTCACGATTTTGCGCGTCGCGCCATTGACGATGGCGTTCAGGGTCGGAATCCCGCCGGTAAAGACCACGCCGCTGGACAGCGTGTCGGTGCTGTCGACCACTGCGTCGCCGTTGGTGTCGAGCACCGCGTAATTGAGCATCTTACCGCTGAACGCATCGAGTTCGACCAGTTTGCCAGTACCAAAGCTGGCGCAAGGCTCCGTGGTATCCACAGTGGCCGTGGTAAAGACGATCCGTCCGAGCACCAGGCTGGCCTGGTTGACCACCCGCTCACCGGTCAGCGCGCTGTTATACCGCAATGGCAAGTACCAGCCCTTTTGCGCCGGGTAGGTCACCTCGTTCTGGCTGGTGGTGATCACCTGCCCCGAACTTCCCGACGACACCCCGGTCACCGCCTGAGCCTGCAGACTGGAGGTGGTGATCTGCCCGGAGCCCCCGTTCGCGTCCCACACCGCGTAGAACGCCTGCAGGTCCTTGTTGGTCTTGTCCGCCGCCTCGTTGAGTTTCCCGGTGCCGAAAAACACCATCTTGCCACCTAGGGCATTGTCCGCCAGCAACGGCTGCGCGGTGATCGGCTGGGTAGCGCCACCGGCGGTGGTAAACAGCGGTTTGCCGGCAAAGGCCAGGCCCCAGGTGTCCGGGGTGGCGCCACTCAGGTCAAACTTCCAGAGCCGCCCCTTGAGGTCGCCGCCATAGGCCGCCTGCACCACATTCTGCGCGCTCACCTTGAGTTTCACCGAAGACAGGCCGTTAGTGGTTTCGCGGCTGTCGATCACGATTTTCCTGATCAGGCTGCCGTCACGAATGTCCACCACGTACAACGCCGCTACCCCTGAGTGACTGCCATAACCGTTGGCAATGAACGCCGCCCAGCGCCCATCCGCCAAGCGTGCCACCTCCGGTCGGGCGTAGGCATAACCCAGATCATTGAAAGCGTTCGCCTCACTGGCAGCGGCCGGAGCGCTGATCTCCCACAAGGCCTTGGTGACATTCCCCGCCGACGCGTCGAACAGCTGCAGCGCATAAAAGGCTTTCCCGCCCGCCCCCGTTCCGCCCAGTGCGAGGGTTTTCCAGGCACTGTTCAACTGAGCATCGAACACGCCCACCTGCCCATCCACCAGAAACTTGTGGCTGACGCCGTTGATGTAGGCGGTATCGGCGATGTAACGCAAAGACGGCAGTACGCTGGAGGGCATGTAGGCGTAGCGTCGGGCACCGTTGCCGGGGTTGATGACACTGACGAACCCATCGTTGGCGTTGACCACCAGACTGGCATTCATATTGGCCGCCTTGTTGGCCAGGTAAGTGCTGTAGCTGGTGTCCCCGGACCAGTCCGAGGCGGTTTTATCCGAAGGTGCCGCCAGGACCAGCGGTGAGTTGACGATATCGCCCAGCAACACGCTGCGCGCTTTCAGGCCATTTTTGTTGGTGCCCTTGCTCCACTCCACCAGATCGCTGCCCGTGAGACCACTGGGCAAGACCTGGTTGAGAGCGGCTTGCTGGGCTGCGGAAAAGTTGGCGAAGGCCAGTGTCACGGCGCTGTGGGTCTGGTTGTTCCAGGATTGATAGGTCGGTGCCGTAGCGCCCGGCACGATGGCGGTGTCGGTGGACCACAGCACCGATGCGGTATCGACCGCGCCACTGGCGTTGAAATCGAAGGCCTTGATCGTACCGCGCCAGTCCTTGGGGTCGTAACGGGTCTGGAAATAGTGGGTGCCGCTGGCGACACCACTGCCGCCGGAGCCGGCGGCGCACAACAAGGGCGAATCCGAAGGCGTGAAGGCAAAAGCGGGAGCTGCCAGGAACAAGGCGCAAAAGACCCCGCCCAACAATTTCCACAGCGGCGCGCACCTTTCAATACTTCGCATAAATGCTCTCCACCACACTGCGCGAACTGCCCGCAATGCCCACGGCGGTCACCCGGTACAACGTGGCCGACGTATTGCTCGGCACATTCACCGCCCCCGAGGTGGTGCCTATGTTCTGCACACCATAGAAGCCATTGCCGGACGCGAACCAGGTCACCCCCGAGGTGGAATTGAACTCGGCCACGCTGAGGGTCGCCGATTCGGCAGGCGGTGCGCACCGAGTCGTGCCGCTGCACACTGGCAACGAATAACTGTCGAGCTGCACCGCGCTTTCACCCACGCGCAACACCGCTTCGGCAGCCTGGAACGACTGGTTGCGCAAACTCAGGCTACCGGCCATCTTTTCCTGCAGCGTGGCGTTTTGCATCGATGAGACGCCGATCAGCGTCAGCAGCAACAGGAATACCAGGCTGACCAGCAGCGCCATGCCGCGCTGGGAACCAGGGGATACACTCATCGGCCCGCCCGTCATGGCAGCCGGTTGCGCAGGGCGGCAACCATGTTGAAGGTTTGGTCGCTCACCCGCTTGTTCGGGTCGGTGAGGGTCAGGCTCAGGCGAACGCTACGGATGCGTGCCGGGTCCGACGGGTTGCTGCTGTAACTGGAAGCCGCCGTATCGGATGCCGAACTGGCGAGACCGAAGCTCACGTTGAAGGCACTGACGTTATCCACCAACACTTGCTCGAGCGGCTTTCCCCTGCCGACACCCAGCATCAGCTGACCGTTCTTCAAGCTGTAGATCAAGCGCCGGATGGGGAATGCCTGTTGCCCCGTAGCAGGTGCGCGAAACTCGGTATAAGCCGTCGCGCTGCTTCGACAATCGGAAACCACCGTCCAGGCCGGCTTCCCGCCATTGCTGCCGACGTCCGCCGTCACCAGGGTCAACCTGAGGCCTGCGTTGTCCCAATTGATCGGCGTTATCTGGCTGGCAGCGAAGTCACTGTCTTTGCTGGCATCGGTGATCGCCCCCAGGCAGCCGAACATGCCGACCATGCGGATTTCCTGGATCATCTTGCTCAGCACGAAGCGCGCGTCCTCCTGCATGGCCGCAGCGGCATTCTGGCTGATGTAGGTGTTTTTCGCGGCGATGAACACCTGCACCACACCCAGCACCACGACCAGGCTCAACGCCAGGGCGATCAGCAACTCGATCAGGCCGAAGCCGCGATTGTAGCGGTTCATGGATTGGCCACCGGGTCGACAGTCGCGCGGCTGGCAAGGACGAAACTGCGCCGTGAGTCGGCGCTGTTGGCGGCCCGCGAGTCGTCCCAGGTGATGGTGATGGTGTAAACCCGCTGGCTCAGGGAGATGCTGCCGGTTGCCGTGGCGCCACCGAAATTGATGATGTTCTGGGTGAAATCGTAGAGGTCCTGATCCCGGGCGACCTTGAGGTTGCCCGAGGTCGGCGGTGTAACGGTGTAATCGGCGGCAGCATTGGCGCGAATGCGGTCCAGCATGTCGTAGGCGATAAAACTGGCCTGGCTGGTCATGCGCGCACTGTCGGTGTATTTCAAGGCATTCAATTGAACGGCGGCCGCGCCCAGCAGCGCCACGCCCAGAATCAGCAACGCCACCAGGACCTCGATCAGCGTCATGCCCTCCTGGGCAACCTTGCTCCATGACCTCATCCGCAACTTCCACCCAATAGAATTCGTCCGTTCAAACACACATTCAGCGTCCTGCTTTGCGTTCCGAGCACATAGCTGATCACCACTGCCGTGGAGGGTGACGACAGCCCGCCCAGATTGTTGAAATCGATGGCCGTCACTCCCGAGGTTAGCGTCAGAGTCGCACCACTGCTCATCGCTGGAACAACCCGCAATACATTGGCCCGAGTGCCAGTACCCTCATAGACCGACAACTCCCCCGTCCACACACTTCCATCTGCCGTGGGTCGTATCCGGATGGTCACGCCGCGATCGATGGCTTGCAGTCGGGCGTAGTTGAGGCCACGCCGCAGATCCCCCATCTCGGTGTCGGCCCTGGTGCCTTGTGTCGAACGGATAAAGGCCGGGACCGCCAAGGTGATCAGGACCAGGAAGACCGACAGCGCAAGCAACAACTCGATCAGCGTGAAACCTTTTGTACGATGATCCATCGTTGCCCTCTGCTGCCGTCGGCTATACCTGCTTGCACACGCCAGGACATTCCAGGGAGGAAAATCTCATGCGTGAGCAAGGTTTCAGTCTGATTGAATTGCTTATGGGACTCGCGATTGCCGGGATTGTTCTGCTGCTGGTCAGTCCGGCGTTCGCAACGCTTGCTGAATCGAACCATCGCGAGGAAGCGGCCAAGTCACTTGCCAGCGGCCTGCGCAGTGCAAGAAGCGAAGCGATATCACGCGGCCAGGCCGTCGTCGTTCACGGCATAAACGACGACTGGAGCCAGGGCTGGCGGATCATTCTGGATGTCAGCGGCAAGGGGCACGAGGACCCCGGCAATCCGCTGCTGGTCGAGCGCCGCAGCGGCATGGGCGTGGCGATTTTCGGCAATCAGTATCTCAGGACTGCCGTACGGTTCGGCCCACTAGGGGAGCCGGTGTCCGGAGGTTTTCAAGCAGGGACATTGCATGTGTGCGCGGCACGCGCGGCGCAGAGCCAACACCAGGTGGTGCTGGCCCGGACCGGTCGCGTCAGCCTGCGCAGCGAGAAGACCGCGCAGGCGTTATGCGCGACCTGAAGGTTCAGAGCAGCGAACGGACCCGCAGTTCTTTGGGCATGGAGAACGTGATGTTCTCTTCACGACCGGCCAACTCATCGGCACCGGTGGCGCCCCAGGCCTGCAATTGTTGAATCACGCCACGCACCAGGACTTCCGGAGCGGAAGCGCCAGCGGTGATGCCGATCCGCTCGACACCGTCGAACCAGCTCTTGTCCAGGTCCTCGGCACCATCGATCAGGTAGGCCGGGGTCGACATGCGCTCTGCGAGTTCGCGCAGGCGATTGGAGTTGGAGCTGTTCGGACTGCCAACCACCAGCACCACATCGCATTCTTCAGCCAGTTGCTTGACCGCGTCCTGGCGGTTTTGCGTGGCGTAGCAGATGTCGTCCTTGCGCGGGCCGCCGATGGCCGGGAAACGCGTACGCAATGCGTCAATGACACGACTGGTATCGTCCATGGACAAGGTCGTCTGGGTGACGAACGCCAGTTTCTCCGGATTCCGCACCTGCAGTTGGGCAACATCCTTTTCGTCTTCGACCAGATAGATCGCACCACCATTGCTGGCATCGTACTGGCCCATGGTGCCTTCGACTTCGGGGTGACCTGCGTGGCCGATGAGGATGCATTCACGACCATCGCGACTGTAACGGGCGACTTCGATGTGCACCTTGGTGACCAGTGGGCACGTGGCGTCGAACACTTTCAAGCCACGGCCGGCAGCTTCGGTCCGCACGGCCTGGGACACGCCGTGGGCACTGAAGATCACGATCACGTCGTCCGGCACCTGGTCCAGTTCCTCGACGAAGACTGCCCCGCGGTTACGCAGGTCTTCGACGACGAACTTGTTGTGGACCACTTCGTGGCGCACATAGATCGGCGGCCCGAAAACCTCCAGGGCGCGGTTGACGATTTCGATCGCCCGGTCCACACCGGCGCAGAAGCCACGGGGATTGGCGAGTTTGATTTGCATGCTGTGCCTCGTGTCTTGCGCGCGAAAACAATGAAAAACCAAACTGTGGGAGCGAGCCTGCTCGCGAAAGCGGTGTGTCAGTCGACATTTATGCTGAATGTGATGACGCTTTCGCGAGCAGGCTCGCTCCCACAGTGGACCTTATTCGGTCAGTTACAGCGCTTTGACGGAGATGATTTCCACGTCAAAGGTCAGCGTCTTGCCCGCCAGCGGATGGTTGAAGTCGATGGTCACTTGCGCGTCATCGAACTCCTTGACCACACCCGGCAATTCAGTATTGGCCGCATCGTTGAAGATCACCAGCAAACCTGGCGACAGCTCCATGTCCTGGAACTGCGAACGCGGGATGATCTGCACGTTTTGCGGGTTGGGCTGGCCGAACGCGTTTTCCGGCTCGATGCTCAGTGTACGCTTGTCGCCCGCCTTGAAACCGAACAACGCGGCTTCAAAACCTGGCAACAGGTTGCCGTCACCGACCTTGAAGGTCGCCGGGGCTTTATCGAAGGTGCTGTCCACCGTGTCGCCATTCTCCAGGCGCAATGCAAAATGCAAGGTGACTTCCGTGTTCTGGCCGATGCGTTGTTCAGCCAATACCTGTTCAGTCATGAACGGCTTCTCCGGTCTTTTTACTTTTGAACATATCCAGTGCCAGCATTACAGCGCCTACAGTGATAGCACTGTCGGCGAAGTTGAACGCCGGGAAATACCAGCGGTTCTGCCAATGCACCAGGATGAAATCGATCACATGGCCCAAGGCTATGCGGTCATATAGATTGCCCAGCGCGCCACCCAGCACCAACGCCAACGCGATGGCCACCCAGGTTTCGTTACGTCCCAGGCGTTTGAGCCAGACCACCAGCACGGCACTGACCACGACCGCGATCAGGGCAAACAACCAGCGCTGCCAGCCGGAGCTGTCAGCCAGGAAGCTGAACGCCGCGCCGGTGTTGTAGGCCAGAGTCCAGCTGAAGTAATCGGGGATCACCACGATTTGCTGGTACATCGTCAACGAGCCTTCGAAGTAGAACTTGCTGGCCTGGTCGATGACCAGGACCAGCAAACTCAACCAGAGCCAGCCCAGCCGTCCAAAACGGCCAACGGCATTAGGCATAGTGACGAACCTCGCCCGCGCCGCTGATGTTGTCGACGCAACGGCCGCAGATTTCCGGATGCTCCGGGTTCACGCCGACGTCTTCACGGCAGTGCCAGCAACGGGCGCACTTGGCGAAGGCCGACTTGACGATTTTCAGCTTCAAGCCGCTGACTTCGGTGACTACCGCGTCCGCTGGTGCCTGAACAAAAGGCGCAACGCTGGCGGTGGAGGTGATCAGCACGAAACGCAGTTCGTTGCTCAGCTTGGCCAGGTCGGCGGTCAGCGCCTCTTCGGCGAACAGCGTCACTTCGGCTTGCAGGTTGCCACCGACGGCCTTGGCCGCGCGCTGGATTTCCATTTCCTTGTTGACCGCAACCTTCACTTCCATGATGCGGTCCCAGTAGGCGCGCCCCAGCTCGAAGCCTTCCGGCAGCTCGGTCAGGCCTTCGTACCAGGTGTTGAGCATGACGGACTCGTTGCGCTCGCCCGGCAGGTATTGCCACAGCTCGTCGGCGGTGAACGCCAGGATCGGGGCGATCCAGCGCACCAGCGCTTCGGAGATGTGGAACAGCGCGGTCTGGCACGAACGACGGGCCTTGCTGTCGGTACCCGTGGTGTACTGGCGATCCTTGATGATGTCCAGGTAGAAACCGCCCAGCTCCTGCACGCAGAAGTTGTGGATCTTGGAGTAGACGTTCCAGAAGCGGTATTCACCGTAGTGCTCTTGCAACTCGCGTTGCAGCAGCAGGGTGCGGTCCACGGCCCAACGGTCCAGTGCCAGCATTTCTTCGGCCGGCAGCAGGTCGGTGGCCGGGTTGAAGCCGGTCAGGTTCGAGAGCAGGAAACGCGCGGTGTTACGGATACGCCGATAGGCGTCCGCACTGCGCTGCAGGATCTGCTCGGACACTGCCATTTCGCCGGAGTAGTCGGTAGAAGCGACCCACAGGCGCATGATATCGGCGCCCAGGGTGTCGTTGACTTTCTGCGGTGCAATGACGTTGCCCAACGACTTGGACATCTTGCGGCCGGACTCGTCAACGGTGAAACCGTGGGTCAGCAGCTCGCGGTAAGGCGCGTGGTTGTCGATGGCGCAACCGGTCAGCAGCGACGAGTGGAACCAGCCACGGTGCTGGTCCGAACCTTCCAGGTACAGGTCGGCGCGTGGACCGCTTTCGTGGCCCATCGGGTGCGAACCGCGCAGGACGTGCCAGTGCGTAGTGCCCGAATCGAACCAGACGTCCAGGGTGTCGCTGATCTTGTCGTACTGTGGCGCTTCATCGCCCAGCAGTTCGGCGGCGTCCAGCTTGAACCAGGCTTCGATGCCTTCGCCTTCGACGCGCTTGGCGACTTCTTCCATCAGCTCGACGGTGCGTGGGTGCAGCTCGCCGCTTTCCTTGTTCAGGAAGAACGGGATCGGCACGCCCCAGTTGCGCTGGCGGGAGATGCACCAGTCCGGACGGTTGGCGATCATAGAGTGCAGGCGCGCCTGGCCCCAGGCCGGTACGAACTGGGTCTCTTCGATGGCTTTGAGCGAGCGCTGGCGCAGGGTGTCGCCCGTGGTCGGCTGCTTGTCCATGCCGATGAACCACTGCGCGGTGGCGCGGTAGATCAGCGGGGTCTTGTGGCGCCAGCAGTGCATGTAGCTGTGTTCGATGATAGTGGTGTGCAGCAGCGCGCCGACTTCGGTCAGCTTGTCGACGATGGCCGGGTTGGCCTTCCAGATGAACTGGCCGCCGAAGAACTCCAGCGAAGTCGCGTAGACGCCGTTGCTTTGTACCGGATTGAGGATGTCGTCGTTGACCATGCCGTATTTCTTGCAGGTCACGAAGTCGTCCACACCGTAGGCCGGGGCGGAGTGAACCACGCCGGTGCCGGCGCCCAGTTCGACGTAGTCAGCCAGGTACACAGGCGACAGACGATCGTAGAACGGGTGGCGGAAGTTGATCAGTTCCAGCGCCTTGCCCGTGGTGGTCGCGATGACCGAACCTTCCAGGCTGTAGCGCGCCAGGCACGACTCGACCAGCTCTTCAGCCAGTACCAGCAATTTGTCGCCGACATCGACCAGGGCGTAGTTGAATTCCGGGTGGACGTTCAGCGCCTGGTTGGCCGGGATGGTCCACGGGGTGGTGGTCCAGATCACGATCGAAGCAGGCTTGGCCAGCGATGGCAGGCCGAAAGCGGCAGCCAGGCTGGCTTCATCGGCAATCGGGAACGCCACGTCGATGGTCGAGGACTTCTTGTTCTCGTACTCGACTTCCGCTTCGGCCAGGGCCGATCCGCAGTCGAAGCACCAGTTCACAGGCTTGAGGCCCTTGAACACGAAACCGCCCTTGACGATTTCGGCCAGGGCACGGATTTCACCGGCCTCGTTCTTGAAATCCATGGTCTTGTACGGGTTGGCGAAGTCGCCCAGCACGCCCAGACGGATGAATTCGGATTTCTGCCCTTCGATCTGCTCGGTGGCGTAAGCCCGGCACAGTTCGCGGGTCTTGTCCGCGCCCAGGTTCTTGCCGTGGGTCACTTCGACCTTGTGCTCGATCGGCAGGCCGTGGCAGTCCCAGCCCGGAACATAAGGCGCGTCGAAGCCCGACAGGGTCTTCGAGCGGATGATCATGTCCTTGAGAATCTTGTTCAGTGCGTGACCGATGTGAATCGTGCCGTTGGCGTACGGAGGACCGTCGTGCAGGACGAACTTCGGACGATCCTTGCCAATCTCGCGCAACTTTCCGTACAGGCCAATGCTGTCCCAGCGCTGCAGAATCTGCGGTTCGCGCTGAGGCAGGCCGGCCTTCATTGGGAAGGCGGTGTCCGGAAGGTTTAGCGTGGCTTTATAGTCGGTCATTTAAGGCTCTTCATTAGCGATTGGCGCTAGGTGCGACAGGGCACGGGCGGCGGCGACATCCGCATTGATCGCCGTCTTAAGCGCCTCCAGAGAGGCGAAACGCTGCTCTTCACGCAGCTTTTGGTGGAAAACCACCGTCATACGCCGGTCATACAGATCGCCGGCAAAATCTAAAAGATGTACTTCGAGGTGGGCCTTGCCATCTCCCTGGACCGTGGGGCGAACGCCGATATTGGCGACGCCAGGCCAGGTCTTGCCGTCCAGGTCGACGCTGACCAGATAAACCCCGGTAAACGGTACTCGACGACGCTTGAGCTGGATGTTGGCGGTGGGCGTACCCAACTGCCGTGCCAGCTTCTGGCCGTGCAACACGCGACCGGCGATACGGTACGGGCGACCCAGCAGACGCTCTGCGAGGGCAAAGTCAGCGGCGGCCAGCGCATTACGCACCTGGGTGCTGCTGACGCGAATACCGTCGAGTTCGACGGTTTGTGCCGCTTCGACGGTAAAGCCCTGCATGACGCCGGCCTGTTGCAGGAAATCGAAATCCCCTACCCGGTCACAGCCAAAACGGAAGTCGTCGCCGACTTCAAGGTGCTGCACGCTAAGGCCATCAACCAGGATGGTATCGACGAATTCACTGGCGCTGAGCTTGCTCAGGCGCTGGTTGAAGGCCAGGCACAGGACCCGGTCGACCCCTTCGGCCGCCAGCAGCTGCAGTTTGTCACGCAGCCGGGCCAGGCGGGCCGGCGCCGTGTCGGGGGCGAAGAATTCCCGTGGCTGCGGCTCGAAAATCACCACGCAGCTGGGCACGCCCAACTCCAGTGCACGCTCGCGCAGCCGCGCCAGGATAGCCTGGTGGCCACGGTGTACACCGTCAAAGTTGCCAATAGTGGCGACACAGCCCCGATGCTGGGGGCGCAGATTGTGGAGGCCTCGAACCAGCTGCATAACGCGCTTCTTGCTCATAAAGTGGTCGATTATAACCACACCCGGCGGCCGACGACAGGCAACACCGTATCCCAAAGTAATCGAGCCGACAAAAACGCCGACTCGCCCATGTTTATCCAGGCCCTGACCTTAACCAAGCGTCCTGCGATTGAAGTCGCGCAACCTGAAGCCCATCAACACTAACATGCCGAAATAAGCCACCACACCGGCGATTACCAAAGCACCCAGGCGCAGGAACCGCTCAAGCATCTGCCCTTCGCTCCAGGCGGGCATGAAATGCATCCCCGCCAGCAGTACAGCGGACATCACCAGTACCGCGACTACCAGCTTGAAACCAAACTTCGCCCAGCCCGGTTGCGGCTGGTACATCTGCTGTTTACGCAGTTGGTAGAACAGCAACCCGGCATTCAGGCAGGCACCGGCACTGATGGCGAGCGCAAGGCCGGCATGGGCCAGCGGGCCAATCAACAGCAGGTTGAACACCTGGGTGACCACGAGGGTAAAAATCGCGATTTTTACCGGCGTGCGGATGTTTTGTTGCGCATAAAAGCCCGGCGCCAGCACTTTGATCACGATAATACCGAGCAAACCGACCGAATAGGCAATCAGTGCTCGCTGGGTCATGGCCGCGTCATGGGCACCGAACTGACCGTACTGGAACAGCGAAACCGTCAGCGGTTCGGCCAAAATCCCCAACGCCAGGGCGCACGGCAATACCAGCAGGAAACACAGGCGCAGACCCCAATCGAGGATTCGCGAATATTCCTGGCGGTCCTGGCTGGCGTAGGTCTTGGCCAGGGTCGGCAGCAAAATCGTGCCCAATGCCACGCCCAGCACGCCGGACGGCAACTCCATCAGGCGATCGGCGTAATACATCCAGGACACCGAGCCGGCAACCAGGAACGAGGCAAAGATGGTGTTGATGATCAGCGAGATCTGACTCACCGACACCCCGAGAATCGCCGGCAACATCTGTTTCATCACCCGCCAGACGCCGCTGTCTCGCAGATTCAGGCGCGGCAGGACCAGCATGCCGATTTTTTTCAGATGTGGCAGCTGGTACAGCAACTGCGCCAGACCGCCCACCAGCACGGCCCAGCCCAGCGCCATCACCGGAGGATCGAAATACGGCGTCAGGAACAGCGCAAAGATAATCATGCTGACGTTAAGCAGGGTCGGCACAAAGGCCGGCACCGAAAAACGGTTCCAGGTGTTGAGGATGGCGCCGGCCAATGAGGACAGGGAAATCAGCAGGATGTAGGGAAAGGTCACCCGCAGCAGACTCGTGGTCAGCTCGAACTTCTCTGGCGTGTCGATGAAACCCGGGGCGGTCACCCAGATGACCCACGGGGCGGCAAGCATGCCCAACACCGTGACGAACGCCAAAACCAGCGTCAGCAGGCCAGAAACGTAGGCGATGAAGGTTCGCGTGGCCTCATCGCCTTTCTGGCTTTTGTATTCGGCAAGAATCGGTACGAATGCTTGGGAAAACGCACCTTCGGCAAAAATTCGCCGCAACAGATTGGGCAGTTTAAAGGCGATGAAGAAGGCGTCGGTCGCCATTCCCGCACCGAATGCACGTGCGATAAGGGTGTCACGAACAAACCCCAAAACCCGGGAAAGCATCGTGATAGAGCTGACGGCGGCCAACGATTTGAGCAGATTCATTAAAAGAGTTCGTGCCTGTCGATAAACAGCAGGCGAACTAAGCGCCTACTTATGCGATACTCCGCGCCGCAACAGCACAGAGCCAAAGCTCGCGAGTTTACAGGTCGCACGCTGGAAAGAAATATCCAGAGGTGTAGTACCTACCACTTAGCGGAACGTCTCAACCGCCCTTGACAAGACCTCAACTCATCGGCATGATTCGCGGCCTATTTTGTTTGCTATTTCCTAAAAAGTCTTTCGAGGAGCTCGACGGTGGCCAACTCACCTTCCGCCAAAAAACGTGCAAAACAGGCTGAGAAGCGTCGCAGCCACAACGCCAGCCTGCGTTCCATGGTTCGTACCTACATCAAGAATGTAGTTAAGGCCATCGACGCAAAAGACGCTGAAAAAGCTCAAGCTGCTTACGTTCTGGCTGTGCCAGTTATCGACCGTATGGCCGATAAAGGCATCATCCACAAGAACAAGGCTGCTCGCCATAAGAGCCGTCTGAATGGCCACGTTAAGGCCCTGAGCGTTGTCGCTGCTGCCTAAGCGACCCGTTCATTAAAAAACCGACCTCAGGGTCGGTTTTTTATTGCCTGCGATTTGTGCGCACCAGATCTGACGCCTTCGCGGGCAAGCCTCGCTCCTACAGACTTATGAAATCTGTAGGAGCGAGGCTTGCCCGCGAAGGCGATCTTCAAATCACTGCTGAGCCCACGGCAAAATCGGAATCGCCGTCACCGCATTCTGCGGACTGCCCTCGATCAAGCGATCGCTGTACACCAGGTACACCAACGTATTGCGCTTCTTGTCGAGGAACCGCACCACCTGCATGGTCTTGAACACCAGGGAGGTACGCTCCTTGAACACCTCGTCACCATCCTTGAGCTCACCCTTGAAGCTGATGGGCCCGACCTGGCGACAGGCGATGGACGCCTCTGCGCGATCTTCTGCCAGACCCAGCCCACCCTTCACGCCACCGGTCTTGGCGCGCGACAGGTAGCACGTCACCCCCTCGACCTTGGGATCGTCAAAGGCCTCGACCACGATGCGATCGTTCGGGCCGACAAACTTGAACACCGTCGACACCTGGCCAATTTCCTCGGCCGACGCCAGCAGCGGCATCGCCAGCAGCAACCCCAACAATCCTTTTGCCATGCGCATCAGGTATTCCTTCAGACCAGAATCAGGTTATCGCGATGAACCAGTTCCGGTTCCGCCATGTAACCCAAGAGACCGACAATCGCTTCAGACGACTGACCGATGATTTTTTGTGCCTCCAGCGCGCTGTAGTTGGCCAGCCCACGGGCAATTTCACGACCGTCAGGCGCCACGCACACCACCATTTCGCCGCGACGGAAACTACCCTGGACCAACTTGACCCCAACCGGCAGCAGGCTCTTGTTGCCCTCGGACAACGCCGTCACCGCACCCGCGTCCAGCACCAGGGTGCCACGGGTTTGCAGATGCCCGGCCAGCCACTGCTTGCGCGCCGCCAGCATGCCGCGCTCAGGCGAAAGCAAAGTGCCGATGCGCTCACCCGCCTTGAGGCGATCGAGCACGCGCTCCAGACGACCACCAACGATGATCGTATGCGCACCCGACCGAGCCGCCAGGCGTGCCGCTCGCAGCTTGGTCTGCATGCCACCGCGCCCCAGCGCACCACCGGTACCGCCTGCCACCGCGTCGAGCGCCGGATCATCGGCGCGCGCCTCGTAGATCAGCTGGGCATCGGGATTGTTGCGCGGATCGGCGTCGAACATGCCATCGCGGTCCGTCAGGATCACCAGCAGGTCAGCCTCGACCAGGTTGGCCACCAGCGCCGCCAGGGTATCGTTGTCGCCGAAACGGATTTCGTCGGTGACCACGGTGTCGTTCTCGTTGATCACCGGGATAACCTTCAGCTCGACCAGCGCACGCAAGGTGCTGCGGGCGTTCAGGTAGCGCTTGCGGTCGGACAGGTCATCGTGAGTCAGGAGAATCTGCGCAGTGTGCCGGCCATGCTCGGCAAAGCTCGACTCCCAGGCCTGCACCAAGCCCATCTGGCCGATTGCAGCAGCGGCCTGGAGCTCGTGCATTGCACTGGGTCGCGCGGTCCAGCCCAGACGGCTCATGCCGGCCGCTACCGCCCCAGAGGACACCAGCACCAGCTCGACTCCCGCCTCGTGCAAGGCCACCATCTGTTCAACCCAGACACCCATCGCCGCGCGATCCAGGCCCTTGCCATCCGCCGTCAGCAAAGCGCTACCGATCTTCACGACCCAACGCTGCGCACCTGTCACCTTGCTCCGCATCATCTTCAACCTTAGCTTGAGGGCAGCGCGACCTGGCACTGCCCGTGACGTTATTCGTGGTTACTCGTGACCAACAATCGATTTCCAGATACTAAAACGCCGCTCGATTGAGCGGCGCTTAAGTTTATCGCAACGAATCAGTCACGCACGTAAATGATTTCCGGACCGTCTTCGTCATCCACATCTTCTTCATCCCAATCATCGTCGCCGATGTCATGGACCGACTTCACGCCGCTGCGACGCAGGGCACGCTTGTCATCCAGCGCCTGCAGTTGCGCGCGAGCTTCGTCTTCGATGCGCTGATCGAGATCGGCCAGCTCTTCCTTGTAGGCCGGGTCATTGGCCAGACGATCGGCACGATCTTCCATGTAACGCATGATGTCATGGCACAGACGCTCGGTACCGAGCTTGGAGATAGCCGAGATAACGTAGACCGGACCAGTCCATTCCAGGCGATCAACGATCTCCTTGACGCGAGCATCATGTTCTTCATCAAGGATCTGGTCGCACTTGTTCAGGACCAGCCAGCGATCACGCTCCGCCAGGGACGGGCTGAACTTGATCAGCTCATTGACGATCACTTCAGCGGCATCCGGGGCGCTGGCATCATCCAGCGGCGCCATGTCCACGAGGTGCAGCAGCAGACGCGTACGCGCCAAGTGCTTGAGGAAGCGAATACCCAGACCAGCACCTTCGGAAGCGCCTTCGATCAAACCCGGAATATCGGCAATGACGAAGCTCTTCCAGCGATCGACGCTGACCACACCCAGGTTCGGCACCAGCGTGGTGAACGGGTAGTCGGCAACTTTCGGCTTGGCAGCCGAAACCGAACGGATAAAGGTACTTTTACCGGCGTTCGGCAAACCCAGCAGACCTACGTCAGCCAGTACTTTCATTTCCAGCTTCAGGTCGCGCTGCTCGCCCGGCTTGCCCGGAGTGGTCTGGCGCGGCGCACGGTTGGTACTGGATTTGAAACGGGTGTTACCCAGACCGTGCCAGCCGCCCTGCACCACCATCAACTTCTGACCGGCCTTGGTCAGGTCGCCGATGACTTCCTGAGTCGCGGAGTCGATCACCGTGGTGCCGACCGGAACACGCAGGATCAGGTCTTCACCCTTCTTGCCGGTGCAGTCGGTGCTGCCGCCATTGGAACCACGCTCGGCATCGAAGTGCCGGGTGTAACGGTAGTCCACCAGGGTGTTGAGGTTTTCGTCAGCCATCATGTAGATGGAACCGCCGTCACCGCCATCACCGCCGTTCGGGCCACCGTTCTCGATAAATTTTTCCCGACGGAAACTCATGGCGCCATTGCCGCCATCACCAGCCTTTACGCGAATCGATACTTCATCAACAAACTTCATAACAAACGCCTCTCGCCATACGGACGAGCCGAAAAACAATCAAGACATAAGACTCTTGCAAAAATGAGCGCAGCGACCCTGAACCACGATACCTACATCGTACGCCGACAGCCCATACAAACAGCTTTGCAAGAGACTCACCCCACAAACGAAAAAGCCCCGTCGCGAGACAGGGCTTTTCCAGCGATCGCGCAATTAAGCCGCGACTACGCTCACGTAACGACGACCGAAGGCGCCTTTTACTTCGAACTTGATCACGCCTTCGACTTTAGCGAAGAGAGTGTGATCTTTACCCATGCCAACGCCGTAGCCAGCGTGGAATTGGGTGCCGCGCTGACGCACGATGATGTTGCCTGCTTTGATAGCCTGGCCGCCATACATCTTCACGCCAAGGCGTTTGGCTTCTGAGTCGCGACCGTTACGGGTACTACCACCAGCTTTTTTGTGTGCCATGAGTTCAATTCTCCTAGTGAGGAATTAGGCTGTAATTAAGCCTGAATACCGGTGATTTTGATCTCGGTGTACCACTGGCGGTGGCCCATACGCTTCATGTGGTGCTTACGGCGACGGAACTTGATGATGCGGACTTTATCGTGACGACCTTGGGAGATCACTTCAGCCACAACGGTAGCGCCAGCAACAACTGGAGCGCCGATATTCACGTCGTCACCGTTGGCAACCAACAGAACGCGATCAAAGGTAACGGATTCGCCGGTAGCGACTTCCAGTTTTTCGATCTTCAGGTATTCACCTGGGGCGACTTTGTACTGCTTGCCGCCAGTAACGATTACTGCATAAGACATGGTATTTCTCCGATAATCCTGCTCACCCAGCTCTTTATAAGAAGAGGTATTGGCTGGCATGGCTGCATGGGGCTGGAGGCCCGCTTGCAATTGCGTAAGGCAGGTGCTGCCCAGGAAGTTCAGGGTGCGCGATTGTACGCAAGGCACGAGCGCCTTGCAATAGGCCGTCCATCGCGCCTTGACACCTGCTGGCGTGGGTCCTAGCATGCCGCGCAACCCTTCTGGAGCGACTGTCGCTGATGCAACCCCAAGCTTTCTACCGCGCGGTGGCGGACGATTTTAGCGCCGTCGACGGCATCATCAAGAAGCAGCTGACTTCCCGAGTGCCGCTGGTATCGAAAATCGGCGACTACATTACCTCGGCCGGCGGTAAACGCCTGCGTCCGTTATTGGTGCTGCTGTGTGGCAAGGCCCTTGGCCGTGAAGGCGACGACCTGCGCCTGCTGGCTGCCACCATCGAATTCCTGCACACCGCGACCCTGCTGCATGACGACGTGGTCGACATGTCCGGCATGCGCCGTGGCCGCTCGACTGCCAATGCCATGTGGGGCAACGCGCCGAGCGTGCTGGTGGGCGACTTCCTGTACTCGCGCTCCTTCGAAATGATGGTCGAGCTGGGCTCCATGCCAGTGATGAAGATCCTTTCGCAAGCCACGCGCATCATCGCCGAAGGCGAAGTGTTGCAGCTGTCGAAGGTGCGCGACGCCAGCACCACCGAAGAAACCTACATGGAAGTCATCCGCGGCAAGACCGCGATGCTCTTCGAAGCCTCGACCCACAGCGCGGCAGCCCTGGCCGGTGCGACGCCTGAGCAGTGCGAAGCGCTGCGCACCTTCGGCGATCACCTGGGCGTGGCCTTCCAACTGGTCGACGACCTGCTGGACTACAAGGGCGATGCCGAGACCCTGGGCAAGAACGTCGGTGACGACCTGGCCGAAGGCAAGCCGACCCTGCCGCTGATCTACACCATGCGCGAAGGCACGCCGGAGCAGGCTACACTGGTGCGCAAGGCAATCCAGAAAGGCGGCATCGAAGATCTGGAAAACATCCGCGAAGCCGTGGAAGCCTCGGGTTCGCTGGAATACACCGCCCAACTGGCACGCGACTATGTGGCCCGTGCGATCAAGTGCCTGGACGCGCTGCCAGCCAGCGAATATCGTGATGCATTGGTTGAATTGAGCGAGTTTGCGGTCGCCCGCACGCACTAGAAACACCGCGACACCCTGTGGGAGCGAGCCTGCTCGCGATTGCGATCTGACAGTCGACATTGTTGCTGACTGACACACCGCCTTCGCGAGCAGGCTCGCTCCCACAGTTGTTTTATGCCCCCTCGGATAAAACCCTATACAATGTGCGCTTTTTAGCGATCCTGAATCCAAGGAGCCTTAGTGAGCACGTTGCCACCCTGCCCGAAATGCAATTCCGAATACACCTACGAAGACGGCGCACAGCTGATCTGCCCCGAGTGCGCCCACGAATGGTCCGCCAGCGGTGAAGCCGAAGCGGTCTCCGATGACGCAGTGAAAAAGGATTCGGTCGGCAACGTCCTGCAGGATGGCGACACCATCACCGTGATCAAGGACCTCAAGGTCAAGGGCACGTCGCTGGTGGTCAAGGTGGGCACCAAGGTCAAGAACATCCGCCTGTGCGATGGCGATCACGACATCGACTGCAAGATCGACGGCATCGGGCCGATGAAGCTCAAATCCGAATTCGTCAGAAAAGTCTGATTCCGCTGTACGCCATCCCGCGCCCTGTCGTGGGGTGGCGCTTCGCCCTGCCCCGCCTCGCCCAATGAATCCTCGCAATAGCCAAACGCCAGCCGTTTTGACCTTACGCAATCTTTACCCAGAAAAATCCCGAATCAGCCAATAGGCGCTTACTATTTATTGAATAGGAATTATTCTCATTGAACCCAATCAATGGAGATGAGAACCCATGACTTATTTGATCGATGCCTGGCTGGACCGCCCACACCCCTATCTCAGGATCCTGCATCGGGAAACCGGGGAAGTCTGCGCAGTGCTGGAAGAGGAAGCCTTGAGCGAACTGCAGGATCAAGGTGACCTGGACGTCAATGGCTTGAGTTCAAGCGAGCCGGTGGTGCTCAAGGAAGTGGTGAGAAACCTGTTTTTGTTCTGCTATGCCCGGGCGTTGCGCCCAACCAATGAGCTGCATCACAAGATCGAAATATGAAAACGCTGCAGATCCCTGTAGGAGCGAGGCTTGCCCGCGAAGGGGACAACTCGGTTCCAATTTGAAACCGAGGTGATGCATTCGCGAGCAAGCTTCGCTCCTACAGGGTCAGGTATTACAGAACGTCCAGCAGCTCGACGTCGAACACCAGTACGCTGTGCGGCGGAATGCTGCCAACGCCTTGAGCGCCGTAAGCCAGTTCGCTCGGCACGTACAGGCGCCATTTGCTGCCGGCATTCATCAGTTGCAGGGCTTCGGTCCAGCCAGCGATCACGCCGCCAACCGGGAATTCTGCTGGCTCGCCACGCTCGTAGGAGCTGTCGAACACGGTGCCGTCGATCAGGGTGCCGTGGTAGTGGGTACGCACGGTGTCTTCACGGGATGGCTTGGCGCCTTCACCGGAGGACAGCACTTCGAATTGCAGGCCGGAAGCCAGGGTGGTGATGCCGTCACGCTTGGCGTTTTCAGCCAGGAAGGCCAGGCCTTCGCCAGCGGCCGCTTCAGCCTTGGCTGCAGCTTCGGCCTGCATGATTTCGCGAATCACCTTGAAGCTGGCGGACATTTCTTCCTGGCCAACACGGCTTGGCTGACCGGCGAACGCGTCGGTCAGGCCTGCCAGGATTGCGTCCAGGCTAACGCCCGGTGGCGGGTTGTCGCGCAGCTGGTCGCCCAGCTGACGGCCAATGCCGTAGCTGACGCGGGTTTCGTCGGTGGACAGATTTACTTCGGACATGACACTGCTCCGCTGTGCGGACGACCCGGGAACTGGCCGTGCGTGCACAGCGCGTCCCGGAGCGCCCGGAACCAAAAGGGCCAGCAGACTAGCACAGATGTCGTGGCGTTGATCAGAGGGGTCAGGCGATCGGCACCTTCAGGTTTTCCTCGATATCGGCAACCAACCCGCACATCTCGTCATGAACCACGGTGTGCACCAGGTTGAAGTGCAACTTGGGGAAGGAACGCAGCACATCACGGGCATGCTCCACCGAGCGCAACTGCATCGTGTGACCCGGCGCATCGCTTAATGGATACGCCGCACCATGCATCCGCGCCTCCAGCAGGTAGATACCCCCCTCCATCGAGATCAGGTTCAACTCATCGACCTTCCCGGCGACGGCATAGGCATTCAACTCTTGCAGGTTCATGAGCGCACCTCACGCAGTGACGAGCCAACACCCTTACAGGGATATGCCTCGGCGCATCAAAGCACAAGCCATAAACGACACCGCCCGTCTGTTTTGCAACAGACGGGCGGCGCGCAACAACTGGACAGCCGTTGTTTAGTGCTTGGTCACTTTATCCAGGTAACCCATGGCGAATGCCGACACCACAAAGGTCATGTGGATGATGACGTACCACTGCAAATGCTCGGGATCGACGTTTTTGGCGTCCATGAAGATGCGCAGCAGGTGGATGGACGAGATCGCCACGATGGACGCGGCCACCTTCATTTTCAGCGACGACGAGTCCATGGTGCCCAACCAGTTGAGCTTTTCCTTGCTGTCGTCGATGTCCAGTTGAGAAACAAAGTTCTCGTAACCGGAAATCATCACCATCACCAGCAGGCCGCCGACCAGCGCCATGTCGATCAACGACAGCAGTACCAGGATCAAGTCCGACTCGGCCATCGAAAAGACGTTGGGGATGACGTGGAAGACTTCCTGGAAGAACTTCAGCGCCAGTGCCAGCAGCCCGAGGGACAGGCCGAAGTAGATCGGCGCCAGCAGCCAGCGCGAGGCGTACATTGCATTTTCGATAAAGCGTTCCATTGAATCTCACATGTGGACTGGAAATGGCCGCGAGTATAACAGCCGTCCGTTACAGCCAAAACCATCGAAAAATCCGCCACCTGCGCGTGTGTGTCAAAGTTTTTCTGCTAGTGTCCAAACCATTGACAGCAAAATGACATCGGACAGGAAGACTGGAAATGGATGGGCGATTGCCGTTAACGAGTGCCGGGATTTTCCTGGCTTTGCTGATCAGCGCCTGCTCGCCCAGCGACGAGAAGCGTCAGGTCAGCCTCGAGGAAAAGACCGCGCAGTTCGAGAAGTCCCTGGACGCCATCGAGGACCCGAAACTCAAGGATGCGGTGGCTGAACTGGGCGGCTCGCTGTTGTTGCTCGAGCGCGCGCAACTCAAGCTCGACAGCAAACCCGTGGACACCGAGTACGGCGAAGACGCCCTCGCCATGCTCAAGCACTACCCGACGCCCCAGGCCCTGGTCGACACCTTCATCAACGGCCTGTTCGTCCTGCACAAGGACTCCAGCTCCGACTACCTGACGGATCTGCAACCGGTGTTCCCCTTCAACTTCAGCATCCCGGCGGCGTTTCTGTTTCCCCATGGCCTGCAATGGCAGTCGGTCACCTTGAGCAACAAACGGGTCATCGCCTTCCAGCCGGAGTGGTCGGAAACCGACCCTGGCATTCAACTGAGCCCATCGAGCTCCAAGGTGACCAACCCCGACGACCTGACCGTGACCTATCCGTTCATCGAAGGCCTGGACGTCGATATCAAGAACCAGCCACAACCGGTGAGCCTGCAAGGCAAGGTGGAAGTCATTGCACCGCGCCGGCTCTACAGCTTCGACCTGACCAAAAAGGACATCGGCCAGACCCGCACCAACGACAACTTGAGCGTCACCTTGGTGAAACTTGCGGACAACTACGCCGAAATCGAGTTCAGCAACAGCCAGCCGCCCGCCCCCGAGATCGCTGAAACACCTTTGAATCCGCTGATCGTCCAGGCCAGGGATGGCACCGGGCAGTTTCTGTCGCGCTCAGGCTCGATCAATGAGAACGCCGCGCAGATTGCCTTCTACCAGAAACAACTGGTGAAGTTGCAGCAGCAGAAGCTCTGGAGCGAGTCGCTGGAAACACAACTCAATGAAGAGCAACGAACCTTCGAGAAACAACAGAAACGTCACTACTCCAAGGTGTATTTCAACGGGACCATCGAAACCCTTGAAGTCAGCCTGCTGGATTTCTCCAGCGTTACGGTGACCCGCAAGGACCTGGACCTGCCGGTACGCCGCTTCGACAGCCATACCACGGCGAAAACCATCCAGCCGCTGAACTTGCCGGTGGTGGTCTATGACGACAGCGCCCCGACCTGGCTCAAGGGCGCGACCTTGACCGAGGAGCAGTTGAAAAAAGGCGTGAAGATCAATCAATCGGTCGAGGACCCCAGCGCTGCGCGCGTCGAGTTCACTCACCTGCGCAGCTTCAACGATGAATTGCTCGGTACGTCTTTCAACCCGGGTGATAGCCCGGTCAGCTTCTTTACCGAAGACAGCAGCGGCAAGCGCGATGAGCCGATCGAATTGCCACCCGAAGCGTATGAGGTCGACCCCCTGGGCGGCACCATCACCTACGACCTGAACCTGTTTCCACAAACGCCCGCCTTTGTGGTCGGTTCCATCCCGCTGTTCCTGGCCACTGTCGACAAGCAGACCTTCGAAGCCCATCAATTGCCCAAGGGCCTTGAACTGAAGGGCAATGCACTGGTGGTGGATTCGAAAGTGTTTCCCGAACAGGACTGGCGCTTTTTCGCCAAGGATGACAGCGGCAATTACCTGAAGGAAATTCTTGCGGTCAGCCATGACGCGAGCACAGAAGGACCCGCGTTATTCGCCGTGCATTACTTCTACGGTCTACCTACGCGCCTGGAAGCCTATCAACGAACTGACCTCGCCACCGTGCAATACGGTTTTGAGGTCAAGCTCGACAAGGCCGACATGTCCAGCCAGGCCCAATAGCGCTGTCAGTGCTCGGGCCGGAACTCGAAGCCACCCACGCTACGACAACGGCCACCGTTGATTTCCCGCAACTGGGCTTGCAGATGCAGGCACCAGATCTGCGGGTCATCGGCCAGTTCATAGCCGTGCAGGGTCAGGCTTTCAACGATGGTATCGAGGATGGACTCAGCCACAAAAGGGCCATGAAACGGGCCTTGGGCCTTGATGGCTGAGGGTTGTTCACCGGCCATTCCGGCGGCGAAGAGCAAGGTCCACATACCCGTATCGCCCGCCAGGGGGCGGATGGCGCATTCGATACGGGTCACAAGACCTAGACATTGACGAGTCAGGCAGAGGTTGCGCGGCATGGCGGCGACCCTCGGTAAATCCGGTATTCAGCCTCCACGGGAAGGCTGTCTCGATCCAGTGATACTGTCGATATCCTTGAGCAGAGAATAGAGGAAAAGTCTGACTAGGACGTCAAGTAGGACCAGAAGGCGCCGAATGGTCACTGTGTGAATATTGGCGCCAGAGTGATGGCACTTTTCCAAAATTACCCGAAGACAAATGTGGGAGCGGCGGTGCGGCGATCCGACTTGCTCGCGAAGGCGTCGTGCCAGACAACATCAACGTTGAATGTCACACCGTCTTCGCGAGCAAGCCCGCTCCCACAATGGTTCCGTGTGAACCTCAGGTTTGCATCAGGCCGGCTTGGCCTCCACCAGCGCCTCCACCGCCATCTCCTTCTCGGCCTCCTTCAGGTCCTCTTCGCTGATCATCTCCGCGATCACCCGCAAGCGCTCCACCACCCGTGCGTTGACGCTGCCTTCAGGGAACTCGCCGTTTTCATCCGGCTCGCCCGCCGGCTCACCCACCAACAGGCTCAGCGCCTCGTCGGCCTGACGCACGGCATAGACGTGGAACTGACCGGCGCGCACGGCCGCCAGCACTTTCTCGTCAAGCATCAGCGTGGCAACGTTGGCGTGGGGAATGATCGCGCCCTGTTCGCCCGTCAGCCCGCGGGCTTCGCAGAGACGGAAGAAGCCTTCGATCTTCTCGTTGACGCCACCCACGGCCTGCACTTCACCGAACTGGTTGATCGAGCCGGTAATCGCAAAGCACTGCTTGAGCGGGGTTTTCGACAATGCCGAGATCAGGGTGCACGCCTCGCCCAGGGAAGCACTGTCTCCATCGACATAGCCATAGGACTGCTCCAGCGCAATGCTCGCGGAGATCGCCAGTGGAAACTCTTGGGCGTAACGGCTGCCCAGGTAACCGGTGAGGATCATCACCCCTTTGGAGTGGATCGGCTGGCCGAGGTTGACCTCACGCTCGATGTCGACGATGCCGCTGCCACCGGGATACACCGTAGCGGAAATCCGCGCCGGTACACCGAAGGCCGAGTCGCCGACTTCCAGCACTGTCAGGCCGTTGCACTTGCCGACCGCCGCGCCCGCGGTGTCGATCAGGATGATCCCCGCCAGCATGTCATCGAGAATCCGCGCCGACACGCGCCCGGTACGGGTGGCCTTGGCCTTGAGTGCCCGCTCGATGTGACCGGCGTCGGTCATTTCATCCGAGGCCAGGTGACGAATGAAATCCGCCTCGCTGACCAGCTGGAACAGATCGCCGATGCGCGCCGACAAACGCCCCTGATGCTCGGCCAGACGCGCGCTGTAGGTTGCCAGGCGCGCCACCGCGTCGGCGGTCAACGGCGCCATACCCTCCTCGGAAGTACGGGTCTTGAGCAACTGGGCGAACTGCTCCAGGCTCTCGTCGACCATCGGAATGTCTTCATCGAAGTCCACCAGGACGCGAAACATCTCCTGGAAGTCCGGATCGAGGTCCTGCAGCGTGTAGTAGAGCTGGCGGGCGCCGATGATGACGACCTTGACCTGCAAGGGAATGTGCTGCGGCGTCAGGGTGACGGTGGCGAAACGGCCCATCTCGCCCAGTGGCGACTCCATTTTCAGTTTGCGCGATTGCAGGGCGCGCTTGAGCGCATCCCACACGAACGGCTCGCTGAGCATTTTATCCGCTTCAAGGATCAGGAAACCGCCGTTGGCCCGGTGCAGCGCACCCGGTCGCAGCTGCCGATACGTGGTGTAGAGCGCGCCCTGGTCGGTGCTGTACTCGATGCGGCCGAACAGATTCTCGTAGGTCGGATGCGGCTCGAACACGACGGGGGCACCGCCACTGGCCGAATGCCCGACCACCAGGCTCGGCGCGTATTGCTCCTCCAGCAGCTTGCGGGCGACCGCATCGGTCTTGCTGTCGTCGACCAATTGCTCGACCACGGTCTTGAGCAAATACACCTGCATCGCTTGCAGATAACCGCACACCGCCGCGTTCTCGGCGTATTTCTCCGACAACGGCGACAGCAATGGCTGCAGGGCCAGGGTGATGGTTTCTTCGTTGAGATGGCGCAGTTGATTGCTCGACTCGCGCTTCCATTGCGGCAAGCTGGCGAGTTCCTCGTTCAGGCGCTCCTCGAGGTTGGAAATATCCTCGTGGAAGCGCTCGCGCTCGGCTTCCGGCAACTGGGCGAATTCCGCCTCGTCCAGCGCCTTGCCTTCGAGCATCGGCGTGAATGCGATGTTGCTGGCATCGCGATAGAGCGCGACATCCTTCTCCAGCGCCAGGCGCTCAATCACGTCCAGCGCCTTGTCGTAGCGCTGATTGAAGGCGCGGTCGATGGCGCTTTTTTTCTGCTGGTAGGACGGGTGCTCGAACACCGCCGGAAAGGTCGCCAGCAGGTTGTCGATCAAGCCATTGATATCACCCATGAAGGCACCGGCGGTACCCGACGGTAATTCCAGGGCACGCGGTTCGCGCGGCTCATCGAAATTATTGACGTAGACCCAGTCCGCCGGGGTCTGCAGGCGTTTGCCTTCGGCCTTCAGGTAGCGTTTGACGAACGAGAAGCGACCGGTGCCAGGCTCGCCCATGACGAATACGTTGTAACCGGGGCGTGGCATGGCCACACCGAACTGCAAGGCTTCGACCGCGCGTTCCTGGCCAAGCACACCGCGAAAGGGCTCCAGATCATTGGTGGTAGAGAAGCTGAACTGTTCAGCGGAAAACGGACGGGTCAGCGCTTCGGGCGCTAGACGCAAGCTGGCAGCAACAGGATCAGGCATCGGGCTTCCTTAACAATCAGGCGGGGCAGATAGCGGCATTCTGGCGCTGCCCATGCCTGACTGGCAAGGAGCGCCTCAGGCCAAAGCATAGACAAGTGCAAACCCCGGCGTTGAGCGGCGCCAAATCACTGTTTTCAGCGCATGTTTTGCAAAAAATCACGGAACCCCGTGATCGTGCCTAAACTCCAAACTGCGCGACTGGATTAATAACCAGTCCAAACTGGCGAGATAGGCGCCAGAACCCCTTGTCCATTGGTTTGCACATAAAGAGAACAAAGCTATGAAACGGATTCTTCTTGGTACTCTCTTCACCGCTGTATCCATTAACGCCATGGCTCAGGCCCCAGGCGGCCCGGATTGCGGTTGGGGCAACATGCTGTTCGAAGGTCAGCGTGGCACCCCGGCTCACTTCCTGGCATCCACCACCAACGGCACTTCCGGCAACGCAACGTTTGGCATGACTTCCGGCACCAACGGTTGCTCGACCAACGCGTCGCTGACCTATGGCGGCAAATCCTGGTTTGCCATGAATGGCATGATGAACGAGCTGTCCGAAGACATGGCTAAAGGTCAGGGCGAAGCACTGACCACCTACGCCGTGGTACTGGGCGTGGCGCCGGAAGACCGTGCGCACTTCGCCGCCGTCACTCACGAGCACTTCCAGCAGATCTTCAGCAAGGCTGACGTGACCGCGGAAGATGTGCATACCAACACCCTGGCCGTTCTGAAGAACGACCCTCGTCTGGCCAAGTACGCGACTCAGGCATAAGCTCCACCCGCCCCGCTTCTTTCGGGAAGCGGGTTTTATTTTTTGGACCTGTCCCCTTTTTGGGTCTTCATTTTTTCCTGTTCAAGTTGCTGACTATGCTCAAACGCCTTGCCTGGCTGGCGCTCTGTGTCTGCGCCCCGCTGTCCGCCGCGCCTCACATCGATCCTCAACGTTTGCAGCAACTGGCCAATGACCCCTTCTGGATTTCCCTGGGTCATTACGAAACCGCCAAGCTTGGCGGTTGGCGCAGCTATGTCAGCGACAAGAAGTTCTTCCTTGCCGCCGATGGCAACGAGCACCCGGACCATGAGCTGGCGGCCACCGTGCAAGCGTTGTACGCCCCGGCCAGTGCTGGCGAGCAGCATGCGCAGTGCGTCTACCCGGCACGTACCCGCTGGCTCAAGGCGCAACTCAACCTGACCGATTTGCCAACGCTTCCCTGCGCCGAGTTCACGCAATGGTTCAAAGACGTCTCGCCCCACAGCGCGGTGATGATCTTTCCGGCGGCCTACCTCAACAGCCCGTCATCGATGTTCGGCCACACCTTGCTGCGCATCGATCAGGCCGACGTGCAAAGCGACAAGACCTCGCTGCTCAGTTACGCGATCAATTTCGGCGCTTACATCGAGGGTTCGGACAACAGCATCCTATACGCCTGGAAAGGCTTGATGGGCGGCTATCCGGGGCTGTTTGCGCTGGTGCCTTATCAGGAAAAGCTCTCGGAATACCGCAGTCTCGAGAACCGTGACTTGTGGGAGTACCGCCTGAACCTGACCCAGCAAGAAACCGCGCGCATGGTCGAGCACGTCTGGGAGCTGAAACAGATTCAGTTCGACTATTTCTTTTTCGACGAAAACTGCTCCTATCGCCTGCTGGAGCTGCTGCAAGTGGCGCGTCCGAGCCTGCGCCTGACCGAGCAATTTCCGCTGACGGCCATTCCCACCGACACCGTCAAGGCCGTGAAAGAGGCCGGGCTGGTGGAATCCATCCAGTATCGCCCGTCTCGCGAACGGGAATTGCTTAGCCGCGCCGAACCACTGACCGATGAAGAACAACAGTGGGTACTGAAAGTCAGCGCCGACCAGAAGCAACTGCAAACACCCGAATTCAAGGCACAACCCCGTGACCGTCAGGCGCTGATCATCGATGCGGCCTATCGCCTGGAACGCTACCGCGCCAACGGCCAGGAGCGTGATCCGCAACGGGCCCAGCGCAGCTTTGAGTTGTTGCGTGCGATCAACCGCAATCCCGCACCGGAACTCGACATCCCGCAGCCTGGCCTGCCCGAGGATGGCCATGAATCGCGCACCTGGCAGGCCGGTCTCGGCACCCGCGGCGACCGAGCCTTCGGCGAGTACGGCCTGCGCATGGCCTATCACGACCTCAATGACAACGCCGAAAGCTTCCCCCTCGGCGCACAGATCGAAATCCTGCAATTGAAACTACGCCAGTACGAAGGGAATGACTGGCAAGTGCAGCAACTGGACCTGGCGACGATCCGCTCCTTGACCCCGCGCAATGAGTTGCTGCAACCCCTGTCGTGGCAGGTCACCGGTGGCCTGGAGCGAGTGCCGGGCAAGCATGACGATGAAACCTTGGTCAGCCACGTCAATGGCGGCGGCGGTGGAACCTGGCAATTGAGCGACGACATGCTCGGCTTTGCCCTGGGCACCGTGCGCGTGGAGCACAACAATGACTTCGCCGAATTCATATCGCCGGCGGCGGGTTTCAACACGGGCCTGCTGTGGAAAAACCCGCTGGGCAATCTGAGCCTGGAGGCAAAAGGCGATTTCTTCACCAATGGTGAAGTACGTCGCAGCCTGAGCCTGAACCAGCAGTGGGAGTTGTCACGCAACCTCGGGTTGCGCCTGAGTGCCCAGCGCGAGTTCAGCCACCTGGCCACGCCCGAGAATGAAGTGATGCTTGAGGTGAAGTGGTATCACTACTAACCCATAACCTGTAGGAGCGCAGCTTGCTGGCGATGGCATCCCCTCGGTATGTCTGAATGACCGCATAGATGCCATCGCCAGCAAGCTGTGCTCCTACAGGGGCTGCGATCTTTTGATCTTTCTTTCACGTCCCGCTGACGAACCCACACCTAGACTTTCCATATAGGCCGTATTGCGGTCCGGGAGTCCGAGATGTGGCGTTACGCAGGTGTGTTGAGTTTGTTGATATTGATCGCAGGTTGCCAGACAACCCACGAAGATCTGATCGCCAAGGGTTATCCACCGGCATTCGCCGACGGGTTCGATGATGGTTGCAGCAGTGGTCGCCAGGCCGCCGGAGCCATCACCGGCGAGTTTCGCAAAAATGTCCCGCGCTTCCTGAAGGACAAGAATTACGCAGAAGGCTGGAGCGATGGTTTCCGTCAGTGTCAGGCCATGCGCGAAAGCCAGGACCGCGAGAGCTATCGCAACAGTCACTGGGACGAGCGCGATGAAGCCTGGCAACGGCAAAAAGATCAAGACGCCGCCCGTGCCTATCGCTCGCAATAGGTCGCTGACAGATATCCAGCGAAACTAAAACCCTGCAACCATGGCCCAAACCCTACAACGGGAGAAAACCATGAGCCGGGCTTTCGTCAATGAAGACAATGCCGCCGCGCAAGCCGATCAGCCGGTCGAACGACAGGTCAGCGCGCAGCCCAACTACGTCACGCCCACGGGCCTCGCCCAGTTACAAGCGAAGGTCGCCGAGTTGCAGAACCTTCTGGGAGAACTGAGCGTGCAAGGAGATTTGGCCAACAAACAGCGAGAAGCAGATCTACAGCGCGACTTGAGGTATTTCAACCAGCGCCTGCAAAGCGCTCAGGTTGCACCGCCCGCCAACTCTACGGAAAAAGTGCAGATCGGCAGTCGAGTGACGTTCGCCGACGAACACGACACGGAGCAAACCGTGCAACTGGTCGGTGAAGATCAGGCCGACGCGTCTGCCGGCCTGATCAACTGGGGGTCACCCCTGGGTCGGGCGTTGCTCGGGGCGCAACTCGGTGACGAGGTGCTGTGGCAACGCCCGGCCGGTGATCAGTTGATCGAAATCATCCGCATCGAACCGGCTTAAACCACGCCCTGGGCCAGCATCGCGTCGGCGACTTTGACGAAGCCGGCGATGTTCGCGCCCTTGACGTAGTTGACCTGGCCATTCTCTTCACCGTAATGCACGCAGGCGTGATGGATCGACTGCATGATGGCGTGCAGCTTGCTGTCCACCTCACCACCGGTCCACAGCAGGCGCATGGCGTTCTGCGACATCTCCAGACCGCTGACGGCAACACCGCCGGCATTGGACGCCTTGCCCGGTGCGAACAGGATGCCGGCTTCGATAAACAGGTCCACGGCTTCGAGGGTGGTCGGCATGTTCGCGCCTTCCGCCACGCAGGTGCAGCCATTGCGCAGCAACGCACGTGCTGAATCGGCATCCAGTTCGTTCTGCGTGGCGCACGGCAGCGCGATGTCGCAGCTGAGCCCCCATGGGTGCTGGCCAGCCAGGAACTCCAGGCCAAAACGACCCGCCAGTTCGCTGATGCGTCCGCGCTGGACGTTTTTCAGTTCAAGCACGGCTTGCCACTGCTCCTCGGTCAGCCCGCTTTCGCAGTACAGCGTACCTTCGGAGTCAGACAGCGAGATCACTTTGCCGCCCAGGTCCATGACCTTGCGCGCGGCGTATTGCGCAACGTTGCCGGAACCCGAGATCGCAACCCGTTTGCCTTCGACGGTTTCACCGCGACGCTTGAGCATTTCTTCGGCGAAATACACGCAACCGAAACCGGTAGCCTCAGGGCGAATCAGGCTGCCGCCGTAGCTCGGCCCCTTGCCGGTCAACACGCTGGTGAACTGGTTACTCAGGCGCTTGTACTGACCGAACAGGAAGCCGATCTCGCGGGCACCCACACCGATGTCACCGGCCGGCACGTCAACGTCGGCGCCGATGTGACGGTACAGCTCGCTCATGAAGGCCTGGCAGAAGCGCATGACTTCGGCGTCGCTTTTGCCTTTTGGATCGAAGTCCGAACCGCCCTTGCCGCCGCCCATGGGCAACGACGTCAGCGAGTTCTTGAAGGTTTGCTCGAAGGCGAGGAACTTCAACACGCCCAGATTCACCGAAGGATGGAAGCGCAAACCGCCCTTGTACGGGCCGATGGCGCTGTTCATCTGGATACGGAAACCGCGATTGACCTGCACCTTGCCGTGATCGTCGACCCAGGACACGCGAAACACGACCGCTCGCTCCGGCTCGCAAATGCGCTCCAGAATGCCCGAGGTCAGGTAATGCGGGTTGGCTTCCAGAAAGGGCCACAGGCTACGCAGGACCTCTTCGACGGCCTGGTGGAATTCAGGCTGGTCCGGGTCGCGTTTTTTCAGGCGGGCAAGGAAGGATTCGACGGATTCGATCATGGAAAAGTCTCGGCAAATTATTGTCGTTGGAAGAAATTGGGCCGGACTTTAACAAACGAATCGCGCACAGGAATAGAGCAGAATGTCGCCTTTATGAAATTAAATGGTGCATTTGATATAAATTCAGTCCGATTATCGACCACTTCTGCACCTAAACAGGGAGGCAGTCCTTGAAAACCGCACCAACAGTTACACCGCCATCACTGTAGGAGCGAGGCTTGCCCGCGAAGAACGATAACGCAGTCCAACTGATATACCGAGACGTCTGGCTCGCGGGCAAGCACCGCTCCTACATCACCGAAATCCCTCAAAAAAAAACGGAGCCCGAAGGCTCCGCTTTTTCATGCAACCAACCCCAAATCAGGCCAGTTTCTTGTGGCGTACCCGGTGCGGCTGGGCAGCGGCTTCGCCGAGACGCTTTTTGCGATCGGCTTCGTACTCGGTGTAGTTACCTTCGAAGAACACTGCTTGCGAGTCATCTTCGTACGCCAGGATGTGAGTCGCGACGCGGTCAAGGAACCACCGATCGTGAGAGATCACAATGGCGGCGCCCGGGAAGTCGAGCAGGGCTTCTTCCAGGGAACGCAGGGTTTCGACGTCGAGGTCGTTGGACGGTTCGTCGAGCAGCAGGACGTTGCCGCCCTCTTTCAGGGTCAGGGCCAGGTGCAAGCGACCACGCTCACCACCGGACAGGTCCTTGACGAACTTCTGCTGGTCGCCGCCCTTGAAGTTGAAACGGCCGACGTAGGTACGCGACGGGATCTCGTAGTTACCGATGCGGATCTGGTCGGAACCGTCGGAGATCTGCTGGAACACGGTCTTGCTGCCGTCCAGGTCTTCGCGGCTCTGGTCCACGCAAGCCAGTTGCACGGTTTCACCGACTTCGATGCTGCCCGAATCCGGTGTTTCCTTGCCCATCAGCATGCGGAACAGGGTCGACTTACCGGCACCGTTACCGCCGATCACGCCGACGATGGCACCTTTAGGCATGGAGAACGACAGGTTGTCGATCAGCACGCGATCGCCGTAGCCCTTGGTGACGTTCTTGAACTCGATGACCTTGTCGCCCAGGCGTGGACCGGCCGGGATGTAGATCTCGTTGGTTTCGCTGCGCTTCTGGAATTCCTGCGATTGCATTTCTTCGAAGCGTTGCAGACGAGCCTTGGATTTCGACTGGCGGGCCTTGGCGCCTTTGCGCACCCACTCCAGTTCTTCCTTCATGGCTTTTTCGTGAGCCGACTGCTGCTTGGATTCGGCAGCCAGACGATCGGACTTGGCTTCCAGCCAACCCGAATAGTTGCCCTCGTAAGGAATGCCCGCGCCGCGGTCGAGTTCCAGAATCCAGCCAGCGACGTTGTCCAGGAAGTAACGGTCGTGCGTGATCGCGACCACGGTGCCCGGGAAGTCGTGCAGGAAGTGCTCCAGCCACGCAACGGAATCGGCGTCCAGGTGGTTGGTCGGTTCGTCGAGCAGCAGCATGTCCGGTGCGGACAGCAGCAGGCGGCACAGGGCCACACGACGTTTTTCACCACCGGAGAGGACTTCAACCTTGGCATCCCAGGCCGGCAGACGCAGCGCATCGGCGGCGACTTCCAGCTGGCGCTCCAGGTTGTGGCCATCGCTGGCTTGCAGGATGGCTTCGAGCTTGGCCTGTTCGGCAGCCAACTTGTCGAAGTCGGCATCCGGGTCGGCGTAGGCCGCGTAGACCTCGTCCAGGCGTGCCTGGGCGTCCTTGATCACGCTGACCGCTTCCTCGACCACTTCACGCACGGTCTTGGTCGGGTCCAGCTGTGGTTCTTGCGGCAGATAGCCGATGTTCAGGTCCGGCATCGGACGGGCTTCACCGTCGAACTCGGTGTCGACGCCTGCCATGATTTTCAGCAGGGTGGACTTACCCGAACCGTTGAGGCCGAGTACGCCGATCTTGGCGCCCGGGAAGAACGACAAGGAGATGTTTTTCAGGATTTCCCGCTTCGGCGGAACAACTTTGCCCAGCCGATGCATGGTGAATACGTATTGAGCCATGGAGAACCTAGGGTCAGTGACTGATGAATGAATAGAGCGCAGGCGATGCCCGGCCAGACCATGCGCGTCGTACGCTTGGCGAAGCCAATGCGCAGGCGCTGAAAAAAGTCTGATTCTTGGAGCTGGAACGCTCCCGCGTAACCGGCAAAGCTACCTTAATGACCGATGGCAGTCCAGCCGAGCGGGACTGGCACTTCGCCACAACTCAAGGCATGCTAGCCGCCCTTCGGGCGTCCGGCTTATAGTGCACGTCGCGCCAGTCCAGCCAAACCGCAGGATTACAGTTTGTCCAGTGTCCCTCCGCCCCTGATTACCCGCGCACCCACTGTTGCACCCGGCTCGCCCATGCGCGGCACGCTCAAGGGCGCTTTGGCGATACTCGTGTTGCTGCTGCTCGCCCTGTTGTTCTGGCAGCTCTTCGATCAGCTGCGGGAAACCCAGAAAAGCCAGCGCCAGGCCACCATCGACCACACTGCCGACCAGGCTGCACAAGTCAGCCTGAACATGGCGCTCAACGCCCAGATCGCCCTCAACCTGCTGCCGATTGTCGAGCAGCCACAAAGTGCTGACGAGCTCCAGGACTTGCTGCGCAAAGTGCAAAAGTCCTTGCCCGATCTGCTAAGCCTTGCACTGCTCAGCCCCTCGGGAAGAATTATGAGCGACACGGTCGGCACCCGCGACGATGCCGACTATCTGGGGGATCTGGTCCGACGCAATCGCTCCCAACCCCACTATTACAGCAACGCCATCGACGGCTCGCGGGTGTATTTGTTGTTGCATCAAGCCAGCGGCAGCAATCGTGGCTATTGGGTCTTGCGCTTCAAGCCGACGTTTTTCGCCTCACTGATTAAGCTGAACGAAACGGCCACTGCCCCGCTGTGGCTGGTGGAAAATCGCCTCAATCACCAGATCATCAGCCGCGACGAGGCGCTACCACAGGTCAACCCCGGCACCTTGACCCAGGACGATGTGGCCAACAGCGTACTGACCGTTGCCCTTAGCAGCAGCGACTGGCAGTTACGTGGACTGTTCGATCGCCAGCGAGTGCTCGAGGAACTGCTGCCGGCGTTCATCGGCAAATGCCTGCTATGCCTGGCCTTTTCCATGCTGCCGTTCATCGTCCTGCTGAACATGCGCCGTCGCCAGCGACAGCTGCACGAAGGTCGCCGGCGCTACCAGGAGATCTTCGAAGGAAGCGGCGTGGCCCTGTGCGTACTCGACATGTCCGGCCTGAGAAGCGTGTTCGACAAGGCCCAACTGCTGCACGACGAGCAACTGCAAGCATGGCTGGCAGCTCCGGAACAACGTCGGCAGTTGTTGCAGGAGCTGCGCATTACCGAGGTCAATCAGGTCGCCCTGCAACTGCTCAACGTCAATACCTGCGATCAGGTCTGGAGACTGCTGATCGATGGCAACCCCGTGGAAGGCAGCGCCATCGGCAATCAGGTACTCCAAGCGGTGCACAGGCAACAGCAACAGCTTGAACTGGAAATCAAACTCCAGGACGCCACGGGTCGTGACCAACACCTGTGGCTGGTATTGCGCCTGCCGCAGAACCCTGACGACTTCAAGGCGGTGATCCTGAGCATCACCGATATCACCAGCCGCAAGCTCATCGAGCTGTCGCAGCAGGAGCGCGAAGGCTTCTGGTCCGACGTCGTGCGGACCGTGCCCGATCACCTGTACGTGCAAGACGTGATCAGCCAGCGAATGATCTTCAGCAACCACCATCTGGGCCAGACGCTGGGCTACAACCGCACCGAACTGCAGCAGATGGGCGAGTATTTCTGGGAAATCCTCCTGCACCCCGACGATGCTGACTACTACCACCGCTCGCGCCAGAGCCAGCGGCAAGGCGGTTACAGCCAGTTGATGCAGTGCCAGTTGCGCTTCCGCCACCGTGACGGGCAATGGCGGCGTTTCGACATTCGCGAGCAGGCACTGGCACGGGACAAGCATGACCAGGTCACCCGCATCATCGGCGTGGCCAAGGACGTTACCGAGCAGATCGAGGCCAGTGAGTCGCTGCGCGACAGCGAGCAGCGCTACCGCATGCTCGCCGAAAGCATCAGCGACGTGATTATTTCCACCGACAGCCGACTGGCACTCAACTATGTCAGCCCTTCGGTACAGGCGGTGCTGGGGTACGAAGTCGAGTGGATTTTCCAGAACGGCTGGCAATCGACCATTGCCAACCCGCAACAGTTGAGCGGCATCTACCAGCTGATGGATCGCGTCGGCAAAGCGCTGGATAAACCCGAGCAACTGGCCCATTTACGCAGCCAGGTGCAAACCCAACTGTTTCTGTTCGACTGCCTGCGCGCCGACGGACGCAAGATTCCCATCGAACTGCGGCTGGTACTGGTATGGGACGAAAACGGTACATTCGAAGGCGTGCTGGGGGTCGGTCGCGACATCAGCCAACAACGCCGGGCCGAAAAAGACCTGCGAATGGCCGCCACAGTATTCGAACACTCGACCTCGGCGATCCTCATCACCGACCCGGCCGGCTATATCGTCCAGGCCAACGAAGCCTTCAGCCGGGTCAGCGGTTATGCCGTGGAACAGGTACTTGACCAGCTGCCGAACATGCTCACCGTCGACGAGCAGCAGGAAGCCCATTTGCGCTACGTGCTCAAGCAACTGAACCAGCACAGCACCTGGGAAGGCGAAGTGTGGCTGCGCCGGCGCAATGGCGAACATTATCCGGCCTGGGTCGGCATTACCGCGGTACTGGATGACGAAGGCGACCTGGCCAGTTACGTGTGTTTCTTCAGCGACATCAGCGAACGCAAGGCCAGTGAGCAACGGATTCACCGCCTGGCCTACTACGACGCCCTGACCCATCTGCCCAACCGCACGCTGTTCCAGGATCGTCTGCACACGGCGTTGCAAGCGGCTGAACGGCAGAAGTCCTGGGTGGTGTTGATGTTCCTCGACCTCGACCGCTTCAAACCGATCAACGATTCCCTGGGCCATGCCGCCGGTGATCGCATGCTCAAGGAAATGGCCACGCGCCTGCTCGGTTGCGTCGACGATGACGACACGGTCGCGCGCATGGGCGGCGATGAATTCACCTTGCTCCTGCAACCGCGGGCCAACCGTGAAATCGCCTTGACCCGGGCGATTCACGTGGCGGAGCAGATCCTCGCCAGCCTGGTCAAACCCTTCGTGCTCGAAGGCCGCGAGTTCTTCGTCACGGCCAGTATCGGCATCGCCCTGAGCCCGCAGGACGGCAATGAGCTCAGCCAGTTGATGAAGAACGCCGATACCGCGATGTACCACGCCAAGGAACGCGGCAAGAACAACTTCCAGTTCTATCAGGCGGACATGAACGCCAGCGCCCTTGAGCGCCTGGAACTGGAAAGCGACTTGCGCCATGCCCTGGAACAAAACGAATTCGTGCTGTATTACCAACCGCAGTTCAGCGGCGATGGCAAACGCCTGACCGGCGCCGAAGCCTTGCTGCGCTGGCGTCATCCGCGTCGTGGCCTGGTACCGCCGGGGGATTTCATCCCGGTGCTCGAAGAACTGGGCCTGGTGGTGGATGTCGGCGACTGGGTGATCAGCGAGGCCTGCCGTCAGCTCAAGGCCTGGCATCAGGCCAAGGTGCGCGTGCCGAAGGTGTCGGTGAACATCTCCGCCCGGCAGTTCTCCGACGGCCAGCTCGGCACGCGGATCGCCACCATCCTGAGGGACACCGGCCTGCCGCCGGCTTGCCTTGAGCTGGAACTGACCGAAAGTATCCTGATGCGCGAAGTCAGCGAAGCCATGCAGATTCTCGCCGGGTTGAAGAACCTTGGCCTGAGCATCGCGGTCGACGACTTCGGCACCGGCTACTCATCGCTCAACTACCTCAAGCAGTTTCCGATCGACGTACTCAAAATCGACCGTACCTTCGTCGATGGCCTGCCGTCGGGTGAACAGGATGCGCAGATCGCCCGGGCGATCATCGCCATGGCCCACAGCCTCAACCTGGCGGTGATCGCCGAGGGTGTGGAAACCCAGGAGCAGTTGGACTTTCTGCGTGAACACGGTTGCGACGAGGTCCAGGGTTACCTGTTCGGCCGACCGATGCCGGCCCACACGTTTGAAGGGCAATTCAGCAATGATGCGCTGTTCATGTTCGACTGAGCCCCTGCGGCGCCTGCCATGACGCCTTCGCGGGCAAGCCTCGCTCCTACGTCGATACGGTCTGTAGGAGCGAGGCTTGCCCGCGAAGAGGGCCGCACATTCACCGCTAATCCCCGCATGAAGCCCACTTGTCTGCGACATGATGTCCTTTCATATGCCTTCCAAAACCCGATGGGGTAGAATGCCCCCCTTTTCCGCCCCCGATCCTTGAGGACCGCCATGTTCAGCCGTGATTTGACTATTGCCAAGTACGACGCCGATCTCTTTGCCGCCATGGAGCAAGAAGCTCAGCGCCAGGAAGAGCACATTGAGCTGATCGCTTCGGAAAACTACACCAGCCCTGCGGTGATGGAAGCTCAAGGCTCGGTACTGACCAACAAGTACGCCGAAGGCTACCCGGGCAAGCGCTACTACGGTGGTTGCGAGTACGTTGACGTCGTCGAGCAGCTTGCAATTGATCGCGCCAAAGAACTGTTCGGCGCCGATTACGCCAACGTTCAGCCACACGCCGGCTCGCAAGCCAACAGCGCCGTTTACCTGGCCCTGCTGTCGGCTGGCGACACCATCCTGGGCATGAGCCTGGCCCACGGCGGTCACCTGACCCACGGCGCCAGCGTTTCGTCCTCCGGCAAGCTGTACAACGCCATCCAGTACGGCATCGACGCCAATGGCCTGATCGACTACGACGAAGTCGAGCGCCTGGCTGTTGAACACAAGCCAAAAATGATCGTGGCCGGTTTCTCTGCCTACTCGCAGATCCTCGACTTCCCGCGTTTCCGTGCAATCGCTGACAAAGTGGGCGCCTACCTGTTCGTCGACATGGCCCACGTGGCCGGTCTGGTCGCCGCTGGCGTCTACCCGAACCCGGTGCCATTCGCTGACGTGGTAACGACCACCACCCACAAGACCCTGCGCGGTCCACGTGGTGGCCTGATCCTGGCTCGCGCCAACGCCGACATCGAGAAGAAGCTGAACTCCGCAGTATTCCCGGGCGCCCAAGGCGGCCCGCTGGAGCACGTGATCGCCGCCAAAGCGATCTGCTTCAAGGAAGCACTGCAGCCTGAGTTCAAGGCTTACCAGCAACAAGTGGTGAAAAACGCCCAGGCCATGGCCAGCGTGTTCATCGAGCGCGGTTTCGACGTGGTTTCCGGCGGTACTGAAAACCACCTGTTCCTGCTGTCGCTGATCAAGCAGGAAATCTCCGGTAAAGATGCCGACGCGGCCCTGGGCAAGGCGTTCATCACCGTGAACAAGAACTCCGTGCCAAACGACCCACGCTCCCCGTTCGTCACCTCCGGCCTGCGCTTCGGCACTCCGGCTGTGACCACTCGCGGCTTCAAGGAAGCAGAGTGCAAGGAACTGGCCGGCTGGATCTGCGACATCCTGGCAGACCTGAACAACGAAGCGGTGATCGATGCCGTTCGTGAGAAGGTCAAGGCCATCTGCAAGAAGCTGCCGGTATACGGCGCTTAATAAGCCCCGCTAAATCGCAGCAATAGAAAACCGGCCAGCGATGGCCGGTTTTTTTTCGCCTGCATTTTTAGACCGGTATAAGGCTCTAAATTAAGCCTTCACCCAACTGGTAAGACCGGTCATGCCAATTTTTTAATTTTTACTTGCGATCACCCGAAAATAGCGCCTAGACTGCGCCTGCACTGGACATACCGGTAAGACCACAATAATTAAGTCCTGAATCTGATGCGCGATGCGTACGGCAGCCAGGACACCGACCAGGATTCCTCCCATGCTCAGATGGTGCTCGCGTTCAATCTTCCTCCAAGTGGTTCTCGGACTGGTGCTCGGCATCGTCTGCGGGCTGACCCTTCCCGAATACTCCGCTCAGCTCAAACCCCTTGGTGACGGTTTTATCAAGCTGATCAAAATGCTCATCGGCCTGATTGTGTTCTGCGTAGTGGTCAGCGGCATCAGCGGTGCCGGCGACCTGAAGAAAGTCGGCCGCATCGGCCTGAAATCAGTGATCTACTTTGAAATCCTCACCACCATTGCCCTGGTGATCGGCCTGGTGTTCGCCTTCAGTACGGGTATCGGCAGCGGTGCGAACATTCATCTGGATCAGCTTTCCGCTGCAGACATGGGCGATATCGCCCAACGCAGCCAGCACATGCACACCACCACGCAGTTCCTGATGGACCTGATCCCGACTTCGGTAATCGGTGCCTTCGCAGAAAACAACATCCTGCAAGTGCTGCTGTTTTCGGTGCTGTTCGGCAGTGCGTTGAACCTGGTGGGCGAAGCCGCCTCCGGTATCTCGCGACTGATCAATGAGCTCAGCCACGTGATTTTCCGCATCATGGGCATGATCGTGCGCCTGGCGCCGATCGGTGTGTTCGGTGCAATCGCCTTCACCACCAGCAAATATGGCCTGGACTCGCTGCAGCACCTGGGCAGCCTGGTCGGTTTGTTCTACCTGACCTGCGTGGCCTTCGTCGCTCTGATCCTCGGCCTGGTGATGCGCCTGTCCGGCCTGCGGATGTGGCCGCTGCTCAAGTACCTGCGCGAAGAGCTGCTGATTGTCATGGGTACCGCTTCGTCCGATGCCGTGCTGCCACAGATCATGCGCAAGCTTGAGCATCTGGGCATCGGCAGCTCGACGGTCGGCCTGGTGATTCCAACCGGGTACTCATTCAATCTCGACGGTTTCTCGATCTACCTGACCCTGGCCATTGTGTTCATCGCCAATGCCACCGGCACACCGCTGGCGATGACCGACCTGCTGACAATTCTGCTGGTGTCATTGATCACCTCCAAGGGTGCGCATGGTATTCCGGGTTCGGCGCTGGTCATTCTGGCCGCCACCCTGACGGCGATTCCGGCGATTCCGGTGGTGGGCCTGGTGCTGGTGCTGGCCGTGGACTGGTTCATGGGCATCGGGCGGGCACTGACCAACCTGATCGGCAATTGCGTCGCGACCGTAGCCATCGCCCGATGGGAAAAGGACATCGATGTGCAACGGGCGAACAAGGTACTTTCCGGCCAGGTGGGTTATACCTTCCAGCCGAGAAAACCGGTGGCCCCGGCCCATCAGCAGGAATTCTGAACAACCGCCGTGCCTGCCCTCGGGCAGGCACGGCCAACAACGCTATAGATGCTCACGGAGCGAACAGTGATTACCTCGTCGACCGTTGTAAATTCAGTCGTAGAAAAACTTCGGGCCGCACTGGCCCGCGGTCAGTGGCGCTCCGGCGAAATGCTCCCGGGGCAACGTGAATTGGCCGAGCAGCTGGGCATCAGCCGTCCGAGCCTGCGTGAAGCGGTGACCGTGCTGGAAACCCTCGGCCTGGTGCGTTCCATGCCGGGCAAAGGCGTGGTGGTGCTGGACGCGAATCTCAGCGACAGCCAAAGCCACGACAGCGCAGTGGCCGGGGCGAGCCTGGAAGACGTCCTGCAACTGCGCTACACCCTTGAGCCATTCATCGTCGGCCTGGTGGCGCAATCCATCAGCAGTAAGGAAGTCGGGCAACTGCGCCTGACCCTGATGGACATGCGCGAAGCCCTGGAAGCCAACGACAGTGAGGCCGGCGTGAATGCCTACATCGCGTTCCATGAAGAGCTGTTCACGCTGACGTCGAATCCGATTTTCCAGAGCGTGGTCCAGCAAACCAGCAATGCCCTCAAGCAGAGCGCCGACGTGTTGCGCAACTCCCCGGAACACCTGGCTGAACGCCTTGAAGAAAACGAAGCGGTGGTGCGCGCGATCCGCAGCAAGAACAGCGCCCAGGCCAGCGCAGAGATGCGTCGGCACATTCTTCGCGAAGGACAGCGGATGGGCATTGAACTGAACATCCCGGAAGACAACCTCGGCAGTTGAACCTTCATCGAACCGGAGACAGGCCATGAACAGCTTCGTTTCACCACAAACGCTTAACACCCTGCCCTTTCCACCGGCGGCGAATGATCTGTACTCGCGGGTCTTCAACGCCATTCTCGAACAGCGCATCCATTCGGCCAGTCGCTTTACCGAAGAAAGCCTGGCGCAGATGTTTGGCGCTCGACGCAGCGCCATGCGTGACGTGCTGACGCGGCTGTCCCACCAGCAGGTCATTGTCCTTCGGGCCAACCATCGACCTCGCGTCGCTGAACTGAATGCCGAACAAACCCGGCAGGCGCTGCATGCCCGACGACTGACCGAACTCATGCTGGTGCGGCTGGCCTGCCAGCGCCCTTGCCCGCTTGCCTTGGAGCGCCTGCGAGCGCTGGTCGATAGCGAGCGCCAATGCACCGAGCGTGGCCGGGCGATTCGTCTGTCGGGAGAGTTTCACCTGCAGCTGGCAGAAATGGCGGGCAACGCACCGTTGGCGCATTTTCTCGGCAGCCTGGTGCCACTGACCTCATTGGCGATTGCGCAGTTTGACGCTGCCTTGGAGGACTATTGCGTTTGGCAACTGCACGAGAATTTAGTGGATGCGCTCATGCGTAGGGATGCCGCAAAAGCGGTGACCTTACTGAACCGGCACCTGGATCATCTGGAGACGGTTTTGCTGAACGCTCAACCGCACTCCAACCACAAGCGTATTGCCGGTTAGCTCGCCGCCACTCGCGCGAAGCCTTGGCGAATCTTTTCCTGAGGCAAATCATCGGCAATGAAGACGATCACGCTTTCGCGGGCCTCATCGTCCGCCCACTCGGTGTCCCAGTCGAAACCGTAAAGTTTCAGCACGCCCTGAAACACCATGCGGCGCGGCTCGCCGAGGATGTTCAATACGCCTTTGTAGCGCAGCAGTTGCTTGCCGTGCTCCTCCAGCAGTTCGTTCATGAACTCACTGAGCTTGTCGATATCCAGCGGTTTTTCGGTGCGCAACACCAGGCTGGAAATACGGTCGATGGACGGGGCCTGGCTCACCGGGCGCAAACTCACGCCGCCGCCCAGATCGGCGTTGAGGTTGAACCCGCGCACATCGAGCAGTTCGGCCAGGTCGATCTTGCCGTGGTCGACCACGCGGATCGGTGCACGACGATTGATACGGGTCAGGCGCTCGCTCAACGCCGTGAATGCAGGTTCGTCCACCAGATCGCGCTTGCTCACCAGCAAGCGGTCGGCGAAACCGATCTGCGCCTGGGCGATGGTCTGGGTCAGGTGCTGTTCGGCGTGTGCCGCATCCACCAAGGTGATGATGCCGTCGAGGATGTAGCGCTCGCGCAACTCCTCGTCGATGAAGAAGGTTTGTGCCACCGGAGCCGGATCGGCGAGGCCGGTGCATTCGATCACCAGGCGGTCGAAGGCGATGTCACCGCTGTCGAGGCGCTCGAGCAGCAGGTACAAGGCCTTGGTCAGGTCGGTGTGGATGGTGCAACAGACGCAGCCGTTGGACAGCGTCATCACTTGCACCGGTTCATCACCCAACAGCTGGGTGTCGATGCCGGCGTCGCTGAATTCGTTTTCGATCACGGCGATTTTCAGACCGTGCTCGGCTTTGAGCAGGTAGCGCAGCAAGGTGGTTTTACCTGCGCCGAGAAAGCCGCTGAGGATCGTGACCGGGATTGGAGTGAGCAAAACGAAATCTCCTATGTGCTGATAAAACTGTAGGAGCCAGCGGTGCGGCGATCCGACTTGCCGGCGAAGGCGTCCTCAAGATCGCTTTCGCCGGCAAGTCGGATCGCCGCACCGCTGGCTCCTACAGTCGTGCGTTGTTCAGGCGTGATGCATCAACAGCACTTCGGCCCCCCCTTGCCACCGTAACGAGCCTCCTGGCGTTCCCGAAAGAACGCCTCGTAGCTCATCACCGGTTTGTCCGGGTGCTTGCTTTGCATGTGTTCGACGTAGTTGTCGTAATCGGGCATGCCCACCATCAGGCGCGCGGCCTGACCGAGGTATTTACCGAGGCGACTCAGGTCATTGAACATGCTGCAATCCTCTGGTTACGCATCCGGCAGCGCCTGGAAGGGCGATTCTTTATCCGTGCGCTCTTTTTTGCCCCAGGCGGCAATACCGACCTTGAGCGCATAGAACAGGATACTGAACACCACGAACAGGAACAGCGCGGTCAGCGTAGCGTTGGTGTAGGCATTGAAGATCACGTGCTGCATTTGCGTGATGTCCTTGGCCGGGGCGAGGATCTGACCGTTGGCCAGGGCATCGCTGTATTTTTTCGCCAGGGCCAGGAAGCCAATGGCCGGGTTGGCGTCGAACAGCTTGATGAATCCGGCGGTGGTGGTGCAGATCAGCAACCACACGGCAGGCAACATGGTGACCCAGACATAACGCTGGCGTTTCATCTTGATCAGCACCACGGTGCCGAGCATCAGCGCGATACCGGCCAGCATCTGGTTGGAGATGCCGAACAGCGGCCACAGGGTGTTGATGCCACCCAGCGGATCGATCACGCCCTGATACAGCAACCAGCCCCACATGGCCACGCAACCGGCGGTGGCGAGGAAGTTGGCAGCCCAGGACTCGGTGCGTTTGAGCGCCGGCACGAAGGAACCGAGCAGGTCCTGCAGCATGAAACGCCCGGCACGGGTACCGGCGTCCACCGCGGTCAGGATGAACAGCGCTTCGAACAGGATCGCGAAGTGGTACCAGAACGCCATGGTGTTTTCACCTGGCAGCACACTGTGCAGGATCTGCGCGATACCCACCGCCAGGGTCGGCGCACCGCCGGCACGGGCCAGGATGGTGGTTTCACCGATGTCGTGGGCCACCGCTTGCAGCGCTTCAGGGGTAATCGCAAAGCCCCAGTTGCTGACCGCGGTCGCCACGGCCACCACATCACCGCCGACCACGGCGGCCGGGCTGTTCATGGCGAAGTACACGCCAGGCTCGATTACCGAGGCAGCGACCATGGCCATGATCGCCACGAAGGACTCCATCAGCATGCCGCCGTAGCCGATGTAACGGGCGTTGACTTCGTTATCGAGCAGCTTTGGCGTGGTGCCGGAAGAAATCAGTGCGTGGAAACCCGAAACCGCACCACAGGCGATGGTGATGAACAGGAACGGAAACAGGCCGCCCTTCCACACAGGTCCCGTGCCGTCGACGAATTGGGTCAGGGCCGGCATTTTCAGCTCAGGCATGGTGATCAGGATGCCGATCGCCAGGGCGACGATAGTGCCGATTTTCAGGAAGGTCGACAGGTAGTCACGGGGCGCCAGGATCAGCCACACCGGCAACGAGGCGGCCACGAAACCGTAACCGATCAGCATCCAGGTAATCTGCACGCCGGTGAAGGTAAAGGCCTTGGCCCACACCGGGTCTGCTGCAATCTGCCCGCCGAGCCAGATCGACCCCAGCAGCAACAGCACGCCGATCACCGAAATTTCACCGATACGACCCGGCCGGATGTAGCGCATGTAGATGCCCATGAACATCGCGATCGGGATGGTCGCCATCACCGTGAAGATCCCCCACGGGCTCTCGGCCAGGGCCTTCACGACGATCAGGGCCAACACCGCGAGGATGATGATCATGATCAGGAAGCAGCCGAACAGCGCAATGGTCCCGGGGATGCGGCCCATTTCTTCACGGACCATGTCACCAAGGGAGCGACCGTTGCGGCGAGTGGACATGAACAGGACCATGAAGTCCTGCACGGCACCGGCCAGTACCACGCCGGCAATCAGCCACAGCGTGCCGGGCAGGTAGCCCATCTGCGCCGCCAGTACCGGACCGACCAGCGGCCCTGCGCCGGCGATAGCCGCGAAGTGGTGACCGAAGAGGATATGCTTGTTGGTCGGGACATAATCCAGACCGTCATTGTTGAGCACTGCGGGGGTAGCCCGGCGCGCATCGAGTTGCATGACATTATTGGCGATGAACAGACTGTAGTAACGATACGCCACCAGATAGATGGCCACGGCAGCGACCACAATCCACAAAGCGTTGATCGCTTCACCTCGGCGCAGTGCCACTACGCCCAGGGCGCACGCCCCAACGATTGCCAGCACCAGCCAGGGTAAGTGGCGTAGCGGGCTATTATTATTTTTCATTTTATTATTCCAGCCAGAGTGGACAAGAAAGACAGCCACCTCGAGTTTAGCTTGCCTGACAGCAAAGGCCATACCCCGACATTGGTCCAGACACCTGGCGGCCTTTTGCAATGCCGGTCTATAGTCAGCGTACATTTCCGAGGATCGTGCCATGAGCGAGCACCCTGCCGAACGCCGCCGCTTCAAACGTATTGCGTTCGATGCCAGAACCGAGCTGGGCCAAGGAGCGTTCATCTGGCCGGTGAAGCTGATCGATCTGTCGCTCAAGGGCTTGCTGATCGAGCGTCCGGAACCGTGGCTTGGTAATTCGCAGCAGGATTTTTTTGTCGACATCCATCTGAGCGAAGACACCGCCATCGCAATGGATGTGCAGTTGACCCATCAAGACCATGGACAATTGGGTTTCGTGTGCCGGCATATCAGCCTGGAATCGATTGAACGCCTGCGGCGATTGATTGAATTCAACCTGGGTGATCCGCAGGAGCTTGAGCGGGAACTGGGCGCCCTCATCGAAATCTGATTCAACCCCTGTAGGAGCGAGCCTGCTCGCGATGGACTCGAGAACGCTGTGGGGTGTCAGGCTCACAGCGTTTTCGTTGACAACCATCGCGAGCAGGCTCGCTCCTACAGGGGATTGGCGTTATTCGAAGAGCGCGTCGAGGGCCTGCTCCAGACGGGTGACAGCGATGATCTGCAAACCCGGCGGCGCCTCTTTCGGTGCATTGCCCTTGGGCACGATGGCACGTTTGAAACCATGCTTGGCCGCTTCCTTCAGGCGCTCCTGACCGCTTGGCACCGGCCGCACTTCGCCGGACAGACCGACCTCACCGAACACCAGCAGATCATGGGGCAGCGGCCGGTTGCGCAAACTGGACATGACGGCTGCCATCAAAGCCAGGTCAGAGGCCGTTTCCAGTACCTTCACCCCACCGACCACGTTGAGAAACACATCCTGGTCGTGGGTGGGTATGCCGCCGTGCCGGTGCAAGACTGCCAGCAACATTGCCAGCCGGTTCTGATCCAGGCCCAGGGTTACCCGGCGCGGATTGGCCAGGTGACTGTCATCGACCAGCGCCTGGACTTCCACCAGCATCGGCCGTGTGCCTTCCCATGTCGCCATGACCACGCTGCCCGGGACTTCTTCCTGGGCACGGGTCAGAAAAATCGCCGATGGATTGGAAACTTCTTTCAGGCCCTTGTCGGTCATCCCGAACACGCCCAGCTCGTTAACCGCGCCGAAACGATTTTTTACCGCGCGCAACAAGCGCAGGCGCCCGTCTGATTCGCCTTCAAAATACAGCACGGTGTCGACCATGTGCTCCAGTACTCGGGGCCCCGCCAGCGCGCCCTCCTTGGTCACGTGCCCCACCAGGAAAATCGCGGTGCCACTCTGCTTGGCGTAACGCACCAGCAGTGCAGCACTTTCGCGAACCTGAGACACACCGCCCGGTGCCGATTGCAGTTGCTCGGTGAAAATCGTCTGGATCGAGTCGATTACCATGACCCGGGGCTTTTCCAGCCGGGCAGTAGCAATGATGGTTTCAATGCAGGTTTCGGTCATGACCCGCAGCTGATCCTGTGGCAGCCCCAGGCGTCGGGCGCGCATGGCCACCTGCTGCTGCGACTCTTCGCCCGTGACATACAGCGCCGGCATGCTCTTGGCGAGATTGCACAAGGTTTGCAACAGAATGGTGGACTTGCCGATGCCGGGATCACCGCCGATCAACACCACCGAGCCATCCACCAGGCCACCACCCAACACCCGGTCAAGCTCACTGGAAGCCGTGGAGAAACGCGGGACTTCCTCGACACTGACTTCAGCCAGGGTCTTGATTTGCGCCTGCTGGCCGGTCCAGCCGGTACGACCGCTGGGCGCCGCTGCCCCGCCACTTTCCACCATGGTTTCCGTGAGGGTGTTCCAGGCGCCGCATTCGCCGCATTGCCCGGCCCACTTGGGAAAGGTTGAGCCGCACTCGGTGCAGCCGTACATGCGCTTGGCCTTGGCCATCTGAACTCCCGGCAAAAACCGCGATGATAGCTCAGGTCAGCTGCCCTGGTACGTCGCGATTGATACCAGGTAATCTCAAGTGAATACTTCAAAACCTATTCGGCGAAACTCGAATAAACGTCTACAAACTAAATACACAATATTTAAACCAAGAAAAAGTTACTTACACACAAACGCCAAAAACACCTAAACACTTCTCAACCATTGCAGAAAAAACCTGTACAGACATTAACCATAAACTTCTACGACGTACAACAATAGCTCCCTGAAAATCGCCACACTAATATAGTCGCCTGCCTTCGATGCCCGCTGAGTTGATTATCAAATTGACCGTGTCGCAACATTGGAATCAAACCTTGCAACCCATTGCGACTTTCGCGCCGACCACTCGCCAGATTGCCAAGTGCCGAAAGACAGCTGCGAAGCAATACCGATGGAGATAAGACATTTTGTGCACTTTTTGCAAGCGGTCCGGTCCTTTGCAGGCGGACCCCGCACGCAGTCGTGACGAGCAGGATGCGATTTGCTGAATTACACTGCGCTCACCAACCTCATCTGTAACAAGGAAATGACCTATGGGCGTGATAAACGAGTTCAAGGCCTTCGCGGTCAAAGGCAATGTGATTGACATGGCCGTCGGTATCATCATCGGCGCCGCTTTCGGCAAGATCGTGACGTCGTTTGTCGGCGATGTGATCATGCCCCCTATTGGCTTGCTGATCGGCGGAGTGGACTTCAGTGACCTGGCCATTACGCTCAAGGCCGCCCAGGGCGATGTCCCGGCCGTGGTCCTGGCGTACGGCAAGTTCATCCAGACCCTGATTGACTTCGTCATCGTGGCCTTCGCGATCTTCATGGGCGTCAAGGCCATCAACCGCCTCAAGCGCGAAGAAGCCGTCGCGCCCACCCTGCCGCCGGTTCCGACCAAGGAAGAAGAGTTGCTCGGTGAGATTCGCGACTTGCTTAAGGCCCAGAACAATCGACCCTGAATCAAACGGCGCCCTCGAGGCGCCGTTTTTTTACCAGAAGTTCTCCACTGCCACCTGACCGGGCCGCCGACTGAGGCTCAAGTGCATGTCGCGCTGCTTGAGCAATTTGCGCGTGTCATCGATCATTTGCGGGTTGCCGCACAACATCACGCGCGAATGTTCCGGCGTCAGCGCCACACCAGCCGCCCGCTCCAGTTCGCCGTTTTCAATCAAGGTGGTGATCCGTCCGTTCAGGGCGCCTGGATGCTGCTCGCGGGTCACGGTGTTGATCAGCTGCAATTTGTGGGCAAATTCCTTCAAGTAGTCGCGCTGCGCCAGGCCTGCGATCAGCGCCTGGTAAGCCAGCTCCCTGGTCTCCCGGACGCTGTACACCAGGATGATTCTCTCGAATTTTTCCCAGACCTCGAAGTCCTGCAGGATCGATAGAAACGGCGCCAGACCTGTACCGGTGGATAACAGCCACAAATCACGCCCGTCGACGAAGCGGTCGAGTGTCAGGTAGCCGAACGCCTGGCGATCGACCAGCAGCGTGTCGCCAACGCCCAGCCGGCTGAGTTCGCTGGTGAATTCACCGCCGGGTACGACGATGGAAAAGAATTCGAGAAACTCGTCATAGGGTGAAGACACCATGGAATAGGCGCGCCAGACCGTACTGCCATCTCCCTTCACTACGCCCAGCCGCGCGAATTGCCCTGCGCGAAAGCGAAAACCTGCGTCCCTAGTGGCACGCAGGGTGAACAGGTTCGGCGTCAACGGCTGGACGTCGAGCAAGGTTTGACGGGTAAATTTCTCTTCACTGGCGGTCATCGCAGGCTCCTTCAACGCATGACCGCAGTGTCTCGCAAAGCGGTCCCCATAAACACCGGCGATTTGTAATGGCTTTACCGAAACATCATCAAACGCATAACAATCTCATAAATATTTAACCGCCTAGTTAGTAACGTTCAACACGAAGTTTGTATTAGTACCGACATTTAATAAACTTTTTAAACTCAATTCCATATAGAACCACAAATCTTATTTAGAAATCGAAACAAAGCAAAAAGTTCCCACCGTCACGTACGAAAAGTCCTACAATCCGTGCGTATTGGTTTTGGATCCATACACCAAGGCACGGGAGTACAGAGATGGAAAGATGGAAGGAATCACAACTCAGACAGTTATCCAGCGCAACGGAGCTCGACACCGCTTATGAGGTAGCGCTGCGTTTCGCTAAAAACATCGGCTATAAATTTTTCGAGTTTTCAGTAACTTACAAATCCAGATCTGATCAAGCAAATACGCTTAAGCTCAACAATTATCCCAAAAGCTGGAACACGGAGTATGAACAAAAAAAATTCAACAACATCGACCCAGTAGTGGCTCATTGCAATCAAACTATGCTGCCCGTTCTTTGGAGTGAAGAGCTCTTTTCCCAGGTGCCCTCGATGTGGGAGGCGCTTGGGTTGCAAGGAATTCAGCACGGCTGGTCGCAATCGGTACAGGACGATAATAGCGATCAGTGCAGCATCCTGAGCCTGGCCAGGAGCCATTGTCCAATCAGTGCGTTTGAGCTGTACGAAAATTTAGGCTTTTCCGTTTTCATGGGTCAGCACCTGCATGCGCTGGCCGCGCAATCACTCCCAAGGCCCCCCCCAAAATTGGTTGCCGCGCATTTGTCGCTGCGGGAAATCGACGTGCTGAAGCTCGCGGCCGATGGCAAGACGGCTTACGAGAGTGCCAGGATCCTCAACCTCAGTGCACGCACCATCAATTTTCATGTACAGAGTGCGATTGAAAAACTGGGCGTCAATAACAAGATTTCGGCAGTCATTGCCGCGGCCAAGGCCGGTTATCTCAGCAGCGGCGCGCTACGCTGATCACAAAACTCGCGGGTAATCCAAAAGAAAAAAACGTACCATTTGCATCCCGCTTGAGTGATGACGTGTAAAACATCATGCCGCAGTTCACTCGAACCGTCCCGCCCGCAACAACGCCTCAGGGCCGCGGAACATCCTCGACCATCTATCAGAGCCTCCTGCCCGATGCCCTTGCTTGAAACCCCGTTCGCCCAGCTCGACCTGATCCGCCAGCCCGAACAGCAGAACGAACCACTGCAAGCCTTTGATGCTGCAGATGAGTACCTGCTCAATCACCTGGCTGAACAGCTGCCCGCGGCAAATACGCGGGTGTTGGTGCTGAACGACAGTTTCGGCGCATTGGCCGTCAGCCTGGCAGGCAAGGTAAATGTGACCAGCAGCGGCGATTCGTTCCTGGCCTTGCAGGGGCTGGAAAAGAATCTGGCCCGTAATGGCCAGTCGTTTGATGCCGTGCCCCACGTACCGGCCAGCGAACCTTTCACGGGGCCTTTCGACCGCGTGCTGATCCGGGTGCCGAAGACACTGGCATTACTGGAAGAACAATTGATCCGCCTGCAAGGCCAATTGGCTCCCGGCGCCCAGGTGATCGCCGGGGCAATGATCAAACATCTACCGCGCGCGGCGGGCGATCTGCTTGAGCGCTATATTGGCCCTGTGCAGGCCTCGCTGGCGGTAAAAAAAGCCCGTCTGTTGATCGCTACGCCTCAAGCCAAAGCTGCCGTCGTCTCGCCCTACCCGACCCGCTATCGACTTGATGAGCCGGCGATCGAACTGCTCAATCACGCCAACGTGTTCTGCCGTGAAGGCCTGGACATAGGCACGCGAGCCTTCTTGCCGCACCTGCCGAAGAACCTTGGCAGCGCAAGGGTCGCCGATCTGGGTTGCGGTAACGGCGTGCTGGCCATCGCCAGTGCCCTACAAAACCCCGAGGCCCGCTACACGCTGGTAGATGAATCCTTCATGGCAGTGCAATCGGCCACCGAAAACTGGCGCGCCACGCTGGGTGAACGGGAGGTGATCGTGCGGGCCGGCGATGGCTTGGCCGGGCAGGAACCCCAGTCATTGGACGTGGTGCTCTGCAATCCACCGTTTCACCAACAACAGGTCGTCGGCGACTTCCTTGCCTGGCGGATGTTCCAGCAAGCCCGGGAGGCGCTGGTGGTGGGTGGTGCGCTGTACATCGTCGGCAACCGTCATTTGGGCTACCACAGCAAGTTGGCGCGGTTGTTCCGCGGGGTCGAGCAAGTGGCGGCCACCCCGAAATTCGTGATCCTCAAGGCTCGCAAGTAACGCGCAAAAAAACCCTCCAGCTGGAGGGTTTTTTATTTCACGCCCGGGAGGCTGCGGGACGGGATGTCGATTGTTTCAGTGAGTGCTCAGGCCTGCGGCGTTCATGAACATCCGCATCAGGCTGGCCACGATGAACAGCGCACCGACGCTGCCAGCCCAGATCATGGCCAACCAGCCGAGCCGCTGCCACAGCGGCTTTTTTTCGGCTTCTTCAATGTCGTGCAGGGAATGTTTACCGGCCATTTCTTAGTACTCCTGGGAAAAATGGCGCCTGTGAAGACGCCATCGCGAGCGAGCTTTGCTCCTACAGGTTTGATGCGTGCTCTAGTGGTAACCGTCTTCATGGGTAACCTTGCCGCGGAACACGTAATAGCTCCAGAAGGTGTAACCCAGGATGAACGGGATGATGAACAGCGTGCCCACCAGCATGAAGCCCTGGCTTTGCGGTGGTGCGGCGGCGTCCCAGATCGAGATCGAAGGCGGGACGATGTTCGGCCACAGGCTGATCCCCAGGCCGCTGTAACCGAGGAAGATCAGCACCAGTGTCAGCAAAAATGGTGTGTAGTGCGCGTTGCGGGCCACGGCACGGATCAGGCCATAGAGCGTCACCAGCACCAGGATCGGCACGGGCAGGAACCAGAACAGGTTCGGCAGGGTGAACCAGCGGGCTGCGATCTCGGCGTGGGCCAGCGGGGTCCAGATGCTGACGATACCGATCACCGCCAACAACACGAACGCCAGGGGTCGCGCCAGGTCGTGCATCTGTTCCTGCAACTTGCCTTCGGTCTTCATGATCAGCCAAGTGCAACCCAGTAGCGCATACGCCACCACCAGCGCCGCGCCGCAGAACAGGGTGAAGGGCGTCAGCCAATCCAGCGAACCGCCGGCAAACTGCCGATCGACCACTGGCAAGCCATCGATGAACGCCCCCAGCGCAACGCCCTGGAAGAACGTCGCAACAATCGAGCCACCGATGAACGCCTTGTCCCACAGGTGACGCTTGTCATCCTTGGCCTTGAAGCGGAACTCGAACGCCACGCCGCGGAAAATCAGCCCGATCAGCATGAAAATCAGCGGTAGATACAACGCCGAGAGCACCACCGAATAGGCCAGCGGGAAAGCCCCGAACAATGCCGCCCCGCCCAGTACCAGCCAGGTTTCGTTGCCGTCCCAGACCGGGGCGACGGTGTTCATCATGACGTCGCGGTCGGTCTTGCCGGGAATGAACGGGAAGAGGATGCCGATGCCCAGGTCAAACCCATCCATGACCACGTACATCATGATGCCGAAGATGATGATCACAGCCCAGATCAGCGGAAGATCAATACCCATGATTCAAATCTCCTTGGTCACGATGTGGTCGGCATCGGCATGATCGTCGTCGGCTGCGGAGAGCGGACGTGCCGGCGTGCGTTTCTGCCCGGGACCACCGTCGTTGGTTTCCTTGCCTTCGTCGATCTTCGGCCCCTTGCGCACCAGGCGCATCATGTAGCCGAGGCCGGCACCGAACAGGGCGAAATACACCACGACGAACAGGATCAGGGTGATGCTCATCTGCATCACGCTATGGTTGGAAGACGCGTCCGCCGTGCGCATCAGCCCGTAGACCACCCACGGCTGACGGCCGATTTCGGTGGTGAACCAGCCCGCGAGAATCGCAATCAGGCCGGACGGTCCCATCCACAACGCCAGGTACAGGAACGGCCGTGAGGTATAGAGCGTGTCGCGTTTACGCAGCCACAGGCTCCACAGACCGGTGAAGATCATCAGGAAACCCAGGCCGACCATGATCCGGAACGACCAGAACACGATGGTTGAATTCGGCCGGTCTTCGGGCGGAAATTCCTTGAGCGCCGGTACCTGCTTGTCCAGCGAGTGGGTCAGGATCAGGCTGCCCAGGTACGGAATCTCGACGGCGAACTTGGTTTTCTCTTCCTTCATGTCCGGCCAGCCGAACAGGATCAGCGGGGTCGCCTCGTTACCGTGGTTCTCCCAGTGGCCCTCGATCGCGGCGATTTTTGCTGGTTGATGTTCAAGCGTGTTGAGGCCGTGGAAGTCACCGATGACCGCCTGGATCGGCGCGACGATCAGCGCCATCCACATCGCCATGGAAAGCATCTTGCGGATCGCCGGGTTGTCCTTGCCGCGAAGCAAGTGCCAGGCCGCCGACGCACCGACGAAGAATGCTGTCGCGACGAACGCCGCCGTGGCCATGTGCATCAGGCGATAAGGGAATGAGGGGTTGAAGATCACCGCCAGCCAGTCGGTTGGTATGACCTGGCCATTGACGATTTCGAAACCTTGCGGGGTCTGCATCCAGCTGTTGGAGGCGAGAATCCAGAAGGTCGAGATCAATGTGCCGATGGCGACCATGACCGTGGCGAAGAAGTGCAAGCCGCGCCCGACCTTGTTCCAGCCGAACAACATCACACCGAGGAAACCGGCCTCAAGGAAGAATGCAGTCAGCACTTCATAGGTCAGCAGCGGCCCGGTCACGGAACCTGCGAAGTCCGAAAAACGGCTCCAGTTGGTGCCGAACTGATAGGCCATGACCAGTCCGGAGACCACACCCATGCCGAAGTTGACGGCAAAGATCTTCGACCAGAAATGGTAGAGGTCCCGGTAGGTGTCGTTATGGGTTTTCAGCCACAAGCCTTCGAGCACCGCCAGGTAACTCGCCAGGCCGATGGTGATGGCTGGGAACAGGATGTGGAACGAGATGGTGAACGCGAACTGAATTCGGGCGAGATCAAGTGCCTCTAAACCGAACATAAGTCTTCCTCTGTCAGGTAGTACGGCTGCGGGCTGGAAGCCTGCACCCACGGCCCCCACGGATATGGAGTGTGGCGAATCTCTGTTTGTTCTTTTTTTTGCACGCATCACAACGCAGGGAGTCTGGCCAACCGGCCGCCGGATCAATTCCTTTTGTGGGTTTTGATCTGGATCAAGCAACGATGAAAGAGTAGTCCCATTTGCAGGGATGACTCGCGTGGTCTTTTGCCGCGTGACAAGTTGCCTCACGGCTTTAGTCACAGGTGGAAATGAATTCCCGAGGGGCACCGGGCAGACAGGCAGTGAAATCGATGCTTGGCTAACGAAATTTTCTGCCACGGCAACTTCCTGTTACAGGTTGATGATAGTCTCGCCCTTTCTCTCCCCAGACTTGCCTTCAAATGCCCAGCCAAGAGCCCTTGCTGTTACGTCGCCATCGCCCTTTCATCGCCTTCTGGCTGGCCCGGGTGTTTACCGCCAGCGGTTTCCAGATGCTCACCGTGGCCATTGGCTGGAACCTCTACCAGCTGACCGGCAACGTACTTGACCTGGGCCTGGTCGGGCTCGTGGAGTTCGCTCCGCGCGTGCTGTTCATGCTGCACACCGGGCATGTCGCCGATCGCTACGACCGGCGCAAGGTCGCGGCCATCTGCCAGTCCCTGCAAGCGCTGATCGCCCTGTCGCTGGCAATCGGCAGCGCGACCGACCATGTCACCCGGGAAATGATCTTCATCCTTGCGTTCCTGCTCGGCGCCGCACGCTCCTTCGAAATGCCGACCACCCAAGCCTTGCTCCCGAGCATCGTGCCGAGCGCACTGTTTCCCCGGGCCGTGGCCGCCGCGCAGTCGGCCCAGCAATCGGCGACCATCGTCGCCCCGGCCCTCGGTGGCTTGCTCTACGCCTTCGGCAGCGTCTGGGTGTATGGCCCAACGGTGATCCTGTACATCATCGCCTGCACGCTGATGCTGAACCTGCCCGCCCGGCAAACGCCCCTGAACAAGGGCAAGGCCACACTGGACTCACTGTTGGCGGGCATCCGTTTCATCCGCAGTCGCCCGGACATTCTCGGGGCCATTTCCCTCGACCTGTTCGCTGTCCTGCTGGGGGGCGCGACGGCCTTGCTGCCGGTGTTTGCCAAGGACATTCTGCTGACCGGGCCCTGGGGGCTGGGCCTGTTGCGATCGGCACCGGCGGTGGGTGCATTGCTGATGTCGCTGTTCCTGGCGCGCTTTGCCGTGGAACGCAATGTTGGACGGGTGATGTTCACCGCCGTGGGTGTGTTCGGCGTGGCAACGATCGCCTTCGGCCTGTCGACCTCGTTCTGGTTTTCATTGGCCGTGCTGGTGGTCCTGGGGGCGGCCGACATGATCAGCATGGTGATCCGCGCATCCTTCGTGCAACTGGAAACCCCGGACGAAATGCGCGGCCGGGTGAGCGCCGTGAACGGCCTGTTCATCGGGGCCTCAAACCAATTGGGCGAATTCGAATCCGGCCTGACCGCCCACTGGTTCGGCACCGTGCCGGCGGTGGTCATGGGCGGTATCGGTACGCTGGTGGTCACCGGGACCTGGATCAAACTGTTCCCGACCCTGGCCAACCGCGACCGGATGCATGTGCCGGTGGAAGAGGTGAAGGCCTGAGGCCGCTGCCGATCACAAATTTGCCGACCAGATGCAATACATAGTTAACGCATAGAGTGTAATGTATCGCCTTACACTTCCCCCATGATCAGATCCTTTCAGCACAAAGGCCTTCGTGGCTTCTATGAAACAGGTTCGACTCGGGGAATTCGCGCAGATCATGCGAAACGTCTGGGGCGTATGCTGCAATTCATGGATCGCGCAGCGGTACCCGGCGACCTCGACCTTCCAGGGTGGCGGTTACATCCCCTCAAGGGAGAGTTGGCCGAGTACTGGTCACTGACCGTTTCCGGAAACTGGCGGGTCATTTTTCGATTTACCGGATCGGATATCGAACTGGTCGACTATCTGGACTATCACTGACAGGAGGCAGGACATGCCCATGCACAACCCGCCGCACCCTGGCGAAACACTGTTGATGGATGTATTGCCTGAACTGGGCATCAGCGTCGCAGAACTCGCCCGGCACCTTGGGTTTGCGCGCCCGCATCTGTCGCGGGTGCTGCATGGACATGCACCAGTCAGTCCCGATTTGGCCGTGCGTTTGGAACGCGCAGGGATCGGCAAGGCCCGCATGTGGTTAGGGGTACAGACCGATTATGATCTGTGGCAAGCGGAGCAGCGTGAGCAACCGCCCATCAAACCCATCGCCGCTCACGCCTGACGCCGCCTAAACCAACAACTCCCCCGCCACCATCGCCCGCGTGGCTTTGCCGCAGAGCTGTTCCACCAGCGTCAGCGCAAATGCCAAGGCGCCACCCGAGCCTTGGGCGGTGATGCAATTGCCGTCGACCACCACCGGTTGATCGACGAAGTTGCAACCCGACAGTTGATGGCTGGCCGAAGGCAGGCAAGTCATGCGTCGCTGGCGCAGCACGCCGAAGGTTTGCAGTGCTACCGCGGGCGCTTCGGCAATGCCGGCGAACAGGCGGCCCGCCGCGGCCTGGTCCTTGACCAGTTGTTGCAGGGGTTGGTGGGCGGTCAGGTGTTGCGTCCCTACGGCACCGCCAGGCAGGACGATCAGATCGAATGGCTGGGCCAGCAAATCCACCAGCATCGCATCGCACGTCAAGCGCGTGCCACGGGCACAGGTGAGCATGCGCCGCCCCTCGATGCTGGCGACCACCACCTCGACCTTGGCGCGGCGCAATACATCGATCAAGGTCACTGTCTGCAGGTCATCGGCGCCCTCGGCGAGGGTAATCAAGGCTCGAAAGGTCATGGGAACAATCCACGGAATGGTTCCTAAAGCGTAGTCAGCTTTCCTGACGCTTGTTCGGGCCCCTGTCGTTACTTGATGTAAAGCTGGGTCGACATCGTGTTGCCCGGCGCGTTGATCGAAGTGTTGCTGAAGGTGAACGTACCTTCCTGCTTACCCGCCAGATTGAAAATGTACAGGTTGCCGACGACCTTGGTCCTTTGCGAGCAGTCGGTCAGGTTGCCGTTATCATAGGCGCAGACCGGCGTACGGGTGCCATCCACTTCGAAGCCATCCAGCGCGACATGGGGCTGGCTGCGCCCATAGCCCACTTCCAGCACGTAGATCCTGATGTTCGGGCCCGCGTGGTTGCAGCGGGTCTGTGCCTGCCCTTCTTCAATCGTCTCGAAACCACAGCCTGGCGACTCGACCTTGAGCACTTTTACCTGGGTCAAGGGCGGCGCCGATGCCGCCAAGGCGGATTGTGCCGCCAGCGACAATGCCATCAAGACACCGGACATGATCATCAGACGCTTTTTCATCCCGTTACCACCGCGAAAAACCAGCGCGCAGTATGGCGGGTTTGGATTAAACGCAAAACATCGACGACGATCACCGCCATAAGCAGCCATAACCCCACGCTGCTGGTATGATGCGCGGCTTTTTCCGGCCCACAGTAATTTCCCAGGCGCGTTCAGTGCTCTGTGCTTTGCTGTTGAGGTCGATACATTCACGGCGCCGGGCGCGCCACGGGGAGCAGACATGCTGGAAAGGCTGTTTCAACTCAAGGCACACAACACCAACGTGCGGACCGAGATTCTGGCGGGCGTCACCACCTTCCTGGCCATGGCCTACATTCTGTTCGTCAACCCGAGCATCCTCGGCGAGACGGGCATGGACAAGGGCGCGGTGTTCGTCGCCACCTGTCTGGCAGCCGCCATCGGTTCCGCGGTCATGGGCCTGATTGCCAACTACCCGATCGCGCTCGCGCCGGGCATGGGCCTGAACGCCTTCTTCACCTACACCGTGGTCCTGCACATGGGCCATACCTGGCAAGTAGCGCTGGGTGCGGTGTTCATCTCGGCCGTGTGCTTCTTCCTGCTGTCGATCTTCCGCATCCGTGAATGGATCATCAACAGTATCCCGCTGCCGTTGCGCTCGGCCATTGCCGCCGGTATCGGCCTGTTCCTGGCGCTGATCGCCCTGCACAACGCCGGCATCGTGGTCAGCAACCCGGCGACCATGGTCGGCCTCGGTGACCTGAAACAACCGGCACCGATCCTCGCGACCCTGGGCTTTGCCCTGATTGTTGCCCTTGAAGCCCTCGCCGTGCGCGGTGCGGTGCTGATCGGTATCCTGGTGGTGACCATTGTTTCCATCCTGATGGGCTTCACTCCGTTCGGCGGCGTGATGTCGATGCCGCCATCGCTGGCCCCGACCTTCCTGCAGCTGGACATCAAGGGCGCACTGGACATCGGTCTGGTCAGCGTGATCTTCGCTTTCCTGTTCGTCGACCTGTTCGACAACTCCGGCACCCTGATCGGCGTTGCCAAGCGCGCCGGGCTGATGGGCAAGGACGGCCACATGCCGAAAATGGGCCGCGCGCTGATCGCCGACAGTACTGCCGCGATGGCCGGGTCCCTGCTGGGCACCTCGACCACGACCAGCTACATCGAATCCGCTGCTGGCGTGAGTGCGGGCGGCCGCACCGGCCTGACCGCCATCGTCGTGGCGATCCTGTTCCTGCTGGCGCTGTTCTTCTCGCCGCTGGCCGCCAGCGTGCCTGCGTTCGCCACGGCACCGGCACTGCTGTTCGTCGCCGTACTGATGACATCCGGCCTGGCCGAAATAGACTGGGACGACATTACCGTCGCCGCGCCGGTCGTTATCACCGCGCTGGCCATGCCGTTTACTTATTCCATTGCCAATGGCATCGCCTTCGGTTTCATCGCCTGGACCGCCATCAAGCTGATGTCCGGTCGTGGCCGTGAGCTGAATCCGGCGCTGGTGATCCTGTCGATTCTGTTCGTGATCAAGCTCGGTTGGTTCAACGCATGACTTTTGATTCCCAGGCCTACGCCGTCCAGCTCGAAGACAAGGTCACGCGTTTGCGTGACCTGCTGGCGCCATTCGATGCACCGGAGCCGGTCGTCTTCGACTCGCCACTGCAGAATTTCCGACTGCGCGCCGAATTCCGCCTGTGGCGCGAAGCCGGCGAGCGCCATTACGCAATGTTTTCCCAGGAAGACAAGCGCACGCCGATCCTGATCGAAGAATTCCCGATCGCCAGCCAACGCATCAATCAATTGATGCCGCAGCTCAAGGCCGCATGGCAAGCCAGTGCAGCCCTGAGCCACAAGCTGTTCCAGGTGGAGTTCCTGACCACCCTGGCCGGCGATGCGATGATCACCCTGTGCTACCACCGCCCGCTGGACGAGCACTGGCACACAGCGGCCTCGAAACTGGCTGCCGACCTCAACGTCAGCGTGATCGGTCGGTCGAAGGGCAAGCGCGAGGTCATTGGTCACGATTACGTCGTCGAGAAACTTGAAGTCGGCGGCCGCACCTTCAGCTATCGCCAGCCAGAAGGCGCCTTCACCCAGCCAAACGGCACCGTGAACCAGAAGATGCTCAACTGGGCGTACGACGCGCTGGGTGATCGCGCGGACGATTTGCTGGAACTGTATTGCGGCAATGGCAACTTCACCCTGCCGCTCGCCACCCGCGTGCGCAAAGTGCTGGCGACCGAAATCAGCAAGACCTCGGTCAATGCGGCGCTGAGTAACCTCAGTGAAAACGCTGTGGATAACGTCACCCTGGTGCGCCTGTCCGCCGAAGAACTGACCGAAGCGCTGAACGAAGTGCGCCCGTTCCGCCGCCTGCACGGCATCGACCTCAAGAGCTACGAGTTCGGCAGCGTCTTCGTCGATCCGCCGCGCGCCGGCATGGACCCGGATACCTGCGAGCTGACCCGACGCTTCGACAACATCCTCTACATTTCCTGCAACCCGCAAACCCTGGCGGACAACATCGCCCAACTGCACGACACCCACCGCATCACCCGATGCGCGATGTTCGACCAGTTCCCGTGGACGCATCACATGGAGTCCGGGGTGTTGTTGACCCGCCGGTAATTGCAGAAGCCACAAACAAATCAGCCGTCATCACGACGGCTTTTTTGTGCCTGTTCAAACGACAACATCGACTTTGCGTGGACGTCCACCTTTCCTGCCATTGGCCCTCGCAGCCTCGGCCTTGGCAGCGCTGCTCTGGCGGCCATTGCGCGAGGCAATCACCGATGCGGCCATGGCCATCAATGGCTTGCTCGCCGAGATCATGCCGGCGAGAGATACATGCACATCCTTTCCTTCATGGCACAGTGCGGTACCCGCGTAGCCAATGGTCAGGCCTGCGAAATCCTCGACTTCGAAACCATCGAACTCAGAATAATTCACCACGGGCAGCAATATGCCGCTGCCATCTTCGAAGCTTACCGCCAGACAAGGTGCCAGGAAGGTAACTGCCGTCGCGTGCAGGCCGCTGTTCCTGCGTAATTTCCCACGCTCAATCGCTTCGTCCAGGCTATGTTCCGTTATCGGGGTGTCTGCCTGGACCTTGGTTTTTACCGTTTTCATAACTCGATCTCCACAGCTTCCCGTGTACTTATCAGGAATAACCGCGTCGTGTTCTTTTCAGGTTCGTAGCAAGCCGAGCCAATCATGTTGGTGGTGCTGGCAATCCTGTTAACCACAACGACTTCGTTGCTTTGCCAGTCCCACAATTGATTATCAAGGCAGACCGTTTTCAGCTTTCGCCACCAGATGCCACGGGCACGCAGCAAATGGACAGGTTGCTTGAGCGACTGACGTAACCCTTCCAGCACCGCCAACGGTGGCCGACGCGAGAGCGGAACAACGTCCCAGAGCTCTACGCCGTTGTGCCAGAAGCTGAACTTGAACCGAGCGCTCCAGCCTCCTCCATCGACATGCGCATGGGGCGGACAATGCTCGTCACGCAACATGATCACCACCGAGAGACCTCTGTAGCTGCATATTTTCATGCTAACCCATCCGTTAGGTTATTGAATCGAAAGATTCGACATTCCCTGGAAAACCTGACGACCGGTGCCATACCCCCAATCGTCAACACGCCTCTGAGACTAGCGCCCCGCAGCGCCCTGTACCGACAACGGCCCCGGTAAAATCGTAAGCATTGCTTTCACCACGCCCACAAAAAAGCCGTCGTTCAGACGGCTTTTTGTTTTTCGTGAAATCATCCCGGCAGGTTTTTTCGATACTCAGTCGTGGTAATCCCCTTATACCCCCAGTTATCGGTATCGATTTCTTCGATCACGATGTGGGTCAGCTCCGGCGGCTTGCCGAGGACGCGCTGCAGGGTCTCGGTGATTTCGGCGATGACCTGGGCTTTCTGCTCACGGGTTACGCCGTCTCGGGTGATGCGTACGCTGACGAAAGGCATGCTGCTTCTCCTGCTCGCTCATTAAGTGAGGCTGACTGTATCTGCGTACGGGCATTTGATAAATACTGATCCTCAGACTTCATTTGATCCCCGGTGTAATTAATCATGCAGCGACAATTCGACGATCTTCAACTGGGCAGCATCGAGCTGTTTTGCCTGGCCGCCGAAGCCGGCAGCTTCACGGCCGCAGCGCTGGTGGCGGGGGTCACGCCGGCCGCGGTGAGCCGCTCGGTGTCGCGCATGGAAGAACGCCTTGGCGTGCGGCTGTTTGCGCGCACAACGCGCAGCGTAAAGCTGACCGACAGTGGTCGGCGTTACTACGAAGAATGCCGCCAGGCACTCGCGCAACTGGTGGAAGCCCAGCGCGAAGTCATGGGCCAGCAACAGGTGCCTTCAGGCACCCTGCGCATCAGCATCCCGACCACCTATGCCCACCACCGCATCCTGCCGTTGCTGCCGGCCTTTCGCGCGCGTTTTCCGGCGGTGAAGGTCGAGTCGCACATCAGTAACCGCAACATCGATTTCGTCGGCGAAGGCTATGACATGGCCATTCGCGTGCGTGCGATTCCCGATTCCGGCCTGATCGCCCGGCAGCTGGAAGACGCCGCGCTGGTGATGATTGCCAGCCCCGAATACCTCAAGCGTGCCGGTACGCCGCAAACCCTCGACGACCTGCAACAGCACGAATGCATTCAATACGAACTGCCCAGCAGTGGCCGGCGCATTGCCTGGTTGTTCAGCGACAACGGCGTGCAACGGGAGATTCTGGCCGAGGGCAACTTCGTTTGTTCCGACGATGTATTAGGTGGCGTCACCCTGGCGAAACATGGCGCGGGGTTGTTTCAGACCTATCGATTTATCGTCGAAAAAGAACTGGCCGATGGCTCGCTGGTGGAGGTGCTCAAGCCTTTTGGGGGGCGTTCACGGCCGTTTACCTTGCTATATCCGCAAAGTCGCCACATGCCCCTGCGGTTGCGCGCGTTTATCGACTTCCTGGTGGAGCAGTTACCACGCTGAAGCGATACCGTCCGATCACCGCACACAAAAAGACCGTGGGCGGGATGTCCAATTGACCATATTAACCATCTGGTACATTTTATCTCCACAGGCTGAAACCTCGGCCAATGCCAAAAATAATACGTGGAGAAAACCAATGCCCCCCATCATTCTGGTGCTCAACGGCCCGAATCTGAACCTGCTTGGCACCCGTGAACCGGCGACCTATGGCCATGAAACCCTGGCAGATGTTTCCGCGCTGTGCGGCCGGGCCGCCGAAGAGTTCGGCCTGGCGGTGGAGTTTCGCCAGACCAACCATGAAGGCGAACTGCTCGACTGGATTCACGCCGCCCGCGGCCGTTGTGCCGGGATCGTGATCAACCCGGCGGCCTGGACGCACACCTCGGTGGCGATCCGCGACGCGCTGGTCGCCAGCGAACTGCCGGTGATCGAAGTGCACCTGTCCAACGTTCACGCCCGCGAGCCTTTCCGCCACCACTCCTTCGTCTCGGCCATTGCCACGGCGGTAATGGCTGGCTTCGGTAGCCATGGCTATCGCCTGGCCCTGGAACATTTCAGTCAACGTCTGAAGGGGCAAGCAGCATGAACCAGAACCAAACGGTATTGGCCGGACTGATCGGCGCCGGCATCCAGGCGTCCCGCACCCCGGCGCTGCACGAGCACGAGGGCGATGCCCAGGGCATGCGTTACCTCTATCGGCTGATCGACCTCGATCAGTTGCAACTCGACAGCAACGCCCTGCCCGACCTGTTGACGGCCGCCGAGCGCATGAACTTCACCGGCCTGAACATCACCTTTCCGTGCAAGCAGGCGATCATCCCGCTGCTCGACGAGTTGTCGCCAGAGGCCCGGGGCATTGGCGCGGTGAACACCGTGGTGCTGAAGGACGGCAAACGCATCGGTCACAACACCGATTGCCTGGGGTTTGCCGAGGGTTTTCGCCGTGGCTTGCAGGGCGTTGCCGTTGAGCGCGTCGTACAAATGGGCGCCGGTGGCGCTGGTGCGGCCGTGGCCCACGCGCTGTTGAGCGAAGGCGTACGCCAACTGAGCATTTTCGATGTGGAAATCAGCCGCGCGCAGAGCCTGGCAGACAATCTCAACGAGCATTTCGGCAGTAACCGCGCGGTGGCCGGTCATGATCTGGCACTGACCCTGGCCGAGGCTGATGGCCTGGTCAACACCACGCCCATGGGCATGAAAAAACTGCCCGGCATGCCGGTGCCGGTCGAGTTGCTTCGGGCTCAATTGTGGGTGGCGGAGATTGTTTACTTCCCGCTGGAAACCGAACTGCTGCGCAATGCCCGTGCACTGGGTTGCCGTACGCTCGATGGCGGGAACATGGCGGTGTTCCAGGCGGTGAAGGCATTCGAATTGTTCAGCGGCGTGGTGCCGGATGCGCAGCGGATGCTGGAGCACTTTCAGAGCATGAATGGCTGAAAGTCAAAAGATCGCAGCCTTCGGCAGCTCCTACAGAGGTACACAGGAACCCTGTAGGAGCTGCCGCAGGCTGCGATCTGTTCAGGCTTGCAGGTAGCGCAAAACCGACTCGCAAATCATCTCCCGATGACGCTGCTTGATGCTTTCGTCCGGCAAGTCGATCTGGAAGATCTCGCCGAAAGTGTGGCGGTTCGATACGCGATAGAAGCAGAACGAACTGATCAGCAAGTGCACGTCCAACGGATCCAGGCCGGTGCGGAACAGCCCCTGTTCAGCACCGCGCCGCAGGATCTCGCCCAGTGAATCGAGGATGGTGTTGTTCATCGCCTTGATCGCATCCGAGCGCTTCACGAATTCGGCGTTGTGAATGTTCTCGATGCTGACGATGCGCACGAAATCGACATTGCGATCATGGTGATCGAAAGTGAACTCCACCAGCCGCCGAATCGCCTCCACCGGCGTCAGCTCCGCCAGGTGCAGACGGCTTTCGGTGTTACGGATATCGCCGTAGAGCTTTTCCAGCACCTCGACGTAGAGCTGTTCCTTACTGCCGAAGTAGTAATAGATCATGCGCTTGGACGTGTGGATGCGCTCGGCGATGGCATCGACGCGAGCCCCGGAAAGCCCTTGCTGAACGAACTCGACAATCGCTTCCTGCAGGATGTTTTCCCGGGTTTTTTCCGGGTTGTTCTTGCGACTCTTGCGCGGCTCGGCAATTGGTTGCTCAGGTGCTGCGGAGAGTTCTGATGTCATTGTCATTGCGGGCTCACGGCCATCACTGCACAGGCTGGCGATTATGAGCCGCGCCGCACAGTGAAGGAAGCCGTGCGGCAGCGGTTTGTCGGCGTCGTTACGATTTTCCTACAACTTTGCCTGACGCAAGGCACCGCTACGGGATTTGGCCATGGCCGCCAGGCGCACCGCCACGTTGGCCGCACCGTAACCGGCATAACCGTTCTTGCGCTGAATGATCTCGAAGAAGAAACGCCCCTCGAACGGCTCGGTGTACACGTGGAACAGTTCACCGCCCTGGGCATCACGGTCGTACAGCACGTTGTAATAGGCCAGTTCGCTGAGGAATTCGTCATCGAAATCGAAGCGTGCGGCCAGGTCATCGTAGTAGTTGAGCGGAATATCCAGCAGCGGCACGCCCGCCGCTTTGGCGCGACTAACTTCGGCAAAGATGTCGTCGCAATCGAACGCGATGTGGTGCACGCCGGAGCCGCGATAACTCGACAACGCGTGTGAGATGGCGGTGTTGCGGTTTTCGGAAATATTGAGCGGCAGGCGGATCGAACTGTCACGGCTGCGCAGCGCGCGGCTCTTCACCAGACCATAGGGATCGGGCAGCACCACTTCGTCATCGGCTTCAAAATCGAGCAGGCTCTTGTAGAACAGCACCCAACTGTCGAGACTGTCGGCGGGCAGCGCCATAGCCATGTGATCGATGCGCTTGAGGCCGCCGCTGCTCACCGCGGCCGGCTCCAGGTTGAAGTCGGTTCCATAGACATCGGCGTCTTGATCGACGAGGTAAATCAGGCTGCCATCCGGCGCGCGCACGGCGGCCAGTTCCAGTTCATTGGGGCCGACCAATCCGCGATACGGCTGGCCTTTGTAGGCCACCGCCCGGGCCAGCGCACTGGCGCTGTCCTTGACGCGCACGGCAGTGGCACACAGCGATGGACCATGCGCCTCGAAGAAGCTGTGGCCGAAGGAGTAAGGTTCGGAGTTGAGGATCAGGTTGATATCGCCCTGGCGCAGCAGGCTGACGCTCTTGGAGCGATGCTGCCCGGCCTTGACGAAACCCAGCCGCTCCAGCCAATGGGAGAGCTTGGCGCCGAGGCTTTCGTCCACGGCGAATTCGAGAAACTCGATGCCGTTGTATTCGCTGGCCTTCGGAGTCTCGAACAGGATCTCGGGGTTGCCGGCAGGCTTGGCCTCCTGGGCCAGGCGCTCGCGGGTTTTCTCTTCCAGGTACAGCAACGAGCGCAAGCCGTCAGCAGCGTTGGCCCGTGGCGGTGCGGCGCGGAAACCGTCGTTGAAGATCTCCAGCGACAGCGGACCGGTGTAGCCACTCTTGATGATCGGCGCGAGGAAGCCAGGCAAATCGAATTCGCCCTGGCCCGGGAAGCAACGGAAATGCCGGCTCCACTCGAGCACATCCATGGCCAGGATCGGTGCATCAGCCATTTGCACGAAGAAAATCTTATCGCCGGGAATCTCGGCGATAGCGCTCGGGTCGCCCTTGAGCGACAGCGTATGGAAACTGTCGAGCAACACGCCGAGGCTCGGATGATCGGCCTGACGAACGATGTTCCACACCTGTTGCCAAGTGTTCACATGCCGGCCCCAGGCCAGTGCTTCGTAACCGATGCGCAGACCGCGCGCGCCAGCGTGTTCAGCCAGCAGGCGCAAATCATCGACTAAAATCTGTTCATCACCGATGGAATCGGCCGAGGCGTTGCTGCACACCAGCACCAGGTCGGTGCCCAGTTCCTGCATCAGGTCGAACTTGCGCTCGGCCCGTTCCAGATTGCGCGACAAGCGGTCACGGCGGCAGCCTTCAAAATCCCGGAACGGTTGAAACAGGGTGATGGCGATCCCGAGATCGGCGCACATCTGTTTAATTTCCCGCGGGCTGCCGTCGTAGTAGAGAAGGTCGTTCTCGAAAATTTCGACGCCGTCAAAACCGGCGGCTGCAATGGCTTCGAGTTTTTCCGGCAGGGTACCGCTCAAGGACACGGTGGCAATGGAACGCTGCATTTTTTTCGACTCCCGGTGGAGGCTGCGGCTACAGGGAATATGCGCCGATTTTAAAAGAGTGAGCGAATTATTGAGCTGGCGGGTGCAATGAGCAATTTAAAGTGTACTACCCAGTTAGTTTTGCGTGCGATTATCGAACACAATGGACTTTAGCGAATTGACGATTTTTTGCTCAATGCGCAACATCAACACCACATTGAGTCCGGTCATCAACCGACGGCCTCAGTTAACAAAGACCCTGAACACCACATAAAAATTTCAAAAACCGGGTATATGCTCATGCGCTCATTTAACGCCTTGCTCACTCGAACCACCGTCATTACGCCCTGCCTGGCGTCCATCCGAACCTTGCGCACCGCCGGCACTCCCGTGCCGCTCGCTGAATAAACCGTCAGACGACGAAACCAGCCGATCAGTCCTGCGCCCATCGCCATCGATTGATCACGCGCCCTTGAAGTCCCGACGAGCCTTGCTTGTCAGTCATTGAACGGATGGCACACATGAATCCTACACCTAGCTCACGCATGGCTCCGGCCATGAGCGCTGCCTCTGGCGGCATCGGCGACAAAATCCGCGGCGCCATGGCTGTCGGCAAAACCCGTTGGGGCATGCTGGCGCTGGTGTTTTTCGCCACCACCCTGAACTACATCGACCGCGCCGCCCTCGGCGTCATGCAGCCCATCCTGGCCAAGGAAATGAGCTGGACGGCGATGGACTACGCCAACATCAACTTCTGGTTCCAGGTCGGCTACGCCATCGGTTTCGTGATACAAGGCCGCTTGATCGACCGGGTGGGCGTCAAACGCGTGTTCTTCTGCGCCGTGCTGCTCTGGAGCCTGGCGACCGGCGCCCACGGCCTGGCCACTTCGGCGGTTGGCTTCATGGTCTGCCGCTTCATTCTCGGCCTGACCGAAGCCGCCAACTACCCGGCCTGCGTGAAAACCACGCGCCTGTGGTTCCCGGCCGGCGAGCGCGCCGTGGCCACCGGCATTTTCAACGCCGGTACCAACGTCGGTGCGATGTTCACCCCGATGCTGTTGCCGCTGATCCTCCACGTCTGGGGCTGGCAAGCTGCCTTCCTGTGCATGTCGGCACTGGGCGGGATCTGGCTGCTGTTCTGGGGCCTGAAGTACTTCAACCCGGAAGATCACCCAAGCGTCAAACAGTCGGAACTGGACTACATCCAGAACGAAGTGGAACCGGAACAAACCCGCGTACCGTTCTCGAAGATCCTGCGCATGCGCGGCACTTGGGCCTTCGCCCTCGCCTACTCGATCACCGCGCCGGTGTTCTGGTTCTACCTGTACTGGCTGCCACCGTTCCTCAATCAGCAATACAACCTGGGCATCAACGTGACCCAGATGGGCATTCCGCTGATCATCATCTACCTCACCGCCGACTTCGGCAGTGTCGGTGGCGGGATCCTGTCCTCGTTCCTGATCGGTCGCGGCGTCAACCCGATCAAGGCGCGCCTGATGTCCATGTTCCTGTTCGCCTGCTGCATCATCGGCGTGATCATGGCGGCCGGCTCCAGCAACCTGTGGGTGGCGGTAGCCGCGATCTCCCTGGCCATCGGCGCGCACCAGGCCTGGACCGCGAACATCTGGAGCCTGGTGATGGACTACACGCCCAAGCACATGATGAGTACGGTGTTCGGCTTCGGCGGCATGTGCGCTGCGATTGGCGGGATGTTCATGACCCAGTTGGTCGGCCACATCCTGACCGTGACCAACAACAACTACACCGTGCTGTTCACCCTGATCCCGGCGATGTACTTCATCGCGCTGACCTGGCTGTACTTCATGGCACCGCGCAAGATCCCGAAAGTAGAAGACTGATGTTCCCTCGGCGCAGGCCCGGTTTCGGGCCTGCGCTTTTTTTGTGCCCGCTTTTTATGAATTCCTGAATGTCCATTCATCGCCAAGGAGGTGAAACCATGTCGCCAGGTCACCTGAGCATCGCCAAGCGCGCCATGATCAGCTTCGGCCTCATCGCCTTGCTGGTCCTGTTGCAAGGTTTGTTCGCCCTCAAGCAAGTAGCGCAAGTGCGCGCCACCGGTCAGCACACCGAGAACGTCTCCCTGCCCAGCACCCGTTACTTGGGAGAAATTCGCGACTACGTCCTGAGCATTCGCGTGCTCAGCCTGCGCATGGCGCTCAATCGCGAGCCCAAGGTGCTCGACGCGACCGTCACGCGCCTGCATCAGGTGCAGGGCTGGCTTGTACAGGCCCTGGACAAGTTCGCCCCGCTCGTAGGCGACTACAACCGGGCGCCGTACGAAAACTTCGTCGCGACGGTCACCCGCTACCGTGAGGCGCTGACGCGATACGAAAGCCTGTCGCAGGCAAACCACCTCGAAGAAATGACCGCGCTGCTCAATGGCGAAATCCAGGATTACTCGACCCGCAGCGGAGACCAGTTCGCCGAACTGGTGGCGCTCACCGCCAATGAAGTCAGCCAGTCCGCAGCGCAAGCCGACACACTCTATGGCCAGGTGAAGGTCACGGTGATCGGGGCCTTGCTGGGGGTGTCACTGCTGACCGCTCTACTCGCCTGGCTGTTGATTCGCAGCATCGTGGTGCCCATCCGCCAGGCCGTGGAAGTGGCCGAGCAAGTCGCCGCCGGCGATCTCGGCACGCCGATACAGAGCCAGGGCAGCGATGAAACGGCGCGCTTGCTCACCGCCCTGTCGATCATGCAGAACAGCCTGCGCGATACCCTGCAACGGATCAGCGCCGCATCGAGTCAACTGAACGCGGCTGCCGAGCAAATGAACCAGAGCACCCATCAGGATTCCGGGCGACTGCAGCAGCAACACAACGAAATCGAACAAGCCGCCACCGCGGTCAACGAGATGACCGTCGCCGTGGAAGAAGTCGCACGCAATGCGGTCTCGACATCTGACAGCACGCGCCAGTCGACACAGCAGGCCAGCCAGGGCCAGGCACGCGTCATCGAGACACTGGACTCGATTCAGGCCATGAGCGCCGATGCCGGCATTGCCCTGCAACAGGTGCAAACCCTGGCCGAGCAATCCCGGGAAATCGGCAAGGTGCTGGACGTGATTCGCGCCATCGCCGAGCAGACCAACCTGCTGGCGCTCAACGCCGCGATCGAAGCGGCCCGGGCCGGGGAAGCCGGGCGTGGTTTTGCGGTGGTCGCCGATGAAGTGCGCGCACTGGCCCATCGTACCCAGCAATCGACCCGGGAAATCGAACAGATGATCGGCCGGGTCCAGGGCGATACTGAGAGCGTGGTGTTGTCGATGCACGGCAACAGTCAGCGCGTCGCCCAGACCCTGTCGATCGCCGAACAGGCCGGCATCGCCTTGGCGCAAATCACCCGGGCCATGGAGCAGATCCACGAGCGCAACCTGGTGATCGCCAGCGCATCGGAAGAGCAAGCCGCCGTGGCCCGCGAGGTGGACAGGAATCTGCTGAACATCCGCGACCTGTCGCTGCAAAGTGCCGATGCCTCGACTCGCACCAGCGCCACCAGCCAGCAACTGTCGCAATTGGCCGCGGGCCTGCAAAACCTGGTGCTGCGCTTCAGGTTCTGAGTGAGCTCAGCGGCGGCTTTGTTGCCATGCCGCCGCCAGGCCACTGCAGCAAATGATGGCGATCCCGACGATGGTGGTCAGGGTCGGCGTGTGGGAAAACAGCAACCAGCCCAGCAGGCCGGCAAACACGATCTGGCAATAGCTGAAGGGCGCCAACAAGGCCGGCGCCGCATGGCGGAAGGCCTGGGTCAAGAACAGGTGTGCCGTCATGCCACAGGCGCCCAGCGCCAGCATCATCGCGCCGTGCAGCAAGGTCGGCACCTGCCAGAAGAACGGCACCAGCGCACTCATGACCAGGGTGTTGCACAGCCCGGCGAAGAAGTTGCTGGTGGTCGGGCTGTCGATCTCGCTGAGCTTGCGAGTCAGCAACTGGTAGAAGCAGAAAAACAATGCCGAGCACAACGGCAGCAGCACCGCCGGGGTGAACAGATCACCACCGGGGTGGACGATGATCAGCACCCCGATAAAACCGCAAATCACCGCCAGCCATTGGCCACGAGTGACCTTCTCCCCCAGCAACGGCACCGACAACGCAGTCACCAGCACCGGTGCGAGGAAGTTGACCGACGTTGCCTCGGCCAGCGGGATGTACATCAACCCCGTGGTGAAAAACAGGCTGGTGCCCAGCAGGCACAACGCGCGAACCAGTTGCAGCAGCGGCCGCTTGGTACGCAGCACGCGCAGCCCGGATTGCGGCAGGAATATCCCGGCCATCAGCAAGGTATGCACCACATAACGCGCCCACACCACCATCACAATCGGATAGAACCCGGAAAGGTACTTCGACAAAGCGTCATGACTGGAAAACAGGAAGGTTGCGACAACGATCAGCAGGATCCCTTTGAAGGGCTGATTGACGCCGGAAAACGGTGTGCTGACGGTCATTGGGGTTCCTTGTTCAAAAACAACACTTCGCGGGGCCTAGGTCAGCCGCGCGAGCAACTCTCGGGTTTTACTCAATGCCATCTGCGCCCGGTCCAGCCCACTCACGCCCTGCTCCAGCAGTTGCACGGTGGGAATCTCCAGGCTCAATGGAATGTTAGCTGGCAAACACCGCAACAGCCCCGGCAGATCACAATCGCCATCGCCGGGAAAACGCCGTTCGTTACGCGCCTGCCGCAAGATCTCTGCCATGTCTTGCGGCCTGGGCCCCGCCACGTCACACAACTGCGCATACCGTAACCGTGAGGGGGCAACCCTGGCCAGATCTTCCAGCCGCGACCCAGAGCGATCGAAGTGAAAAGCATCGACCAGCACCGCCGCGTTTTCACGATCGGCCTTTTCAACGATGCGCACGGCTTGCTGCAGATCCCGCGCGTCGGTCCAGGGCATGAACTCCAGGTGCGGATGCAACCCGTAAGGCGCCGCCAAATCACACAGCCGGGCAAAATTTTCTGTTAGTCGTTGCTCGTCAGGATCGTTACCCGCCACCAGCAACTCACTGGCACCGAATTCGGCACCCACTGCCAGCACCCGCTCGAAATCGGCAACAACGGTGTCCGGTTTGAGCCGCAGGATCTCGACATCCAACACTCGAATGCCGGTATCGCGCAGACGTGCCAGGGTCTGGCGCCGCAGATCTTCATCGGCCACCAGTGCAAAATGGTGTTCCTCTGGCGTCGCTGGCACCAGGCGCAAGCCGACATGGCTGTAACCGGCCCGCGCCGCGACCTCGACCATGTCCGGCGGTGACAACTCCAGCACGGTCAGACTGGCCAGGGAAAAGATTCGTTCACTCATGGTCAATCCTCGATCAAGGCGGGTGCGCAGGCGCGCCCGGTTTCAGCGGCTTGGCGAATCGCTTCGACCAACGCCAGGGTGCGGGCTGCATCGGCGGCGCTGACCAGCGGTTCGACTTCCCCACGCGCAACACGCACGAAGTGCTGCAACTGCAAGCGCAGCGCTTGATCGACACTGAAAGGCTCGTCAGTCGACTCCAGGGGTTGATGCCATCCACCGTCCGCTTGCGTGTAGTGCCAGCGCTTGAGCTGCGGGATGCTCAGCGCCCCAGCGGTGCCCGCCAGCAAATAGCACGGCTGGTCGGCCTGGCGTGGGTATACCGGATTCTCCCCGGAGCCCAGCTCCCAACTCCAGGGCGCCGCCACCGCATCGGACCCGGTCAGGCTGCCTAGCGCACCGTTGTCGAATTGCAGCAGCACGGCCGCGCAATCTTCGTTGCCAAACCCGCGCACGGCGTTACTGGTGATGGCCTGCACCTGGCAAACTTCGCCGCACAGGTGCCTGAGCAGATCGAGGTCATGGATCAGGTTGGTCAACAACATGCCCGCACCGGGCTCGCGGCGCCAGGCCGCTTCGAAATAACTATCGGGTTTGCGCAATTGCCAGAGCGCGGTGACGGTACTTAACCGGCCCAACGCGCCGCTGTGGACAAGTTCATGGGCGCGCACGATCAAGGGATTGTGGCGTCGATGATGGCCGACCAACACCGCAACGCCGCTCGACTTCGAGGCAGCCACCAGCTCACGGGCTTCATCCAGGTGCACACCCACCGGCTTTTCCAGCAACACCGGGATGCCGGCAGCCAGACAATCGAGCGCGGTGCTGACATGCAACGCATTCGGGTTGGCGATTATGACGGCCTCAGGCTTTGCCTGCTCCAGCATCTGACGATGATCGGCGAAATACTCCACACCCCATTCCTTCGCCAGACCCGGCGCTTGCGGGCCGGGGTCGGCCACTGCGCACAAGGTCGCTTCAGTCAGGGTTTTCAGATGCTGGTAATGCTGCTGGCCCATGGTGCCGGCACCAATAAGGGCTATTCGAAGGGGGGGCGAACTCATGCAGCGGTCCTCTTGTGGTTATTGTTGGAAGATGAATTTCAACAATTTAGAACCTGGTTCCAGATTCTTACACAGGCGTGCATTGAAAGTGTTCGAACAGCGCACAATTTTATGGAGTTCACAGCGATCAAAATGTGGGATCGGGCTTGCTCGCGAAGACGGAGTGTCAGTCGACATCATTGTTGCCTGACCCACCGCTTTCGCGAGCAAGCCCGCTCCCACAGGGGTTTTGTGCAGGACTCAGCTGAATAGCTCCGACGCCAGACTTGCCGCCGACAACTCATCGGTAAACGCCAACAACAACGGCGCCAACTCATGCAGCCGCGCGCCCGGCATCCGCGCACTCGGCCCGGCGATGCTGAGCACGCCGATCACCCGGCCATCACCGGGATGGCGCACCACCGCGGCAATCGCCGAGGTGCCTACCGCCGAACTTTCCTCGACACAGGCGTAGCCCTGCTCCCGTGCCAGGCGCAAGCGTTCCAGCAACTCAATATTGGACCTTGGGGCATTCGGGCCCAGCTCCAGTGGCCGGTCAACCGCCTGGCGTTCCACCAGCGACAAGGCTTCGGCATCGCTCATGCACGCCAGCCAGGCATGGCCGGAGGCGGTGTAGAACAGCGGCGCATCCCGGCCCATGTCCGGGTCATAGCGCAGGCCGGAACGAGCCCCCTGGGACTTGGCGATCCAGGTCTGGCGCTCGCCTTCGATGATCCCCAGGCGCACCAGTTCGCCGGTTTCCTGAGCCAGTCGGTCGAGCACCGGTTGCACGATATCGGCACCGCTGCTCGACAGATAACGGAAACCCATCGCCACCAGGCGGGTCGACAAGTGATAACGCAAGTTCTCCGGATTCTGCCGCACGTAGCCAAGCCGGATCAGCTCGGCAAGTAGCCTGTGGGTGGCACTCTTGGGGATGCCCAGTTGCTCCGCCAACACCTGCATCGGCAGGCCGCGAGGGTCGCTGGTGAGGCTTTCAAGCACACTGAAAACACGTTCGATCTGACTACCGGCCATGGGGGTATCCACACAAAATTTGCACGATTCTAGAAGACAACTCGAGGAATGCGAAATCTGGAACTGCCTGTCCGATAACCGCCCGCTTTACGCGGCATCGACTTGCCGGCCCTCTTCCAGCCTCATATATTTTCTGGAATCAGATTCCAAAAAAATAAACGCCGGAGTTCACGCCATGCCTGCCCAACCGTACTGCCTTCCCGACATCGACTGCGATGTACTGATCGTCGGATCAGGTGCGGCCGGCCTGGCAACGGCCGTGACGGCTGCATGGCATGGCCTGAAAGTGATAGTGGTGGAAAAAGACTCGGTGTTTGGCGGTGCCACCGCCTGGTCCGGCGGCTGGGCGTGGGTACCGTGCAATCCCCTGGCGCGGCGGGCCGGCATCGTCGAAGACGTTGAACAACCGCGCACTTACTTGAAACACGAACTGGGTGATCACTATGACCCAGAGATGATCGATGCCTTCCTTGAAGCCGCTCCGCGCATGGTGGCTTTCTTCGAACAGCACACCTCGCTGCAATTTGCCGATGGCAACGCAATTGCCGACATTCATGGCGACACGCCGGGCGCCGGTACCGGTGGGCGTTCGGTAATTGCCGCGCCGTATGACGCGCGAAACGTTGGCAAGCTGCTCAAGCGCCTGCGCAAAACCATGCGCGAAACCTCCTTCATGGGCATGCCGATCATGGCGGGCGCAGACCTTGCCGCGTTCCTCAACCTGACCCGTTCGTTGTCAGCGGCCTGGCACGTTACACGGCGCTTCACGCGCCATTTGCTCGACCTCGTCGTGCATGGCCGGGCGATGCAACTGGTGAACGGCGTGGCGCTGGTAGCGCGCCTGGCGAAATCCGCCGACGATCTTGGCGTGTTGCTGTGGGAGTCGGCACCGGTCACCGAGTTATTGCGCGAGAACAATAAGGTGAAAGGCGCGGTGGTTAGCACCGCCAAAGGTTCGATCCGCATCAAGGCCCGCAAGGCGGTGGTGCTCGCGGCCGGCGGTTTTGCCAATGACATCGAACGGCGCAAGGCCCTGTTCCCCCGTACACCAACCGGACACGAACACCTGGCCCTGCCGCCCCTCGGCGTGTCTGGCGATGGCCTGCGGCTGGGCGAGAGTGCTGGCGCCAAAGTCGACACCGACCAGGCATCGCCGGTGGCCTGGGCTCCGGTTTCGCGAGTGCCATACCGCGATGGCAGCAGCGGACACTTCCCGCACATCATCGAGCGCGGCAAGCCTGGGATCATCGGGGTGCTGAGCAACGGTCAGCGCTTCGTCAACGAAGCCAACGGCTACTACGATTACGTGACGGCCATGGTCGCCAGCGCCCCGCCCGGCGAAGCAGTGGCCTCCTGGCTCATCTGCAGCCATGGCTTCCAGCGACGTTATGGCCTGGGTATTTCCCGGCCGTTTCCGGTGCCGCTGTCATCCTTTATCCGCAGCGGTTATCTGAAAAGTGGCAAGACCCTCGAGGAATTGGCACAGGCTTGCGGCATAGACCCGGTCGGCTTGCGCACCACCGTGTCGGACTACAACCGCCACGCGCGCAACGGCCAAGACCCGCAATTCGGCCGCGGTTCTACGCCCTACAACCGCAAACAGGGTGATGCGCTGCAGCAGCCCAACCCCTGCGTCGCACCGATCGAGCAAGGACCGTTCTACGCCGTGAAAGTCGAACCGGGTTGTTTCGGCACCTTTGCCGGGCTCAAGGTCAATCAACACGCCCAGGTCCTCGACGACTTGGGCCAGGCCATCACCGGCCTGTATGCGGCGGGAGGCGACATGGCCAGCATCATGGGCGGCCACTACCCCGCTGGCGGCATCAACCTGGGGCCGGCGCTGACGTTCGGCTACATCGCCGCGCGCCATATCGCCGGCATCACTGCTTATGAAAAGGAGATCGACCATGAAGCACATCGTTAACGCACAGGGTTTGAACATGCCCAAGCTCGGCCTTGGCACCTGGCCGATGCTCGGTGAAGAGTGCACGCGAGCAGTGGAACAGGCCCTGGCGCTGGGTTATCGACACATCGATACCGCGGCGGCCTACAACAACGAGGACGCTGTCGGCCAGGCGCTGCTGAACAGTAAGGCACCCCGCGAACACATCCACGTCACCAGCAAGGTCTGGTGGGACCAGCTGCAACCCGACGCCATGCGCCATTCCATGGATCGCAGCCTCAAGGCCTTGCACAGCGATTACATCGACCTCTTCATGATCCACTGGCCCAGCACCGATTGGGACTTGCCGCGTACGATCGAAACCCTGGTGTCATTCAAGGAGCAGGGGCTGGCGCGCAACATCGGCGTGGCGAATTTCCCGCTGCCCCTGCTGCGCACTGTGGTCGAGAAACTGGGCGCGCCGCTTTCAGCCATCCAAGTCGAGTACCACGTGCTGCTCGGACAAAACGCACTGCTGGACTACGCCCGTCAACACGACATGGCACTGACGGCTTATTCGCCGCTGGCACGCAACAAGGTCTCGGATATTCCGGTTATCCAGGACATCGCCGCCAAACACGGGGTATTGCCGACCCAGGTCGCACTCAAATGGCTGCTGGATCAGCCGAACGTGGCGGCTATCCCCAAGGCCAGCAGCGAGGCCAACCAATTGGCCAACCTGGCAGCGCTTGCCGTCAACCTGGATGATCAGGACCGGGCGCTGATTGCTGGCCTGTCCAAGCGCGAGCGCCTGGTCAGTCCGGACTTTGCGCCGGTGTGGGACGCATTCGATTAATAAGTGCGAAAGGGCCACTTTCGATGTGCGACACCCGTCGCACTGACGGTGGCCTTACCAAACCTTACACATTTCACCCACACGCCTTTGCCAGTGCGGTTATTCATAGACCCGGCGCCATGCGCCCCATCAATCTATGAGAGACCGCCAACATGCTATGGAACAAGGCAAGACGCAGCAAAAACGTGAGTGACATACGCGAGGGCAAGGATGCCCGCACACTTACAGGGACAACACTGGCCGCTGGGCTGGCCGCCGTCGCCCTCGCCAGCGCCGGACTCTATTCGACACTGGACACGCCAGCAGACGTTACTCCACTCGAACCCTCCTACACCCTGGACCGCCCTCTCCCTCAACCCTCGATCGAGCCTGAAGAAGATCTGCAGTTGATGTTTGTCCAGTCGGTGCTGGGCGACACCGAAGACACCTGGAACCAACTGTTCGCGCAAATGGGCCGGCAATATCCACACCCCACCCTGACGCTGTTCAACAACGGCGTGGTCTCGGGCTGTGGTTTCGCCAGCTCCGGCAGTGGCCCGTTCTATTGCCCAGGCAATCGGCAGGTGTATCTCGACCTCGAGTTTTTCCGCACGCTTGAGCAACAGTTTTCAGTGGTCGGTGACTTCGCGCGGGCCTATATCATCGCCCACGAAATCGGCCATCACGTGCAGCTTGAACTGGGCCTTTCCGAACCCTTCGAAAAAGCCTTGCTCGAGCAACAACCGGTCAGCGGCGATGGCGGGCTGGAAGTGCGCGCGGAGTTGCAGGCCGATTGCCTGGCCGGTGTCTGGGCGCACCACGCGCAACAGCGTCTGGACTGGCTGGAGCCGGGGGATATCGAAGCCGCCCTGAATGCCGCGGCAATGTTCGGAGACGACCAACTGCAAGCATCGCGCAATGTCCAGGTTCGGCCAGAGACCTTCAGCCACGGCACGTCCCTCCAGCGCGTGAACTGGTTCAAGACAGGATTTGTCACAGGCCTGCCGGAGGCCTGTGACACCTTCGCCGCCGACGCGCTGTGATACCCGCCCGTCAATGAATCCCCTGATGTTGCCGCCTGGACAGAACCGCTGCCGCTCCCGGCTGTCTGACGACCGGACTGGCGCCGGTCCTACTCAGCAGCAACACTCATCCCACGGTTCTTTACCCGCAACATCAGAGGATTCCCACATGCTATGGAAAAAAGGCCGACGCAGCGACAACGTGGTCGATGCCCGTGGCGATGAGGTCGGCGGCGGTGGCGGCGGGATGCGCTTTGGTGGCGGCAAGGGCCTGAGCCTGACGGCGATCCTGCTGATCGTAGGCATCGGCTGGATCACCGGCCAGGACCCGCTGCAGATCCTCGGACAACTGACCGGGCAGATGGGTCAACAATCGGCACCCACCACCTCCCAGACACGCCAGGCACCACCGGCCAACGATGAAGGGGCCGAGTTCGTCCGCTCGATCCTGGGTGATACCGAGGATACCTGGCGCCAGATTTTCCAGCAGGCGGACCGGCAATATAAGGACCCGACCCTGGTGTTGTTCAGCAACCGGGTCAATTCGGCCTGCGGACTGGCGACATCGGCGACTGGCCCCTTCTACTGCCCCGCAGACCAGAAGGTTTATCTGGACATGGCCTTCTTCCAGGAGATGTCCCAGCGCTTTGCGGCCGCGGGCGACTTCGCCCAGGCCTATGTGATCGCTCACGAAGTCGGTCACCACGTACAAACCTTGCTCGGTGTTTCGGCGAAGATCCAGGCCGCTCGCCAGCAAGGCCGGCAGATGGAAGGCGATGGCGGTTTGCTGGTGCGCCAGGAACTGCAAGCCGACTGCCTGGCCGGGGTCTGGGCCAACAATGCGCAGAAGCGTCTGAACTGGCTGGAGCCGGGCGATATCGAAGAAGCGTTGAACGCGGCGAACGCCATTGGCGACGATCGCTTGCAACAACAAGGTCAGGGCCGTGTGGTGCCTGACTCATTTACCCATGGTACGTCAGCGCAACGGGTGCGCTGGTTCAAAACCGGATTCGCCCAGGGCCAGGTTGGCCAGTGCGATACCTTTGCGGCGAAAAATCTGTAAATGAAGAAGTGGTGGTTAGTCGTACTGTTTACCTGTGCAACCTCCCAAGCGGCCGAGCACGGAGTCAAGGAACTCAGCCCCGGGCGCCTGCTGTTGAAATCCGGTGAAATAGCGGTGGGCATCAGCCCGGCCCCGGCAAAAATCGAGCGGGTATTGATCATCGTCCATGGTCGCTTGCGCAACGCGCAAACCTATCTCCAGAGCGGCAAAAGCGCGGTCGAACTGGCCGGACAAAGCGCTACGACCCTGGTGATCGCCCCGCAATTTCTCAATGAAACCGACGTTGCCCAGCACCCGGTGGCGGAAACTGTCTTGCGCTGGCAGGGCAATGAGTGGATGGCTGGCGGTGAATCCACCGCACCCTTTCGTCTGAGTTCCTTTGACGCGCTGGACGAAATCATCGCCCGCCTGGGTGATCGTCAGCAGTTTCCGGACTTGAAGCAAATCGTCATTGCCGGTCACTCGGGGGGCGCTCAAGTAGTTCAGCGCTACGCTTTGCTGGGCCACGACAAACCGGCCCTGGAAGCCGCCGGCGTGCAGTTGCGCTACGTGATCGCCAACCCCTCTTCCTACACCTACTTCGATGAGCGTCGGCCCGTGGCCTTCAGTCATGCGGGATGTCCGCAATTCAACCGCTGGAAGTACGGGCTGGCGGATTTGCCAGCCTACGCAGAAGGACAAACCGCCGCGCTGCTGCAGGAAAAGTACCTCAAGCGCGACATCGTTTATCTGCTGGGGCAACAGGACGTCGACCCGAACCATCCGGCGCTGGATAAAACCTGTGAGGCAAAAGCCCAGGGGCCGAATCGACTGGCCCGGGGTCGCTACTACTTCGCTTACCTGAAGCGGCTGCAACCGCAAGGGTTGCAGCAGCAACTGATCGAAGTGCCCGGGGTCGGGCATAACGGGGAAGGGATGTTTACGTCGCCCCAGGGGCAGCAGGCCTTGTTTCAGTAGGCGCTGCCGCAGGCTGCGATCTTTTGCCCTTGAAAATCACGCCGACAGCAACTGCCGCAATTCGACACAATCAGCCGCATGCCAATCGGTCAACTCCGGCCACGGATTATCCGGCAGGTTGACCAACACCGTCCGCGCTCCCGCCGCACGACCACAATCCAGGTCAAACCGGTAATCACCGACCATCACCATCTCGCTGGCCGACACCTTCCAGGCTTCGGCCAGCTTCAGCAATCCACCAGGATGCGGCTTCGGCGGTGCTTCATCGCGGCCCAGCACATCGTCTACCGCAAAGCAGTCGGCCAGGCCGATCGCCTCCAGCGTGACATGCGCCAGCTCCCGGGCATTGCGTGTGAGAATGCCCAGGCGATAACCGCGGCCAGCCAATTCACGCACCAGCTCCACAGCCCCCGGTGCCGGTTTCGAGCCCAGCGCCAGATCGCGCTCGTGCTCGAGCAACCAGGCGTGCTTGGCGCTGGCTTCTTCGACCGGCAGTGCCGCCAGATGCGTCAGGATGTCGGCTTCAGCCGGGATCGCCAACGCCTCGCGGATCGCTGCGAAATCATGCACCGCCACGGTCAGGGTGCCGTCCATGTCGAACACCCAGTGGCGTATTTCGGCCAGGCTCATGCCCAATCCTTGCGATGGCGAATCAGGCCTTCCTGGGTGACTGAGGCCACCAGTTGCCCGGCGCGGTTGAACACGCTGCCACGGGAGAACCCACGGGAATTGCCGGCCCATGGGCTGTCCATCGCATACAGCAACCAGTCATCGGCGCGCAGGTCAGCGTGGAACCACAACGCGTGGTCGAGGCTGGCGACCTGCATGTCCTTGTGCCAGACCGATTTGCCGTGGGGCAACATCGAGGTGGTCAGCAAGCCGAAGTCCGATGCGTAGGCCAGCAAATACTTGTGCAATGCCGGGGAGTCGGCCAAGGCGCCGTCGGCGCGAAACCAGACGTATTTGACCGGATCGCTGGCTTTCGGGTTGTAGGGATCTTCCTCGGTGACGGGGCGAAATTCGATCGGTTTCGGGCACAGCAGTTTTTCACGCATGTGCTCGGGGATCAGGTGAGCGCGTTGCTGGGTCAGCTCCAGTTCCGATGGCAAGTTTTCCGGGCCGACCACTTGCGGCATTTGTGTCTGGTGCTGGAATCCTGCTTCGTCGTATTGGAACGAGGCGCTGCAGGTGAAGATCGGCTGGCCCTTCTGGATCGCCGTGACCCGGCGGGTGCTGAAACTGCCGCCGTCGCGCACGCGGTCTACGGAGTAAACCACTGGCAACTTGGCGTCGCCCGGGCGCAGGAAATAGCCATGCAGCGAATGCACGTGGCGTGTTTCTTCAACGGTCTGACTGGCCGCCGACAGCGACTGACCGAGCACCTGGCCACCGAACAGCTGACGAAACCCCAAGTCCTGGCTGCGGCCACGGAACAGGTTTTCTTCGATCGATTCCAGGCTCAGCAGGTCGACCAGATCATCCAACACTTGGCTCATTCAGCTCTCCTCACACAACGCAATGCCGCGCAGTCCTGGCTGCGTCGGTCGATTCAGTATCTGGCCCCTGCCAATATAGGGGCCATTGTAAACGTCCGTGCCAGGTTATCCATGCAAGGTTTGCAGCCATTGTTCACGGCTGATGCGATACAGCACGTGGTGGCGCAGGGGATGATCGAGGGCAAGCCTGGGGTGATCGAAGTCATCGGACGGATCGTGATGCATGCCGATCGCCTGCATGACTTTCTGCGACGGCAGGTTTCTGGTCGCGGTAAAGGACACGATTTCATTCAGTACCAGGCGATCAAACCCGCAACGCAGAGCCGTCCATGCCGCTTCGCTGGCATAACCAAGGCCCCAGTGTTCGCGCGCCAGGCGCCAGCCGATTTCAACGGCCGGGGTGAAAGGCGCGTCGAAACCGACCACGCCCAGACCGGTAAAACCGATGAACTGGCCGGTGTCTTTGCGCTCCAGGGCCCAGAAGCCAAAGCCATGCTCGGCAAAGTGCTCGCGAACCCTGCCAATCAACGACGCACTTTCCAATCGACTCAAGGGTGCGGGAAAATAGCGCATGACCTGTGGATCGGCGCACATCGCGGCAAATTCTGGCAAATCCTCATCACGCCACTGCCGCAACAGCAATCGCGCGCTCGCCAGTTCGAGTATCGGCTCCATCGTGCCCCTCCCCCAATTCCATGCCGCCAGTCTACAACGCTGGTAGGATCCTTCACTCATTGCGCTACGAAATCATCATGCCGCTGCCGCTGATCTACCACGAAGACTACAGTCCCGAGTTCCCGGCGGATCACCGCTTCCCGATGGACAAGTTTCGCCTGCTGCGCGATCACCTGGTGGACAGCGGCCTGACGCGCGACGCCGACCTGCTGCGCCCACAGTTGTGCCCACCGGACATTCTCGCCCTCGCCCATGACCCTTCGTATATCGAGCGCTACATGAGTGGCGATCTGTCCCGCGAAGACCAACGACGCCTCGGCCTGCCCTGGAGCGAAGCCCTGGCCCGGCGCACGGTGCGCGCGGTCGGCGGTTCGCTGCTGGCGGCGGAACAGGCGCTGGAGCATGGCCTGGCCTGCCACCTGGCCGGCGGCACCCACCATGCCCATTACGATTACCCCGCCGGGTTCTGCATCTTCAATGACCTGGCGGTGATCAGTCATTTCCTGCTGGAGAGTGGTCGGGTGAATCGGGTGCTGATCTTCGACTGCGATGTGCATCAGGGCGACGGCACTGCACGCATTCTGCACAACACACCGGAAGCGGTGACCGTTTCCCTGCACTGCGAGAAGAACTTTCCTGCACGCAAAGCCGAAAGTGACTGGGACATCCCGCTGCCCAACGGCATGGGCGATGCCGATTACCTGAAAGTGGTGGACGATGCGCTCAACTACCTCTTGCCCCTCTATCAGCCGGACCTGGTGCTGTACGACGCGGGTGTCGACGTGCATAAAGACGACGCACTGGGTTACCTGAAACTGACCGACAACGGTGTCGCCGCCCGCGATGAAAGCGTGATGCGCCATTGCCTGGGCCGCGATATCCCGGTGGTCGGCGTGATCGGCGGCGGCTACAGCAAGGACCGTCAGGCCCTCGCCCGTCGTCATGGCATCCTCCATCACAGTGCCCAGCGGGTCTGGGAGTCATCAGGCTGTCACTGAGTTGTGGATGCTTTACCCACAATGTCTGTGGAGCCGCCTGTGGATAACCTGCGGGAAAGGGACTGCAGGCTATGCGGGGTGTGGGCTACAGAGTGGTGGTTGTTTTTTAACCAGCCACTAGATTCACCTGTAAACCCTGTAGGAGTGAGCCTGCTCGCGATAGCGGTCTGTCAGGGCCACAGATGTTGAATGTAGCGCCGCAATCGCGAGCAGGCTCGCTCCTACAGAGGACGGGGCTGCTAGAATGCCCGGCTTATCCCGTCAGACCGCAGCGCATTCCATGACTCAATTCTCGTCAGCCTTTTCCCATAATGTCGCCATCATCGGCGGCGGCCCCGCCGGTCTGATGGCGGCTGAAGTGTTGAGCCAGGCCGGGATCAAGGTCGACCTGTACGATGGCATGCCTTCGGTGGGGCGAAAATTCCTCCTGGCGGGCGTCGGCGGCATGAACATCACCCACTCCGAAGCCTACCCGGTCTTCCTCTCGCGCTATGCCGAACGCGCGCCACAGATTGCGCCGCTGCTGCGCGCCTTCGGTGCCGATGCGCTGTGCCAGTGGATTCACGGGCTGGGCATCGACACCTTTATCGGCAGTTCCGGCCGGGTCTTTCCCACCGACATGAAAGCCGCGCCCCTGCTGCGTGCCTGGCTCAAACGCCTGCGCGACAGCGACGTAGTTATCCACACCCGCCACCGCTGGCTCGGCTGGGATGATCACGGCGGTTTGCGCATCGACAGCCCCGATGGCGAAAAAACGGTTCAAGCCAATGCGACCCTCCTCGCCCTCGGTGGCGGCAGTTGGGCGCGCCTGGGTTCGGACGGCGCGTGGATGCTGCCACTGGAGCAAAAGGCGGTAGGACTCGCGCCGCTGCAGCCAAGTAATTGCGGCTTCGAGGTGCGGGCCTGGAGCGACTTGATGGTCAGCAAGTTCGCCGGCGCGCCACTGAAAAACATCGCCATCGGCCTCGATGATGACGTGCCAAGGCTGGGTGAATGCGTGATCACTGCGACCGGGATTGAAGGGAGCCTGATCTACGCCTTGTCCGCACCGATCCGTGAAGCGATCAACCAGCATGGCTCGGCGACCATTCATCTGGACCTGCTGCCCGGCCGACCTGTGGATAAAATCCAGGCGGCATTGAGCAAACCACGCGGCTCACGCTCGATGGCTAAACATTTGCACAGTCAGTTGGGTATTGATGGGGTGAAAGCGGCGTTGTTGCGAGAGCTGACATCTGCCGAAACCTTTACCGACATGGGACTGCTGGCCAAAGCGATCAAGGCGTTGCCAATGACACTGGTGAAAACCCGACCGCTGGACGAAGCCATCAGCAGTGCGGGAGGTGTGAAGTTCGAGTCGATGGATGAGCGTTTGATGCTCAAGCACATGCCTGGGGTTTTCTGCGCGGGGGAAATGCTCGATTGGGAAGCGCCAACTGGCGGCTATCTGCTGACCGCGTGTTTCGCCAGTGGGCGTGCGGCGGGACTTGGGATGGTTGAGTGGTTGCAGCGCAAGAGCTGAAGACCCCGTCGCCCTCATCGCCAGCAGGCTGGCTCCCACAAGTTTTTGTGAACGACACAAATCCCCTGTGGGAGCCAGCCTGCTGGCGATGAGGGCTTAACAGGCGCAGCGTGTAATCAAGGCTTACGCTTACGCGGCCCAGTGTTGAACACTGGCACCTTGCGCACAGGCTTGATCGAAGGCTCCGCTGGCGCAGCTTCCCCGCTGTCGACCCACTTGCCGAGATTGCGTTTACCGCCACCACCCGACGCTTTGGGCTTCTTCGGTTTCTTCGGCTTCTTGACCACCTGGCCACTGGCATCGGTGTCCGGCACGCGATGCTCTGGCTCGAAGTCCGGCTCGTTCTGACGCTTGAGCGTCTGACGGGTCAACATTTCGATGGCCGACAGCAGATTCACTTCATCGGCGCACACCAGGGAAATCGCCTCGCCGGTGGAGCCGGCACGCCCGGTACGACCGATACGGTGGATGTAATCCTCGGCCACGATCGGCAAATCGAAATTGACCACCAATGGCAGGTCTTCGATATCCAGGCCCCGGGCCGCGACGTCGGTGGCGACCAGGATCTGCACTTCACTGAGCTTGAAGCGGTCCAGCGCGCGCTGACGGGTCGCCTGGGGCTTGTCGCCGTGGATGCCATCGGCGTTGATGCCCAGGCCCTGGAGTTTTTCCACCAGCGCGTCCACGCCGTTGCGGGTCTTGGCGAACACCAGCACCTGCTTCCACTTGCCCTTGCGCATCAAGTGAACGAACAGCTCCGGCTTGCGCTTCTTGTCGACCGTCACGATCCATTGCTTGACCGTATTGGCGGCGACGTTGCGCGGGCTGACTTCGATGCTCAGCGGATCGTTGAGCATTTGCCCGGCCAGCAGGCGGATGTCGTCGGAGAAGGTGGCGGAGAACAGCAGCGTCTGACGTTTCTTCGGCAGCGCCTTATAGATGTTCGCCAGCTCCTCGGAGAAACCCAGGTCGAGCATGCGATCGGCTTCGTCCAGCACCAGGGTTTGCAGCTGATTGAACTTCAGTGCGTTCTGGCGGAACAGGTCGAGCAAACGGCCCGGGGTCGCCACCAGCAGGTCGACCCCGCTGCGCAGCTTCATCATTTGCGGGTTGATGCTGACACCGCCGTACACCGCGTAGGTCCGCAGCGGCAGGTTCTCGGCATATTGGCGCACCGCTTCGTGAACCTGCTCGGCCAGCTCTCGGGTCGGCACCAGAATCAGCGCACGCACCGAGTTGGCGGTGACTTTCGGCCCTTCCATGGCCAGCAGTTGCAGGAGCGGCAAGGCGAAACCGGCGGTCTTGCCGGTGCCGGTCTGGGCCGCGGCCATCAGGTCGCGACCGGCCAGCACCGCTGGAATGGCTTGTGCCTGAACCGGCGTCGGAGTCTGGTAGCCGAGCGTCTCAAGGGAGCGCAGCAAGGGTTCGATCAGGCCAAGGGTGGCGAAAGTCATGGGAGTACCGTAGGAAAAATCAGCGCGATTGTGCGAAACAAGTATGCAATGGCGCGCAGTTTACCCTAATTCACACGGGATTCTGTCGGCACTACCGTCGGCTCCACCTTCACCACTGGCCGCTCCGGTGAACGACGCCATTGCGGCAGGCCAATCAGCACTACCGCACTGATGATCACCAACATGGCCAGCGCTTCCTCGATGCCAATGGTTTCTCCGACAAACACGATCCCGAGCAACACGGCCACCGCCGGATTGACGTAGGCATAACTGGTGGCCGCCGCCGGACGCACATGCTTGAGCAGATACATGTAGGCGTTGAAGGCAATGATCGAACCGAACACGGTCAAGTACGCCAGCGCCGCCCAGCCCTCGATGGGCGGGACCTTCTCCAGGTGTTCACCGCTCAGCGCACTGGCGATCAGCAACACCACGCCGCCGACCAGCATTTCCACGGCACTGGCCATTGCGCCTTGCGGCAACGGCAAGTGCTTGCTCCACACCGAGCCGAATGCCCAGGTGGCCGCAGCGAAGATCAGCAACGCCGCACCCAGCGGGCTCGATTGCAGGTTGGAGCCGAGGTTGAGCATGACGATGCCGATCATCCCAAGCGCAACGCCCGCCCATTCAAGACGGGTATTACGCGCGCCCCAGAAATAACCACAGAGCAAGGTAAACAGCGGCACCGTCGCCACCGCCAGCGCGGCCACGCCGGAAGCCACGCCCGTGTGCTCGGCCACGCTGACCGCGCCGTTGCCGCACGCCAGCAGCAACACACCGATGATCCCGGCGGCTTTCCATTGCGCCCAGGTCGGGGCCGGCGCCCCGCGCCAGCGCAGGAAGGCGTACATCAGGCTTCCGGCGATGACGAAGCGAATGCCCGCGAGCAGCAAGGGCGGCCAGTACTCCACACCGATGCGGATCACCAGGTAGGTCGAGCCCCAAATCACGTAGAGCGCGAAGAAGGCAGCGATTAACGGTAAGGGAAAGCGACGTAGGCCGGACATGATAGGCAGCTCACAGGCAGAACAGGTGAACGGCTATTCTAGAAAGGCTGACGCGAGAAAATAAGTTACAAAACCTGTTTAAACCGCCGGTACACTTTTCAAAACACGGAGTTCAGCGCTATAAACCGTGTTTTCGAAAGTCCGTCATTTTCAGGAGTTGCCTCGATGGATAAGTACGACCGCATGCTGCTCAGCGCCCTCCTGGAAAACGGTCGCGCGTCTTACGCGGACCTCGCGCGCAAGGTCAACCTCTCCGCCCCGGCCGTGGCCGAACGCGTGGCCAAGCTCGAATCCAGCGGCGTGATTACCGGTTACCAGGCGAAGGTCGACATGGCCAAGCTCGGCTTGCCGATCCAGTGTGTCATCGAACTGCGCCTGAACCAGCACGGCAACCAGAAAGCCTACGACGACCTGATCAAGATCCCGCAACTGACCGAATGCCACCGCGTGACCGGTGACCCGTGCGTGATCATGCAAGCGGCGGTGGGTTCGATGCCGGAGCTGGAAGATTTGATCAACCGGATTGCCACGTTTGGCTTCAGCAAGACATCGATTGTGTTGTCGAGTGCGATAGAGAAGCGGGTGCCGTTGGGGCACATCGAAGGCAATGGCAAACAAACCTGAGATCAACACATACCAATGTGGGAGCCAGCCTGCTGGCGATTGCAGTGGTTCAGCCCACCAAGAGGTTGAATGACACACCGTAATCGCCAGCAGGCTGGCTCTCACAAGGGTTACTTGCAGGACTCGGGATCAGCGATAGCGCTTGAGGTGTTCGCCCACCTTCGCCGCCGGCACTTTCTGCAATTTGCACAACAGATCATGGGACAGCTCGCTCAAGCCATGCTTGTGCCGCAGTTCTTCGGCCAGATGCACCGTCAGGTTAGCCGCCATCTCGGCGTCGGCCATGGCCCGGTGAGCCTTGCCGGTGTGGGGCAGGTTGGCGAAGGTGGTGAGGGTGCCGAGCTTGTGGTTCGGTGCCGCGGGCATCAGGCGCCGGGCCAGCAGCAGCGAGCAGGCAAAGTTCTGCAGGCGCGTGCGTTTGATCCGCCCCAGTTCGAAATCCCAGAACTTCTGGTCGAACGCGGCGTTGTGGGCCAGCAATGGCGTGGTGCCGACGAACTCGTTGACCTCGTTCATCACCTGCTCGGCCGAAGGCGCGGTGCGCAGCATGGCGTTGCTGATGCCGGTCAGTTGTTCGATGAAGCCAGGGACGCGCACGCCGGCGTTCATCAGGCTCTGGTAACGCTCGACGATGCGCCCTTGCTCAAGGATCACCACGGCAATTTCCGTGGCCCGGCAACTGCTGCTCGGAGAGATCCCGGTGGTTTCAAAGTCGATGACTGCTATGCGTTCCAAACCTGTTTGAACTCCGTAAAAATCAATTCTTGAGCAGCAACGCGCCTTCGATCGGCACGTAGCGGCTGGCGGCGCGGATCAGCGAGTTGGCCGTCAGGCCGGGTACCCCGTAGGCCACCGCTTGCACGCCGTGCTTGCTGATGATGCGCTCCAGCAGCATGTCGAAATCACCGTCGCCAGAAGCCAGCACCACTTCATCGACATGGTCGGCCGCGTCCATGATGTCGAGGGTGATGCCCACGTCCCAGTCGCCCTTGGCCGAGCCATCGCTGCGCTGGATATAGGGCTTGAGCTTCACGGTGAAACCGAGGTTGCGCAGGATCTGCTGGAACTGCTGCTGTTTGCTGTCGCCACGATCGATCGCGTAGGCATAGGCCTCGACAATCTCGCCTTGCTTGCTGATGTCAGCCCACAACGCGGCATAGTTGAAGTGGCAACCATAAGCCTGGCGCACGGTGTAATAGAGGTTCTGGACATCGGCGAACACTGCGATTTTTTTCACCGGACACCTCGATAAAGCGCAGGCAGGACCGGGCACCAGGCCCGAAAAGTCGCCCAGTATGCCAGCCCAAAGCAGAGTTTCGCGAATAATCGGCCCGAAGCGCCGCAGCGCCCCGGACGAATGGTGTGTCAGATGAACGAGTCGTCGTCGCCGCCAAAGAACGATGAGCTGTCATCGCTGTAGTCGGCATCGGCAAAACCGCCCTGGTTGTCGGCATAGGTGTCGTTGCCGGCCATGCGCTGGTCATCGCCCCAGCCATTGTTGCCCTGGTCGTTGACCTGGGCCGGTTCTTCCTTGATGACTTCGACGACTTCCTGGGGTGCCTGGTTGTGGTGAAACAGACTGCTGATGCCTTGTGCCAGCATCACGCCACCCGCCACACCAGCCGCGGTTTTCAGCGCGCCACCGAGAAAGCCGCTGCCCGCCGCCGGGGCCTGTTGCTGGGGTGCATAGCCCTGCTGTGGCGCAGCACCGAAGTTCTGCTGCGGCGGCTGCGTATTGAACGACGGCCGCGCCGGCTCGCGCCAGCCGCCACCGCCCGACACCGGCGCGCTTTGTGTGGGCGCAGGCTGCGGACTGCCACCAAAGAGGCTAGACAAAAAGCCACCGCTGCTCGTCGCCGGGGCTGGCGTTTGCGCCTTGGCCTGCTGCAGTTCGGCCTGTAATTTCTGGATTTGCTCCACCAGTTGCTGGTTTTGGCCGTCGAGGCTCTTGATCGCCGCCTCCTGCACCAGAATCGCCTGGGTCATGAAATAACCCGCCGCCGGTTGGCGTGCCAGGTGCTCCTTGATCCGCGCCTCGGCCTGGGCGTCGCGCGGGGCTGAGTCCGTCTCGGCCTGTTGCAGCCGGGAAAACAGTCCATCGATCAGGGTTTGTTCTTCGCTGTTCATGGCGACCTCATGATTGCCTGGGAAATCGTTGCCTTTACCCATAAAGGATAAGGTGCCCGACCTTAATGGAGGCTGAAACAAGTTGTTTCAATGAGTTTTACCGAACGTTTACGTTTGCGCCCTCCCGCGCATCATCGGTTAAAGTGGGCCACTGCTTTCAACTGCGATATCTACTGATGAATCCGTTCGATGTACTGCGCGACTCCTTGTATTTCTTCAAACGCAATCTGGGCCAGATCGTGCAGCTGTGCCTGCCGCTGGTGATCATCGAGGCCCTGTTGCAACAAGTGGTCGACCACTCCACCGAGCCGGACAGTTTTCCCGGCATCAGTGTGATCGTCGGCCTGCTGGTTTATCCGCTGTACACCGCCGCCCTGATCCTGTTCCTCGACGCCCGCAGCCGTGGCGAATCGCCCAGCAACCGCGAGCTACTGTCGAGGTCCGCCTATCTGTGGCCGCGTTTCGCCTTGCTGACCGCCCTGAACACCCTGCTGATCCTGCTGGGCCTGTCGCTGTACTTCCTGCCGGGCATCTGGCTGATGGTAACCCTGGCTTTCGGCGAATACCTCCTGGTACTGCGTGGCCTGGCGCCATTGCAGGCCATGAAGGAAAGCCTGCGCCTGACCCGTGGCCACTTCATGCGCATCCTGGTGTGCATCCTGTGTGTGATGGGGCCCTTGTGGTTGCTCAAGGGCGCAACGTTGGCGGCGTACCCCGAGCCGCAGAACCCGGCGATCTCGCTGTTGATCGACAGTGCCCACAGCTTCTTGCAACTGTTCACCAGCGTGGTGCTGTTCCGCCTGTTCATGCTGATCAGCGAAGTACCGGAAAAAATCGACGGCCCACGTTGACCTTGGGCGACCGCTCGTCAGTCGGGTATGCTCGGGGGCAATTTCCGTAACGCGATAAGCCGAGCCATGACCCGACTGCTGCGCTACACCTTGCTGGGATTGTTGATCGTCATCGGTTTGATCGCTGTGATGACCTACAGCCTGACCTGGCGCCCCGAGGCCAGGGAAACAGCGCCGGTTGCGTGCAGTACTCAGGCGCCAGTCCTGGCACCCGGCCAGGCACTGAAGGTCATGACCTGGAACGTCCAGTACCTGGCGGGCAAGCGCTACGTGTTCTGGAATGACCTGGCCGCCGGCGCCGACGACGCCCCCACGCCGGAAGACATGGCCTTCAGCCTCGACGAAGTGGCGCGGGTTATCCGCGACGAGCAACCGGACGTCGTGCTGCTGCAGGAACTCGATGACGGCGCCAAGGCCAGCGACTACCAGAACCAGCTCAAACTGCTGCAGGAGCGGCTCACCGACCTGTATCCGTGCAGCGCCCATGCCTTCGACTGGAAGGCTGACTTCGTGCCCAACCCGCACATTTTCGGCAGCGTCGGCCGGCAACTGGCGACCTTGAGTCGTTATCAGATCGAGCACGCCGAACGCCTGCAATTGCCGATCGCTTCGGCCAACCCGATCAGTCGCCAGTTCCAACCGAAAAACGCTCTGTTGGTGACCTACCTGCCATTGAGCGACGGTGGCCAGCTCGCGGTCCTCAACACCCATCTGGACCGAGCGACCCAACCTGACGAGACGTTGCAGGCTCAGGTCGCGGCAGTGGCCAAGGCCCTCGACAAGTTCGAAAGCCGCGGCACGCCCTGGCTGATCGGTGGCGACTTCAACCTGCTGCCGCTGGGGCAATACCAGCGCTTGCCCAGCGAACAGCGCACCCCGTACTCCGCCGACAGCGCCCTGCATCTATTGTGGGACAAGTACCCGATGATCCCCACCAACAACGAATCCAGCGGCATCGACCGCGCGCGCTGGCTGACCCATTACCCCAACGATGCCGGCTTGAACGGCCCGGACCGGACCGTCGACTATCTGTTCTACAGCCCGCGGATCAAGCGGGTCGAGGCGACGGTGCGGCAAGACGATACCCTGCGCATCTCCGACCACCTGCCGGTGATTGCGCGGTTTCTGCTGCCCGCCGCGCCGTAGATTACAGCGTCATTGCTTGCGCGGCTTGATCCGCGCCGTGGCTTCGGCTACCAGCGGGTCATCCGGCCAGTAATGTTTCGGATAGCGTCCCTTCAGGTCTTTTTTCACCTCGGCGTAGGTGCTGCGCCAGAAGTTCGCCAGGTCTTGGGTTACCTGCACGGGCCGCCGCGCCGGTGACAGCAAATGCAGCTTGACCACTTGCCGGCCACCGGCGATGCGCGGGGTTTCGGCCAGGCCGAACAGCTCCTGCAAGCGCACCGCCAGAATCGGCGGCTGTTCGCTGTAATCCAGACGAATCGATGAACCCGATGGCACGCTCAAGTGGTGCGGCGCCATTTCGTCCAAGCGTTGCGGCAGTGGCCACGGCAACAGGTTGTGAACGATGCTCGAGAGGTCGAGATTGGCGAAATGACTGAGTCGCGAGACTTTGCCAAGATACGGCATCAACCAATGCTCAAGGGTGTTCAGCAGCGCAGCATCGCTGACATCTGGCCAATCACTTTCGCCCTTGCCGCCCAGGTCCAGCTGGCGCAACAACGCCACCCGAGCCTGCCACTGGCGCAACTCCGGGGTCCACGGCAACAGCTCCAGGCCTTTGCGCCGCACCAGGTTGACCAACGCCTTGCTGCGGGCGCTTTCATCGAGACCGGTCAACGGTTCGCGGCTGAGGACGAGCTCGCCCACCTTGCGTTGGCGCTCGGCCCGCAGCACACCTTCGCGCTCGTCCCAATCCAGTTGATCGACGCATCGCACCTGTTCGGCCAGTACCGAGTCGAACAACGCCGGATCGAAATCCGCCGCCAGATAAATCCGCTCTTCACGCTGGCCTTGTCGACTGCCGAGATCGGCAATCACCAGCCACGGCTGCTTCATCAGGCTGTCGGCTTCGGCAAACAGCGCGGCGCGACCGTTGGCCAGGCGATACTCGGCGCCGCCGGCACGGCGTTGTTGGGCGACGCGGTCGGGATAGGCCAAGGCCAGCAGCGCACCGAGCCAGCGTGGATGATCGGGATCGCCGACCGGCTCCGACGCCTTGGCGCGCAGGTAACCTCGATACTGCCGCGCCAGCTGCCGGGCTCGTTGTACGCCACCCTGGCCACCACGAGCGCCGCGCGCTTCGCCGGACAACAGCGCCAATCGGCTGTGCAAGTCGGCGCCGGCGCCACGCAGGATATCGCGCTCGCCGAGCAAGGCCGCGACATCGCAAGCCATGTCGGCCAAGCCGAGCGCCTGCCCACGTAACAACAGGTGCGCGATACGGGGATGCGCCGGCAGTTCGGCCATGGCCTGACCGTGACGGGTCAGCGCTTCGCCCTCCAGCGCGCCAAGACGAACCAGCAAGTCCTGAGCCTGTGCATAAGCGGCTGCCGGAGGTACATCCAGCCAAACCAGCTGGCCTGGTGTCACGCCCCAACGCCCCAGCTGCAGCGCCAACCCGGCGAGATCCGCCGAAAGAATTTCCGCACTGCCATAAGCCGCCAATTGTTCGTGCTGGTCCTGCGACCACAAGCGATAGCACACACCCGGTTCCAGTCGCCCTGCCCGGCCCGCACGCTGGGTAGCACTGGCCTTGGAAATACGTTGGGTGTCGAGGCGGGTCATGCCGCTGCCGGGATCGAAACGCGGCACCCGCGCCAACCCGGCGTCGATCACCACGCGCACGCCGTTGATGGTAAGGCTGGTCTCGGCGATGTTGGTGGCCAGCACCACTTTGCGTTTACCCGGCGGCGCCGGATCGATCGCCGCCCGTTGCGCGGCGAGGTCCAGCTCACCATGCAACGGGCAGAGCAGGATTTGCGTGTTATCGCCCAGCGCATCCACCAGTTGTTGATGCACGCGACGGATCTCGGCCTGCCCCGGCAGGAACACCAGCACGCTGCCGGACTCATCGTTCAAGGCTTCGAGAACGGTCTGCACCAATCGCGGCTCGATGAATTCACCGGCCTGGAATGGCCGGCCCCAGCGCATCGCCACCGGGTACATGCGCCCTTCGCTGCGCAGGATTGGCGCATCGTCGAGCAACCCGGCCAGGCGCTCGCCTTCCAGGGTGGCCGACATCAGCAGGATCTTCAGCGGCTGATCGTCACGGAACAGTTCCCGGCCATTGAGGCTCAAGGCCAGCGCCAGGTCGGCGTCGAGGCTGCGTTCGTGGAATTCGTCGAAGATCAACAGGCCCACGCCTTCAAGCGCCGGATCATCCTGCAAGCGCCGGGTGAGGATGCCCTCGGTAACCACTTCAATTCGGGTGTTGGGGCCGACCTTGCTGTCGAGCCGAATGCGATAACCCACGGTTTCACCAACCTTCTCGCCCAGCTCACTGGCCAGACGCTCCGCTGCCGCCCGCGCGGCCAGGCGGCGCGGTTCAAGCATCAGGATGGTTTGCCCGGCCAGCCACGGCTCATCAAGCAAGGCCAAGGGCACGCGGGTGGTCTTACCGGCACCGGGCGGTGCTTCGAGCACGGCTTCGTGGCGTGTCGCCAGGGCTTCACGCAGGGCGGGTAAAACTTCATCAATCGGCAAAGAAATCATGCTGGCTCCCCAGGGCGTGCCCACAGTAAATTGCGAGTCGCGTTGAAGCTGTGGGCGTGCCAGGCAAGGCGCGGGACGCAGGCAAGGGTCGTTTCCTTGCCAAGTCCCGCAACGCAGCATGGCACGCCCACAGCTTCAGCCCGGAGGGCCGAACCCCGATAACATTCATCGGCCATGACGCATTGTCGATCTGGAAAAAACAACGTTAATCCTCAACTATTCCGGTGGGGTGAGACGCGGCCGCAATTTACTGTGGGCACGTCCTGCCGCGGCGAGTATAACGGCGAACTGCGGGGCGTTCGTCAGGGTCTTAATTCATACCGACTACGCTTCGTTTGGAAATAACCCAGGAGATTTCATATGCGTGTTCCCTTTCGCCTGATCGGCGGTGTTTTGGTCGCGACCCTGCTGACCCAGCTCACTGCGTGCGGCTCGATCTTCTACCCCGATCGCCGTGGCCAGATCGACGGCAAGATCGACCCGGCCATTGCCGTGCTCGATGCCGTGGGCCTGCTGTTCTACGTCATCCCCGGCCTGATCGCATTTGGCGTGGACTTCGCCACCGGCGCGATTTACTTCGCACCGGGCGAAACCGCACAGGTGGCGCCGGAAAAACTCAAGGAAGCCATCGGTGCCGACGGCAAGGTCGATAACCTCAAGCTGCAGACTATCCTGGAGCGTGAAACGGGCCGCAGCTTGCCGCTGGACGATCCACGCCTGATCCAGCACAAGGGTAGCGCCCAGCAACTGGCCATGTTCGGCCTGCATCCGGCCGCGTAATCGGGGCACGACAAGGAACATCCGCACCCATGATATCCAGCTCCGAACACGCCCGCCTGCTGCGGCTGGCGACCCGTGCCTCGGTGGCGGTGGCTTGCACGCTGATCGTCGCCAAAGCCATCGCCTGGTGGCTGAGCGGTTCGGTGAGCATGCTCGCCGGGTTGACCGACTCGGCCCTTGACGGCGTGACCTCGCTGCTCAACCTGCTGGCGGTGCACTACGCGTTGCGCCCGGCCGACGACGATCATCGCTACGGGCATGGCAAGGCCGAGTCACTGGCCGGCATGGCCCAGGCGCTGTTCATCGGCGGCAGTGCGGTGTTGATCGCGCTGCAGGCACTGGAGCGGCTCAAGCATCCGGAACCGGTGGGCGCACCGTGGATCAGCATCGGGGTGATCGTGTTCTCGCTGCTCCTGACCTTGGTGCTGCTGATGGTGCAGCATCGAGTGGTCAAAGCCACCGGCTCCAACGCGGTGCGCGCCGACTCCCTGCATTACCGTTCGGACCTGCTGCTCAATGGCAGCATCCTGGTGGCGTTGGTGCTCGCCGGGTTTGGCTGGCATCAGGTCGACCCCTGGTTCGGCCTGGGCATTGCCGCCTACATTTTCTGGAGCGCAGTCACGATCGCCCGGGAAAGCTTTGCGGTATTGATGGATGAGGAGCTGCCGGCGGATGTCAGCCAGCACATGCTGGAACTGGCCTGCAGTGTGCCGGGGGTATTGGGCGCCCATGATTTGCGCACGCGGATTTCCGGCAACCAGTGGTTTGTGCAGCTGCACCTGGAATTGCCGGGGGAATTGACCCTGTCAGTCGCCCACGGCATCAGCGACCAGGCCGCCGACGCGATTCACGCCGCCTACCCGCGGGCCGAAGTGCTGGTGCACGCCGATCCGCAGGAAGTCGTCAAAGCCGCCAGGGCTCAGAACGTCACCCGATAACCGCGACTGCCCAGGCAACCGCCCTGGGCCTGACGGTAGGTCTGTACCACCGCCGGGTCCGGTTGATAGGTATCGACCCGCGGGTCAAAACCACTCTGCTCGACCGCCCAACGATAGCAATCGTAGCCGTCCTGGTTGACCTGTTCCGGTGACTGGCCGTTGGCCGGATAAGCCTCCACGTCGTAGCCATTGCCGGTTGCCAACGGTTGGCCAGGCGGCTCGACCACCACGTAATCCTGGGTGCTTTCCTGATAGGCGTAGTAGGAACCGGCCGCGAGGAACAGCAACGACCCCCCGATCCAGACTTCACGAGCGTAATCGGGCAGGTACTGGATGCGAATCCCGCGTGGCGGCTGCACCACCACGTAACGCTGGCCCTGCGGGCGATACCAGTAGCCGCCGGAGTAGTAGTAATCGCGGCCACCATAGGGCACACGGTAGTCGCGGTCCGGGAAGCGCTCGATCACGTGCCCCGGATGATACTGCGGGCCGGGGCCCCAGCCATTGCCGTGACCACTGGGACGACCCTGCCAGTGGTTGTTGTCGTGGGACGGCGCACCGATATAGCCATTCCAGCGGGGGTCAGGATCGTTGCGCCGCGGCTCGTCCTGATAGTATCCACGCCGCGGCGGCTGAGTCTGTTGCACGGTGTCGGGTCGAGGCTGGATGGGCAGGTCATTGGCTGGCAGTTGCGGCGGTGGTGGCGGCGAGCGCACCCGGCTGTTGTAATCCGGCGCTGGACGGCTTTGCCATTGGTTGTTGTTCTGGTTTTGATTCTGGCCGTTGTGCTGATTCGGTTGCTGGCCATTCTGCGGGCGCGGCGGGTTGTTGCCGTCATGGCCCTGATTGTTGCCCTGATGCCCGCCGTCTCCGTGTTGTCCGCCATCGGGGCCGCGGTTCTGCGGCTGGTCGGCCAGCGCTTGCGCGGTGACACTGAAACACAGCAAACCAACACCGGCCAAACGCCAGATGCGCGATCTCATGCTTTTCCTCTATGCGGGTCAGGGCCTGTAGGTAAGACTGGAAATGCACAGGCCGGTTCTGCAACAGGTTATCAGTCGCGAAACTTATTTATTGAGGGCAGGCGCCAAATAGCGGGCAAGAAAAAGGGGAGACCCGTCGGCCTCCCCTTGAGAACTTCGTCCGTGCTCGACGCTTTTGACGTCGGCTCACCTCACGCCGTCTTCTGGACAGTGTGCAGCTCGGGGGCCAGCACATCCCCTGTGGGGGTGGCGACCGCGGCGGGCCTGATTCGGCGGGCCGCATTGGACTGTTTGTCCGAGCAGTGATTCTGGTGATAAGAATAGGCCTGGAGCGCCGGCAGAGGATTGCGAATATTGCTCAAATAAACATCACTTGCGCAATTTTTAACCCTGGATAGATAATCTGTCGCAATAGTTATGACAAGGGACCGTTTGATGAGCAAACTTGACCGATATGACCTGAGCATTTTGGCTGAATTGCAGCGCGACGCGCGCATCTCCAATCAGGAGCTGGCCGAACGCATCGGCCTGTCACCTTCCCCCTGCTCACGGCGGGTCAAGCAACTGGAAGACGACGGCTACATTACCCGCCAGGTCGCCCTGCTCGACCGCAAGATGCTCGGCCTGAGCCTGACAGCGTATGTTTTGATAGGCATGGACCGGCACACACCGGAGCGATTCGAAAACTTCGAAGCCGCCATCCGCACCTTGCCGCAGGTACTGGAATGCAGCCTGGTGACCGGGATGGATGCCGATTATCAGCTCAAGGTCGTGGTGCCGGACATGGACCATTACCAGAAATTGCTGCTGGGGCATCTGACGCGGATTGAAGGGGTGACCAGTGTGCGGTCGAGTTTTGTGTTGAATCAGGTTTTGAACAGCACTGAACTGCCTTTGACTCATCTGCGTAGCTGAAACCGCCATCGCTGGCAAGCCAGCTCCCACAAGGTTTTGTGTCGATCGCCATATTGTGCCCGACACGAAGCCCTGTGGGAGCTGGCTTGCCAGCGATGGGGCCGGCACAGGCGACGAATAGCTGCGACACACTGCCGCAGATCAACTCGCAGCCAATATCCATTGGCGTATACTCGCCGCGCCCTTTTAGCCTCGCCCGCGCGGAGATGTTCAATGGATCCTGCAATTTTCGAAGAGTGGATGATGACCGGCCTGGTCAGCATCCTGATCATTTTCATGGGTTTCATCGTCTGGGATCTGGCGAAAAAGTCCAAGGCCGGACGCTTCGGCTCGTTCATTCTGTTTTTCGTGCTGGGCCTTGGCGTTGCTGCATTTGTGATCAAAAGCGTGGTCATTGGCCTGATCGAAACCGGCACTTTATAAGCGCGCTGGCACTTCCTTCCACTGGCCCTGATCGAGCCCTTCGATCGTCCAGTCGCCGATCCTGACCCGCACCAACCGCAACGTCGGCAGCCCGACTGCCGCCGTCATGCGCCGAACCTGCCGATTGCGACCCTCGCGAATCACCAGCTCCAGCCAACTGGTCGGCACGCTTTTACGAAAGCGTACCGGCGGGTTGCGTGGCCACAACTGCGGTTCATCCAGTTGCCGCGCTTCGGCAGGCAGGGTCATGCCATCGTTCAATTCAACACCGTCACGCAAGCGCTGCAACTGCTCGGCGCTCGGCTCGCCTTCGACCTGCACCCAGTAGGTCTTGGCCAGTTTGTGCTTGGGGTCGGCGATCCGCGCCTGGAGCTGGCCATCGTTGGTCAATAGCAGCAAGCCTTCGCTGTCGCGGTCCAGACGTCCTGCCGGGTAGATCCCCGGTATCTCGATAAAGTCCTTGAGCGTCGCCCGCCCTTCGCCGTCGCTGAATTGCGTCAGCACATCGAACGGTTTGTTGAACAGAATCAGTTTCGGCTCGGCAGGTGGTGCCTTGGCGACACGGCGCGGGGCTGAAGGAGATGGCTTCGCGCCGGGGCGGCGGGAAACGGGACGTTGAGGACGGGACATGGCGAAGAAAACATCTAACGGTCAGGGCTGACAATGCTAGTGCCCTGACCGCTAAATGACCATCGCGAATCAGCGGAACGGCGGCTCGTCGAAGCTGCGCAGTTTACGCGAGTGCAACGAGTTGAGCTCGGTGCGCAACAGATCCACGGCTTCGATACCGATTTTCAAGTGCTGGCTGACCGCGCGTTCATAGAAGGCGTTGGCCGAACCTGGCAACTTGATCTCGCTGTGCAAGGGTTTGTCCGACACGCAGAGCAGCGTGCCGTAAGGCACCCGCAAGCGGTAACCCTGGGCCGCGATCGTGCCGCTCTCCATGTCCACCGCCACGGCACGGGACAGGTTGATCAGCGGCCGCTCCTGGGCCCAGCGCAGCTCCCAGTTACGGTCGTCGTAAGTCAGTACGGTACCGGTGCGCAGGCGCTTTTTCAGCTCGTCGCCCTTCTCGCCGGTGATGTTGGCCGCCGCCTGCTGCAGTGCAAGCTGCACTTCGGCCAGGGCCGGAATCGGAATGTTCGGCGGCACCACCCGGTCGAGAATTCCGTCACGGCGCATGTAGGCGTGGGCCAGCACGTAGTCGCCAATGGTCTGCGACTGGCGCAGACCGCCGCAGTGGCCGATCATCAGCCAGCAATGCGGACGCAGCACCGCCAGGTGGTCGGTGATGTTCTTGGCGTTTGACGGTCCGACGCCGATATTGACCAGGGTCACGCCGTGACCATCGGTGGCGATCAGGTGGTAGGCCGGCATCTGGTAGCGATGCCAGACCACACCCGCGGCAATCGCCGAGGCTTCGCCGTGATCCATGCTCTTTTCGATGATCACATTGCCCGGCAGCACCATGCGCACGAAGCGCGGGTCTTTGCGCAGTTGCTCCAGGCCATGGACGATGAACTGGTCGACGTAACGGTGATAGTTGGTCAGCAGGATCCAGGGCTGCACATGCCGCCAGTCGCTGCCGGTGTAATGCACCAGCCGGCGCAGGGAAAAATCAACCCGGGCGGCATCGAACAGCGCCAAGGGCAGCGGATCGGTGTTTTCCCAATCGTACAAGCCGTCGGCAATGCCGTCGGTCGCCGCCGACAGGTCGGTACTCGGGAACACCCGCGCCAGCACGGCGGCGGTGACACCGGAACCGGCCAACTCGTCGCCCTGTTCGACCACGTATGGATAAGGAATGTTCTGCTGGCTGACACCGACCTCTACGGTCACGGTGAAGTCGTGCATCAACGGCACGAGTTGCTCCAGCAGGTATTTACGGAAAGCGGCGGGATGGGTGACGGTGACGCTGTAGGTGCCCGGCAACTGGACCTTGGCGTAGGCGCGCGTGGTCTGCGGGACTTCGCCCTGGCAGTGGTAGGTCAGACGCAGTTCGGGATAACGAAACATCGCCCGTTGCTCGGCGTCCGGCTCGACACGATCCTTGAGATAACGCTTGAGCGCCTGGCTCAGCGCGGTGGTTGCACGATTGTGCAAGAGCGCAAGCCGGTCTACAGCTTGCTCGGCGGTTTGAACGACAATAAAAGCTTCGGTCACGATCAGCATCCTGTGTTCTGACTTGCAGGCCTTCATCTTGCCTGTATCGTCGCTTCACGGGAACAGTGGTGACACAAATGCAAGATGCACCGCATCTCCACTGTGGGAGCGAGCCTGCTCGCGAAGGCGATGGCACATCCAATATCGATGTGGCTGACAGACCGCTTTCGCGAGCAGGCTCGCTCCCACAGGGGACGGTGTCATTCAGAATCCTTGGGGTGTGGATCGCGCCACTATCGCCTCCACATCCACCCCTCGCGGCAACGCACCGTACACCCGACCGCCACCACTCAGCCGACTGGCGATAAACCCGTCACTCACCGCCACATTCCCCGCCTCCAGCAACAGCTTCGCCTGTAACCCAAGGGCGATGTCTTCGGTCAACTGCCGGGCACGGTATTGAATGTCGTCGGTATCCTTGAAGGCTGCCTGCAATTGCTTGATGTGCGCGGCCAGGCGTTTGTCGCCATGACCATCACCCAGTTCGCTGAACAGCGCATCGAGCACACCCGGTTCCTTGGACAGGGCGCGCAGCACGTCGAGGCATTGCACGTTACCGGAGCCTTCCCAAGTCGAGTTCACCGGTGCCTCGCGGTAAAGGCGCGGCAGGATGCTGTCTTCCACGTACCCCGCTCCGCCCATGCATTCGGCGGCTTCGTTGATCATGGCCGGCGCGCGTTTGCAGATCCAGTATTTGCCCACCGCCGTCACCAGCCGGGCGAACTTGGCCTCCTGCGAGTCGTCCAGATGATCGAGCGCCCGGCCCATGCGCAGGCTCAAGGCCAGGGCGGCTTCGCTTTCCAGCGCCAGGTCCGCCAGCACGTTCTGCATCAGGGGCTGTTCGCTGAGCAACTTGCCGCCAACCTGGCGGTGGGCACAGTGATGGCTGGCCTGGGTCAGTGCCTGGCGCATCAACGAACTGGAGCCGACCATGCAATCGAAACGGGTCATGGCGACCATCTCGATGATCGTCGGCACGCCGCGCCCTTCCTCACCGACCATCCACGCCAGGGCACCGCGAAACTCCACTTCGCTGGAGGCGTTGGAACAGTTGCCGAGTTTGTTTTTCAGGCGCTGGATGTAGAACTGGTTGCGCGTGTCGTCCGGACGATGCCGCGGCAGCAGGAAACAGGTCAGCCCCTTGTCCGTCTGTGCCAGTGTCAGGAAGGCATCGCACATGGGCGCCGAACAGAACCACTTGTGCCCCACCAGTTCGTACGCCTGGCCAGGGCCGCTGGCGCCCACCGGATAAGCCTTGGTGGTGTTGGCGCGGACATCGGTGCCACCCTGCTTCTCGGTCATGGCCATGCCGATCGTGACGCCGGCCTTGTGGGCCATGCCGACATTGCGCGGGTCATACTCGGTGGACAGGATCTTCGGCAGCCATTGATCCGCCAGGTCCGGTTGCAGGCGCATTGCCGGGACGCTGGCGAAGGTCATGGTCAACGGGCAACCGCTGCCGGCTTCGGCCTGGCTATGCAGGTAGGTCATGGCGGCCCGGGCGACATGCGCGCCGGACTGCGGGTGCGTCCAGGGCAACGAGGTCAGGCCATGCTCGATCGCCGCGCGCATCAGCTCATGATAGGCCGGGTGAAATTCCACCAGGTCGATGCGATGCCCATAGCGGTCATGGCTGCTGAACACCGGCTTGTTCTGATTGGCCAGGAACCCCGCCGCCATCAGTGGTCCGCCGGCGAGAGCGCCGTACGCGTCGATCCGCGATTCGGCCCAACCGGCCCCGAAACGCCGCGCCCACTCCTGCAGCGGCAAGTCGATGCGATACAGGTTGGCGCCGTCCAGCGAAGGCGGCTGGTTGGTGACTTCGTGGGTTTCGGCGAACTGATGCAGGTTCATGACAGGGCTCCTTTGCTCAGCCAAGGGACTTTCAGTTAAGCACCGCCCCCTGGCCGATCAAAGTGTCATATCTGCCTAACTGTCGGCGCTTTCGCCCTGCTCGGAACAGAGCACTCGACGATAGAGCGCGACCTGCAATTCCTCGAATTTCACCGGCTTGCTCAAATGGTCAATCATCGCGCCGCTCGGGCAGCGTTCCAGGTCAGTACCCAGGGCGATCATGAACACTGGCACTTGCGCACAACCGGGCAACGCCCGGATCTGGCAGCACAGGGAAACACCGTCCAGGACCTGCAACTGACCATCGACCAGCACCGCATCGAAGGTTTCGCGCTGCAGAAATTCGAGCGCGGCCGGGCCGCTGTCGGCCGTGCGCACGCGGAAGCCGAGCTTGAGCAACATGCCACGCATCACCAACTGATTGACGTTGTTGTCATCCACCAGCAATACGCTGCAATCCTGAGGCTGGCGCTGTGGTGACAATTGCCGCGGTGCGAGCGGCGCGGCAGGTCGCTGCGGTGTCGCAATGTCAAACTCGACGTCAAGCTGGAAGCGGCTGCCGCGCCCAGGCTCGGAGCGGTGTGTCAGGCGTCCGCCGAGCAGCTCCACCAGTTGCCGGCAGATGGCCAGGCCGACGCCCAGGCCGCCGTACTCGCGCGTCATCGAACCATCGAGCTGGAAGAAGCGCTGATACATCGTCGCCTCCCCAAGGTCGGTGAAGCCGATACCGGTGTCGATCACCGCAAAGGACAACGCCATTCGCTCGGCATTGACTGTTTTCCCCGTGACCCGCAGCGCCAGCCCGCCGACCCGGGTGAACTTGATGGCGTTATCCAGCAGGCACTCCAGGCATTGCGCCAACTTGGCACTGTCGCCGTGCAGGCGATCCGGCACACCCGGCGCCACGTCGACCTTGAAGTCCAGCGACTTGCTCGAGGCATTGCCGTAGAACTGGGCGCGCAATGCCTCCACCACAGTGCGCAAGCTGAAGGTGGCCGGGGAAGCCGTGAGCTTGCCTGCCTGCAACTCGGTCAGGGTGAGAATGCCATTGACCATGCGCATCATGTCCCGCGCCGATCCCGCGGCCGTTTGCTGATATTGCTCCAGCTCAGGGTCCATCTCGACGGTCTGCATCAGCTCCAGCGAACCGATCACGCCATTCATTGGCGTGCGCAATTCGTGGGTCAGGGTGGCGAGGAATTCGTCCTTGAGCTTGTTGCTGTGTGCCAGTTGCTGGTTGAGCGCCTCAAGCTTTTGTCCCGCGTCGAGCAGGGTTTGCGCCTGCTGTTCGCGCATGGCGTTGATGCGATCGGCCAGGGCCATGGACAGCAGCGCCACTTCGATGGCCGAGCCAATCTGGCTGGAGTACATGGTCAGGAACACATTCGGCAGGTAACCCAGCACCATCAACGTATTGATGATGCCGCCGAGCAGAAACGCCGACCAGGCAATGATGAAATAGCGCGCGACCCGCAACCCGCGCAGCCAGGCAAAAATCCCCGCGGCAAAGATCACCACCGTGAAGGTCAGTGCCAGGGTCGTGGCCAGGCGCAAGGCCAGGGCATAGCTGGTCATCAGCGACAACCCGACCACCAGCGCGCTGAATGCCACCAACGCCAGCAGCAAACGATCCATCCAGCGGCTGAGGGTGGCGGTCTGCAGGAAGCTGCGGGCGAACTGGCTACCGAACAATCCGGCACAACCGATGAAAAAAGGCGTCGAGGCGTTGGCCCACCAGGGATTGTCCGGCCAGAAGTACTGCACGGCGGCGCCGTTCACCGACAACTGATACAAGCCGAACGAGGCGATGTAGAAGATGTAGTAGAGATAGCTGGTATCGCGCACGCTGAGGTAGATGAACAGGTTGTAGACCAGCATCCCCAGCAATACACCGTAGATCAGCCCCAGGACATAGAGGCGCACCGGCTGGTCTTCGAGATACGCCGTACTGGACCACAACGTAACCGGCGCCTGGATCGACCCCTGGCTTTGCAGGCGCAGGTACAGGGTTTGCTCTTGGCCAGGGGTAAAATTCAGCGTGAACAGGTAGTTGTTCTGGCGGATTTCGCGACTGGCAAATGGCAGGGCGTCGCCGGTTTGCCTGGCCAATTGATAGTTGCCGCTCGCATCAGGCAGGTACAGATCCAGGTGATCAAGCGGTGGGTAAGCCAACTCCAGCAGCCAGGTCTGTTGCGCAGCCGGGTTTGAGGGGAGGTAATGCAGATCGATTTTCAGCCAGAACACCGAGCGCGAATAACCGGCGTTGAGGGTGGCTTTATCATGCGCCTTGAAGTTGCCGGCCGCCGCCTGCGCACGAATATCCGCGACAGTCGCCTGACCGCCCACGTCTTCGAACACCTGCAGGTTTCGCCCGAGGGGAAGGCTTTGGGTGAGTTCATTGAACTCAACGGCGTTCGCCAAGAGGGGCAAACACAACATAAACATCAGCAAATAGCGCATCTATGCCCCAGCGTGGCCTGTCCGGTCCTGTCAGGAAGCCCCCCATTCCTTTTGAGCAGACGTAAAACCGGTGATACCTGTTATTGGTTTGGATCCACTCTAGCATAGCCGTTGATGGCTAAAGAGCACTACCAAAATTTTTGCGGAAAAGGCTCTAGAACGGGCGTTCCAGCGGTAATTACTGAGTTAGAGCTGTTTGCCTGAGGAAAAAGAGCAAAAGATCACCGCCTTCGGTCGATCTTTTGCCTGTCGCGCAGCGGGCTTCGAAAAAAGATGTTTGGTGGTAAGCTCGCGCACCATGAATATCTACAGCTCTCGCCCCGTTGTCCTCTGTCTCTCCGGCCACGACCCAAGTGGTGGCGCCGGCTTGCAGGCAGATATCGAAGCCTTGCTCGCTCAGGGTTGCCATGCGGCTCCGGCCGTCACCGCCCTGACCGTGCAAGACACCGTCAATGTCACTGATTTTCGCGTGCTCGACCGTGAGTGGGTGCTGGCCCAGGCCAATGCCGTGCTCAACGATTCCGAAGTCGCGGCGGTCAAGCTCGGCATGCTCGGCTCCCTGGAAATGGTCGACACCGTGGTCGAGCTGCTTTCGGCGCACCCGCACTTGCCGGTGGTCTGCGACCCGGTGCTGCGCGCCGGCGGTGGCGGTCGCCTGGGCAAGGACGAAGTCGGCTACGCCATGCGCGAACGCCTGCTGCCGCTCTCGATCATCGCCACCCCCAACCTTCCCGAAGCCCGTATCCTCGCCGAACTGCCTGAAGGCACCGCGGACGAGTGCGCTGAAAAACTCCTGCCGTTCGTCAAACACCTGCTGATCACCGGCGGCCATGGCGACGAAACCGAAATCCACAACCGCCTGTACAGCCGCGACGGCTTGCGCGAAACCTACACCTGCCAACGCCTGCCCGGCAGCTATCACGGCTCTGGCTGCACCCTGGCCAGTGCGCTTGCCGGCCGTCTGGCCCAAGGTGAAAACCTCGCCAGCGCCGTACAGACTGCACTTAACTACACGTGGCGCACCCTGCGCGATGCGGAGCAGTTGGGCAAAGGCCAGTTCGTGCCACGCCGCCTGCCACTGGACTTCTGTTCGTAACTATCTACTAGCACTGGGTGAGGCTTGCTTGATGAAACTACGTGGCCTGTACGCCATCACCGACAGCCAGTTGCTGGCCGGTAAATTTCTTTCGTACGTGGAGGCGGCGCTGGAAGGCGGCGTCACCCTGCTGCAATACCGCGACAAGAGCAGCGATGAAGCCCGTCGTTTGCGTGAGGCCGAGGCCCTGCGCGATCTGTGCGAACGCTACAAGACCCGGTTGATCATCAATGACGATGCCGAACTGGCTGCACGCCTGAACGTTGGCGTACACCTGGGGCAGACCGACGGGCCGCTCACTCCAGCCCGTGCGTTGCTCGGCTCCAAGGCGATCATCGGTTCGACCTGTCACGCGCAACTCGAACTCGCCGAGCAGGCCGCCAAAGAAGGCGCCAGCTATGTCGCGTTCGGCCGTTTCTTCAATTCAAACACCAAGCCCGGCGCCCCGACTTGCAGTCTCGACCTGCTCGACCAGGCTCGCAGCAAATTGCACCTGCCGATCTGCGCGATCGGCGGCATCACCCTCGACAACGCCGCCCCGCTGGTGACCCACGGGGTCGATCTGCTCGCCGTGGTGCATGGCCTGTTTGGCGCCGAGAGCACGGCTGAAGTGACCCGCCGCGCCCGCGCCTTTAACGAATTACTGAAAATCTGATTTGAGAGCCCGATCATGTCTCGTTCCGAAACCCTGTTTGCCAATGCCCAGAAACACATCCCCGGTGGCGTGAACTCGCCGGTCCGTGCGTTCAAGAGCGTTGGCGGCACGCCGTTGTTCTTCAAGCACGCCGAAGGCGCCTACGTCACCGACGAAGACGACAAGCGCTATGTGGACTACGTCGGTTCCTGGGGTCCGATGATCCTCGGCCACAGCCACCCGGACGTGCTGGACGCGGTGCGCAAGCAGCTTGAACACGGCTTGTCCTACGGCGCGCCGACCGAGATGGAAACCCAGATGGCAGATCTGGTCTGCTCGCTGGTGCCGTCGATGGAAATGGTGCGCATGGTCAGCTCCGGCACCGAAGCGACCATGAGCGCTATTCGCCTGGCCCGTGGCTTCACCGGTCGCGACAGCATCATCAAGTTCGAAGGCTGCTACCACGGCCACTCCGACAGCCTGCTGGTCAAGGCCGGCTCCGGCGCCCTGACCCAAGGCGTGCCGAGTTCGGCGGGTGTGCCCGCGGCGTTCGCCAAACACACGCTGACCCTGCCGTTCAACGACATTGATGCGGTCGAGGCCATGCTTGCCGAAGTCGGCCAGGACGTGGCGTGCATCATCGTCGAACCGGTCGCCGGCAACATGAACTGCGTGCCGCCGGCCCCTGGGTTCCTCGAAGGCCTGCGGACCCTGTGCGACAAGCATGGCGTGGTGCTGATTTTCGACGAAGTGATGACCGGTTTCCGTGTTGCCCTCGGCGGCGCCCAGGCTCACTACGGCGTGACACCGGACCTGACCACCTTCGGCAAAATCATCGGCGGCGGCATGCCGGTGGGTTGCTTCGGCGGCAAGCGCGAAATCATGTCGCGCATCGCCCCGCTGGGTCCGGTATACCAGGCCGGTACATTGTCGGGTAACCCGCTGGCGATGGCGGCGGGCCTGACCACCTTGCGCCTGATCAGCCGTCCGGGCTTCCACGCCGAGCTGACCGACTACACCACTCGCCTGCTCGACGGCCTGCAAGTGCGTGCCGATGCGGCAGGCATTCCGTTCGTGACCACCCAGGCCGGTGGCATGTTCGGCCTGTACTTCAGCGGCGCCGACGACATCGTGACCTTCGATGACGTGATGGCCAGTGACGCAGCCCTGTTCGGCCGCTTCTTCCACCTGATGCTCGAAGGTGGCGTCTACCTGGCGCCAAGCGCTTTCGAAGCCGGTTTCACCTCGATCGCCCACGGCGAAGCCGAGCTGAAACTGACCCTGGATGCCGCCGAGCGCGCATTTGCAGCACTGAAGTAACGCCGTAGCGCTGACGCTGGCATTGCCGGCGTCAGCCTTCTCTCCTGCCCTTTTTCCTGCTCATCTGCTAATAATCCCCGTTAAGCGGGCGATATATTTCCCGCGCAGCAGAAAAACGAGTAAAGACTTTGTAAGGTTGGCCCTGCTTATTTCATAATGCGCGCTTATTGGATCCCCTCGATGGGTCCGCGCGCCCCTCAGAGGTAAGTCGATTCCCATGAACCGCACCGGCCGCGCCCTTTCACTGGGCTGCCTGTTGCTCCTTCAGCCCCTGCTCGCGCTCGCACAAGCAGGCGGTAACTCGTTGTTAATCCCAGCGATGGGTCGCTGCACCCTCAATACCCAGCCGCAAGACCTGGCCCAGGCACTGGCTGCCTGCCAGAAAGCGTCGGATGAAGGGGATGCCCAGGCGCAATACGAGTTGGGTGAGTTCTATTACGACGGCAATAACGCGCCACGCGACCTCAACAAAGCCCTGAACTACTTCGAAAAGGCCTCACTGCAAGGCCACGCCCAGGCCCAATTCAAACTCGGCACCATGTTCTTTCACGGCGAAGGCGTACCGGCCAATAATATCCAGGCGTATATCGTGCTGAAAATGGCGGCGGTCAACGGTGCGGAAGAAGCGCTGGACACCGCCGACGAAGTCGCCGAGAAAATGCCCCGCCAGGAACTGGAAGTCGCCACCCAGGTGCTGGGGCAAATTTTTCGTAAATACCTGATGGAATTGCAGAGCGCCGATGGGCGGACGCCGTTCGCGCCACTGCCCTAGGTTTGCATTGCCCTTTCGGGCGCCTTCGCGGGCAAGCCTCGCTCCTACAGCGAAGAAGTCGACTCGGTTCTGAAACTTACTTCTCAGGCATCGGCACCGGAAACGGCATCACATTGCCAACCGTGCCGCGGGCTTCGCTGATTTTCGGGGTGCCCAGGCGCTCGACCTCGTCGATGCGCACGATCGAATGCATTGGCACGAAACTGCGCACGACCCCTTCGAACTGGGCCTTGAGCTTCTCTTCGCTCGGGTCTACGACTACCTGTGTGCGCTCGCCGAAGACGAACTCTTCCACTTCCAGGAAGCCCCACAGATCGCTCTGATAGATCTGCTTGGCGTACATTTCGAACACCTGGCCCTGATTGAGGAAAATCACCTTGTAGATTGGAGCTTCACGTTTGGTCATGGCAGGCGAAACACATCGGGGGATAAAAATGAGGGCGCGAACTATAGCATAGCCGCCGGACGCGCAGCGGTAGGAACCTGACTGCATGTTCCCTATAATGCGCGGTTCTTTGAATCACGTGATGACTCTGTCCATGGCCAAGAAGCTTTACATCGAAACCCACGGTTGCCAGATGAACGAGTACGACAGCTCGCGCATGGTCGATCTGCTGGGCGAACACCAGGCCCTGGAAGTCACGGCGCGCGCTGAAGACGCCGACGTGATCCTGCTCAACACCTGCTCGATCCGCGAGCGCGCCCAGGACCGTGTCTATTCCCAGCTGGGCCGCTGGCGCGAACTGAAACTGGCCAACCCGGACATGGTGATCGCCGTCGGCGGTTGCGTGGCCAGCCAGGAAGGCGCCGCCATTCGCGACCGAGCCCCCTATGTCGATGTGGTATTCGGCCCGCAGACCTTGCACCGCCTGCCGGAAATGATCGACGCCGCGCGCATCAGCAAGCTGCCGCAAGTCGACGTCTCGTTCCCCGAAATCGAAAAATTCGACCACTTGCCCGAGCCGCGTATCGATGGTCCGAGCGCCTACGTGTCCGTGATGGAAGGTTGCAGCAAGTACTGCACGTTCTGCGTGGTGCCCTATACCCGCGGTGAAGAAGTCAGCCGCCCGTTCGACGACGTGATTGCCGAAATCATTCACCTGGCCGAACACGGCGTGCGCGAAGTGACGCTGCTGGGGCAGAACGTCAATGGCTATCGCGGTACGACCCACGACGGTCGACTGGCGGATCTGGCCGAACTGATCCGCGTGGTCGCGGCGGTCGATGGCATCGACCGCATCCGCTACACCACCTCGCACCCGCTGGAATTCTCCGACAGCCTGATCCAGGCCCACGCCGAAGTGCCGGAGCTGGTGAAACACCTGCACCTGCCGGTGCAATCGGGTTCGGACCGCATCCTCGCGGCGATGAAACGCAACCATACGGCGCTGGAGTACAAATCCAAACTGCGCAAACTGCGCGCTGCCGTACCGGGCATCTGCATCAGTTCGGACTTCATCGTCGGTTTCCCCGGCGAGACGGAGAAAGACTTCGAACAGACCATGAAGCTGATCCAGGACGTCGGTTTCGACTTCTCCTATTCGTTCGTCTACAGCCAGCGCCCGGGCACACCGGCCGCCGACCTGGCCGATGAAACTCCGGAAGAGCTGAAAAAAGAGCGCCTGAACGCCCTGCAACATCGCCTGAACCAGCAGGGCTTCGAAATCAGCCGACAAATGGTCGGTTCGATTCAGCGGATTCTTGTAACCGATTATTCCAAGAAGGACCCTGGCGAGCTGCAAGGTCGGACCGAGAATAACCGTATCGTCAACTTCCGCTGCGACAATCCAACCCTGATCGGCCAGTTCGCCGACGTGCACATTGACGCAGCGCAGCCGCATTCGCTGCGGGGCTCGTTGATCCAATAACAAATTTCGGAAACATTGAGGACCCTGTGGGAGCTGGCTTGCCAGCGATGAGGCCATCAACCCCGACAAATATGTCACCTGTTGAACCGCTATCGCTGGCAAGCCAGCTCCCACAGTGAATTGCATTGTTCTCGAGAATGGGCTTATCCATTTAAGAGCTTTCGCACCCGCGCCACTGGCGCTATCCTTGAATCATCACTATTGCCCCAGGGCGGCTAAATACGACCTTGAACGCACCCATCGAACCACATCGTTTCATCCTCGAGCCTTTTGAGGCTCGCCGCTTCGCTAATCTGTGCGGGCAGTTCGACGAACACCTGCGCCTGATCGAGCAGCGCCTGACCATCGAGATCCGCAACCGCGGAAACCAGTTCGAACTGATCGGCGAGCGTAAACACACCACCTCCGCGGAAAACCTCCTGCGCCGCCTGTACCGGGAAACCAAGGGTACCGAGCTGTCGCCGGACATGGTTCACCTGTTCCTGCAGGAATCGGCCGTCGAAGAGCTGGACAACCACTCGCCCGCCGACGCCTCAGTCGCCCTGCGCACCAAGAAAGGCATGATTCGCCCTCGTGGCTTGAATCAGGTGCGCTACGTGAAGGAAATCCTCGGCAACGACATCAACTTCGGCATCGGCCCGGCCGGTACCGGCAAGACCTACCTGGCCGTCGCCTGCGCAGTGGACGCCCTGGAACGCGAACAGATCCGCCGCATCCTGCTGGTGCGTCCGGCGGTCGAAGCCGGTGAAAAACTCGGCTTCCTGCCCGGTGACCTGTCACAGAAAATCGACCCGTATTTGCGCCCGCTCTATGACGCGCTCTACGAAATGCTCGGTTTCGAACACGTCGCCAAGCTGATCGAGCGCCAGGTGATCGAAGTGGCGCCATTGGCCTACATGCGCGGCCGCACGTTGAACAACAGCTTCATCATCCTCGACGAAAGCCAGAACACCACGGTCGAACAGATGAAAATGTTCCTGACCCGGATCGGCTTCGGCTCCACGGCCGTCATCACCGGTGACATCACCCAGGTCGACCTGCCTAAAGGCACCAAATCCGGGCTGCACCACGTGATTGAAGTGCTCAAAGATGTTCCGGGAATCAGCTTTACCCACTTCATGCCCAAGGACGTCGTGCGCCACCCGCTGGTGCAGCGCATTGTCGAGGCCTACGAGCGCTTCGAAAATCGTGCCGCCGATGAAGCGCCAAAGGATAGCCGACGCGATGCTTGAGCTTGATCTGCAAATCGCCACCCAAGCGCCTGCCCCCAGCGAAGCCGAGTTCCGCCAATGGTGCGAACTGGCCCTGCGCCAGCGCACCGCCGACTCCGAGATGACCATTCGCCTGGTCGACGAAGCCGAGGGCCGCGAACTGAATGACACCTGGCGGCAAAAGGACTACGCCACCAACGTCTTGTCGTTTCCCGCCGATGTGCCAGACGAGTTTCTCGACATCCCGTTGTTGGGCGATCTGGTGATCTGCGTGGCGGTGGTCGAGCGTGAAGCCGCCGAGCAGGGCAAGGAGCTCAAGGCCCATTGGGCGCATCTGGTGATTCACGGCTGCTTGCATCTGCTGGGTTACGACCATATAGATGATGACGAAGCCGAAGAGATGGAAGCACTGGAACGAACGTTGCTTGCTGAACTGGGCTATCCCGATCCGTACGCGGACGACGAAATCGAAGTCCCCCCTACCGAAACGACAAAGGATTCAGAGTAATCGCTATGAGCGAAGATCGATCGAGCAACGGGCAGAAGTCTTGGCTGGGTAAGCTCACCCAGGCTTTTGCCCACGAGCCGAAGAACCGCCAGGAGCTGCTGGAGCTGCTGCGCGATGCACACCAGAACAAACTGCTGGACAGCGAAGCGCTGGCCATCGTCGAAGGCGCTATCCAGGTTGCCGACCTGCAAGTACGGGACATCATGGTCCCGCGTTCGCAGATGATCAGCATCAAGGCGACCCAGACACCTCGCGAGTTCCTGCCTGCCGTGGTCGATTCGGCCCACTCCCGCTACCCGGTGATCGGCGAAAGCCACGATGACGTGATGGGCGTGTTGCTGGCCAAGGACTTGCTGCCGTTGATCCTTCGGGAGAACGGCGACAGTTTCAACATCAAGGACCTGCTGCGCCCGGCCACCTTCGTGCCGGAGTCCAAGCGCCTGAACGTGTTGTTGCGTGAGTTCCGCGCCAACCACAACCACATGGCCATCGTCATTGACGAGTACGGCGGCGTGGCCGGCCTGGTGACCATCGAAGACGTCCTGGAGCAGATCGTCGGCGACATCGAAGACGAGCACGACGTCGAAGAAGACAGCTACATCAAGCCACTGCCCAGCGGCGACTTCCTGATCAAGGCCCTGACGCCGATCGAGAACTTCAACGAGTTCTTCGACAGCGAATTTTCCGATGACGAGTTCGACACCGTGGGCGGCCTGGTGATGAGCGCGTTCGGGCACTTGCCAAAACGCAACGAAATCACTGAAATCGGCACCTATCGCTTTCGCATCCTGAACGCCGACAGTCGGCGAATTCATTTGCTGCGACTGACGCCTATCGCCCGGTAAAAACCTAAGGATTGAAATGCGCTGGACAACCCGCCCCGGCTGGCCCGGTAACCTGCTGGCCGTGGCGGCCGGTGCAATCACCACCCTGGCCCTGGCGCCTTTCGATATCTGGCCACTGGCACTGCTGGCAGTCGGGCTTTTCTATGCCGGTTTGCGCGAACTGACTCCACGCCAGGCCCTGGGGCGTGGCTGGTGTTTCGGCTTCGGCCTGTTTGGCGCCGGCACCAGCTGGATTTACTACAGCATCCATCATTTCGGTGGCGCGTCGGTGCTGCTGGCCGGCTTCCTGATGCTGATCTTCACAGCGGCGATTGCCTGGTTCTTCGCCCTGCCCGCCTGGATCTGGGCGCGCTGGCTGCGGCGCAACGAGGCACCGCTGGCGGACACCCTGGCATTTGCGGCGTTGTGGGTCGGCCAGGAAGCGTTTCGCGGCTGGTTCCTCACCGGTTTCCCATGGCTCTACTCCGGCTACAGCCAGCTTGATGGCCCGCTGGCCGGTCTCGCTCCTGTCGGCGGGATGTGGCTGATTTCCTTCACCCTGGCCCTGACGGCCGCATTGATCTACAACGCCATGCGCCTGGTGCGCACGGGGCGCAAAGGCTTCATCGCCGTGGGCGTCGTGCTGCTGGCAGGCCCGTGGGTGGCCGGCATCGCCCTCAAGCAACACGCCTGGACCAGCCCCTCCGGTGCGCCGCTGAGCGTCGCGGCGATCCAAGGCAACATCGAACAAAGCATGAAGTGGGACCCGGCGCAGCTCAACGCGCAATTGGAGCTGTACCGCGACATGAGCTTCAGTTCGAAACGGGTCGACTTGCTGATCTGGCCGGAAACCGCGGTTCCGGTGCTCAAGGAGTCTGCCCAGGGTTACCTGGACATGATGGGGAAATTCGCCGCCGATCGGGATTCAGCCATGATTACCGGCGTGCCGATCCGCGAAATGGTCCACCACGAGAGACGTTTCTACAACGGCATTACCGTGGTCGGCGAAGGTGATGGCACCTACCTCAAGCAGAAGCTGGTGCCGTTTGGCGAGTACGTGCCGCTGCAGGATGTGCTGCGTGGCCTGATCGCGTTTTTCGACCTGCCCATGTCGGACTTTGCCCGCGGCCCTTCCGACCAGGCGATGTTGCAAGCCAAGGGCTACCAGATCGCACCGTTCATCTGCTACGAAGTGGTGTATCCGGAGTTCGCCGCCGGTCTTGCCGCCCAAAGCGACCTGCTGCTGACCATCAGCAACGACACCTGGTTCGGCACGTCCATCGGCCCGCTGCAGCACTTGCAGATGGCGCAGATGCGCGCCCTTGAGGCCGGCCGCTGGATGATCCGCGCCACCAACAATGGTGTGACCGGCCTGATCAACCCGTTCGGCCAGATCACCACGCAGATCCCTCAATTCGAACGCGGCATCCTGTACGGCGAAGTGGTGCCGATGCACAACCTCACACCGTACCTGCAATGGCGTTCATGGCCGTTGATCATTGTGTGCGTGCTGTTGTTTGGCTGGGCATTGATTGCCAGCCGGATGGCCAAGACCGTTTAAACGCGAAGCCTGCAAAAAATCGCAGCCTGCGGTAGGCTGCGATCTTTTGATCTTCAGCGGTAGAAAAGCGAATACCCGATCTGCCCCGCCGCCTCATTCAGCAACTGCCCGCTACGCCAGATCGCCTTGAACTCCGGCATCCAGCCGCCCAGCGGTTCGGCGTTGTCCGCGCTCAAGAACCCCACCGGCGCCGGCACCACTTCAAAACCGGCCTTCTGAAAGCTCCAGACCGCTCGCGGCATGTGCCAGGCCTGGGTCACCACCACCACGCGCTTGATGCCTTCGGGCAACAAGACCTCGGCGCTGAATGTTGCGTTCTCCCAGGTGGTGCGGCTTTGCCCTTCCTGCCAACGCACCGCCACGCCGAAATCCTCGCGCAATGAGTCAGCCATCAATTTGGCCTCGGTTGGCGGCGTGCCGTAATGCAAACCGCCACTGGTCAGAATCGGCAAGCCCGAGGCCTTTGCCAGGCGAGCGGCATAGCGCTCGCGCTCCAGCGCCACCCCGGTGGGTTGATCACTGCCCCAGGCCAGGTCACCCCGCTCGCGCCCGGCCCCCAACACCACGATCGCATCGGCGCGCTGGGCCAACGTTGCCCATTCGTCGCGAGCCAAGGGCGCCTCACGCTCAAGTAGCTTGGCGCCCCACTGCACCGTGACCGGCAGGCTCATCAACCAGAAACCACCCACACCCAGGGCAAAACAGCAACTGGCAAGTCGGGGCCTTGAGCGGCGCCACCACCAGGCGAGCACCAGCAAAAGGATAAGGACGCCGGGTGGCATCAGAAGGTGTTTCACGAAATAACGGAAAGGCATCGGGCATCTCCTTAAAGATGCCCGAAGCCTAAGTGGGTTGACGCAATGCGACAATAAATACGGAAGGACTATGCTTCAAAAAACCGTGGAGCATGGCTCTATGCCTTATTTGCACTGCAGGGACCGGACCTTTACCGCGTCTCTGCCAGGTATTTTGTCCTTGAGCCAGATGATCTTGGCCGAACGTGGTGCGTCGAGTTGCTTCACTGCTTCAGACAAGCATCCCTGCGTCTCACGCTCACTGCGATCGAGGTACGCCTTGACCAGTGCAAACTCTGCGGGGCTCAGGCCACGCAACTCCAGTTCCAAAGGGCGTTCATCGCGCAGCCGACCAGCTGTTTTGGCTGCATCAAGGGCCATGCCCAAACGATCGATCAGTCTTTCGTACAACTCCGGTTTTGTAGCTTTTTGCCGTGACTCAACCATCCCTCACCTCATTGGAAGATAAGACCTACTCCCCAGTTAGAGCTTAGCTTCCATCGACAAACCGGCTGGACGCCGCGACCAACGGCCCTCGCAGCGGTTTTCGCAAGACGCGCGGCAGCAATCAGGGTTTCCCTCGATAGAGTGCGGTCATGTATGCTACGGCGCTTCCTGTAACTCCACTTCCAGCTCGTCTGGACACCGAAACGCCGAATCGGCGTGTTCACCGTCCAGCGTCGCATTGAAGAGGATTAGGCCACCCCTATTCAGTTCAAAAGTAGCCATGCACGAACAATATCAGCCCCGTGAAATCGAAGCCGCCGCCCAGTCATTCTGGGACGAGCAAAAGTCCTTTGAAGTCAGTGAACAGCCAGGCAAGGAGACCTACTACTGCCTGTCGATGTTCCCTTACCCCAGCGGCAAGCTACACATGGGGCACGTGCGCAACTACACCATCGGCGACGTGATCTCCCGCTACCAGCGCATGCTCGGCAAGAACGTCCTGCAACCCATGGGTTGGGACGCCTTCGGCATGCCGGCGGAAAACGCCGCGATGAAGAACAACGTAGCACCCGCCAAGTGGACCTACGAAAACATCGCCTACATGAAATCCCAGCTGCGCAGCCTGGGCCTCGCGGTGGACTGGTCACGCGAAGTGACCACCTGCAAACCCGATTACTACCGCTGGGAACAATGGCTGTTCACTCGCCTGTTCGAAAAAGGTGTGATCTACAAGAAAAGCGGCACCGTGAACTGGGACCCGGTCGACCAGACCGTCCTGGCCAACGAGCAAGTGATCGACGGCCGCGGCTGGCGTTCCGGCGCGCTGATCGAAAAGCGCGAAATCCCGATGTACTACTTCAAGATCACCGCCTACGCGGATGAGTTGCTGGAAAGCCTCGACGAACTGACTGGCTGGCCTGAGCAGGTCAAGACCATGCAGCGCAACTGGATCGGCAAATCCCGCGGCATGGAAGTGCAGTTCCCGTACAACGTCGATTCCATCGGCGAAACCGGCACCCTGAAAGTATTCACCACCCGTCCGGACACCCTGATGGGCGCAACCTACGTTGCCGTGGCCGCCGAACACCACCTGGCTGCCCTCGCTGCCAAGAACAACCCTGAGCTGCAAGCGTTCATCGCTGAATGCAAGGGCGGCAGCGTCGCTGAAGCAGACGTCGCCACTCAAGAGAAAAAAGGCCTGCCAACCGGCCTGTTCGTCGAGCACCCGTTGACCGGCGAAAAACTGCCGGTATGGGTCGCCAACTACGTGCTGATGCACTACGGCGACGGCGCGGTGATGGCAGTTCCGGCACACGACGAACGCGACTTCGAGTTCGCCCACAAGTACAACCTGCCCGTTAAATCCGTGGTGCGCACCAGTTCTGGTGACACCAACCCGGCACCATGGCAAGACGCCTACGGCGAATACGGCACGCTGATCAATTCCGGCGAGTTCGACGGCCTCGACTTCGCCGGCGCCTTCGACGCCATCGAAGTCGCGCTGATCAAGAAAGAACTCGGTGCCTCGCGCACCCAGTTCCGCCTGCGCGACTGGGGCATCAGCCGTCAGCGCTACTGGGGCTGCCCGATTCCGATCATCCACTGCGGCACTTGCGGTGACGTGCCGGTACCGGAAGATCAATTGCCCGTCGTACTGCCGGAAGACGTCGTACCCGATGGTGCCGGCTCGCCACTGGCGCGCATGCCCGAGTTCTACGAATGCAGCTGCCCGAAATGCGGCCAGCCTGCCAAGCGTGAAACCGACACCATGGACACCTTCGTCGAGTCCTCGTGGTACTACGCCCGCTACGCCTCGCCGCACTTCGAGGGTGGCCTGGTGGAAAAATCCGCGGCCGACCACTGGTTGCCGGTGGATCAGTACATCGGCGGCATCGAACACGCGATCCTGCACCTGCTTTACGCGCGCTTCTTCCACAAGCTGATGCGCGACGAAGGCCTGGTCAGCTCCAACGAGCCGTTCAAGAACCTGCTGACCCAGGGCATGGTGATCGCCGAAACCTACTACCGTCGCGAAGCCAACGGCGCCTACACCTGGTTCAACCCGGCGGACGTCGAACTCGAACGCGACAGCAAGGCCAAGGTCATCAGCGCCAAGCTGATCGCAGACGGCCTGCCGGTGGAAATCGGTGGCACCGAGAAGATGGCCAAGTCGAAGAACAACGGCGTCGACCCACAGTCGATGATCGACCAGTTCGGCGCAGACACCTGCCGCCTGTTCATGATGTTCGCCTCGCCACCTGACATGAGCGCGGAATGGTCCGACTCCGGTGTAGAAGGTTCGCACCGTTTCCTCAAGCGCGTCTGGCGTCTTGCTCAAGCCCACGTCACCCAGGGCCTGCCGGGCAAACTGGACGTCGCCAGCCTCAATGACGAGCAGAAAGTCATCCGCCGTTCGATCCACCAGGCTATCAAGCAGGCCAGCCACGATGTCGGCCAGAACCACAAATTCAACACCGCCATCGCCCAGGTGATGACGCTGATGAACGTGCTGGAAAAAGCCGCGCAAGGCAGCGAACAGGATCGTGCACTGGTTCAGGAAGGCCTGGAAACCGTGACCCTGCTGCTGGCACCGATCACGCCGCACATCTGCCACGAGCTGTGGCATCGCCTGGGTCACGCCGATCCGGTGATCGATGCCGTCTGGCCAGTGCTCGACGAGAGTGCGCTGGTGCAGGACAGCCTGACGCTGGTCATCCAGGTCAACGGCAAGCTGCGCGGCCAGATCGAAATGCCAGCCAGTGCCACTCGCGAAGAAGTCGAAGCCGCCGCACGGGCCAACGAGAACGTGCTGCGTTTCGTCGATGGTCTGACCATTCGCAAAGTGATCGTGGTGCCCGGAAAACTGGTCAACATCGTCGCCAGCTAATTGGATCAGGCGCCTGGCCCTGCCGGGCGCCTAACAAACCTTTCGGGCCGCTTGATTGGCCCACATGGTTTCAAGGGGAGCAACACAATGATCAAACGCAACTTGCTGGTGATAGGCCTCGCGGTCCTGTTGAGCGCCTGCGGCTTCCAGCTGCGTGGCACCGGCACCACCGACCTGGCGCTCAAGGAGCTCGACCTGAGCGCCCGCGACGCTTACGGCGATACCGTGACGCAACTGCGCCAGGCGCTGGTAAGCAGCGGCGTCAAGGTCTACAACGGCGCCCCTTACAAACTCATCCTGACCAACCAGCAGGAATCCCAGCGCATCCTCAGTTACGCTGGCGCCGGTCGTACGGGCGAATATCAACTGAGCACGGTGCTCAACTATGACATTCGCGGCCAGGGCAACCTGCCCCTGCTGGATGACAAGCTTGAAGTGCGTAAGGTGTTCATCCATGACGGCAACAACCTGGTAGGTTCCGACCAGGAAGCAAGCGATGCCCGCAAGGAAATGCATCGCGAGCTGGTTCAACGCATGATGTTGCGCCTGCAGCAATTCACCCCGGCCCAGCTGGACCAGTTGCAGCAGACTGCCGAAGCCAAGGCCAAGGCGGAAGCCGCGGCGCTGGAAGCGGCGCAGAAGGCTGAGGCGAACACGCCGCGTCAGTCGCCAATCGACCTGCCTCAGCAGTAAGACTTACGGGGCGCTCTGGCGCCCCGTTTGCCCTCTCCTATGAAGCTCGCTCCCGCCCAACTCGCCAAACACCTGCAAGGCGTCCTCGCGCCGGTCTACGTCATCAGTGGCGATGACCCCTTGCTCTGCCAGGAAGCTGCCGACGCCATCCGCGCAGCCGCCCGCCAACAAGGCTTCGACGAACGCCAGGTGTTCGCCGCCGATGCCAGTTTCGACTGGGGTACCTTGCTGCAAGCCGGCGCCAGCATGTCGCTGTTCGCCGAAAAACGCCTGCTGGAACTGCGCCTGCCTTCGGGCAAGCCCGGCGATAAAGGTGCCGCCGCACTCATTGAGTACTGCTCGCGACCGGCCGAAGACACCGTGCTGTTGATCAGCCTGCCGAAGCTCGATGGCAGCGCGCAGAAAACCAAGTGGGGCAAGGCGCTGGTCGAAGGCCAACAGACCCAATTCGTGCAGATCTGGCCGGTGGATGCCAACCAGTTGCCCAGCTGGATCCGTCAACGCCTGTCCCAGGCCGGGCTATCCGCCAGCCAGGACGCCGTCGAGCTGATCGCCGCCCGGGTCGAGGGCAACTTGCTGGCCGCCGCCCAGGAAATCGAAAAACTCAAGCTGATGGCCGAAGGCGGCCAGATCACCATCGAGACCGTGCAGGCTTCGGTGGCCGACAGTGCGCGCTTCGACGTTTTCGGCTTGACCGACGCCATTCTCAATGGCGAAGCCGCCCATGCACTGCGCATGCTCGAAGGGCTTCGCGGTGAGGGTGTCGAGCCCCCGGTGATTCTTTGGGCCCTGGCCCGGGAACTGCGCCTGCTGGCCAATATTTCGTTGCAGTACAGCCAGGGTACGCCACTGGACAAGGCCTTCAGCCAGGCCAGACCCCCGGTTTGGGACAAGCGAAAACCGCTGATGAGCAAGGCCCTGCAACGCTATTCGGCGCAACGCTGGGCGCAATTATTGCTCGAAGCCCAGCGCATCGACGCGCAGATCAAGGGCCAGGCGGCGGGCTCGCCGTGGATGAGCTTGAGTCGCCTGACGCTGTTGATGGCTGGGCAGAGATTGTCCTTGCCTGCCGAATAAGAGCAAAAGATCGCAGCCTGCGGCAGCTCCTACAGGGGGTACGCAATCCTTCGTAGGAGCTGCCGCAGGCTGCGATCTTTTGATCCTGCTTCCTACAAAATCAAACTGCATTTGCCCTATGGACAGAACCCCAACTCTGGCCGATGATTTGCCCCGCAAAAACCACTCACCTGCGAGAGCCCATCATGAGCAAAAAGCCAGCTAAACATGGCCCCAACAAGGCCAAATCCATCGTCGCCCAGCCATTGTTCCGCAGCCGTCAGGAACGCGCCGGCAAGGGCAAAGGCAGCTACCGCCGCGAAGCCTTCCAGTCTGACAACTGGGAGGCTTCTTACTTTCTGGCGGCCTGAAAGGCAAGCATCCGCTCAACATGTTAAGGTCTGTACCTGATTCGTTTTCCCTGGACCCGTGCATGCCCTTTTGTCTTTCCCGTCGTTGGCAATTTCGCCAATTGATTGCTGCCTCCAGCCTCATTTTGCTCGTCGCCTGCGCGGAAAAACCCACCGCCGCCGACGCCCAGCCGATTCAGACACTTCCTGTCGCCACCGCCCCCGCGGTCATTGCGCCCGTGGTTCCGAGCGGCGAAAACCTCGACATCCAGCCAACCCAGACCTTCGCCGAATGGCAGGCGGGCTTTCGCAAGGACGCCCTGGCCGCCGGTATCCGTGCCGACCTGTTCGACCGCGCCTTCGCCAATGTCAGCTTCGACCCGGCCGTGATCCGCGCCGACCGCAGCCAACCGGAATTCGCAAAACCGGTGTGGGAATACCTCGATGGTGCCCTTTCGCCGCTGCGCGTTCGCAAGGGCCAGGCTTTGGTCGACCAGTACGCCGGCATCCTGCAAAGCATCGAACAGCGCTACGGCGTCGACCGCCAGGCGCTGGTCGCGGTGTGGGGCATGGAAAGCAACTTCGGCCAGTTCCAGGGCAGCAAGTCGGTGATCAACTCACTGGCAACCCTGGCCTACGAAGGCCGCCGCCCGGGCTTCGCTCATGCGCAATTGATCGCCGCCCTGCAAATCCTCCAGCAAGGCGATATCGAACCCGACAAAATGCTCGGTTCCTGGGCGGGCGCCATGGGCCAGACCCAGTTCATCCCGACCACCTACAACACCCACGCCGTGGATTTCGATGGCGACGGACGCCGCGATATCTGGGGTAGCGCCACCGATGCCCTGGCGTCGACCGCCCACTACCTGCAAAGCTCCGGCTGGCAAAAAGGCCAGCCGTGGGGCTTCGAAGTGCAGTTGCCGGGCAACTTCGACTACGTCCTCGCCGATGGCTCGATTCGCAAGAGCGTCGCAGAATGGCGGCAACTGGGCGTGGCGCTGCCCAACGGCGGCCAGTTCCCGGCTGGCTCCGAGCAATTGTCCGCGGCGCTGCTATTGCCGGCAGGCTATCGCGGCCCGGCCTTCCTGGTGCTCGACAACTTCCGCGCGATTCTCAAGTACAACAACTCGTCGTCCTACGCCCTGGCGGTGAGCCTGCTGTCCGAGCGCTTCAATGGCGCAGGGTTGATCAGCGGCACATGGCCCAAGGATGATCTGCCCCTGAGCCGCTCCGAGCGGATTGAACTGCAAAACCTGCTGAGTGCGCAGAACTACGACGCGGGCGCTGCCGACGGGATCATCGGTGCCAATACGCGCAAAGCGATCCGCAGCGCCCAGCAGTCGTTTGGCTGGCCGGCGGATGGTTATCCGACGCACAAGCTGCTGGAAGGGTTGCGTAACCGCTAAACGCTTCCCCGTACCTTGTAGGAGCGAGGCTTGCCCGCGAAGAACGATTACACGGTGTGTCAGATACACCGCGGCGCCTGGTTCGCCGGCAAGTCGGATCGCCGCACCGCTGGCTCCTACAAGGGCGAGGGTTTTCTAGCGCCTTACGACATTCTGCTCCAGAAACAGTTGCTGGCTCCCCGCATCCAGCTTCACCAACGCGCCCATCGGCAGCGTCAGGTTCGGGTTGCAGTGGCCGCTGCGCCACCCGGACAGTACCGGGATGCACAAGGGCTCCAGGGTCTGCTTGAGCAATCGGTCCAGGGCCTGGGCCTCCACCCCCGCTATATCACCCACCAGAACCCCACGAAGCTTGTGCAATACGCCCGCCAGGCGCAGATGGGTCAGCAGGCGGTCGATGCGATACAGCGGCTCGTTGATGTCTTCGATGAAAAGGATGATACCCGCGGCATCAATCTCATAAGGCGTGCCCAGGGTCGCGGCGATCATCGACAGGTTGCCGCCCAGGAGGCGCCCATGAGCCACACCCGGCACGATCGTGGTCAAGGGGCGATCAACCGGGTGGGCAAGCACCATACCGGCCCTGCACTGCCCTCTGAGCATGTTGAAGAACGAGGACTCGGTCGGTGCCAGCCGCTCCCCCAGCAGATCGGCATTGAGCAACGGGCCATGGAAGGTCACAAAACCCGCATAGCGGCTGATCGCCAAGTGCAACGCAGTGATGTCGCTATAGCCGATGAATGGCTTGGCGTTCTGGCGCAGCAGCGGGAAATCGATGCGATCAAGCAGCCGCGGTGTACCGTATCCGCCGCGCAGGCAAATGATGGCATCGACCTCAGGGTCGGTGAACGCGGCGTGCAGGTCATTGAGCCGCACCTCGTCGCTGCCGGCCAGATAGCCGTCCTTCTCGAACACCCCGGGGAATATCCGCAGCGAATACCCACGAGCACGCATCCAGGCGATGGCTTTCTTGGTGTCCAGCGCGGCCGGACCCGCAGGCGCGATAACCGCGATCAGCCCCTGCATCGGCAAGGCCGGAACAGGCGTGTGAGGAAGGAGCGTCGGGTCAGGTCTTGCGTTCATCCATGGATCTCCCTGCGTGAAAGCATCAAACACACATTAGTCAGGAACGCAGACAAACAGAAGTGGATCAAGCATTGAGCAGTCGCAGGAAAAGACTGATGTGTCTGTGGGAAAGGCAAAAAAAGCCCGCAAGGCCGATTGAACATTGCGGGCTGTTTTTTCATAGCCGAATCAGGACGACATCAACTCGGCCTTGACCAGCTTGGCCTGCTCGTCGGCGTGGTAGGAAGAGCGTACCAGCGGGCCGGAAGCAACGTTCTTGAAGCCCATCTTGTAACCTTCCTCGGCGAACCAGGCGAAGGTGTCCGGGTGCACGAAGCGCTGCACCGGCAAGTGGCTGCGCGACGGTTGCAGGTACTGGCCCAGGGTCAGCATGTCGATGTCGTGCTCGCGCATGCGCTTCATGACTTCGATGACTTCCTCATCCGTCTCACCCAGGCCCAGCATCAAGCCGGACTTGGTTGGTATGTGCGGCATCATCTGCTTGAAGCGTTGCAGCAGGGTCAGCGACCACTGGTAGTCCGAACCCGGGCGTGCAGCCTTGTACAGGCGCGGCACGGTTTCCAGGTTGTGGTTGAATACATCCGGTGGCTCGGCGGCGGTGATTTCCAGGGCGATGTCCATGCGGCCACGGTAGTCCGGGACCAGGGTTTCGAGCTGCACGTTCGGCGACAGCTTGCGGATTTCACGGATGCAGTCGGCAAAGTGCTGGGCACCGCCGTCACGCAGGTCGTCGCGGTCTACCGAGGTGATCACCACGTACTTCAAGCGCAGGTCGGCGATGGCGATGGCCAGGCTTTCCGGCTCGTTGACGTCCAGTGGCTTCGGACGGCCGTGGCCAACGTCGCAGAACGGGCAGCGACGGGTGCAGATGTCACCCATGATCATGAAGGTCGCGGTGCCGCCGGAGAAGCATTCGCCCAGGTTCGGGCAGGAGGCTTCTTCGCACACGCTGTGCAGCTTGTGTTTGCGCAGCAGCGCCTTGATACGGTCGACTTCCGGAGAGACCGGGATACGCACACGAATCCAGTCAGGCTTCTTCGGCAGCTCGGTGGTCGGAATGATCTTTACCGGGATGCGTGCAACCTTCTCGGCGCCGCGCAGCTTGACGCCGGCTTCAACCTTGGGACGCGGGGCCGGGCGCTCGGAGACATCAAGCGTCGGGATTACGGTTTGCACTGCATCAGTAGTCATATCAGTCAATTCCGCCCGTGAGGGTCGTCTGCTCAGCATAGTCGAGGTGTTTGACGAGCTGCGCGCGCAGCCGGGCACTTACCTCGGCAAATTCAATCGATCCTGCGTGATCGCTCAGCTGGGTCATCGCCAGCCCGGCGTAGCCGCAGGGATTAATCCGTCGAAACGGTTCCAGGTTCATGTCCACGTTCAGGGCCAGGCCATGAAAGGAACAACCGTGGCGGATCCGCAGACCCAGTGAGGCGATTTTCGCGCCGTTGACATACACACCCGGTGCATCGGGCTTGGCCGCCGCCGTCACGCCGTAGCTGGCGAGCAGCTCGATCAGGCATGACTCCATGCGAGTCACCAGGTCACGCACGCCGAAACCCAGCTTGCGCACATCCAGCAACAGGTAAGCCACCAGTTGCCCGGGGCCGTGATACGTCACCTGGCCACCGCGATCGACCTGCACCACCGGGATATCCCCCGGTACCAGCAAGTGCTCGGCCTTGCCGGCCTGGCCCTGGGTGAAGACCGGCGGGTGCTCGACCAGCCAGATCTCGTCGGCGGCATCGCTGCCGCGTTCGTTGGTGAAGCGCTGCATCGCGTGCCAGACAGGCTCGTAAGCCATCTGGCCAAGCTCGCGAAAGCCCAACGTGCCGGACATCACAGCACCATGTGCACGAAACCGGTGGCCCGCAGTTCGCTGTTGATGTTGTACAGCTGGTCCTGGTCGGTCGCGACGATGTGCAACTGGATCGTGGTGTACTTGCCGTTGGTGCTCTGGCGTTCATCCACGCGGTCATGGTTGATCGTCGCGTGTTTCTGCACGATCGCGATGATCTTGTCTTTGTTGCCCACACCGGTATCGCTGATCACCTTAACCGGGTAATCAACGTTGGGGAATTCGATCTTAGGCGCCTTTACTTCGGTATCGGTCATGGCGTAACGGCCTCGTAAGCGTAAGCCGTGGCGACGACAAGGCCCCGCGCCGGATCAGCACGAGGCCTTGCAGGAGCACACTATCAGTTGAACAAGCCGTAGAAGAATAGACGGATGCTATCCCACATGCGACGGAAGATACCACCCTCTTCGACGCCATCCAGAGCGATCAGGTCGGCGCTGTGCACCACCTTGTCTTCCAGTTTGACTTCGACTTTACCGATCACGTCGCCCTTGGCGATTGGCGCAACCAGTTGCGGGTTCATGGTCATGCTGGCAGCGAGCTTTTTCAGCTGGCCTTTTGGCAGGGTCATGGTCAGGTCTTCAGCCAGGCCGGCCTTGACTTGATTGGTGGAGCCTTTCCAGACAGGCGCCTGGGCCAGCTCGGCACCTTTCTGATAGAAAGTCTGGGTTTCGAAGAAACGGAAACCGTAGGTCAGCAGTTTCTGGGTCTCGGCGGCACGAGCCACTTCGCTGTTGGTGCCGAACACCACGGCGATCAGGCGCATGCCGTCACGCACGGCCGAAGACACCATGCAGTAGCCGGCTTCGTCGGTGTGACCGGTTTTCAGGCCATCGACCGTCTTGTCGCGCCACAGCAGCAGGTTGCGGTTCGGTTGCTTGATGCCGTTCCAGAAGAACTCTTTCTGCGAGTAGATCGCGTAGTGAGCAGGGTCTTCGTGGATGATCGCGCGGGCCAGCACTGCCATGTCGTGAGCCGACGAGTAGTGCTCCGGGTTCGGCAGGCCGGTCGGGTTCATGAAGTGGCTGTTGGTCATGCCCAGGTCAGCCACGGTCTTGTTCATCATGTCGGCGAACGCATCTTCGCTGCCGGCGATGTGTTCGGACAGTGCCACGCTGGCGTCGTTACCCGACTGGATGATGATGCCGTGCAGCAGGTCGCTGACGGTCACTTGCGAGCCGACCTTGATGAACATCCGCGAACCGCCGGTACGCCAGGCGTTTTCGCTGACGGTCACCGGATCGTTTTCACCGATCTGGCCACGACGGATTTCGAGGGTCGCGATGTACGCGGTCATCAGCTTGGTCAGGCTGGCTGGCGGCAGACGCTGATCACCATTGTTCTCGACCAGCACGTTGCCGCTGCTGGCGTCCATGAGCACGTAGGCCTTGGCGGCCAGTTGCGGTGGCGACGGCATCATCTCGACCGCGAATGCGGCAGGCGAGAGGAGCAGCGGGACTAAAAGGCACAGGCGTTTGGCAAAGGTGGTGATGTTCATCCGTCTCTCGAAATCGCTAATGGAAACTGCCCGAAGGCAAAACTATTCAGACGGCCTTCTAACGGGCCATCGCGTGTTCAGCTGCTCACTCTGTAACCCTTGCCGGGTTTTTGTTCTTAAAAGAGCCAACAACCTGGTCCACCCCCCAAAACCGCAGATGAACCGTCAATCAAGTTCTACGTATTACTCAGTGGCTTACTCAGTAACAACGCTCGGCGAACCGAGGTTGGCCAGTCGCACACTGTTCTGCACCTGCTGGATTTCACCCGGCGAACCGATCGGCCCCAGGCGCACCCGATGCAGTGTCTGTTGATTGCGCACGATCGAGCTGATGAACACCGGAGTGCTCACCATCCCGCTGAGCTTGGACCTCAGCAGTTCGGCAGCGTCCGGGTTGGCGAACGCGCCCACCTGCAGATACTGGCCAGACGCTGGTGCAGAAGCGTTTTTTTTCGTATCCAGTTGCACAGGGACAACCGGGGCGGCATGTTGCTGCGGCGGTGGCGTCCATTGCTCGACGGTGCCGGCCGAGGCCGTGATCACCGGGGCGCTATTCTGCGCGACTTTCGGCTCATTGAGCATCAATGGCGCCGGACGGCCTTTGGCAGCCCACCATTGCTGCGGATCGATGCCTTCGACCTTGACCCGCGCGGTGCCGGTTTCGGCGTAGCCGAGCTTCTTGGCGGCCGCGTATGACAGGTCGATGATCCGGTCCGAATAGAACGGACCGCGGTCATTGACCCGCAGGATCACAGTCTTGTTGTTGTCCAGGTTGGTCACCCGGACGTAACTCGGCAGCGGCAAGGTCTTGTGCGCAGCACTCATTCCATACAAGTCGTAAACTTCACCGTTGGCGGTGTTCTGGCCATGGAACTTGGTGCCGTACCAGGACGCAGTACCCGACTGCACGTAGGTCTTGGACTCTTGCAACGGAAAATAGGTTTTGCCCAGCACCGAGTAAGGGGCGGCCTTGTACGGGCCGGTGTGCAGGGTCGGCGTGGCGTCCGGGATGCGCGATACATCAACGTCCCACCATGGCGCGCCATCCTTGTGGGCGCGGTTGATGTCCAGCCCCGGCGCCGAGCGCACGGCGGTGGAAGACTTCTGCGTTGGCGCGCGGCTGGTCGAACAACTGGCAAGCAGTACTGCCAATGCAGCAAATGCCATCAGCTTCAGGGGTTTATTCATAGGCAATGCCCGCATTACTTGACGCCCCGTGCTTGGACCAGCTGTTCAGACAGTTGATGTACGGCCATGGCGTACATCACGCTGCGGTTATAACGCGTGATTGCGTAGAAATTCTTCAGGCCCATCCAGTATTCAGGACCATTGTCGCCTTCCAGGCGGAATGCGGTAACCGGCATATCATCGCGCAGCGCATCATGACTTGACCAGCCCAGGCCCCGCAACTCTCCAACGGTTTTAGTCGGCTCGATACCGGTGGTCAAACCTTCGTCCACCTGCTCGCCCCGCACATCGGCGCGGCTGACCACCGGCTCGCCGGCGACCCAGCCGTGTTGCTTGAAATAACTGGCGACGCTGCCGATGGCATCGTCCGGGTTGTTCCAGATATTGATGTGGCCGTCAGCGTCGAAGTCCACTGCATAGGCGCGAAAGCTGCTGGGCATGAACTGCGGCAAACCCATGGCACCGGCGTAGGAACCCTTGAGGGTCAGCGGGTCGACCTGCTCTTCCCGGGCCAGCAGCAGGAACTCACGCAATTCCTTGCGGAAAAATTCGGCACGGGGAGGATAGTCGAAACCGAGGGTCGACAAGGCGTCGATTACCCGGAAATTACCGGTATTACGGCCAAAAAAGGTTTCAACGCCGATAATCGAGACAATCACCTGCGCCGGCACGCCGTATTCCTGCTCGGCACGGGCCAGTACGGCCTCATGCTGACGCCAGAAGTCGACGCCACGGGCAATTCGCGCATCGGTGATGAACATCGGCCGGTATTCGTTCCACTGCTTGACCCGCTCGGCGGGTTTCGAAATGGCGTCCAGGATCGATTGCTTGCGCTGCGCCTCGCGGAACACGCCCATCAGCTGCTCACCGGCGAAACCATAGTCGCGGGTCATCTCACCGACAAACTCGGCCACCTGGGGCGAGCCTTCGTAATCGCCGGCCACCGCTTGCTGCGCAGTACCAAGGATGCTTACCAGGCCGACCCATGGCGCATATCGAGTCGCCCAGCCACGCATTACTTGCATTGAACTCTTCACCTTATTCAAACCTGCGCGATCCACTTGCGATGGGTATGGATCGACATCAAAACCCCAAACGCTGACAGCAGCGTCACCAGCGAAGTTCCTCCGTAGCTAATGAACGGCAACGGCACCCCCACCACCGGCAACAGGCCGCTGACCATACCGATGTTGACGAAAACATACACAAAAAACGTCATGGTCAAGGCGCCCGCCAGCAACTTGCCGAACAATGTCTGCGCCTGGGCGGTAATCACCAGACCACGACCGATCAGCAGCAGGTAGATCAGCAGCAGCGCGCAAATGCCCACCAGGCCGAACTCCTCTCCCAGCACCGCGATAATGAAGTCGGTGTGGCTTTCCGGCAGGAAATCCAGGTGTGACTGGGTGCCCAGCAACCAGCCCTTGCCGAACACGCCGCCGGAACCGATCGCGGCCTTGGACTGGATGATGTTCCAGCCGGTACCCAGCGGATCGCTTTCCGGGTCGAGGAAGGTCAGGATCCGCTGCTTCTGGTAGTCGTGCATGATGAAGAACCACATGGCGATAGCCACAGGCACGGCGGCCGCCAGCACACTGAGAATCCAGCGCCAGCGCAGGCCACCCATGAACAATACGAAAGCACCGCCAGCCAGGATCAGCAGCGACGTGCCGAGGTCGGGCTGGCGCACGATCAGGATGAACGGCACGCCAATCAGCATCAGGCTGACGCCCACATGTTTGAGCTGCGGCGGCAGCGTGCGCTTGGACAGGTACCAGGCGATGGTCGCCGGCATGAGGATCTTCATGAACTCCGAAGGCTGGAAGCGGATGACCCCGGGAATGTTGATCCAGCGTGTGGCACCCATGGCGTTATGCCCCATGATGTCCACCACCAGCAGCAGCAGCACCCCCACCACATAACCCAGCGGCACCCAGCGCGCCATGAAACGCGGCTCGAACTGGGCGATGACGATCATCGATACCAAACCGATACCGAACGAAGTAGCTTGCTTGGCCAGCAGGTCCCAGCTTTTGCCGCTGGCCGAATACAGCACGAACAGGCTGCCGGCGGCGAGTGTCAGCAACAGGATCAGCAATGGTCCATCGATGTGCAGACGCTGCAACAGCGTGGCACGGCGGCGCATCACATCCTCGCTGGAGAGCATGCGGTCGAAGTTATTCATCACGGGCGGAAGCCTCTGCGGTAGTAGGGCTGGCGTATTCGGCCTTGAGATGACCGTTCTGGTCCAGCAGCCAGGCATCCATGACTTGACGCACCACCGGCGCGGCCACGCCGGAGCCGGATTCACCGTTTTCCACCATCACCGACACCACGATCTTCGGATCGTCGGCCGGCGCGAAGCCAACGAACAGGGCGTGGTCGCGATGACGCTCCTGGACCTTGGAACGGTCGTACTTCTCGCCTTGCTTGATCGCCACCACCTGGGCCGTACCACTCTTGCCGGCAATCCGGTATTGCGCGCCGATCGAGGCCTTGCGCGCGGTGCCTCGGGCGCCGTGCATGACCTGCTGCATGCCATGGTTGACCCGCGTCCAGTCCGACGGATCGCGCAGGACGATGTCCGGCATCGGGTTCTCATCCACCGGTTTCTGGCCTTCGATGGTCTTGGCCAGGTGCGGACGGTTCCACACGCCTTTGTTGGCCACCAGTGCCGTGGCCTGGGCCAGCTGCAATGGCGTCGACTGCATGTAGCCCTGCCCGATCCCCAGAATCAGCGTTTCACCCGGGAACCACGCTTGTCGGCGGGTCGCACGCTTCCACTCCCGGGTCGGCATCAACCCCGGCGACTCTTCGAACATGTCCAGGGAAACCTTCTGGCCAATGCCGAACTTGGTCATGTACGCCGACAACCGATCGATCCCCAGCTTGTGGGCCAAGTCATAGAAGTAGGTATCGTTGGAGCGCATGATCGCCGTATCCAGGTCGACGAAGCCGTCGCCGGTACGGTTCCAGTTACGGTATTTGTGATCGTAGTTGGGCAGCATGTAGTAACCCGGGTCGAACACCCGGGATGAAGCGGTCACCACGCCCGCATCCAGACCGGCGATCGCTACCGCCGGCTTGATGGTCGAACCCGGAGGGTACAGGCCACGCAGGACACGGTTGAACAGCGGCCGGTCGATGGAGTCGCGCAGCTCGGAATAGGCCTTGAAGCTGATGCCGGTGACAAAAAGGTTCGGGTCGAAACTCGGCTGGCTGACCATCGCCAGCACTTCGCCGGTTTTCGGATCCAGCGCCACCACCGCGCCACGACGACCACCGAGTGCAGCTTCGGCGGCTTCCTGCAACTTGATGTCCAGGCTCAGGACGATGTCCTTGCCGGAAATCGGTTCGGTACGCTTGAGCACCCGCAATACACGGCCCCGAGCGTTGGTCTCGACTTCCTCGTAACCCACCTGGCCATGCAATTCCGGCTCGTAGAAACGCTCGATGCCGGTTTTGCCGATGTGGTGGGTGCCGCTGTAATTGACCGGATCGAGCGACTTCAGCTCTTTCTCGTTGATCCGCCCCATGTAACCCACCGAGTGCGCGAAGTGCGCCCCCTGCGGATAGTGACGGACCAGTTGCGCGACCACTTCCACCCCGGGCAGCCGGAACTGGTTCACGGCAATCCGGGCGATCTGCTCTTCGGTCAGCTCAAACAGGATCGGCACCGGCTCGAACGGCCGCCGCCCCTGGCGCATGCGCTTCTCGAAAATCACCCGGTCCTCGGGCGTCAGCTCCAGCACTTCGACGATCACATCGAGTACTTGCTGCCAGTCGCCAGAGCGCTCGCGGGTCATGCTCAGGCTGAAGCTGGGCCGGTTGTCGGCAATCACCACGCCGTTGCGGTCGAAAATCAACCCGCGGGTCGGCGGAATCGGCTGCACATGGACGCGGTTGTTTTCCGACAGGGTCGAGTGGTATTCGTACTGGATGACCTGCAGGAAATACAGGCGCGCGATCAGCACACCAATCAACAGCACCACTGCAATAGCCCCGAACACGACGCGGCCACGCACCAGACGGGCGTCTTTTTCGTGGTCCTTGATGCGGATCGGTTGGGACATGAGGGCAGAACTACTTGTGGTAAGGGTGGCCGGACAACACTGTCCAGGCACGATACAGCTGCTCGCCGATGAGGATTCGCACCAACGGGTGCGGCAACGTCAGCGGTGAAAGCGACCAACGCTGATCGGCACGTGCGCAAACTTCCGGCGCCAGCCCTTCGGGGCCGCCGACCATGAAATTCACCGTGCGCGAATCCAGGCGCCAGCGATCGAGTTCGACCGCCAGCTGCTCGGTGCTCCAGGGCTTGCCGTGGACTTCGAGGGTGACAACGCGCTCGTTGGGCCCGACCTTGGCCAGCATGGCTTCGCCTTCCTGACGGATGAAGCGCGCCACGTCGGCGTTCTTGCCACGGGTATTGAGCGGTATTTCCACCAGTTCCAGCGCCAGCTCGGACGGAAGACGCTTGGCATATTCATGCCAGCCTTCTTCCACCCACTTGGGCATGCGTGAACCGACGGCGATCAGTCGCAGTCGCACAGCCGTTCCTTATTCCTGGTCTTTGTTGAGCTTGGTGAAATGCTCGTGACCAACTTCAGGGCTGTGGTGCTTGCCATCGGCGGCACGGCTCTGCTCGGCACCTTTCCACAGGCGCTCCAGGTCGTAGAACTGGCGGGCATTGGAGGTCATCATGTGAACGATCACGTCGTCCATGTCCAACAGTACCCAGTCGCTGTCGCCCTTGCCTTCTTCACCCAACGGCTTGATGCCCAGAGCCTTGACCGCTTCGCGGACCTTGTCCAGCATCGCGCCGATCTGGCGGTTGGAGGTACCGGTGGCGATGATCATGTAGTCGGTGATGCTCTGCTTGTCGCGAACGTCGATGACCAGCACGTCCTGGGCCTTGACGTCTTCCAGGGCCGCAACGGCGATCTTGACCAGTTCGTCGCCTTTAGGCGGCTCGGCAGCCAGGACTTTCTCAGGCAGCGGGGCACTCTTGAATGTGCCTTTGCGTTTTACTTTGCTTTCGTTGTTGCTCGTCATATAAAACTCGTTTTGCTCGTATGTTCGGGCGCTTCAATACACGTTGTTGCCACGTGCCTTGAGGCACTCCTATTCAGTTCGACGCACGGTAGAGTCCGTGCGCATCGATGTAGGCCAGGACCGCGTCGGGCACCAGGAAACGTACCGACTTACCGCTGGCCAGCAGTTGACGGATCTGGGTGGCGGATACCGCGAGCGGCGTCTGCCAGACGAATGCAATCTGTCCGCTCGACCCTTTGAGGGCCAGCGGGTCGCTCACCGAGCGCGCTGCCAGCAGGTTGCGCAAGGCATCCGGCGGTTCGCTGTCGGCATCCGGGCGTTGCAACACCAGGATATGGCAATGCTGGAGCAACTCTTCCCAGCGGTGCCAAGTGGGCAGGCCGCAAAATGCGTCCCAGCCCAAAAGCAGAAAAACCTGGGTCTCGGCGGCCATTTCGGCCCGCATCGACTCCAGGGTATCAATGGTGTAGGACGGTTTGTCCCGCTGCAATTCGCGGGCGTCCACCACCAACGGCGCCACTCCGGCGACCGCGCACTCGACCATCGCCAGCCGGTCCTTGGCCGACACCTGCGGCGTACCCCGATGGGGCGGCCTGGCATTTGGCGTCAGGCGCAGCTCATCGAGCGCCAGGGTTTCGGCGACTTCCAGCGCACCACGCAAATGGCCGATGTGCACCGGATCGAAGGTCCCGCCCAGAACGCCGATGCGTCTGGGTCGAGGCGCGCTGGCGGTTACCGGGGCTGACGGGTCGAAGTCGCCCAAGTCAGACCGGCTCCTGTCCGCGCAACTGGCCATCACCGACCACCACGTACTTCTCGCAGGTCAGACCTTCGAGGCCGACCGGGCCGCGGGCGTGCAGCTTATCAGTAGAAATGCCGATCTCGGCACCCAATCCGTATTCGAAGCCATCGGCGAAGCAGGTCGGGGTGTTGATCATCACCGACGAAGAGTCGACTTCAGCCACGAAACGCCGGGTGTCGCCCTGATGTTCGCTGACAATCGAATCGGTGTGATGGGAGCCGTAATGGTTGATGTGCTCGATGGCCTGGTCAAGCCCGTCGACCACGCGGATCGACAGAATGGCGTCCAGGTACTCGGTGCTCCAGTCTTCTTCAGTGGCCGGCACGGCATCGATGATTGCCCGGGTGCGTTCGCAGCCGCGCAACTCGACGCCTTTTTCGCGGAACTGGGCAGCCATCGCTGGCAGGAAATCTTTGGCAACGATTTGATCGACCAACAACGTTTCCATCGCGCCGCAGATGCCATAACGGTAGGTCTTGGCGTTGAACGCGATGCGCTGGGCTTTCGCCAGGTCAGCGTGCTCGCCCACGTAAACGTGGCAGATACCGTCCAGATGCTTGATCACCGGCACCCGGGCGTCACGACTGACGCGCTCGATCAGGCCACGGCCACCACGGGGCACGATGACGTCGACGTATTCAGGCATGCTGATCAGTGCGCCGACCGCAGCGCGATCGGTGGTTTCGACCACTTGCACCACCGCGGCTGGCAGGTCGGCCTCGGCCAGGCCGCGCTGGATGCAGGCGGCGATGGCACGATTGGAATGAATGGCTTCGGAGCCGCCGCGCAGGATGGTGGCGTTGCCGGACTTCAGGCACAGGCTGGCGGCGTCAATGGTCACGTTGGGTCGCGATTCGTAGATGATCCCGATCACGCCCAGTGGCACGCGCATCTTGCCGACCTGGATACCCGACGGACGATAGCTCATGTCGCGGATCGCACCGACCGGGTCGGGCAACGCCGCAACCTGCCGCAGACCCACGATCATGCCGTCGATACGCGCCGGGGTCAGCGCCAGGCGCTCGAGCAGGGCCGGTTCCAGACCATTGGCGCGGCCAGCCGCCAAGTCCAGCTCATTGGCAGCAGTCAATTCGCCGCGGGCTGCATCCAGCGCATTGGCAGCGGCTTGCAGCGCGCGGTTTTTCTGCGCGGTGCTGGCACGGCCGATGACGCGGGAAGCCTCGCGGGCAGCGCGACCCAAGCGGGTCATGTAGTCAAGAACGGACTCAGTCATGGTCTGGAGTGGTCTTTGATAAGGTCTTGGTAAAGAGTAAAGCGGCAGATTATAGCTGTCGCGTCCGCCGACTAACAGCGGTGACGGGCGGATGGTCGAAATCGAGGTCAATTTGCCGATGTTCAGCCGGGATTAAGCTGCAAATTGTTATCATCACGACTCACTCAGCCCTGATAAACGCTGCCCATCATGTCCAACCTGCCTGTTCACGCTCCCTCCGCGAGCCTGCCCAAGGGCCTTCCAGACACGTTTTTCGACCGCGATGCGCAAATTCTCGCCCGGGACTTGCTGGGCAAAGTCATCCGTCATCGGGTCGGCGATCTATGGCTCAGCGCCCGGATCATCGAGACAGAAGCCTACTATTGCGCAGAAAAAGGCAGCCACGCCTCACTCGGCTATACAGAAAAGCGTAAGGCTTTGTTTCTGGATGGCGGGCACATCTATATGTATTACGCCCGCGGTGGCGACTCGCTGAACTTCAGCGCCCAGGGTCCGGGTAACGCGGTGCTGATCAAGTCCGCCTACCCTTGGGTCGATGAACTGAGCGGACCTTCGAGCCTGGCGCAGATGCTGTTGAACAATCCCGACGCCCAGGGCCGCCCTCGCCCGTCGCAAAAGCTTTGCGCGGGGCAAACGCTGCTGTGCAAGTCCTTGGGCCTGAAGGTTCCGGTCTGGGATGCCAAGCGCTTCGACCATGAGGTGTTGCTGGTGGAAGACGTCGGCCAGACGCCCGCCCATGTCATCCAGGCCGCGCGCCTGGGCATTCCCCATGGGCGCGATGAACACCTGATGTACCGCTTCGTCGACGCGGCCTACGCGGCTTATTGCACGCGGAACCCGCTGCGACGGGGGCAGGTCGAAGGTCGCGATTATTTTGTGCTGTCCTGAACAATGAAAATCCCTGTGGGAGCGAGCCTGCTCGCGATGACGGCGACACATCACGCTTCAATGTGACTGACACACCGCTATCGCGAGCAGGCTCGCTCCTACAGGGGGCATTTGAACATTCAATGGAGTTGTTTTTATGGGCCCATGGCTCGATAGCGTGACCGGTTGGCTGACGGTCAACCCGCAATGGCTGGCGGCAGCGGTATTCATCGTGGCCTTTGTGGAATGCCTGGCGATTGCCGGCCTGATCGTGCCTGGCACGGTCTTGCTGTTCGCCGTGGCGGTACTGGCCGGCAGCGGCGCACTGTCGTTGAGTGAAACGCTGCTGCTGGGGTTTCTCGCCGGCGTGCTTGGCGACGTGGTCTCGTATTTCCTCGGCCGGCATTTCCATCAGAACATCCGGCGTCTGCCCGGCTTGCGTCATCATCCGGAATGGATCGCAGGGGCCGAGGCGTATTTCCAGCGCTACGGCATCGCCAGCCTGCTGGTCGGGCGCTTCATCGGCCCCTTGCGCCCCATGCTGCCGATGGTCGCCGGGATGTTCGACATGCCATTCCCACGATTCTTCGCCGTGAGCCTGCTGGCTGGCGCGGGTTGGTCGGTGGCTTACCTGCTACCGGGCTGGGCGACGGGCGCGGCGATTCGCCTGCCACTGCCCGAAGGCTTCTGGCCTGAGGCCGGCATCGTTGCCGGCAGCATCGCGCTCATGATCGGACTGAGCGCAACCAGCAGCCTGCGCCGCCATCGCAAGGCCACGGTGTTCATTGCCGGCATGAGCTTGCTGATCCTGGCGGGCCTGTTTATCGGCTATCCGCACCTCAATGCCCTCGACCAGGGGGTGATGACCCTGGTGCAGGAACACCGCAGCCCGATGCTCGACGAAGTGGCGGTGGTCTTCACCCTCATCGGCGAATTCCGCAACATGCTGATCTTCAGCGCCTTGCTGGTGGTGCTGCTGCTGATTACGCGGCAATGGCGACAGCTGATCTTCGCCACCAGCACCCTGCTCTGCACCGCCTTGGGCAACACCCTGACCAAACACTTCTTTGCCCGGGTGCGCCCGGAGGTCTTGAGCGACCCGCTAACCAGCTACAGCATGCCCAGTGGCCACGCCTCCGGGTCGTTTGCGCTCTTCCTGACCCTCGCCGTACTGGCCGGCCGCGGCCAACCCCCGCGCATGCGCCTGACCTGGCTGTTGGTGGCGTGCCTGCCGGCGCTGGCGATTTCCCTGTCGCGGGTATACCTCGGCGCACACTGGCCGACCGACGTGCTGGCGGGCGCGATGCTGGCGTCGTGCGTATGCGCGGCGAGCCTGTGGCTCAGCCAGCGCCAGACCTCGCTCAACGCCCTGCCGCCAAAAGTCTGGTGGCTGGTGCTGCCGTCACTGGTGGCATTGTTCGGGTTCTTCGTGTTGAGGCATTTGCCGCATACGATGTTGCGGTACGCGTATTAGCCAACGGTGTCAGGCAAACAACTCACCCTGCAACTCATCGAGCAACGCCTGAATCGCATCCAGGCGCTGCTGCGGATCATCGAGTTGCAACAGGTCGATCTTGTCCTCTTCGGCGAAGGGCAAAAGGTACGCCAACTGATTGGCCAGTGATTGTTGCCCCGCCGCTTCAGTGCCCATGTTCAGCGCTTCGACCATCGGGTGTTCGGCCAGGGCCTTGAGCAAGGCCACCAGGTCGGCGTCTTCGTCCTGCAGGGGTTGCTCGGGTTCGTCTTCCAGCCATTCGACCTCGGCAAGGATCAACTGGTCGCGCTGGACTTCGGTGGACAGCACTTTGAACCGTCGCCCGCCCTCTACCCGAATCCCCAGCAGGCCATTGTCCTGCTGCTGAAAATCGGTGATACGCGCTTCACAACCGACCATGGCAAACCCCTGCGGCGCGATACCGACTTCGCTCCCCTCAAGGATGCACACCACGCCGAAGCCGCCGCCCTGTTTCATGCAGCGACCGATCATGTCCAGGTAACGCGCCTCGAAGATCTGCAGGTCGAGGATGCAACCAGGAAACAGCACCGTGTTCAGCGGAAAAAGCGGCAGACTCATAGACATATTCCTTACACCACCATCGACACCGCCAACGGCAGGAACACCGCCGTGGCCACGCCCATCAAACTCATCGCCAGCGCCGCGAAGGCGCCACATTCATCACTTTCCTGCATCGCCACCGCCGTGCCAACCGCGTGGGCGGTCATGCCCAGTGCCATGCCGCGGGCCTCGGGGCTGTGGACACCGAGCCGGGTCAACAGGCTCGGGCCGAATATCGCCCCGATCACCCCGGTGATCAGCACGAACACCGCCGCCAGCGCCGCGACCCCGCCAATCTGCTCGGCCACCAGCATGGCGATAGGTGATGTCACCGATTTCGGCGCCATGGTCATCAGGATCATGTGTTCGGCCCCGAACCACCAGCCCAACAGCACCCCCATGCACGTGGCGACCACACCACCTATCACCAGCGTAGTAAATATCGGCCAGAACAACTGCCGAATCCGCCGCAGATTGAGGTAAAGCGGCACGGCCAGCGCGACCGTCGCGGGGCCGAGCAGAATGCTCAGGATCTCGGTGCTCTTGCGGTACTCGGCGTAAGTCAGGCCACAGCCCACCAGCACACCGATCACCAGCAACATGGAGACCAGCACCGGCTGCAAAAAGATCCAGCGGGTTTTCTCGAATGCCGCCAGCACCAGCTGATAGGCACCGAGCGTGATGCCGATGCCGAACAATGGATGATGAATCACCGACGTCCAGGCGCCGTGCCAGTCAAGGATCATTGGCCATCCTCAGGGTGGACATGGCGCTTGACCATGCGCTGCATGAGAACTCCGGCGAACGCCATCGACAGCAACAATGACAACACCAGCGCGCCGACAATGGCCCAGAAGTCGGCGGCGATATCCGTGGCGTACACCATCACCCCCACGGCCGGTGGCACCAGCAGCAATGGCAGGTAGCGCAGCAGGCTGCTGGCTGCAAGGTTCAGCGGCTCGCCGACCTGGCCTCGACCGATCAGGAACATCAGTAACAGCAGCAGGCCGATGATCGGCCCCGGCAGGAAGGATAAAAACAAATGGTTGATCGCGGTGCCGAGCAATTGGAACAGCACCAGCCAGGTCAGGCCACGTAACAACATCGATGTTCCCCCGCAAAAATCCGTCACCCGCATTGGCCCACGCATTATAAGCACGCTTGCGCTATGGATCGGCATTCGCCATAAGCATGGTCAGTTGACCGCAGCGTTTTGCCATGTTGATCTAAAGTAGTAATCCGGGCGATCAAATCCCCCCACCCTAAAAACTATAAAACCGATGAACGCAAGGAGAGTCTCAATGCCCTTTGTACCTGTTGCAGAGCTCAAAGATTATGTCGGCAAGGAACTCGGAAGTTCCGACTGGCTCACCATCGACCAGGAGCGTATCAACCTGTTCGCCGAAGCCACAGGGGACTACCAGTTCATCCACGTCGACCCGGTCAAAGCCGCGCAAACGCCATTTGGCGGCACCATTGCCCACGGTTTCCTGTCGCTGTCGCTGATTCCAAAACTGATGGAAGACATCCTCGTCATGCCAGAAGGCTTGAAGATGGTGGTCAACTATGGCCTGGACAGCGTGCGCTTCATTCAGCCGGTCAAGGTCGACTCGAAGGTGCGCCTCAAGGTCGAACTGTCCGAGGTCACCGAGAAAAAACCCGGTCAATTGCTGCTCAAGGCCATCGCCACACTGGAAATCGAAGGCATGGACAAGCCGGCGTATGTCGCCGAATCCCTGTCGCTCTGCTTCGTGTAAACCGTCCCGGATGCGAAGCAGCGCAGGCTGTTTCGCATCCCCTGCGTCTCTATCGGCTGTATTAGGGCACATAGCTGCGGCATACTCGGTCGCCTAATTGCCCGGAACCCGCTATGCGCCCACTTGCACTAATCGCCTTGACCCTGATGCTCACCGCTTGCGGCGACGGCGAATCGCTTTTGCCCGCGGACGCCCGCCTGCCGGACGGTGGACGTTATCGCGGCGACCTGGTCAACGGATTGCTGCAGGGACAGGGCCGCATCGACTACCCGAACGGCAGCTGGTACGCCGGCGAGTTCGACCAGGGCCAATGGCATGGCCAGGGTGAGTGGCATGGCAGCAATGGCGAGGTCTATCGCGGCCAGTTCAAGCAAGGTCTGTTCGATGGCCAGGGCACCCTGACCACCAGCGCGGGCAGCTACACCGGCGGCTTCAAGCTTGGCCGACGCGACGGCGAAGGCACCCTCAAAGAAAACGGCATGATCTACCGCGGCGAATTCAAGGCCGACCAATACTCCGGGCTCGGTCGCCTGGAGCTCGAAGACGGCAGCGCCTATCAGGGCCAGTTCGCCCACGGCAAGCCCAATGGCGAAGGCCAACGCAGCGACGGCAGCGGCAATCAATTCACAGGGCACTTCGTCGACGGCCAGCTGGAAGGTAACGGAACCTTCAACAGCGCTGAAGGCGACATCTATGTCGGCGGGTTCAAGAACAACCAATTGCACGGCAAGGGACGATATGAAAATGCCGACGGCGACGTATGGCTGGGTCAATTCAAGGAAGGCTCGCTCAACGGCAAGGGCGAACTGATCGGTGCCGACGGCAGCCATTACATCGGACACTTCAGCGATTGGCGCTTCACCGGCCAAGGCCGGCTGAACCTGGCCGACGGCAGTTTTTACACCGGCCAGTTCGACAACGACACTTACTCCGGACGCGGCACCCTGGTCCTCACCGACGGCGCCGTACTCAGTGGCACCTGGATCAACGGCCAGCGTGTGCGCGACGCCGAGGGCAAATTGCTGCCCGACACCCTTGAACTTGGCTTGCTGGCCCAGGGGCGCTTGCTCGAAGAAGCGTTCACCAATGTTCCAGCCTCGACCCCGGCGGTGGAGCTCTACACCCTGACCCTTGGCGGCGACGGCAAGCAAAGCGTGTTCCTGCGCGAATCCGACTATGTCGCGAACATGCTCACCAGCCGCTTCGGCGCCTATGGCCAGATCCGCCTGGTGAACCATCGCGACCACCTCGGCGACCGGCCGATGGCCACCCGGGAAAGCCTGCGGCGCTCCGCCCAGACGCTGGCCGAACGCAGTGGCCCTGAAGACCTGATTTTCATCTACCTGACCAGCCACGGCACCAGCGAGCACGAACTGGTGCTCGACCAGCCGCGCATGGAACTGGCCGATCTGCCGGCCGACGAGCTGGCCACCGTGCTGGCGCCACTGAAAAACCGCGACAAGATCATCGTGATTTCGTCCTGCTACTCCGGCGGTTTCATCCCTGCCCTGAAGGACGAACGCACCCTGATCATGACCGCTTCGCGCGCTGACCGCGTGTCTTTCGGCTGTTCCGAAGAAGCCAACTTCACCTACTTCGGCGATGCCCTGTTCGCCCGGGCGCTGAACCAGACCGATGACCTGGAGCAAGCCTTCAAATTGGCCAAGGCCACCGTCGCCGAGCGCGAGCTGGCAGACAATTTCGAAGCCTCCGAACCGCAGATCTGGGCGCCTAAAACCGTGCTCTCGCACTGGCAACTGTTACGTAAGCAGCAGGCAAGAAAAGCCCTGCAAAGTGTCTCCATTGACAGCAAGGATACAAAGAACAACTAAGCTGAACAGTATCAAGGGAGAAACACTATGTACTTGACGCCTCAGCACGTGCTACTTGCCGGAGCCACCGGTTTGACCGGTGAACACTTACTTGATCGCTTGCTCAACGAGCCAACGATATCGCGAGTATTGGCCCCCTCGCGCCGCCCGCTGGCCGAGCATCCCCACCTGGAAAACCCGGTGGGCGATCCCTCTGAATTTCTGCCGCAATTGAACGGCCGCGTCGACATCGCCTACTGCTGCCTGGGCACCACCATCAAGCAGGCCGGCTCGGAGCAAGCGTTTCGCGCGGTGGACCTGGACATGGTGGTGGCTTTCGCCAAACGTGCCCGGGAGATGGGTGCACGGCACCTGATCGTGATCAGCGCCCTGGGGGCCGATCGCCGATCCTCGATTTTCTACAACCGGGTCAAAGGCGAAATGGAACATGCATTGCGTGCGCAGGACTGGCCGCAGCTGACCATCTGCCGCCCGTCATTGCTGCTGGGCGAACGCACCGAGCCACGCTTGGGCGAGCAATTCGCCGGGCCCTTGTCGAAACTGATTCCCGGCAAGTACCGAGGCATAGAAGCCTGCCAATTGGCCCGCGCCATGTGGCGCCTCGCCCTGGAGGAGCAGGATGGGGTGCGGATTGTCGAGTCGGATGAGTTGAGGAAGTTGGGCAAGTAATTCAAAAGATCGCAGCCTGCGGCAGCTCCTACATTGGGAAGGTGTTCACCCTGTAGGAGCTGCCGCAGGCTGCGATCTTTTGTCTTTACAACCCGCCGGTTGCCTGGAAACTCACGCCAATCACCGTCAGCAACGACAACGGCAACAACAGCGTGTCGAGCAACGCACTGGCCGGCAAATCAACGCCAGGATAGCTCGGTGCCTCGGCGCCAAAACGGTCCACCGCGCAACAACCGCCATTGAGCGCATACAGATCCAACCGCGTCCCTGAGTACACCACGGGCGCTCCCGGCTTTGCCGCATCCAGCGTACGCGCGGTGGCACATCCCGCCAGCTGTAGCGCCAGCACGATCACCCACCACTTATTCATCGCAGGCCAAGTGGTGTTCACCCCAACGCGGCAGCATGTCCTGGGGAATGTTCAGCAGATTGAGGATGCGCGCCACGACGAAATCGATCAGGTCGTCGATGGTTTGCGGCTGATGATAAAAACCCGGCGATGCCGGCAAAATCGTCACGCCCATGTTCGACAACTTGAGCATGTGCTCCAGATGGATGCTCGAGTATGGCGCTTCACGGGGCACCAGGATCAGCTGGCGGCGCTCCTTGAGGGTGACATCGGCGGCACGTTCGATCAGGTTGTTGCAGGCCCCCGTCGCGATGGCCGACAAAGTCCCGGTGGAGCACGGCACGACTACCATCGCTGCCGGCGCGCCAGAGCCCGAAGCCACCGGCGACATCCAGTCTTCCTTGCCATAGACCCGGATCTGCCCGGCGGCAGCCCCGGTGTATTCAGTGAGGAAGGCTTGCATCGCCTGGGGCTTGGCCGGCAGCGTGACGTCGGTTTCCGTGGCCATCACCAGTTGCGCGGCCTTGGAAATCAGGAAGTGCACTTCGCGATCTTCGCGCACCAGGCAATCGAGCAGGCGCAAGCCGTACTGGGCGCCGGAAGCGCCAGTCATCGCCAGCGTGATGCGGTCCGGACCGTTACTCATTTAAGCGCCTCGGCCAACTTGCCGTGCAGGCCGCCGAAGCCGCCGTTGCTCATGATCACCACATGAGTGCCAGGCTGGGCCTGACTCTTGACCCGCTCGATGATGCCTTCCAGCGAGTCGCTGACGATCGACGGTACCGTGCAGAGCGCGGCGGTGCCTGCCAGATCCCAACCGAGATTGGCCGGCGCATACCAGATCACCTGGTCGGCATCGACAACGCTCTCCGGCAAACCGTCACGGTGTGCGCCAAGCTTCATGGAATTGGAGCGCGGTTCGATGATCGCAATCAACGGCGCATCGCCAATGCGCTTGCGCAGGCCGTCGAGCGTGGTGGCAATGGCCGTCGGATGGTGGGCGAAGTCGTCATAGATGGTAATGCCACGCACCTCGGCGACTTTTTCCATCCGTCGTTTCACGCTCTTGAAGGCGCTCAAGGCAGCGATGCCCATGGCTGGCACCACGCCAACATGGCGCGCTGCGGCCAAGGTGGCCAATGCGTTGGCCACGTTATGCTGGCCCGTCATGTCCCACTCGACCACGCCTTGGGCGACGCCTTCGAACATCACTTCGAACTTCGAGCCATCGTCGCTGAGCAGCTTGACCTGCCACTGCCCCCCCGCGCCGGTGGTTTGCACCGGGGTCCAGCAACCCATCTCGATGACGCGCAGCAAAGCCGGTTCGGTGGTCGGATGAATCACCAGGCCTTCGCTCGGGATGGTCCGCACCAGATGGTGGAACTGTCGCTCGATCGCCGGCAGGTCCGGGAAGATATCGGCGTGGTCGAACTCCAGGTTGTTCAGGATCGCCGTGCGCGGACGGTAGTGAACGAACTTGGAGCGCTTGTCGAAGAACGCGCTGTCGTATTCATCGGCTTCGATCACGAAAAACGGTGTGTCGCCCAAGCGTGCCGACACCGAGAAGTTCTGCGGCACACCGCCGATCAGGAAGCCCGGGCTCATGCCCGCGTGCTCCAGCACCCAGGCGAGCATGCTGCTGGTGGTGGTCTTGCCATGCGTACCGGCGACCGCCAGTACCCAGCGGCCTTGCAGCACGTGGTCGGCCAGCCATTGCGGGCCGGAGACATAGGGCAGGCCTTTGTTCAGCACGTACTCGACCGCCGGGTTGCCGCGCGACATGGCGTTGCCGATGACCACCAGATCAGGGGCCGGGTCCAGTTGCGCCGGGTCGTAGCCCTGGGTCAACTCGATGCCCTGCGCCTCGAGCTGAGTGCTCATCGGCGGGTAGACGTTGGCATCGGAGCCGGTCACGTGATGGCCGAGCTCTTTGGCCAGAACCGCCATCGAACCCATGAAAGTGCCGCAGATACCCAGAATATGAATGTGCATAGTCGACCTCGTAAAACATGGCCGCAGGTTAGCGTAGGGGGGAAAAATTCGCACCTTTGTTTCGCCCTCGCGGACGCCATCGCGAGCAGGCTCGCTCCCGCAGTAGATCTGGGTCAGCTCCCGAATTGTGAATTCACCCCATTCCTGTGGGAGCGGGCTTGCCCGCGATTGGGCGCGACACGATCTACCGCGCTATGCCGTGTTTACGCAATTTTCGATACAGGGTATTGCGGCTGACCCCAAGCTGTTCAGCCGTATTTGTCATATGCCACCGCGTGTGCTCCAGCGCATTCAACAGCGCCAGGCGCTCGGCATCTTCCAGGGGATGTTCGCAGGGCTCTTCAATTTTCGGAATGACCACCGGACGCGCCTGGCGAATCATCGCCGGCAGATCCTCCAGGCCGATGCGGCCGCCATCACACAGCGCCGCTAACGTACGCAACACATTGCGCATCTGCCGCACGTTGCCCGGCCAGGCAAACCCCAATAACGCCTCGCGCGCCGGCCCGTCGATCAGCACGGTTTCCCCGCGCGCCTCTTCGGCCAGCAAAAAGTCGAGCAACTGCGATTTGTCACCGCGCTCGCGCAACGCCGGCAACGCGACTTCCAGGCCATTGAGGCGGTAATACAGGTCCTCGCGAAAACTGCCGTCCTGCACCCGATCCAGCAGATTGCGGTGCGTGGCACTGATGATCCGCACGTTGACCGACTCCGGTTCGCCACCGATCGGCACTACTTGCCGATCTTCCAGCACGCGCAACAATCGAGTCTGCAAGGCCAGAGGCATGTCACCGATTTCGTCGAGGAACAAGGTCCCACCATCGGCCTGCTGCAGCTTGCCGCGCATGCCCTCCTTGCGCGCGCCGGTGAAGCTGCCGCCGCGATAGCCGAACAGCTCACTCTCGATCAGGCTTTCAGGGATGGCCGCACAATTGAGGGCGACGAAGGCTTTTTCCGCGCGCTGACTGGCATGGTGCACGGCCTTGGCGAAGGCTTCCTTGCCCGAACCGGTTTCGCCGTTGATCAGCAATGGCACGTCCCGTTCGTACACACGCAGGGCCTTGCGGAAATCCGCCTGCAACGTCGGATCGCCCAGGCAGATGCCCGACAAGCGCGGGCGATCTTCAACCGCAGGGCTCGGCACCAACGGCACCGGCACCGTTCGCGCTTGCCCGCGTAACACGGCGAACAGGTGGCGTCCGTCCCGGGTACGCAGTGGCCAGCTAGCGCTGGCATTGACGCTCGCGCGGCCGAGCAGTTCGTCCAGCGAGCAGTCGAAGTACGCCTCCACCGGTTTGCCCAGCAAGCCACCACGGATATGCCCCAGCAGGTTCAGCGCACTCTGGTTGACCGCGCAGATCCGCCCTTCTCCGTCGAACGCCAGCAGCCCTTCACTGAACAAACCGACGGACTCGGCCTGCAGGTGAAAACGCAGCAGCCATTGATTATCGAAACAACGCAGGAAATAGCAGCTCTCGATCATCTTCGCCGACAGATTGACCAAGGCCATGGTGTGGAACTGACTCTGGCGCGATACCTCGTGCCGGGCAGAGGACACGTCGAGTACCGCCAGCAGCTCGCCGTGCGGATCGAATACCGGGCTGGCCGAGCAGGTCAGGCCCGTATGCCGGCCTCGGAAATGTTCGTCCTGATGGATGGTCAGCGACTGGCGCTCCACCAGGCAGGTGCCAATGCCGTTGGTGCCTTCACAGGCCTCACTCCAGTCGGCACCCAGCCAGAGGCCGGCACGCTCGAAAATCTTGCGCTCGGCCGGCGCCGTTACGCAATTGAGGATGACGCCGCGCGCATCAGTCAACAGTACGGCGTGGCCGGCACCGGAGAGTTGCTGATGAAGACTGGCCATTTCATTGCCGGCGATGTGCAGCACCTGCTGCAATCGTTCGCGGCTTTCCAGGACGCGGCCATGCTCCAGCACCGTCGGCGCCATGTTCAGGGCCGGGTCGAGGTGATAGTCCTCAAGGCAGCGCAGCCAGGAACGGGCGATGGACGGATCGCTTCCGGGGCCGTGCAGGTGGGTTTTACCCTGGGTCACGGTCAACACTTGCTGGGCATGGCGACTCAAATGGTTGTCGTGCATTTCTTATTATTCTCCCCCCGAAAGGTTCACGCAGAGGTGATGCAGCGTCTGAGCATCCTCCAGCCTGTACCACATTGCAATGCTGGCAAGGCCGCTCAGTCACAGGCTGTGCCAGAACCGGTACAAAGTGTCACAGGGACTGTACCGAAAGCGTCACAGGCGCCACCCGCCCGTCCGACAAAAACCACGCAAGGCCTTGATTTACCTGACCTGCAAGGCAGTGGCCCGACCTTTGCTCTACGCTTAAAGCAAGCGCACATGCGCGTCTTCCTTATAAGTACAAGAACCCAAGGAGAAATCATCATGCGTTACGCTCACCCCGGTACTGAAGGCGCTATCGTTTCGTTCAAAGCCAAATACGGTAACTACATCGGCGGCGAGTTCGTCGCGCCTGTCAAAGGTCAGTACTTCACCAATACCTCGCCAGTAAATGGCCAACCGATTGCCGAATTCCCGCGCTCCACGGCTGAAGACATCGACAAAGCCCTGGACGCCGCCCACGCGGCCGCCGATGCCTGGGGCGCCACGTCCGCCCAGGCGCGCTCGCTGGTGCTGCTGAAAATCGCCGACCGCATCGAGCAAAACCTCGAAGTCTTGGCAATCACCGAATCCTGGGACAACGGCAAGGCCGTGCGCGAAACCCTCAACGCCGACATCCCGCTGGCCGCCGACCACTTCCGCTACTTCGCTGGCTGCATCCGCGCCCAGGAAGGCAGCGCCGCCGAGATCGACGGCAACACCGTGGCCTATCACATCCATGAACCCCTCGGCGTGGTCGGGCAGATCATCCCGTGGAACTTCCCGATCCTGATGGCCGCGTGGAAACTCGCCCCAGCCCTGGCCGCCGGTAACTGCGTGGTGCTCAAGCCCGCCGAGCAAACCCCACTGGGCATCACCGTGCTGGTCGAGCTGATCGGCGACCTGCTGCCGCCCGGCGTGCTGAACATCGTGCAGGGTTTCGGTCGTGAAGCCGGCGAAGCCCTGGCCACCAGCAAGCGCATCGCCAAGATCGCCTTCACCGGCTCGACCCCGGTCGGCTCGCACATCATGAAATGCGCGGCCGAGAACATCATTCCGTCCACCGTAGAGCTGGGCGGCAAGTCGCCGAACATCTTCTTCGAAGACATCATGCAGGCCGAACCGTCCTTCATCGAGAAAGCCGCCGAAGGCCTGGTGCTGGCGTTCTTCAACCAGGGCGAAGTCTGCACCTGCCCTTCCCGCGCTTTGGTGCAGGAGTCGATCTACGACGAATTCATGCAAGTGGTGATGAAGAAGGTCCTGCAGATCAAACGCGGCGACCCGCTGGACACCGACACCATGGTCGGCGCCCAGGCGTCCGAGCAGCAGTTCGACAAAATCCTTTCGTACCTCGAAATCGCCAAGGGCGAAGGCGCTGAACTTCTGACCGGTGGCAAGGTGGAAAAACTCGAGGGCAACCTGGCGAGCGGCTATTACATCCAGCCGACCCTGCTCAAGGGCACCAACAAAATGCGCGTGTTCCAGGAAGAAATCTTTGGCCCGGTGGTGAGCATCACCACCTTCAAGGACGAAGCCGAAGCCCTGGCCATCGCCAACGACACCGAGTTCGGCCTGGGTGCCGGCCTCTGGACCCGCGACATCAACCGCGCCTATCGCATGGGCCGCGCCATCAAGGCCGGTCGCGTGTGGACCAACTGCTACCACCTGTACCCGGCGCACGCCGCGTTCGGTGGCTACAAGAAGTCCGGCGTCGGCCGTGAAACCCACAAGATGATGCTTGACCACTATCAGCAGACCAAGAATTTGCTGGTGAGCTACGACATCAATCCGCTGGGTTTCTTCTAACCCGGCGCAGTACCGCGTAACGGCTTTCGCGGGCAAGTCGGATCGCCGCACCGCTCGCTCCTACAAAGGATCACGCAGTACCTGTAGGAGCTGGCTTGTCGGGTCGCCGCATCGCAGCGAAGGCGCCCTTAATGACACGACACTCAATGCCTGGCCGCTCTGGCACGGCCTTTGCGTGCCCGCTTCACACACAAATGCAATTCCCGAAAGTCCAACACGATCAAAAAATAAAAAGACAGCGAGGACTTATGACAGCTACCACACAGCTCAAACCCACACTCGGCACCCTGCATCTCTGGGGCATTGCCGTTGGCCTGGTGATCTCCGGCGAGTACTTCGGCTGGAGTTACGGCTGGGGCACCGCCGGGACCCTCGGGTTCCTCGTCACCGCCCTGATGGTGGCAACGATGTACACCTGTTTCATCTTCAGTTTCACCGAACTGACCACGGCGATTCCCCATGCCGGCGGGCCGTTTGCCTATAGTCGGCGAGCCTTCGGTGAAAAAGGCGGGTTGATCGCCGGCATCGCCACCCTGATCGAATTTGTTTTCGCGCCCCCGGCCATCGCCATGGCCATCGGCGCCTATCTGAATGTGCAATACCCGGAACTGGACCCGAAAATCGCCGCCGTTGGCGCCTACTTCGTGTTCATGACCCTCAATATTCTCGGCGTCAGCATCGCCGCCACCTTCGAACTGGTGGTCACCGTGCTGGCCGTCGCCGAACTGCTGGTATTCATGGGCGTGGTTGCACCCGGCTTCAGCTTCAGTAACTTCGTGCTCAACGGCTGGTCTGGCGCCAACGAATTCACCATGGGCTCGATTCCCGGCATTTTCGCCGCCATTCCCTTCGCGATCTGGTTCTTTCTCGCCATCGAAGGTGCGGCCATGGCCGCCGAGGAAGCCAAGGACCCGAAACGCACGATTCCCAGGGCTTACGTCAGCGGCATCCTGACCCTGGTGTTCCTGGCCATCGGCACAATGGTGATGGCCGGTGGCGTCGGCGACTGGCGTCAACTGGCAAATATCAACGACCCACTGCCCCAGGCCATGAAAGCGGTGGTCGGCAACAATTCAACCTGGATGCACATGCTGGTCTGGATCGGCCTGTTCGGCCTGGTGGCGAGTTTCCACGGGATCATTCTCGGCTACTCGCGACAGTTCTTCGCCCTGGCCCGCGCCGGTTACCTGCCGCGCAGCCTGGCCAAGCTCTCGCGCTTCCAGACACCGCACCGGGCGATCCTCGCCGGTGGCGTGATCGGCATTGCCGCCATCTACAGCGATGGCCTGGTCAACCTGCAAGGCATGTCGCTGACGGCGGCAATGATCACCATGTCGGTATTCGGTGCCATCGTCATGTACATCATCAGTATGCTGAGCCTGTTCAAACTGCGTAAAACCGAGCCGAACCTGGAGCGCACCTTCCGCGCACCGGGCTATCCGATCGTACCGGGGATTGCGCTGTTCCTGGCGGTGGTATGCCTGGTGGCGATGGCTTGGTTCAACACCTTGATCGGCCTGATCTTCCTTGGCTTCATGGCCGCCGGTTACCTGTATTTCCAGCTGACCGCGCGGCAACGCTCCGAAGCACCGGCGGACGCTATGCTCGAAGGTATCTAGTTGCACCGGCGCCGAGCCATGAGGCTGGCGCCTGCATTATTGAAGTGCACACCGATTCCCTGTGGGAGCGAGCCTGCTCGCGATTGCACCACCGCAGTGTAAATGCCAGATCGCGTTGCCCGCATCGCGAGCTGGCTCGCTCCCTCAAGGGTCGATCGTGAACCGCAGACTTCTACATAACAGGAGGCCCCGCCCCATGGCCGTTTATGCCCATTCCGTCGGCGCCCAGACCTACCGCTTCGAAAATCTCAAGGAAGTGATGGCCAAGGCCACCCCGGCCCGCTCAGGGGACTACCTGGCCGGCGTCGCCGCGCTCAATGACGGCGAGCGCGTCGCTGCGCAGATGGTGTTGGCCGACATCCCGCTGAGCCACTTCCTGCAGGAAGTCCTGATTCCCTACGAGACTGATGAAGTCACCCGTCTGATCATCGACACCCACGATAAACAGGCTTTCGCAGTGGTCAGCCACCTCACCGTCGGCGGTTTTCGCGATTGGCTGCTCAGCGACGACGCCGACGAACAGGTCCTGCGCGCCCTCGCCCCCGGCCTGACCCCGGAAATGGCGGCCGCCGTCTCGAAGATCATGCGAGTACAGGACCTGGTGCTGGTGGCGCAGAAAATCCGCGTCGTCACGCAGTTCCGCGGCACCCTTGGCCTGCGCGGCCGCCTGTCCACCCGCCTGCAACCCAATCACCCCACTGACGAACCGGCCGGCATTGCCGCGAGCATTCTGGATGGCCTGCTGCACGGTAACGGCGATGCCATGATCGGCATCAACCCGGCCACCGACAGTATCGCCTCGATCTGCGCCATGCTGGATATGCTCGATGCAATCATCCAGCGCTACGAAATCCCGACCCAGGCCTGCGTATTGACCCATGTCACCACCTCGATCGAAGCGGTCAATCGCGGCGTCCCCCTGGACCTGGTGTTCCAGTCGATCGCCGGCACCGAGGCGGCCAACGCCAGCTTCGGGATTAATCTGAATGTGCTCAAGGAAGGCTACGACGCCGGGCTGAGCCTCAATCGCGGTACCCTCGGCAGCAACCTGATGTATTTCGAAACCGGCCAGGGCAGTGCGCTGTCGGCCAATGCCCACCACGGCGTCGATCAACAGACCTGCGAAACCCGGGCCTACGCCGTGGCGCGCCATTTCAACCCGTTCCTGGTGAACACCGTTGTCGGCTTCATCGGCCCCGAATACCTTTACAACGGCAAGCAGATCATCCGCGCCGGCCTTGAAGACCACTTCTGCGGCAAGCTGCTGGGCGTGCCGATGGGTTGCGATATCTGTTACACCAACCATGCCGAGGCCGATCAGGATGACATGGACACCCTGTTGACCCTGCTCGGGGTCGCCGGGATCAACTTCATCATGGGCATCCCCGGCTCCGACGACATCATGCTCAACTACCAGACCACGTCGTTCCACGATGCGCTTTACGCCCGGCAAACGCTGGGGCTCAAGCCTGCGCCGGAATTTGAACAATGGCTGGCGAAAATGGGCATTTTCACTCAGCCGGACGGCAAGGTCCTCTTCGGTAACAGCCTGCCGCCGGCCTTCCGCCAGGCCTTGGCGCAATTGGGATGAGTGTCGATATGGAAAAACCACCCTTTGATCCGCACAACCCGTGGCTGGAGCTGCGACGCCTGACCCCTGCACGCATTGCCCTGGGCCGCACCGGCACCAGCCTGCCCACCCGCGCCCAGCTGGACTTCCAATTTGCCCACGCCCAGGCGCGAGACGCCGTGCACTTGCCGTTTGATCATGCATCCCTCAGCGAACAACTGGCCGAATGCGGTCGTGACAGCCTGTTGTTGCACAGCGCCGCGCCTGATCGCAACAGCTACCTGCAGCGCCCCGATCTGGGGCGCAAGTTGAGTGTGGAGTCGGCAAAAAAACTGCGCCAATACGCCGCCGCCAATCCTGCCGGGGTCGATCTGGCAATCGTGGTCGCCGATGGTTTGTCTGCATTGGCAGTGCATCGCCATACATTGCCGTTCCTGGTGCGCTTTTCAGAGCAGAGTTCAGCCGACGGATGGTCAATGGCACCTGTAATATTGGTGGAACAGGGCCGGGTCGCCGTAGCCGACGAGATCGGCGAACTATTGGGCGCAAAAATGACCGTGATCCTGATCGGCGAACGCCCTGGCCTGAGCTCTCCAGACAGCCTGGGATTATATTTCACCTACAATCCAAAGGTCGGCCTGACCGACGCCTATCGCAACTGCATCTCGAATGTGCGCCTCGAAGGCCTGACTTACGGCATGGCGGCACACCGTTTGCTTTATTTGATGCGCGAGGCGTGCCGGCGACAGCTATCCGGAGTCAACCTGAAGGACGAAGCGCAGGTGCAAACGCTGGAGTCGGACGCAGGAGCGGACATTAAAGGAAATTTCCTACTTGATACGCCCCAAACCTGAATCGCTTCTGCATTGCGCTTTCTCACCTTTTTCAGGCAGGATCGGACGAACGGCTGCCAGTGAGTACCCTTTGCCGCCAAAGCACGTGAAGACAGCCACTTGAAGACGAGACCTACCATGCGGATTATTCAAGCGACCCTCGAACACCTGGACCTGCTCACCCCATTGTTCGTCAAATATCGCGAGTTCTATGGCTCCCTGGCATACCCGGACTCGTCCCGGGCGTTCCTCGAGAAACGCCTGCGACGCAAGGAATCAGTGATTTACCTGGCCCTGTCCGATGATGACAGCAACAAACTGTTGGGCTTCTGTCAGCTGTACCCAAGCTTCTCTTCGCTTTCGCTGAAACGCGTGTGGATCCTCAATGACATCTACGTTGCCGAGGAGTCTCGCCGCCAGTTGGTGGCCGACAACCTGATCCGCACCGCGAAGAAAATGGCCAAGGAAACCAACGCCGTGCGCATGCGCGTGTCCACCAGCAGCAACAATGAAGTGGCGCAGAAAACCTATGAATCCATCGGATTCAAGGAAGACACCGAGTTCAAGAACTACGTGTTGCCGATCAGCGACGAGTTGTAAGATCACAAAAGATCGCAGCCTTCGGCCGAAGGCTGCGATCTTGTATTCAATACATTCCGAAATTCCCTGCTACAAACCCTACGCGCTTTTCACTTCCCAGCCCGTATAATTCCGTTCTTTCCGGCTTGTAAGAAAACTACCTCCTGTCTGTAGTCTTACGCGAAGTCATCCGCAGGCCTGCCGAATCGGGCCGTTACCACAGGTGTCGTCAATGGATTTCAACCCGCTCGATCTCGTCCTGCATCTCGATGTCTACCTCGATTTGCTGGTCACCAACTACGGGCCATGGATCTACGCCATTCTGTTTCTGGTGATCTTCTGTGAAACCGGCCTGGTGGTCATGCCCTTCCTACCGGGCGATTCACTGCTGTTCATCGCTGGCGCCGTCGCGGCCGGTGGCGGCATGGACCCGGTGCTGCTGGGCGGTTTGCTGATGCTCGCGGCGATTCTCGGTGACAGCACCAACTACATCATCGGACGAACGGCGGGCGAACGATTGTTCAGCAACCCGAACTCGAAGATCTTCCGGCGCGACTACCTGCAGCAAACCCACGACTTCTATGACAAACACGGCGGCAAAACCGTGACCCTGGCGCGTTTCCTGCCGATCATCCGTACCTTTGCCCCCTTCGTCGCCGGCGTCGCAAAAATGCCTTACCCGCGTTTCTTCGCCTTCAGCGTGCTGGGCACGATTCTCTGGGTCGGTGGCCTGGTGACCCTGGGTTACTTCTTCGGCAACGTCCCCTTCATCAAATCGAACCTGTCGCTGCTGGTGGTCGGCATTATCCTGCTGTCGCTGGTACCAATGATCATTGGCGTTGTGCGCAGCCGTCTTGGCGGTTCGAACTCCAAAACCGCCTCGCGCTGAACAATGTGGTCCCTTGGCGCCTGGCGACGCCGGCGCATCCTGGCCAAGCACCCGATAGCCGACGACATGTGGCAGCGGGTGCGCCATCACCTGCGTTTTCTGGATGGCATCAGTGCCGCCGAAGACCAGTGGCTGCGCGAAGCCTGCGTACTCTTTCTGCAGGACAAGCACCTGACCGCCCTGCCCGGGGTAGAGCTGCATCAGGAACAACGCCTGCTGCTCGCCGCCCAGGCGCAACTGCCGCTGCTGCATCTGGGTGACCTGAACTGGTATCAGGGCTTTCACGAAATCATTCTCTACCCCGACGACTTCCTCAGCCCCCAGCGCCATCGTGACGCCAGTGGGGTCGAACACGAATGGGATGGCGAGCACAGCGGCGAAGCCTGGCAGCAAGGGCCGATCATCCTGGCCTGGCCCGGCGTCATGGCCAGCGGCGGCTGGGAAGGCTACAACCTGGTGATCCACGAACTGGCGCACAAGCTCGACATGCTCAATGGCGACGCCAACGGCCTGCCCCCGCTGCACACGGACATGCGGGTCAGCGACTGGGCCAGGGTCATGCAGCAAGCCTACGATGACCTCGACCGCCAACTGGAGCGCAACCCGGACGCCGAGTCCGCCATCGATCCGTACGCCGCGGAAAACCCGGCCGAGTTCTTCGCCGTCACCAGCGAATACTTCTTCAGTGCCCCGGATTTGCTGCACGAGGCTTATCCACAGGTCTACGGGCAACTCAAGCTGTTCTATCGCCAGGATCCACTGGCAAGGCTGCGGCAACTTCTGGCCGAAAACCCGGTCTATCAGGCACACGACTAAGGTCTACACGACTTCTGGTACGTGGCGTCGCCGTAGGAATATGCCTATAATCGCCGCCACTTTTTGGTCAATCCGGCCAAGTGTTTCTGGTCAACTAACGGGGGCAACGCCCAATGAGCTACAGCAAGATTCCGGCTGGCAAAGACCTGCCGAACGACATCTACGTCGCGATCGAGATTCCGGCCAACCACGCGCCGATCAAGTACGAAATCGACAAAGACAGCGATTGCCTGTTCGTTGACCGTTTCATGGCCACCCCAATGTTCTACCCGGCCAACTACGGTTACATCCCGAACACCCTGGCTGACGACGGTGATCCCCTGGACGTGCTGGTCGTAACCCCTTACCCGGTTGCTCCAGGTTCCGTGATCCGCGCCCGTCCGGTCGGCATCCTGAACATGACCGACGACGGCGGCGGCGATGCCAAAGTCATCGCTGTACCACACGACAAGCTGTCCCAGCTGTACGTCGACGTGAAGGAATACACCGATCTGCCAGCCCTGCTGATCCAGCAGATCGAGCACTTCTTCGCGAACTACAAAGATCTCGAAAAAGGCAAATGGGTGAAGATCGAAGGCTGGGCCGGTGCAGATGCCGCCCGCGACGCGATCACCAAGTCGGTTGCCGCCTATAAAGGCTAAGAGCAGCTGCAGGCCTTGAGCCACCCGCTTCAAGAAGAACCCCGGTTATCCGGGGTTTTTTTTGGACGCCTGTAAAGCCGATTTAAACAATTCGTTTATCTCGCTGCATTCCCAGGTTTTCATGTTTATTTTTTACCCAACACGTCTCACATCCAGTCGTAAATTTCCCGCGAAATTTGAACGAGTCGTTTATTCAAAGCCCTGACCGGCGCCAGTAGACTCCCGTTCATGAAAAAGAACACTAGCGGCCCCCGGTTTAAAGCGCTCCTTGAAGCAGCGAACATCACGACAACAGGATTTGCCGAATTCCTGGATACGGCTCCGCAAAATGTACACAACTGGTACACCCGCGGTGTCCCCGCCCATTGCATGGAAGAAGTCGCCAGGAAACTCTCGGTCAACAGCGAGTGGCTGAAAACCGGCGAAGGCTCGAAAGACGCCAGGCACCTGCGCCTGGTCGACGACACCGGCTACACCTTCGACGCCCAGGCGATCCGTGGCATCTACACGGTGGTTGAACCCACCGACATCGAATTGCCCTTCTACAAGGAAGTGATCACGGCCCCCGGCTCCAACAAGACCCACGTCATCGAAGACCGTGAACAATGCCTGCGCCTGCCCCGCAGCCACCTCGACTCCCTGGAAATCAATCACACCGACGCCATCGCCGCCGCCATGATCGGCAACAGCATGGCCGAGAAAATCGATGATGGCTCCACCCTCGCGATCGATCGCGGGCTGACCCAGATTATCGATGGCGAAATCTACGCGATCGAACATGACGGCATGTTGCGCATCAAATACCTGCACCGACTGCCGGGCAACTCCCTGCGCTTGCGCAGCCATAACCGCGCGGATTACCCGGACGAAATCTTCAGGCCCGCACAAATTGAAGAACAGAACATCAGGGTACTGGGCTGGGTGTTCTGGTGGTCGACCCTGAATAAACGACGGCCACCGCTACCGTTCCTGTAACACCGAGGCTTCGTCAAACGGGCAAAAATCACTCTCGATAGGGCATATCCCTGTAGGAGCGAGGCTTGCCCGCGAATGCGCCAGTCAATTCACCAAAGAAACCCATCCAGATACGTTACCCAAGCCCCCAGACACCCCATCTCACACACCAAGCTGGGAATTGTGCAAAAAAATCAGTATGCTGCGCCCCACATTTGCGCATCGACCCGCCAAGCGGCCCTGATCGCACCGACAAGGCAGATGACTTTCTCGCCAAGTCCCACAGCCGGACGCAAGATCCGGGTGTACGTTTTGAAGGCTGGCGCGGTTTACCAAAAATGAACCAAGCCAGTCCCCGAGAAGCCGGCCACAAGCCGGCTTTTTAATGCCTGGAAGCCACGCAGAATGCAGGCTTGATACAAAACATCATCTTTGACCCACACTTTGACCCACACCCAAGCGCTGGATTAGCCTCGACTCCATCAACTCCCTCCCTGTGACCCATACGATCTGTGTTGTCTCAGGCTCTAATGCTTAATTGCATCAGCTTGACACCATGACGAAAAAAAGCGCCGCTGTGGCAGCCCGATAGGTACTCCCTTTGGCGCGTTGCTGCCGGTAGTAAGCTCCAACCCAAAAGGATTTATTGATGGTCTGATCCACCTGGGATTGGGGGTGGCACTTGGCGGCAAAAACTACTCTCCCCTCTGAATTTATGGTTATCAGAATGCAACGCACATAAAACTAAAATAGGGTAACGTTCGTGCTCTAATGGTTGGCATGTGTTATCCCTCAGCAGTAAGCACAAGCATTCGCTAACCCAAACGAGCCAGCCAGGATGTCGAACGAACAGGTTGCAGATCTAACCCAGCCACAACGCGATCGACTCGCGTTCGTGGAATTGCGCGTGCGCTTCAGTGGGGAAATACGCCGCCAGGACTTGGTCACGCGGTTTGGTATCCAGTCCGCCGCCGCATCCAGGGATCTAGCGCTGTACAAGGAGCTGGCCTCCGGCAACATCGACTACGACTCCAAAGGCAAGTCCTACGTCCTCGGGCCGGATTTCCAGTCGGTCTTCGACTTCCCCCCGGGGCGGGTGTTGTCGTGGCTGACTCAGGGTTTTGGTGACGGCGAACCGATGCGGCTCAAGGCGTGGGTGGTCAGCGAGAGCCCGTCCCGGCTCGCCCTCCCGGATCTGGATGTGCTGGCGAGCGTGACCCGTGCGATCCACCATGCGTGTCCACTTAGCATTGAGTACCACTCCATCTCCAGTGGCCGCACCGAGCGAGAGATCGTCCCGTTCGCACTTATCGACAATGGCCTACGCTGGCACGTCCGCGCCTTCGACCGGAAGTCCCAAGAGTTCCGGGATTTCGTCATTACCCGGATCTCACACGCCGTCGTGCTCAAGGGGCAGCTAGTTGCGGCCTTTGAGATGAGCAATCAAGACATCCAGTGGACCCGGATCGTCGAGCTGGAACTTGTACCGCATCCAGACCTGCCCCGGCCGGAGATCACCGAGATGGACTACAGCATGGATGGTGGCGTGCTGCGGATAAAGCTTCGTGCTGCTACAGCCGGGTACATCCTGCGCCAATGGAGTGTGGACTGCTCGCCAGACCACAGCCTGCGAGGCCACGAATATCGACTCTGGCTGAAGGATCATCTAGCGCTCTACGGCGTAAAGAACGCAATGTTGGCCCCTGGTTACCGATCACCCGACGCACAAAACATGATGGGCAAGGCTGACTGATGCGCCGCGCCAATACAGAACAACCGACTTTGACTGGATTCCCTACATGCCCTTAACCCTGCCACAGCTGGAGCGCCATCTCTTCAAAGCCGCCGACATCCTGCGCGGCAAGATGGACGCCTCCGAGTTCAAGGAATACATCTTCGGGATGCTGTTCCTCAAGCGCTGCTCCGACGTCTTTGACCAGCACCGCGAGAAGATCATCAAGGAGGAGCTGGCGGCCGGCTTGAGCGAGGCGGAGGCCATCGAGAGCGCCAACCAGAAAGACTGGTACATGGAGGAAGGCTCCTTTTGGGTGCCACCCCAGTCGCGCTACGAGTACCTGCTTAACGAGGCCCACCAGAACATCGGTGACTTCCTGAACAAGGCGCTTGCCGGTCTGGAGACAGGCAACACCAGTCTCTACGACGTGCTCGAGCACATCAACTTCACCCGCAAGGTCGGCCAGAGCAAGATCCCCGACATCAAGCTGCGCTCGCTGATAAACCACTTCAGCCTGCACCGACTGCGCAACGAAGACTTTGAGTTCCCGGATTTGCTGGGCGCTGCCTACGAGTACCTGATCGGCGACTTCGCCGACTCCGCCGGTAAGAAAGGCGGCGAGTTCTACACGCCGCGCTCGGTGGTGCGGATGATGGTTCGCCTAATCAAACCGGAGTTGAAACACCACATCTACGACCCCTGCTGTGGCTCGGGCGGCATGCTGATCTCCGCCAAGGAATACATCGATGAGCAAGGCCAGGAGGGGCGCAAGGCAAACCTCTACGGGCAAGAGGCCAACGGCACGGTGTGGTCCATCGCCAAGATGAACATGCTGCTGCATGGCATCAGCACCGCTGACCTGCACAACGAAGACACCCTGGCCAAGCCCCAGCACGTCAAAGGTGGAGAGTTGCGACGCTTTGACCGCATCCTCACCAATCCACCGTTCTCCATTCCCTGGGGCACGACCGACAAAGACCAGAGCGGCCAGTCCGCCTGGGCACCGGAGTTCCGCGCCGAACGTTTCAACTACGGCGAGGTGCCGCTGGGGGCCAAGAAGGCCGACATGATGTTCCTGCAGCACATGGTCGCGGTGCTAGCCGATGGCGGGCAAATTGCCACCGTCATGCCGCACGGGGTGCTGTTCCGGGGCGGCGAGGAGCGAACCATCCGCGCCGGCATGATCGAAGAGGACCTGCTGGAAGCCGTCATCGGCGTGGCGCCCAACCTGTTCTATGGCACGAACATCCCGGCGTGCATCCTGGTGCTGAGACAGCAGGTGCAAAACGGCGCGGAACGGGTCAGCGGCAAGCCGAAGGAGCGCCAGGGTAAGGTGCTGTTCATCAACGCCGACCGCGAATACTTTGAGGGTCGGGCGCAGAGCTTTCTGATGCCTGAGCACATCGAGAAGATCGTCACCACCTTTGAGGCCTTCAAAAAGGAGCCGGGCTTCTCGGCCATCGTGGACACCGCCACGCTCAAGGCCAACGGCTACAACCTCAACATTCGCCGTTATGCCGACAACGCCCCGCCGCCCGAGCCGCATGACGTGCGCGCCCATCTGCTGGGTGGCGTCCCCAAGGCCGAAGTGGCACATCCGAACAAGAAGGCCCTATTCGACGCGCACGGCCTGAACCCGATGGACATCTTCGTCGAGCGGGACGGTACCAACTACGACTTCAAACCCAGCTTCACATCAAAGACCGAGCTCAAACCCGCCATCGAGTCCAACGTTGGGCTGCAGGCCAAGGAAGCCGCCATCCGCGCCGCCTTCGAAGCTTGGTGGGCGGCCCATAGCCAGCGCATCACCGATCTGGCGGGGGCACATAGCTTCGTGGCGCTGCGCAACGAGCTGCTGGCCAGCTTCAGCGGCTCACTGGAACAAATTGGGCTGCTCGACCCCTTCCAGGTGCGTGGCATCGTGGCCGGATTCTGGAACCAGACCAAGTACGACTTCCTCACCCTGATGGCACGCGGCTCGCATGGCGTGGTCGATGCGTGGCGCACCAGCATCGTCACTGCGCTGGAAGACAAGACCAAGAAGGAAAGCCCACTGGAACACAAGCTGGTCAAGTTCCTGATGGGCAACTTCGTCGATGAGATCGAGGAGCTGGAAGCCAAGAAGGTCGAGCTCGAGGCCCAGATTAAGGCCAACGACGCGAGCGAAGAGGAAAGCGGCAAAGACCCTGAAGCCGCCGAGGCCGAGGACGACGATGCCGTGGATGAGGCCCAGCTCAGGGCCCAGAAGAAGGATCTTGAGGCCAAGATCAAAGAAATCGCTCGGGTCGTGAAGGCGATTGAGAAAGACAAAAAGGCCAACGCCAGTGCCCTGATGAAGCTCCACAAGCCCAAGACGCAGCAGGCGAACGCTGCCGAGATCGCCACCCTGCGGACCGAGATTGCTGCGCAGGACGCAGAACTGCTCATCCAGGCTGAAAAGCAGCAAGCCATTGAGGCGACGCTCAAGCCCATCCTCGACCAGCTTGCGGTGTTCGACGAGCTGCGCAACGCCCTCAAGGACGTGAAGAAGGAGCTGGCCGACCGCAAGAAGGTCTTCGCCGACCACCTCAACTCGGCAGTTGACGGTCTTGCGCCCGAGGACGCCGCCAAGCTGCTGCTCACCATCTTGCACGACGACATGAAGCGGATCGTGGAGCGCTACGTCACCGGCCAGCGTCAACTCATCGTGGCGGCCTTCGAGAACTGGTGGGACAAGTACAAGGTGACGCTGACCGAGATTGAGCAGGATCGCGACATAGCTGCGAATCAGTTGCAGCAGTTCCTGAAGGGGCTCGGCTATGTCTGACTCGGTTATTGATATCCCCAACGAGGCTGGATGGCCGGAGCGCACTTTGGAACGTATGTGCTCAACAATCTCAAGGGGAACAGCGCCGGTCTATGTCGAACATAGCGATGTGCTGGCAATTGGCCAACGGTGTGTCACCGTGCTTGGATTTGATCCTGCCTTTGCGAGGCCACACTCAAGTCATGCAATGGGCAATGTACTGAAGCCAGAAGTCGGCGATGTACTTCTCAATTCTACGGGCACCGGAACGATTGGCCGATCCTGCGTCTTTGATAGCTCGAAGGACTTCATCGTCGACGGCCACATTACGTTGTTGCGCTCCGCGCCAAATCAGTTTCGAGGTGAATGGCTTGATGCCGTTCTCAGAACGTCTTGGGCCCAAAACCATCTTGAGCGGTTCTGTTACGCTGGGTCAACCAATCAGGTCGAGTTGAGCCGGACGGAACTCGCAGCGACTTCGCTTCCTGTTCCAAGTATTGAAGAGCAAAACGACTTCTTAAGAATATTCCATACTCTTGATGGCGCAATCCGCAAGACTGAGGCCATCGTCGAGAAGCTGAAGCAGGTCAAGCAGGGCTTGCTTCATGACCTGCTGACGCGAGGTGTGGATGCCAATGGCGAATTGCGCCCGGGCCATGATCAGGCACCCCACCTCTACCAAGAATCCAGGTTGGGCTGGATACCCAAGGACTGGACTCTGCGATCTGTCGCCTCGCTTGGTGAAATCAGATCCGGAAGTACTCCCTCACGCGGAAAGGCCGACCGCTACTTTCACCCGGAAGGAACGCCGTGGGTAAAGACGCTTGATCTGAACGAAGACATCATCCGCAAGACAGATGAATGCATCACGGTCGCAGCACTCCGGGAGAGCTCCTGCTCGATTCTGCTGGCGGACTCAGTCTTGATCGCAATGTACGGTGGGTGGGAGCAGATTGGACGAACGGCAATGCTGGGGGTTCCTGCGGCGACAAACCAGGCAATCAGCACCGTGACGATCAACGACCCTGACGTTGTGCCCGAGTACGTGCTACGTGCGCTTCAACATGGACGGCCGAGGTGGAAGCGAGTTGCGGCCAGTACGCGGAAAGATCCGAACATCACAAAAGTAGACGTCGAGACGTTTGAACTGCCCATGCCGTCGACCAGGGATGAGCAGATTGCAATTGTCAGTCGCTTTCGCGCCCTGTTGACCAGGCTTGCGGTTGAGCAACTTGAGCTTCACAAGCGCCAGAAAGAGAAAGCGGGGGTCATTGACGACCTCCTCACCGGCCGCGTCCGTGTCACGCCCTTGATGGCGCCATAAGAAGAAGGGTCAGACCATGGGATGGGAACTCAAAGACGTCGAAAGGCCGTTCGTCGAGCAACTGGAAGGCCTGGGGTGGACGCACATCGCGGGCAGCATCGATGACCCCGCTGTCACCGGCCGTGCGAACTTCACCGAGGTGATCCAGGAAGGCGTGCTACGCGCCAAGCTGACAGAGATCAATCTGCGCGAGGTGAATGGCGCATTCGAACCCTGGCTGGACGAGGGTCGCATCTCCGAAGCGGTCGCTGCGATCACGCGCATTGCGCGGCCCAAGCTCATCGAAGCCAACCAGGCCGCAACGGAGTTGCTGCTGCTGGGCATCACGGTCGACGGCCTGCCGGGCTGGGATGGCGGGCGTGGCCAGACCATCCGCTTCATCGACTGGGACACGCCCGAGAACAACACCTTCACGGTCGTCAATCAATTCCGCGTGGATTGCCCACCCGGCTACAACAGCGGTAAGGCCTTCATCGTGCCGGACCTGGTGCTGCTAGTGAACGGCATTCCACTGGTGGTGGTGGAGTGCAAGAGCCCGTCCTTCCCAGAGCCGCTGAGCGAAGCCATCGACCAGTTGCGCCGGTACAGCAACCAGCGGCATGCCAACTACGAGGTGGAAGACAACGAGGGGAACGAGCCACTGTTTTTCACCAACCAGCTGCTAATCGCCACCAGCTTCGACGAGGCGCGCGTAGGCACCATCGGCGGCCTGTTCGAACACTTCGCCCGCTGGAAGACCGTGACCCCAGCCCGCGAAGAGGACATTGCCGCCACCCTGGGGGTGGCCGCACTGTCCGAGCAGCAGCGCTTGGTGGCTGGCATGCTCAACAAGGCGAACCTGCTGAACATTGTGCGTCACTTCACCCTGTTCATGCAGGCCGGTGGGCAGATCATCAAGGTGGCGTGTCGCTATCAACAGTTCCGCGCGGTGAACAAGGCGATCGAACGCCTGCAGTGCGGCAAAACCCGTCTGCAGGATGGCGAGTATGACCGGCGCGGTGGCGTGATCTGGCACACCCAGGGTTCGGGCAAGTCGCTGACCATGGTGTTCCTGGTGCGCAAGCTGCGCACCAACGCCGTCCTGCGCCGCTTCAAAGTGGTGGTGGTGACCGACCGCAAAGACCTGCAGGACCAGCTCAGCGCTACGGCGACGCTGACCGGCGAAGTGGTGGAAGTGGCCACATCAACGGTGGCAGTGCAGAAGCTGGTGCGCCGCAAGGGCCCAGGGCTGCTGTTTGCCACGATTCAGAAGTACCGTGATCCAGATGCCGCCGGTGAGCCAGGTCTGACCGAGGACGACATCCCGGAGGGCTGGCAAGACGGGCAGATGGCGGTGAGGGAGCCTACGGCGGTAGCCTATGTAGCCAAGCCAGCCGCCAAGACCTTCGAGGTGTTGAACGAGGACGAAACCATTCTCGTGCTCGTCGACGAGGCACACCGAACCCAGGCGGGTGACTTGCACGCCAACCTGCTGGCCGGGCTGCCCAACTGCGCGCGCATCGGCTTCACCGGCACGCCGATCATCATGGGTGACAAGAAGCGCACCCACGAGATCTTCGGCGAGTTCATCGACCGCTACACGATCAAAGAGGCCGAGGAAGACGGCGCGACCGTGCCAGTGCTGTACGAGGGGCGTACCGCGCAAGGTGCCGTCAAGGACGGGGCCAGTCTGGACGAGCTGTTCGAGGACTTGTTCCGCGAGCGCAGCGCCGAGGAGCTGGAGGCGATCAAGCAGAAGTACGCCACCAAGGGACCGGTCTTCGACGCCCCGCTGCTGATCGCGGACAAGGCGCGCGACATGCTGCGGCACTACTTGACCAACATCCTGCCCAACGGCTACAAGGCGCAGGTGGTGGCCTACAGTCGTTTAGCGGCGGTACGTTACGTGGCTGCATTTGAAGCCGCGCGCGCTGAACTACTAGCCGAGGCCGAGGTACTTCCGCCCGAAGACAAGGCGCTGGACGACGAATCCTTGTGTCAGCGGCCGCCCAAGGTGCAGGCCATCGTGCAGGCTTGGCGCTACCGCGACACCCTGACGAACATCGAATTCGCGGCGGTGATCTCCAGTGGCAACAACGACGATTCGGCCTGGAAGCAATGGACGGACTTGGCAGCCAACGAGACGCGGATCAAGCGCTTCAAGAAGCCGCTGTTCCACGCCAAGCCACAGAAGACCGATCCGCTGGCCTTCCTGGTTGTGAAGTCGATGCTGTTGACCGGCTTTGATGCGCCGATTGAAGGCGTGATGTACCTCGACCGCCCGATCCGTGAGGCCGAGTTGCTGCAGGCCATTGCCCGCGTAAACCGCACTGGGTTCGGCAAGCGCTGCGGCATCGTGGTGGACTACTACGGCGTCGCCCAGCACCTGAAAGAAGCACTGGCGGCCTACTCCGATGAGGACATCCAGGGTGCCCTGCAGAGCCTGAAAGACGAAGTGCCGGCACTGCGCGACCGACACCTGCGTGTGGTGGACCTGTTCCACAGCCGCGACATCGAGTCACTCGAAGACGTTGAGACCTGCGTTGAAGTGCTTGCAGACGAACGGCTACGAGCTGAGTTCACCGTCAAGCTCAAGCAGTTCCTAGGTTCGCTGGACATGGTGTTGCCGCGCCCTGAGGGCCTGCCCTTCTCAAAGGATGCTAAGACTCTCTCGTACATCTACGCCCGAGCCCGCAACCGCTACAAGGACACGCCGGTTCTAGGCAAGGACGTAGGCGCCAAGGTCCGCAAGCTGATCGACGACCATGTGATTTCGCTGGGTGTCGATCCCAAGATTCCGCCGATTGCGTTGACTGACGCGGAGTTCGACACGCATCTGTCGCGCCAGGCGAATGACCGCGCCAAGGCGTCTGAGATGGAACACGCCATTCGCTCTCACATCCGCAAACATCTGGATGAGGACCCGGTGCTGTTTCGCAAGCTCAGTGAGCGACTGAACGAGATCCTTAAGACGCTGGCGGATCAGTGGGATGACCTAATTGCGGCGCTGCAGAAAATCATCAGCGACATGCGCGCGGGTGCCTCCAGCGATGACGTAGGCCTGCCTGACATGCCTGAACACTACGTGCCCTTCCTGCGCATACTGCTGGAGGCCGTGGTGGGTACCGAGCGCCCGAGTGATGAGCAGTTGCTGAAGATCCGCGACCTGACCGTGGAGCTGGTCGACATGGTTGCTGGCGAACTGACTGACACCTTCTGGGAGCCGCACAAGCGGCCAGCGCAAGACGCTTTGGGGGCGCGCATCTTCAGAACGCTCCGCACATCCCGTCTGGTTGCGCCTGGTGATGTATCCGCCCTGAAAGATCGCGTGCTGGAATTGGCCCGCGCCAACCATGAGAGGCTGACCAAGGCATGAGCGTGCTGACCGTAGACGACCTCTCCTTCGAGCTTAAACCCAGCAGTCGGCGCAGAACGCTGCAGATCACCGTGGATCGCAGCGGTGAGTTGGTGCTTTCGGCACCGCCGGATGTCGAAGAGGAACGTCTGCGCGAGTTCGTCCTTGAGAAACGCTTCTGGATCTACACCAAGCTGGCACAGAAGGATCGACTGCAAAAGGCGGTTCCGACCAAGAGCTACGTCGATGGTGAGGGCTTTCTGTACCTGGGTCGCAGCTACCGACTGCGATTGGTGGATGAGCAGGACACGGCTTTAAAACTGCTGAATGGCCGCTTCATGTTGCGCCGCGACCTGGTCGAGACCGCACGGGCCCATTTGGTTCAGTGGTACAGCGCCCGGGCCAAGCTTTGGCTGTGGGACAAGGTGCAGGACTACGTGGCACGCATGGAGGTCCGACCCGTTGGTGTGAAGGTGCAGGATTTGGGCTACCGCTGGGGATCATGCGGCAAAGGCGACTGGTTGTACTTCCACTGGAAGACCATCCTGTTGCCCCCGCGCATTGCCGAATACGTAGTGGTTCATGAACTGGCGCACCTGCATCAACCGCATCACACGCCAGAGTTCTGGCAGCGGGTCGAACGCGCTTTGCCCGATTTCGAGCGGCGAAAGATCTGGCTGGCAGAACATGGCATAGACGTAGAAGGGATTTGAGACGATGGCGCAGAACTATTTCAACAATGACCATTTCAAGCTGCTGAACAAGTGGAAGGGGACGGTCTATGACAAGACCAACCCGGAGCAGCAGCGCGTCTACGAGGAGCTGGGGAAGGCATACGACGTCACCAAGCAGTGGGCAGATGCGCTGCAAGAGCAACTTTTTACGGGTGGGTGGACCAAGACCGTTCGCAAACCCACAGATCAGTGGCAGAAGAAATTCATTCCCTACAACTGGGCCCGGATCTACCCGTCAAATAACGCACCTGAGGGGCTGGCTTACACCGTAGGAATCGATGCCGACCTTGGTTTTGTCGTCAAAATTGATCTCGTAGATATCAAGGTCAATGACCCGGTATTGCGCAAGAAGTACGAGCAGATTCGAGGGCCGCTGAAGTCTTCGCCCATTGTGGCCATCAAGTCTGCCGACGACGGCCTCGCACTTGATTTTACTGCGCTGGTCGACTGGAGCGCGGAGGCTATCAAGAATTTCAAAATCAGCTACGACGATCTGGCTGATCAGTTGGAGCTGTCTGCTGATGCCGACAACGAAAGCCTGCTGACGCACTTCCAGGGGCACGAGGATTTCGTCGAACGCCAACCACTGTGGACCGCCACGACGACAGAGCTATTCGGGCGACTTGCCCGTGCAGTCAACGAAATGGGGTTGGACTGGTGGTTCACTCGGTCCACCAACAGCCAGCTACGCTTCGGACGTAAGGAAAAGGGAGCGATCAAAGGCGGGCCAGTCGGATGGCTGTTCTTGCGCAAAGATAGCATCCGGGTCAGTTGGTCTGCCTTTGCTGGCCTGGATGAGCTTGAGCAAACCGATCTCACCAACGAGCTGGTTCAGCTCTTCGAAGCTGCTGACAAAGATGAAGGCAGTTGGCCGGCCAAGCTCGGACCGCGCGCGGGGCGCAACGGCTACTGGCCCGATGACTACGACATTGAAGACGAGCCCAAAAGCGACAAGCCACCAAAAAACGTCATCTACTACGGCCCGCCCGGCACCGGCAAAACGTTCGACCTGCAAGCTCTGCTCGTGTCTGATTACACCGATGCCGAGTACGGCGAGCGCTACGAGTTCGTCACCTTCCATCAGTCCTACGGTTACGAGGAGTTTGTCGAGGGCCTGCGCCCCGTAATAACCAAGCGTGGCAAAAAGCGCGCGGCGGACTGTGAGCCTGCCGCCGCGTCAGATGGTGAGGTGCGCTACGAGATCAAACCTGGAGCCTTCTTGAGACTGTGTGACCGGGCGCGCATGAACCCGTCTCGGCAGTACGCGATGGTGATCGACGAGATCAATCGAGGGAATATCAGCAAGATCTTCGGCGAACTCATCACACTCGTGGAAGTGGACAAGCGTGAGGGTGCCAAGCATCCCGTCGCTGTGACGCTGCCCTACTCCGCAGAGAGTTTCAGCGCGCCTTCGAATGTTGATGTGATCGGGACCATGAACACAGCAGACCGATCATTGGCACTGGTCGACACCGCGCTTCGCCGTCGCTTCGAGTTCATTGAGTCAATGCCAAAGCCCTCGGTTCTGGCAGGCACCAGAGTCTCCCACAACGGCGTGGACATCAACATCGAGCAGTTGCTGACCATGCTGAACAAGCGGATCGAGGCCCTGTACGACCGTGACCACACGGTGGGGCATGCCTACTTCACGCGAATCAAAGATCTGCAAGAAGCCGATAGATTCAATGAGCTGAAGGCCGTATTCAAGAACAAGATCATTCCACTGCTGGAGGAGTATTTTTTCGAGGACTGGCAGAAGATTCGACTGGTCCTGGGGGATAACCAGAAGCCGAAGCATGAGCATCAGTTCGTGCATGAAATCAGCCGCGAAGAGGATCTACTGGCGCTCTTTGGCCGTGAGCACGAGCTGGATCAGTACGCGACTCGTTCTCGCTACCAATTGAACGCTGCTGCTCTTGATGAGCCAGACGCGTATGTCGGCATTTATTCAGTCAAATCTGACGTGACCGCCGTATGAATTCCCTGACGATCTTTGAGTTCGACAAGGTCGTCGAAGCAAAGGCCGGAGCGGTCGGGCTTGCTGTGCCAAAGCGTGTCTTCGCATGGCTAGACACACAGTCCCTAAGAAGTGATGAAGATGCCCCTGGCTGGCTCAAGCCGACCCAACTGAAGGGCCAGCGCGCTATTCAGGTTACCAGCTACGTCGGCGTTATTCGTGCCCCATGCGGATTCCAGATCGAGGTACTGCCAAAGACTGGAAGGAATACGTCACCTGATGAGGCGCGTGCACTCCTCATCGAGATGTTGAAGTGCCTGGCCGGGTTTCGACACATCAAAACAGCCAATGCAGACTTGGTCGCTGAACGCATGCCTCTCCTGGAGGTGTTCATCCGGCAATTCCTGTTGGCCGTCGGTTCGCTGATCAAGCGCGGGCTGCGCAGTGACTATGTCGCGCGACAGGACAACCTCTTTGCACTTCGTGGCCGGTTGTTAGTGGCGCGACAGATCTCCCAGAATTTGATCAGACGAGATCGGTTCTTCACCGAGCATGACGAGTTTTCACAGGACCGCGCAGAGAACCGACTGATTCACACGGCGCTTCGCCATGTGCTCACTCTGTGCCGATCGCAAGAGAGCCAGCGTGTCGCTCGCGAACTCGGTTTCGTCTTCACGGATGTTCCGATGTCAGTTGATGTTCCCTTAGATATTCAGCGGATCAGACTGGATCGAGGTATGGGCTATTACCAGTCTGCACTGGACTGGGCGAAGCTGATCCTGCAGGGCCTCAGTCCTATCTCTGGAATGGGAAAGCATCATGCCCCGTCGCTGCTGTTTCCTATGGAGGCGGTGTTCGAGGCCTATGTCGAGAAGCACTTGGCGAGGCAATTACGCGATGATTTCGTCCTGAAGGCACAGGCAAGCAGTCAGCACCTCGTTGAGCACGGCGATCAGCGATGGTTCCGCTTGAAGCCCGACCTGTTAGTAAAGCAGAAGCTAACCACACACTTGGTCCTGGACACGAAGTGGAAGCTGCTGGATTCGGCGAAGAAGAACGGGCGCGAGAAATACCAACTTAGCCAGGCAGACTTCTATCAGCTGTACGCCTATGGTCACCACTACCTGGATGGCACCGGGGACATCGTATTGATCTACCCGAAGACGGACGCTTTCAACGATCCACTGCCAGTTTTTGATTTTCCGAAAACCAATGGAATGCGGCTCTGGGTGCTGCCGTTCTGCCTGAAAAGTCGGCAGTTGATGCTTCCCACTTCACCTGCGCTCAATGACTTTTTTATCCGGTCGGTTAGCCTCTAATGAGTTTGAATGGCCTTCAAAGTCCACATCTGGGCTGATATGGGTATATATCCAGTTCTTTTTTGGTTCACCTCAGGTGCGACACATAAACGGATTCGATGGGACTGAAATAATGGTTTTTAGCGAATTGAGGAGGTTTTTTTGTTGCTGTAAGTCTGTGGTAGTCAAAATGATACATGGATGAGTATTTGGTTAAGTCCATCCTCGCGTTTTCGCGCCGGTGGGCTTCACCCAGCTCGATGCCAGCCAACTGGCTGCGGGCTTTCAAGTCGACGGGCATCAGGCTAAAGAAGTTGCCGATGCCCATGGACGGCTCCAGTAACTTGGCCCATTTATTACCCCCCCTCGCGCGCGCGCGTACTGGTCGAAAAATCATCAAAATTTCCCACGCTTTAGTGACTACGAAAATCATCCAACGATACGCTTAGGGAATTACTGAAACACGGTTCTGGAACCGAACCACGTCACGCTCAAGCTTCTCTTCGATAGCCAGACGCACGAACTCCGAACGGTTGCCCTTAGCGGGGTGCCCGCCCCCAAGGGGGTAACCAATAAGCTTGTCAATGATTTCCACGGTATCGCCCTCAACGGACACAATCAGGCGGATTTTGGGCTGATTCTTGAACAGACGGTTTTTGCTCATCGCCTACTCCTCGGTCTTAACTTTTCACATTCACCTGCGGCCGCATAATTCGAAAATTAGGCGGCATCTTGGGTGGGTTTTACTTTGCGCCGTTGCGTCGATGGTGTTCCGCGCTGCGCCGTTGATGATTGGCGCAATGGCGCAAGCATCGCCATGCGCTGCGCCGATGCGCTGAGGGGGTTATAGGGGGTGGCGCGGCGCACTTTAAACACTCGAAATTGGCACATTTTCGAGCGGAACTGCGGGCGGCTCTGACAGTTCGACCAGCTCCAAGCGCTCGCGAAATTTACGCTGTGGCGTCTTGTATTTGATGCGCTGTACACGCCCGATGCGGATCAACGCAGTAATGGCAAGTGCGGCGCGCTTACCTCCTGCTTTGCCACGGAAGACCCGGTTGTACTCTGGCAGTGATTCCAGCGCCTTCATTGCCGAGTGCGCGCCGGGGATCAAATTGGCCGGCACTTTGATACCTGCGTCATTGGCTGCCATAAAGACGCGAATGATTTCGGCGTGATCGAAGTTCTCAGTCGTCAGACCCTCTGCTTGAGTACCAGCCTCAGGCACGGGAACGCCATCCACGAACAAAAAAGCCATAGGCTCAGCACGCGCGCTAAGGTTAGCCTTCTCCTGTACAAGCAGAATGCGCCCCTCCTGCTCCATCAGAGCCAAACGCGAACGAGCGCTGTTGTGCCAGGCAGTCGAACCACTGTAGTTGTTACCGCGTGCACCATCCCTGGCAGCGCTCTTATCGATATGCGCCAGCAGAACCACGGCAGCATTGTGCTTGCGGGCAATGTCGGCCAGACCACGCACAAAAGCACGTACCATGCGGCGGCTGTTTTCGTTCGCATCGAACGCATCAGAAGCGTTGTCGATCACGATCAACCCCGCACCATGAGCACCCGCTTCCAGCTCCCGGTATGCCTGGGTGAAAACGGGTTGCGCGCTGAAGCCATCGCCCTCTGTCATCAGAGCGGTGATGGTTTGCGTGCCGTCCAACAGGCGAAGGGAGGCAAGCACGCGCTCTGCGGGCAGCCCGTATGCCTCAATGATACTGCGCAAGCGCAGACGCACGATGCTGGCTTCATCCTCCAAGCTTACGAACAGCACGGGGGATTGCTCGACTTCCTGACCTGCGAAGGCAAGACCGCATGCAACATGCGCGCTGATAGCCAATGCGAGGCTCGACTTACCGATACCGCCATGCCCCCCGAACAAAGTCACATGACGGCGAGGCATCAACGGTTTCACGGCATAGCGCACAACATCCGGGCTGGCGCTCATAACGTCGTCCAACTTCACCTCGAGCAACGCAAGGCGTGGCGGTGTTGCGACGCTCCCCAGCTCTACAAGCTGATGATCCAACTGGTAGACTCGTTCGCGAGCCAGTGCCAGCCGTGCGGTGCTCTCTTCACTCAGGGCGCCGGCCTCAGCCTCTGCCTTTGCAATCTCGATAATCAAGCGCTCAGAATCGCGTTCGTGTTCCAGCTTGATGCGCCGGAACTCCCGGCGCTGGTCTTGGCTCATGTTCTCAGGGAACAGGTCTCGCATCTCCAAGCCAACCGCGCCCAGTACGTCACGGGGATCGCAGCCGGCAAAGCAGTGAACCAGTGCACGGCCATCCCTGGCCCGCGACAGGCTCAGGGATGGAGACTTGTCTTGATGTGCGGGGCATATAGCCATAAAGCTGTCGCCGTGTTGCTTGACACCTTTCATACGCGAAACCACCACGCTGAGTGGTTCACCGTGGTTGTGGATGGCGATTTTGCTCATGCGGCCTCCATGAACAGCCGATACAGAAGTGCTACAAACGTCAGCAGCACAGGCAGGCGGAGGGCGTACTCAAGGACCGACAAGACGCCGAAGAGGGTGATAAACTGGCCACGCGACGGGCTGCTCTGCTGGTGTGGGGGGCGGCTCTTTTTCATTCAGAGCACCTCGCCAACGTACACACCACCAGCCTTCGGGCTACCGAAACAGCCCGTAACGATGGGATCGGCAAACATCAGATACCAGCCGCTCAAACTGCCAGGCTCATCACCGGGGACGTGGAAGCGATGGATCTTGCCATCAGGAACTGGAAGGCAATCAAGTGGGCCATAAACGGCTTGCAGCGCATCAAGAAACAACAGGGAGTGGCCGTTTTTCATTATTGGCACTCCAACTGCTCGGAAATCCAGGCCTCGATCTCCAGCGAGTCCCAGCCAACAACATGCGCACCCGCGATGCGGCGGGCCTTCGGAAAGCGCCCCTCTTTCATCAAATTATAGATTTTGGAACGCCCCAGACCCGTTGCAAATTTCACGGTAGGGAGTCGCCAGATCATGCGCTGTTGGTGTTGGTTGGCGGACTGTTGGGCGTATTTTGGGTTGGTTTCTGCCATCGTCGTTTTCCTCTAAGGATTGACCCAGCTCGGGGTGGACGATGGCATTTCATATGGCGGTGACGCTGGCTCTAACCGGCCATAACGCGCTTTATGAGGGGAGTGCTGCCTAGCGGCCCCAACATCTCCAAGAGAGTGCCGTCAGGGTAGTGCTCAATCTCAGATTTGTTTTCCGCATGGGCTGCCTTGACCGCCTTGTCTCCTTTACCATCAGGAAACAAAAGATTCGCAGCGTCACCAATTGCGTCCTGCCAGAGAAAACCTTTTCGCATCAGCAACACCACACAAGCTGCCGCCGCCATATCGCGCTCCGTCGTGTCTTCACGGTCGTACCCACCTCTCCACAGCTTCAAACCAAATGCTTGGCACCCAGTTCTCTTGTCTTCCACAACTCTCGCGAATACCAAGGTCATATATTCGTGAAGAAAATCTCTGTCGTATGAATATCCGTTGCTCATGCGCTCATGAAGGTACTCAAGAATGTTTTGGGCCGCTTCCGGGTCATGGCCATTCTTGATGGAAGCTAATGCTGCGTTCAGGTCATCGCGCGTGACGTTTTCCCACTTCATCTCTTTCTCCTTTCCTAAAAGATATTGGCCATTGGCGTTGGCCATAATTTCCTCGCCAGCCTTACTTAAGCTCGCTTGAAGTCGCCTTGAATGACGCCGGTCGTCGACGGCATACAGATGAACTTCGCCCACTTCGTCATCAAGGCCCGGCGTTTCTCGACGAAATCGGATCGGGAGTAGGCAGCCTCGGTCTGATCACGCTCATCGTGGGCTAGCGCCAGCTCGCAGACTTCACGTGGAAATTGAGTGCATTCACTTGCCCAGTCACGGAAGCTCGACCGAAAACCATGACGGGTCACGTCATCATGCCCGAGGCCGTGCAACAGGTTGCGGATGGCGTTGGCATGCATAACGCCAGTCTTGCCTTGACCAGGGAATAGGTACGAGCTGTCCTCGCCACGCGGCAGGGCTTCCAGCAGCTCGACAACCTCTGGAGCCAACGGAATTTTGAAGGCCTGGCGCATTTTCATCCGCTCGGCAGGCAGCGACCAAATACCGGCCTTCAAGTCGAACTCCGACCATTTTGCAAAGCGGATCATGAGCGCGCGCGCACCAGTGAGGATGAGCAGTCGAGCCGCCACAGAGGCGCGAGATTCGTCCATCGCCAGCTTGACCATAAGTGTCGGCACATCCTTCCACTTCATCGCAGGGAAGTGCTGGCGCTGGCGAGCTTTTTTCTTTTCTGTCTTGCTCAGCAGGCTGTCCAGATGCCCGCGCCAACGTGCCGGATTGTCGCCCTCGCGCAGCTTGTGCGCCTTGGCGGCATCTAGGACCTGCTCGATTTGTCCACGCACCTCGTCGGCGGTGCGGGTCTTGGTTGCCCAGATGGGGCGAAGTACTTTCAGAACCTGCTCGGTCTGAATCTCAGCAGCAGGCAGCTTGCCGATAATGGGGAAGGCATACAGCTCGAGTTTTCGCAGCCAGCCTTTACGCCACTTTTCCGACCAAGTGGAACCATGAGCGCTCCGGTACTCGGTCGCAAGCGACTCAAAAGTCACACGACGCGATTGCGCTTGTCGATCGGCTTCGCGCTTCACTTCTCGCTCGAGATCACGGGCGGCCAGAGGGTCACTGCCAGCAGCCAAGACCTTGCGTTGATCTGCGGCCAGTTCGCGGGCCTTCGCAAGAGTGATGGTTGGATAAGGACCCAGGCCCATTTCACGGCCTTTGCCCTCAATCTTGTAGCGGAAAATCCAACTGGACACTCCGGCTTTGCTTATCTGGAAATACAGACCATCACCGTCGTTGGTTTTGCCTGCGCCTCCAGACCGGACAAGTGATTCGATTGCCTTGATTGTCAGCTTGCCCATAAAGTCCTCCCGTTCCGACCCACACTTTGACCCACACCCTAATCGCGGATTCTAGCAATTTGCTGTGGACATCTGAGGACTGATAGTAGGCGTAAAGCCCCGTAATATCTAGGCTTTGTGGAATTCTGCAGAAAGTTGTGGACCTATAGAATGCCGGCCACAAGCCGGCTTTTTAATGTCCGCAAGAACATGATCCGACGGCCCCCTCACGGATAACTAAACGACTTCACCAACGTCAACTCCCCCACCGCCCGCATCGGCACCAAAAAAGTCTCCATTTTCTCACTCGGCGTCCCCTCCTCCGTAATCACCGTAACCTGCGCCGTCGTCAGCGGCTGAACCGCATCCTCCTGCCCTTCTTCATCACTGCGGTACCCCCCGCCAAAGTAGTTCACATACACCAGATACTGCCCCTTGATCGGCGCTGGCATGGCAAAGATTTCCGGGCCGTAGCCGGTAGTCACGTCGACATCGAGGGCGGCGCCGTTTGGCACGACGCGGTCGCCGTACCAGATGTGGGCGCCGTCGGGGGTGATCAGGTGCAGGTCGAGGTCGGTGCCGTCGCTATCCCAGGCCAGCAGTACCCGCAGCTTGGCGGGTGTGGCGCCGACGCTGGTGTTGAGGAACTGGGTTCGGCGGCGCTGCTGGCCGTCAGGGCTGCGGACTTCGACGCTATTGCTACCGCTGGGGAATGAGAATGGCCGATCGAAGCCGCCCGCTGGATCGATTTTCAGGGGCATGCTAACGCCGTTGACGATCAACCGTCCGGGTTCGCCATTCTTCGGCGCGGCCTTGATCTGACCTTTGATACGCGCGGTGTTGGCCTGTCCTGCCGGGGTGTTCACCGATGAAGCCGGGTAGTTGACGGTCTGGCGGAAGCTTTCCCCCTCGCCTTCAGGAGCGCCGGTTCGCCAACCGCCAGAGGGGGTGTCGAGTTTGACACTGTCGGCGGCGGTTGCCGGCGATAGCACGGCGAGCGCGCAGAGCAGCAGCAAGACCTGTGGATAACGATCTGTCATGGCCTATTCCAGCAAGAGGTGGCGGGCGAGCCCTTCGATGTAGGTTTCATCCTGGCCGTTGGGGTGCGCTTCGAAGGCCAGGTGCAGGTATTCGTGGGTCAGGTCGAGGCGGTCCTGCAGCGAGAGCACGCCGCGCACGTAGATGCGCTGGCGTTCGCGGTCGACGAAGGGGCGGCCGAATGCCAGGCGGCATACGGCGAAGGTGCTGACTTCGTTGTAGCCGGCTTCGCTTTCAAGACGGTGTCGCCAGCCGCGGCGCTGCTTTTGCAGCCAGTCTTGCGCGGCGAGCAGCGCTTCGCAGGAGGCAACAGGATTGTCCCAGCGGCTGAGGCTGGCCCGTGGGTAGGCGTGGAGCAGGATGGCGTCGTAGCGCTGGCCGGCGTTGGCTTGTTCCACGGCTTGTTGCCAGGACAATCTGTCGAGGCCTGGTTGGTTGGAGTGGTAGGTCACGGTGCTGCCGGCGAGTACCAGGTCGCTGGTCCAGGCGGCAATGCTGCGTGCCTGCGCCGTGGCCGGGCGTGGCGCGACGCGTTGGCGCTGGCTGCTGTCGTCGATGCTCAGGCAATCACCGCGGCGCGTGGCGTTTTGCAGCAGGTAGGTGCGGATGGCCACGGCCAGGGCCTTGGCGGCTTCAGCGGGTTCGGCACTGGCTTCACGCTGCAGCACACGGGCGACATATTCTTCGCGATCCAGGCGGGCGACCAGCTTGGGTGAGGGGCTGTCGTTGAGCAGAAACAGTTCGCCGTCGCTTTGGATATCCAGTTGGTTGCCATTGGCGAACTCGACGCGGTAGTCGCCCTGCAACTGGCGGGACGACATGACAGTGTCACCTGACACTACCCGTTGTAATGGATAGCGAGAGAACAGGTCGACCTCGACACACTTCCCCGCCTCCGCCGGCCAGGATGTCGGCAGCACCGTCGCCAACGCCTGGGCGTAATCGCGCAGGACCCGCTGGCTGGTTCCGCGCCCTCCCGCCCAGATCGGCGTACCATCCGCCGTCCAGCCGGCGAATCCACCCTGACGCGACGCCGCATCCCGGTCCCCCAGCCAGCTCCAGGTCTTTACCCGCAAGCGGCTGCCGAGCTCGCCCACGACGTTGCCATCCGCCGCGCTCAACAGCACATCCAGTAGCACGCGACGCGCTTGGTCCTGCGCCGGCATCCGCGCCAACATGCGCAACAATTCCACCACCGAAACCCGGGTGGCAGCCTGCAAAGATGGCAAATCCAGCAGCCACTCTGGCGCCTGTCGTGCCTGCCAATATTCGCGCCAGGCGCCAGGGTCGAGTGCCAGGCGCGCGGGCTCGAAATACAACCCACATGACTTCACCAACGCCTGATCCCGTTCGATCTTGCCCCCGGCGGCGCAGCAATACACTTCCTCTTTCGACTGCCCGCGGCAGCTATACGCCGGCTCGTGAGCTCCGGTATCCACCAGCCAGCCGTACACGAACAGCTTCCAGACACTGCCCAAGGGTGCCTGCAGACTGTCGGATAACGGTTCGCGGGATATCAGCTGCGTGCGGCTCAACGTCAGCAATTGGTCCTTGAACGCCAGCCGCAACGGTTCTTCCTGCGCGGTGGCCAGCGCGGGAATCAGACTCAGCAGCAACCAGACCCAGGGCCGACGCATATCAGTGAACCGTCACCTGACCGAGCGCCGGTTTCTGCTCCTGGGCCTGATGCTGCGGCGCGTACACCTGGGTGAAGCGCGCCGGCGGCAGGCTGAACTGGCCTTTCTGCGAGAAACGCACCAGGTGACGCAGACGCAGTTCGCCGCTCAAGGCATCCACCGGCACCGCGTAGGCCATTTGTCCCGGCTCGAAACGGGCCTTCTCCAGCGCTGTCGGTTCGGTCCCGGCCTTGCCCATGAGCTTGATGCCCCAGGTCGTGCGTTCGACATCCGCGCCCGGTGGCAGCGGCACTTCGAGCAGGCCATAACGCAAGGGCCTGGCGGCTTTGCTGGTCAGGATCACTTCGTCGAGATACAGGTTGTCGCTGGACAAGGGAGCACTGCCGACCGGTTGCAACTTGAAGGTGAAGGCTTCATCGCCTGGCACCAATCGCGACAGGCGACGGGTGATGGTCACCGGCAGCGGATCGACCACTGGCTGCTGGCTCTGGAAGCTTAACGCGGCGCTCAGTGGACGCTCCTGCGCACCACTCAGCGATAAGACGCCGGGGACCTGCGCGCCTTGCCATGTCCAATAGACTTCACCCGTCGCGCCCTGCTCCTGCTTCCAGCCGTCACCGGGTTTCAGGGCTACAGCTGGCGCGGCCTGTTCGATGCTGCGTTGCAACCAGGTCAGTGCCAACGCACGTTCCAGCGTGGATTGCTGTGGCAGTAAACGCAGCAACAACGCTTGCGCATGCGCCTGATCGAACGGCTGCAGCGATGCATTCAGCACTTCGGCAAAGGGCTCGGAGCTGGTGGCCAGTCGCTGCTGTGCGTCAGCCAATTGCCGCTTGAATGCGGCCGGCAGAGCGACCTTCGATTGCCCGGCCAGTGAAGCACTCAATGCCCGCGCAGCGGCCAGGCCCAGCGCCGAGTCCGGATCAGTCATGACCAGGCTATCGCCAGCCACATCCATGACGTTTGCGGCACTGCCCTCACCGGCGCGCATCAGGTCTTCCATCAATCCGCTGAGCAAAGTATCGACCGGCAATTGCATCTGCCTGGCGAACGACAAAATCAGCGCCCGTTGCAACAGCGGCGTGTTCTTCGCCTGTTTCGCGTACACCTCCAGCACTCGCTGCCAGTGCTCTGGCGGCAGGCTCAGTTGCAGCACCCGGCTGGCGTGCCAGTCGGCGTAGTACGCGTAGGCGGTGAGAAACGCGTCCGGCTCGCCGTCCATGCCCCACCAGGTGAAGCTCGCCGAAGGGCCGGCCATTTGCACCAGGCGCAGGCGGCTGTTCTGCATGATCAGGCGCAGGCGATCGCGGACCTGCGGGTTCGACGACAAGGCTGGATAGGCGATGCTCAACGGCAGCAATTGACTGGCGGTTTGCTCGACGCCGCCGTACGGGTAGCCCAGCAGATCATCGAGGGCAGAACGGAACAGCGCTTGCGGGCTGTCATCCAGGCGCAGACGAATATCCGATGCATCCGGCGGCAGGGTCAACGGCGTTTCTGCGCTGGTCACGTCCAGGCGCTGGCTTTGCGTGACTTGCCAACCTTCGCCGGTTGCATTGAGGTGCACGGCCAAGGCATCGACGGTTTTGCCGTCCTGCGTGAGTTCCGCGCTCCAGTCGCCATTGACCAGCCCGAACGCCGGCAGCGGTATGTAGTTGATGCCGCTGTCGAGCGTGACCGGAACCCGCTGTTCGCCGCCCGCGTAATGAATCACCAGCTCGGCCTTGACCTGGTTTTGCGCCTGGCTGAAAGCAAACACACCGAGGTCCGGCTTGTCGCCGGCGCGGAATCGGGTTGGCCCGCTCCACTTCAGGTACAGCGGTTTCTCCGAGCGCACGAACTGCTTCTTCTGCCCGACCTGGCCGTCATCGGCGATGGCCCGGGCGGTGATGCGCCAGCGGGTCAGTGAGTCCGGCATATTGAAGGTGAAACGGGTCTTGCCGTTGGCGTCGGTCATCAATTCCGGTTGCCAGGCGGCGGTGTCGACGTCTTCGCGACGCGGACGCTCCAGCACCTTCACACCGCGCTCGCTGCGGTTGGCTTTGCCCGGCGCGCCGGGGCTACCGGGCAACGCGACGTCGTAGCTGATGAACGAAAGACTGGCGCTGGTGCGCACGTTGTTGCGCCGCGGGTGGTAGAAGAACTGGTCGATGGTTGGCGCGATTTCCGGTTGCAAGGCGTAGACCATTTCGTCGACCACACTGACCGTCAGATGCGCCGGGATCGGCTTGCCGGCGAACTGCGTGGTCAGGTCCACCGACACGGTGTCGCCAGGTCGGTAAGTCTCTTTGTCAGTGGCGATGGCCACATCGATCTGCGGCGTGATCACCTTGATTCCGGCGTTCTGGAAACTGTACTGACCACCCTTGGTGTACAGCACCGAGAACGTCAGGTTCGGCGCGAAGCTGTCCTGCACGGCAATGCGCGCGCGGTATTGGGTGTCGCTGAGTTTTTCCAGCTTCAGCCAGTCGCCGCCCTTGGACAGCAGCGCCGTGGCCTCGACCTTGTCGCGTTCCAGCGACAGCAGCGCATTGCTGATCGGCTCTGGGAAGGTGATCAACGCCAGTGCTTCATCGCCGGCCTTGTACTCGGGTTTGTCGAGGACGATTTCCACGGTTCCAGGTACCGCCTTGACACCCTCGCCGGTGACGGAATGACCCGTGGCACCGAGCGTTCGTCCATGGTCATCCCGGAGCGTCAGGTTGTAGGTACCCGGGCGCTCGAAAGCCAGGGTGAAGCCCTTGTCGGTTGCCGCGAGCCTGCTTTCGCCAGTGCTCTGGTCCTCCAGGCGAACCCAGCCATAACTGCTGGGCGTGACCGCCTCAGCCTGCTCGCTTTCATTGACGTAGCTGAACGCAACCTTGTCGCCCACCGCACTGAAGCGCTGCGGTGCACTCAAGCGAAAATTCGCCGCACCACGGTCGATGAGGATTTCCTTGGTGGTCTTGACCCGAAACGCCGCGCCATCGCTGGCGAACACGGTGAGCATGTAGCGACTCGGTTTCTCGGCGGCCGGCAGGTCGAGAACGGCATTGCCCTTGGCGTCGGTGGTCAGTTCGGTGCTGGTCAGTTCCACCGGGAATTGCCCGAGGTATTGCAGCTCGTTGTCGACCATCGACAGTTGCTGGGCGCGCAGGCTCAAGGTCAGCCTGGCGTTGGCCACCGGTTTGCCGTCCGGATAGAGCAGCACCAGGTTGCCCTTGACCGCCTCGCCAGTGCGGTAGTCCTGCTTGGCCAGGTTCAGGGAGATCTCGAAGTGCGGCTTGATGTATTCAGCCACGCGAAAGGCGCTGCTGTAGGCCTGGTCCTTGTAGTTGAAGCGCAACTCATAACCGCCGGCCACCGCATTGTCGGGCAACTGGAAACGGCCTTGGGTGCCGGCCTTGGCGTCGAGTTTCAAATCGAGGGTTTGCAGTGCCGTACCGGTCGCATCCAGAACAGTCACGTTTACGTCGGCTGCGGATGGCTGCACTGAATCCCGGGCATTCTTGAACTCGCGCCCGACGATTTTCAGCGACACCCAATCCCCCGGCCGATACAGCGGGCGATCGGTGAAAGCAAAGAGTTTGGTGTCATAGATTTCGCTGTCGTAGTAGAAGTTTTCCGAGACGAAAACGCCGCCCTCTTCGTCCTCGCCAATCACGAACGAGCGCTCGGGACTGACGTGTTTCAGGCGCAGCAAACCATCGGCATCGGTCGCCCCGCTGCTCATCACACCCAGGCCATCGGTCCACAGCACGTTGACCTTGGGTACCGAACTGCCCTCGTGTTTGCGCGCCGCCCACACCAGCAACTCATCCCCGGCAATCTTGCTCACCGCCACGGTGTTGGAGACGAAGACCATGGTGGTCGCGCGATACTTGCCGATCAGCGCTTCCACCAGGTACAGCCCCGGTTTCAAGTTGCCCAACGGGATATAGACGTTGCCCGGCGCAACACTGACGAACTCACTGGAAGACCCGGCGAGATTCACGCCTTCAGGCGGCTGGATCGGTTTGGCTTGCCACAGCGGATAACGGAATTGACTGACCACCGGCAGCCCTGGAATCAGGGCAAATTGTGGCTGTGCGTCATAGGGCGTTGGCGCAGCCATGGCGCTACCCATCTTCAGTTCCGGTACTTCCTCGGTGACTTGTTTACGCGACTCGTAGGAAAACGCCCGCTGCATGACGCGACGGGATTTGCGGTACCAGTTGTCCCACAGGTAGGCGAGCGTATTCGACAGGCCTTCGCCCTTGAACTGGCCGTCACTGACGACCCGGTGCAGGTTCTTCTGGCGCTTGAGGAAGTCCAGCGGTTTATCGATGCGATATACCCGAATATCGGCGCCGCCGTAGGGTTCCATGCGCAAGCGACGGTAGTCGCGACCCGGCGCTTCCAGGCGGACCATCGCCTGTTCGTCACTGGCGAAACTGCTGTCGGCCAGCAGGAAAAAACTTTCACCGGCCACCGGCGTGTAGCCGCTGGGTTCCATGGTGTCGTCGGCGTTGACCGTCGAAAATGGCAGCAGCAAAGCCAACAACAGAGGCAGAAAACGCAGCATGCGGGCACCCATCATTGGGAGAGAAAATTCAGTCGATAGACGCCGATGAAGTTGGGGTTGGCTGCATCGGGTATCCATCGGGTGTCCTTCCATGTCATGAGTTGTTGCAGGCTTGCCGAACGCATGCCGTTGTCGGTAGGCGTCGTGGTGCCGGTGTGATAGGCGATGTAGCGGCCCATCCAGATCATCAGGTGCTGGTCGTCGCCCTGGTCGAAAAACATCAGGTCGCCGGGACGCGCCTGTGCGACATCGCGGCCAACCAGCCGGCTGTTGAACTGGATCAGCTTGATCGCGTTGACGTAGGGTCCGACCTTGCCGCCCCCCTGTTGCCATTGCTGGGCCAGGCCGCGCTGGGCCGCACTCAATTGCAGCTCCGGCGGCAGGTAGCGGTTGGACAGGCCATTGCTGCGCAGCCATTTGTCGTCATGGACTTTCAGCGCTTCGTTGGCGGCAAAACGCACCAGCCCCGCGCAGTCCTGCTGATACCAGCGTGGGCTTGGGCCCCGGCTCAGTTGCTCCTGGGCGATGCGCACGAACCAGGCGCGGAACACCTGGGATTGCTGCGGATCGAGCGCCGGTGTTTCGATAGCCCGGGCGCCCGCGCTCAACAGCAAGGCGAGCACGCCGAGGCTGCGGATCAATACGTTCACAGGGCTTTCCATTGCAGCGGCAACCATTGCCAGTGGCCATCGGGCTCGCTGCCCTCGGGCAGGGTCAGGGCGTACTTGCCGTATCCGCCGAGCTTGCGCAGCTTGGGAATCAGGTAGGTTTGCGCCGCGTTGTAGAACACCGGTTCCATGTCCTGCGGCAGGCTGTCGAGGGTTTCGCGCTGCATCAGTTGCGCCATGGCGTCCGGGCCGAAGTACACCGGCATCAGCAGGTCCTTGGGCACCACGTCGGCCATCGGTGGGAAGCGTTTGTCGAGGGTACCAAGGGCCTTGTCCAGCAGCTTGTCATCGAGGGAAAACAGCAGCGTCGAACCGTGGCGCGCCAGGCTGACATTCATGAATGCCTTGCCGGTGATCGCCTCGGGTTTCTCGGCATCCTTGGCCGCATACGGGCCGAAACTGGAGCTGACCTGACGCTGCCATTGGCGGTTCTCACCTTGCTGTTTCTCGACCACCGGGAACACGTGCTCATCGACCTTGCTTTCATACGCGCCGACCATTGAACCGAACAACTTGCCCAGTTCGCCATCGAGGCTGGCGCTGTCTTCATCCTTGAGGCTGGCCACCAGCAGTGGCGTATACAGCCGCGAATCGGCGTACCAGCACAGGCCCGCCGCGCCGGCCATGTGCTCGGTCAACGCCTGGGCCGCGGTCTCGTCAGCACCGAGCTTGAGCAGCAGCGGCTTCTGTTGCTCGGCGGCCAGCGGCAGAGCAACGCAAGCACTGGCGCCCATGGGCATGGCTTGCCAGATCGGTTTGAAATCGAAGTCCGGCTGGTCGTCCAGTTCATCCATGGCCAGGAAGCTGTGCCAGCCCTTGTCATCCATGTCGAAGCGCAGCCCGGCGAAATTCGGGATGAAGCGCTGATACCCCATGGCCAGCACGCTGGCATTGACCGATAGCCGCTGTTTCACCTCTGGCGCGCGGGGTTGCAGGCCAAAGGCTTCGGGGAACAGTTTGTCACCGTTGAGCAGCGCGGCGATGGCTTGGGTCGAGACGCTGCCCGATTCCTGCGTCGCCCCGCTTTGCGGATCGTAGAGTTTGACCGGATTGGACAACACCACCAGTTTGTCGCCATGGGAGGCAAACAGCAGCGCCTTGCTGGCGTTGTAGGTGAGCTGATAAAGCGCCACGTCATCGTTGCCGACTTTGACGTCTGTGAGCTTGCTCAACTGCGAATCATCCAGCGCCACTTTGGCCAGTGGCTCCAGCACCTTGGCCAGGCCACCGCGATCCATCACCAGCAGGAAATCCTTGAGCCGGCCATCCGCCCCGCGCCACAACGCAACGTCCGCCGGTTGATCGAACAGTTGCTCGATCAGCGTGTCCTGCAACTTCAGGTCGTGCTCGTAGATGATCCGCCGCAGGCTGCCGATCAGCCCGAGGCGGTCGGCGTGGGTTTCGTAATAGAAGACGAAATCTTCGGTCAGGGTTTCCTTGAGGAACGGCACCGCCAGCAGGTCCTTGGGCAACTGGCTCAGGGAGTGGGTCTCGAGCAAACCATCGGGGCGGCTCATGCCGAGTTTTTCCGCCGCCAGTTGCGGTGCCGGGGCTTTGCTTTTCTGCATCAGCCAGCCCATGCCGGCGGCCACGCCCACGACCAGGCACAGCCCGGCCACAATTACCGGCCAACGACGGGACGGCTTGGGGCTCGGCGTTTCGGTGGCCGAAGGAACAGTGTTATCGCTCATTTCACAAAACCCGAATTCATCCGTGGAGCGGGATGCTTAATAGTTGAAAGTCTTGACCAGTAGCAGGTCACCGATTGCGCGCAGGGGCACGATGAAGGTTTCGCGTTTTTCGTCGACGGTGTTTTCGTTCAGCACCAGGTTGATCTGCGAGGTGATGACCTCGTTCTGGTTGCTGGTCTCATCGAAGTTATAGCCGCCGCTACCGAAGTTGCCCCAATAGTTGACGTAAACCAGATAGGTGCCGTGCAGCGGCGCGGTCATGGTGAACATTTCCGGGCCAGGGCCGTCGACGCCGTCCGGGTCCAGGCCGCCGCCATTGCTCATCGCCGGCCGGGCCCAGAATGCGTGCTGGCCGTCGGGCGTCACGATGTGCAAATCGAGTTCGGCTTTCGGATCGTCCCAGCCCAGCACCACGCGAATCCGCGCCGGGGTGCGCAGGTTGTTGGCTTCATAGAACTGCACACGCTTGAGCGACTGGCCCTCGGCACTGCGCACTTCGACGCTGTTGGAACCGGCGCCGAACGCATAGGGCCGGGCGAAACGACCCTGGTCGTCGGTGTACAGGTTCAGAGGATTTCCGTTGACCGCCAACGTGTGGGGCCCACGTTGCGTGCCGATGGCCTTGAGTTGGCCCTGGATCATCGTGCGATTGCGCTGCACACCGCGGTCGATGGGCGGCGTGGGATAGGCGACTTGCGGATTTTCCGTTCGATCCAGCAAACCATTGAAGCGCCAGCCGCCCACCGGATCCGACAACTCGGCACTCGGCGCGGCCAGGGCGGGTGCGCAGACCCACCCGATCAGCAGCAAAAGAAATGAGCGCATGTGACGCCTCCTGCCATGCATGACGAAACCTTGCGCCTGATCCTCGGCGCGTTACAGATGGGGATACTGCGTTTCGTCTGAAAGACCCTTTACTGTCAGGTCTGGGATGGCGCGAAGGTTAGACGCTCAGTCCACTCCTAACAATCAGATCTGTCTGAAAATGCGGTGGGAATCACGCGGATGGCTGGACGGTGAGCCGAATAAAGATCATATTCGGCTCACTATATGAGCCGAATAGCTTTTCTAATCGGCTCACACCTTCAAGAGCAACGAGTTCATGGCACCTTTCTGGATCTGGCAGCAGCCTGATTGGCCGAATTTTTCCTGGGAGGCCGAGCAATTGGCGCCGTTGCTGCGCGAGTGCGTCCAGGCACAAGGTCGATTGATGGGCATGGCCAGTTCCGTAGGCAGTTCGCTCAGTGCGCAGAGCGAACTGGATGCATTGCTGCAAAATATCGTCACCTCATCCGCGATTGAAGGTGAGCAGCTGAATGTCGGCTCGGTGCGCTCTTCATTAGCGCGACGGCTGGGGCTGGAGCAGCTTGATGGCAATCATGTCAGCCAACGCAGCGAAGGCCTGGCGCAACTGATGCTCGATGCCACACAGCATTTCGATGAACCACTGACACTGGAACGATTGCTGGATTGGCATGCGTGGTTGTTTCCTGATCAGGACACCGCCCTCGCCACCCGGAGCATGCGTATCGGTGCATTGCGCGGTGACGATCCGATGCAAGTAGTGTCTGGCCGCCTCGACAGGCCGACCGTTCACTTCGAAGCCCCCCCGCGCCATGGCCTTGAGCGCCAGGTCGACAGCTTCCTCGGCTGGTTTGAAAGCAGCCGGAATCAGGCGGGACTCGACCCGTTACTGAGGGCCGGGGTCGCGCATTTCTGGTTCGTCACGCTTCACCCTTTTGATGACGGCAATGGCCGTCTGACTCGAACCATCACTGACCTTGCATTGGCTCAGGGCGAGGCTCAGGCGATTCGCTTCTACGCCATGTCGGCGAGCATCCTGGAAGATCGGTCTGGCTATTACCGCGTGCTGGAAAACAGCCAAAAAGCCACCCTCGACATCACCGAATGGCTGGTGTGGTTTCTCCAGACCTTGTTGCGCAGCTTGCAGCAGGCCATGACGAGGATCGAGTCGGTGCTGGGCAAGGCCCGCTTCTGGCAGGCACACCGGCAATCCAGGCTGTCGGCCGAGCAGACCAAGGTGCTCAATCGCTTGCTCGATGGAGGGGAGCGTGGATTCGAAGGCGGGATCAGCGCCGCGCAATATCAAACTGTGGCGAAAGTATCCAAAGCCACCGCGACCCGTCATTTGGCTGAACTGCTGGAAAAGGGATGCCTGCAGCGCCTGCCCGGCGGTGGGCGCAGCACCCGGTATCGGATCAGACACCCCGATGACGCGCAAACCTGAGCCCTTGATCCATCGTTCCGAACACCCCGCTCATTTGCCCATAAACCCCCTATCTGCTAGTGTCGCGCCGGTTTAACGTCAACCGGAAATCGCCGCCATGGCCCGCAAAAAAGCTGCACTGGATTTCGAACAGTCCCTCGCTGACCTGCAAACGCTGGTAGAGCGTCTGGAGAATGGCGAATTATCGCTGGAAGACTCGCTGGCCGCTTTCGAGCAAGGCATCGGCCTGACCCGCGATTGCCAGGCGGCGCTGGCCCAGGCCGAGCAAAAGGTTCAGGTGCTGCTCGAGCGTGATGGCGAGTTGGCCGAGGAACCCTTCGACGCGGATCAACCAGAATGATTGCAGCGTATTCGGCAACCAGCCAGGCCCGCGTCAACGCCGCCATGGAAACCCTGTTTGTCGCGCCTGGCCCTGAGCTGGCGCGCTTGTACGAAGCCATGCGCTACAGCGTGATGAACGGCGGCAAACGGGTGCGCCCGTTGCTGGCCTACGCCGCCTGCGAAGCGCTGGGCGGCAAGGCCGAGCAAGCCAATGGCGCGGCCTGCGCAGTGGAGCTGATCCACGCCTATTCGCTGGTGCACGACGATTTGCCGGCCATGGACGACGACGATCTGCGTCGCGGCCAGCCGACGACGCACAAGAAATTCGATGAAGCCTGCGCGATCCTCGCTGGCGATGGCTTGCAGAGCCTGGCGTTCAGCGCCCTGCTCGACCCACGCCTGAGCAATGCCGACGCAGAGATCCGCCTGCAAATGGTCAGTGCGCTGGCATTGGCGGCCGGTCCGGCGGGCATGGTCGGCGGTCAAGCGATCGATCTCGGCTCGGTGGGCCTGAAGCTCGACCAGAAAGCCCTCGAATACATGCACCGGCACAAGACCGGCGCGCTGATCGAAGTCAGCGTCAAGCTCGGCGCCCTGGCCAGCGGTCGCGCGGAGAAGGACGAACTCAAGTCCCTGCAGACTTATGCACAGGCCATCGGCCTGGCCTTCCAGGTCCAGGACGACATTCTCGACGTCGAAAGCGATACCGAAACCCTCGGTAAACGCCAGGGCGCCGACATTGCCCGCGACAAGCCGACCTACCCGGCACTGCTCGGCCTCGATGCCGCCAAGGCCTACGCCCTGGAACTGCGCGATCAGGCGCTGCATGCGCTGCGACCGTTTGACGCGGCTGCCGAGCCATTGCGTGAACTGGCCCGCTACATCGTCGAGCGACGCAGCTGACGGCGTATGCGCCAAAAAAGACCAACGCGTGGGCAGGGGCCGATGCATCAGGTAAACTGCCGCATCTTTTATACCTATAACGATTCGCCTGATGCCCACGACGTTTCATGAGATTCCCCGCAAGCGCCCGACCACGCCCCTGCTCGACCGCGCGAACACGCCGGACGGCCTGCGCCGGTTAGGCGAAGCCGAGCTGGAAACCCTGGCCGATGAGTTGCGCCTGGAATTGCTCTACACGGTCGGTCAGACCGGTGGGCATTTCGGTGCAGGTCTGGGCGTCATCGAGCTGACCATCGCGTTGCATTACGTTTTCGACACCCCGGACGACCGGTTGGTGTGGGACGTGGGTCATCAGGCTTATCCACACAAGATCCTCACCGGTCGTCGCGAGCGCATGGCCACCCTGCGCCAGAAGGACGGCGTTGCCGCCTTCCCGCGCCGTTCCGAGAGTGAGTACGACACCTTTGGCGTCGGCCATTCCAGCACGTCGATCAGCGCAGCCCTGGGCATGGCCATTGCCGCCCGCCTGCAAAACAGCGATCGCAAGGCGATTGCCGTGATCGGCGACGGCGCACTGACGGCCGGCATGGCGTTCGAAGCGCTGAACCATGCCCCGGAAGTGGACGCCAACATGCTGGTGATCCTCAACGACAACGACATGTCGATCTCCCGCAACGTCGGCGGCTTGTCGAACTACTTGGCGAAGATTCTTTCCAGCCGCACCTACGCGAGCATGCGCGAGGGCAGCAAGAAAGTCCTGTCGCGCCTGCCCGGCGCCTGGGAAATCGCCCGCCGCACCGAAGAATACGCAAAAGGCATGCTGGTACCCGGCACGCTGTTCGAAGAGCTGGGCTGGAACTATATCGGCCCGATCGATGGCCACGACCTGCCGACCCTGATTGCCACCCTGCGCAACATGCGCGATCTCAAGGGCCCGCAGTTCCTGCACATCGTCACCAAGAAAGGCAAAGGCTTCGCCCCGGCGGAAGTCGACCCGATCGGCTACCACGCCATCACCAAGCTCGAACCCCTGGACGCCCCGGCCGCTGCGCCGAAAAAAGCCAGCGGGCCGAAGTACTCCGGCGTGTTCGGTGAATGGCTGTGCGACATGGCGGCTGCCGACCCGCGCCTGGTCGGGATCACCCCGGCGATGAAGGAAGGTTCGGACCTGGTGGCCTTCAGCGAGCGTTTCCCGCTGCGCTACTTCGACGTGGCGATTGCCGAGCAACACGCCGTGACCCTGGCGGCCGGCATGGCCTGCGAAGGCGCGAAGCCGGTGGTGGCGATCTATTCGACCTTCCTTCAACGCGGCTACGACCAGTTGGTGCATGACGTCGCGGTGCAAAACCTTGACGTGCTGTTCGCCATCGATCGCGCCGGCCTGGTTGGCGAAGACGGTCCGACCCACGCGGGCAGCTTCGACCTGTCGTTCCTGCGTTGCATCCCAGGCATGCTGGTGATGACCCCGAGCGACGAAAACGAACTGCGCAAGATGCTCACCACCGGCCATCTGTACGAAGGCCCGGCGGCAGTGCGCTATCCGCGCGGCAACGGCCCGAATGCGACCATCGAAAAAGACCTCGAGCCGATCGAAATCGGCAAGGGCGTGGTTCGCCGCCAGGGCAGCAAGGTCGCCCTGCTGGTGTTCGGCGTGCAACTGGCCGAGGCGCTGAAAGTCGCCGAGACACTGGATGCGACCGTGGTCGACATGCGTTTCGTCAAACCGCTGGATGAAACACTGGTTCGCGAGATTGCCGCCAGCCACGACCTGCTGGTGACCGTCGAAGAAAACGCCATCATGGGCGGTGCCGGCGGTGCGGTCAGCGAATTCCTCGCCCGTGAGAACATCCTCAAGTCGGTGCTGCACCTGGGCTTGCCGGACATTTACGTCGAACACGCCAAGCCTGCGCAGATGCTGGCTGAGTGTGGCCTGGATGAAGCCGGGATCGAAGCTTCGATTCGCGAACGCCTGCAACTGCTGAACCGCTAAACCGCTATACACACTCTCCCCTGTGGGAGCGGGCTTGCCCGCGAAGAGGCCGACACATCCAACATCAATGTTGAATGTGCCGACGCCTTCGCGGGCAAGCCCGCTCCCACAGTGGTTTGTGGCGTTATCAAATTTGTGTACACCTCAAGCACCAACGGACTGCCATGAAACTCTCCCCCCTCGCCCTGACGCTGACCCTGCTGCCAGCCGGCCCGCTGCTGGCCGACACCTTCGAACGCGACCAGGCCCTGAAGCTGCCCGACGTGTTGATCAGCGCCAACCGCCAGGTCGAGGCGCGCAACGACAGCAGCGCCGCCAACACGGTGTTCACCCGCGAAGACATCGACCGGCTGCAACCCGACAGCGTCACTGATCTGCTAAGGCGTGTACCGGGGGTGCAAGTGGCACAAACCGGCGGGCGCGGCAGCCTGCCGGGGATCTACATTCGCGGCACGCAATCGGCCCAGAGCCTGGTGCTGGTGGACGGCCAACGGATCGGCAACTCGTCCTCCGGCGACAGCAACCTGCAACACATCAACATCGACCAGGTCGAGCGTGTGGAAGTGCTGCGCGGCTCCCGTTCGGTGATCTACGGCAGCGACGCGATTGGCGGGGTGATCCAGATCTTCACCCGGCGTGGCAGCGAGCCCGGCCTGCAACCGAGGCTGCACATGGGCTTTGGCAGTAACCAGACCTGGGAGCGCAGCCTCGGCGTGTCCGGCGGCGATGAGCAGACCCGCTTCAACCTTGGCGCCAGCCTGGACGAAACCGCCGGAATCGATCGCACCCATGAGTCGTATCCCAGCGACGGCGATCACGACGCCTACCGCAACAAATCCCTGAGCCTGAGCCTGAGTCACGCCCTCACCGACGACGTCGAGATCGGCGCCAACCTGCTGGATAACCGTGGCAAAAGCGAATTCGACAATCCGTTCGGCCGCTTCGACCTGAACACCTTCGAGTCAGTCCAGCAGCAGCCCTACAACGAATTTGATGTGAGCAGTGTCAGCAGCTACGTCGACGCACGGGTCAACGACCTGTGGAAAACCCGCGTCGAGTTCGGCCACAGCGAAAACCGCGAGAAGACGTTCGACAAGCTCAGCGATGAGCGCAGCGTGTTCAACACCTACCGCGACTCGGTGAACTGGCAGAACGACCTGACGCTCAACGAACGCAACAGCCTGATCCTCGGCGGCGACTGGTACGAAGACCGGGTCAACAGCAGCACGCCATTCGACGAAGACAGTCGCTGGAACCGCGCGGCCTTTATCCAGCATCGCTACCAGGCTGATAGCTTCTCTACCGAACTGGGCCTGCGCCGCGACCAGAACCAGCAGTTCGGCGGCCAGAACAGCTGGAGCGGCACCTTCACCCTGCCGCTGAACCCGGAAAACGATGTACTGCTGACCTACAGCGAAGGTTTCCGTGCACCGACCTTCAACGACCTGTACTACCCGGATTTCAGCAACCCGGACCTGAAACCCGAGACCTCGAAGAGCTATGAACTGCAATGGCGCAGCCAATTGACCGAGAGCAGTCGCCTGGAGGCCTCGCTGTACCGCACGGATCTTGAAAACGCGATCATCTTCGGCAGCAACTCACGGCCGGAAAACGTGGCCTCGGCCCGCATCAACGGCTTTGAAGCGGCGTTGAAACAGGAGCTGTTCGGCTGGCAGAGCAACCTCGGCGTGGCGATTATCGACCCGCGGGACCGCGACTCGGGGCATACCCTGGCCCGTCGCGCACGTCGTACATTGAGCTGGGACCTGGATCGACAGTTCGACCGCCTGGGCCTGGGCGCCAGCTGGCAAGCCGTGAGCAGCAGCTATGACGACTTGAACAATCAACAGCCATTGGGTGGGTATGGTTTGCTGGGATTGCGCAGCAGTTGGGCGCTCAATCGTGAGGTCAGCCTGGAGCTGAAGGTCGATAACCTGCTGGATAAGGGATACAGCCGGGCGCTGTACAGCCATGAAGGCAGCCAGTATGGGTATCGCGAGGAAGGTCGGGCGTGGATGTTTGGGGTGACCTGGACCCCGGAGATCTGACCAAGAATTCCGGTGTTTGGGCCGGCCTCATCGCGGGCAAGCCCGCTCCCACAGGGTTAGCGTGATTCCTGTGGGAGCGGGCTTGCCCGCGATGAATGCACCTCGGTCTCAGCGATCGGGCGCAATCAAATGGCAAAGCTTGGCCGTCGCCTCGACCATCTGCCCGCTCGGCCGCTCCAGCCCCTTGTCAGTCACCAACCGCAACTGCCCCCGCCGCACCGCCGCCACCTGCGGCCACGCCCTCCACGCATCCAGCTGCCCCTGATCGCTGGCCAGAATCACCTCGGGATTGCGCTGCAACACCGCTTCCACGCTGACTTGCGGTGCCGGCAGCGCCAGATCGGCAAACACGTTTTGCGCCCCACAGACTTCCAGCGCAGCGCTGATGATTTGCCCGCCGCCCACGGTATAGAGCGGCCGGTCCCAGACCTGATAGAACACCCGCAACGGCTGGTCGCGCCGGTAGCGCTTGCGCAGCTCAGCCAGCCGCTGGCGCAAACCGCCAGCCAACGCAACCCCACGCTCAGGCCGACCAAGCTGCAAGGCGATCGCTTCGATCTGCGCGGTGAGTTGTTGGAAATCATGGGGTTCGGCGACGTAGGTCGGGATGTTCAAGCGCTTGAGTTGCTCACGCTGGGCCGGGCCGACACTGCCGGGCCAGAGCAGCAGCAAATCAGGCTGGAGGCTGAGCAAGCGTTCCATGTCCAGCTGACCGTAGCGGCCCACGGAGGGCAAGTCCTTGAGTTCGGCAGGACGCTCACCGGCGTCCAGCACGCCGACCAGCAAGTCGGCCGAACCCAGTTCAACAACCATTTCAGTGAGGGACGGGGCAAGGCTGACAACCCGTTCGACCGCCCCGATCGAGCCGCTGGTGGCCAGCAGCAACAGCGCCAGCCAGGCAAGACGCATCAACCGAGCTGACGCGGAATACGGTAGAGGTAGAACAGCACCGCGGTCGACAGCGCCAGCAGCATCAGCGGTACCGCCTCAAGGTCGACGAACACCGCCAATGCACCGATCCAGGCCGGCAGGCCAGCCGCGAGGAACGCCGTGCGCCGCTTGGCCGCCAGGTGGATCCATGCGCCAGGCTCTTCAGGGGTATCGAGGGCTTTCTGGGTGGCGATCAACGCATGCTTGTAGCCGCCGAAAAACTTCAGGCTGACAAACATCGAGGCGACACCGGCGATGAACAACGGCATCGCCAGCACCGGCAGGATGGCTTCACCCTGGCCGAACACCGCGTTGATCACGAACAGCGGCAACAAGGCCAACGCCAGGTATTGCCACCAGTTGACGGACAGTCGCCGCCGTACCTGACCGCGGGTCACGCCCGGCCTACCTCGCCCTGATGTTCGTTGCCCATCATGTGGTCGAGTTTGCTGGCCTTGGTCGCCAGGTAGAGTTTGTTGTGCGGGTTGTGGCCGGTGTGCAGCGGCACGCGCTCGGCAACCGCGATACCCATGTCGGTCAAGGCTTTGACCTTGCGTGGGTTGTTGGTCATCAGGCGCAGGGATTTCACCCCCAGGTGCTCCAGCATCGGCAGGCACATGGCGTAATCACGCTGGTCGGCGGCAAAGCCCAGGCGCTCATTGGCTTCAACGGTGTCGGCACCGCCGTCCTGTAGCTCATAGGCGCGGATCTTGTTCAGCAGGCCAATGCCACGGCCTTCCTGACGCAAATACAGCAATACGCCCCGACCTTCACGGGCGATGGCCTGCAGCGCGGCCTCAAGTTGCGAGCCGCAGTCGCAACGCTGGCTGAACAAGGCATCGCCCGTCAGGCATTCGGAGTGCAACCGACCGAGCACCGGGGCACCGTCGGCGATCTCACCCAGGCTCAGCACGACGTGCTCGCGACCGGTGGCCTCATCGAGAAAGCCGTGCATGATGAATTGCGCAAAAGGCGTTGGCAGCTTGGAAGCGGCGACAAAAACGACAGGCACCGGTGTGCTCCTGATCTAAAAGTCTGAAGATTCGCAGGCCGGCATTGTAACAGCAGGTTCCAACCGACGCTTAGGCTGAATTATCGGCCATAACTATCAAAAAGTTTGATTACTGGCCGCTCAGCTGCTCATTCTCATCGAATGGGTAGGGTTGCTTCCAGCGTTCGAAGATCGGCCTGAGCTCACCGCTTTTCACCAATTGCGCCATGCGCTGGTCGAACAACGCCATCAGGCTGCGGGCCGCCGGGGTCTTGGCAAAGCACAGGTACAGCGGTAATTCGGCGATATGCGTGCGACGGAACTGGGAAGGATCCTTGGCCCGACTGAGCACCCAATCGACTTCGGTCAGCGCGTCGATGTAGAAGTCGGCGCGGTTCTGCGTCAGCATCGAAACGATACCGGTCCGCCTCAACACTTCGTTGTAGCGGCGAATATTTGGCAGATAATCCTGATAGTCGTAGCCACGCACCCACGCCAGGCGGTAATTGCCCAGGGTTTGCGGGGTCGGTTGCGGACTGCTGGCCAGGCCCAGGGCATAGATATGATCGGTATCGAAGTTCCAGCGCGGATACAGCACATCGCTGGATTCTTCATGGTAGGAGCCGACACAGGCATCGACTTCGCCCCGCTCGGCCAGCCCCATCGAACGCACATAGGGTTCGGTGCGGATGTCCAGCTTGACCCCCGCCGGCTCGAAGACTTTGCGCAACACGTCCCAGCCCAGGCCGTGGCCGTCGGCAGCGGTATAGTCTTCCCAGTCTTCGCTGGCCAGATGAATCACCGTCGGCGCGGTGGTTGCCTCCTCCGCCTGGGCGAATGCACCGAACACCGCAAACACCATCGCTACCCACCAGCGTCGAGCCATCCCTAGTTCTCCCAATTAATCCCTCAGGCGAAAATCCATACCAGCCCCTGCATCGCCAACCACGCAAACACCCCGGCCAACACATCATCGAGCATGATGCCGACGCCTCCATGCACATGCCGGTCAACCCAGTGAATCGGCCACGGCTTGAGGATATCGAAGAAGCGGAACATCAGGAATCCCGCCAGCAGCCATTGCCAACCTTCCGGCACCAGCCACAGGGTGATCCACATGCCGACCATCTCGTCCCAGACGATGCCTTCGTGGTCGTGCACCCGCAAATCATCGGCCACCTTGCCGCACAGCCAGAAGCCGAACAGCATGGTGATGCCCAGCATCAACCAGTAACCCCAGTCGGGCAACATCTGCCATAACGGGATAAAGGGTAGCGCAACCAGCGACCCCCAGGTGCCCGGAGCCTTTGGCAAGGTGCCCGAGCCAAAGCCAAACGCGAGAAAATGCCAGGGATTGCGCCAGACCGAAGGCGGTACAAACTCCGCCGGAACCTGTTTGGGGTGATCTGTCACGGTGTCTCCCGAAAATGTTGATAGCCCCGGGTTTGCGGGGTGATGTCCTTGCCCTCGGCGTCCAGCAGCGTCACGCCCTGCCCCGTTATCACCCGCCCAATCACATGAATCGGCCAGCCATCGGCCAGCAACAGCGGCAACTCGACGGACGGTAGGGTGAAGGCCAGGACGTAATCGTCCCCGCCGCTCAGGGCCGCAACCTGTGCGTCCCCTCGACCGAGAAAATCGACCAGGCTCTGCGACAGCGGCAAACGCTCCCGCTCGACTTCAATACCGACCTTCGAGGCCAGCGCGATATGCCCGCAATCAGCGAGCAGACCATCGGAGATATCCATGGCCGACGTGGCCTTGCCACGCAGCGCCTGGCCCAAGCCGAGTTGCGGTTGCGGCGACCAGTAATGCGCCAGCAGCGGCTCGGCAATGCGCGCTTGGGCCGTGCGCTGGCCGAGCACCAACGGCAAGGCACCGGCAGCATTGCCCAGGTCGCCGCCCACACACAGCAGATCACCCGGTTGCGCACCGCTGCGGGTCAGCGCCAGACCGCCCGGCACACGCCCGAACACGGTCATGGTCAGGCTCAGGGGCCCATGGGTGGTGTCGCCGCCGACCAGTGCCACGCCGCAGCTTTGCGCCATCTGGTTCAAACCACGGGCATAGGCTTGCAACCAATCGGCGGTCACCGTCGGCAAGGTCAGGGCAAGGGTAAAGGCAACGGGCGTGGCGCCCATGGCAGCCAGGTCGCTGACGGCCACGGCAAGCGAGCGCTGACCGAGCAGAAACGGATCGCAGGGGTCGGCGAAATGCACGCCGGCCACCAGGGTGTCGGTAGAAATCGCCAACTGCTCCCCGGGAGGAACAGCCAGCAAGGCGCAGTCATCGCCAATCCCGAGGGCAACGCCTTCGCCGCCTTGCGCACAAGGCGCGGCGGCGAAGAAATTGCGGATCAGCTCAAACTCACCCATCGCTGAATCAAGCGCCGATCAGCGCTTGAACGCCTTAACTTCAGCTTCACGCAGGCGCGGGGCCAGCTTGTCGAGCACGCCGTTGACGAACTTGTGGCCATCGGTGGAACCGAAGACCTTGGCCAGTTCGATCCCTTCGTTGATCACAACGCGGTAAGGCACGTCGACGCGCTTGAGCAGTTCCCAGGTGGACAGGCGCAGAACCGCCAGCTCAACCGGGTCCAGCTCTTCGATGGTCAAGTCCAGGCAAGGCTTGAGCGCGGTGTCGATTTCGGTCTTGAACTGCGGAACCCCGTGCAGGATTTCGCGGAAGTACGCACCATCGACATCGGTGAAATCGTTATCGACCCGGAACTGCGCTTCGATCTCGTTCAGCGACTGCTTGGCCATGTGCCATTGGTACAGCGCCTGGGTCGCGAGCTGACGGGCTTCGCGACGCTTGACGCTTTTCGATGGCTTGCCAGCATCCGCAGGTTTTGGATCGCGCGGGTTGAAACGATCGCTTTCGTCGCTAATCACTTGGCCTCCAACTGCGCCAGCAGGCTGACCATTTCCAGAGCGGACAGGGCAGCTTCGGCACCTTTGTTCCCGGCCTTGGTGCCGGAACGTTCAATGGCTTGCTCGATGGAATCAACGGTCAGGACGCCGAAAGCGACCGGCACGCCGAACTCCATGGACACCTGGGCCAGGCCCTTGGTGCACTCGCCAGCCACGTATTCGAAGTGCGGAGTACCGCCACGAATGACCGCGCCCAGGGCGATGATTGCCGCGAACTCGCCCTTCTGAGCGACTTTCTGCGCAACCAGCGGGATTTCGAAGGCGCCAGGGGCACGGATGATGGTGATGTCGCTTTCGCTCACGCCATGGCGAACCAGGGCATCAACAGCACCGCTGACCAGGCTTTCAACGACAAAACTGTTGAAACGGCCTACTACCAGAGCATAGCGGCCTTTAGGGGCGATGAAGGTACCTTCGATGGTCTTCAGGGTCATTCGATAGATCTCTTAAAGAGCCGGGACGCGTCTCGTACGCGTCCCTCGGTGATTTATTTGCCGCGAATTCAAGTCCGGAAACGACCGGTCATTATTCGGAGGGCACGTATTCTACAACTTCCAGATCGAAACCGGATATCGCATTAAATTTCATCGGTGCCGACATCAGGCGCATTTTACGCACGCCGAGGTCGCGCAGGATCTGCGAACCGGCACCCACGGTGCTGTAGGTGGTCGGCTTTTTCACCGCCAGGTGATCGGCGGTTTCGCGAATGTGCGCCAGCAATACATCGCCATCCAGTGGGTGGCCGAGCAACAGCACCACGCCACTGCCGGCCTCGGCAACCGCGGACATGGCGGCGCGCAGGCTCCAGCGGCCCGGTTGCTTGACCATCAGCAGGTCGCGCAGCGGGTCCATGTTGTGCACCCGAACCAGGGTCGGTTCTTCGGCGCAGACAGTGCCCAGGGTCAGGGCCATGTGCACGTCGCCTTCCACGGAATCACGATAGGTCACCAGGTTGAATTGGCCCAGTTCGCTGTCCAGAGGCTGCTCGGCAATCCGCTGAACGGTACGTTCGTGGATCATCCGGTAGTGGATCAGGTCGGCGATGGTGCCGATCTTGATGTTGTGTTCGGCGGCGAAAGCTTCCAGCTCGGCGCGACGGGACATGGTGCCATCGTCGTTCATCACTTCGCAGATCACTCCGCTCGGCTCGAAACCGGCCATGCGCGCCAGATCGCACGCGGCTTCGGTATGGCCGGCGCGGGCCAGGGTGCCGCCGGCCTGGGCCATCAGCGGGAAGATGTGGCCCGGGCTGACGATGTCTTCAGCCTTGGCATCACGGGCAGCAGCCGCTTGCACGGTGCGCGCACGGTCGGCGGCGGAAATGCCGGTGGTCACACCGGTGGCCGCTTCGATCGATACGGTGAACTTGGTGCCGAAACCGGAACCGTTGCGCGGGGCCATCAGCGGCAGCTTGAGCAGTTCGCAGCGCTCGCGGCTCATCGGCATGCAGATCAGGCCACGGGCGTGCTTGGCCATGAAGTTGATGTGTTCGGCCTGGCAGCACTCGGCGGCCATGATCAGGTCGCCTTCGTTCTCGCGGTCTTCGTCATCCATGAGGATGACCATCTTGCCTTGGCGGATGTCTTCAACCAGTTCTTCGATGCTATTGAGCGCCACAAGGCACCCCCATTCTTTTAGAAATTGAGTTTCAGGATTTGAGGTAGCCGTTGGCGGCCAGAAAGCTTTCGGTAATGTTACTGGAAGTCGGCTCAGCGGCTTTGTCCCCCAGCAGCAGGCGCTCCAGATAACGCGCCAGCAAGTCCACTTCCAGGTTCACCCGGCGACCTGGCTGGTACGACGCCATGATGGTTTCGCTCAGGGTGTGCGGAATGATCGTCAGCAGGAACTCGGCGCCATCGACCGCGTTCACGGTCAGGCTGGTGCCGTCGACGGTGATCGAGCCTTTATGGGCGATGTACTTGGCCAGTTCCTTGGGCGCGCGGATGCGAAATTCCACGGCACGGGCGTTTTCGGTGCGAGCAACCACTTCGCCCACGCCGTCGACATGGCCACTGACCAGGTGCCCGCCGAGGCGAGTGGTCGGGGTCAGGGCTTTTTCCAGGTTGACCGGGCTGCCGCTTTTGAGGTCATTCATGGCGGTGCAGTCGAGGGTTTCGCGACTGACGTCAGCCGCAAAGCCGTTGCCCGGCAGTTCAACGGCGGTCAGGCACACGCCGTTGACCGCGATGCTGTCGCCCAGTTTGACGTCGCTCAGGTCGAGCTTGCCGGTTTCGACGTGGACCCGCACATCTCCGCCTTTAGGGGTCAATGCACGAATACTGCCGATGGATTCGATGATGCCGGTGAACATGGGGTTCTCCTCGAGAACAGGGCCAGCGCTATAGCGATGGCCGGAAATTATACGCTCGCTGCCGGTGAAGGAATGGCAGTGACTCGCCAGTCATCGCCCACCGCGCGAATTTCGGTGATTTTGAGCTCGGGTGCATCTTTCATTTGCGCGAGCGGCCAGTCCAGCAGCGGCCGTGCCGAAGAGCCCAAAAACTTGCCGGCAATGAAAATCTGGAATTCATCCACCAAACCGAGTTGCGCGAAAGCACCGGCCAGCCGCGGACCGGCCTCCACCAGCACCTCGTTGACGCCACGGTTGGCGAGCTCGATCAGCAGCTGACGCAGATCGACCTGACCGTCGTAGCCGGGCACGATCAAGCATTCCGGGCCATTGGCGTATTGCTCTTCCACCGCGACACAGGTGGCGACCAGCGCCGGGCCGGCCTTGAAGAACGGGGCATCCAGCGGCACGCGCAAACGCCCGTCGACCAGTACGCGCAGTGGCGGACGGCTCATCACCAAAGCAGTTTGCTCGGCATCCAGGCCCAGCTCATCGGCACGCACGGTCAAGCGGGCGTTGTCCGCCAGCACGGTGTCGGCACCGGTCAGCACCACGCTGGCCTGGGCACGCAGGCGTTGCACCGCCGAACGCGCCGCGGGCCCGGTGATCCATTGGCTTTCGCCGCTTTCCATGGCCGTGCGACCGTCCAGGCTCATGGCCAACTTGACCCGCACGAACGGCAAGCCCTGTTCCATGCGCTTGAGGAAGCCTTGATTGAGCTTGCACGCTTCACCCTCCAGCACACCACTTTCGGTGGCGATGCCGGCCTGGGCCAGGCGTTGCAGGCCCCGCCCGGCCACTTCCGGGTTCGGGTCCTGCATCGCCGCCACCACCCGCGCCACACCGGCGTTGACCAGCGCATCGGCGCACGGTGGCGTGCGACCGTGGTGGCTGCAGGGTTCGAGGGTCACGTAGGCGGTGGCGCCACGGGCCAACTCACCGGCGGCGCGCAAGGCGTGGACTTCGGCGTGGGGCTCACCGGCGCGCTCGTGCCAGCCTTCGCCGACGATCTGCCCGTCGCGCACGATCACGCAGCCGACCCGCGGGTTGGGGTGCGTCGTGTAATGACCTTTGCGCGCCAGCTCCAGCGCGCGGGCCATGTAATGGGCGTCGAGGATGGCAAGTTCTGCTGGCGTGGTCATTCTTTCACCGGTTCCCGGGCCAGGCGATCGATCTCTTCGCGGAACTCATTGAGGTCCTGGAAGCGGCGATACACCGAGGCGAAGCGGATGTAGGCGACTTCGTCGAGCTTCTGCAGCTCGGCCATCACCAGCTCACCGACCACGAGGGACTTGACCTCACGTTCGCCGGTGGCGCGCAGTTTGTGTTTGATGTGCACCAGCGACGATTCGAGGCGCTCGACACTCACCGGGCGCTTTTCCAGCGCACGCTGCATGCCGGCGCGGAGTTTTTCTTCGTCGAACGGCTGGCGACTGCCGTCGGTTTTGATCAGGCGCGGCAACACCAGTTCAGCGGTTTCGAACGTCGTGAAACGCTCGCCGCAGGCCAGGCATTCACGCCGGCGGCGCACCTGTTCGCCCTCGGCGACCAGACGCGAGTCGATGACCTTGGTGTCGTTGGCACCGCAGAAGGGACAGTGCATGGTGGCAGGCAACAAAAAAAGGGAGGGCCATGGTAGCGCATCCGGGTGGCAAGACAAGCCATAGGGTTTGCGGTATACAGACGGGATGATCATATGATCCATGGATTTCACCCTTCCGGAGCTGCCAATGCCGTTACGACCGCTCGTTTTGCTCAGCCTTTTCAGCCTGTTGGTGGCTTGCAGCAGCGATGCCCCCCAGCCACCAACGCCAGGCCCGGCGCCGCAGCAAGCGCAAAAGAAAGCCCGGGAGTCGGCCAACCTCGGCCCACTGCCGGCGTACCAACGGGAATTGAGCGGTACCCTTCAAGGCGTACCGGAAGGCGCCGAAGTCGAGCTGGCCCTGCTGGTGATCGACGAAAGGGACCGCCCGCAACAATTGCTTGCCAGTTCAAACCTGATCGGCACCAACCAGGTATTGCCGTTTCATCTGCGTTTCAATCCAGACTCGTTCCCGGCGGGCGCCCGTGTTGAACTGCGCGGCCGCGCCAGCCAGTCGGGCCAACTGATCCTGCACCTGCCATCACAGCGGATCTATCAGCCGACCACCCAGGTGCTGGGCCAACTGCAATTCGTCAAAGCCCCATGAAGACGCCGCTGGACCTGCAACAGGCGTTGGGTGAATTGCTCGGAGATGCGCGACTGGTCGCCTTTGAGTTGCCGCAGACTGATCTGAAACTGTGGCTGATCGATGGCGACAACATGGACCGCGCCTTCAGCCCGGAAGAAACCCGGCGCATTCTGCATGAGCCGCCGTACTGGAGTTTCTGCTGGGCCAGCGGCCTGGCCGTGGCCCGTTACCTGGCGCAGAACCGGCATTGGGTCGAAGGCAAGCGGGTGCTGGATTTCGGTGCCGGCTCTGGTGTGGCCGGGATTGCTGCGGCCAAGGCCGGGGCGCTGGAAGTGGTGGCCTGCGACCTTGACCCGCTGGCAATTGCCGCCTGCCGGGCGAATGCCGAACTTAATGACGTTCAGCTCACTTACTCGACGGATTTTTTCGCCGAAGACGACCGTTTTGACCTGATCCTGGTGGCGGACGTGCTGTACGACCGGGCGAACCTGCCGCTGCTCGATGAATTCCTCAGTCGTGGTCGGGAAGCACTGGTGGCGGATTCGCGGGTACGGGATTTCCGGCATCCGTTGTATCGGCGCATCGAAATGCTGGAGGCCATGACCCTGCCGGATCTGTGTGAGCCCGAAGAGTTTCGGCATGTGAGCCTTTACCACGCAAGCCGCCCCCTGTAGGAGCGAGGCTTGCCCGCGAAGACGTCCGGTCAGGCAAGACACCTCGCTATGACCGCCCGCTTCCGGCCACCCCCCGCCAGGCCGTATAGTTGCCCCAATCACGCTTCCAAGAGATCCCCCATGAGTCAGCAAACGCCGTACATCTTCGACGCCACGACTGCCGATTTCGACCAGTCGGTGATCGAGAACTCCTTCCACAAACCGATGCTGGTGGATTTCTGGGCCGAATGGTGTGCGCCCTGCAAGGTGCTGATGCCGATGCTGCAGACCATTGCCGAGAGCTATCAGGGTGAGCTGCTGCTGGCCAAGGTCAACTGCGACCTCGAACAGGACATCGTCGCCCGCTTCGGTATTCGCAGCCTGCCGACCGTGGTGCTGTTCAAGGATGGCCAGCCGGTGGATGGTTTTGCCGGTGCGCAGCCGGAATCGGCCGTACGGGCGCTGCTCGAGCCCCATGTACAAATGCCGCCACCGGCCGATGCCGATCCGTTCGAACAGGCCCAGGCCTTGTTCGACGACAGCCGCTTCGCCGATGCCGAAGCCCTGCTCAAAGTGTTGCTGGGCGAAGACAACACCAACGCCAAGGCGCTGATTCTTTACGCACGCTGCCTCACCGAGCGTGGTGAGCTGGGCGAAGCGCAAGCCGTGCTCGACGCGGTCAAGAGCGATGAACACAAGGCTGCCCTGGCCGGTGCCAAGGCGCAGATCAAGTTCCTCGGCCAGGCCAAGGATTTGCCCGATGCCGCCGACCTGAAAGCACGCCTGGCGAAAAACCCGCAGGACGATGAAGCGGTCTACCAACTGGCCGTGCAACAACTGGCCCGCCAGCAGTACGACGCGGCGCTGGATGGATTGCTCAAGCTGTTCATCCGCAACCGCAGCTACAGCGAAGGCTTGCCGCACAAGACCTTGCTGCAGGTGTTCGAATTGCTGGGTAACGACCATCCGCTGGTGACGACGTACCGCCGCAAGCTCTTTGCTGCGTTGTATTGATTACCCCCCCCCCTGTAGGAGCACGGCTTGCCGGCGATGGCGTCCTTGAGATCGCTTCGCCAGCAAGCTGTGCTCCTACAGTTTTGTGATCCAATGAAAGATAGGCGTATCGCCGCCGCTCTCGACTTTCACATCCGCGCTATGGCGCAAACGCACCAACAGGCGCTTGCCCGACGCCGCACTACCGGTCAGCCCTTCCAACTGCTCCAGCAGATCCGGTCCGCTCAATTGCCCGGCCTTGCGCAGCAAATCCCTGGCAACCTGCCACAGCGCATCGTCCTGATTCAGCGGTTTCGCCGCCGGTGCACTGACCTCGGTTTTTTCCACCTGCAACTGCGCACCCAGCCGCGCCCAATCGGCGTCATCCATCTCCAGCGTCAAATCCACCGGCCAGTCGCCGATGCTTCCGCGAATTCGCAACATGAGTCAGCTCCCGAACATTTCTTCACGCCCATGCTCCCATGGGGCTTGTGCAACGCCAAGCTGGCAGTCACAATCCGCGCACTAACGTTATAAGATTACATAACATTTTTTTCATCTTGTCTTTCGGAGACTCGCCATGCGTCGCCTGCTTCTCGCCCTGCCGTTTGCCTTGTTGCCGCTGACTGTCGCCCATGCCGCCGACGAACATGATCACGACCATGAGCACGGCAGCCTCGGCGCCCACGAGCACGGCGTCGGTCGCCTGAACGCGGCGCTGGACGGCCAGACTCTGGAGCTGGAACTGGAAAGCCCGGCGATGAATCTGGTGGGGTTCGAGCATGCCGCTGCCACCGATGCCGACAAAGCCAAGGTCGCCGCAGTTCGCGCTCAACTCGAGAAACCGTTGGCGCTGTTCAACCTGCCCAAAGCCGCTGGCTGTGTGTTGGAAAACCAAGAGCTGGAAAGCCCGTTGTTCGGTGACAAGCCAGATGCCGACGAGGATCACGATGAAGACGCTCACGAGCACCACCATGACCACAGCGAAATCCACGCCCGTTACCAATTCACCTGCGCCACACCAGGTGCGCTGAAGACCCTGGATCTGGCGAATATTTTCAACAGCTTCCCGGCGACCCAGAAAATTCAGGTACAACTGATCGGCCCGAGCGGGCAGCAAGGGGTTGAAGTGACGGCGAAGGCTGCCGCCCTCAAATTCTGATCCACCGAAGATCCCCCTGTAGGAGCGAGCCTGCTCGCGATGGTGTGTTAGTCGACATCACTGCGGCTGATACACCATCGCGAGCAGGCTCGCTCCTACAGGTTAATCAACACCCATGAAATCGGTTAAATGACCCAAGCACTCATCGAACTGTCCGACCTGGGCTTCAGCTGGCCCGGTCACCCACCGCTGCTGGATATCCCGGCGTTTCGCCTGGAGCCCGGAGAAACCCTGTTCCTCAAGGGCCCCAGCGGCAGCGGCAAGACCACCCTGCTCGGCCTGCTCGGTGGCGTGCAAAAGCCCGATCGCGGCAGCATTCGCCTGCTCGGCCAGGAGCTGACCGCACTCTCGGCCGGTGCCCGCGATCACTTTCGCGTCGATCACACCGGCTACATCTTCCAGCAGTTCAACTTGCTGCCGTTTCTGTCAGTGCGCGAGAACGTCGAACTGCCCTGCCACTTCTCCAAATTGCGCGCCCAGCGGGCGAAGCAGCGCCATGGCAGCATTGATCAGGCCGCCGCCACCCTGCTCGCCCACCTGGGTTTGAAGGACGACAACATCCTCGCTCGTCGCGCCGACTCCCTGTCCATCGGCCAGCAACAACGGGTGGCCGCCGCGCGCGCGTTGATCGGTCAACCGGAACTGGTGATCGCCGACGAGCCGACCTCGGCCCTCGACTACGACGCCCGGGAGAACTTCATTCGCCTGCTGTTCGCCGAATGCCGCGAAGCCGGGTCGAGCCTGTTGTTCGTCAGCCATGACCAGAGCCTGGCACCGCTGTTCGATCGCCACCTGTCGCTGGCCGAACTCAATCGCGCCGCCACGTCTGCAGAGGTCTGAGATGTATCTGTTTCGTCTTGCCATGGCCAGCCTGGCTAACCGCCGCTTCACCGCGATCCTCACCGCGTTCGCCATTGCCCTATCGGTGTGCCTGCTGCTGGCCGTGGAACGGGTGCGCACCGAGGCCAAGGCCAGCTTCGCCAGCACCATCAGCGGCACCGACCTGATCGTCGGCGCGCGTTCCGGCTCGGTCAACCTGCTGCTGTACTCGGTATTCCGCATCGGCAACGCCACCAATAACATCCGCTGGGACAGCTTCGAACACTTCGCCAACAACCCGAAAGTGAAGTGGGCCATTCCCATGTCCCTCGGCGATTCCCATCGCGGCTATCGGGTGATGGGCACCACCGAGGCGTACTTCGAACACTACCAGTACGGCCGCCAGCAACACCTGGAACTGGCCGATGGCCGCGCCTTCGCCACCGACCCGTTCGAAGTGGTGCTCGGTGCCGAAGTCGCGGATGCACTGCACTACAAACTCGGCGACAAGCTGGTGCTGGCCCACGGCGTGGCCGTGATCAGCCTGGTCAAGCATGACGACAAGCCATTCACCGTGGTCGGCATCCTCAAGCGTACCGGCACCCCGGTGGACCGCACGCTGCACATCAGCCTCGGCGGCATGGAGGCCATTCACGTCGATTGGCATAACGGCGTGCCGGCCCGGGGCAACGGCCGGATCAGCGCCGATCAGGCGCGCAACATGGACCTGACGCCCCAGGCGATCACCGCGTTCATGCTTGGCCTCAACAGCAAGATTTCGACCTTTGCCTTGCAGCGCGAAATCAATGAATTCCGTGGCGAACCGATGCTGGCGATCCTGCCGGGCGTTGCGCTGCAGGAGTTGTGGAGCTTGATGAGCACGGCGGAAAAAGCCTTGTTCGTGGTGTCGCTGTTCGTGGTGCTGACCGGGTTGATCGGCATGCTCACGGCAATTCTCACCAGTCTCAACGAACGCCGACGGGAGATGGCGATCCTGCGTTCGGTGGGCGCGCGGCCGTGGCATGTCGCGACACTGCTGGTGCTGGAGGCGTTCGCCCTGGCGCTGGCCGGCGTGGTGGCCGGCGTGGCGCTGCTTTACGTGTGCATCGCGGCGGCCCAGGGTTACGTGCAAGCCAAATACGGACTGTTTCTGCCACTGGCGTGGCCAAGTGAATATGAATGGACGCTACTCGGTGGCATCCTGATCGCTGCGTTGCTGATGGGCAGCGTGCCTGCCTGGCGCGCCTATCGCCAATCCCTGGCCGATGGCCTGTCGATCCGTTTATGAGGATGTTGAAATGCCCCGCGCCGTCTTTGCGCTGTTGATGCTGGTCGCCTTGCCGTTGTGGGCAGCTGCGCCGAAAGAGCTGACCTGGTCGGAAATGATCCCGCCGGATGCGGCGCCGGAAGTGCCGAACATGACGCCGCTGCACGACCTGTCGAAAATGAGCGATGCCCTGTCCGCCGAATCGGCGCCGGCAGCGAAGCAGGACATGCCCAACGCGCCGGTGGTCAAGGCCCTCGACGGGCAGAATATTCGCTTGCCGGGCTACATCGTGCCGCTGGAAGTGAGTGAAGAAGGTCGTACCACGGACTTTCTGCTGGTGCCGTATTTCGGCGCCTGCATTCACGTACCGCCACCGCCGTCGAATCAGATCGTGCATGTCAAAAGCGCAGTCGGCGTGAAGCTCGACGAGCTGTATCAACCGTACTGGATCGAGGGTGCGATGCAGGTCAAGCCATCCACCAGCGAGTTGGCGGATGCCGGTTACCAGATGGAAGCGGACAAGATCTACCTGTATGAGTTGCCGGAGTGAGTCCGGCATTCATGTGTTGCTTGATCGATCGTCATCGCGAGCAGGCTCGCTCCCACAGGGAATCGGCTACAAAAACCAACTCCTTCCCACTTTCCTTGAGCTGAGTCAAAAGACCGAATCGTTAGCCGGCTTACCATTGGACATCGAACATTTTTAACGTCCTCTGGAGCCCCCATGAACAAGTCCTTGCTCGGCGCCTCGCTGGTAGCGCTGGCGCTCGCTGCCCCGTTCGCCCATGCCCACGAAGCCGGCGACATCATCCTTCGTGCCGGTGCCATCACCGTCAACCCGAAGGCCGACAGTTCCACGGTCAAGGTCGACCAAGGCCCGCTGAGCGGCGCCGACCTGGGTGGCAAGGCGACCATGAGCAGCGACACGCAATTGGGCCTCAACGTCGCCTACATGCTCACAAACCACTGGGGGATCGAACTGCTCGCGGCCACGCCGTTCGAGCATGACGTGAAACTCAAGGGCACCGCCCTGGGCGCAGCCAATGGCAAACTCGGCACGCTGAAACACCTGCCACCGACCCTCAGCGTCGTGTACTACCCGCTGGATGCCAAATCCGACTTCCAGCCGTATCTCGGCGCCGGTATCAATTACACCTGGATCTACGACGAGCATGTCGGCAGCGAAGCCCAGGCCAACGGTTTCAGCAATTTCAAGGCAGAAAACTCCTGGGGCATGGCGTTCCAGGTCGGTGCGGACTACATGATCACCGACAACATCATGCTCAACGCCCAGGTGCGTTACATCGACATCGATACCCGCGCCACCGTGGAAAACGACGCCGTGGCGCCGGGCACCCGGGCACGGGTGAACGTGGATGTCGATCCGTTCATCTACATGGTCGGTCTGGGTTACAAGTTCTAAGCGGTATTCACGTGGTGGTGAATTGATCGTTCCAACGCGAAGCAAAGGAATGCAGCCAGGGACGCAGAGCGTCCCTTGAGGCATTCCCACACTGAGCGTGGGAACGATCTGCATACCAAAGGCGCCGACAGGCGCCTTTTCTGTTGGTGCGCCATGCATGGTGCGTTGCGCGCAAGCGCAACCAGCTTGGCTGTGGCGCCCATGCTGGGGACTTGGAGGTGAAAGTCCTACACACCTGGCAAGGGGAAGTGTTAGCCGAAGGCAAGGGTGTCGCAAGCCAGCCTCAGGCGTGCGTATCAGCGCGCAGTCAGCAAATCGATCCCACTATCTGGTTTACCGCTCGTCTTTTTTCGACGCAAGGTTGACGCCTACTGTCAGGTTTGACAGTAGGCAGGGAGTATTCAATGCCCTATAAATTCACGGCAGCAAATTATTCTTTAGCAAGGCACGTCACGAAGGGAGATTCGTTATGTCACAGATTTCATTAAAGTCGAGGGATATCGCAACAGGAGAGTTTCACGCGACGGCTAACGGGGAAAATTGCTCTCTTGATATAAGTCAAATGTTTATGAGCCGCGATGAATTTTCACCTGACGGAATGTGGTTTCAGATATATTTCAAGGAGTCTGATGACAAAAATAATAGAATTAATTTGACTATTTACAATATAGAAAAAATACAGAAGGGTGACGTATATCCCTTTGTAAGTATGTGGGATGCTCCTGTTGGGATGGTTTTTGCTTTCGGTGCTGCTTACCTTCCCAACGGGGCTACAACATTCATGACTGAAGGGGAGTTTCAGGTTACAGAGTTGGATCGCAATGCAGGCGTTATACACTTTAACTTCAAAGCCTATGGCAATCCTATTTTTCCTGTGATAAAGGGGGCAGCCAAACTCAAAGGCTCTTTTTAGCTTGCTCGCTGAATTAGTACAAGTTGAGATTACCTAGCCCTGAGATAGGCTTACAACTGTTTAACTTCAACGCCCGATGGATCGCATTGGACGCTTTTTATTTCAAAGTCCGGTGCGGTCGCTCGCCCTTATCTCGAGGCCGGGGGTGATGTCGGACGGCATCGCCAGTCGACGCCAGGAAGGGACGCCGCAAGGCGGCCCGCTCTCGCCGTTGCTGTCGAATATCCTGCTCAACGAATTCGGTCGCGAGCTGGAGCGGCGGGGCCATTGATTTGTACGTTATTCCAATGAGGACACGTAATCAGATGGGCTTGGGGATCGACGAAGGACGCACTTATAGATCAGCGTCCAGTGGGCAAGGCACATGGGGGAAGTCGGGGGCGTCACATAGGAATCAAGCGCCGCCGAAAAATCCGCCTCCTACTCGATCCCCAGCAACCGCGCCAGCCCCACACTCAACGGTGTCGGCTCGGGCGCTCTGAAGCGCTCCAGCAAACGCTGGTTGTTAGCCCGTGAATGACGAATGTCACCGGAGCGCGCCGGGCCGTAGCTCACCGGTGGCAGCTTGCCAACGACCACCTCGAGGGCAACAAGCATTTGCTTGAGACTGGTCGCCTGGTTCCAGCCAACGTTAACCGCGCCGTCTTCCACCTGGGGTTTCTCGATGGCCTGCACCAGCAAATCGACCAGATCCTCGACGTAGAGGAAATCCCGCGTCTGCTCGCCGTCGCCAAACACGGTGATCGGCAGGCCTTTCTGCGCGCGCTCGCTGAAAATGCTGATCACCCCTGAATACGGCGAGGACGGATCCTGGCGTGGGCCGAAGATGTTGAAGAAGCGAAAAATCACCGGCTCCAGCCCATGCTCGCGCCGGTAGAAATCGAAGTATTGCTCGCTCGCCAGCTTGTCCGACGCGTAGGGCGTCAACGGCGCCTTGGGCGTGTCTTCATCGATCGACTCGCCTTCGCCATTGTTGCCGTACACCGCGGCACTGGAGGCGAACAACACGCGCTTGACGCCCGCTTGGCGCATGGCTTCACAGACATTCAGCGAGCCGATGAAGTTGCTCTGGTGGGTCTTCACCGGGTCGTCCACCGACGCCTGTACTGACGCCACTGCCGCCAGGTGCGCCACGGCGCTGCAACCGGCCATCGCACCGGCTACCAGGGCGGCATCGGCCACGTCGCCGACGATCAGCTCGACCTTGGGATTGTCCAGCGGCAGGTTGCTGCGTTTACCGGAAGACAGATCATCGAGGATCCGTACCGAATAGCCCTTGGCGAGCAAGGCATCGGTGAGATGGGAGCCGATGAAGCCGGCTCCCCCGGTAATCAAAACGGGGCGATCAGCCATGACGATAGAACCTGTCCAGAAGACTCGGAAGGGCCGCACGCCAGGCGCGTGGCTTGATTCCGAAGGTGTGCAGAATTTTCTTGCAGGCCAGTACCGCGTGCTGCGGTTCTTCCGCGGCGTCCGGTCGCGTGGCGTGAGCCTGGGCGGTCGGCGCTTCGATGGCCAGCGGGTGCAGGGCGCGGGCTTCGGTGAGAATCGCCTGCCCCAGGGCCAGCGGCGTGGTCGCCTCATGCCCGGCGTAGTGGTAGGTGCCCCACAGCGGCGCGCTGCAGTCCAGTTGCTTGAGCACCGAAATGATCACGCGGGCCGCGTCGTCCACCGGTGTCGGATTGCCCCGGCGGTCGTCGGCCATCAACAGTTCCTGTGCCTGCTCGGCGCGGCCAAGGAAGCGCCCGAGGGTGCCGTCGGGACTGTCATCGAGCAGCCAGCCGAAACGCAACAACACGTGTTGCGGGCAGGTGGCGCGCACGCTTTTCTCGATTCGCCACAAGGCCTGGCCACGCAGGCCCAGCGGCATTGGCTCGTCTTTTTCGCTGTAGGCCGTGGCCCGGGAGCCGTCGAACACGCGATAACTCGAGGGTTGCAGCAAAACGATGTTGTGGTGCTGGCACAGTTCGGCCAGGCGCTCGATCGCCCGCTCCTGCCCGGCCAGGCGCTGTTCGCTGACCGCCTCCGCCTGGAACCAGTCGAAGTAGTAGGCGAGGTTGATCAACGCGTCCGGGCGGGTGTCGTCGAGCAGTTGCGTCAAGCTCGCGGCATCCCAGCCGTCTTGTGGTGGGCGGGGGGCGAGGAATCCGATGTCTTCCTCCGCACCGAGGCGAATCAGCGCCTGCCCAAGGGCATTTCCGCCGCCCAGTAACATAAGGCGCATTCGCATAGAGTCAGCAGGCCCAGTCTGATTGGAACGATGGCTTTATCGACAGCGCCCGCGGGCGATGTCGTCGATAGTTGCCGGAATCGTTGCATTTTGCGGGTTTAGTGCGCAACCGTCATCCGTAAAGTGTAGATGTCCCGGTTTTGTAGTGCTGCTACTGGCCCCTTCGCTGGCAAGCCAGCTCCCACAGGGATCTTCTGTGGATGCAACATTTGTGAACAATAGGGAACACTGTGGGAGCGGGCTTGCCCGCGATGGGGCCCTCAGGATCAACACAGATCCTGAGCGGTACTTGCATCTTCCCGCCCCCACCCGCATAAATTGCCCCATGAACCTGCCCATCCCCGCAGACAGTGCCCTGACCGGCTTCCACCCCGCCGTCAGCGCCTGGTTCAGCAAGACTTTCGCGACGGTCACCGCCGCCCAGGCCAGGGCATGGCCGCTGATCCGCCAGCGCCGCTCGACCCTGATTGCCGCGCCCACCGGTTCCGGCAAGACCCTCACCGCCTTCCTCGCCGTCATCGACGACCTGGTCCACCGCGGCCTGGAAACCACTGAAGGCCTGGCGGACGAAACTCTGGTGGTCTATGTCTCGCCGCTCAAGGCGCTGTCCAACGACATCCAGATCAACCTGCAAGACCCGCTGGCCGGCATCACCGAGCAGTTGCGGGTGATGGGCCTGCCCGAGCTGCGGATCAGCACCGCCGTGCGCACCGGCGATACCCCGCAAAAAGACCGCTCGGCGATGCGCAAGACCGCGCCGCACATCCTGGTCACCACCCCGGAATCGCTCTACGTACTGCTCGGCTCCGACTCAGGCCGAAAAATGCTCGGCACCGCACGCACGGTGATCGTCGACGAAATCCACGCCATCGCCGCCAGCAAGCGCGGCAGCCATCTGGCCCTGAGCCTGGAACGCTTGCAGGCACTGTGCGCCGAACCGCTGGTGCGCATCGGCCTGTCGGCCACGCAAAAACCCATCGAGGCGGTGTCGCGCTTCCTGGTGGGCCACGAGCGCCCTTGCGAGATCGTCGATATCGGCCACGCCCGTCCACGGGACCTGGGCATCGAAGTACCACACGTGCCGCTCTCGGCGGTGATGGCCAATGATGTCTGGGAACTGGTCTACGACCGTCTTGCCGCCCTCGCCCGCGAACACCGCACCACGCTGATTTTCGTCAACACCCGGCGCCTGGCCGAACGCCTGAGCCGGCACCTGAGCGAACGCCTGGGCAAGGACGCCGTGGCCGCCCACCACGGCAGCCTGGCCAAGGAGTTTCGCCTGGACGCCGAACAGCGGCTCAAGCGCGGCGAGCTACAGGTGTTGATCGCCACCGCGTCGCTGGAACTGGGCATCGACATTGGCGACGTCGACCTGGTGTGCCAGATCGCTTCGCCGCGCTCGATTGCCGGCTTTCTGCAACGGGTCGGTCGCTCCGGGCACCAGGTCGGCGGCACACCCAAGGGCCGCTTGTTCGCCACCACCCGCGACGACCTGATTGAATGCGTCGCGCTGCTCGATTGCGTGCGCCGAGGCGAGCTCGACACCCTGCTGATCCCCGAGGCGCCGCTGGACGTCCTGGCGCAACAGATCATTGCCGAAGTCAGTTGCCAGGAATGGCCGGAGGACGCGTTGCTCGCGCTATTCCGGCAGGCCTCGCCCTATGCCGCGCTCGACGAAAAACATTATCAGGCGTTGCTGCGGATGCTTGCCGAGGGCTACAACGGGCGTCAGGGAATCCGCAGCGCCTATCTGCACCGCGACGCCGTGAACCGTACCCTGCGCGGTCGTCGCGGCGCCAAGCTGACAGCCGTGACCAGCGGCGGAACGATTCCGGACAACGCCGACTACAGCGTGTTGCTGGAACCGCAAGCGCTGAACATCGGCAGCGTCAACGAAGATTTCGCCGTGGAAAGCATCGCTGGCGATGTGTTCCAGTTGGGCAATACCTCGTACCGGATCCTGCGGGTCGAAACCGGCAAGGTCCGGGTCGAAGACGCTCAGGGCCAACCTCCGACCATTCCGTTCTGGCTCGGTGAAGCGCCGGGGCGCAGTGCGGAGCTGTCGTTCGCCGTCGCGCGCCTGCAAGCACATCTCGATGTGCTGCTGGGCGCCACGCCCGGCAACTTGCAACCCAGCCTCGATTGGCTGACCGACAACCTCGGCCTGAACCTGGCCTGCGCCGAACAATTGGTCGAATACCTCGCCCGTGCGCGCCAGGCCCTCGGCGCCCTGCCCTCGCAAGACACACTGCTGATGGAGCGGTTTTTCGATGAATCGGGCGGTACGCAACTGATCATCCACAGCCCGTTCGGCAGCCGCATCAACCGCGCCTGGGGCCTGGCCCTGCGCAAGCGTTTTTGCCGCACCTTCAATTTCGAATTGCAGGCCGCCGCCAGCGAGGACGCCATCGTCCTGTCGCTGTCCACCAGCCACAGCTTTGAGCTGGATGAGGTCTGGCGCTATCTGCACAGCAACAGCGCGGAACACATACTGACCCAGGCGGTGCTCGATGCGCCGCTGTTCGGCGTGCGCTGGCGCTGGAATGCCGGCGTGGCGCTGGCGTTGCCGCGCTATACGGGCGGGCGCAAGGTCGCGCCGCAGATCCAGCGCATGAAAAGTGAAGACCTGATCGCCAGCGTGTTTCCCGATCAGATTGCCTGCGTGGAAAACCTGGTCGGCGAACGGGAAGTTCCCGAGCATCCGCTGGTGGAGCAAACCCTCGACGATTGCCTGCACGACGCGATGGACAGCGAAGGCTGGCTGGCGTTGTTACGGCGCATGGAACGCGGTGAGATCCGCCTGATCAGCCGCGACCTGCCGGCGCCCTCGCCACTGGCGGCGGAAATACTCAGCGCCCGGCCTTACACCTTTCTTGACGATGCGCCGCTGGAAGAGCGCCGCACGCAAGCCGTCATCAATCGGCGCTGGAGCGAGCCGCAATCCACCGATGACCTCGGTGCGTTGGACGCCGAGGCGATTGCCGCCGTGCGCGAAGAAGCCTGGCCGACACCCGGCGGTGTCGATGAAATGCACGAGGCGCTGATGAGCCTGGCGTGCATTACCGAAGCCGAGGCCGGCGCCAACGCCCCTTGGCTCGATTGGTTGAATACCCTGGCCGACAGCGGCCGTGCCTGTCGCATCAACCCTTCACTCTGGCTGGCGCGGGAACGACTGACCTGCCTGCGGGCCATTTATCCACAGGCTGTTTTGTTGCCGGCGCTGGAGGCGTTGCCGGGGTTCGATGAACACTGGGAAGCCGACGACGCCGTGCTTGAAGTGATCCGCGCACGGCTCAGCGCTTTTGGCCCACTGCCGCTGAAGGCGATTGCCGCACCGCTGCAATTGCCGGAGACACAAATCACCCAGGCGCTGGCACAACTTGAACGCGAAGGCTACGTGCTGCGCGGTCGCTTCACTCCGGGCAGCACTGAAGATGAGTGGTGCGAGCGACATTTGCTGGCGCGGATTCATCGCTACACCGTCAAGCGCCTGCGCCGGGAAATCGAGCCCGTGGCCTTGCAGGATTTCATGCGATTTCTGTTCGACTGGCAGCACCTGTCCGATGCCACCCGAGGCCATGGCAGCGCGATGTTACCGGCGATCGTCGCTCAGTTCGAAGGCTACCCCGCCGCCGCTTCGGCCTGGGATAGCGACCTTTTGCCCGCGAGGCTCAAGGACTATTCGCCCACCTGGCTCGATGAGGCGTGCCGTAGCGGCAAGCTGGTCTGGACCCGGCTGACCGCACGCAACCGTAGCACCGGCACGGCGCTGCGCAGCACGCCGATCCTGTTGTTGCCGCGTCAACGGGTCGGGCTCTGGAGCGACCTGACCGAGCAGACGCCCGTCAGCGAACTGTCGCCCAAGACACAGAAGGTTCACGCCGCCCTCAGCCAGCACGGCGCGCTGTTTTTCGATGAGCTGATTCACGAAGCCCACTTATTGCGCACGGAACTGGAAATCGCCCTGCAGGAACTGGTCGGCGCCGGACTGGTGAACGCCGACAGTTTTGCCGGCCTGCGGGCGCTGATTACGCCGGCCAGCAAGCGCCAGCAGCGTAGCAGCCGCCGTGGGCGCGGGGCCTTTGTCGGCGGCATGGACGATGCCGGGCGCTGGGCCTTGTTGCGCCGCGGGGTGGCCGCGCTGGTTGTGGATAACTCGCGGCCGGCGCCAACACCGGCAGACACCCTGGAACACATCGCCATGACCTTGTTGCGCCGCTACGGCGTGGTGTTCTGGCGCTTGCTGGAACGGGAGGCCGATTGGCTGCCGAGCTGGCGGGAATTGCTGCGTACCTTCCATCGGCTGGAGGCGCGCGGCGAGATTCGTGGCGGGCGCTTTGTCAGCGGCTTGGCGGGCGAACAGTTCGCGCTGCCGGAGGCGATTCCGTTGCTGCGCGAAGTACGGCGCCGGCCCCATGACGGTAGCTTGATCGCGGTCTGCGGGGTCGATCCGCTGAACCTCGCCGGCACCCTGCTGCCCGGTGCGAAAGTGCCGGCGCTGGCAAGTAATCGACTGGTGTATCGCGATGGTTTGCCGGCTGCCGCGCAGATAGCTGGCAAGCCGTGTTTTTGGCTGGAGCTGGATCAGCAGGCGATGTCTGAGGTGCAGAGCAAGCTGATCCGGCATTAGTGTTGTCTGGTCTGGCCTCATCGCGAGCAGGCTCACTCCTACAGGGGATTTGTGGTGTACACAGATCCATTGTGGGAGCCAGCCTGCTGGCGATGGGGCCATCACAACCGACGAATTTATTGCGGCCGAGGCCGATCCGGCATCATTACCGCCGCATGCTCCGGCTCAGCCGCCCCATCATGCACGGGTTCCGCCGCCTGCCTCGGCATCAGGACCTGCTGTGGATAAGTCTGCGCGAAATGCACCCACGGACTGTTATCCACAAGCTTTTTCAATCGCTGGTTGAAGGCCCGGCTCACCGCATACTGCCCGCCCGACACGGTGCGAAACTGTGCCGTCAACACCACGCCATTGAGGTCCATCCTGTCGACGCCGAACACATCCAGCGGTCCTTGCAGGTTGTACCTGAGGAACGGGTCCTCGCTGATCGAATGCCCGGCCTCGCGAATCAGTTCGATGGCCTTGTCGACATCGGTGTCATAGGTGAACTGCACGGAGAAGAACGCATAGGCAAATTGCCGCGATTGGTTGGTCACGGCCTTGATCTGGCCAAAGGGTACCGAGTGCACGAACCCTTTGCCGTCGCGCAGGCGCAAGGTGCGGATGGTCAGGCCTTCGACCGTGCCGGCATGCCCGGAGTCGAGCACCACCCAGTCGCCGATCGACAGGGTGTCTTCGATGATGATGAACAACCCGGTGATCACGTCCTGCACCAGTTGCTGGGAACCGAAACCGATGGCCAGGCCAATGACCCCGGCACCGGCCAGGAACGGCGCGACGTTGATTCCAAGATTGGCCATGGTGGTGATGGCACAGATCACCACCAGGATGATTTTGATCGCATTGCGCAGCAACGGCAGGATGGTCTTGACCCGTGTACTCGGCTGGCGCGCCCCGCGCTTGTTGGCCGGTGGTTTCAGGGCTTCCTGGATCGCCGTGTCGAGCACGACCCAGACCATCCACGTCACCAGGAAGATCAAGCCGATATGGCTCAACGAGTCACTGATCGCCCGCCCCACGGCATTGCTGACCGCAAAATCGAACAGCGACACGCCCCAGATTCGTCCGAGGATATCGATGAACACGATGGCCATGGCGATACGCAACAAGGCATGGGAGAGGCTCAGGAAGCGCTCTTTGTAGGCGCCACTGCGGCGCACGTCGGATTCGCTGCGGGTCTTGAACAAGTGGTGCAGCGTGGTGCTGAGAAACACCGTCGCAATCAGCAGCACCGTGGTGAACAGCGCGCTGCGCAGCACTTGCTGGTTGTCATCGCCAATACCGATCAGGTTGATGATAGAGACCAGCACCATCAACAGGATCGGCCAATACCAGAGCCCGGAAAAAATCCGCAGGGTTTCGCGCAAGGCCGGCTGCTTGCGTCGCTGGGCCAATGGCAGGATGCGGATCACATGGGCGACTGGGCGACGCATGCGGAACACCAGCAAACCAAAGGAAATCGAGGCCGCCAGCCCGGTAAACACGGCGATGCTGCTGGTGAGATTATTACCCAGTTGGTGCGCGATCTGCGGGCTGGTCAAGGCGTCGCTCAGGGCAACCAGGAAGCCGATGGCGAACAGCGGCCGTGGGCTGTCCTGGCGAATGATCTGCACCGCCCGGCGTTTGTGCCCGACATTGAACAGCACCACCAAAGACATCACTAGCGCTGCTGCGAACACGCCACTGCTGGTGGCATAGGCAAGACACAACGCCAGCGCCCGCCCCGCCGATACAGGCATGAACTGGCTGGCATAAATCGTCAGCGGCAGGCTGATCACCGCCGGGAGGCTGTAGGGCAATACATAGCCAAGCAGTGCCTGCCCGCGCTCTCGACTGAGCAGCAAGCGATGGCGGCACAGGCGTTCGGTCAAGAACTTGCCGAACATCCAGAGCAGGCCGAAGACACCCGCCCACACCGCCGTCAGCAGCAGGAAATCCCCCGCCACGCTCCAGCTCGAACGGGCCGATGGACGATTGACCAGTTGATCCACCTCGTCGGCCGCACGGTCCGCGCGCAGGCGCCAGGCGGCGAGCAGGTCCTTGTTGAAATCGAGCTTGTCCTGGATGCCATCGATGCTCGAACTGATGGCGCCCAGCAACCCGCCCTGTACCAGGGGTTCAGGGTGTGCCGGCGGTGTGGCCGCTGCCGGCACACCCGGTATCGCCGCAGCCTCGAGTTCTTCGCTGCCGAGGAACAACAGCGCCCCCAGGAATATCGCCGTCTTGAGCCTGATCAAGGCATCCGCTCCTTTGGATAGGACTGTAAGGAACTGATCGAGAAATGCCGGACTAGTTCGGTGCTGGCCGGCAAATGCCCGGCAATCTTTGCGCTCAAGACAAATATCAAATGCTCATCCCTGTATTTTTCCGCACGACCCAAACCCTGACACTGCGCTCCATCAAATCAACCCACCGGAGTTGCAGTCATGCCCATTGCCTTGCTCGCGCTGACCCTCAGCGCCTTCGCCATCGGGACGACCGAGTTCGTCATCGTTGGCCTGTTACCCACCATTGGCGCCGACCTCGGTGTCAGCCTGCCGTCGGCCGGCCTGCTGGTCAGCCTGTATGCGCTGGGCGTCGCCGTCGGCGCCCCGGTACTCACCGCCCTGACTGGCAAAGTGCCGCGTAAACTGCTGCTGTTGTCCTTGATGGTGTTGTTCACCTTGGGCAACCTACTGGCCTGGCAAGCGCCGAGCTACGAGTCGCTTATCCTGGCGCGGATCGTCACCGGCCTGGCCCACGGGGTGTTTTTCTCGATTGGCTCAACCATCGCCACCAGTCTAGTGCCCAAGGAAAAAGCCGCCAGCGCGATCGCGATCATGTTCACCGGCCTGACCGTGGCCCTGGTGACGGGCGTACCGCTGGGGACTTTCATCGGTCAGCATTTCGGCTGGCGTGAGACCTTTCTCGCCGTATCGGCCCTGGGTGTGATCGCCTTTATCGGCAGCCTGCTTTATGTGCCGAAAAACATCGCCCACAGCAAACCCGCTTCCCTGCTGCAGCAGTTGCAGGTCCTCAAACAACCCCGTCTGCTGCTGGTGTACGCCATGACGGCGGTCGGTTACGGCGGTTCGTTCATCGCGTTCACGTTCCTCGCGCCGATCCTCCAGGACATCGCCGGTTTCAGCGCCAGCACCGTCAGCCTGGTGCTGCTGGTCTACGGCATCTCGGTGGCCGTCGGCAACATCTGGGGCGGCAAACTGGCGGACAAGCGTGGCCCGATCAGCGCCCTGAAACTCATCTTCGCCCTGCTCGCCGCCGTGCTGTTCGTGCTGACCTTCAGCGCCGGAAACCCGTGGCTGGCACTGGCCACCGTACTCGTCTGGGGCGCCGTGGCGTTCGGCAATGTGCCAGGGTTGCAGGTGTATGTGGTGCGCCAGGCTGAACACCACACGCCCAATGCGGTGGACGTGGCTTCCGGCCTGAACATCGCCGCGTTCAACCTCGGCATCGCCGGTGGCGCCTGGGGTGGTGGCTTGATCGTCGCGCATATGGGGCTGATCCATACCGCGTGGATCGGTGGATTGGTGGTGTTGGTGGCGTTGGCGTTGACCGCGTGGAGCGGACGTCTGGACCGCCGTGGGCCAGTGTATACCGAGCCGGTCGAAGGGTCTGCCCGCGTTATCACGGGCCACTGATAACTCTTGTGGGAGCGGGCTTGCCCGCGATGGCGGCTGCACATCCAGCGATGATGTGACTGACTTATCGCTATCGCGGGCAAGCCCGCTCCCACAGGATTCTTTGGTGGTTTGAGAAATACCGTCCGTAGTCCCACCGAAACTTTCGTCACCGTCTGGCAGTCATCAAAAGATCAGGGGGCAGTCAGGCGGGAGGCGACATGGCGGCGATTCACATCGGCATTTCAGGTTGGCGCTACACGCCCTGGCGGGGGGATTTCTACCCGAAGGGGCTGGCCCAGAAGCGCGAATTGCAATTCGCTTCGCGGGCAGTCAACAGCATCGAGATCAATGGATCGTTCTACGCCCTGCAGCGGCCTGAACGCTACGCCCAGTGGTACGCCGAAACCCCGGTGCACTTTGTGTTCAGCGTCAAGGCGCCGCGCTTCATCACCCATATCAAGCGTCTGCGTGACATCCACAAACCCTTGGCGAATTTCTTCGCCTCCGGAGTCTTGGAACTCAAGGAAAAACTCGGCCCCATACTCTGGCAGTTTCCGCCCAACTTCAAATTCGACGCCGAACTGTTCGAGGCCTTCCTCGAGCAATTACCCCACGACACCCAACAGGCCGCCGCCCTCGCCCGCCAGCACGATGCCCACGTGAACGGGCACGCCAGCCTCAAGGCGAGCAGGAAAAAGCCCTTGCGCCATGCTGTGGAAATCCGCAACGAGAGCTTCATCGATCCGGCATTCGTGCGCCTGCTCAAACGTTACAACACGGCCCTGGTAATCGCCGACACCGCCGGTAAATGGCCGTATCGCGAAGACCTCACCAGCGACTTCGTGTACGTGCGCTTGCACGGTGCCGAAGAGCTCTACGCCAGCGGCTACACCCCTCAGGCCCTGAAGCGTTGGGCTGAGCGGATCGATGCCTGGCATCACGGGCGACAACCGGCTGATCCGCAGCTGATCGCGCCGCGCCTGAAACCCAGGGTGCGCAAGTCGCGAGAAGTGTTCTGCTACTTCGATAACGACATCAAGGTCCGCGCGCCCTTCGATGCGCGCCGCTTGCTCGAACGCTTCGATCTCGACAAAGACCTGCTCACCACCCCCGGCGAACCGGTCGCCGAAGGAGTGCTGCCATGAGCATTTCCGAACCGGTTGGCGCTACCGACGAGCAGGCGAGCATCGATCCCACGGTGCACCGTTTCACCGTACTGACGGTCAACACCCACAAGGGTTTCACTGCGCTGAACCGGCGTTTCATCCTGCCTGAACTGCGCGAAGCGGTGCGCAGTGTATCCGCCGACGTGGTGTTTCTGCAGGAGGTACACGGCACCCACGAACATCACCACAAGCGCTACGACAATTGGCCGGCGATACCCCAGTATGAATTCCTCGCGGACACCCTCTGGCCGCAGTTTGCCTACGGCCGCAACGCGGTCTATCCGGCAGGCGATCACGGCAACGCCTTGCTGTCGAAATTCCAGATCGTGCGGCACGACAACCTCGACGTCTCCATCAGCGGCCACGAGAACCGCGGCATTTTGCATTGTGTGCTGCGCCTGCCGGGTGAAGGCCCGGAGGTGCATGCCATTTGCGTCCATCTCGGCTTGCGCGAAAGTCATCGCAATGCACAGCTCCAGTTACTGCTGCGCCGCCTCGAGTCGTTGCCAGGTGACGCGCCGGTGATCGTCGCCGGTGACTTCAACGACTGGCGCCAACGCGCCGATGCCCTGCTCAAGCCCTGCGGTTTGCGCGAGGTGTTCGCCGAGCACCACGGCAAGCCGGCACGCAGTTTCCCCGCGCGACTGCCGACACTGCGCCTGGACCGCATCTACGTGCGCAATCTCAAGGCCAGCTATCCGCAGGTTCTGACGACGCGCCCCTGGTCGCACCTCTCGGATCACGCACCGTTGTCGGTGGAGATCGAGCTATGAGCATTCCGTCGATGGAAAAAAACACCGTGGAAAGCACCATTGCCGCGCCCCCCATCAGCGAGCCGGCAGCCGTCGATGTCGAGTACGGTTGGCAAGGCAACAATCGGGTTGAACTGCTGGAAAACGGCGAAGCCTATTTCCCCAGGGTGTTCGAGGCCATGCGCCAGGCCAAAACCGAAATCCTCCTGGAAACCTTCATTGTGTTCGAGGACAAGGTCGGCGAAGAACTCAAGACCGTGCTCATCGAGGCGGCACAACGGGGTGTTCGCGTGACGGCCAGCTTCGACGGGTTTGGCTGCGGAGAACTGACTGCCGATTACCTCACCGCCTTGAGCGGTGCCGGTGTGCATCTGCAAATGTTCGACCCGGCGCCCAAGCGCCTGGGCATTCGCACCAACTGGTTTCGACGCCTGCACCGCAAGATCGTGGTGGTGGACGGGACGATTGCATTCATTGGCGGGATCAACTTTTCCGCCGACCATCTGGCCGATTTCGGCCCCGAGGCCAAGCAGGATTACTCGGTCGAGGTAGAAGGCCCGGCGGTGGCCGACATCCATCACTTTGCCCTGCTGCAATGCGGTCGCCCGGCCCACGCCAAATACTGGTGGCAACGGCGTCGGCAACGGCGTTCGGAACTGGCTGTCACCGATCACGATGGCCAAGTGCGGCTGGTGTACCGCGATAACGCCGAGCACGCGACCGACATCGAACAGGTTTATCGCCTGGCGTTGCGTACGGCGAAGCGGCGCGTGGTGATTGCCAACGCCTACTTTTTCCCTGGCTACAGGTTGCTGCGCGAGATCCGCAACGCCGCGCGCCGCGGCGTTGAAGTGCGCCTGATCCTGCAGGGGCAGCCGGACTTGCTGGTGGCCAGGCTGGCGGCGCGCATGACTTACGATTACCTGCTCAAGTCCGGGGTGAAAATCTTCGAATACTGTGACCGGCCACTGCACGGCAAAGTCGCGCTGGTGGACGAAGACTGGAGCACCGTCGGCTCCAGCAACCTTGACCCGTTGAGCCTGTCGATGAACCTGGAGGCCAACGTGTTGATCCGTGACCGCGCATTCAACCGTGACCTGTTTGATCGACTTGAAGAACTCAGCGATAACCATTGCAAGGCCATGTCGGTGGACAAAGCGCCGCGCGGACGAATCTGGCACATGACCGTGGGCTTTCTGGTGTTCCACTTCCTGCGTCACTTCCCGGCATGGGCCGGTTGGTTGCCCGCGCATAAACCACGCCTGAAAGCGTTCACCCCACCGACCGGGAGCGATCAACATGAGCCGCACTGAAGTACACGCGGCGCCCCACGCCGAGCACCCGGCGAAGTCGCGCTGGAGTCGTTGGAAAAGACCGCTGACGATGCTGTTTTTCCTGGCGCTGATCGTCCTCTTGACGATGTTTGCCCAGCGCATCGAATGGAACGAAGTGCTCGACACCCTGGCCGATTTCAAGGTGCGCACCCTGATCATCGCCTCCGGACTGACCCTGACAAGTTTCCTGGTCTACGCCTGCTTCGACCTGATCGGCCGCACCTACATCCGCCAGGACCTGACGTGGAAACAGATCCTGCCGGTGGGCATCATCAGTTACGCCTTCAACCTCAACCTGAGTGCCTGGGTCGGCGGCATCGCCATGCGTTATCGGCTGTACTCGCGGCTCGGAGTGAGCAAAAGCAACATTGCAAAAATCCTCGGCCTGAGCCTGGCGACCAACTGGTTCGGCTACATGGTGATTGCCGGCGCGGTGTTCAGCAGCGGGCTGGTGCGCATGCCGCCAGGCTGGAAACTCAGTAGCGGCGCGCTGCAAGGCGTGGGCGTTTTGTTGTTGCTGGTGAGCGCGGGATACCTCGCCGCCTGCCAGTTTTCCAAACGCCGTGAGTGGGCGATTCGCGGGGTCGAAATCAACTTGCCGTCACTGCGCATGGCGATCCTGCAACTGGCCCTCGGGGCACTCAACTGGTCGTTGATGGCCGCAGTCATTTTTACGCTGCTACCGAGCAAACTGGACTATCCGCTGGTGCTTGGCGTGCTGCTGATCAGCGCCATCGCCGGGGTCATCACCCACATCCCGGCCGGGCTCGGCGTGCTGGAAGCGGTGTTCGTCGCACTGCTGCAACACGAGGTATCGCGAGGCAGTCTGGTGGCGGGGCTGCTGGCGTATCGGGCGATTTATTTTTTGTTGCCGTTGTTGATTACGCTGGTGATGTACCTGCTGGTGGAGGCCAAGGCCAAGTCGCTGCGGATATCGAAGAAACCCAAGTGATTTTTGCTGTCAGTCCTGACGCTATCGCGGGCAAGCCCGCGATGGCGTCCGAAAGAACACCACAGATCATTTGGATTGAATAATGCTCAAACGCTCACCCACCACCATCTCCGTAACCCAGCCCACTAGGATCGAGGTGTAGGCCTGCTGCGAAACAGGATCGCTGAGGGCATGGTCCGCACCATCGATAATCCGGTGGGTCAGCGAGTGTGTCCGCTGACACGCCGCGCGATAACTCATGATCGTCGCGTGGGGGACGTAGTCATCGGTTTCCGACTCCACCAACAGCACATCACCCGTAAATTCGGAGCAGGCATGCAGCGCCCGATTGCCATCGGCGCGCACCAGCGTACTGCGGTAATCGCGCAGATCGAGCTTGTCCAGATCGCGCTTGGGTGTGTGCCATTGATCGTCGCGGTACAGCGCCGGCACCCGCAGCGCCAGCCAGCGCACCGGCCGTAGCGAGGTGAGGATCGAGGCCAGGTACCCGCCGTAGCTGGTGCCGACCACGGCAATCGCCGAAGTATCCAGCGCCGGGTGCGCAAGCAGGCGGTCGTAGGCCGCCAGCAGGTCACGCAGATTGTCTTCACGGGTCACGCGGGTCAAGGGAATACCCGTGCCGCCGGTGTGCCCGCGCAGGTCGAAGGTCAAACACACGCAACCCAGCCCGGCGATGCCTTTTGCCCGTTCCAGATCGCGCTCCTGGCTCCCGCCCCAACCGTGCACGAACAACACGCCGGGGACTTTCGATTTGGGGCTGAGAAAAGTCCCGCTCATCTGTTCGTCGTCAATGTCGATTTGAATGCTTTCGCTTCTAGCCGTCATAGGATTTGACCGTTACGTACTTGAGGAGGAAATCACTGTTTTCCGCCGGCCCGCGGTAAACCTCGATGGCGTCCGCCGGCAGCGGTTGATCGATATAGGTTTCCACCGAAGATACGCGAATCGCGCGCATCCCCGGATCGTTGACGAAGCTCTGCAACGCTGCCACTTCAGCGCTGCTGGCCCCGCCCATGCGCCAGGATTGCTCGAGCACGCCGCTGCGTCGCTGGCCGTCACTGGCGATACCCTGGGCGATGTCGTAATTGCGCCGCGAGGCGTAGAAACCGGGATAGGCTTCATCGGCGGCGGCGTCGAACACCTTGGCCTGCCTGATTGCCAGTCGCACATCCTCAGGCAAGTCCAGCGCCAGCAGATCGTCGTAACCACCCTGCACCACCAGCAGGTTAGAACCACCATAGACCTCTTCGCCGAGAGCGTCTTTGGTCAAATATTGATCACCGCAATAACTCAGCAACCTGGCGCCGATGAAACTCTGCCCGACGCTGTGGGTAATCACCTGGTCCAGGTCCTGCTCCAGCACCACACCTTCATTGAACATCGCCTTGGATTCCGGGCGGGCGAGGATTTCATCGAACTGGTCGAGGCTGTTGATAACTTCCTGGCCGCGGCCCGCGCAGGCATGAATCGGCTTCATGCGGATCGGGCCACTGTAGAGCAGATGCTCCGCCGCCGGCCGCGCATCGTCAAAGGAGAAAACACTGAGACCGTCGAGCACCACCGTGCGCACCCGCTCGGAAAACATCGGCGCCCAGCCTTGCGGTGCATGGGCTTGCCGGTTCAACAAACCATGGCTGATGGCCTTGGTGCAGATGAAATCGTGCTCGACGTAACCGCCCCACAAATCCTCTGGCCCCTTGACGCCCAACTGCTTCGCAGCAGCGGCGCCCACCAGTGTCTGGGTCGGTAACAGATAGATGTCCCGCCCGCCATGCACCTGCGGGTCGTAGCTGCCACCGAACTTGAGCCCGAGGATTTGCGCTAGCCAACGGGCCAGGGCGCGATTGGTTTCGACTTCGTGCTGCGGCGCATTGGCGCGCACCGAATGGGCGACTACCAGTTTCTTGCGGTTGGTTGGGGTCATGCGTCCCCCTTCAGTTGTCGCTGATTGACTGTAGTTGATGGGGTGCAGAGTTCAGGCCAAGCGTCTCTTCGAGAAAAACTGTATTAAAGTCAGTCAGTTGCGGGAAAGGTATAGCGCCGAGCCTGCTTTATTCTGCACGACTCGCTGCAAGACTCTGGCATTTTGCACGACCCAAGGTAGCTATTCCCCCCTGTGGGAGCGAGCCTGCTCGCGATGAGGCCAGCACATTCACCATTCATGTTGCCTGACACGCTGCCATCGCGAGCAGGTTCGCTCCCACAGGGGATTTGTGGTGATCCGCCTATCGGGTTACTACACTCGGCATCACCCCAAACCGCGCCCGATAATCACTCGGCGCCAGCCCGGTAATCTTCTTGAATGTCGAACGAAACGCCCCGGGATCCTGATATCCAACGGTCCAGGCGATGTGATCGATGGTGCCATTGGTAAATTCGAGCATTTCCCGGGCCTTACCAACTCGCAGGTGCTGGCAATACTCCGTGGGCTTGAGCCCGGTTGCCGCACGGAATCGGCGCAGGAACGTTCGCTCTTCCAGCCCTGCCCGCTCAGCCATCGCCGTCAGCGAGACATCGGTGGCGCCAGTGCTTTGCAGCCAGTGTTGAACCTTGAGAATCGCCGCATCGCCATGGTTGAGAATCGGCGCGAAATTGCTGCCGCATTCACTGGCGCTGTCGCTGTGTTCCACCACCAGAAAACGTGCGGTTCCGGTGGCAATGCTCGGCCCCAACAGACGATCCACCAGGCGCAGGCCCAATTCAGACCACGCCATCAGGCCGGCTGTGGTAATCAGGTCACCGTCATCGACGATGGGCGTATCGGCTTTTAGGTTGATCGCCGGGTAGCGCTCGGCGAAGGTTTTGGCGGAAGTCCAGTGAGTGGTGGCGCTGCGCCCGTCGAGCAATCCACTTTCAGCCAATAGCAACGAACCCACGCAAACACCGCCCAGGGTCGCGCCATTGGCATGTTGCTGGCGAAGCCAGCGCAGCAGCGCCTGCGGCGCCTGGGCTTCGCTGAACCCGGCAATCGACGGTGGAATCAACACCGCCACCAATGCGCCGTCCGCAGCGGGGTGGCTGTCATAGACACGAACGGGTGCCTGCTCGCCGTCGACCTGCCAATGGCTGATCCGCAACAAAGGCAATCGCGCGGCCTGATGCTCGGCGGCGATGCGGTTGGCCACCCCGAACAGATCCGTCAACCCATGCACCGCCGCCATCTGCGCGCCGGGATAGATCAACACGCCCAGCTCGACGATTGCCCTTTGTGCATCCATTGTCAGTTTTCCCCCCTCTATTGTCGGTGCGGCCAATCCCTGGACGGTCTGCCAGGGTCAATACTTCATCCCACATTCAAACCGCACTTCGAGGAAACAGTCATGGCCAAGCAAGCACTCATCGTAGTCGATATCCAAAAAGACTACTTCCCCCAAGGCAAGTGGCCATTGGCCGGTGCCGATGCCGCCGCGGACAACGCCGTTCGTCTTCTCAAGGCCTTTCGTGACGCCGGTGATTCGGTGGTGCACATCCGCCACGAATTCACCTCCGCTGAAGCACCGTTTTTCACCCCGGGGTCCGACGGCGCGAAGCTGCACCCGAAAGTCCTCAACCAGGGCAATGAGCCGGTGGTGCTCAAGCACTTCGTCAACTCGTTCCGTGAAACCGAACTGCAGTCCATTCTCGACGAGCAGGGCATCAAGGAACTTGTGGTGGTCGGCAGCATGAGCCACATGTGTGTCGACGGCATCACCCGCGCTGCCAATGACCTGGGCTACAGCGTCACGGTGATCCATGATGCCTGTGCCTCCCGTGACCTGGAGTTCAACGGCCTCACCGTTCCGGCGGCCCATGTGCATGCCGCGTTCATGTCGGCATTGGGTTTTGCCTACGCCAAGGTGGTGTCCACTGACGAGTTTCTCGCGGCCAACTGATTAAACCCCGGAAACGCAAAAGGCCCGTAGCGACTGATCGTTACGGGCCTTTTCATTTATGCCGTTCGGGAAAGCAAATGCTTAGAACGGAATATCGTCATCGAAGCTGTCGAAGTCCGGAGCGGGCTGCGGAGCGGCCTGCTGAGGAGCCGGGCGCGACTGTTGCGGTGCCGACTGCTGTGGACGCGGAGCCTGCTGGCGCGGAGCGGATTGCTGGTAGTTACCGCCGCCCTGGCCTTGCTGGTCACCCTGTTGTGGACGACCGCCCAGCAGTTGCATGGTGCCTTGCATGTCGACCACGATTTCAGTGGTGTAACGCTTGATACCGTCTTTTTCCCACTCGCGGGTCTGCAGCTTGCCTTCGATGTAGACCTGCGAACCTTTACGCAGGTACTCGCCTGCGATCTCTGCAACTTTGCCGAACATCGACACACGGTGCCATTCGGTTTTTTCGACTTTCTGACCGGTTTGCTTGTCGGTCCACTGTTCGCTGGTTGCCAGACTCAGGTTGGTCACGGCGTTGCCATTCGGCAGGTAACGAACTTCAGGATCCTGGCCGCAAGTGCCGACCAATATGACTTTGTTAACCCCACGGGCCATTACGTTCTCCTAGGCTACGCACGCTGCCCCGGCCGGGTTGTTCACCAGGCTTTCAAGGGTGGTGCGATCCAATAGTTCGGTGTCCAATTTGATGTAAATCGCCGCTTCGTCTGCGACTATCACTGCATCTGTTACCCCTACGACGGCCTTCAGGCGCTCGACCAGGCCCGCTTCGCGGATCGCTTCGGGCGACAATGGCAAGCGCAGGCTTGTCACGTAGGGAGGTTCACGCATGGTAACAGCAAAGGCCAGCCAGAGGGCAGCCAGACCGGCGCATCCAAGGAACACAACCGACAGACCGCCATGCTGGAACAGCCAGCCACCGAGTATGCCGCCCAGTGCCGACCCGAGGAATTGACTGGTGGAGTAGACCCCCATCGCCGTGCCCTTGCCGCCCGCCGGTGAAACCTTGCTGATCAGCGACGGCAACGAAGCTTCCAGCAGATTGAAGGCGGTGAAAAACACCACGGTACCAATCACCAGAGCCCGCAAGCTGTCGCCGAACTGCCAGAAGAATAGCTCAGTGAGCATCAGCGTCACGACGGCGCCGAGCAAAACTCGTTTCATTTTGCGTCTCTTCTCGCCGTAGATGATGAACGGGATCATGGCGAAGAAGGAAATCAGCAGCGCGGTCAGGTACACCCACCAATGCTGCTCCTTGGGCAGCCCGGCTTTTTCGACCAGCGCCAGCGGCAGGGCAACGAAGCTCGACATCAGCATTGCGTGCAACACAAAGATACCAAGATCCAGGCGCAGCAGGTCCGGGTGCTTGAGCGTCGGGATCAGCGCCTGGCGGGCGACGCCGGATTCGCGGTGCTGCAGCGGCCCCGTGGAGCGCGGCACCATGAACATCACAATCAAGATGCCGACCAGCGCCATGCCACCCGTGGCGAGGAACAACCCGGAAAGCCCGAAAGCACGGGTCAGCAACGGCCCTACTACCATGGCGATAGCAAACGACAGGCCGATCGTCATGCCGATCATGGCCATGGCCTTGGTCCTGTGCTGCTCGCGGGTCAGGTCCGAGAGCAATGCCATCACCGCCGCGGAAATCGCCCCGGCACCTTGCAGGATCCGCCCGGCGATCACCCCCCAGATCGAGTCGGCGTTGGCCGCCAGGACGCTGCCGAGGGCGAAGACGATCAGCCCCAGGTAAATCACCGGACGGCGGCCGATGCGGTCGGAAATGAAACCGAAGGGAATCTGGAAAATCGCCTGGGTCAGGCCGTAAGCGCCAATCGCCAGCCCGATCAGGGCCGGGGTCGCTCCTGCCAGGTCCATGCCATAGGTCGCCAGGACCGGCAACACCATGAACATGCCAAGCATACGGAAGGCGAACACCAGGGCCAGACCGCTTGCCGCGCGGGTCTCGCTGCCACTCATGCGCTCGCTGTGGGGATCGTGCATGGAAAAACCTCATGTGAACCGGCGGCGATTCTACCAGTCCCATCGATTGGCAGGGTATATCGCGACGCTTTGCCGCGTGTAGATGACAGAGCTTTCATGTAAGGCAGCCATTGCAACATTCGATAGTGTGCATCCATCCAGTATTTGGCCGTATACTCCTACGTTTTCGACGCCCGCCGAGCGAGGCCACCTTGGACAAGATCCTGATTCGTGGGGCTCGAACCCACAACCTGAAGAACATCGACCTGACCCTGCCACGGGACAAGCTGATCGTCATCACCGGCCTGTCCGGCTCGGGCAAGTCGTCCCTGGCTTTCGATACGTTGTACGCCGAAGGCCAGCGCCGTTATGTCGAGTCGCTGTCGGCCTACGCCCGGCAGTTCCTGTCGATGATGGAAAAACCTGACGTCGATACCATCGAGGGCCTGTCGCCGGCGATTTCCATCGAACAGAAGTCGACCTCGCACAACCCGCGTTCGACCGTCGGCACCATCACCGAGATCTACGACTACCTGCGCCTGCTTTATGCACGCGTGGGCATTCCGCGTTGCCCGGATCACGACATTCCCCTGGAGGCGCAAACCGTCAGCCAGATGGTCGACCTGGTCCTTGCCCAACCGGAGGGCAGCAAGCTCATGCTGCTGGCCCCGGTCATTCGCGAGCGCAAAGGCGAGCACCTTTCAGTTTTCGAAGAACTGCGCGCACAAGGCTTCGTCCGTGCCCGGATCAACGGCAAGCTGTATGAGCTGGACGAAGCGCCGAAGCTCGATAAGCAGAAAAAACACACCATCGATGTGGTGGTCGACCGCTTCAAGGTCCGCGCCGACCTGCAACAGCGCCTGGCCGAATCCTTCGAGACCGCGCTGAAACTGGCAGACGGCATCGCCCTGGTGGCGCCGATGGACGACGAGCCGGGCGAAGAGATGATCTTCTCCGCGCGCTTCGCCTGCCCAATTTGCGGGCATGCCATCAGCGAACTCGAACCCAAGCTGTTTTCCTTCAACAACCCGGCTGGCGCCTGCCCGACCTGCGATGGCCTGGGGGTGAAGCAGTTCTTCGACATCAAGCGCCTGGTCAACGGTGAGCTGACCCTGGCCGAAGGCGCGATTCGCGGCTGGGACCGGCGAAACGTCTATTACTTCCAGATGCTCGGTTCGCTGGCCTCCCACTACAAGTTCAGCCTGGAAGTGCCGTTCAACGAACTGCCGGCGGATCAACAGAAGAGCATCCTGCACGGTAGCGGCTCGCAGAACGTCGATTTCAAATACCTGAATGACCGGGGCGATATCGTCAAGCGCTCGCACCCGTTCGAAGGCATCGTGCCGAACCTGGAACGTCGCTATCGTGAAACCGAGTCGGCCTCGGTGCGCGAAGAGCTGGCCAAGTTCCTCAGTACCCAGTCCTGCCCCGATTGCCGCGGCACCCGGCTGCGTCGCGAGGCGCGGCATGTGTGGGTCGGCGAGAAAACCCTGCCGGCGGTGACCAACCTGCCGATCGGCGATGCCTGCGATTATTTCGAAGGAATGAAGCTGACTGGCCGTCGTGGCGAGATTGCCGACAAGATCCTCAAGGAAATTCGCGAGCGTTTGCAGTTCCTGGTCAACGTCGGCCTCGATTATCTGTCGCTGGATCGCAGCGCAGACACCCTGTCCGGTGGTGAGGCCCAGCGTATCCGCCTGGCCAGTCAGATCGGCGCCGGGCTGGTAGGCGTCCTGTACATCCTCGACGAACCCTCGATCGGCCTGCACCAGCGTGATAACGACCGGTTGCTTGGCACCCTGAAACACCTGCGGGACATCGGCAACACGGTGATCGTGGTCGAGCACGATGAAGACGCGATTCGCCTGGCCGACTATGTAGTGGATATCGGCCCGGGCGCAGGGGTTCACGGCGGGCACATCGTCGCCGAAGGTACGCCTGCCGAGGTGATGGCGCATCCCGATTCCCTGACCGGCAAGTACCTGTCGGGCCGGGTGAAGATCGCGGTGCCGGCCAAGCGTACGCCGCGCAACAAGAAGCTGTCGCTGACGCTCAAGGGCGCCCGTGGCAACAACCTGCGCAACGTCGACCTGGAGATTCCGATCGGCCTGCTGACCTGCGTTACCGGTGTGTCCGGCTCAGGCAAGTCGACGCTGATCAACAACACGCTCTTCCCATTGAGTGCCACGGCGCTCAACGGTGCCACCACCCTGGAAGCGGCTGCTCACGACAGCATCAAGGGCCTGGAGCACCTGGATAAGGTCGTCGACATCGACCAGAGCCCCATCGGCCGTACGCCACGCTCCAACCCGGCCACCTACACCGGCCTGTTCACACCGATTCGCGAGCTGTTTGCCGGCGTGCCGGAGTCTCGCTCGCGCGGTTATGGCCCTGGGCGCTTCTCCTTCAACGTGAAGGGCGGGCGCTGCGAAGCCTGCCAAGGTGATGGCCTGATCAAGGTGGAAATGCACTTCCTGCCGGACATCTATGTGCCGTGCGATGTGTGCAAGAGCAAGCGCTACAACCGCGAAACCCTTGAGATCAAATACAAGGGCAAGAGCATCCATGAAACCCTCGAGATGACCATTGAGGAGGCCCGGGAGTTCTTCGATGCGGTACCGGCCCTGGCGCGCAAGCTGCAGACACTGATGGACGTAGGCCTGTCGTACATCAAGCTGGGACAGTCGGCGACCACGCTGTCCGGTGGCGAGGCCCAACGGGTCAAGCTGTCTCGTGAGCTGTCCAAGCGCGACACTGGCAAGACCCTGTACATCCTTGATGAGCCGACTACCGGCCTGCACTTCGCGGACATCCAGCAATTGCTGGACGTGTTGCACCGACTGCGTGACCACGGCAATACGGTGGTGGTGATCGAGCACAACCTCGACGTCATCAAGACTGCTGACTGGCTGGTGGACCTGGGACCGGAGGGGGGTTCCAAGGGCGGGCAGATCATTGCCGTCGGCACGCCGGAAGAAGTCTCGGAGATGAAGCAATCCCATACCGGTTACTACCTCAAGCCCCTGCTGGAGCGTGACCGGGCTTAATCGGGGCCCCACGAAAAAGCCCCTGTCACTTCATCAGTGACAGGGGCTTTTTTGTATTCGCCGCAATCAGGCGTGGGATTGCAGGTAATTCTCGAGACCGATCAACTTGATCAGGCCCAGCTGCTTTTCCAGCCAGTAGGTGTGATCTTCTTCGGTGTCATGCAACTGGACCCGCAGCATTTCGCGGCTGACATAGTCCTTGTGCTGCTCGCAGAGCTTGATGCCCTTGCACAGCGCAGCCCGCACCTTGTACTCCAGGCGCAAATCCGCTTCGAGCATCTCTGTCACCGTGGTGCCGACATCCAGATCGTCTGGACGCATGCGCGGCGTGCCTTCCAGCATCAGGATCCGGCGCATCAGAGCATCAGCGTGCCCTGCTTCTTCTTCCATCTCGTGGTTGATTCGTTCGTAGAGCTTGGTGAAACCCCAGTCCTCATACATCCGCGAGTGGACGAAATATTGATCACGCGCGGCCAGTTCGCCGGTCAGCAACGTGTTGAGGTAATCGATAACGTCTGGGTGGCCTTGCATCGCCCTACATCTCCCTGCTTTAAAGTCTGTAGTTTGAACCAACCTGACCGCAACGTCACTCGCCACACGCAACAAAAGCGAAGATATTCTGAGAAAAGCAGGTTAAATAACGCAAAAACCGCCCTAATAAGGGCGGTTCTGCTTCTCATTTAGACTTCGTTAAGCTGTACGTTGAGCAGCGTTGCGATTGCTTCTCCATACGACGGATCGGCCTTGTAGAAATGCTGCAACTGACGGTCGACGACGTCGCTTGAAACACCCGCCATGGCGCCCGCGATGTTGTTGACCAGCAGCGCTTTCTGCTCATCACTCATCAGGCGGAACAGTGCGCCAGCGTGGCTGTAGTAGTCCGTGTCTTCGCGATGGTCGTAGCGATCGGCCGAACCACTTAATGCAAGCGCGGGCTCAGCATAACGGGGCGCCTGCTTTGGCGACTCGATATAGCTGTTGGGCTCGTAGTTTGGCGCCGCACCACCATTGCTGCCAAAAGCCATCGAACCATCGCGCTGATAGGTGTTAACCGGGCTGCGCGGCGCATTCACCGGCAATTGCTGGTGATTGGTGCCGACACGGTAGCGGTGTGCATCCGCGTAAGCGAACACGCGACCTTGCAGCATGCGATCGGGCGACAGACCTACGCCTGGCACCATGTTGCTTGGCCCGAATGCGGCTTGCTCGACCTCGGCGAAGTAGTTCAGTGGATTTCGATTGAGCTCCAATTCACCGACTTCGATCAACGGAAACTCCTTCTGTGACCAGGTCTTGGTCACGTCGAACGGGTTCTCGTAGTGCGCTGCAGCCTGAGCCTCGGTCATGATCTGGATGCACACACGCCATTTCGGGAAGTCACCGCGCTCAATGGCTTCGAACAAGTCGCGCTGGGCGTAATCCGGATCGGTACCTGCCAGGCGCGCCGCCTCTGCAGGTGCGAGATTCTTGATCCCTTGCTGGGTCTTGTAGTGCCACTTCACCCAATGACGCTCGCCTGTGGCGCTGATCAGGCTGTAGGTGTGGCTACCGAAGCCGTGCATGTGGCGGTAGCCGTCGGGAATGCCCCGGTCGGAGAATAGAATGGTGACCTGGTGCAACGCTTCCGGAGAATGCGACCAGAAGTCCCACATTGCCTGTGCGCTTTTGAGGTTACTTTGCGGCAGGCGTTTTTGGGTGTGGATAAAGTCCGGGAATTTGAGCGGATCGCGGATGAAGAACACTGGCGTGTTGTTGCCGACAATGTCCCAGTTGCCTTCTTCGGTGTAGTACTTCAGCGCGAAGCCACGAGGGTCACGCTCGGTATCCGCCGAACCGCGCTCGCCACCGACAGTGGAGAATCGCAGGAAGGTTGGCGTTTGCTTGCCGACCGCCTCAAACAGCTTGGCACTGGTGTATTGGGTGATATCGCGAGTAACTGTAAACGTACCGTAGGCACCCGAGCCCTTGGCGTGCACACGACGCTCCGGGATGTTTTCACGGTTGAAGTGGGCCAGTTTCTCGATCAGGTGAAAATCGTCGAGCAGCAATGGGCCGCGAGGGCCGGCGGAGCGGGAATTCTGGTTGTCGGCGACAGGAGCGCCACTGGCGGTTGTAAGCGTGTTGCTTTGGCTCATGTGATCTTCCTTCCTCTGTCGGTCTTGAACTGCCGGCTAATCGGCTGAGAAGGAGTATTGATCGTCGATGTGACACCTACAAATTCATTAACCTGCAAGCATCGATAGAAAATTACTAATGATCATCTCCGACCCATGATGACCACTTGAAGCGGTTAAACGCTTGTACGCAGCGCGCTTTACTTGCAGACACAAAAAACCGGGCACTAGGCCCGGTTCTTTGTTTCAGACTGACGTCTTACTCGGCGGATACAGCTTCGCCAGCAGTAGCACGATCAACCAACTCGACGTACGCCATAGGCGCGTTGTCGCCAGCGCGGAAACCGCACTTGAGGATGCGCAGGTAGCCACCCTCACGGGTAGCGTAACGCTTGCCCAGGTCGTTGAAGAGCTTACCAACGATAGCTTTCGAACGAGTACGGTCGAAAGCCAGACGACGGTTAGCAACGCTGTCTGTCTTGGCCAAAGTGATCAGCGGCTCGGCAACGCGGCGCAGTTCTTTAGCTTTTGGCAGAGTAGTTTTGATCAGCTCGTGCTCGAACAGCGACACCGCCATGTTTTGGAACATGGCCTTGCGGTGCGAGCTGGTGCGGCTCAGGTGACGACCACTTTTACGATGACGCATGGTTCATTCCTTACCAAACACTACGTTCGGTGATTACGACGATCAGGCAGTCGCCTTGTCGTCCTTCTTAAGACTTGCAGGCGGCCAGTTGTCGAGGCGCATGCCGAGGGACAGACCGCGGGAGGCCAGAACGTCCTTGATTTCAGTCAAGGATTTCTTGCCCAGGTTCGGAGTCTTCAACAGCTCTACTTCGGTACGCTGAATCAGGTCGCCGATGTAGTAGATGTTTTCCGCCTTAAGGCAGTTAGCCGAACGTACAGTCAGTTCCAGATCGTCAACCGGGCGAAGCAGGATCGGATCGATCTCGTCTTCCTGCTCGACAACCACTGGCTCACTGTCACCTTTGAGGTCGACGAACGCAGCCAACTGCTGTTGCAGGATGGTTGCAGCACGACGGATAGCCTCTTCAGGATCCAGGGTACCGTTGGTTTCCAGATCAATAACCAGCTTGTCCAGGTTAGTACGCTGCTCGACACGGGCGTTTTCCACCACGTATGCGATACGGCGAACCGGGCTGAACGAAGAGTCAAGCTGCAAGCGACCGATGCTGCGGCTTTCGTCTTCATCGCTCTGACGCGAGTCTGCCGGTTCATAACCACGACCACGAGCTACTACGAGCTTCATGTTCAGGGCGCCGTTAGACGCCAGGTTAGCGATTACGTGATCGGGATTAACGATCTCGACATCATGATCCAGCTGAATATCGGCAGCGGTAACCACCCCCGAACCCTTCTTCGACAAGGTCAGCGTAACTTCGTCACGGCCGTGCAGCTTGATAGCCAGACCTTTAAGGTTCAACAGGATTTCAATTACGTCTTCCTGTACACCTTCGATGGCGCTGTACTCGTGGAGCACACCGTCAATCTCGGCCTCGACTACTGCACAGCCGGGCATTGAGGACAACAGGATGCGGCGCAGCGCGTTGCCCAGGGTGTGGCCAAAGCCACGCTCGAGAGGCTCGAGCGTGATCTTGGCGCGGGTTGGACTGACAACTTGCACATCAATATGGCGAGGTGTCAGGAACTCATTTACCGAAATCTGCATGGATGCACCTATTTTCTAGCCCTTACTTGGAGTAGAGCTCGACAATCAGGCTTTCGTTGATGTCGGCGGACAGATCACTGCGAGCTGGAACGTTCTTGAAAACGCCCGACTTCTTCTCAGTGTCTACTTCTACCCATTCTACGCGGCCACGTTGGGCACACAGATCGAGAGCTTGGACAATGCGAAGTTGGTTTTTTGCTTTCTCGCGAACAGCAACCACGTCACCAGCACGAACCTGGTAGGACGGAACGTTAACGGTCTGACCGTTTACGCTGATCGACTTGTGCGATACCAGCTGACGGGATTCGGCACGAGTCGAACCAAAGCCCATACGGTATACGACGTTGTCCAGACGGCATTCGAGCAGTTGCAGCAGGTTTTCACCGGTTGCACCTTTCTTGCCAGCAGCTTCTTTGTAGTAGCCGCTGAATTGACGCTCGAGAACGCCGTAGATACGACGGACCTTCTGCTTTTCACGCAGTTGGGTGCCGTAATCGGACTGGCGACCGCGGCGTTGGCCGTGGATACCAGGTGCTGCTTCAATGTTGCACTTCGATTCGATCGCGCGCACGCCGCTCTTCAGGAAGAGATCGGTGCCTTCGCGACGAGCGAGTTTGCATTTTGGACCAATGTAACGAGCCATTCTTTACAATCTCCTGGATTACACGCGGCGCTTCTTCGGCGGACGGCACCCGTTGTGCGGGATTGGCGTCACGTCGGTGATGCTGGCGATCTTATAGCCACAGCCGTTCAATGCACGGACAGCAGACTCACGACCTGGACCTGGACCTTTGACGTTGACGTCGAGGTTTTTCAGGCCATATTCCAGCGCAGCTTGACCAGCACGTTCAGCAGCTACTTGAGCAGCAAACGGGGTGGACTTGCGGGAACCGCGGAAACCCGAACCACCGGAGGTAGCCCAAGAAAGCGCGTTACCTTGACGGTCGGTGATGGTCACGATGGTGTTGTTAAAAGAAGCATGGATGTGGGCGATGCCATCAACCACTGTCTTTTTAACTTTTTTACGAGGACGAGCAGCAGGTTTTGCCATGATTAATTTCCTGTCGATTCGCGTGGGCGATTACTTGCGGATCGGCTTACGCGGACCTTTACGGGTACGCGCGTTAGTCTTGGTACGCTGACCGCGTACTGGAAGACCACGACGATGACGCAGACCACGGTAGCAACCGAGGTCCATCAAACGCTTGATTTTCATGTTGATTTCGCGACGCAGGTCACCTTCAGTGGTGAACTTCGCCACTTCGCCACGCAACTGCTCAATCTGCTCGTCGCTCAGATCTTTGATCTTTGCGGCTGGGTTTACCCCAGTCTCTGCGCAAATTTTCTGCGCAGTAGTGCGACCAACACCATAGATGTAGGTCAGCGAGATAACAGTGTGCTTGTTATCTGGAATGTTAACGCCTGCAATACGGGCCATTCAGTGGGACTCCAATTGACAGCTACCTACGCCCCGGAAGCCAAGAAATAGGGCGCGAGATAATATCGCTGTAATAACAAATAATCAACCCGGCAGCGCACTAGCTGCCGGGCTTCAAGCAGATCACACTCAGCCTTGGCGCTGTTTGTGACGCGGTTCCGCGCTGCAAATTACTCGAACAACACCTTCGCGGCGAATAATCTTGCAGTTACGGCACAGCTTTTTCACCGATGCACGAACTTTCATCACCAACTCCTCGAACCTTATGGGTCAGCGCAGCATGCCGCTGCCGTAACCCTTCAGGTTGGCTTTCTTCATCAGGGATTCGTACTGGTGCGAAACGAGGTGCGATTGTACTTGGGACATGAAGTCCATCACAACCACGACGACGATCAGCAACGAGGTCCCGCCAAGGTAGAACGGAACGTTGGCTGCAACCACCAGGAACTGGGGCAACAGGCACACGGCCGTCATGTAAAGAGCACCGAACATGGTCAAGCGAGTCAGAACGCCATCAATGTAGCGCGCAGACTGCTCACCTGGACGGATGCCCGGAATAAAGGCACCGGACTTCTTCAGGTTTTCCGCTACGTCTTTCGGATTGAACATCAACGCCGTATAGAAGAAGCAGAAGAAAATAATCCCTGCACTAAACAGCAGAATATTCAACGGCTGACCAGGAGCGATCGACTGCGAGATGTCCTGCAACCAGCCCATACCTTCAGACTGACCGAACCAGGCACCCAACGAAGCCGGAAACAGCAAAATGCTGCTCGCGAAAATAGCCGGAATAACACCGGCCATGTTCACCTTCAGCGGCAAGTGGCTTGTCTGTGCAGCGAAGACCTTGCGGCCCTGCTGACGCTTGGCGTAGTGAACAGCAATACGACGCTGACCACGCTCAATGAACACCACGAAACCGATAATCGCTACTGCCAGCAAACCGATGGCAACCAGGGCGAAGATGTTGATATCACCCTGACGCGCAGACTCGAAAGACTGCCCGATCGCTCTCGGAAGACCGGCGACGATACCCGAAAAAATCAACATCGAGATACCGTTGCCAACACCACGCTCAGTAATCTGCTCACCCAGCCACATCATGAACATCGCACCAGCCACAAATGTGGATACCGCGACGAAATGGAAGCCAAAGTCACCAGTGAACGCAACGCCCTGCCCCGCCAGACCAATGGACATGCCAATGGCCTGGACGAGAGCTAGGACGACAGTGCCGTAGCGGGTGTACTGGCTGATCTTGCGACGGCCAGCTTCACCTTCCTTCTTCAACTGCTCCAGCTGCGGGCTGACGGCGGTCATCAGTTGCATGATGATCGATGCCGAAATGTACGGCATGATCCCCAGCGCAAAGATGCTCATCCGTTCCAGCGCGCCGCCGGAAAACATGTTGAACAAGCTAAGAATGGTCCCCTCATTCTGTCGAAACAGGTCCGCGAGTCGGTCCGGGTTGATACCTGGAACCGGGATGTGTGCGCCTATTCGGTAGACGATAATCGCCAGGAACAGAAAACGCAGACGAGCCCAGAGTTCAGACATACCGCCTTTGCCGAGCGCAGAGAGAGCACCTTGCTTAGCCATTTATTCCTCGAACTTGCCGCCAGCTGCTTCGATAGCCGCACGCGCACCTTTGGTGGCGCCGATTCCCTTGCCGATAGTGACAGCGCGAGTCACTTCACCGGACAGCATGATTTTCACACGCTGTACGTTGACGTTGATCACGTTGGCATCTTTCAGGGACTGCACGGTGACGATGTCGCCTTCCACTTTAGCCAGCTCGGACAGACGCACTTCTGCGCGGTCCATGGCTTTCAGGGAAACGAAACCGAACTTCGGCAGGCGACGATGCAGCGGCTGTTGACCGCCTTCAAAGCCTGGAGCAATGGTGCCACCGGAGCGGGAGGTCTGACCTTTGTGACCACGGCCACCAGTCTTACCCAAACCACTACCGATACCACGGCCCGGACGATGCTTTTCGCGACGGGAACCCGGCGCTGGACTCAGATCATTGAGTTTCATCGATTAACCCTCGACACGCAGCATGTAGTAAGCCTTGTTGATCATCCCGCGATTCTCGGGAGTATCCTGGACTTCTACAGTGTGACCGATGCGACGCAGACCCAGACCCTTAACGCACAGTTTGTGGTTAGGGATGCGGCCGGTCATGCTTTTGATCAGCGTAACTTTAACGGTAGCCATGATCAGAAGATCTCCTTGACGCTTTTGCCACGCTTGGCAGCGATGGACTCAGGAGACTGCATTGCTTTCAAACCCTTGAAAGTGGCGTGAACCACGTTTACCGGGTTAGTCGAGCCGTAGCACTTGGCCAGAACGTTCTGAACGCCAGCAACTTCGAGAACGGCACGCATTGCGCCGCCAGCGATGATACCGGTACCTTCAGAAGCAGGCTGCATGTACACCTTCGAAGCGCCATGGGCGGACTTCATTGCGTACTGCAGAGTGGTGCCGTTCAGATCAACCTGGATCATGTTGCGGCGAGCAGCTTCCATTGCCTTCTGGATCGCAGCAGGCACTTCACGCGACTTGCCACGGCCGAAGCCAACACGCCCTTTACCATCACCAACCACGGTCAACGCGGTGAAAGTGAAGATACGGCCGCCTTTAACGGTTTTGGCTACGCGGTTAACTTGAACCAGCTTCTCGATGTAGCCTTCGTCGCGCTTTTGGTCGTTATTTGACATAACTTAGAACTCCAGCCCAGCTTCACGAGCAGCATCAGCCAGCGCTTTAACGCGGCCGTGGTACTTGAAGCCAGAGCGGTCGAAAGCCACCTGCGAGACGCCAGCGGCCTTAGCACGCGTAGCGACCAGCTGGCCAACCTTAGTGGCCGCGTCGATGTTGCCAGTGGCGCCATCACGCAGTTCTTTATCCAAAGTCGAGGCGCTTGCCAGGACTTTGTTGCCGTCGGCCGAAATGACCTGGGCGTAGATGTGCTGCGACGAGCGGAACACGCAGAGACGCACGACTTCGAGTTCGTGCATTTTCAGGCGTGCTTTGCGAGCGCGACGCAGTCGAGTAACTTTTTTGTCGGTCATTTGCTATGCCCTACTTCTTCTTGGCTTCTTTACGACGGACGACTTCGTCCGCGTAGCGCACACCTTTGCCTTTGTACGGCTCTGGTGGACGGAAGTCGCGGATCTCGGCGGCCACTTGACCTACCAGCTGCTTGTCGATGCCCTTGATCAGGATATCGGTCTGGCTAGGAGTCTCAGCGGTGATGCCTTCCGGCAGTTCATAATCCACTGGGTGCGAGAAGCCAAGAGCCAGGTTCAGCACTGTGCCTTTTGCTTGCGCTTTGTAACCAACACCGACCAGCTGGAGCTTGCGCTCGAAGCCTTGGCTTACGCCTTGGACCATGTTATTTACCAACGCACGAGTGGTACCAGCCATTGCGCGAGTTTGTTGATCGCCATTGCGAGCAGCGAAACGCAGCTCACCAGCTTCTTCAACGATCTCAACGGACGAATGGATGTTCAGTTCGAGAGTGCCCTTGGCACCCTTCACCGAAAGCTGTTGGCCTGCGAATTTTACTTCGACGCCGGCTGGCAGCTTAACGGGGTTCTTAGCGACGCGAGACATGCTTATCCCCCCTTAGAACACAGTGCAAAGAACTTCGCCGCCGACACCGGCAGCGCGCGCAGCACGATCAGTCATCACACCCTTGTTGGTGGAGACGATAGACACACCGAGACCGCCACGTACTTTTGGCAGATCATCGACGGACTTGTACTGACGCAGGCCTGGACGGCTAACGCGCTTCACTTCTTCGATAACCGGACGGCCTTCGAAGTATTTCAGCTCGATAGACAGCAGTGGTTTTGTTTCGCTGCTGATCTGATAACCCGCGATGTAACCCTCGTCCTTCAGGACTTTGGCAACAGCTACCTTCAACGTGGAAGATGGCATGCTTACGACGGACTTTTCAGCCATCTGGGCATTACGGATTCGAGTTAGCATGTCCGCTAACGGGTCCTGCATACTCATGGGCTAGACGCTCCTAATACAGAAAAATTAGCCTTGCGGCTACTACGTGTCGCCGAGAATTTCCGGGCATAAAAAACACGGGCTCAGGCGAGCCGGGTATTCTAGACACACCCCAGAAATGAATCAAGCCCCAAAAGGGGCTTGATCCAGATTCAAGGCCACCGGTGGTCAGGTTCTTGCGAACCCTCGCACCGAGACTTTGACAGTACTTACCAGCTGGCTTTAACCAGACCTGGTACGTCACCACGCATTGCCGCTTCACGCAGTTTGTTACGGCCAAGGCCGAACTTGCGGTAAACGCCGTGTGGACGACCGGTCAGGCGGCAGCGGTTACGCATGCGCGAAGCGCTTGCGTCACGTGGCTGCTTCTGCAGGGCAACTGTAGCTTCCCAACGTGCTTCTGGACTTGCGTTCAGATCAACGATGATAGCTTTCAGTGCTGCACGCTTCTTGGCGTACTTGGCAACCGTGAGCTGACGCTTCAGCTCGCGGTTTTTCATGCTCATCTTGGCCATGGTCCTACTCCAATCAGTTGCGGAACGGGAATTTGAACGCACGCAGCAGAGCGCGGCCTTCATCATCGTTCTTGGCAGTGGTGGTCAGGGTGATGTCCAGACCGCGGAGAGCATCGATCTTGTCGTAGTCGATTTCCGGGAAGATGATCTGCTCTTTCACGCCCATGCTGTAGTTACCACGACCATCGAAGGACTTGGCATTCAGGCCGCGGAAGTCGCGAACCCGAGGCAGGGAGATCGACAGCAGACGATCCAGGAACTCGTACATACGCTCACGGCGCAGGGTCACTTTGACGCCGATCGGCCAACCTTCACGGACTTTAAAGCCAGCGATGGATTTGCGAGCGTAGGTCACAACGACTTTCTGGCCGGTGATCTTTTCCAGGTCAGCAACAGCGTGCTCGATGACTTTTTTGTCGCCGATCGCTTCGCCCAGACCCATGTTCAGGGTGATTTTGGTAACGCGCGGAACTTCCATCACGTTCGAAAGCTTAAGTTCTTCCTTAAGTTTCGGAGCGATTTCCTTCCGGTAAATCTCTTTTAGTCGTGCCATGGTCTTCTACCTAGCAGTGTTCAAGCATCAACCGCTTTTTGGGTCGACTTGAAGACACGAATTTTCTTACCGTCTTCTACTTTGAAACCAACGCGGTCAGCCTTGTTGGTTTCGCCGTTGAAGATGGCTACGTTAGAAGCGTGCAGTGGCGCTTCTTTCTCGACGATACCGCCTTGTACGCCCGACATCGGGTTAGGCTTGGTATGACGCTTGACCAGGTTCAGACCACCAACAACCAGACGGTTGTCAGCAAGAACCTTCAGCACCTTACCGCGCTTACCTTTGTCTTTGCCGGCGATCACGATGATCTCGTCGTCACGACGAATCTTTTGCATGTCGGATCTCCTTACAGCACTTCTGGGGCGAGCGAGACGATCTTCATGAACTTCTCAGTACGAAGTTCACGGGTCACTGGCCCAAAGATACGGGTGCCGATCGGCTCTTGCTTGTTGTTCAGAAGAACAGCAGCGTTGCCATCAAAGCGGATAATGGAGCCATCAGCACGACGTACGCCGTGACGAGTGCGGACTACAACAGCAGTCATCACTTGGCCTTTTTTCACTTTACCGCGAGGAATTGCTTCCTTGACGGTAACTTTGATGATGTCACCGATACCAGCGTAACGACGATGGGAGCCACCCAGCACCTTGATGCACATAACGCGGCGTGCGCCGCTGTTATCGGCCACATCGAGCATGGATTGAGTCTGAATCATATAATTTCTCCGACCCCTAGTCCTTAGACTTCCACAGCGCGTTCGAGAACATCAACCAGCGCCCAAGACTTGGTCTTGGCCAAAGGACGAGTTTCACGAATAGTGACTTTGTCGCCGATGTGGCACTGATTGGTTTCGTCGTGCGCGTGCAGCTTAGTCGAACGCTTAACGTATTTACCGTAGATCGGGTGCTTAACGCGACGCTCGATCAGAACGGTGATGGTTTTGTCCATCTTGTCGCTGACAACACGGCCAGTCAGCGTACGGACAGTTTTTTCGGCTTCAGCCATGATTACTTACCTGCCTGCTGGTTGAGCACAGTCTTCACGCGAGCGATGTCACGCTTAACTTGCGAGAGCAGATGAGACTGCCCCAACTGGCCAGTTGCTTTCTGCATACGCAGATTGAACTGGTCGCGCAGCAAGCCGAGCAGTTGCTCGTTCAGCTGCTGTGCGGATTTTTCACGAAGTTCATTCGCTTTCATCACATCACCGTCCGTTTAACAAAGGAGGTGGCGAGCGGCAGCTTTGCAGCAGCCAGGGCGAAAGCCTCACGCGCCAGCTCTTCAGAAACACCCTCGATTTCATACAGGACTTTGCCTGGCTGAATCTGGGCAACCCAGTATTCCACGTTACCCTTACCTTTACCCATCCGAACCTCGAGAGGTTTTTTGGAGATCGGCTTGTCCGGGAATACACGGATCCAGATCTTGCCACCACGTTTTACGTGACGGGTCAGAGCACGACGCGCTGACTCGATCTGACGAGCGGTGAGACGACCACGAGCTACAGACTTCAGCGCGAACTCGCCGAAGCTGACTTTGCTACCGCGCAGTGCCAGACCACGGTTGTGGCCGGTCATCTGCTTGCGGAACTTCGTACGCTTTGGTTGCAACATTTGGCGTACCCCTTACTTAGCAGCTTTTTTACGAGGCGCTGGTGCTTGTGGTTTCAGTTCTTCTTGGCGACCACCAATTACTTCGCCTTTGAAGATCCAAACCTTTACACCGATCACACCGTAGGTGGTGTGAGCTTCGTAGTTGGCATAGTCGATGTCGGCACGCAGGGTGTGCAATGGCACACGACCTTCGCGATACCATTCAGTACGTGCGATTTCAGCACCGCCGAGACGACCGCTCACTTGGATTTTGATGCCCTTGGCACCAATGCGCATGGCGTTCTGTACAGCGCGCTTCATAGCGCGACGGAACATTACGCGACGCTCCAGCTGCTGAGCTACGCTCTGCGCAACCAGCATACCGTCGAGCTCCGGCTTGCGGATCTCTTCGATATTGATGTGCACAGGCACACCCATTTGCTTGGTCAGGTCCTGACGCAGTTTCTCAACATCTTCACCTTTCTTCCCGATAACGATACCTGGACGAGCGGTGTGGATGGTGATGCGTGCAGTTTGAGCCGGACGATGGATATCGATACGGCTTACGGACGCGCTTTTTAGTTTGTCTTGGAGATACTCACGCACCTTCAGATCTGCGAGCAAATAGTCCGCATAAGTCCGACCGTCTGCGTACCAGACGGAGGTGTGCTCCTTGACGATTCCCAGGCGAATGCCAATGGGATGTACTTTCTGACCCATCTCTTCGACTCCGTTACTTGTCAGCAACCTTGACAGTGATATGGCAAGACCGCTTGACGATGCGATCAGCACGGCCTTTGGCACGTGGCATGATGCGCTTCAGCGAACGCCCTTCGTTGACGAAAACGGTGCTGACCTTCAGGTCATCAACGTCTGCGCCTTCGTTATGCTCGGCGTTGGCTACGGCCGACTCCAGCACTTTCTTCATGATCTCGGCGGCTTTCTTACTGCTGAAAGCCAACAGGTTGAGCGCTTCGCCCACCTTCTTCCCGCGGATCTGGTCGGCGACCAAGCGGGCTTTCTGGGCGGAGATTCGAGCGCCCGACAACTTAGCGGCTACTTCCATTTCCTAACCCCTTAACGCTTGGCTTTCTTGTCTGCCACGTGCCCGCGATAAGTGCGGGTACCGGCGAACTCGCCCAGTTTGTGGCCGACCATGTCTTCGTTCACGAGAACTGGGACGTGCTGACGACCGTTGTGTACTGCGATGGTCAGACCGACCATTTGTGGCAGGATCATCGAACGACGCGACCAGGTTTTCACCGGTTTGCGATCGTTCTTTTCCGCCGCCACTTCGATCTTCTTCAGTAGGTGAAGATCGATAAAAGGACCTTTTTTCAGAGAACGTGGCACTGTCGTATCCCTCTATTTACTTGCGACGACGGACGATCATTTTGTCGGTACGCTTATTACCACGAGTCTTCGCGCCCTTAGTCGGGAAGCCCCATGGCGATACCGGATGACGACCACCAGAGGTACGACCTTCACCACCACCATGTGGGTGGTCAACCGGGTTCATGGCAACACCACGAACGGTTGGGCGAACGCCACGCCAGCGTTTGGCACCAGCTTTACCCAGCGAACGCAGGCTGTGCTCGGAGTTCGAGACTTCGCCCAGGGTCGCACGGCATTCAGCCAGGACTTTACGCATTTCACCGGAACGCAGACGCAGGGTAACGTACACGCCTTCACGAGCGATCAGCTGAGCCGAAGCACCAGCGGAACGAGCGATCTGTGCGCCTTTACCTGGCTTCAATTCGATGCCGTGTACGGTGCTACCAACTGGAATGTTGCGCAGTTGCAGAGCGTTGCCCGGCTTGATCGGTGCCAGAGCACCTGCGATCAGCTGGTCGCCAGCGCTCACGCCTTTAGGGGCGATGATGTAGCGACGCTCGCCATCTGCGTACAGCAGCAGAGCGATGTGAGCAGTACGGTTTGGATCGTATTCGATACGCTCGACAGTGGCAGCGATGCCATCTTTGTCGTTGCGACGGAAATCGACCAGACGATAATGCTGCTTATGACCACCACCGATGTGACGAGTGGTAATACGGCCATTGTTGTTACGACCACCAGACTTCGACTTCTTCTCGAGCAGCGGTGCGTGAGGAGCGCCTTTATGCAGCTCCTGGTTGACCACCTTGACCACAAAACGGCGGCCAGGGGAAGTCGGTTTGCATTTAACGATTGCCATGATGCACCCCTTCCTTACTCAGCACTGCTGCTGAAATCGAGATCTTGGCCTGGCTGAAGGGAGATAACTGCCTTCTTCCAGTCATTACGCTTGCCCAGACCGCGAGCAGTGCGCTTGCTCTTACCCAGAACGTTCAGGGTAGTAACACGCTCTACTTTCACGCTGAACAGGCTTTCGACGGCCTTCTTGATTTCCAGCTTGGTTGCATCAGTAGCAACCTTGAAAACGAACTGGCCTTTCTTGTCTGCCAGAACCGTAGCCTTCTCGGAAACGTGCGGGCCAAGCAGAACTTTAAATACGCGTTCCTGGTTCATCCCAGCAGCTCCTCGAATTTCTTCACGGCCGACACGGTGATCAACACCTTGTCGTATGCGATCAGACTAACTGGATCGGAACCTTGCACGTCACGTACATCTACGTGTGGCAGGTTACGAGCAGCCAGGTACAGGTTCTGATCAACAGCGTCCGACACGATCAGAACGTCGGTCAGGCTCATGTTGTTCAGTTTGCCCAGCAGGTCTTTGGTTTTCGGCGTTTCAACGGCGAAATCCTGAACCACGACCAGACGATCAGTACGCACCAGCTCAGCAAGGATGGAACGCATTGCTGCGCGATACATCTTCTTGTTCAGCTTCTGGGAGTGATCCTGAGGACGAGCTGCGAAAGTGGTACCGCCGCCACGCCAGATTGGGCTACGGATAGTACCGGCACGAGCACGGCCAGTACCTTTCTGACGCCATGGGCGCTTACCGCCACCACGAACGTCGGAACGGGTCTTTTGCTGCTTGGAACCCTGACGACCGCCAGCCATGTAGGCCACGACTGCTTGGTGAACCAGCGTCTCGTTGAATTCGCCGCCAAATGTCAGTTCGGAAACTTCGATCGCTTGAGCGTCATTTACATTTAATTGCATGTCAGCTTCCCCTTAACCGCGAGCCTTGGCTGCTGGACGTACAACCAAGTTGCCGCCAGTAGCGCCAGGAACAGCGCCCTTGACCAACAACAGATTGCGTTCAGCGTCCACGCGCACTACTTCGAGGGACTGCACGGTCACGCGCTCAGCGCCCATATGACCGGACATTTTTTTGCCCTTGAATACACGACCAGGAGTCTGGCACTGGCCGATAGAGCCTGGAACGCGGTGGGATACGGAGTTACCGTGGGTGTTATCTTGCCCGCGGAAATTCCAACGCTTGATCGTACCCTGGAAGCCTTTACCTTTGGACTGACCGGTTACATCAACCAGTTGACCAGCGGCGAAGATTTCAGCGTTGATCAGATCGCCGGCCTGGTACTCGCCTTCTTCAAGGCGGAATTCCATTACGGTACGACCAGCGGCAACGTTCGCTTTAGCGAAGTGGCCAGCCTGAGCTGCTGTTACACGCGAAGCACGACGCTCGCCGACAGTGACTTGCACTGCACGATAGCCATCGGTCTCTTCAGTTTTGAACTGGGTGACGCGATTCGGTTCGATCTCAATGACCGTGACCGGAATGGAGACACCTTCTTCGGTGAAAATACGGGTCATACCGCATTTACGACCGACTACACCAATAGTCATGTTGTAAACCTCATGAGTGTACGGGGCTTTCACCCGCTATGGCCGCCCATTTCAGAGCGTTACACGACTAAGACCGAGTCTTAGCCGAGGCTGATCTGCACTTCCACACCGGCCGCAAGATCAAGCTTCATAAGTGCATCAACGGTTTTATCCGTTGGCTGGACGATGTCCAGAACGCGCTTATGAGTACGGATCTCGTACTGGTCACGCGCGTCTTTGTTGACGTGCGGGGAGACCAGAACGGTGAACCGCTCTTTACGGGTAGGCAGTGGAATTGGACCACGCACTTGAGCACCAGTACGTTTCGCGGTTTCCACGATTTCCTGGGTGGATTGGTCGATCAGGCGATGGTCAAAAGCCTTCAACCTGATACGGATTTGCTGATTTTGCATTGGATTTCAGACTCCGGCTGCTATTCCCACCGGGCGCAATACGCCCGTTAAAAGGAGGCGCAATTCTATAGACGCCCCAGATAGGTGTCAACCCAATAAAAAAGGCCCCCGCTGAGCGGGGGCCTTTTCAAAGCATCGAAGCTATCTCAAAAGAGAAGCTTACTCGATGATTTTAGCTACAACGCCAGCACCAACGGTACGGCCGCCTTCACGGATAGCGAAGCGCAGACCGTCTTCCATTGCGATGGTTTTGATCAGGGTAACAGTCATTTGAATGTTGTCACCTGGCATTACCATTTCAACGCCTTCTGGCAGCTCGCAGTTACCGGTCACGTCAGTAGTACGGAAGTAGAACTGTGGACGGTAGCCTTTGAAGAACGGAGTGTGACGGCCGCCTTCTTCCTTGCTCAGAACGTAAACTTCTGCGGTGAACTTGGTGTGCGGCTTAACCGAACCTGGCTTAACCAGAACCTGGCCACGCTCAACGTCGTCACGCTTGGTACCACGCAGCAGAACGCCGCAGTTCTCGCCAGCACGACCTTCGTCGAGCAGCTTGCGGAACATCTCAACACCGGTGCAGGTGGTGGTGGTGGTGTCACGCAGACCAACGATTTCCAGTGCATCTTGAACGCGAACGATACCGCGCTCGATACGACCAGTCACAACAGTACCACGACCCGAGATCGAGAATACGTCTTCGATTGGCATCAGGAATGGCTTGTCGATAGCACGCTCTGGCTCTGGGATGTAGGTGTCCAGAGTCTCAACCAGCTTACGAACGGCAGTGGTGCCCATTTCGTTGTCGTCTTTGCCTTCCAGCGCCATACGAGCCGAACCGATGATGATCGGGGTGTCGTCGCCTGGGAAGTCGTAGGTGGACAGCAGGTCGCGAACTTCCATCTCAACCAGTTCCAGCAGCTCAGCGTCGTCTACCAGGTCAGCCTTGTTCAGGAAAACCACGATGTACGGAACGCCTACCTGACGGGACAGCAGGATGTGCTCACGGGTTTGTGGCATCGGACCATCAGCGGCCGAGCAAACCAGGATCGCGCCGTCCATCTGGGCAGCACCGGTGATCATGTTCTTCACGTAGTCAGCGTGACCTGGGCAGTCAACGTGAGCGTAGTGACGAATGTTCGAGTTGTACTCGACGTGCGCGGTATTGATGGTGATACCACGAGCTTTTTCTTCTGGAGCGCTGTCGATCTTGTCGAATTCAACTACGGCCGAACCGAAAACTTCGGAGCAGACGCGAGTCAGAGCAGCGGTCAGAGTGGTTTTACCGTGGTCAACGTGACCGATAGTGCCAACGTTGACGTGCGGTAGGGAACGATCAAATTTTTCTTTAGCCACGACAATTAACTCCTTGCCTAAAGGACTGAATCAGCCTTGTTTTTTGGTAACGGTTTCGACGATGTGCGACGGAGCCGTATTGTATTTTTTGAATTCCATAGAGTAGCTTGCGCGACCCTGGGACATCGAACGAACATCGGTCGCATAACCGAACATCTCGCCCAACGGAACTTCAGCACGGATTACCTTACCGGAAACCGTGTCTTCCATACCCAGAATCATGCCGCGACGACGGTTCAGGTCGCCCATCACGTCACCCATATAGTCTTCAGGCGTAACAACCTCTACCGCCATGATCGGCTCGAGCAACTCACCACCGCCCTTCTGGGCCAGTTGCTTGGTCGCCATGGAAGCAGCCACCTTAAACGCCATCTCGTTCGAGTCGACGTCGTGGTAAGAACCATCAAACACGGTAGCCTTCAGGCCGATCAGCGGATAGCCGGCAACAACACCGTTCTTCATCTGCTCTTCGATACCCTTCTGGATAGCCGGGATGTATTCCTTAGGAACCACACCACCCACTACTTCGTTCAGGAATTGCAGACCTTCCTGACCTTCGTCAGCAGGTGCAAAACGGATCCAGCAATGACCGAACTGGCCACGACCGCCGGACTGACGAACGAACTTGCCTTCGATTTCGCAGCTCTTCGTGATGCGCTCACGGTACGAAACTTGAGGCTTACCGATGTTGGCTTCGACGTTGAACTCACGGCGCATCCGGTCAACCAGGATGTCCAGGTGCAGCTCGCCCATGCCGGAGATGATCGTTTGACCAGTCTCTTCATCAGTTTTGACGCGGAAAGACGGGTCTTCCTGAGCAAGTTTGCCCAGAGCGATACCCATTTTTTCCTGGTCATCCTTGGTCTTAGGCTCTACGGCAACCGAAATAACCGGCTCCGGGAAGTCCATGCGAACCAGGATGATTGGCTTGTCAGCGTTGCACAAGGTTTCACCAGTGGTGACGTCCTTCATGCCGATCAGGGCCGCGATGTCACCAGCGCGTACTTCCTTGATCTCTTCACGGGCGTTTGCGTGCATTTGCACCATACGACCCACGCGCTCTTTCTTGCCTTTAACCGAGTTGATCACGCCGTCGCCGGAGGCCAACACGCCCGAGTAAACGCGGACGAAGGTCAAGGTACCCACGAATGGGTCGGTAGCGATCTTGAACGCCAGAGCCGAGAACGGCTCGTTGTCGTCTGCATGACGCTCCATTTGCTTTTCCTCGTCATCCGGGTCAGTACCCTTGATGGCAGGAATGTCGGTTGGAGCCGGCAGGTAGTCGATAACGGCGTCGAGAACCAGGGGAACACCCTTGTTCTTGAAGGAAGAACCGCAAACAGCCAGGACGATTTCACCAGCGATAGTACGCTGACGCAGAGCGGCCTTGATTTCCTCGATGGTGAGTTCTTCACCTTCGAGGTACTTGTTCATCAGCTCTTCGCTGGCTTCGGCCGCAGCCTCAACCATGTTGCTGCGCCACTCTTCAGCCAGTTCCTGCAGTTCAGCAGGGATGGCTTCGCGACGTGGAGTCATGCCCTTGTCAGCATCGTTCCAGTAAACCGCTTCCATGGTCATCAGATCGATCTGACCCTGGAAGTTGTCTTCGGAACCGATAGCCAACTGGATTGGCACCGGGGTGTGACCCAGACGCTGTTTGATCTGAGCGATCACGCGCAGGAAGTTCGCGCCGGCACGGTCCATCTTGTTCACGTAAACGATACGTGGAACACCGTATTTGTTGGCTTGACGCCATACGGTTTCGGACTGAGGCTCAACGCCGGAAGTGCCGCAGAACACAACGACCGCGCCGTCGAGTACACGCAGGGAACGTTCAACTTCAATGGTGAAGTCTACGTGACCCGGGGTATCAATGACGTTGAAGCGGTATTGGTCTTTGTGCTGCTTCGCAGAACCCTGCCAGAAGGCGGTAATAGCAGCAGAAGTAATGGTAATACCACGCTCCTGCTCCTGAACCATCCAGTCTGTGGTCGCGGCGCCGTCATGCACCTCGCCCATTTTGTGACTTTTGCCAGTGTAAAAAAGGACGCGCTCGGTGGTGGTGGTTTTACCAGCATCCACGTGAGCAACGATACCAATGTTACGGTAGCGATTAATCGGTGTTGTACGAGCCATAAAGCCCTCGCAAAATTAGTGACGCTAAAATTAGAAGCGGTAGTGCGAGAAAGCTTTGTTAGCTTCAGCCATACGGTGCACGTCTTCACGCTTCTTAACTGCAGCACCTTTACCTTCGGCAGCGTCCAACAGTTCGCCAGCCAAACGCAGAGCCATAGACTTCTCGCCGCGCTTACGGGCGAAGTCTACCAACCAGCGCATTGCCAGAGCGTTACGACGGGACGGACGAACTTCAACCGGAACCTGGTAAGTAGCACCGCCTACACGGCGCGACTTTACTTCGACCAGCGGAGCGATGGCGTCGAGAGCTTTCTCGAAGATTTCCAGGGGGTCGCTGTTCTTGCGTTCTTTAACCTTTTCCAGCGCGCCATAAACGATACGCTCGGCAACGGCTTTCTTGCCGCTTTCCATCACGTGGTTCATGAACTTGGCCAGGATTTGGCTTCCGTATTTTGGATCGTCAAGCACTTCGCGCTTGGCTGCTACGCGTCTTCTTGGCATGGATAAGCCCTCAAACGGTCTTCAGGTTCGCTCGGAATCGGTGCCCATTACTACGGGACGCCTCCGACCTTACTCTTATCGACTCAGAAAAATAGAAATCAGTTTTTTGCAGCAAGCGACCATTACTTCGGACGCTTGGTACCGTACTTCGAACGACCCTGGTTACGACCTTTAACGCCGGAAGTATCCAACGAACCGCGAACGGTGTGGTAACGAACACCTGGCAAGTCTTTTACACGACCGCCGCGGATCAGTACCACGCTGTGCTCTTGCAGGTTGTGGCCTTCACCGCCGATGTACGAGGAAACCTCGAAACCGTTGGTCAGGCGCACACGGCATACTTTACGCAGTGCCGAGTTAGGTTTTTTCGGCGTGGTGGTGTACACACGGGTGCACACGCCACGGCGTTGCGGGCAGTTCTGCAGCGCAGGCACGTCGGATTTCTCGACGATACGCTTACGCGGCTGACGTACCAGCTGGTTGATAGTTGCCATCTACTAGCTCCACTGTTGTCTTGCGACGCTATTGTCTTGCAAGAAAAGCAAAATGGCAGGAACGAATTCCCGCCAAATTTAGGGGTACAAGAGTCTAAAGAGGATCTTGTCCCCAGTCAAGGCAAGGCCCCGACCTCCCCGCCCGTCAAACATCGACAAATTGTCTCGATTCGATGAACGGAGTGACCAGGGCCCCTGCTCATTTACCGCAGAACTCAGTTACCGCTCGAGTTCAGCGCTTCGGTCAGTGCAGCTTCCACTTCACTGGCGCTCACGCGCAACGGTTTGTCTGCATCACGGCGGCGCTTACGCTCGCTGTGATAAGCCAGACCGGTACCAGCCGGGATCAGACGACCCACGACCACGTTTTCTTTCAGGCCGCGCAGGTAGTCGCGCTTGCCGGTAACCGCCGCCTCGGTCAGTACACGGGTGGTTTCCTGGAAGGAAGCCGCCGAGATGAACGATTCGGTGGACAACGACGCCTTGGTGATACCCAGCAGAACGCGAGTGAACTTGGAGACGAACTTGTCTTCGCCGCTCAAACGCTCGTTCTCTACCAGAACGTGAGTCAATTCCATCTGGTCGCCCTTGATGAAACTGGAATCGCCGGATTCAGCGATTTCAACTTTACGCAGCATCTGACGCAGGATGGTCTCGATGTGCTTGTCGTTGATCTTCACGCCTTGCAGACGGTAAACGTCCTGGATCTCGTTAACAATGTACTTGGCCAGCGCACTCACACCCAGCAGACGCAGGATGTCGTGTGGATCGCTTGGACCGTCGGAGATAACTTCGCCGCGGTTTACCTGTTCGCCTTCGAACACGTTCAGGTGACGCCACTTCGGAATCAGCTCTTCGTACGGATCGCTACCGTCGTTCGGGGTAATAACCAGACGGCGCTTGCCCTTGGTTTCTTTACCGAACGCGATGGTGCCGCTGACTTCAGCCAGAATCGAGGCTTCTTTCGGACGACGAGCTTCGAACAAGTCGGCAACACGCGGCAGACCACCGGTGATGTCACGGGTCTTCGAAGTTTCTTGCGGGATACGAGCGATAACATCACCGATCGCGATCTTCGCGCCGTCCGCCACACCGACCAGGGCGTTGGCTGGCAGGAAGTACTGAGCGATAACGTCAGTGCCTGGCAGCAACAGATCCTTGCCGTTGTCATCAACCATCTTCACAGCAGGACGGATATCCTTACCGGCAGCTGGACGGTCTTTGGCGTCGAGTACTTCAATGTTGGTCATACCGGTCAATTCGTCAGTCTGACGCTTGATCGTGATGCCTTCTTCCATGCCCACGTAGGTCACGGTACCTTTCATTTCGGTAACGATCGGGTGAGTGTGCGGATCCCACTTGGCCACGATAGCGCCAGCGTCGACCTTGTCACCTTCTTTAACCGAAATCACGGCACCGTACGGCAGCTTGTAACGCTCACGCTCACGACCGAAGTCATCAGCGATGGCCAGCTCACCGGAACGGGACACGGCAACCAGGTGACCATCCACTCGCTCAACGTGTTTCAGGTTGTGCAGACGGACGGTACCGCCATTCTTCACCTGAACGCTGTCGGCTGCGGAGGTCCGGCTTGCCGCACCACCGATGTGGAACGTACGCATCGTCAGCTGGGTACCCGGCTCACCGATGGACTGGGCAGCGATAACGCCGACCGCTTCACCGATGTTCACCTGGTGACCACGAGCCAGGTCGCGACCGTAGCACTTGGCGCAGATACCGAAACGGGTTTCGCAGCTGATCGGCGAACGTACGATCACTTCGTCGATGCTGTTGAGTTCGATGAACTCGACCCACTTCTCGTCGACCAGGGTGCCGGCAGGAACGATGACGTCCTCGGTACCTGGCTTGAATACGTCACGGGCGATAACACGACCCAATACGCGCTCACCCAACGGCTCTACAACGTCACCGCCTTCAATGTGCGGAGTCATCAGCAGACCGTGTTCGGTGCCGCAATCGATCTCGGTTACAACCAGGTCTTGCGCCACGTCTACCAGACGACGGGTCAGGTAACCCGAGTTCGCCGTTTTCAACGCGGTATCCGCCAGACCTTTACGAGCACCGTGAGTGGAGATGAAGTACTGGAGTACGCTCAAACCTTCACGGAAGTTCGCAGTAATCGGCGTTTCGATGATGGAACCGTCCGGCTTGGCCATCAGGCCACGCATACCGGCCAGCTGACGAATCTGTGCTGCGGAACCCCGCGCACCCGAGTCAGCCATCATGTACATCGAGTTGAAGGACTCTTGGTCGACTTCGACGCCATGGCGGTCGATGACTTTCTCTTTCGAGAGGTTGGCCATCATCGCCTTGGAAACTTCGTCGTTCGCCTTGGACCAAAGGTCGATCACTTTGTTGTACTTCTCGCCCTGGGTTACCAGGCCGGAGGCGTACTGACTTTCGATCTCTTTCACTTCGTCGGTGGCAGCACCGATGATGCGGGCTTTTTCATCCGGGATAACGAAGTCGTTAACGCCGATGGAAACGCCGGAAATGGTCGAATAGGCAAAACCGGTGTACATCAACTGGTCAGCGAAGATCACGGTCTCTTTCAAACCAACCACGCGGTAGCACTGGTTGATGAGCTTGGAGATCGCCTTTTTCTTCATCGGCAGGTTGACGACGTCGTACGACAGACCTTTTGGCACAACCTGGAACAACAGCGCACGGCCGACAGTGGTGTCGACGATACGGGTGTTGGTCACGCTGCCGCCATCACGGTCGTTGACGGTTTCGTTGATCCGCACTTTAACCTTGGCGTGCAGTGCGGCTTCGCCGGCACGGAACACACGGTCAACTTCCTGCAGATCCGCGAACACACGACCTTCGCCCTTGGCGTTGATCGCTTCACGCGTCATGTAGTACAGACCCAATACAACGTCCTGCGACGGAACGATGATTGGCTCACCGTTGGCTGGCGACAGAATGTTGTTGGTCGACATCATCAACGCACGCGCTTCGAGCTGGGCTTCCAGCGTCAGCGGTACGTGCACGGCCATTTGGTCGCCGTCGAAGTCGGCGTTGTACGCGGCGCAGACCAGAGGGTGCAGCTGGATAGCCTTACCTTCGATCAGTACCGGTTCAAACGCCTGGATACCCAGACGGTGAAGGGTCGGTGCACGGTTGAGGAGAACCGGGTGTTCGCGAATCACTTCAGCGAGAACGTCCCAAACCTCTGGCAGTTCGCGCTCGACCATTTTCTTAGCCGCTTTGATGGTGGTAGCGAGACCACGCATTTCCAGCTTGCCGAAAATGAACGGCTTGAACAGTTCCAGAGCCATCTTCTTCGGCAGACCGCACTGGTGCAGACGCAGGGTCGGACCTACGGTAATTACCGAACGACCGGAGTAGTCAACACGCTTACCGAGCAAGTTCTGACGGAAACGACCCTGCTTACCCTTGATCATGTCAGCCAGGGATTTCAGAGGACGCTTGTTGGAACCAGTGATAGCGCGGCCACGACGACCGTTGTCGAGCAGTGCGTCGACAGCTTCCTGCAACATACGCTTTTCGTTGCGCACGATGATGTCCGGAGCGGACAGATCCAGCAGGCGCTTCAAACGGTTGTTACGGTTGATCACTCGACGATACAGATCGTTGAGGTCGGAAGTCGCGAAGCGACCGCCATCCAGCGGGACCAGTGGACGCAGATCTGGCGGCAGAACCGGCAGAACGGTCAGCACCATCCACTCTGGCAGGTTGCCGGAACCCTGGAAGGCTTCCATCAACTTCAGACGCTTGGACAGCTTCTTGATCTTGGTTTCGGAGTTGGTTTGCGGAATCTCTTCACGCAGACGGCCAATCTCGTGTTCCAGGTCGATAGCGTGCAGCAGTTCGCGGACAGCTTCGGCACCCATGCGGGCATCGAAATCGTCGCCGAACTCTTCCAGCGCTTCGAAGTACTGCTCGTCGTTGAGCAGCTGACCTTTTTCAAGGGTGGTCATGCCTGGATCGATAACGACGTAGCTCTCAAAGTAGAGAACGCGTTCGATATCACGCAGGGTCATGTCCATCAGCAAGCCGATACGGGACGGCAGCGATTTCAGGAACCAGATGTGGGCAACTGGCGAGGCCAGTTCGATGTGCGCCATGCGCTCACGACGAACTTTTGCCAGCGCGACTTCAACGCCGCACTTCTCGCAGATTACGCCACGGTGCTTCAAGCGCTTGTACTTACCGCACAGGCACTCGTAATCCTTTACCGGGCCAAAGATCTTGGCGCAGAACAGGCCGTCACGCTCGGGTTTGAACGTACGGTAGTTGATGGTTTCCGGCTTTTTAACTTCACCGAACGACCACGAACGGATCATCTCAGGCGATGCCAATCCGATACGGATGGCGTCGAACTCTTCGACTTGACCCTGGTTTTTCAGCAAATTCAGTAGGTCTTTCAAGGCCTTTCCTCCTGGCGGAGCAGAGAGCGGGCAGTGCTGCCCCGCTCTCGATTCGCGTCACGTGTTATTCGGTTTCCAGATCGATATCGATGCCGAGGGAACGAATTTCCTTGATCAACACGTTGAAGGACTCGGGCATGCCCGGCTCCATACGGTGATCGCCATCCACGATGTTCTTGTACATCTTGGTACGGCCGTTCACATCGTCCGACTTCACTGTGAGCATTTCTTGCAGAGTGTAAGCGGCACCGTATGCTTCCAGTGCCCAGACCTCCATCTCCCCGAAACGCTGACCACCGAACTGCGCCTTACCACCCAGCGGCTGCTGGGTAACCAGGCTGTACGAACCGGTAGAACGCGCGTGCATCTTGTCGTCTACCAAGTGGTTCAGCTTCAGCATGTACATGTAGCCAACGGTAACCGGGCGCTCGAACTTGTTGCCGGTACGGCCGTCGGTCAGCTGCATCTGGCCGCTTTCTGGCAGGTCAGCCAGTTTCAGCATGGCCTTGATTTCGCTTTCCTTGGCGCCGTCGAACACTGGAGTGGCCATTGGAACGCCGCCACGCAGGTTTTGAGCCAGGTCCAGGATTTCCTGGTCCGAGAAGTCATCGAGGCTTTCCTGACGACCGCCGATCTCGTTGTAGATCTCGTGCAGGAACTTACGCAGCTCGGCAACCTTGCGCTGCTCTTCAACCATGCGGTTGATCTTCTCGCCCAGACCTTTGGCCGCGAGGCCCAGGTGGGTTTCAAGGATCTGACCGACGTTCATACGCGAAGGTACGCCCAACGGGTTGAGGACAACGTCTACCGGGGTGCCATTGGCATCGTGCGGCATGTCTTCAACCGGCATGATCACGGAGACCACACCCTTGTTACCGTGACGACCGGCCATCTTGTCGCCCGGCTGGATGCGACGACGGATTGCCAGGTAAACCTTGACGATTTTCAGCACGCCTGGAGCCAGGTCATCGCCCTGCTGCAGTTTGCGCTTCTTGTCTTCGAACTTGTCGTCCAGCAGACGGCGACGATCAACGATGTAGGCCTGGGCCTTCTCGAGCTGCTCGTTCAGAGCATCTTCAGCCATGCGCAGTTTGAACCACTGGCCATGCTCAAGACCGTCCAGCACTTCGTCGGTGATGTCCTGGCCTTTCTTCAGACCGGCGCCACCTTCGGCCTTGTGGCCGACCAGAGCGGAACGCAGACGTTCGAAAGTAGCGCCTTCAACGATGCGGAACTCTTCGTTCAGATCCTTGCGGATCTCGTCCAACTGGGACTTCTCGATCGACAGTGCACGAGCATCACGCTCAACGCCGTCGCGGGTGAAGACCTGTACGTCGATGACAGTACCTTTGGTACCGGTAGGCACACGCAGGGAGGTGTCTTTAACGTCGCTGGCTTTTTCACCGAAGATCGCACGCAGCAGTTTTTCTTCCGGAGTCAGTTGGGTCTCGCCTTTCGGAGTGACCTTACCGACCAGGATGTCGCCTGCGCCAACTTCAGCACCTACGTAAACGATACCGGCTTCGTCCAGCTTGTTCAGTGCAGCTTCACCCACGTTCGGGATGTCCGCAGTGATTTCCTCTGGGCCAAGCTTGGTGTCACGGGCCACACAGGTCAGTTCCTGGATGTGGATCGTGGTGAAACGGTCTTCTTGAACAACGCGTTCCGACAGGCAGATGGAGTCTTCGAAGTTGAAGCCGTTCCATGCCATGAAGGCGATGCGCATGTTCTGACCCAGTGCCAGCTCACCCATGTCGGTGGACGGACCGTCGGCCATGATGTCGCTACGCTGAACCCGATCACCTTTACGCACCAGCGGACGCTGGTTGATGCAGGTGTTCTGGTTGGAGCGGGTGTATTTGGTCAGGTTGTAGATGTCGACACCGGCTTCACCGGTTTCAACTTCGTCATCGGCAACACGAACCACGATACGGCTGGCGTCGACGGAGTCGATCACGCCGCCACGACGAGCCACGACGCAAACGCCGGAGTCACGGGCTACGTTACGCTCCATGCCGGTACCTACCAGCGGCTTGTCAGCGCGCAGGGTTGGTACAGCTTGACGCTGCATGTTCGAACCCATCAACGCACGGTTGGCGTCGTCGTGCTCGAGGAACGGGATCAGCGACGCTGCAACCGAAACTACCTGCTTCGGCGATACGTCCATCAAGGTGACGTCTTCCGGCGCCTTGACGGTGAACTCGTTCAAGTGACGAACAGCTACCAGCTCGTCGATCAGGACTTTCTTGTCGTTCATCGTGGCCGAAGCCTGGGCGATCACGTGATCAGCTTCTTCGATGGCGGACAGGAACACGATCTCGTCGGTGACCAGAGCGTCTTTCACCACACGGTACGGACTCTCGAGGAAGCCGTACTGGTTAGTGCGCGCATAGGCGGCCAGGGAGTTGATCAGACCGATGTTCGGACCTTCCGGCGTTTCGATCGGGCAAACACGACCGTAGTGCGTCGGGTGTACGTCACGAACTTCAAAGCCGGCGCGCTCACGAGTCAGACCACCAGGGCCGAGTGCAGAGACACGACGCTTGTGGGTGATCTCGGACAGCGGGTTGTTCTGGTCCATGAACTGGGACAGCTGGCTGGAACCGAAGAACTCTTTCACCGCCGCAGCCACTGGCTTGGCGTTGATCAGGTCTTGCGGCATCAGGCCTTCGCTTTCCGCCATCGACAGACGCTCTTTGACCGCACGCTCAACACGTACCAGGCCAACGCGGAACTGGTTCTCGGCCATTTCGCCTACGCAGCGAACACGACGGTTACCCAGGTGGTCGATGTCATCGACGATGCCTTTACCGTTACGGATGTCGACCAGGGTCTTCAATACCGCGACGATGTCTTCCTTGCACAGCACGCCCGAACCTTCGATCTCGGTACGACCGATACGACGGTTGAACTTCATCCGGCCGACCGCAGACAGGTCGTAGCGCTCAGGGCTGAAGAACAGGTTGTTGAACAGGGTCTCGGCAGCGTCTTTGGTTGGCGGCTCGCCAGGACGCATCATGCGATAGATCTCGACCAGCGCTTCCAGTTGGTTGCTGGTGGAGTCGATCTTCAGTGTGTCGGAGACGAACGGACCGCAGTCGATATCGTTGGTGTACAGAGTTTCGATGCGAACAACGCCGGCCTTGGCGATTTTCGCCAGGATCTCGGTGTTCAGCTCGGTGTTGCACTCTGCCAGGATTTCGCCGGTTGCCGGGTGCACGATGACCTTGGCGGTTGTGCGACCCAGGACGTAGTCCAGAGGCACATCCAGCTCTTTGATCCCGGCTTTTTCCAGCTGGTTGATGTGGCGAGCGGTGATACGACGACCCTGCTCGACAATAACCTTGCCTTTGTCGTCCTGGATATCGAGGACAGCGATTTCACCGCGCAGGCGCTGAGGCACCAGCTCCAGGCTCAGGGTCTCGCCCTTAACGTGGAATACGTTGGTGGTGTAGAACGCGTCCAGCACTTCTTCAGTGGTATAGCCGAGCGCGCGCAGCAGTACCGATGCAGGCAGCTTGCGACGACGGTCGATACGCACGAATACGCAGTCTTTCGGGTCGAACTCGAAGTCCAGCCACGAACCGCGGTAAGGAATGATGCGCGCGGAGTACAGCAGTTTACCGGAGCTGTGCGTCTTGCCACGGTCGTGGTCGAAGAACACGCCAGGGGAACGGTGCAGCTGGGAAACGATTACACGCTCGGTACCGTTGATTACGAAGGTACCGTTCTCAGTCATCAGGGGGATTTCACCCATGTAGACTTCTTGCTCTTTGATGTCCTTGATCGCTTTGTTCGACGATTCTTTGTCGAAAATGATCAGGCGCACTTTTACCCGCAAAGGTACGGCGTAAGTTACACCGCGCAATACGCATTCTTTGACATCAAATGCCGGTTCGCCCAGGCGATAACCGACGTACTCCAGCGCAGCATTGCCGGAGTAGCTGATGATCGGGAAAACGGATTTGAAGGCCGCATGCAGGCCCACGTCGCGGAACTGATCTTTAGTCGCTCCCGCTTGCAAGAATTCACGATACGAATCCAGCTGGATGGCCAGGAGGTAAGGCACATCCATGACGTCCGGCAACTTGCTAAAGTCCTTGCGGATACGTTTTTTCTCAGTATATGAGTAAGCCATCAGCGTTCCCCAGCTTGGTCACCTGCTTGTTTGGCCCCTCCCGACGGGAGCAGCCAGAAAATCGTGCAAACCCCATGGTTTGCGCCACCGCATCGGGTGGTTACAGCTCGTTACCGGCACCGACCCAGTCGACTGCCAATAACGGAAAAAGGCCGGTGGCAAGAGCCACCAGCCATCAGCCTGTCGCTTAACGCTCGGGCTGGAGACGCAAAGTCGAAGCTTACTTCAGCTCGACTTTAGCGCCTGCTTCTTCCAGTACTGCTTTGGCTTTGTCAGCTGCGTCTTTGGCAACAGCTTCCAGAACCATGGCAGGAGCGCCGTCAACTACAGCCTTGGCTTCTTTCAAGCCCAGACCGGTCAGTTCACGTACAGCCTTGATCACGTTAACTTTCTTCTCGCCAGCTTCGGTCAGCATGACGTTGAATTCGGTTTGCTCTTCAGCAACGGCAGCAGCAACAGCTGGACCAGCCGATGCAGCAGCAGCGGTAACGCCGAATTTTTCTTCGAAAGCTTTGATCAGCTCAACAACTTCCATTACGGACATGTTGCCAACTGCTTCAAGGATATCGTTCTGAGAGATAGACATGAATCTAATTCCTGATATTGGGGACGGCCTACGCGACCATCGAAAAAAACAAAAAACGCGAGAAGTTGACGAGCCTTAGGCTGCAGCAGCTTCTTTCTGGTCGCGAATTGCCGCCAGAGTACGAGCCAATTTGCTGGTAGCGCCTTGAATCACGCTCATCAGCTGAGAAATTGCTTCGTCACGGGTCGGCAAGGTTGCCAGTACGTCGATTTGGTTAGCTGCGAGGAACTTGCCCTCGAACGCAGCTGCCTTGATCTCGAACTTGTTCTGACCCTTTGCGAACTCTTTGAAAATCCGGGCAGCAGCGCCTGGATGTTCCTTGGAGAATGCAATCAGGGTAGGGCCGCTGAACACGTCGTTGAGAACACTGAATTCAGTGTCAGCAACGGCGCGCTTGAGCAGGGTGTTACGTACAACACGTACGTAAACGCCAGCTTCACGAGCCTCTTTACGGAGTCCGGTCATTGCGCCTACTGTTACGCCACGGGCATCAGCCACGACAGCGGACAGAGCGACTTTGGCAGCCTCGTTGACTTCAGCGACGATGGCCTTCTTGTCTTCGAGTTTAATTGCCACGGGTTTAACTCCTGCTTGTTACCGTTTCATTCGATCGAAACCGAATGTCGTTTTGGTGTCTGATTCGGTAAGGAACCGGGAGCACCATCTGCGTAGGCTTGTGGTTTAAGACTTGCGCCGCCTACGGTCTTGGATAGCCCCCGCCAGGCAGGGACCCCAATTTTTCAATTGGCGCAATCGCTTGCGCCAATTTGTGTCTTACGCGTCGAGCGAGCTTTGGTCGATGACCAGACCTGGGCCCATAGTGGTGCTCAGGGTAACGCGCTTGACGTAGATGCCTTTCGAGGAAGCTGGCTTGATACGCTTCAGGTCAGCGATCAGGGCTTCAACGTTTTCCTTCAGCTTGACGGCGTCGAAGCCGATCTTGCCAACGGAAGTGTGGATGATGCCGTTTTTGTCGGTGCGATAACGAACCTGACCAGCCTTGGCGTTTTTAACCGCGGTGGCTACGTCTGGAGTTACGGTGCCGACTTTAGGGTTAGGCATCAGGCCACGTGGACCGAGGATCTGACCCAGTTGACCTACAACGCGCATGGCATCCGGGGATGCGATCACTACGTCGTAGTTCAGGTCGCCGCCTTTCATTTCGGCAGCCAGGTCGTCCATACCTACACGGTCAGCGCCGGCAGCCAGAGCGGCTTCAGCAGCTGGACCTTGGGTGAACACAGCAACGCGAACGGTCTTGCCAGTGCCGTGTGGCAGCACAGTAGCGCTACGAACGACCTGGTCGGATTTACGCGGGTCAACACCCAGGTTTACAGCAACGTCGAACGACTCGCTGAACTTGACAGTCGACAGCTCAGCCAGCAGAGCAGCAGCGTCTACAAAGTTGTAGGCCTTGCCTGCTTCGATTTTGCCGGCGATAGCCTTTTGACGCTTGGTCAGCTTAGCCATTACACACCCTCCACGTTAAGGCCCATGCTACGAGCAGAACCGGCGATAGTACGCACGGCTGCTTCCATATCAGCTGCAGTCAGATCCGCGTTTTTGGTTTTCGCGATTTCTTCCAGCTGAGCACGGGTTACAGTGCCAACCTTAACGGTGTTCGGACGAGCGGAACCGCTGGTCAGACCGGCCGCCTTCTTCAGCAGAACCGAAGCAGGGGTGGATTTGGTTTCGAACGTGAAGCTACGGTCGCTGTAGACAGTGATGATCACTGGAGTCGGCAGACCTGGCTCAAGACCCTGAGTACGGGCGTTGAAAGCCTTGCAGAATTCCATGATGTTCACGCCGTGCTGACCCAGTGCAGGACCAACAGGTGGGCTTGGGTTAGCCTGAGCGGCCTTCACTTGCAGCTTGATGTAAGCGGTAATCTTCTTGGCCATGAGGCACTCCAATTACGGGTTCAAACGCCTCGAAAGGCTCCCCGGTTACTTGCGCGTTTATCCCAGTGACGACAAAACCCCACAGCCTAAGGCTGCGGGGTTGGGATGCTTGCTCAGCTAGACCTTTTCGACCTGACTGAACTCCAACTCTACCGGGGTAGAGCGTCCGAAAATGAGCACCGCGACCTGAATCCGGCTCTTTTCGTAGTTGACCTCTTCGACCGTGCCGGTGAAATCGGCAAACGGACCGTCGTTGACACGTACCGACTCGCCCGGCTCGAACAAGGTCTTCGGCTTCGGCTTGTCGCTACCATCAGCAACGCGACGCAGAATCGCTTCTGCTTCTTTATCTGTAATCGGTGCAGGCTTATCGGCAGTACCGCCGATGAAACCCATCACACGAGGAGTATCCTTGACCAAGTGCCAAGTACCCTCGTTCATGTCCATCTGGACCAGCACATAACCAGGGAAGAACTTACGCTCGCTCTTGCGCTTCTGGCCATTACGCATTTCAACCACTTCTTCAGTGGGAACCAGAATCTCGCCGAAGCCATCTTCCATGCCAGCCAGCTTTACGCGCTCGATCAGCGAGCGCATGACATGCTTCTCGTAACCGGAGTAAGCATGCACAACGTACCAACGCTTAGCCACGGGACACCCTTAGCCGACAATCAAGGAAACAAGCCAGCCGAGCAGGGAATCAAGCCCCCACAACAGCAACGCCATAACCAGGACAACAGCCACAACGATCAACGTGGTCTGCGTGGTTTCTTGGCGAGTTGGCCATACGACTTTACGAATCTCGGTGCGCGCTTCCTTAACCAGTACAAAGAAAGACTTGCCCTTGACCGTCTGCAGGCCTACAAAGGCAGCTACAGCAGCAATCACAAGCAAAGCAAGCACGCGGTACAGGATCGGCGAAGCAGAGTAATACTGATTGCCAACAACGCCAACAACCACCAAAGCGACTACTACTAGCCACTTGAGCAGATCGAAGCGCGAGCCTTGAGCTTCAGCTTTAGGAGTCATCTATGAAGATCCTGTGAAAAGAAAGCCAGACACACCTGGTGAATCTGGCAGGTCAGGAGGGAATCGAACCCCCAACCTACGGTTTTGGAGACCGTCGCTCTGCCAATTGAGCTACTGACCTAAAACAAAATCAGGCCGACCATTATGCCGGCCCGAAAAAGACTTTACAACATTTTACTCAATGGCCTTTGCGCCTCACCAGCACCAGGGGTCAACCCCAGAACAACGAAACACAACCAGACCATTAAAACAAAGGCAGATATTTTCATATCTGCCTTGTTATATGGAGCTCTTGAGCGGATTTGAACCGCTGACCTCACCCTTACCAAGGGTGTGCTCTACCAACTGAGCTACAAGAGCGTAACACTGTGCAAAACCTGCAAACTTGGAGCGGGTAGCGGGAATCGAACCCGCATCATCAGCTTGGAAGGCTGAGGTTCTACCACTAAACTATACCCGCGAGGCTTGCAGCTCTCGCTAAAAATGGTGGAGGGGGAAGGATTCGAACCTTCGAAGTCGTAGACGTCAGATTTACAGTCTGATCCCTTTGGCCGCTCGGGAACCCCTCCTAAGCGAGCCGGCATTCTACATCATGCCAGCCTTCTGTCAAGCATTTTTCTCATTAAAATCCTGAGCTTATCTGCGTTGACCTCGCTTCACCTCGTTGACCGCTTTAGGTCTTCGCTGTGGAGCGGGCGCCATTCTATGCAAACTATTCGGTGGGTGCAACCCCCCCACAAGGCATTATTTTATGTTTTAACTCATTGAATTCCCTAGAAAGGTTTATCAGCTGCAAGTCATCCAGCCAACGCTTGCTTTCAGGGGCTACGCGAACCCAGTAAACCGGGGGTTCGGCCGGACTTGCAGGCAGCGGCTGATACTTAACGCCCATGCCGGTCAACCTGCGCTCAAGGGCCTTCTCGACATCCTGACTAACAAATCCACCCAGATAAAGGCATTCAGCCTCTGCCTGCGCCACCTTTCCTTTGTCCTTGGCCGCATCCGTCGCCTCGCTCAAGAGACGTATGTCCTGCTGGGAACCGCGATACAAGCTCAAGGGCGTTACGTCCTTGGCACGCAGGGGCGCCTCCTGTTGATGCCAGATGTAATAAAACACATTGAGAACGAGCAGCAGCAGAAACAACCAACGCATAAAAACCTCAGGACAAAGGGCATGCCATCGCCAAGCCGACAAACACCAGATCGGGAACCACCCGAGCCTCAGGCACCATCTCGGAAACCAACGCCGCATCGCCACCGGTGAGGAATACCGTAAAGTTCTCCCCCCAATAACCCCGCGCCATCTCCAGCTGCGTCAGCACAAATCCCCGAAGCATCAGCAGGCACCCGCGCTCAACCGCCTCGACCGTTGTGCGACCCGGAACAAGGCGCTCCAAAGCGCGCTCAGCCGCAAGATCTCCATAACGAATCTTGCGGGTATGGGTGCGCAGCTGATTTCGCATCAATGGCATCCCAGGGCATATGAACCCACCGAGATGCTCACCATCCCCGGAAACGAAGTCCGCGGTCACCGCAGTACCGAAATCAAGCACCAGGCACGCACCAGAAGCCAGGTGAAAGCCTCCTAGCAGCGCCAGCCAGCGATCAAGGCCGAGCCGCTCGAATTCTTCATAGCCGTTACGAACACCGGCCATTTCCTTGGAGGGAGCCGCACAGACCACTGAAATATCGAAGGCCGCCTTCAGCCGGGCAATCAATTCGTCGGTTTCTTCGGCAGTCCTGACACTCACCAACCGACAGAACCGCAGCGCAAGGCCTTCAATCCCTTTCACACCCTCAAGTAACGCCAGGTCGGAATCGACAACCCCCTCCCCCACCACCTGACGGGCGTCCGCCTTGAGCACACGCCACTTGATGAAACTATTTCCGCAGTCGAGCTCAAGAATCATGACGCAACCTCAGACTCAGCTCACCGCCACTAAAGACTTTCTCCACACCATCCACCTTCAAGCGCAGCGCACCCTGACCATCGATGCCCAGCACTTCGCCATCTATTTGGTTTGCACCCGCGATCAACGACACCGCACGCCCCTGCCACAGGTGGTGCTGCTCCCACTCAGCCTGGATCGCCGAGAAACCTTCAGCCTGGTGGCGAGCCAGATACTTCTGCAGCATCTCCCCCAGCTCCGCTACCAGGCGATTGCGATCAAACGCCTTGCCCGACTCCAGGCGCATGGACGTCCATTGCTGGTCGACCTCATCGGTCATCTGCATGTTTACATTAATTCCGACACCCAGCACCACGTGACAGACGTCAGCTGGATCCCCCACCAGCTCAAGCAGGATTCCGGCAATCTTCTTCTGCCCTACCAGGACATCATTGGGCCATTTCAAGCCCACCCCAGGAACCCCAAGCTCGCGCAAGGCCTGCATGACGGCGAGCCCCACAACAAGGCTCAAGCCCTCCAGCTGGCGCATACCACCTTCAACCCGCAAAACCAGGCTGTAATAGATATTCTCCGCGAATGGACTGACCCACTTGCGCCCTCGTCGCCCGCGCCCGGCAGTTTGCCGCTCGGCAAGCACCAGAAAAGGCGCGACTTGGTGCCGCTCGATGGCGCGCAGGGCTTCGGCATTGGTGGAGTCAATAGAGTCGAAGACCAGGACCGGCCAATTGCAAGAGGGAGCCAGTCGCCCTATCTCCACAGGATCAAGCAGCGTCAACGGTGCAGCCAATTGATAGCCGCGCCCGCGAACCTTGTGGATGGACAACCCCAACTCAGCCTCAAGATGCTGAAGCTGCTTCCACACAGCACTGCGACTGATGCCCAGGGCCGCGCCCAGTGCCTGACCCGAATGGAATCGGCCATCCTTAAGAAGCTTTAACAACGTCAGCATGCAAGTCTCGCCTCACAATGAGGCCCGCATGATAGCCACGCCCCGAGCCGTTGCATAGAAACCCGAACAGACAGATTTTCCTGGGCACAAAGACAAAACCCCTACCTGCATGCGCAGATAGGGGTTTTGGAATTTAATCTTGACGATGACCTACTCTCACATGGGGAAACCCCACACTACCATCGGCGATGCATCGTTTCACTTCTGAGTTCGGGATGGGATCAGGTGGTTCCAACGCTCTATGGTCGTCAAGAAATTCGGGTACTGAGTCGTGGCCAGAGGGCCTCGCTTCAGCAAATTGGGTATGTGATAGCTCGGTGTTTTGTGAGATTCGAACTTTCGGTTCGTTTCGTCTTCACACACCGCAATCTGATGCTCTTTCGAGTAGTCAAATTGCTTGGGTGTTATATGGTCAAGCCTCACGGGCAATTAGTATTGGTTAGCTCAACGCCTCACAGCGCTTACACACCCAACCTATCAACGTCGTAGTCTTCGACGGCCCTTCAGGGGACTCAAGGTCCCAGTGAGATCTCATCTTGAGGCTAGTTTCCCGCTTAGATGCTTTCAGCGGTTATCTATTCCGAACATAGCTACCCGGCAATGCCACTGGCGTGACAACCGGAACACCAGAGGTTCGTCCACTCCGGTCCTCTCGTACTAGGAGCAGCCCCTCTCAAATCTCAAACGTCCACGGCAGATAGGGACCGAACTGTCTCACGACGTTCTAAACCCAGCTCGCGTACCACTTTAAATGGCGAACAGCCATACCCTTGGGACCGGCTTCAGCCCCAGGATGTGATGAGCCGACATCGAGGTGCCAAACACCGCCGTCGATATGAACTCTTGGGCGGTATCAGCCTGTTATCCCCGGAGTACCTTTTATCCGTTGAGCGATGGCCCTTCCATACAGAACCACCGGATCACTAAGACCTACTTTCGTACCTGCTCGACGTGTCTGTCTCGCAGTCAAGCGCGCTTTTGCCTTTATACTCTACGACCGATTTCCGACCGGTCTGAGCGCACCTTCGTACTCCTCCGTTACTCTTTAGGAGGAGACCGCCCCAGTCAAACTACCCACCATACACTGTCCTCGATCCGGATAACGGACCTGAGTTAGAACCTCAAAGTTGCCAGGGTGGTATTTCAAGGATGGCTCCACGCGAACTGGCGTCCACGCTTCAAAGCCTCCCACCTATCCTACACAAGCAAATTCAAAGTCCAGTGCAAAGCTATAGTAAAGGTTCACGGGGTCTTTCCGTCTAGCCGCGGATACACTGCATCTTCACAGCGATTTCAATTTCACTGAGTCTCGGGTGGAGACAGCGCCGCCATCGTTACGCCATTCGTGCAGGTCGGAACTTACCCGACAAGGAATTTCGCTACCTTAGGACCGTTATAGTTACGGCCGCCGTTTACCGGGGCTTCGATCAAGAGCTTCGCGTTAGCTAACCCCATCAATTAACCTTCCGGCACCGGGCAGGCGTCACACCCTATACGTCCACTTTCGTGTTTGCAGAGTGCTGTGTTTTTAATAAACAGTCGCAGCGGCCTGGTATCTTCGACCGGCGTGGGCTTACGCAGCAAGTGCTTCACCCTCACCGGCGCACCTTCTCCCGAAGTTACGGTGCCATTTTGCCTAGTTCCTTCACCCGAGTTCTCTCAAGCGCCTTGGTATTCTCTACCCAACCACCTGTGTCGGTTTGGGGTACGGTTCCTGGTTACCTGAAGCTTAGAAGCTTTTCTTGGAAGCATGGCATCAACCACTTCGTCACCTAAAAGGTAACTCGTCATCAGCTCTCGGCCTTAGAATCCCGGATTTACCTAAGATTCCAGCCTACCACCTTAAACTTGGACAACCAACGCCAAGCTGGCCTAGCCTTCTCCGTCCCTCCATCGCAATAACCAGAAGTACAGGAATATTAACCTGTTTTCCATCGACTACGCTTTTCAGCCTCGCCTTAGGGACCGACTAACCCTGCGTCGATTAACGTTGCGCAGGAAACCTTGGTCTTTCGGCGTGGGTGTTTTTCACACCCATTGTCGTTACTCATGTCAGCATTCGCACTTCTGATACCTCCAGCAAGCTTCTCAACTCACCTTCACAGGCTTACAGAACGCTCCTCTACCGCATCATCCGAAGATGATACCCGTAGCTTCGGTGTATGGTTTGAGCCCCGTTACATCTTCCGCGCAGGCCGACTCGACTAGTGAGCTATTACGCTTTCTTTAAAGGGTGGCTGCTTCTAAGCCAACCTCCTAGCTGTCTAAGCCTTCCCACATCGTTTCCCACTTAACCATAACTTTGGGACCTTAGCTGACGGTCTGGGTTGTTTCCCTTTTCACGACGGACGTTAGCACCCGCCGTGTGTCTCCCATGCTCGGCACTTGTAGGTATTCGGAGTTTGCATCGGTTTGGTAAGTCGGGATGACCCCCTAGCCGAAACAGTGCTCTACCCCCTACAGTGATACATGAGGCGCTACCTAAATAGCTTTCGAGGAGAACCAGCTATCTCCGAGCTTGATTAGCCTTTCACTCCGATCCACAGGTCATCCGCTAACTTTTCAACGGTAGTCGGTTCGGTCCTCCAGTCAGTGTTACCTAACCTTCAACCTGCCCATGGATAGATCGCCCGGTTTCGGGTCTATTCCCAGCGACTAGACGCCCTATTAAGACTCGCTTTCGCTACGCCTCCCCTATTCGGTTAAGCTCGCCACTGAAAATAAGTCGCTGACCCATTATACAAAAGGTACGCAGTCACCTAACAAAGTAGGCTCCCACTGCTTGTACGCATACGGTTTCAGGATCTATTTCACTCCCCTCTCCGGGGTTCTTTTCGCCTTTCCCTCACGGTACTAGTTCACTATCGGTCAGTCAGTAGTATTTAGCCTTGGAGGATGGTCCCCCCATATTCAGACAAAGTTTCTCGTGCTCCGTCCTACTCGATTTCATGACTAAGAGATTTTCGCGTACAGGGCTATCACCCACTATGGCCGCACTTTCCAGAGCGTTCCGCTAATCTCAAAGCCACTTAAGGGCTAGTCCCCGTTCGCTCGCCACTACTAAGGGAATCTCGGTTGATTTCTTTTCCTCAGGGTACTTAGATGTTTCAGTTCCCCTGGTTCGCCTCTTGCACCTATGTATTCAGTACAAGATAACCATCTTATGATGGCTGGGTTCCCCCATTCAGACATCTCCGGATCAAAGTCTGTTTGCCGACTCCCCGAAGCTTTTCGCAGGCTACCACGTCTTTCATCGCCTCTGACTGCCAAGGCATCCACCGTATGCGCTTCTTCACTTGACCATATAACCCCAAGCAATCTGGTTATACTATGAAGACGACATTCGCCGAAAATTCGAATTTCTCAATTAAGAGAACTCACAAATTTTACCTTAGCCTGATCCGTTACCAGTGAAAGTAACGTTCAGTCTATCTTTCTATCACATACCCAAATTTTTAAAGAACGAACTAGTCAAAGACTAGAAATCAACATTCACCATCGAACCGATGGAATGCTCATTTCTAAGCTTTAAAACAAAACAGCCATTTCCAGATGGAAACGACCTTTTCGTCTTCTTCAATGAATCAAGCAATTCGTGTGGGAGCTCATGAAGCAGCTGAGTCGTCGATTAAGGAGGTGATCCAGCCGCAGGTTCCCCTACGGCTACCTTGTTACGACTTCACCCCAGTCATGAATCACACCGTGGTAACCGTCCCCCCGAAGGTTAGACTAGCTACTTCTGGTGCAACCCACTCCCATGGTGTGACGGGCGGTGTGTACAAGGCCCGGGAACGTATTCACCGCGACATTCTGATTCGCGATTACTAGCGATTCCGACTTCACGCAGTCGAGTTGCAGACTGCGATCCGGACTACGATCGGTTTTATGGGATTAGCTCCACCTCGCGGCTTGGCAACCCTCTGTACCGACCATTGTAGCACGTGTGTAGCCCAGGCCGTAAGGGCCATGATGACTTGACGTCATCCCCACCTTCCTCCGGTTTGTCACCGGCAGTCTCCTTAGAGTGCCCACCATTACGTGCTGGTAACTAAGGACAAGGGTTGCGCTCGTTACGGGACTTAACCCAACATCTCACGACACGAGCTGACGACAGCCATGCAGCACCTGTCTCAATGTTCCCGAAGGCACCAATCCATCTCTGGAAAGTTCATTGGATGTCAAGGCCTGGTAAGGTTCTTCGCGTTGCTTCGAATTAAACCACATGCTCCACCGCTTGTGCGGGCCCCCGTCAATTCATTTGAGTTTTAACCTTGCGGCCGTACTCCCCAGGCGGTCAACTTAATGCGTTAGCTGCGCCACTAAGAGCTCAAGGCTCCCAACGGCTAGTTGACATCGTTTACGGCGTGGACTACCAGGGTATCTAATCCTGTTTGCTCCCCACGCTTTCGCACCTCAGTGTCAGTATCAGTCCAGGTGGTCGCCTTCGCCACTGGTGTTCCTTCCTATATCTACGCATTTCACCGCTACACAGGAAATTCCACCACCCTCTACCATACTCTAGCTTGTCAGTTTTGAATGCAGTTCCCAGGTTGAGCCCGGGGCTTTCACATCCAACTTAACAAACCACCTACGCGCGCTTTACGCCCAGTAATTCCGATTAACGCTTGCACCCTCTGTATTACCGCGGCTGCTGGCACAGAGTTAGCCGGTGCTTATTCTGTCGGTAACGTCAAAATTGCAGAGTATTAATCTACAACCCTTCCTCCCAACTTAAAGTGCTTTACAATCCGAAGACCTTCTTCACACACGCGGCATGGCTGGATCAGGCTTTCGCCCATTGTCCAATATTCCCCACTGCTGCCTCCCGTAGGAGTCTGGACCGTGTCTCAGTTCCAGTGTGACTGATCATCCTCTCAGACCAGTTACGGATCGTCGCCTTGGTGAGCCATTACCTCACCAACTAGCTAATCCGACCTAGGCTCATCTGATAGCGCAAGGCCCGAAGGTCCCCTGCTTTCTCCCGTAGGACGTATGCGGTATTAGCGTTCCTTTCGAAACGTTGTCCCCCACTACCAGGCAGATTCCTAGGCATTACTCACCCGTCCGCCGCTGAATCAGAGAGCAAGCTCTCTTCATCCGCTCGACTTGCATGTGTTAGGCCTGCCGCCAGCGTTCAATCTGAGCCATGATCAAACTCTTCAGTTCAAACATCTTTGGGTTTTGAGAAAACCCTAAACTTGGCTCAGCAATCGTTGGTTACATCTTTGATTTCTCGCGGAGTAACTTGTGATGCTGATAATCTGTTGACTAGCAGTCTGACTCCACAAGCACCCACACGAATTGCTTGATTCAGTTGTTAAAGAGCGGTTGGTTAAGATCTTTCATCTCAACCGAGGCGCGCATTCTACAGCAGCCTCATTTGCTGTCAAGTGGTATTTTTCAGAAGTTTTCAAGGAATCCTTAACAACTTCAACCACTTGCGCTTCAGATCTCTCATCAGCGGGAGGCGAATTCTACAGCGTTACACGCTGCTGTCAACACCTCTTTTTCAACTTCCTTGGCGCTTCTATAACCTGAAGCAACCTGCTGCCGAAAACTTCTTAACTCATTGTTTACCAAGGAGTTTTCCGTTTCGACTGCGCCGGAAGTGGGCGAATTATAGGCTTCTAAAATTCGCCGTCAACCCTTTGTTTCAGGTTTATTCGGATTTGAGCGTAATGCGCGCAAATGCCTTCTTGCCTGCCTGGCAAACGTGGGTCGCACCCAGTACGTATATAAAGGAGCGATCAACAACCTCGCCATCGATGCGCACGCCACCGGAACCGAGCAGATCACGCGCCACAGCCGAGTTCTTCACCAGGCCCGCCTTATTAAGGACGGCAGCGATCGGCATATCTTCAGCAGCAGTCAACTCGATCTCAGGCAGATCGTCCGGCAGCTCGCCATCCTTCATACGGTTGCCTGCCGCGCGATGGGCATTGGCCGCAGCCTCCTCACCATGGAAACGGGCAACGATCTCTTCAGCCAGCTTGATCTTGATGTCACGCGGATTGGCGCCCGCCTCGACATCGGCGCGGAAAGCATTGATCTCATCCATGGAGCGGAAACTGAGCAGCTCGAAGTAACGCCACATCAGCGCATCCGGAATGGAGACCAGCTTGCTGTACATCACGCCCGGCGCTTCCTGGATACCCACATAGTTGCCCAAGGACTTGGACATCTTCTTCACGCCATCCAGACCTTCGAGCAATGGCATGGTCAGAATGCACTGGGCTTCCTGGCCGTAACCACGCTGCAGTTCACGCCCCATCAACAGGTTGAACTTCTGGTCGGTGCCGCCGAGCTCGACATCCGCGCGCAAGGCGACCGAGTCGTAACCCTGAACCAGCGGATACAGGAACTCGTGAATGGCAATCGGTTGATTGGTCGTGTAGCGCTTGTCGAAATCATCGCGCTCGAGCATGCGAGCCACGGTGTACTGCGAAGTCAGGCGGATGAAGTCGGCCGGCCCCATCTGATCCATCCAGGTGGAGTTGAATGCCACTTCGGTCTTGGCCGGATCGAGAATCTTGAACACCTGGGTCTTGTAGGTCTCGGCGTTGTCGAGCACCTGCTCACGGGTCAGCGGAGGGCGTGTTGCACTCTTGCCGCTCGGATCGCCGATCATCCCGGTGAAGTCGCCAATCAGGAAGATCACCTGGTGACCCAGCTCCTGGAACTGGCGCAGCTTGTTGATGAGCACGGTGTGGCCCAGGTGCAAATCCGGGGCGGTCGGGTCGAAGCCGGCCTTGATACGCAGCGGCTGGCCACGCTTGAGCTTTTCGATCAGCTCGGACTCGACCAACAGTTCTTCCGCACCACGTTTAATCAGCGCTAGCTGCTCTTCAACCGACTTCATAACAGACCCGCAAGGCTCGAATTCAAAGGGGACCAACCATACAAGATCGCGCGTCAAATACAAAGTTTGGCCGGCACAATGACGCCAATCCGCTGACAAGGGTGTCCACGGACTTGCTTCAGGGATGATTTGGTTATATTTTATACAGTTATTTCATCTTCATCATGTCATTCATCTTTTCCAATTCATCTTTTTCAAAGTCAAAACACTACTTATGACCAAAGAATCGTCTAAAGCGCCACCGCTTTACCCGAAAACCCACCTGCTCGCAGCGAGCGGCATCGCCGCCCTGCTGAGCCTGGCGCTTCTGGTATTTCCTTCCAGTGATGTCGAAGCCAAAAAGACAACCCTGAGTCTTGAACTGGAAAGCCCTGCTGAACAACTGACACAAGAACAAGACGCTGCAGACGCCGTCCAAGCCACAAATGAGGCTGTCGCACCTCCTTTCGCGCAAATAGAGGAGAGCGCGCCAGAACCCCAGGAAACCGCTCAAGCCACACCGGCTCCTGTAGCAGTGCCTGTACCGGTTGCCGAAGAAAAGAAGGCGCCAAATCACAGGGAGGTGATCGTCAGCAAAGGCGATACGCTCTCCACGCTGTTCGAAAAAGTCGGCCTTCCAGCCACTTCGGTGCATGACTTGCTGGCCAGCGACAAACAGGCCAAGCAATTCAGCCAGCTCAAGCATGGACAAAAACTCGAATTCGAACTGGGTCCGGACGGCCAGCTGACCAGCCTGCACAGCAAGGTCAGCGACCTCGAAACCATCACCCTGACCAAGAACGTCAAGGGCTACAGCTTCAACCGCGTTACCGCCAAGCCCACCGTGCGCTCTGCCTACGTGCATGGCGTGATCAACAGCTCGCTGTCACAGTCCGCCGCGCGCGCCGGCCTGTCGCATCGACTGACCATGGACATGGCCAGCGTGTTTGGCTACGACGTCGACTTTGCCCAGGATATTCGCCAGGGCGACCAGTTCGATGTGATCTATGAACAGAAAGTGGTCAATGGCAAAGCGGTCGGCGACGGCCCGATCCTGTCCGCACGCTTCACCAACCGCGGCAAGACCTACACCGCCGTGCGCTACACCGACAAGCAAGGCAACAGCAGCTATTACACGGCTGATGGCAACAGCATGCGCAAGGCATTCATCCGTACACCGGTGGACTTCGCCCGCATCAGCTCGAAATTCTCCATGGGCCGCAAGCACCCGATCCTGAACAAAATCCGCGCCCACAAAGGCGTGGACTACGCAGCGCCGCGCGGTACGCCAATCAAGGCGGCCGGTGACGGCAAAGTATTGCTGGCAGGTCGCCGCGGCGGTTACGGCAACACCGTGATTCTGCAGCACGGTAATACCTACCGCACGCTGTACGGCCACATGCAAGGCTTCGCCAAGGGCGTCAAGACTGGAGGCACTGTCAAACAAGGCCAGGTCATCGGCTACATTGGCACTACCGGCCTTTCCACCGGCCCGCACTTGCATTACGAGTTCCAGGTCAATGGCGTACACGTCGATCCGCTGGGCCAGAAAGTAGCGATGGCCGACCCGATTTCCAAAGCCGAACGCGCACGCTTCCTGGCGCAGAGCCAGCCCCTGATGGCCCGCATGGATCAGGAAAAAGCCACCCAGCTGGCTTCGGCCAAGCGCTAGGCCATGGCGCTCTATATAGGTGTGATGTCCGGGACCAGCCTCGATGGCCTGGACATAGCGCTGATCGAACAAGCTCCGGCGATCAGGCTGATCGCCACCCACTACATCCCGATGCCCGACTCCCTGCGCGCCGAGCTGCTTGGCTTGTGCGCCAGCGGTCTGGACGAAATCGCCCGCTCCGCCATCGCCCAACAGAACTGGGTGAAGCTGGCGGCGCAGGGGGTTAATGCCCTCCTTGCCCAACAGCACCTCAAGCCTGAAGACATTCGCGCGATTGGCAGCCATGGTCAAACCATTCGCCATGAACCCGCGCGCGGCTTCACGGTGCAAATCGGTAATCCGGCCCTACTGACCGAGCTCACCGGCATCACGGTGGTCAGTGATTTCCGCAGCCGCGACGTCGCTGCCGGTGGGCAGGGCGCGCCACTGGTTCCAGCCTTTCACGAAGCGCTTTTTGAAGAACAGTCCGGCAACCGCGCCGTGCTGAACGTAGGTGGCTTCAGCAACCTCAGCCTGATTGAACCCGGCAAGCCCGTCGCAGGTTTCGACTGCGGCCCGGGCAACGTATTGCTGGATGCCTGGATTCACCAACAGCGCGGTGACAACTTTGACCGTGATGGCCAATGGGCTGCCAGCGGCAAGATCGAACCGGTACTGTTGAAGGCACTGCTCAGCGACCCGTTCTTTGTGACAAAAGGCCCGAAGAGTACCGGTCGGGAAGTATTCAACCTGCCATGGCTGACCCGGCATCTGGCAGCCCTGCCGGCCTTCGCCGCCGAGGATGTTCAGGCAACGCTGCTGGAACTGACGGCATTGACCATCGTCGAATCGCTGCGCAGTGCCCAGGCAGATACTCGGGAGCTGCTGGTCTGCGGCGGTGGCGCGCACAACGGCGCACTGATGAAGCGCCTGGCCGGCCTGCTACCGAATGCGATGGTCAGCAGTACCGCCACTCACGGTGTAGACCCGGACTGGGTCGAGGCCATGGCCTTCGCCTGGCTGGCCCATTGCTGCCTGGAAGGTATCGCGGCCAATCGCCCGAGTGTCACCGGCGCCCGTGGACTGCGCGTACTCGGCGCCATCTACCCCGCCTGAATGCCGGACAGCAAAACGCCGCAGGGCCCTGAGGCCATGCGGCGTTTTGATGATACAGACGCGCTGATCAGATCGAGAACGAAGAGCCACAACCACAGGTGGTGGTAGCGTTCGGGTTCTTGATGACGAAACGCGAGCCTTCCAGACCTTCCTGGTAATCCACCTCGGCGCCTGCCAGGTACTGGAAGCTCATCGGATCGACAACCAGACTCACACCTTCGCGCTCAACGATGGTGTCGTCATCGGCCACTTCTTCATCGAAAGTGAAGCCGTACTGAAAACCTGAACAACCGCCGCCCGTAACGAATACGCGCAGCTTCAAGCGATCATTCCCCTCTTCATCGACCAGGCTCTTCACCTTGTGCGCGGCACCGTGGGTGAATTGCAAAGCCGTGGGGGTGAAGGATTCGACGCTCATGCTGACTATCTCCCGGCGTTACGCCGTCATATTGCGTGATGACGCGCATTATCCGCTTCTCCTAGAAAAGCGGTCAACTATTGTTATGGTATATCAACCAACCCAGTCGCCCGCCCTGAATGCAAAAAGGCCCGTTCAACGGGCCTTTTGCTGTGCGCGATACAGTCTTACGGCAGCATGCCCGCGTGGGACAGCCCCAGGCGTTCATCCAGGCCAAACAGGATGTTCATGTTCTGCACGGCCTGACCGGACGCACCCTTGACCAAGTTGTCGATCACCGACAACACGACCACCAGGTCACCGTCCTGAGGGCGGTGCACGGCAATACGGCACACGTTGGCGCCGCGCACGCTGCGGGTTTCCGGGTGGCTGCCGGCTGGCATCACGTCGACGAACGGTTCGTTGGCATAACGTTTTTCAAACAGCGCCTGCAGATCCACCGAGCGATCCACGACGGTTGCGTAGAGCGTGGAGTGAATGCCACGGATCATCGGGGTCAGGTGCGGCACGAAGGTCAGGCCAACGTCCTTGCCCGCGGCGCGACGCAGGCCCTGGCGAATTTCCGGCAGGTGGCGATGCCCTTTGACGGCGTAAGCCTTCATGCTTTCCGACGTCTCGGAGTACAACGAACCGACGGCAGCACCACGACCAGCACCGCTGACGCCGGACTTGCAGTCGGCGATCAGGCGCGAAGCATCAGCCAGGCCCGCTTCGAGCAATGGCAGGAAACCCAACTGCGTGGCGGTCGGGTAGCAACCCGGTACCGCAATCAGGCGCGCTTTCTTGATCTGCTCGCGATTGACTTCCGGCAGGCCGTAGACCGCTTCGTCCAGCAACTCCGGTGCGCCGTGCGGTTGGCCGTACCACTTGGCCCATTCCTCGGCATCCTGCAGGCGGAAATCCGCAGACAGGTCGATGACCTTGGTGCCGGCCGCCAGCAGTTCACCCGCCAGGGCATGTGCAACGCCGTGAGGGGTTGCGAAGAACACCACGTCGCAGGCGCCCAGGGTCTTGATGTCCGGAACACTGAACGCCAGGCCGTCGTAGTGGCCTCGCAGGTTCGGGTACATGTCGGCCACGGCCAGGCCGGCCTCGGATCGGGAAGTGATCACCACCACTTCAGCTTGCGGATGTTGTGCCAACAGACGCAACAGTTCGACACCGGTGTAACCCGTGCCGCCGACGATACCGACCTTGACCATAAACCTGCCCTCAACGAACCCACTGGAAAGCCGTCGATAATAGGGCCCGTATCGTCCTGCGACAACCGGCAAGGTGACGTGCGGAGCCTCAAGCCTCTACTATCCGGCTACCGTGAACCTGGGAATAACCAAAAATGCTTTATCTGTGGCTCAAAGCTTTCCACATCATCAGCGTCGTCTGCTGGTTTGCCGGCCTGTTCTACCTGCCGCGCCTGTTCGTCTACCATGCCCAAAGCGAAGACACCGTCAGCAAGGAGCGCTTCAGCATCATGGAGCGCAAGCTGTACCGGGGCATCATGGGACCCTCGATGATCGCTACGCTCATCTTCGGTGGCTGGCTCATCTACCTCAACCCAGGCATCTTCAGCCAAGGTGGCTGGATACACGCCAAATTGACCCTGGTCGTGTTGCTGATCGGCTACCACCATATGTGTGGTGCGCAGGTAAAGCGCTTTGCCCGTGGCGAAAACACCCGCAGCCATGTCTTTTATCGCTGGTTCAATGAAGTGCCGGTTCTGATATTGCTGGCGATCGTAATTCTGGTCGTCGTTCGGCCGTTCTAAACCCAATAGTTACCACTCACCGGGGTACTTCCAATGTCGCTGCCCGCTCTGCTTGAACAACGCTTGCGTTTGCCCGTAGTGGCCGCGCCGATGTTCCTGATTTCCAACCCGCAACTGGTGCTTGCCTGCTGCCGCAATGGCGTGGTCGGCAGCTTTCCGGCGCTGAACCAGCGCGAGAGCAGCGGTTTCAGGGCCTGGCTGGAAGAAATCGAAGCCGGGTTGGCGACATTGGAGAATCCCGCTCCCTATGCAGTGAACCTGATCGTTCACAACAGCAATCCGCGATTGCAGGCGGATCTTGAAATCTGTATCGAACACAAAGTGCCGATCGTGATCACCAGTCTCGGCGCAGTCAAGGAAGTGGTCGATGCGGTCCACAGCTACGGCGGCCTGGTGTTCCATGATGTGACGACCCGTCGCCATGCCGAGAAAGCCGCCGAGGCGGGCGTGGACGGGCTGATTGCCGTTGCGGCGGGGGCCGGCGGACATGCCGGGACCTGGAGTCCGTTCTCGCTGATCGCCGAGATCCGCCAGTTCTTCGACAAGACGCTACTGCTGGCCGGTTGCCTGAACCACGGCCACGAAATTCTCGCCGCGCAATTGCTCGGTGCGGACCTGGCCTACTTCGGCACACGATTTATCGGCACCACTGAAAGTCATGCGCCTGACGCCTACAAGGAGATGCTGCTGACATCCAGAGCCGCAGACATCATCCATACTCCAGCGGTGTCGGGTGTACCGGCAAGTTTCATGCGCCAGAGCCTGGAGGCCGCAGGATTCGACATGGCAGCGCTGCAAAACAAGGGAGAGGTGAATTTCGGCTCCAAACTCAAACCCATCAGCGATGAAGCCAAAGCCTGGAAAACCGTGTGGTCCGCGGGCCAGGGCGTCGGTGAAATCGATGACTTGCCGAGCGTGGACCAGTTGGTCGCACGCCTCGACGACGAGTACCGCAAGGCACAGGAACAAGCAGCGCAACTGCGCCAACGCTGGCCGCGCTGAAAAACCGGGCCAGCCGCGGCTGGCCATTCGTATCAATGACTCGCGCCAAGGATGCCTGGGCTATGAGCGAAAACCGTTACAAGATCGTGTTCGACGGCACACTGTTGCCGGGTGTTGATATCAACAACGCCAAACTCAATCTCGCGGCGCTGTTCAAGAGCGATGTCAGCGCCATCGAGCGCCTGTTCAATGGTCGACCGGTAGCACTCAAGCGCGACCTGACACAGGCTGATGCGCAGACCTATCTTCAAGCCCTGAAGAACACTGGCATCGATGCCCGGATCGAGATGGAACCTCCGATCGAGCTCGACCTGGCGGATGTTCACGATCCTGTCGCTGCATCAGAACCACAATCCCCTTATTCACCGCCACAGACCCGCGTCGGCGAAAAACTGCCTGAGTTCGCCGTACTCAAGCCCTTCGGCGTCGAAGGTCGCATCGGTCGCCTGCGCTTTCTGGCGTGGACGATGGTGCTGAGCCTGGTGACCCTGCCCATTGTCGGCGTGTTTGCGCTCATCGGCCTGGGGCTGGTCAGTGGCAATTCCACCAACGGGCTGATCATCGGCGGCATCTTCGCCTTCCTCCTATTCATGGCGTTCCTGGTGGTCAGTGTCCTGTTCAGCATTCAGCGTTTGCACGATATAGGCTGGTCGGGCTGGCTCTGGCTCCTCAACCTGGTTCCGTTCGTAGGCAGTTTCTTCCCGCTGGTGATCATGGTCATGCCGGGCAACGCCGGCGCTAACCGCTATGGCCCGCCTCCCCCGCCCAACAGCACGGCGGTCAAGGTTCTGTGCGCATTGTGGATTGTGTTTATCGGGTTATTTGCCGTCGGTGCGATGGTGGGTGGAATCTCGACAATCCAGCAAGGGTATGAAGATTCCCTTGAGAGCAGTTACCAAAGTGGCTCGGTGACCATCGACGAAATCGATGTCGAAGTCCAATCGCAAGCAAATTCGCCAGCCGAGGCAGCCGAACAAGCCCCGCCCCCTGTAGACTCTGCGAAAGAATGAACAGCGCTCCCCGCCCGTGACACCTGCGTCGCGGCGCGGAGCTGTTGCGATGGAGATTGGCATGACCCGTTACGCTCTGATCACTGGCGCTTCCAGCGGCATCGGCCTGGCGATGGCCGAAGCGCTGGCCCGGCGCGGCCGAAGCCTGATTCTGGTGGCTCGACAGCGTGATCAGCTGGAAAGCATTGCGATTGAACTGACCCAACGTTTTGGCGTGGAAGTGTTGTTCCGTGCCTGCGATCTGGGCGAGCCGCTGCGCCTGTCGGGCTTCCTGCTGGAGCTGGAGGAAGGTGACCGGCAGATCGACCTGCTGGTCAACTGCGCCGGCATCGGCACTTGCGGCCCGTTCCTGGCCCAGGACTGGATGACCGAGCAGGATCTGATCGAAGTGAACATCCTGGCACTCACTCGCCTGTGCCATGCCATCGGTAACAGCATGGCGTTGCAGGGTGGCGGTCAAATTCTGAACGTCGCTTCGGTCGCGGCGTTCCAGCCCGGCCCGTGGATGAGTACTTATTACGCCAGCAAGGCCTATGTGCTGCACTTTTCCGAAGCCCTGCGGGTCGAGCTGAAAAAATGCGCGGTCAAGGTCTCGGTGCTCTGCCCCGGCCCGACTCGCACGGCGTTTTTCCGCACCGCGCAACTGAACAGCGACAAACTGGCCAACAGTAAAATGCTGATGAGTCCGGAGGAAGTCGCGCTTTATACGGTGCGAGCCCTGGAGAAAAATCGCGCAATCATCATCCCCGGGCGGCGCAACCGCTGGTTCGCCACCCTGCCCCGGTTCGGCTCGCGCTGGCTGATCAGGACAATCACCGGCATGGTCATCAAGGCTCACTGCCCGCGCTGAAGGGTCCTACAGTAAAACACTGGGCGGGTACACCCGGCATGGGTACACTCGGGCCAGCCCAAACAACGGAGAAAACAGCTGTGGATACTCTGTTCACCAAGATCATCAACCGGGAAATCCCGGCGAAGATCATTTACGAGGACGACCAGGTACTGGCCTTCCACGACATCGCCCCACAGGCACCGGTGCACTTCCTGGTGGTTCCGAAGAAGCCGGTACGCACCTTGAACGACCTGACCGAGGACGACAAGGCGCTGGCTGGACACATCCTGTTCACCGCCCAGCGCCTGGCCCTGGAACTGGGTTGCGAAAAAGGTTTCCGCGTTGTCATGAACTGCAATGAAGAAGGTGGGCAGACTGTCTATCACATTCATATGCATGTACTGGGTCAGCGCCAGATGCACTGGCCGCCGGGCTGATTCAATACACGCTCCCGTAGGAGCGAGGCTTGCCCGCGAACCTGGCGACTCGGTTTGTCTGACACATGGAGTCGCCAGGTTCGCGGGCAAGCCTCGCTCCTACGGGGGCGCTGGTGTCTCAAGAGAATGACCCAACGCAAACCTTCCCCGGCCGATTGGGTTAAACTGGCCGCCGAGATTCCTCCGGAGGTCAGCATGACTACCCAACGTCACTACTCGCCGATTGACCGCCTTCTGCTGCAAGCCGATGCCGCGATGCGAACCCTGCTGCCCTTCAGCGGCCAGCCCTACCGTCCGTCGCCCGCCATCGTGCAGCCCGATGCGAAATTGAGCGATGAAGACACCCGCCACGTTGCCGGGCTGATGCGCATCAACCATACCGGTGAAGTCTGCGCACAGGCGCTGTACCAGGGACAAGCGCTGACCGCCAAGCTGCCTCAAGTGCGCATCGCGATGGAGCACGCCGCCGAAGAAGAAGTCGACCATCTGGCGTGGTGTGAGCAACGCATCCATCAGTTGGGCAGCCACACCAGCATTCTCAATCCGCTGTTCTATGGCATGTCCTTCGGCATAGGCGCTGTTGCAGGCCTGATCAGCGACAAAGTCAGCCTGGGTTTTGTCGCAGCGACGGAAGATCAGGTATGCAAGCACTTGAATGAACACCTGGAGAAATTGCCGGCCGAGGATGAAAAGTCCCGGGCGATTCTCGAACAGATGCGCATCGATGAAGAACAGCATGCCGAAAGCGCACTGGAAGCTGGCGGTTTCCGCTTTCCGGCACCGGTGAAGTTCGGCATGAGCTTGATGGCCAAGGTCATGACCAAGAGCACTTATCGAATCTGACGTCTTCGCAAGCTGGCGAGCGCCCACATCGGGTGCTGCACCAGAAACAAAAAAAGGCGACTACCGTGAGGTAGTCGCCTTTTTTTTGATGTCGATTCAACCCAGCTCGATAATCTCGTAGTCGTGAGTGATCTCTACACCTGCCGCACCCAGCATGATCGAAGCCGAGCAATACTTTTCAGCGGACAGTTCGATAGCGCGCTTGACCTGCGCTTCCTTCAGGGCACGGCCCTTGACCACAAAATGCATGTGGATCTTGGTGAAAACCTTCGGATCTTCGGTCGCGCGCTCGGCTTCCAGGAACGCCTCGCAGCTCTCGACCGCCTGACGGGACTTCTTGAGGATGCTGACCACATCGAAATTGCTGCAACCGCCTACACCCAGCAGGAGCATTTCCATCGGCCGGACACCCAGGTTACGGCCGCCGGCATCGGGCGGACCGTCCATGACCACGACATGACCGCTGCCGGATTCGCCGAGGAACATGGCTTCGCCAGCCCATTGGATGCGTGCCTTCATCGCCAAGACTCCACTGTCTAAAAAAGGGTCGCCAGCTTAGCACAGGCCCCTTGGTTGACAGTGATTGGCGTCCTAGGACATAACCATCAGCGCTGTAGGTAAAATCTCGAATACTGCAAGAAGTGTCTGGTAAGCTGGCGCCAATTCGCTGGCGCCTGGCCAGCTGTGCCGCGATTTCCGCAATTCATAACAAACCCAACACTCCGTGCAGTCTTTTCGGGATACAACCATGGTTGCTATTGCCCCCACCCCCAAGATGAAAAACCTCGACAAGCTGCTGATGCATTGCCAGCGCCGTCGCTATCAGGCCAAGAGCAACATCATTTGTGCTGGTGACCGCTCGGAGACGCTGTTCTTCATCATCAAGGGTTCGGTCACCATCCTGATCGAAGACGACGACGGTCGGGAAATGATCATCGCCTACCTGAACGCCGGGGATTTTTTTGGTGAGCTGGGTCTGTTTGAGCAGGCTGGCCACGAACAGGAGCGCAGCGCCTGGGTGCGGGCCAAGGTCGAATGCGAAGTGGCGGAAATCAGCTACGCGAAATTCCGCGAACTGTCGCAGCAGGACCCGGACATTCTTTACGTACTAAGCGGACAAATCGCACAACGCCTGCGTAACACCACCCGCAAGGTTGGTGACCTGGCATTTTTCGACGTCACCGGTCGCGTCGCCCGCTGCCTGCTTGAACTGTGCAAGCAGCCAGACGCCATGACCCATCCTGATGGCATGCAGATCAAGGTGACGCGCCAGGAAATCGGACGGATCGTCGGCTGTTCCCGGGAGATGGTCGGACGTGTGCTCAAGGATCTGGAAGAGCGCAACCTGGTGGATGTCAAAGGCAAGACCATGGTGGTCTTCGGTACGCGCTAAGTTCGTAAACTCAGCCGTTGAACATCTGGGTGAGCATTTGCCGAAAGAGTTCATCAAGACGTTCCAGCGCATCCGGCGCGGTGAACTTCTCATGCAAGGCGATGTGGCTTTCAGCACGCACCCGCTGCTCCAGACCGCAGGCCTCATTGAAGCGATTGACCGCCGCGACCATCGATTCGCGCTCGTTATCCAGCAACATCGCACCATGCACCAGCCCGACTGGACGCTGACCACCCTGGCTCTGGCGCCAGCGCTGGGCCGTACCGACCATCTTGCGCCCATCCAGATTGACGTTGAAGCGGCCATCACAGAACGCACCGTCGATTTCGCCCAGGGACGAAGTGCCCCCCAGCTCATCCAGCAACTGGCAGATCGGATCGCACAGACGTCGGTAGCCGGTCTCGATGCGGTTCAGATCCCCTTCGCTGCGCGGCGGCGCGTAAACCAGGGCGATGTTGATCGTCGAGGCGGACTGCGGCACCGGTTCGCCGCCGGTCTCACGCAATAATACCGGCCAGCCGGCAGCGGCGGAGACTTCGCAGGCCTGTTCGAACCCCGGTAAGCGACTCGAACGGCGTGGCATGACCAACGCCCGATCGCTCGGCTGCCAGAACAGCAGGCCGAACTCCGCGTCGCCGGCACAGACTGATGCCAACAGATCCTGTTCGGCCTGTAGGCCGGCTTCGATGGTCAAAGAGGTAGGCAGCGACATGGGGCGACTCCGGCAGACATCACGTCTTTGGGGAATTTGATGGCCTCATCGCGGGCAAGCCCGCTCCCACTGGGGAACAGGGCTGCCTGCAATGGCGGATCAGTCGAGCGTAGAACCGCTGACAGGAATGCCGCGCTCAGGGAAGAACAGACGTTGCAGTTCAGTGCCCGGGGTTTCGGCGCGCATGAACGCCTCGCCAACCAGGAACGCGTAGACGTCGCTGATTTCCATCAACTCGACATCGGCACGATTGAGGATGCCGCTTTCGGTGATCACCAAACGATCGCGCGGGATACGCGGCAACAGGTCGAGGGTGGTTTCCAGGCTGACTTCGAAGGTGTGCAGGTTGCGGTTGTTGATGCCAACCAGCGGCGTGTCGAGGGTTTTCAAGGCCCGCTCCAGCTCATCGCCATCGTGGACTTCCACCAGCACATCGAGGTTGACGCTTTTGGCCACGGCCGCCAGCTCGGCCATTTTCACGTCGTCCAGGGCGGAGACGATCAACAGCACGCAGTCGGCGCCGAGGGCACGGGCTTCGACGATCTGGTACGGATCGATCATGAAGTCCTTGCGGATCACCGGCAGCTTGCAGGCCGCGCGGGCCTGCTGCAGGTACAGGTCGGCGCCCTGGAAGTAATCGATATCGGTGAGCACCGACAGGCAGGTCGCACCGCCCTTCTCGTAGCTCTTGGCAATATCGGCGGGAACGAAGTTCTCGCGGATCACGCCTTTGCTCGGCGAAGCTTTCTTGATTTCAGCAATGACTGCCGGCTCTTTCAGCTTGGCCTGAGCCAGCAAAGCCTTGGCAAAACCACGGGGTGCATCGGCCGCCTTGGCCAGACTTTCCAGCTCGCTCAGGCTCACACGGGCGCTACGCTCGGCGACTTCCTGAACTTTGCGGGCCAGAATGTTTTCCAGAACCGTCGGTACACTCATCCCTCATTCTCCACTTTGAATACCGCGGTAAATGCACCCAGCTCCTCGAGTTTCTCCCGAGCGAGGCCGGTGTGCAGCGCATCGTGCGCCAGGGCAACGCCTTCTTTCAGGCTGCTGGCATGGTCGGCCGCATACAGCGCGGCACCGGCATTGAGCATGATCATCTCGGCAGCTTTCTGACCGTTTTCGGTCTTGCGCTTGCCCAAGGCATCGCGAATCAACTCCAGGGAGGCTGCCGGGCTTTCCACCGCCAGGCCATGCAGGCTCTGGCTCTTCATACCCAGATCTTCCGGCTCGACCCAATACTCGGTGATCTGGTTGTTTTTCAATTCCGCGACAAAGGTCGGTGCCGCCAGGCTGAACTCGTCCAGGCCATCCTTAGAATGCACCACCAGCACGTGCTTGCTGCCCAGACGCTGCAGGACTTCGGCCAATGGCCGGCAAAGTGTTTGAGTGAACACCCCCACCACCTGATGTTTCACGCCAGCCGGATTCGTAAGCGGGCCAAGCATGTTGAACAGGGTACGCAAACCGAGCTCACGGCGCGGGCCGGCGGCGTATTTCATGGCACTGTGATGAGTCTGGGCAAACATGAAACCGATGCCGACGTTATCGATGCAGCGCGCCACCTGGACCGGGGTCAGGTTCAGGTAGATGCCGGCCGCCTCCAGCAAATCGGCACTGCCGCTTTTGCCCGAGACCGCGCGGTTGCCGTGCTTGGCCACCGTGCAACCGGCCGCCGCGACCACGAAGGACGACGCGGTCGACACGTTGAAGATGTTGGCACCGTCACCGCCAGTGCCGACCACATCGACTACACCGTCGAGGGTCTTGAGTTCGACCTTGTCCGCCAGCTCGCGCATGACCGATACCGCGCCGACGATTTCGTCGATGCTTTCGCTCTTCATGCGCATGGCCATCATGAACGCGCCGATCTGCGCGTCCGTGCATTGGCCGGTCATGATTTCGCGCATTACGTCGCGCATTTCATCGGTGCTGAGGTCGAGTTGCTCGACGATCCGGCCCAGGGCTGTCTTGATATTCATGAAAAGTCCTTAGCGCGTGCCGCCGGTTTGTTTGAGGAAGTTGGCAAACAGCTCGTGCCCCTGTTCGGTGAGGATCGACTCAGGGTGGAACTGCACGCCTTCGATGTTCAGGGTCTTGTGGCGCAGGCCCATGATTTCGTCGACCGAGCCGTCTTCCAATTGGGTCCAGGCGGTCAGCTCGAGGCAATCAGGCAGGGTTTCGCGCTTGACGATCAATGAATGATAGCGGGTAACCGTCAGCGGCTTGTTCAGGCCTTCGAAGACACCTTTGTCTTCGTGGAACACCGGGCTGGTCTTGCCGTGCATGACCTGGCGCGCGCGAACCACATCGCCACCAAAGGCCTGGCCGATGGACTGATGCCCCAGGCAGACACCGAGAATCGGCAGTTTGCCGGCGAAGTGCTTGATGACATCAATCGAGACGCCGGCTTCGGTCGGGGTGCAGGGACCGGGAGAGACGACGATGCGCTCAGGATTGAGGGCTTCGATTTCGGCAACGGTAAGTTCATCGTTGCGCACGACTTTGACCTGGGAGCCCAGCTCACCAAGGTATTGCACAACGTTGTAGGTAAAGGAGTCGTAGTTATCGATCATCAGCAACATGGCGTTAAGAACCTCTTGAATTCACTGACTTGATACAGCCTTCGAATGATTTACCCGCAGCGTCCTGCACTTTGGCGGTCGCTGGAATCGCGAAGCAAAGGGCAATGTCTTGCGAGTAAAGAAGGCGAAGCGGTAAAGATCCGGCCGGGCCGGCAGAAGGATTCAGGCGCGCCAACGCCAGCGGGCGTGTGCCTTGATGACTTGATCCAGGAGTTTGCTGACGATCAACACGGGGAAGGTCTCATTTATACGTCCTGGCACAGTAACTTAGCTGGGCAGAGCGTGCAATATGGGGCGATCGAAGCAAGTGCAACATTCGGCAGGTTCGCGCCGAATGGCATCAGGCTCTATAGTTTTTTGGCACTGTCGTTTCACCCACTAAAACAATAAACAAACGGACTTGCTCATGATCAGACAGACGCTGTTTGCACCGCTTGCCGGTTGCCTGCTCGCCATGGCCTGCGCTCAGGCGATCGCGGCGCCCAACCCTTACTCGAACTTCATCGTCTTCGGTGACAGCCTCAACGATGCGGGGCAGTTTACCGACGCGGGCGGCCCTCCCGGTTCGACCTTGCGCTTTACCAACCGGACCGGGCCGACGTATCAGGACGGCAGCGGCGAAGTCTATTCCGCCAACTCAACCCAGCTGCTTGGGGGCAGGCTTGGCTTCCCGGATGACCAGACCGCCGCTTCGACTTCAGCCGCACGCGCCGCCCAGGGCCTGCCCGATGGTAACAACTGGGCCGTCGGCGGCTACCGCACCGATCAGATCCTCGATTCAATCACTACGTTGTCCGCCACGGGCGAACGTGCACGAGCGGGCTACCTGCCGGCCAACAATTTCCGTGCCGATCCGAACGCGCTCTATTACCTCTCCGGCGGCGGTAACGACTTTCTTCAGGGACGTGTGCAAAGTGGCGCCCAGGCGAATGCCGCGGCGGACCGACTGGCCAACAGCGTTCAGGTTCTGCAATCGGCCGGCGCCCGCTACATCATGGTCTGGCTGTTGCCTGACCTGGGCCTGACACCTGCCATCAATGGCACTCCTCTACAGGGACCTACCTCGCAATTGAGCGCGGCCTTCAATCGGCAACTGGTCACTCGACTGGCAGGCATCGATGCCCAAATCATTCCGTTGAACATTCCACTGTTGTTGCAGGAAACCTTCGCCGATCCGGCGCGATTCGGTTTTGCTACCGGCCAGAACCTGACCGCGACTTGCTTCAGTGGCGACGGCTGCACCGAAAACGCTACCTTTGGCATCAACAGCGCCACCCCGGACCCCAGCCAGCTGGTTTATAACGATGGGGTCCATCCGACCGAAGCCGGGCAAAAACTGGTGGCCGACTACGCCTATTCCTTACTTGCTGCGCCCTGGGAGCTGACGCTGCTGCCGGAAATGGCCCACGCCACGCTACGCGCGCATCAGGATGAACTGCGCAGCCAATGGCAATCCGATTGGGAGAGCTGGCAGGCGGTCGGCCAATGGCGGGCCATTGTGGCCGGGGGTGGCCAGCATATCGATGTGGACCAACAAAGCAGCGGTGCCGATGCCGATGGCAACGGCTACAGCTTGAACATCGGCGGCAGCTATCGCCTCAACGAAGCCTGGCGCGTGGGTGTGGCGGCAGGCTTCTATCGTCAGAACCTGGAAGCGGGAAACAACGATTCGGACTACAAGCTCAACAGCTACCTGGCCACGGCATTCGCCCAGTTCCAGCAGAACCGGTGGTGGGCCGATGCCGCCTTGACCGGCGGCAAGCTGGACTACGACGATCTCAAACGCAAATTCGATCTAGGCGCGGGTGAAGGTGCGGAGAAAGGCGACACCGACGGCTACCTCTGGGCATTCAGCACACGCCTGGGCTATGACATTGCACAGCCAGACAGTGAGTGGCACTTGTCGCCGTTCATCAGCGCCGATTACGCCAAAGTGGAAGTCGACGGTTACTCGGAAAACACCAGTCGCTCCACGGCGCTGACCTTTGATGATCAGAAACGCGATTCGAAACGTCTCGGCGCCGGGTTGCAGGGTAAGTACCAGATCACCTCGCAGACCCGAGTGTTTGGCGAATACGCCTACGAGCGTGAGTATGAAGATGACGTGCAGAAGGTAAACATCGCCCTCAATAGCTTGCCGTCCCTCGACTTCACGCTTGCTGGCTATACACCACAGAGCCATTTGAATCGCGTGAGCCTGGGAGTCAGCCACAACTTGACGGCTGATCTTGCGTTGCGTGGCGGGTACACCTTGCGCAAGGACGATGACTTTACCCAGCAAGGGATTACCGCTGGGGTCGCGCTGGACTTCTGATCCACGGTAAACCGCAGGTACAAAAAAACGCGGCGCCTTCTCAGGTGCCGCGTTTTTTTTGGATCAGGCGTTCGGGGTTTGTTCCGCCAGGGCCACCGCACGGAACATCGCGCGGCGTTTGTTCAGGGTTTCTTCCCATTCCAGCGCCGGCACCGAGTCGGCGACGATGCCGCCACCGGCCTGCACATGCAGTTCGCCGTTCTTGATCACCGCCGTACGGATCGCGATGGCGGTGTCCATGTTGCCGTTCCAGGCGAAGTAGCCGACGGCGCCGCCGTAGACACCGCGCTTGACCGGTTCCAGTTCGTCGATGATTTCCATCGCGCGGATCTTCGGTGCGCCGGACAAGGTGCCCGCTGGAAGGATCGCCCGCAGTGCGTCCATCGCCGTCAGGCCGGCCTTCAGTTGACCGGTGACGTTGGACACGATGTGCATCACGTTGGAGTAACGCTCGATGACCATTTTCTCGGTGAGCTTCACCGAACCGATCTCCGAGACCCGACCGGTGTCGTTACGGCCCAGGTCAATCAGCATCAGGTGCTCGGCGATTTCCTTGTCGTCCGACAGCAGGTCTTTTTCCAGTGCCACATCGGCCTCTTCGTTGGCCCCGCGTGGACGGGTGCCAGCGATCGGGCGCACGGTGATCAGGTTGTCTTCGACCCGCACCAGCACTTCCGGCGAACTGCCGACAACGTGGAAGTCGCCGAAGTTGAAGAAGTACATGTAAGGCGTCGGGTTGAAGCAACGCAACGCCCGGTACAGATCGATGGGTGCTGCCTTGAAATCGATCGACATGCGCTGGGACGGCACGACCTGCATGCAGTCACCGGCCAGGATGTACTCCTTGATGGTGTCGACGGCTTTTTCGTAATCGTTCTGGGTGAAGCTGGAGCGGAACACCGGGTCAGCCGCCTGCTGCTTGCTGAAATCCAGGCCACGGCGCGGGGTGATTGGCTGACGGAGTTTTTCCAGCAGCTCTTCCAGACGCGCGCGACCTTGCTCGAAGGCGTGTTCCTGCGCCGGGTCGGCCAGGACGATGGCGTGCATCTTGCCGGCCAGATTGTCGAACACCACCACGGCGTCGGACACCATCAACAGGATGTCCGGTACGCCCAGCGGATCCGGGTTCGGGCACTTGCCCAAACGCTTTTCCACATAACGCACGCAGTCATAACCGAAATAGCCCACCAGACCGCCGTTGAAGCGCGGCAAGCCGGCGATGGTCGGCACGTTGTAACGCGCCTTGAAGGCTTCGACAAAGGCCAATGGGTCTTCTACATCGTGGCTTTCAGTCTCGACACCGTCGATGGTCACGCTGACGTGATGGTCATGCACCCGCAGCACGGTGCGGCACGGCAGGCCGATGATCGAGTAACGGCCCCACTTCTCGCCGCCCTGCACCGACTCCAGCAAATAGGAGTTGGGCTCGTCGGCCAGTTTCAGGTAGATCGACAGCGGCGTGTCGAAGTCGGCCAGGGTTTCGCAGGCAAGCGGGATGCGGTTATAGCCGGCAGCGGCCAAACGCAGGAATTCTTCGCGGATCATGAGGTGCCTCGTGGCTTGAGGGTCAAACAGTCAGGTATGCAAACGCGCCGGACAACCGGCCAGGATCAGTCAGGCGCGCCAACGCCAGCGGGCCAGGGCCTTGATGACTTTCATCCAGAGTTTGCGAGTGACCACCACGATGGCGTTTCCAGAAGGGGGTTGAACAGCGTCGGCCAACGTTATCTCAGCGGCCGGGTCCAGGCAACCGGGAATTAGCTTGCGCAGGTCGTCGATTACCAGGGTAGGCAACTCTTCGGCGATCGGACGCCCGTGGTTATAGCCGTAGCTCAAGGCCACGCACTTGACCCCCGCCGCTTTCGCCGCCTGCACATCGCTGCGCGAGTCGCCGACGAACAAGGATTGCGAGGCCGGGATATTGGCCATTTTCATCACGAAAAACAGCGCAGCCGGGTCAGGCTTTTTCTGTGGCAGGGTGTCGCCGCCGATGATCCACTTGAAATATCGGCCTATCTTCATCTGATCCAGCAGCGGCGCGACGAAGCGCTCCGGCTTGTTGGTGATCAGTGCCATCTCGACGCCCTGCTTTTGCAGCCATTTCAGGGTATCGCGCACACCGGGGTAGACCACGGTCAAGCCATGGCTATCGGCATAGGCCTGCATGAAAATCTCCAGCGCACTGTCGGCCTCGGCGCCATCGACCGTCGAATGGTCGATACCGCCGGCCAGGGCACGGCGCACCAGCACCGGCGCGCCATTACCCACCCATTCACGCACCGCGTCTATACCTGCCGGTGCGCGACCGAGCTTGAGCAGCATCTTGTCCACAGCCACCGCCAGGTCCGGGACCGAGTCGACCAAGGTGCCATCCAGATCGAACATCACCAGCCGTGGCAGGCGCCCCGGGAACAGCTGCTCAAAGCCACTCATGGGCGAGCCAGCGCCAGTTCGGAACGCATTTTTTCAATCACTTCCTGGTAGTTCGGCGCATTGAAGATCGCCGAACCGGCAACGAAGGTATCGGCGCCCGCAGCAGCGATTTCACGAATGTTGTTCACGTTGACGCCGCCGTCGATTTCCAGGCGAATGTCACGACCCGACGCGTCGATCAGCGCCCGCGCCTCACGCAGCTTGTCGAGGGTGCCGGGGATGAACTTCTGCCCGCCGAAGCCCGGGTTGACGCTCATCAGCAGGATCATGTCGACCTTGTCCATCACGTACTTGAGCACGTCCAGCGGCGTCGCCGGGTTGAACACCAGGCCCGACTTGCAGCCGCCTTCACGGATCAGCTGCAAGGAACGGTCGACGTGCTGGGTAGCTTCCGGGTGGAAGGTGATGTAGGTCGCGCCGGCTTCGATGAAGTCACCGACGATGCGATCCACCGGGCTGACCATCAGGTGCGCGTCGATCGGCGCGGTCACGCCGTACTTGCGCAGCGCCGAGCAGACCATCGGGCCGATGGTCAGGTTCGGTACGTAGTGGTTGTCCATGACATCGAAGTGCACGAAGTCGGCGCCAGCGGCCAGGACGTTGTCCACTTCTTCGCCCAGGCGGGCGAAGTCGGCGGAAAGAATCGACGGAGCAATTACGAAGGGCTGCATGACGCACCTTTTCTGAGCAGAATCACGATGGCGCGCATTGTATACCGCCTGCTTTGGCCGGCGCACCGAAAGCGCGATGATCAGTAGGCCGCCCGGTAGATTTTCTCGATATCGATAGCACTCAGCCGGCGCGGATTGTTGCGCATCAGGCGCTCGATCCCCGCCGCCTCCACGGCCATCGCCGCAAGGGCATCCTCGGGCACCTCGAAACTGCGCAGTCCCTGGGGGATTTCCACCGCCGCGCACAACGCGGTCATGGCCTCCACGGCTTTGTCGGCCGCTTCATTGGCGCTCAGATGAGCGGTCTTCACCCCCATGGCTTCGGCGATATCTTGCATGCGTTCAACGCAGGCCATCTTGTTCCAGGTCATGACATGGGGCAGCAGCAAGGCATTGCTCACGCCATGGGCAATGTTGAAGCGCCCGCCCAGCGGATACGCCAGCGCATGCACCGCACCCACCCCGGCATTGCCGAATGCCATGCCGGCCATCAGGCTGGCGGTGGCCATGTCTTCACGGGCCTGCAGGTTGGACGGATTGGCGTAGGCCTTGGGCAGCGCCTTGGCTATCAGTTTGATGGCGCCGATGGCCAGGGCGTCGGTAATCGGCGAGGCATTGACAGAAAGATAGGATTCGATGGCATGCACCAGCGCATCGACGCCGCTGGCGGCGGTGACACTGCGTGGGCAGGTCAAAGTCATTTGCGGGCTGACCAGCGCCACGTCCGGCAGCAGGTAGTCGCTGACGATGCCCTTCTTCAATTGCGCGACCTTGTCGGAAAGGATCGCCACGTTGGTGACTTCCGAGCCGGTGCCAGCGGTGGTTGGAATCGCGATCAGCGGTGGGCCCTTGCGCGGCACCTGGTCGATCCCGAACAAATCTTCAAGCGCACCGTGGTAACCGGCGTAGGCCGCCACGCTTTTGGCGATGTCGATGGCACTGCCGCCGCCCAGGCCGATCAAACCGTCATGCCCACCGTCGCGATAAACCCGCATGCAGTCTTCGACGATGGCGATTTCCGGGTCCGGCAGCACCCGGTCGAAGATTTCATAGGTGCGCCCGCCAAGCTGTGCCAGCGCCAGCTCTACCGTGCCGGACTTGACCAGCGCGGCGTCCGTGACGATCAGCGGATTGTCGATGTCCAGGCGCGTCAATTCCGCCGATAGCTGCTCGATGGCCTCTGCACCGGTGATCAGTTTGTGAGCGATTTTGAAGGAGGAAAGACCCATGTGCGCAGCCTCTTATGGATGTGGGAGCTGGGCACATAGAGTAGTCGGGGATCGGGTGTTGTCTGGTATTCAGGTCGTGAATGACCCACGCCCCCCCAAAAAACCACACAAAACAACTGTGGGAGCGAGCCTGCTCGCGAAGACGGCTGAACATTCGACATTTGAGTCGACTGACACTCCGCTTTCGCGAGCAGGCTCGCTCCCACAGTGAATCGGTGTTTGGCGTTAGACCTGCGCGGTACGCAGTTTCTCGCTACGCCCACGCAGCCATTCCAGGGTCAGCAGCAGGATCACCGAGAAGGCGATCAGCAGCGTCGCGGCGGCGGCGATGGTCGGGCTGAGGTTTTCGCGGATGCCGCTGAACATCTGCCGTGGCAAGGTCGCTTGCTCAGGACCGGCAAGAAACAGCGTTACCACCACCTCATCGAACGAAGTGGCGAAGGCGAACAAGGCACCGGAAATCACCCCGGGCGCGATCAACGGCAAGGTCACCCGACGGAACGCCGTCAGCGGCGAAGCACCGAGGCTGGCCGCGGCACGCACCAGGTTCTGGTTGAACCCCTGCAATGTCGCCGACACGGTGATGATCACGAACGGCACGCCCAGCACCGCATGCACCACGATCAACGAGAAGAAGCTATTGCCCAGGCCCAACGGCGCAAAGAACAGATAGCTGGCCACACCAATGATCACCACGGGCACCACCATTGGTGAAATGACCAGCGCCATCACCAGGGGCTTGCCGGGGAAGTCGCCACGGGTCAGGCCGATGGCCGCCAGCGTACCGAACACCATGGCCAGCACCGTAGCGGCCGGGGCGACGATGATGCTGTTCTTCAGGGCGCGCATCCATTCCGCCGAGGCGAAAAAGTCGTGGTACCACTGCAGCGAGAAACCTTGCAGCGGGTACACCAGGAAACTGCCGGAGTTGAACGACAACGGGATGATCACCAGCACCGGCAGGATCAGGAACAACAGGATCAAGCCGCAGAGAATCCGCAAGCTGTAGAACCACACCCGCTCGATGGGCGACATATAAGGACTCAGCATTTCATTCTCCCCTTAGCTCAGGCGCAGGCGGCTCGCGCCCACCAGCCAGCTGTAAATCAGATAAAGCACCACGGTCGCCAGAAGCAACAGGCCGCCGAGTGCGGTCGCCATGCCCCAGTTGATGCTGGTGTTGGTGTAGAAGGCGACGAAGTAGCTGACCATCTGATCGTTCGGGCTCCCCAGCAACGCCGGGGTGATGTAGTAGCCGATGGCGAGGATGAACACCAACAGGCAACCGGCGCCGACACCGGCATAGGTTTGCGGGAAGTACACCCGCCAGAAGCTGGCGAATGGGTGGCAACCCAGGGAAATCGCCGCACGCATGTAGGTCGGCGAGATGCCTTTCATCACGCTGTAGATCGGTAGGATCATGAACGGCAGCAGGATGTGCACCATGGAGATGTAGACACCGATACGGTTGAACACCAGTTCCACCGGTTTATCGATGATGCCCAGGGCCATCAGGCCGCTGTTGATCAAGCCACCCGATTGCAGCAAGACGATCCACGCGGCGACACGTACCAGGATCGAGGTCCAGAACGGCAGCAGCACCAGAATCATCAGCAAATTACTTTGGCGCGACGGCAGGTTCGCCAGCAGGTAAGCCAGGGGATACGCGAGCACCAGGCAGATCACGGTGATGATCAGGCCCATCCAGAAGGTGCGGGCAAAGATGTCGAGGTAGATCGCCTGATCCGGGGTGGCCGGGGCGATTTCACCGAGATCATCGATGCGGTGATCGACCGCTGCCAGCAGATAGTATGGCGTAATGCTGCTGGTGTTGCGGCGTACGGCTTGCCAGTAGGCCGGATCGCCCCAGCGCTCGTCGAGGCCCTCCAGCGCTTCTTTATAAGAAGCCGGTTCAGTGGCGAACGGCAAGGCGCGGGCGGTTTTGGTCAGCAGGCTGCGATAGCCGGCCAACTCCATGTTCAGGCGTTTGGACAAATCGCCCAGGGTCTGATTCTTGCGCGCTTCGGCGAGGTCTTCGCTGGCCGCCTTGTAGACAGGTTCGGCAGGCAGGCCTCGGCCGTCCCAACTGGCAATGGCCGCCACGGTGCGCGGCATGCCGCCGACCACTTCCGGGTTACCCACGCTTTTGTAGAGCAGCGCCACGATTGGCACCAGGAACACCAGCAACAGGAACAGCACCAGCGGCGCGATCAACGCCTGGGCCTTCCAGCGGTTGACCCGCTCGGCATGCTTGAGCCGCTGCTTCAAGGTGGGGTCAGTGCCCGCGTTCACGGGAACGGCGATAGCCATGGCGTACTCCGGAAATCGATCTTTCTAATACGAACAACCTGTGGGAGCTGGCTTGCCAGCGATGACGGTGTATCAGTCAACATGGATGTTGAAGGTGATGACGCCATCGCGGGCAAGCCCGCTCCCACAAGGGTGGTGGTTACTTCGCAGCCCAGGAATTGAAGCGCTGTTCCAGTTGCTCGCCGTTGTCAGCCCAGAAGCTGACGTCGATCTGCACCTGGTTGGCGATGTTTTCCGGGGTGGTCGGCATGTCCTTCAGGACATCCTTGGCCAGCAACGGTACGGCTTGGGTGTTGGCCGGGCCGTAGGCGATGTTTTCCGAGTAGGTCTTCTGCTGTTGCGGCTGCACCGAGAAGGCGATGAATTTCTTCGCCGCGTCAGCACGTGCTTTATCCAGACCTTTTGGAATGGCCCATGCGTCAAAGTCGTAGATGCCGCCGTTCCACACCACTTTCAGGTTGCTTTCTTTCTGCACGGCAGCGATGCGGCCGTTGTAGGCCGAACTCATGACCACGTCACCGGAAGCGAGGTATTGCGGTGGTTGTGCGCCGGCTTCCCACCACTGGATGTTCGGCTTGAGTTCGTCGAGTTTCTTGAACGCGCGGTCCTGACCGTCTTTGCCGGCCAGCACTTTGTAGACGTCTTTCGGCGCAACGCCGTCAGCCATCAGTGCGAACTCCAGGGTGTACTTCGCGCCTTTACGCAGGCCGCGCTTGCCCGGGAATTGCTTGGTGTCCCAGAAATCCGCCCAGCTGGTCGGTGCGGTTTTCAGCTTGTCGGCGTTGTAGGCCAACACGGTCGACCACACGAAGAAACCCACGCCGCATGGCTGGATGGCGCCTTTGACGTAGTCCTCGGTCTTGCCGAACAGGGCTGGGTCGAGTTGCTCGAACATGTCTTCGTCGCAACCACGGGACAGTTCTGGCGATTCGACTTCTACCAGATCCCAGGACACGCTCTTGGTGTCGACCATGGCCTTGACCTTGGCCATCTCACCGTTGTATTCGCCTGCGACGATCTTGCCGTTGCCTGCCGCTTCCCACGGTGCGTAGAAGGCCTTGACCTGCGCCGCCTTGTTCGCCCCGCCAAAGGACACCACGGTCAGGTCCGGGCCAGCCGCCATTGCGCTTGCTGCCCCCATCATGCCCAGTGCCAGAGCGGTGAATTTCAGGGATCTCAACATTTATTGTTCTCTCCACGTGCAGGGTTTGTGTTGTTGAAGCCGGGGCGATCAGTTCGCCTCTAGAATTGGATCGAGCGCGCGAACGTGTTCGACCTGCCAGCCAAGCGGAACCACGTCGCCGACAGCGAGCGCAGGATCGAGCTCGGCAATCGGTTGTTTCACGAAGAAGTCGGTCTTGCCACAGACTTCCAGGCGAACCCGGACGTGGTCGCCCAGATAGATGAATTCCGCTACCCGTCCCGAGAAGCGGTTGATGCAGGACTCGCTGGAGCCATTGAGGCTCACGCGTTCCGGACGAATCGACAATGTGACGGGTTCGCCGGTCTTGCCGACATTCACCGCCAGGGCTTCAACTTTTTCACCACGGCCCAGTTCGACCACGCAACGATCGCCGGTCTGGCTGTGCAGACGGCCATTAAGGCGGTTGTTTTCGCCAATGAAGTTGGCGACGAAGGTGTTTTTCGGCTCTTCATAAAGAGTGCGCGGCGGTGCGATCTGCTGGATTTCACCCTGATGGAAAACGGCCACGCGGTCGGACATGGTCAAGGCTTCGCCCTGGTCGTGGGTCACGTAGACCACGGTCACGCCCAGACGCTGGTGCAGGTGCTTGATTTCCATCTGCATGTGTTCGCGCAGCTGTTTATCCAGTGCACCGAGGGGTTCGTCCATCAGCACCAGTTGCGGCTCGAACACCAGTGCGCGGGCCAGTGCCACGCGCTGCTGCTGGCCACCGGACAGCTGTGCCGGATAACGCTGGGCGAACGCATCGAGCTGCACCATGCTCAAGACTTTTTTGACTTTGTCGCTGACGTCGCTCTTGTTCAAACCGCGCACGGTCAGCGGGAACGCCAGGTTCTCGGCGACCGTCATATGCGGGAACAACGCGTAGTTCTGGAACACCATGCCTATGTCACGCTTGTGCGGCGGCACGTTGTTGATGGCGCGGCCCGCCAGCAGGATTTCGCCCGCCGTCGGTGTTTCGAAACCGGCGAGCATCATCAGGCTGGTGGTCTTGCCGGAGCCGGACGGCCCGAGCAAGGTGAGGAATTCGCCTTTGCGAATGTCCAGGTTGAGGTCCTTGACGATCAGGTTCTCGCCATCGTAGCTCTTCTGCACTCCACGAAAGCTGACCAGAACATCATTGGCCCCTGCGCTTGAATCGACCTGGCTCATACCCACACCTTTGTTGTTGATGACTGCTGTGGACTAAGCCTAGTGGACGCTGGAACCTGCGCAAATCGGGGGGCAAGAGAGATTCGCCTCAGCCAGATGGAAGGTTGGGGGTAGGGATTGCCCTACAAGGATGGCGCGTTTGGATAGAGGCAGCGGCAAGCTTTCAGCTACAAGCCGCAAGAACAAGCAAAAACGGTTGCTCATGAATGTCGCAAATGGATATGGCGGCGCGAATCCCCTGTAGGGGCCAGCGGTGCGGCGATCCGACTTGCCGGCGAACGGGGCACCTCTGTGTATCCGACACACCGCGTCATCGTTCTTCGCCGGCAAGCCTGGCTCTACAGGAGGACGGCGGTGTTCTTCAGAGGAGCTTGTGCTCCATCGCGTATTTCACCAGCTCGGCCAGCGAGGTGATGTTGAGTTTCTGCATCAACCGCGCCTTGTGGGTGCTGATGGTTTTGCTGCTCAACGCCAGTTGCTGGGCGATCTCGTTGACGTTGGCGCCCTGGGCCAGGCGCTCGAACACGGAAAACTCACGCTCCGAAAGCAATGAGTGCAACGGCCGAGAATCGGTCAGGCCGACTTCGAAGACCATGCGGTCGGCAAGGTCCGGGTCGATGTAACGCCCTCCCGCCGCTACCCGGCGAATGGCCGTCAGCAACAGCGCCGGATCACTGTCCTTGGTGGCATAGCCCGCCGCGCCAACCTTCAAGGCGCGTGCCGCCATCTGTGCCTCGTCGTGCATCGACAACACCAGGATCACCGGTGGGTTGTTCAAGGCACGAATCCGCGGGATCGCCTCAAGGCCGTTGACACCCGGCATGGAGATATCCAGCAACACCACTTCGCAGGGCACATGCCGCAAGGTCTCGAGCAGCTGTTCGCCATTGCTCGCCTCCCCCACCACCAGCAAGTCCTTGGCCAGGCCGATCAATTGCTTGATGCCCTCGCGGACGATGGTGTGGTCTTCGGCAACCAGTACACGGATCACTTACGTCTCCTTATCCAGGGGTACTCGCACAGTCAGGGTCGTGCCCTCACCCGGTTCGCTCTCAAGGGACAGTTGCCCGCCCATGATCAACACCCGCTCGCGCATGCCGACCACCCCAAAGGATGTTGGCCTGCCGCTCGCGGCGACAAATCCTACGCCATCATCGCTGACGGTCAGACACAGGTCGTCACCTTCAAGGGCCAGTGTCAGTTCGACAGTATGCGCCTGGGCGTGGCGCATGACATTGGTCAGCGCTTCCTGAAGGATACGAAACAGGCCGATGGCCTTGGCATCACTGAGCACCGGCAAGTTTTCCGGCACCTGCACCAGACACGGAATCTGCGTGCGCGCCTCGAAGCGGCGCGCCTGCCATTCGATGGCCGAGGCTATCCCGGCATCGAGAATCGGTGGCCGCAACGCCGTCGCCACATCGCGTACCAGCTGGAACAGCTGGGCGATCAAACGCTTCATGCTGTTCAGACGCTCGTTCAATCCGGGGTCGAGCTGCGCATACGCCAGCTCGCACATGGAAGTTTCCAGCTTGAGCACCGTCAACATCTGGCCCAACTCGTCGTGAACTTCCCGGGCAATGCGCGCCTTTTCCTCTTCGCGCACGCTCTCCAGGTGCGCGGACAATTCGCGCAATTGCTCACGGGAGCTGGCCAATTCCAGTTCGATGCGCTTGCTCTCGCTGATGTCCCAAACAATGCCATCCCAGACGTAGGCACCGCCCTCGAGTCGACGGGTAATCGCCTTGATTTCCGCCCAGCGTTGTTCGCCCTGGCGTGTGAGAATCCTGCCTTGCCAGGACCAGTCGCTGTCAGTGTCCAGCGCATGGTCCTGGGTCTGGTGATAACTGGCCTTGTCGTCCGGATGCACCAGGCTGCGCAGGCCTTTGTCACGATGGGCCAGGGTCGCCGGCGAGTAACCCACCAGACTCTCGCTGCCTTCACTGATGTAGGCAAAGTCGATCTGGCCTGTCACCGGCGCCCGCTCCAGGCGAAAGACCAGGCCCGGTACATTCGCCGCAATCCCTTGCAAGCGCGCTTCACTTTCCTGCAACGCCGCCAGGGCGCGCCGACGTTCGGTGACATCGGTCAGGTAGACCACCAGGTACTCGCTCTCGCGAAAACGCAGGAAGCTCAAGGAGACATCGGTCGGCAGGATGCTGCCATCGGCCCGCAGGCAATTGGTTTCGAAACTTTGCGGAGCGTCGTCGCTGGCCCTGGCGCGCCTCCACAGGTTCAACCAGCGATCCATGTGCAGGTCGGGCTCGAACTCGATCAACGGCCGGTCGATAATCCCACCGGGCGGATAGCCCAACATGGTTTCGGCGGCGCGGTTGGCGTAGCGCACGTGGCTGTCCCAATTCACCCAGAGAATGCCGACGGTGCTCTGGTCGATGGAAAACTGCGTGAGTCTCAGGGCCTCTTCGCTGGCGGCGCGCAAGGCAATGTCTGCCTGCGCCGCCGCCAGTCGTTGCTCCAGGCTGTGCTGCTGACGCCGTTGCCAGAACACGATGGCCATAGCGCTGAGCGCCAGCACCATCAACAGCAGGCAGAGGTTTTGCCAGAACCCCGGGGACTCGCTGAGCCGTGGGTACTTGGGTTGCAGCCACTGGTTGTGCAGCGCCTCCAGGTCCTTGGCCGGGATCGCCCGAAGCGCGCTTTCGACAATACCGGCCAACTCCGGCAGGTCGCGCCGTGTAGCCACCCGCAGCAGCTGTGGCAAGCCGATATCACCGACCACCACCAGCCCGGAGAACTCAGGCTCGATGGACAGGCGCCCCAATTGCGCCTCGTCGACCACAGCAAAGGCGGCTTGCTGGCTCAGCAACAGTTGCAACGCCTGGCGCTCGACCGGTACGCCCTGCAGATTCAAATGTGGATAGTTGCCGCGCAAGTAGTCTGCGGTAGCACTGGGCATGCGCACGGCGACGCGGGTTTGGCTGTCGAGTTTTTCCAGCTCCACCGCACCGGTGCTTTTCTGGTCGCTGACCACCAGTTGCGGCACCCGCATGTACGGATCGGAAAACTGCCAGAGGCGCAGGCCGCCAGGGGTCTGGGTCAGCCCCGGGGCGAGGTCGATTTCCCCGGCGCGCGCGGCCGCTTCCAATTGCTCGAGATCGGGAAAGTTGCGCCAGCTCAGTTCGACCTTGAGCGACCTGGCCAGCCACTTCATCAGCTCGACATTGACCCCCGACAGGCGCTGCAAGCGGCGGTCGTACTGGGCATAGGGCGCTTGCAACACCAGACCCACCCGCAAATCGCCCTGCTGCGCCAGCCATTGTTGCTGGCCTGCGGACAATGGAGCGACATGCGCTGGTGGCGCGACCGCCGCCCAGCCCATCAAGGGCAACCACAAACAGCCGATAACCCACAGGCAGCGAAAACGCATCATCGAACTCTCACACACTGACAAAAACTGACCAACCCATTAGGCTGCCGGAATTACTTCTGGCCTGGAATATCCAATGCTCCCTGTCTACCGCCTGGCACTGCCAGCATTGTGCCTGTCGCTGATCCTGCCATGGGCTTTTTCCGTTGAGGCGGCTGACCCGACGCCTGCCGCAGCAGAAAAACCCGCCGAAGAAAAACCACTCGAACGCCAGCCGTTGCCTGAGCGTAGTCAGGAAGAAGCGATTGCACTGGAGCGAACAATTGCGCGCCAGGAACAGCAACAACTGCAAGCGGGCAGCGATACGTTCCTGGCCCTGTGGAAGCCGGCCAACTCCGCCGACCCCAAAGGCGCAGTCATTATCATCCCCGGCGCTGGCGAAACCGTTGACTGGCCGCAAGCAATCGGCCCATTGCGCCGCCAATTGCCGGATGCCCAATGGAGCAGCCTGAGTATCACCTTGCCTGATCTGCAAAGTGATGCCATAGCACCGCGCGTTGTGGAGGCCGCTCCAGCAGCCAAGGCGCCAGACGTCGGCAGCAAAGACTCAACCACCGCGGCCCCCATCGAACAGGCGGCGGGCGGCGAAGCCGAGGTGGTGGACAAGGCAGTCGCCGAAACCGCCGACGAGCAAAGCAAGGCTGACGCCGAGCGAATCTTCGCCCGCATCGACGCGGCCATCGCTTTTGCCGAACAGCAGAGCGCTCGCAGCATCGTGCTGCTGGGGCATGGCACCGGTGCCTATTGGGCCGCGCGGTATCTGAGCGAGAAGCAGACGGCGCAAGTCGAGCGCTTCGTCATGGTCGCCGCGCAGACGCCGGCCAAGGCGGCACCTGAACTGGACGAACTCGCGCCAACCCTAAAGCTGCCCACCGCCGACCTCTTCTATATGGACAAGCCGCTGGACCGCAACGCGGCACTGGCCCGCTTGCAAGCCAGTAAACGCTTGAAGACTTCGGCCTTCAGCCAGGTTTCGCTCAAGGCTTTGCCAGGCAATAACAAGGCACAACAGGAACAATTGGTGCGCCGGGTACGGGGTTGGCTAAATCCGCAGAATGCGCCGGAGTGATGGACTGAGTCGCCCCGCTCTCCAGCAAATCCACACCTGGGCGACGCAACTCTTTGCTGTTAGCGAAAATCCCGCCGCTGTCGAATCAACGTATAGGCGTTGTGCAACTCGCGCGTCTTGTCGGTCGCCTCGCGAACCTGCGACGCGGTTGCACCACTGCCGGCAATCTTGTCCGGGTGATGACGACTGAGCAGGCGTCGATAGGCGCGCTTGATCTGGGCGGGCTCACTGGTGGCAGATACACCCAGCAATCGCAAGGCGTCCTGATAGGTAGTAACACTGTTGGCCAACGGACGCTGCTGTGGCTCGTAATCGGCCGCCAACGCCTTGACCTTCCGCTCGCTCCACCCAAGCCAACCGCCCCACTGGAGCAGCAATTCACGCTCGCGGATGCCCGCATGACCATCGGCCCAAACCATTCGCCAGCAAGCGCGCAACACCCCTTCTGCGGCAAATGGCTGAGTTCTCAGCCGAAGCAGATGGCCACGCAACCGGTCACTGCCCGACTTGCCACGATTGAACGCGGCAATCGCCCGGCGCTGTGCCGATTCGGACATTTCCAGGGCACGCATCTCCGCGCGAGCCTGCTTGATATGTCCCTCCACTACCCGTCCGTCACACTTGGCCAGGCGCCCCAGTAACACAAACAACAACTCGTCGTTGCGCAGGACAGGTCGACCCCCGAGCTTTTCACGCAAATGCGCCCAGCTTTGCAGGTGCAGGTGCCGATCCAGCACCTGCCCCAGCAAGGCCCCGAGCATGGCTCCCGGAATGCTGGCGATGGCAAAGCCCGCTCCGGCTCCGATCAGAGTCCCTGGCCACAGCATGTCAGCGGCTCGCTTCGATCAGGGTTTCAGCTTCGGCCAGACGCTCGTGGGTCCCGACATCCACCCAAAGCCCCTTCAGGCGTTCGCCGCTCACTTGCCCGTCAGCCATGGCCTTGCGCAACAACGGCGCGAGCTTGAACGCCCCTGCCGAGCAACCATCGAACAACTGTGGATGCAGCACGGCGATACCGCTGTAGGTCAGGGTTGCGGTGTCCGGCTGGCCATCCCGGACCTGGCCGTCGTCCAGGCTGAAGTCTCCGGCGAGATGATGGGGTGGGTTGTCGGCCAGCACCAGATGCGCCAGCCCGGTGATGGGTTGATGCAGCACACTGAAGTCGTAGTCGGTCCAGATATCACCGTTGACGACCAGGAAAGCCTCGTCACCCAGCAACGGCAAGGCGCGGAAGATTCCGCCACCGGTCTCCAGCGGTTCACCTTCGGCCGAGTAGCGAATGCTCACACCGTAGCGCGAGCCATCGCCCAGATAGTCTTCGATCTGCTGACCCAGCCAGGCATGATTGATCACGATCTCGGTAAAGCCCGCCGCCGCCAGGGCTCGCAGGTGATACTCGATCAACGGCACGCCACCGGCACGAACCAGCGGCTTGGGCGTGGTCAGGGTCAAGGGACGCATGCGTTCGCCCTTGCCTGCCGCCAGAATCATCGCCTTCATGCCGGCACTCCAGCACGCAGGCTGGCCAGCAATACATCCAGTTCAGCCAGCTCAGGACGACGCGCAATCACTGCATCTATATACGCAAAGAAGCGTGGCACATCGCCCAGGTAACGCGGCTTACCGTCGCGGTGGCAAATACGAGCGAAGATCCCGATCACCTTGAGGTGACGCTGCACGCCCATCAGGTCGCTGGCGCGCAGGAAGTCTTCGAAGTCTGGCTGCACCGGAATGTCCAGCGCAGCTGCTTGCTGCCAGTAATTTTCCAGCCAGCCGCGCACGCGCTCCTCGGGCCAACTGAGGAAGGCATCCTTGAACAGGCAGGTCACGTCGTAGGTGACAGGGCCATAGACGGCGTCCTGGAAATCCAGCACGCCGGGGTTGGGTTCGCTGAGCATCAGATTGCGCGGCATGTAGTCGCGGTGCACCAGGACCTTCGGCTGAGCCAGAGCACTGTCGATCAGCAGATCGCTGACCTGCTGCCAGAGGACTTGCTGCGCCGCATCGAACTCGATGCCCAGCTCATGCTTGACGTACCACTCGGGGAACAACTCCAGCTCACGTCGCAACAACGCCACGTCGTAACTCGGCAGTGGCGCAACCATCGGCAACTGCTGGAATGCCAGCAGCGCTTGCAGGGCATCCTTGAACAAATCGTCGGCGTTTGCGCTGTCGATCACGTCCAGGTACGTCTTGTTGCCCAGGTCATTAAGCAAAAGAAATCCGCGCTCAAGGTCTTCGGCGTAGATCTTCGGCACATTTATTCCGGATTTCGCCAGCAGAAAAGCGATATCCACGAAGGGTTTGCAGTTTTCCTGGGGCGGGGGGGCGTCCATCACGATCAAGCTCCTACCGGCGCCTTCCCAACGGAAATAGCGCCGAAAACTCGCGTCGCTGCTGGCCGCAGTCAACGTGGCCGGGGGTACGGCACCCCATCCCTGTTGCGCGAAAAGGATTGCCAATTGTTCATCGAGCCAAACTTTCAGGTGTTGCAAACGTAGATCTTGGTCAGGCATTGCAAGGGTCTCCGACGGCGCTAGCCGTCAAGCGGGTCATGCTTTATTATCCAGCATCTTTTTCAGACCATCGAGAGGCGTGCGGCCCACACCGCGGGCAGATGGCACGCAGGAAGCCCGGACTATTAAGATGGCATTGAAATCCCCCGCGTTTCGTAAAAAATTTCCGTTGTTGATGACCGGCAGTTTGCTGGCTCTGCAACCCTTGGCCAGCCCTTTCGTGGTCGCCGCGGAACAGTATGACTGCTCGGTCTCTGCTTCGGGTGCCTGGAATTGTGCGCCAAAATCGCAGGCGGCTGCATTGCCTCCGCGCCCAGTCCATGAGGGCAGCGCAGCCAGCACCACCGGCCAGGCACCCGCCGAAACGGGCGCCAGCGAAGACACGGGGGCCAAACCAGCACTGGTCACCGAATCCAAAGGCCGTGGCCTCAAGTCGCGTAGCGCAGACTACAGCCACCTCGACTGGGTTCCGCGCGAGCAGCTCACTGCAGCACAATTGGCCGAAACCGGTCCTTATTGCTCTGGTTCCTATATCGAACCGATTCGTCCTGGCATGAATGACAAGACGAATAAAAGTGACGCCCCAACCTTTATCGGCGCCAAAGCTTCCCGCTACAAGCAGGATGAGCAAGTCGCCACCCTGGCCGGTGACGTGGTCATGCGCCAGGGCAGCATGCAGGTCGAAGCCGACGAAGCCAACCTGTACCAGGCCGAGAGCCGTGGTGAGCTGAGCGGCAACGTGCGCATTCGCGACAACGGCGCACTGATCGTGGGTGACCACGCCGACGTGCAGCTCGATACCGGTGAGGCCAAGGTCGACAACGCCGAATACGTGATGCACAAATCGCGCATCCGCGGTAACGCGCTGTACGCCAAGCGTGCCGAGAACGCCATCATTCGACTCAAGGATGGTACGTACACCACGTGCGAGCCGAACAGCAACGCCTGGCAGCTCAAGGGCAACAACATCACCTTGAACCCGGCTACCGGCTTCGGTACGGCGACCAACGTCACACTGCGGGTCAAGGACATTCCGATCCTGTATACGCCGTACATCTACTTCCCGATCGACGACCGTCGTCAATCCGGCTTCCTGCCGCCGACCATCGGCAGCGGCAGCGACACTGGTTTCCTGCTGGTCACGCCGTACTACTTCAACCTGGCACCAAACTACGATGCCACGTTGTACCCGCGCTACATGAGTGATCGCGGCCTGTTGATGGAAGGCGAATTCCGCTACCTGACCAAGTCCAGCGAAGGTCAGTTCGGCGCCGCGTACCTCAACGACGAGAACGACGATCGCAAGCAGCAGAGCGACTACGATAAAACCCGCTACATGTACAACTGGCAGCACAAGGGTGGTCTGGACTCGCGTGTCCTGACCCAGGTCGACTACACCAAGATCAGCGATCCCTATTACTTCCAGGATCTGCAGACCGACCAGATTGGCGTTAAGAGTGCCGACTACGTCAACCAGCAGGGCGCCGTTACCTACCGTGGCGACAGCTACACCGCCCGCGTGAATGCCCAGGCGTATCAACTGGCGACTGTGTCGAACATCACCCCGTACGACCGTTTGCCGCAGATCACCTTCAACGGTGCGTTGCCGGAGCGTCCAGGCGGCCTGAGTTTCACCTATGACACTGAGCTCGTGCGGTTCGACCGGGACTTGAAGAACGGCACCTACACCGATGAAGACGGCAATGTATCGCCGCGCCTCGACACCAACGTTCAGGGTCTGGCACGCGCCAATGGCGATCGCCTCAACCTGGCGCCAGCCGTCAGCTACCCGATGGAGGCAAGCTACGGTTTCCTGACGCCAAAACTCAAGTACCAGTACACGCAGTACCAACTGGACCTGGACAGCATCGGGAAAAGCCAGGTTGCCGCGCAAACTGCAGAACAGGACCGGCTCAACGGCACGTTCGACAGCAACCAGAACCGCGGCGTGCCAATCGCAAGCATCGACAGCGGCCTGTATTTCGACCGCAAGACCAACTGGTTTGGCAAAGACTATAACCAGACCCTTGAGCCACGCCTGTTCTACCTCTACGTACCCGAGAAGGACCAGGAAGACATTCCGGTATTCGACACCAGCGAATACACATTCAGCTATGCATCGCTGTTCCGCGACAACCGTTTCTCTGGTTCCGACCGTGTCGGCGACGAGAACAAACTGTCCCTGGGCGTGACCAGCCGCTGGATCGAAGAAAACGGCTTCGAGCGCCAACGCATCAGCGTCGGCCAGGCTTTCTACTTCAAGGATCGCGAAGTCCAGCTGCCGGGCATCGATGCAAAAACCCGCGAAGACGCGCACTCTGACGTTTCTCCTTACGCGCTGGAATACGAATATCGCTGGAACCGCGATTGGCGCACCACTGCCGATTACAACTGGGACCCGGACACCCGCAGCCCCCGTTCGGGCAGCGCGATGTTCCATTACCAGCCTGAAGACAACCCGAACAAGGTCATCAACGCCGGCTATCGCTATCGCAATGACCAGATTCGTTATGACCAGAACTCCGGTACATGGCAAGTGGGCGGCGGTGACTACGGCACCCCGGGCCAGCCTGGCTACGTGAAGGACTACTACAAGATCGTACAGCACGACTTCTCGGTGATCTGGCCGGTCGTGCCGCAATGGAACGTCATCAGCCGCTGGCAGTACGACTACAACCGCAACCGTACCCTGGAAGCCTTCGGTGGTTTCGAGTACGACAACTGCTGCTGGAAACTGCGCCTGATCAACCGTTACTGGGTCGATTATGACGAAACCAGTCAAGACGCCCCGCAAAACGAAAAAGGCGACCATGGCGTCTTCCTCCAAATTGTTCTGAAGGGACTCGGCGGCCTCACCGGCGCCAAAGTAGAGAGTTTCCTCGACAAAGGCATCCAAGGTTATCGTGAACGTGAAGACCAAGCTTTCTGATTGTCTGCGCCCGCTGTTGCTGGGCGCGCTGTTCCTGGGTACCGCGGCCAACGCCGCGGTACAGTCCATCGATAAAGTGGTGGCCATTGTCGACAACGACGTGGTCATGCAGAGCCAACTGGACCAACGGGTCCATGAAGTCCAGCAAACCATCGCCAAGCGCGGCTCCGCCGTGCCACCGGCCAGCGTACTGGAACAACAGGTGCTTGAGCGCCTGATCGTCGAGAACCTGCAACTGCAGATCGGCGAACGCTCCGGCATCCGTATCACCGATGAAGAACTGAACCAGGCTGTCGGCACCATTGCCCAGCGCAACAACATGTCGGTCGAGCAATTCCGCGCCGCCCTGACGCGTGACGGCTTGTCCTACGACGACGCACGTGACCAGATTCGTCGCGAAATGGTCATCAGCCGCGTGCGTCAGCGTCGCGTTGCCGAGCGCATCCAGGTCTCCGAGCAGGAGGTGAAGAACTTCCTGGCCTCGGATCTTGGCAAAATGCAGCTGTCCGAAGAGTTCCGCCTGGCCAACATCCTGATTCCTACGCCGGAAAGCGCCAACTCCGACGCCATCCAGAATGCCGCCAAGCAGGCCGACGCGGTTTACCAGCAGCTCAAGCAAGGCGCTGACTTCGGTCAGTTGGCAATCGCCAAGTCCGCCAGCGAAACCGCACTGGAAGGTGGCGACATGGGCTGGCGTAAAGCTGCTCAATTGCCACCACCCTTCGATCGCCTGTTGAGCACCATGGCGGTTGGCGACATCACCCAACCCATGCGCACGCCGGGGGGCTTCATCATCCTGAAGATCACCGACAAGCGTGGCGGTGGGGCGCAGGTGCGTGACGAAGTGCACGTCCGTCACATCCTGGTCAAACCAAGTCCGATCCGTGACGAAGCAAAAACCAAGGCCCTGGCCGAGTCGCTCTACACCCGCATCGAAGCAGGCGAAGATTTCGGCGAACTGGCAAAAAGCTACTCGGAAGACCCGGGTTCCGCCCTCAATGGCGGCGACCTGAACTGGATCGACCCGAATGTATTGGTTCCGGAGTTCCGCGAAGTGATGGCCAAGACCCCGCAAGGTCAGCTGTCCAAGCCATTCCAGACTCAATACGGCTGGCACGTCCTGGAAGTCCTCGGTCGCCGCGCCACCGACAGCACGACCCAGGCTCGCGAGCAGCAAGCGATGACCGTACTGCGTAACCGCAAGTACGACGAAGAGCTGCAAACCTGGCTGCGTCAGATCCGTGACGAAGCGTACGTGGAAATCAAACTCCCTGGCGCCGACCAGGCAGCACAGTGAAACCCAAGCGTTTCGCGCTGACACCCGGCGAACCGGCCGGCATAGGTCCCGACCTGTGCCTGCTGCTCGCCGCGCACGCCCAGCCACACCCCCTGATTGCCATTACCAGCCGCGACCTGCTCCTTGAGCGGGCCGCGCAGCTGGGCGTGGTCGTCGATGTGCTGCCCGTCATGCCGGACAACTGGCCGGATGCTCCCGCTCCCGCCAATAGCCTGTATGTGTGGGATACACCGCTCAACGCCAAGGTGGTCGCTGGGCAGCTGGACAAGGCTAACGCCGCTTTCGTCCTGGAGACCCTGACCCGCGCTGGCCAGGGCTGCCTGGACGGGCATTTTGCCGGCATGATCACCGCCCCGGTGCACAAGGGCGTGATCAATGAATCCGGTATCGCGTTTTCCGGGCACACGGAATTTCTCGCCGACCTGACCCACACCTCGCAAGTGGTCATGATGCTCGCCACCCGCGGCCTGCGCGTGGCGCTGGTCACCACTCACCTGCCCCTGCGCGAGATTGCCGATGCGATCACGCCGGAGCGTCTGGAGCGGGTCACGCGAATCCTGCACAGCGACCTGAAAGAAAAGTTCGGCATCGCCCAGCCACGTATCCTGGTGTGCGGGCTCAACCCCCATGCCGGTGAAGGCGGACACCTGGGCCATGAAGAAATCGATATCATCGAACCCACGCTAGAGCGCCTGCGCGGCGAAGGCATGGACCTACGTGGCCCGTTGCCCGCCGACACTCTGTTTACCCCCAAATATCTGGAGCACTGCGATGCAGTGCTGGCGATGTACCACGACCAGGGCCTGCCTGTGCTGAAATACAAAGGCTTCGGCGCAGCAGTCAATGTGACCCTCGGCTTGCCAATCATCCGCACATCGGTCGACCACGGCACCGCCCTGGACCTGGCCGGCAGTGGCAAGATCGACACCGGCAGCCTGCAAGTCGCCCTGGAAACCGCCTACCAGATGGCCGAGACCCGTTTATGACCGAGCAATACCAACACAAGGCGCGCAAGCGTTTTGGCCAGAACTTCCTGCACGATGCTGGCGTTATCGACCGCATCCTGCGCTCCATCCATGCCAAGGCCGAAGACCGTCTACTGGAAATCGGCCCTGGCCAGGGCGCGCTGACCCAAGGCCTGCTCAGCAGCGGTGCCCAGCTCGACGTGGTGGAACTGGACAAGGACCTGATCCCGATCCTCAACCAGCAGTTCGCCGGCAAGAGCAACTTCAACCTGCATCAGGGTGATGCGTTGAAGTTCGATTTCACCAGCCTGAATGCCGCACCTGGTAGCCTGCGTGTAGTCGGCAACCTGCCGTACAACATCTCTACACCGCTGATTTTCCACCTGCTGCACAACGCCCACCTGATCCGCGACATGCACTTCATGCTGCAGAAAGAAGTGGTCGAGCGTCTGGCGGCAGGGCCTGGCGGCGGTGACTGGGGCCGGCTGTCGATCATGGTCCAGTACCACTGCCGGGTCGAACATCTGTTCAACGTAGGACCCGGCGCGTTCAATCCACCACCGAAGGTCGACTCGGCCATCGTGCGCCTGGTGCCCCACGCGGTATTGCCGCACCCGGCCAAGGACCACCGTTTGCTGGAGCGCGTCGTGCGCGAGGCTTTCAATCAGCGCCGCAAAACCCTGCGCAACACCCTCAAGCTGTTGCTGAGCAACGCCGAAATCGAAGCCGCCGGCGTCGATGGCAGCTTGCGCCCCGAGCAGCTTGATCTGGCGGCATTCGTGCGCCTTGCCGACAAGCTTAGCGAACAAGTCCTACAGAAAGCCGCGGACGCCTGACAGAACTGAAGCGTTATCGGGTAGGACACCAGCGCCCATGTCTGGTTTACTATCCGATACCTGGCCTAGACTGACTTATCAGCTACGTCCCGCGTTCCGCTTCGTTTTTAAGGCCCTTTGCATGTCCGATCCTCGTTATCAGGTCGACGTCAGCGTCGTCACCCGCTATCTGGCAGAACAATCGCAACCCGAGCAAGAGCGTTTTGCCTTCGCGTACACCATCACCGTGAAAAATAACGGCCTGCTACCGGCCAGACTGTTGTCACGGCATTGGGTCATCACCGATGGCGATGGGCATGTCGAGGAAGTTCGCGGTGCGGGCGTAGTTGGCCAGCAACCGGAGATCGAGCCCGGTAAAAGCCATACTTATAGCAGCGGCACCGTCATGACCACCAAAGTCGGCACCATGCAGGGCAGCTACGAGATGCGCGCCGAGGATGGCAAACATTTCGATGCCATCATCGCCCCATTCCGCCTGGCGGTGCCCGGAGCCTTGCACTGATGGCAACCTATGCCGTCGGCGACCTGCAAGGCTGCCTCGAGGCATTGCAATGCCTGCTCAAGAAGGTCGCCTTCGACCCGGCAAAAGACCGTCTGTGGCTGGTAGGCGACCTGGTCAACCGCGGCCCGCAGTCGCTGGAAACCCTGCGTTTCCTCTATAGCATCCGTCACTCACTGGTGTGCGTGCTCGGCAACCACGACCTGCACTTGCTGGCGGCCGGAAAGAACATCGAGCGCCTGAAGAAAGCCGACACTCTGCGCGAGATCATCGAAGCCCCCGATAGCGCCGAGCTACTGGAATGGCTGCGCCAGCAAAAACTCATGCACTACGATGAACAGCGCAACGTGGCGATGGTGCATGCTGGCATTCCGCCGCAGTGGTCACTGCGCAAAGCATTGAAATACGCGTCCGAAGTCGAGACGGCCCTGCGTGATGACAACCTGCTGCCGCCCTACCTCGATGGCATGTACGGTAACGATCCGGCGAAATGGGACAGTGACCTCAAGGGCGTGACGCGTCTGCGGGTGATTACCAACTATTTCACGCGCATGCGCTTCTGTACGGCCGAGGGCAAGCTCGACCTCAAGAGCAAGGAAGGCCTGGGCACGGCCCCTGCAGGCTACAAGCCCTGGTTCCAGCACAAGGAACGCAAGACCAGGGACGTGAAAATCATCTTCGGCCACTGGGCGGCGCTGGAAGGCAAGATCCAGGAACCGGGTATCTCGGCCCTCGACACCGGTTGCGTCTGGGGCGGCGCCCTGACCCTGATGAATGTCGACACGGGTGAACGCCTGGCCTGCAAATGCGACGAGCATGGCCATGCCGCCGAACCGCCAGTCGCCCCACGGATTTCCGAACCATCGCCAGTCAGCGCCCCGCGCTAGACTGCACTTTCTGCCGAGCCACAGGAGCCCGCCATGAGCGAATTCAAACGTATTCCCCCGGAACAGGCCCAAGCCCTGCGCGAGCAAGGCGCAGTGGTGGTCGACGTCCGGGATCCTGCGACCTTTGCCGCCCTGCACATCAGCGGCTCGAAGCATCTGGACAACCACTCCCTGCACGCCTTCATCCAGGGTGCCGATCTGGACGCGCCAACCGTGGTGGTCTGCTATCACGGCAACTCCAGCCAGGGTGCCGCTGCCTACCTGATCAGCCA